>CAVRLX010000022.1:0-209596 GCA_963721725.1 uncultured Chloroflexia bacterium
TGGAATTCTGCGAAATCTGCGGATCAACATTTCCCATTTCACTCCAAAGGAGCAACCCATTGGCCCCGCTTGTTTTGACCGATACCCAACTGCCCGATCAGATGATGGAGATGATCGGTGATGCCTGCGAAGTTGTAGTCTGGCATGGCGCACAGACCGCCCCCCTGCTGTTGACGTGGTGCCGGACGCCTTTCTCGACCTACGGCCACCCGCACGTCGATGGCGCGGTGATGGATCGCATGCCCAATCTGAAGGTGATCAGCAACTTCGGTGTCGGCGTGGATCATATCGATCTGGCGGCGGCGAAGGAGCGCGGCATCCCAGTGGGCGACGCCGCATCCTGGATGGCGCAACCGCCGACATGACCTTCGCGCTACTTCTGGCGATCGCACGCAACGTGGTGGTGGGTGATCACTTGACGGCAGAGCCCAGCGTTTACGCATTATGATGCCGATCTGCTCCACGGCCACGAGGTGTATGATTCCACCATCGGTATCGTCGGCATGGGCACCATCGGCCGACAGGTGGCGCGTCGTGCGCGGCTTCGATATGACCGTGCTGTATCACAATCGCACCCACGATGCCCGGCCGAGGCCGAGTTAGGCGCGCTATACCACACTGCCCGATCTGCTCCAGCACGCCGATTTTGTCACCCTCAACGTGCCGTTGACAGCAAAGACACGCAGGATGATCGGGCGTGCGGAGCTGGAGCAGATGCGGTCTACCGCCTATCTGATCAATGGCCCGCGGTGGTGTGGTGGATCATGCTGCGCTGGTGGAGGCGCTGGAACATCGCCAGATCGCCGGCGCGGCGCTGGATGTTACCGAGCCGGAGCCGCTGCCGCGCGATCATCCGCTGCTGCGTCTGGACAACGTAATCATCGCCCCGCACCTGGGCAGCGCCACACGCCAAACTCGCCGCGGCATGGCCCAGCGCACGGTGGATAATTTGTTGGCAGGTCTAAAAGGCGAGGAGATGTTAAGTCGGGTGGTGTGAGAGGTTACCACAACACATCTGACGAGACTGTGCGAAATGAGCCGTGGTGTTCCATTTTGAGATTGATGGGCAGTCAGCACATCCTTGACTGTGGTCCAGTGAATGTCTGGATAACGGTTGTTGTCGAAAGTGGAGACTCTGGCAACTTCACTGTACATGTTGTGCATGTATTGCATCCCCTGCCAAGGTGGATAAACATCATCTTTGCCAGAGATGAAAAACTGCATAGTCTTGATCAGCATAGCCAGTGTGCCGAGGCTGCCACCGCGCAACAGACCAAATTTGTCGCCGGTCACGTCGCGGGCAACCTCCGCCAGTCCGCGTGCGCTACAGGTATCCCCGGCAATGTGCAAAAATCGAGGCGTGGTGGCATCGAGTGCGGCAGCGGCTGTAAATTCAGCCGTGTTGTCGATGGTGGAAAAGTCCATAGGTTGGTCGGCGTTTCCCCAGTAGAGCACGCGCTTGAACTTGAAGAGGATAAAGGGGGCCTGGCCGGTAAGCAGTTCGGTGAACATACCGTTGAAAATCGAAGTTGCGGCAATCAGGAGCCTGATCAAGCCGTTGGTGAAACTGGCGCCGCCAGTCCAGGTTACGGTTGGAGCCAATGGGCAATTTGGTGAAATCAATTGAATAGTCGGACGGAATGAAGCGCGGCACCCTGCCTGCACAGCGGCACGGAGCAACACAGTCTGTGTGTCCACAATTACATCGCGGAGGCCAGACAGGGTGGAGACGACACAATCCGCCCCAGCATACGCTTTCGCCACGTCCTCTACATTGCCGAAATCAACTTCGGCAATCTCTATCTTTTGTTGGCGCAATGCCGCCACCTTGTCGGCGGGGCTGCTAGGGCGAACAAAGCCCGCACGGTCGCCCCTCGATCCATAAGCGCACGGGCGACACGCCCGCCCAGATCTCCTGTAGCTCCGGCTAATACAATCACAGCGTTCTCCTAGCTACCCGACAGTTTGAAAGAGAAACGTGATCGACAGAGCAAAACCTTGTATAGTTGGGTTGTCAACAAACCAACTAAAAGGAGATACACATGTCGATCACGCAAATGTATCATACGTGGCAGCAGAAAATTCAACAACTGTGGCCGGATGAACGAGCCACACGACAAAGAAATATGGCTTGGCTACTGGTTGGCATTTTTCGGGGGCGCAGTGTTCACATCAGTGAGATAGCCTCACACATTCCAAGCAAGGCCAAGTTAACCAGTGTCACCAGGCGGTTCGAGCGCTTTTTGGATAACGGAAAAGTGCGAGTTCGCTCCTGGTATGAGCCGGTGCTCAAGCCGATTTTAGCAAGAGCCGCCACGGATGTGGGGGAAATCAGGCTAATAATTGATGGCAGCAAGATTGGGGCTGGTCACCAACTTTTGATGGTTGCGCTTGCCTATCGACGCCGAGCCATTCCTGTGGCTTGGACATGGGTACGACACAGAAAAGGACACAGCACCACGGGAAAACAACAGGCACTTGCTTAGCTATGTGCGCTCTTTGCTTCCCCCTGCTGTCCCGGTTCTGCTCGTAGGAGACAGCGAATTCGGCATTATTAACGTTATTTGCCTGATTGAGGGGTGGGGATGGCACTATGTTCTACGCCAGAAAGGCAGCCATCTTGTCTCTCAATCGGATGAAGACGGTTGGAAGCCCTTTCGGAACTTGGTTCAAAAGCCAGGACAGCGTTGTTGGTGTCCCCATGTTCACTTGACCAGAAAATTCGCCCACATGACCACTATCCTGGCTCGCTGGGCCATATCGGAGGATGCTCCCTGGTTATTGGCAACCAATCTTCCAACCTATCAACTCGCCATTCGGGCCTATCGTCGTCGCATGTGGATTGAAGAACTGTTTGGCGACCTCAAGCACCATGGATTTGACCTGGAATCTACTCACCTGAAGCATTTCTTGCGCCTATCCAGGTTGACTTTGGCTGTCGTCTTGCTCTACGTCTGGTCCTTGGCTACGGCTTCCAACGTCATTAAGCGTGGGCAGCGCCACATCGTTGACCGCCGTTGCCGCAGAGATCTCAGCATTTTCCGTATCGGCTTGCGGTGGATTCAGCGCTGTATCACCAATCAGCTTACACTCAGCTATTCGACTTATCCCTATCTGGCACAAAACTGTCGGGTAGATAAGTTATGAGTAATGAAGCTTGCAACGGCCCCATAAAAGAGTAAAGTTACAATACGCCAAGGCTACGCACTAGATGTAGACCCATTTATCCAAACTACGTCTAGAATTTGTCAAGGCAGGTCGACTATACATGGAAATTCTGGTGCAATGCTGGAAACTTCCCCCCAATTTGGAGAGCGGTGTATAGCTCAGCACGAGGCGATCACGGGGTTCCACACACAGGATCGTAGCAAGTTCGTCTAAAATCGAATCCACTCTAATCGAGAAAGGCACTTGATGAAGATCACCGACATCCAGATCCACGTTTGCCAGCACACATCGGGCATGGGTCAGGAACAACTCAAAGGGCAAAAATCCAACCTGGAGTTTCTGGTCATCCGCATGATCACCGACGAGGGGATCGAGGGCCATTCGTTCGGCTTCGCCGGGCGCGGGGCACAGATGGCCGGACAGATCGCGGCCACGACCATGAAGCCCTGGCTACTGGGCAAGAATCCGCTCTATCGCGAGGCGATCTGGCACGAAAGCCGTGTGCAGGACCGCTGGTGGTCGCACTCACCCATTTACACTTATGGCCCCTTTGACATCGCCATGTGGGACATTGTGGCGAAAAAGGCGGGGCTGCCCCTCTTTCAACTGCTGGGCGGCTATCGGGACAAAGTGCCCACCTATGCCAGTTCGCTGCTGCATCCCACGCCCGATGATTACGCCGAGGAGGCGCTGGCCTGTAAAAACCGCGGTCTGCACGGCTACAAACTGCATCCCCCCGGCGACTATGCCTTTGATCTGGCGGCCTATCGTGCCTGCCGCGAAGCCGTAGGCGACGACTTCCGGCTCATGGCCGATCCCGTGGCGGCGTACAATCATGAACAGGCTTTCCGCATGGGCCGCGAGTTGGAGAAGCTCAACTATTACTGGCTGGAAGAGCCGCTCTATGATGTGGATCTATACGGCTTGAAGAAGCTCACCGACAAGCTGGATATCCCCATCTGCGGCACTGAGGTTATCGCCGGCAGCCACTATGCCACGGCCCACTGTATTCAGGAACGCATTGTGGACATTGTGCGCAGCGACGTTTCGTGGAAGGGTGGCGTCACCGCAGTGATGAAGACGGCACATCTGGCCGAGTCCTTTGGCGTGCAGTGCGAACTGCACACCGCCATCTATCACCCGCTGGAACTGGTCAACCTGCACTGCGCCTGTGCCATGAAAAACTGCGAATTTTTCGAGCTATTGCTGCCCACGGAGATCTACAACTTTGGGCTGGTCGAGGATATTCACATCGACGCGCAGGGATATGCCCACGTTCCCCACGGGCCGGGGCTAGGGATTGAGTTGGATCGGGATTTCATTGAGAAGGCGACGGTGGCCGTGTTGTGATGCCCCTGCAAAATCGGGTTATCCCGTTTGGGGATCTCATTGCTACATCTGCGCGTGGCACATTGATGGGCAACCGCGGCTGCCTACACAACACAGGCCACACAATTCGCCGTACCTTTCGCGGGCAACGCTGGATCATTTGTCTATTCGGATTTCAAAGATCGCCAGCGTGTGGTAATGGCGGCGGGGCATTACACCGAACTCTTCTTTTTGGACGAAGCCACAGCGCTGGCGGCAGGTCATCGCCCCTGTGCCGAATGTCAGCGGGCGCGTGGTTATGAACAGTTCCGCACGCTGTGGGCAACGGCGAACCCTTCGTTGGCGCAGTCCACGCGCCCGGCGGCGACCCTCATTGACGCCGCCCTGCATCGCGAACGCATCGACCGCTGCTGGGCAACAAGATTACCTATGCGGCGAAGCTGGCCGATCTACCCGACGGCGTTTTTGTCACACTAGAAGAGAAAGCGGATGCCTATTTGCTGTGGCGGGGGAAGCTGCGCCGCTGGCAGCCTTCTGGTTATACGGAGAACATAACCCTGTCATCGACCAGAACTGTGGAGGCGCTGACGCCCCGCTCCGTGATGAAGATGCTTGCGTAGCGGACGAGCAGCCGATAGAAAACGCCACGCGGCGAGCGCAACGCTGAGAGCTGAATTCCAGTTGTATTGGGAATACTCATTCATCCCCTCTCACCTCAATGGTAGTCACATACTTCGACATCATAGGCATCGCCGTCAATGAACCGGAAACAGATGCGTCACTGATCGTTAATGGAAATTGAATACTGCCCTCCGCCCGAACATCGGCACGTACCTTGTCCGCTATCCGCTTCAACGGCACTTCGGATGCTTGAAACGCAGCATCCCAGCGTTGCTCATCTTCTAACTCTTCCAGAATAAGCGCCGCCATCGCGTCCTGCTTTTCATCAGAGAGACGAGTTAGCTCCGCAATTGCCTGCTCAAGTAGTTGTGTCATGCGTTCAACGTTCTTCGACCAATATCTGGTCCATAATCTGGTCTTTTCATGCTCACCTCAGGGCAGTCCTGCCGCCATTATAACAGAAAAGCCGAGCACACACGGTTCGGCTTGAGACCTTCACTCACTGGGACGCAGGGATCGATGACCAGCAGCACCACTACGCGAATGGAAAGTTTATGCAAACACAGCGACAGGAACAGAACGCTGTTCTGCAAGTTGCTGCCGGTGCAGTTTGATCCGTTCGATCTCGTGTAGCGTTTCTGCCGTGAGATAACTCTCTCCGCAGTGTGGACAACTCACCACGGGCACATTCTCAATCACAAACAGCGTTTCCCCTCGACCATAGCTTCGAGAGACAAAGCGAATCTTTGCCCCGGCCTGTCCACAAATGTCACAAATCAGAATTGCTTTAGCTGTGTCGCTCACTGTGTTGCTCATTGGTTCACTCTCTGTATACGGTGATAATCACCAGTTTCTCCGTCACACTGATTTTGGCTACGACGCCGACGCTCTCCTCATCCATGGATTGACCAGCAATAAGATACTTCCATTCACCTGTTACGTGATCTTCCTGCCGTTCGGTGACCTCACCCGTCAGAATGGCCCGCTCAACATCGAAAATCGTGAGGCTGTCGTCATTCATCTCCTCTTCGGCATGAAGCGTCATTACGTACTGCCGTGTTCGGATTTTCTCCCGCATCTGTCGCAATGCACGTTCGTACATAGCCTGACACTTCCATGCTCAAGTTATGGCGATTCTGCCGCCATTATAACAGAAAAGCCGAGCACCCACGGCTCGACTTTGAGGATCTCTCCGATGTAAGCACAATCAATCTAAAATCGAAATCTCTGCATAGCCACTAGGGCGGATGGATGTAATGGTTTCACGAATCTCTTGCGCATGTGAGCGAATGCGTGGCCAAGAGGTCGAAAGCAACACAACAACGGCTAGCTGTCGTTCGTTCAGATTCTGCTGATAGCGCAGGTTCTGATCGGTTGTAATCAGTACCTCATATTCCGCTGCTTCGGCTGCGGCAAGTAGGTCCCCATTGGACAGGTTCGACCAGCCTGCTTCGTAGGCTGTGGTCACAGCGTGTTCGCCTAGATGTCGGCACAACGGTGCTGGTGTGCCCTGGTCGAACAGGATTTTCATAGGTGTTCAGCAATGGCCAGGGTTTGGAGTTGATACGCAAGCACCGCTTCAACCTGTGCCCGTTCGACTCCTGGAAACCATTCGAGGAATTCATCCACCGTGGCACCGTCCCGCAAATTTTCAAACAGGGCTGCCACCGGAACCCGGGTTCCTCGAAAGACCCAGGCTCCACTGACCTTCTCTGGACTCCGCTCAACGATATCCAGCGTTTCCCACGAATTCATTGTTTCGCTCCCTCCTACGCAATGATAGCAATCTTGCCGCCATTATAACAGAAAAGCCAAGCACCCACGGCTCGACTTTGAGGAGTTTCAACGATGCCAGGCTCAGTCTATTCGGGTAAGGGATCGCTGGCAGGTTGGTCGCAGCTTATCGCATCACAAAGGCAAAGAGCGAATCCGATTGATCCATTCTTCAGGGTCGCTGGCTACCCAGATGAGGAACAGATCCTGGGCTACCTGGGAGATAGGTAGTCTTTGTGGAACGACGAGAAGACCAGGACTGCTTTCCGATAAGACAAACTGCCCAAAGTGAATGGGCATTGTCTTGCGATCATGCGACACCAACACCCGGTTCTGTGCAGCCGCCAACGTCAGCACGGCTGGATCATCCAGGCTGGCGAGACCCGCAGCATGGGCGGTTTGAAAATCAATGGCTGGCTCCAGGCGCAGCGTCGCCTTGACGATGATCTGGTTTAAGTCGGCATCGGCCTGAAACCGGATTTTCATGTTGATGCCATTGCCATCTGCCGCCGAGCTTTCGCCATCTTCCGCGAGAAATCAGGATCTTGGATGCGCGGTTGAAAAACTTCGGACTCAGCAGAGACTTGTCGCAAATAAGTATCAATCTCATGACGGTTGCTGAGGTAATAAGTAATGGCCCCGTAGGACCTGCTCCAGCGAGAGCAGGGAAAACACTCGGTGACAATGGTCTCAGGCGAGAACCCGTCCAAAAAGGCAAAGATAACCGATTCAGGGAAAACCGGGTTCCCGCAATCCAATAGTCCCCCTCCCGCTGCTCAACATAGTGTTTTTCCATAAGAATAGTTCTACCCTTTCAAAACGCACAGATAGTTACACATCCTGACAACGCTACCGCCACTATAACAGAAAAGCCGAGCACGGACGGCTCGACTTGGAGAGTTACCGGATGCAAGCGCAGGAACTGCCGTCTGGCCGCGCATGATGTTATTGGGTATCAAGCAACTACGAACGATTTAACAAACGGATTAGGTCATCACCTGCAATGACATCAATACCAAGTTCATGCAATAGTGTAGCAATCTCATCCGTCAACAGATCTTGATCAACTGTGACAAGGTAGTCGACCAATCCGTAAATGGCTGCAGCTACAACCTTGTCGTCGTCAGGATCACGGCAGAGACGCGGCGTCTCTGCCGGCTCAATCAGTTCAATATCGTGGAGCAAATGGCTCTGAAAGGTGCGCAACAGTTCTGGAAGAGACCGGGATGCAATAGCAGGATAAAGGAGAACCAATTGGTATTCTCGAACCATTTCCGGTGAGGCCACACTGTGAACCGGCCCGACTCCCAAGCCATTAAGAGTGTAGCCAGTTGGGGCGGACGTACCAGGCCACGCCGAGTTGATTGCGTGTCAAGAATATGTCGCGGCACAGAACGTTACTCTTCTTGGCTGGCGCGGCGGGCTTCTTTGACCAGATTGACAACTTGCTGATTAGAGAGAGATTCCTGCGGCACGCCAAATTGTAGTGCGCTCTGGATGGCAGCACGAGTTGCGGAGAAACGACCGCGCCGCTTCCGGTCGTTAAGCAAGTCGGCAATTGAGGGGACACGGACAATCAGAACCTGCTCACCTGTAGCAAGCTCGACTGGCACACGAACTGTATGGTCGGCTTCGACGGTTGCAACCCACGATTTCATTCTATTCCCTCCCTCGTAACGAAGACAGCATCTGCAAGGTAAGCTGCTCTTTCCAGGCTCACGTTTCGGCGCTTCTGCCGCCATTATAACAGAAAAGTCGAGCACGCACGGCCCGACTTGAAAACTTCACTGATGCTAGGCAGGGACGCCGACCGGCAGCGCCAGGCGATAATTGCCAAGATCTACCCGCTCGACTTCACGACGATTGGGGAGTGGGAGCAGCGATATGGCGAACTTTTGAGCGCAGCCTGACGCTGACGCAATTGATTGGATCGTTCACGCCAAAAAGCCAACTCTTGTTCTCTCGTCAAACCAGCCGTCTGTTCCTGTACTTTTTCCGCCCTCAGACGCTTCATTTGCACACAATCAAATTTCTTCGTCGTCATAGAAAATGACCTCCTGCGGTGAATAAATGGCGATATGCGGATATCCTTGCAGTGTGTTGACTGCATTGTACAAAGGGATCTTCTGAAAGTGAACCATGTGATGGAAATTCCAGCCCACAATCAAGACGCAGCCAGCTACTATAGCCAACGCCACGTGAAGTGCATCATCCGAATACTTCGGCGTAAGAATTTCAGGCCACAACCAATTCGGTTTGTACGACAGCCGAAGTGACCAAACTGAGGCACTAGCTCGTTTTTGATAGTGGCAAGTTGGAAGATACCTTTTGCTGGCGCAACTCCATGGCCTGACGACTAATTTCTACTCCACTGAGTCCTGCAAGATAGAGTCGTCGCCATTGGGTGTAATCGAATTTTTCCCGTTGGATTAATGCAATGAACCGTTCCGCCTCTACTAACCCCAAATGCTGGGTCAAAATTTCAAAACCCAAGACTCTGATTTCTGCATCCAGTTTCATTGTTGTCATCGTCATAATCCTTTTTCAATGATGAAATCGAGGGGATTCAAGACCCGTATCTGTGTAATTACCTCGGCCTTTTTCAAAACACCCTTGTCAACTGTCAGAAAGTACTGACATTCCAGAATCCGCGCACAGGCAATATACAAAGCATCCACTGGTTTGATTCCTGCTGCGACGTACTCTTTCATCATAGCCAGGATAGCGGGAGTTTTCTTTACGGAAGAATCGGCAATTTCTTCCCAGCGCTGAATCTCGGCACGTCGTTCTTCGAGTGGATTCGCCGCGTTTTCATAGTCGAGTATGTATGACCAGCCTAGAGCATAGTGCCCGGCGCGGATAGCATTTTGGATATGCAATTTCGCTTCTGTTTCCAGCCGGACGGTGAGTGTGGTCTGATCGTCGAAGAGGCGGTTAAAACAACAATTATCAAGATACAATCGCATGGTCTGTTTCCTTGATTTGTTCTCCTTTGACTATAGCGACTATCGGTGCGCTTTTTTGTTTAGTCCCAGAGGTAGCTCGTGTTGCTCACATCTGGCCTTCCAGAGCACTAAATTGTAAAGTGCAAAGGTGTGCCATTAAAAGCGTCCAGCCGAACGCCCTTCGTCAGCCGACGGGGCGGTCAACCTCGCAGATAAGCCGAGCGCATTCCCGCTCTGTTCCAACAATTCTTTATTCGCTGTCGTACACATCACCACACCGGCGTCGTCTATGCCGGGCAGATCGGCCAGGCGCCGCTGAAGCTGCATCAGCACGACCGAATCGTAATAAGCTCCGGGACGGATTTCAGCCAAAGTGTGGGGCACGAGGATATCTCCGATGGGTACAGTGCGAGCGAAAGAGAGGATTGTCTGACAGATTCTAGCAGCGGGCAAGGGGAGTGTCAAACGGGGGTGTCTGGCGGTGATATACGCAGCGACGCTCCTACTGGCGCACGGGTTCGCGCGCTGGTGCCCACGCGCCGCGGCGGGCTGCGGCGCAGCAGGCGATCCCCGTTGACTCGTTGCGCTCGCGAAAATGGGTCTCGCTGGCCCGCAAAAGGGGTTTGATCCGGTCAGTGTGACCTTCGACAGCGGCTGTATGGGCCAGATTCCAGAGCGTCCAGGCCTCGGCGCGGCGCGCGCCGCAAACTGCCGATAGATGCCCAGCGTGGTCCGATAGATCGCTTTGGCCTGACGGATATTTCCTTGCCGGAAGAGGCAGTTGGCGAGACCGCTCTGGCAATAGGCGACGGCCAAGACCTCATTGCGTTCGCTCCAGAGACGGGCGCTTTCGACGAAGTAGCTGACCGCCCGCGCCGGATTACCGCTGTCCAACAAGATTTGCCCAAGCCGATAATTTGTCCAGGCAATCACTTTGCCATTGGGTAGCCGGGTAGCCACGGCCAGATTCTCCTCCAGCAAAGGGAGCGCGCGGGCATAATCGCCATCTGTATACGCCAGCAAGCCCAGCGTAATGCGTGCCTCGCAAGCAGCCGATTCGTCCTCCCACTCCTGGGCCAGACGCAGCGCTATCTGCGCATAGGCTGTACCGCGCTGCGCCTGACCGCTCATCTGGCAAACCATCGCTGCATCCAGCAGCGCAAGCAGATGGTTGCGCAGATCGCCAGTTACCAACAGAGCGGCGGCGGCCATATCGCCCAGAGTGATCGCCTGTTCGGGTTCGTTGTCTATCACAAAATAGGCCCAAGCGAGTTCGCGCTGCGCCAGCGCGACAGTCCAGCTATCCCCCAGCGACTCCGCCAGAGCCAGACTTTCCAGCCGCGTAGCGCCGGGAACGTTCGATGTCGCCCTCTTCACCGGCGTTATGGCCGAACATATGCAAGAGACGCGCCCCGCGCCTGGGGCGGCTGCTGGGTGCCCGCCATCGCCATGGCCGCGGCCAGCCACGCGCGCGCTTCGATGCGACGGCCCTGCATCTCCCAAAACCAGCCAAGAGCCGCCACCAGCCGGGTCAGTGTGGCGACATCACCGTTCTCCTCGGCCCAGCGCAGGGCCGCACGCAGATTGTCGTTGTCCTGTTCCACCCGTTCGATCCAGGCCCGGCGTTCCCGACCGAGGAGTTTGGGTGCTGCTGCTTCGATGAATGCGCAGAAGAGGCGGGCGTGGGTCTGCCGGGTGGCGCTCCATTCGTTGCGCGGTAATTGTTCGCGGGCGTAGTCGAGGACGGTTTCTAGCATCGTATAACGGGTGTCCCCCGCGCCATCCACCTCAGAGCGTACCAGGCTATGATTCACCAGCAATGCGAGCTGCTCCTGGGCCGCGCCCTTCCCCCGTCGCCCGGCGCGCCGCAAAGCGCCTGCGCCATCTCTGCGGTGGCCCCGTGTACAAAGACAGCCAGCCGGACAAAAACCCGCTGGGCCGCAACGGGCAACAGGTCGTAACTCCAGGCAATTGCGTTGCGCAGGGTGCGGTGGCGTTCGGGCAGACTGTTGGACGGATCGACAGGGAGTGCCAGCCAGTCGCTGAGACGGGCCAGCAGAGCTTCCGGGGTGAGGCTGACGAGACGGGCAGCCACCAGTTCGATGGCGAGGGGCAGCCCATCCACCCGGGCGCAGATGGCCGCGACCGCGCCTGTATTTTCAGTCGTCAGCACGAAAGCTGGGTTTGCCGCGCGCGCCCGGTTGACAAGCAACTGCACAGCGGGGTAGCAGAATCGCGGCCAGTGCCGTCGGCGTCTGGGTTGGCGCAGGTAGGGGCAAGGGCGGCACGCGAAAGATGCGTTCGTCCGCCAGACTGAGCGGCACGCGGCTGGTGATCAGGATTTTCAGACCCGGCGCGACCGCCAACAACTCCTCCACGAAGCGACGGGCGGGCAGCACCTGCTCGAAATTGTCCAGAATGAGGAGCAGGTGACACGGCGCGCAGTTCGACGCGCAGATAGTCGAAGGGCGTGGGATAGTCCGATTCGGCAAAACCGAATATCTGGGCGATGGCGTCGGGCACCAATTCCGAGTCGCGCAGGGGGGCCAACGGCACAAAATGAGCGCCGTTCAAGAAGGCGTCGCTGAGTTCGGCGGCCACATGCAGGCTCAGGCGGCTCTTGCCGATGCCGGGTGCCCCAACCAGTGTCAGCAGGCGTAGATCGGGCTGTTGGAGAAGTTCGCAAACCTGGGCCACCTCCTGGGTACGGCCCAGAAAGGAAGTTTCCGGGATGGCCAGATCGGCGCGGCTGAGGAGAGGCAGCCAGTGGCGCGGTCGCCCGTTCTGCTTGTGGAGCAGGGGCAGGTGGTCGGCGTTGAGTTCGCCCCGCGCCACCTTGAGAAAGCGCGGGAGCAGATCGTCGGGTAGCTGCAAATGGGTTGCCAGGCCGCGGGCAACCTCAGCTGAAGGACGCCGTTCGTCGCCTTCGATCTTGCGAATCGTAATTTCTGAGCAGTAGACATTCCGCGCCAGTTCGCCTTGCGTCAAACGCAGGGTTGTCCGCCGCGCCCGCACCCACTGACCGAAGGAGACTGTGGATTCCATTGGTCACTCCCTCTGTTGCATGCCGCGCTGTATCGGTAATTGTATCGCAAAAGCGATACCTGCAACAGTGGGATTTTTGCTATCATCGCAGCAGGCCGGTACACCTTCCAATCTACTTGTCCATCGTTCACAATTTCAAGGATGACTTCCAGTTAGGGAGTTGGAAAAATATGGCTGTTCCAGTTGAAGCAAGCCTTCGGATAAAGATAGGCAAATATGGTTCGGCTCTTTATTTCCGGTTCCCTTATTTGGCTGATCGACTGAGCTACTCACTCTATACAAAATCGCCTCCTCCCTTGTACTGGGAGAAGCGCCCCGACCTAGCAAGAGGTCGGGGCGCTTTGTTTGTTGCAACACCTTCCCAAAAGGTTGGGATCGCTTTGGGATCGGTCGCTATGATAACTTTGGACCTGTCACCAATAACGCAAGCGAACACGCTGAGGGACGCTAGGGCGTGTACAATCTGGCATAGAACGCTTTGAGAACGCTGCCGCTGGTATTTTCATTCGTATACGACAGACTCCAATCCGTATGAACTGTGCTTGTAATGAGAAGGGAAGGAAACCGATATGCTGTCCAGAACTGTTGTAAACCGCCGTTTTGCCGTCGTACTTGCCGCCACACTTTTGGCGCTTCTGGCTGGGTTCTTTCTGACAGATGTGGGTAGCGGACGAGTGCCGAGCGCCCACGCCCAGAGTCCGGTGCAGACGACAGTCGTCTACCAGCCCACGGATGCGCTCTTTGCCAACCCAGAACAAGGTTTCTATCATCACACAGAGACCCATTCCAATGCTTATGCACCTCTTAATCTGGCGACCTTACAGGGCTATCGGCAGAATGAGAACATTACACTGATCCTTCGCCTCTTCTATTTGGACGATTTCGTCGCTTCGCCGATTAGTCAAGCCTATTTGGACGCGATGGCGGCGGACTTTGCTACCCTGAGACAGGCGGGCCTGAAGGCTGTGGTGCGTGTTGCCTACACCGATCAGATCCACTTTGCGCCCAGCACATCCTGGCCTCCCATTCCACCCTATGGCGACGCCAGCAAGACCCAGATGTTGGCGCATATCGCCCAACTGGCCCCAGTTTTGCAGGCCAATGCGGATGTAATTTCTGCGGTGCAGGCCGGTTTTATTGGAATTTGGGGGGAATGGTATTACACGGATTACTTTGTGGATGACCCCAACGACCCAGGCACTGTCTCCCCAGAGAAGTATGCCGAACGGGGCGAAGTGCTGAACGCCATCATCAACGCATTACCGGGACGGATGGTGCAGGTGCGTACACCCCTGATCAAACAGAAAATCTATGGGACAGGGACGGGCGCAGGCAATGCCTTGCCGCCTGCCAATGCTTTTAATGGCTCTGGCCCGGCGCGCGCAGGCCACCACAACGACTGCTTCTTGGCCAGTGAGTCGGATTTTGGCACGTACAGCGACATCACCGAGGACAAAGCCTATCTGGGCGAGGAGACGAAATACCTGCCGATGGGCGGCGAGACTTGCAACCCGAACCCGCCCCGCTCGGAATGTCCGATTGCGCTGGCCGAACTGGCCGCCTTCCACTGGTCTTATCTAAACACTGACTACCACCCCGGCGTGCTGGGAAGTTGGGCGACGGGTGGCTGTCTGGATACGGTCAAGCGGCGGCTGGGCTATCGTCTGGCGCTGATAGAGGGAAGATACCCGGACATAGCGCAGGTCGGCAACAATCTGGACATAGAAGTAGACCTGCGCAACGAAGGCTGGGCTGCCCCGTTCAACCCCCGCCCGCTGGAGTTGGTGCTGCGCCATCAGACAACGCTGGCCGTCCACCGCTTTCCTCTGGCGGTAGATCCCCGCTTTTGGCTGGCGGACAACGGCGGCAACCATTCGATTGTCCAAAGTATCCCCCTGCCAGCCAACCTCCCCACCGGCGCGTATGATCTGCTGCTCAGCCTGCCCGATCCCAGCCCTGCCCTGGCTGCCAGAGCAGAGTACGCCATCCGTCTGGCCAACGCAGGTATTTGGGAAGACGGCACAGGTCTGAACAATCTGCTGCACGCGGTGACGATTCAACCGCCAGACCTCCATCTGCCGATCATCCTTGCCAGCGCCGTCAAAGCCGATCTCAGCCCATACAGCGCGGGCATGTGGACAAACCAGACGGTGACTGTACACTTTGACTGTAGCGACGCCGACTCCGGTGTGGCTTTCTGCACCGGGGATCAGGCGTTCGATGCGGATGGCGTCACCCCATCGGTCAACGGGACGGCGACGGACAACGCAGGCAACAGCGCCAACTCCAGTTTCGGACCTGTCCAGATTGACAAGACTGCGCCGGACACCGCCATTACTGGGCAACCGACCGATCCGAGTTCCAGCGCCGGACGCAGCCTTCACCTTCAACAGCAGCGATGCCCTGTCGGGGCTGGCAGGTTTTGAATGCAGTTTGACGGCGCGGGTTTCGCCCCGTGTACCAGCCCGCAGAACTACACCGGTCTGACAAACGTCAGCCACACATTGCAGGTGCGCGGGGTGGACAACGCCAGCAATGTGGACGCTACCCCGGCCAGCGCAACCTGGACAGTACAGACAGCGCCCCCGTCGGTCACTGTTACCATCAAAGTGGCTGAGCCGAGCGGTACGGGACGAGCGGGGTATGTGGTGCGCATCTACACGGCTGGGGGCGTGGAGTTGAGCAATGCTGTGACCGACGTCAATGGAGTGACCACTTTCCCAGTGACCCCAGGCACGAACTACGAATACACGGTTGGGCGGTACGGCGCACTTAGCACAAAAATCGGTTTTCAGTTGAGTGCGGACCAGACGATCACCTATACGCTGGCCCAGATTACCGTCGCCGTGGGCAGACCCAACTACAACGTGCGTATTTTCAACGGCACAAATGGCAGCGGCGTAGACTTGAGCAGCACTTCCAGCGATGCCAACGGAAACACGAACTTCTATCTGATTGAGGGTGATTACGGCTATCAGGTTGAGAAAAGTATGGCAGCATCAGCGCCAAAGCTGGCTTTACCGTCGTGCGCAGCGCAGACCAGACGCTTACCTACACCTTCGCCAAAGTGACTGTGAATGTGGGCAGACCCAACTACACCGTGCGCTTCTTCAGCGGCACGAATGGAAATGGCCTGGAATTGGGCAGTGCTTCCAGTGACGCCAATGGCAACGCTCAGCTTCTACCTCATCGAAGGAGATTACGGCTATCAGGTCGAAAAGTATGGCATCTATCAGTGCCAAGGCCGGCTTCACCGTCATCCGCAGCACGGACCAGACACTTACCTACACCTTCGCCAAAGTGACTGTGAATGTAGGCAGACCCAACTACACCGTGCGCTTCTTCAGCGGCACGAATGGAAATGGCCTGGAATTGGGCAGTGCTTCCAGTGACGCCAATGGCAACGCTAGCTTCTACCTGATTGAAGGTGATTACGGCTATCAGGTAGAAAAGTATGGCAGCATCAGCGCCAAGGCTCGGCTTGCACCGTCATCCGCAGCACAGACCAGACACTTACCTACACCTTCGCCAAAGTGACTGTGAATGTGGGCAGACCCAACTACACTGTGCGCTTCTTCAGCGGCACAAACGGCGGCGGTCTGTCCCTGGGCAGTGCTTCCAGCGACGCCAACGGGAACGCGAGCTTCTACCTGATTGAAGGCGATTACGGCTATCAGGTAGAAAAGTATGGCAGCATCAGCGCCAAAGCTGGCTTTACCGTCGTGCGCAGCACAGACCAGACAATCGTCTACACGCT
Source organism: uncultured Chloroflexia bacterium (assembly GCA_963721725.1). Classification (GTDB taxonomy): domain Bacteria; phylum Chloroflexota; class Anaerolineae; order Caldilineales; family Caldilineaceae; genus RI-153. The sequence continues at coordinate 16,639 of CAVRLX010000022.1, forward strand.
CGCCAAAGTGACCGTGAATGTAGGCAGACCCAACTACACCGTGCGCTTCTTCAGCGGCACAAACGGCGGCGGTCTGTCCCTGGGCAGTGCTTCCAGCGACGCCAACGGGAACGCGAGCTTCTACCTGATTGAAGGCGATTACGGCTATCAGGTAGAAAAGTATGGCAGCATCAGCGCCAAAGCGGGCTTTACCGTCGTGCGCAGCACAGACCAGACAATCGTCTACACGCTCGCCAAAGTGACCGTGAATGTAGGCAGACCCGACTACGCTGTGCGCTTCTTCAGATGACACAAATGGCGGCGGGGCCGAACGGGGCAGTGCCTCCACCGATGCCAACGGTAACGCCTCTTTCTATCTGATTGAAGGCGATTACGGTTATCAGGTGGACACATACGCAACCCGCAGTGCGATCGAGGGCTTCGCGTTGTGCGCGCACCAACCTAGAATATCTCCTACACGCCTGGCGCGCCATTGCCGATGCGATTAAAAAACAGCGGCGGTCGACCGTCCCCGGCTATATCGTTACCGCTTGCCCAACGGCACAGACGGCAGCGAATGTCCGCGGGGCAGCGCTGTTCCACCGTGCCACGGCAACGTCGTCTTCTATCTCATCGAGGGGAGCTACCGATACCAGGCGAGAAGAACTCCTACAGCAGCGGCAGGCTCCCCGGGCGGATTCCTGTCGACACGGGGTGAACTTCGCTGCTCGAGTCATGTCGTTACGTCGGATCGTCCACAGGGACGGAGCTGATGGCGGAAACGGGCAACAAGCCCAGGTATTGGATGGGGCTGTATCCTCCGATGCCAAGCGCATCGAACGCCAGCTCAGTACGCTCGACCCTCCATGGCGAGGTGCTGCGCAAGTGGATTAGGGGGAGACACCTATGCCGGACGAAACCAGACCCACCCCAACCGCAACCCCGCTCCCAATTGCTACCGTGCGTCTCTCGCCGCGACACCGGAGCAGACCGGACAAAGTGCGCGCCGTATATGCAGGTGCGCCACGTGCTGACCGGCGAGACACGCTGTTGGCGCCTGGCCGTCGCTGATTGAGTATATTTGAACAAACTTGGATCGTTGTATTTGCCCGAAAAAGACGTAAAACGTGAATCGTTCAGCATTCCACATTTCACGTCTCCTCCTATTGCCAGTTTCCGTCGCGTACACGTCATTTCCCACGGCGGAGACCGGTGTCGAGCGCGTTGCGAAGTGGTACGAAATTGTGTATTGTGTTGGAGTGGCTTCTCGGCGACTGGGCGGGGTATCCGATTTCCCCAGCCACGCCGCTGGCCGATGAGGATGTGGACACGCTGAATTGCCCGAATGCCGAGAGCGCAGGCGCGGCGTAGCCGTCCCGGAGGCACCGCGATTCTAACCTGGGATGACGACGGCATGCCCAGCGTCGTCCTGCGACGGCTACAACGGCTCGACCTGTCTCTCCGATTGGCCCGTCTCGCCGGGCAATGTACCCGGCCTGTTGAGCGAGGTCTTCAGCGCCTGGGACGAGGCGATGATGAGCCCAGGACAAACCGGAGAGCGAGGGACGGGTGCGGGCATCGCCCACCGTGCCTGGCCGGCGGCTCGGATCCATCGAACACCACCCCTTTGCCATCAGGACCCGGCCGGGGCGAGGGATGGATCACACGCCGGCCCACACCAGATCGTCACTCCGGCGGGTTCGAGGCGGGCGAGCTTATCCCAGCGAACCGAAGCAGACGAACCCTTACGTGATCGTGGGACGACCACGCGTGCCGAGCGTCTCTGATGGTACCGGTGGTGGTGACACCCGACCAACTCATGGGTGATGTGGGCGACCAACCCGCCAACATCCTGCGCTCTCCCCGGCGGGCGTCGCTCTCAACGCCACCATCATGGGCAATCCGGAGAAGGAAGGCGACCCACTGGTTGTCCTGCAAGAGGGGACGAACGGCTGGGTCTGCTATCCCGACAATGCGGGGTCGCCGGGCGACAATCCGTCCTGCCGCGACCCTGTGGTGGAAGCCTTCTGGTCCATCGGCGGTACGGAAGACCTGGGGGCGAGGGTGCCTGCTATTCTGCTGTGCTAGGGCGGCTCCGACCCAGCATCACCGATCCGACGCTCTCCGCCCAGCGGAGGGTGAGAGTGGGTCGCCACCGCGCCCCATGTCATGCTCGTGGTGCTTTGGCGGCTTCGACACTGCGCAGTCCAGCACCGACCATATGTCGGGTTTCCCCTACATCATGTTCGCCGATACTGGCTACCAACATATCATGATTCCCGTCGCCGGTGTGCGGGAGATGGATATGGCCACGACCGATGACGCCGAGATGGAGCGGATGAAGGCCGAAGCGATAGAGATGGAACTGCTCAGCCTTCGAGTTGATGATCGCGCAGGACTGGGATGGCTATGCGGCTGTCACCCATCCCGATTTTTACCAGATGGCGAACGACGGTGCGTGTATCTGAGCGAGAGGCCGCTTGGCCGGGCTGATGGACCCGAAGTTGATTGTCCACCCCCGATTTGGGCGGATGCAGGGTCGGGTGATCGCCCCCAACGCCTATATCGTCACCTATCAGCTTTCCCTTCAACGGCTCCTGTGACGGCTTCGAGTTCAGAAATCCCCGCACCGGTTGCCTCCCTCTGGGTGAAAGGAGGACCGGCGAATGGCGAATATTCTTTCCTCGTCGATCGACTCCGTACCACGCCTTCTGTAGAGAGCGATGGCTTCACGGATTGCCAACGCAGAGCGGGCGGCCCCGTCAGCCATCGCCCAGGACGCCGCGGTTCTCGGTTGGGCCGGGACTGGGCCCGTCAGATGATCCTTCCGCGAGGGCACTGGGGAACGGCTGCGACATACGTCACCGACTCGCCGTCTCGCCCGGCAACGATCCCCACTGCAACGATCCCACCTGGCAGAATTTAGCTAAAGCCTTCGCTGGGGGTGAGGAGCCGGAGATTGACGGCCTTGGCATCGCCTATATGCTGGCGGGTGGCAGCGATCCCAGCAACACCGATCCGATGGCGATGCAACCGGTGGGCGGAGGATGGGTGGCTACGCCCGGCCCCATGTGATGCTTCTTGTTCCCCTGGCGGTTTCGACGCCGACATCTTCTCCACCGAACCCCAGCAGGACAGCCTTACATTATGTGGGACGGCACGCCCTACGAGCATCTGATGGTTCCCGTCGTGGCGATCACCACCGAGGAGATGGGCGACGTGAGCGCTGAAATGCAGAGCGCAATGACGCCAGCCCCCGCCAGCATTGCCTGAACGCTACGATTATGGGCAACCCGGAAAAAGCCGGCGACCCGAAGGTTGTCCTGCAAGAGGGGACGAATGGCTGGGTCTGCTATCCTGACCGGGCGGTTTCCGCCTCGCGACAATCCCATGTGCAATGACGCCATTATGGACGCCGGTTTCGCCAACGGTACAACCCACGATGTACCTGGCCCCGGTCTAAGCTATATGCTGGCTGGCGGCAGCGACCAGCAACACTGACCCCATGGCCACCGGCCCTGCCGAGGGCGAGGAATGGGTCACCTGCCCCGTCCCATCTGATGTTGATGGTCCCCGGCGGCTTCGATGCCGACTACTACACCACCGACCACAATTCCGGCTATCCTTACATTATGTTCGCTGGCACCGACTTCGAGCATCTGATGATCCCCGTCGCCGATATGCCGGAGATGGATTGTGGGAAGATCACGGATCATCGTTCTTAACGGCTTCCAGCGGAGGGGATCGCTGTGGGTCAAGATCGGATAGCGTAGGTTGGGTTGGTCTCGGGGCCATCTACCAGGTCAATCTGGCGACGGGCGAAGGTAGCTTCTTTGTGGAAGCCCAGGAGCGCAGCAAGGCGCTGGGGATAGTCTACGATCAGGCGACCAGACCTGCTCTATGTGGCCGGTCACGCAGCTCCGGCAATGGGATGGTCTTCAATGGGTTGACCGGCGAACTGGTGGCGAATGTCCAGTTTACCACCGACCCCAACGGGCTGGTCAACGACGTGGCTTTGGCCGATGATGTAGTCTACTTTACCAGATTCCGATCTACCCCTCGTTTACCAGTTGCCTCTCGACTCAGAGCCACCGAGCCCGACCCGTCGACCAGCCGAGACTATCTCGTTGACTGGCGAATTTGAACATCTGCCAGGGGGCATCAACGGCAACGGCATCGTCGCCTCGGCGGACGGTACGACACTGATTATTGCGCACACCGACCTGGGCAAGCTCTATACCGTTGACGCTGCCACGGCGAAGCCACAGAGTTCGGCCCTGGACGGGGAAGTGGAGATTTATCACGACGGTCTGGTTCTGGCCGGTGATACGCTGTATATCGTCAATTACAACGACAAAATCTACGAAATCGCACTTGCGCCCCGATTGGATGTCCGGCACACTCGTGCGCACCGTCACCACCGAATGCTAGAGGCCCCGGCCACGGCTGCCATCTACGACGATGCGCTCTATGTGGTCAATGCCGCTGGGCACGGAGCAGACGTCAGATACGGAGTTCTGGCTGACCCAACTCAAGCGGTAGCTTTGAACGCAGTAACAAAGAGAAAAAGAAACGAGCGCAACCCAGCGAGGTGGCACTCGTTTTCTTTTCTCTGCTTTGCGCAAAACCTGTATTGGTCAACGACATCGTGGAATCTGTAGGTGCGGTTTTCAACCGCACCTACGTTTCACCATCTTCCTGACCACTACAGCTTTGCGCAAAACCCGGCAAAACAGCATTTCCAAATTTGACGAATAGATATCAACATGGCACGAAAGTAGGCAAGAACAAAAGGGAAAAGAGGTAGAGGAGGATAGATCAAGTCGTTGACGGTAGAAGGCATATTCGAAATGGTTAGGCAGACCTTCTCTGAGCTGCCGGATGAACGCAAGGGCAAACAACAAACGCTATGAGATGGTGGACGCAGCCGCCGGGGCGTTCGGGGTCTTTTTCACACAGTCACCCTCATTTCTGGCGTATCAAAGAAGAATATGGAGCGTCAGAAAAGGGAGGAACAATGCCGCCAGCCTGTTGGTGTGACCCAGATTCCAAGCGACCGCAGATGCGTAACCTGCTGGATGAAATCGACCCGAGCACGCTGTGACGAACCATTTGGGAGCCTGCAGAAAGCGATGGAAGAGGAGGGGTCACCTCAAAGAGCATCGGGGTGATCAAGATAGCTATCTGGTGGCGATGGATGGAACCTACTACTTTTCATCTGAGAAGATCCAGTGTGACAATTGCACGGTTCATCAGCATGGGGAGCGACCTCACTACTACCATTCAGCCGTGACAGCTGTGCCGTGACAGCGGACAAGAGTCGAGTCTATCCCTGGAACCGGAGTTTATCCGGCCGCAAGACGGGGCGGAAAAGCAGGATTGTGAACGCACGGCAGCCAAACGCTGGCTGAAGCGCTGTGCCGCTCGCTTTGCCCCATGGCAGGCGACCCTCCTGGCCGATGACCTGCATTGCCACCAGCCGTTCTGTGCCTTGTTGGAGCAGCACAAGCTGAACTTCATTTTGGTCTGCAAGCCAGACTCTCAGCAAAGCACTCTATGAAGAGGTTGCTTTGCTGGAGCGGGTCAACGCCGTCAAAAGCCTGACCACTCGCTGCTGGAACGGCCGTTTCCGTGAAAGAACACTTATCGCTTTGTGAATCAGGTCCCCTGCGGGCGGGGGCGGACTCGCTGTGCGTGAACTGGTGTGAGGTCACGATTTATCGCACGGACACGGGCGAACGCACTCTACTACAACACCTTTGCCACCAACTTCGCATTGACAGATGACACGGTTGAATCTGTTGCTCGCTCAGGCCGTGCCCGCTGGAAAGTCGAGAACGAGCACAACAATGTCCTCAAGAACTATGGGTACAATCTTGAGCACAACTACGGCCATGGCCACAAGTATCTCTCTGCCGTCCTGGTCACCCTAACCTCCTCGCCTTTCTCATTCACACGATTCTCGACCAGACCCACTCCCTTTATGCCGCTATCCGACAGGAACTCGGCACTCGCAAAACCTTCTTTGATGATATCGGGTCTCACTCGCTATCGTATACTTCGACCATTGGGATGCCCTTCTTCATTTCATGGCTACTCAACTCCATATCCACCTTGAACCTGGCTAGCTTTTCCCAAATTTCGGGAATTGCTGTCGGTCGCGTTGAAGAACTTGACAAACACATAGCAGAGTTCAACAAATTTCTGACTTTCGACTTATAAGGCTGGCAACAACACCTCACTCCCTTCACGCTCGGCATAAGGCTTGATTTCCCGTTGGATCTCTTCTTCAACCTCGTCGCGCGCAACTTCAAGATCGTAGTAAGCCTGCAAATTCATCCATACCTCGGCAGATGTGCCAAAAAAGCGCGCAAGGCGAAGCGCCGTATCCGCCGTCACGGCACGTTTGCCATGCACAATCTCATTCACCCGCCGCGGGTAGACGTTCATCTCTTTGGCAAGCCGATACTGGGAGATGCCCAGCGGCTTCATAAAGTCCTCAAGCAGAATTTCACCCGGATGCACCGGTGGCATTTTCTGGTCAGTCATATTCCCCATCTCAATACTCCCTGCACGTCCGCAGGGAGTTTGCGCGAAAAGATGTGGTGAAAGATCTTTTCGGTTTCTCTGTCTTTGAACGAATCATGAACAAAATGTTCGCACATCGCGGTAATACCGTCAAACACTAATATTTCTCCGGTGATGCGATTGCCCTCCCCAACCCCGTCCCCACCTTTGCCGACGGCCACCCCGAGGTTATACTGTGTGAGGCCGTTCGGTAAAGCCATGTCAGCGCCGCTGACGGTTGGGACAACACGCGGGGCAGAATTCACATCAGGCGAAGCGGAGAGAAAAATGATACGAACAATTGAGGCCGGTCAGGTGTGGACCGTGGACGGTTTTGTGGAGAATCAGATCATCACCCTTGACGAGGGCATCATCGGCACGGTGGAGGCGACACACGGTCACGCCCTCGCTGATACGCTGGACGCCAGCGACGCCATTGTAATCCCCGGCCTCATCGATATCCAGGTCAACGGCGCGCTGGGCTGGAGCTTTCAGTCCCATCACCGCGCCCACTTTGACGAAATTGTGGACTATCACCTGCGCCGGGGAACGACCACGCTGCTGCCCACGCTGATCACCGCCGATGCGACAACGCTCTGCGAAAGCCTGTCCACGCTGTCGGGCTATCTCGACACGGCGCGCGCCCACCTGCCGGGCATCCATTTGGAAGGACCGTTTCTGTCGCCCGAAAAGAGCGGCGCGCATGATCCCGCGGCGCTACGCCTGCCTGATGTCGATCTGGCCCGACAGTTTGAGGAAGCCGCCGCCGGTCGCATTGCCATGTTGACATTGGCTCCCGAACTCCCCGGCAGCCTGCCCTTGATCTGCGAACTGGCCGCTAGGGGCATACTCGTTTCGGCGGGCCACACTGCGGCCACCTATGCCCAGATGCGCGCCGCGCTGGCGGCGGGGCTGGGCTGTGTCACCCACGCCGGCAATGCCAGCGATTGGCCGCACCGTGCGCCGGGAGCGTTGGGCTTTATGGCGTCGGAGCCGGGGATTGTGGGCACGCTGCTGGCAGAGCCAACGCTGCCCTGTGGCGTGATTTTGGACGGCTTTCACTTTCACCCGGCGCTGTTGTCGCCATTGGTGCGTGTGAAAAGCCCGGATCATGTGGTGTTGGTTTCCGATGCGTCTACAGTGGCGGGGTGCGCGCCGGGTGATTACACGAGCGGCGGGCTAGAGGTAACCGTGCATAACGGCGGCTTTGCCACCAGCGGGCGCGGCGGCGGGTGGCTGGCGGGTAGCACGATTACACTGTTGGATGCTGTACAACGTAGTGTAAAATTAGCCGGGATCTCGCTCCATGAAGCGGTGTGGATGGCCGCGCTCAGTCCGGCGCGGCTGCTGCGCATCGAACAGCAGCGCGGCGAGATCAAACCCGGTCGCGTCGCCGATCTACTCGTACTCAATCAAGATTTAAGCCTGCGTCATGTGATTGTGGGTGGGGAGAGATTGGCGATTGGGGATTAGCGATTAGGAAACAGAAGCTCAACGTCCCAATCGCTAATCGCCACTCCCCTTTCCCCCAATCACTCGATCTGCACCCGCACCACCAAGCTCCCCTGCTGACCGTTGGCGGTAAAGGCTGTGGCCTCTAGCCGGTATTCCCCAGATTCAATGAAATCACCGTTGGGCCAGGTGAAGTTGTTGTCGGCAAAGTTAAAGATGTTGCAGTCGGGTTCACCGCCACTAAACACACAATAGCCTGCGTTATTTTCGCGGCGTTCCTGCACCACGCGGCCACTGGGCGAGACGATGCGCATATTCACATGGCTGATGCCCGTGCCGTCGATGTTACCCCTCGACGAGTCAAACGCCGTCACGCGAAAGCTCAATTCATCAAAAATAAACGAATCTGTTGTGCCGGGAGCGGTCTCGGCGATTTGCACCACGACGCCACGGGCGGGTACGGTGGTTTGGTCGCGGTCGATCTCAATCGAGAGATTCCAGTTTTTGCTGTCGCCATTGTCGGCTTCGGCGATAATATTTACAGAATACTCCCCATCAGGCCAATCGGGACTGTTACGCAGATCAAGTACATTGCAGTTGGGTTCGCCGCCGCCAAACGAGCAAAAAGCCGGGGTCTGCTCGGTCTGCGAAAAGTCCGAGCCGTCGGGCTTGAAGAAGGTGAAGGTGACCGGGCCAATGCCTTCGCCATCCTTGCGCAGTCCATTTCGATCCCACACTTGCAGTTGCAGATAGAGGAAGGTGCGGAAGATAGGCGCATTGTTACTGTTATAGCCCACCACAAAGCTGGGATTGGTGTAGATTGTGCCTTCAATGCGGCCAGGGCCACCCCCACCGGGCGCAGCAATTGCCACCGCGCGCGGTGTGGGCGTGGGAATAAGCATGCGCGTTGGCGTCGGTGTCGGCGGCAAGTTGCCCAGAGGCAGGCTACGAATGGCGCGGGTACACGAAACATATTGACTGGCCCCGCTCACCCAGCCGCGCAGTCCGGTCTCTACCACTTGGATTTCCACCCATGTACTCTGTGCATTGCGCCCTAGCATTCGCAACTGCGCGCCGTTAGGCACGTTGCCAATCGGCGGCGCGTATTCGGTCCCTGGCCCAGAGCGCACATTCAGCCCTTGCACCAATGCTGTACACATGGCTTCGGCGATTCGAGTCTGTGTTGGTGTGCGCGTCGGGGTGCGCGTGCGGGTGGGCGTCACCGCCAACGCCGCGCTGCTTTTCCCCGTCAACCCCCGTTGATAGTGGCCCATCTCGCCGCTGCCTGCGCCCCCAGCGATACTCTGATAAAACCCATTGACCGGGAGTTTCAGCGCGACGATTTCAGACTGGGCAGTGCCTGCGTCATCCACAGCCAGCGATTCATCTCTTTCCACGCTCTGGCCGTAGACCACTCCCCGGCCCGACTGCCCCCAGGCCACTCCACCAAAAAAGAAGAGCGAAACCAGCAAACTCACCGTTGTTATCATTCCCCAGCCACGTATTGATCTGCTTTTCATGGGTTCCCTCCCAGGCTTCCCAACTCAGTATCCACAATCTCTTTTAACGGCAGACATGCACACTCCACCACATAACGTTGAAACTCGGCCCGATTTTGCGCCTGATCTGCCTGGGCTAAACAGGCATCAAAGGCTGTGCTGGCGGCTTGCAAATGCTCAATCCGCTGTTGCAAGCGGTCGGCTGCCATAGACGCATCGTCGGCATTGAGCGCCGTTACCCGCTGATTCTCCGCCACATCGGATTGGTTCAAATAGATCACGCCCAGCGCCGCCTGCGTCCAGCCCACATAATCTGGCGCATTCTGGGTGGTAAACTCGTCTACCAGCGGTTGCAACGCCGCCGCGGCGGTGCCATAGGCTTTGTCGGCATTGTCGATCTCGCCGCGAAAGAGCGCGATTTGCCCTTGCACACGGCGCGCCAACCCCAGCGCCAGCCGGGCCACACTTTCCACAGGCGGCCAGGGCGAAGTAGGGGCCAATGCAATCGCCTTTTCAATCAGGGCAATCGCCGCCACACTTTCCACGGCGGCTTCGTCCAGCGAAGTGGCCGAATTTTCGATCCCCGCAGCGTAACACTGCGCCACCTCCGCCGGGATCGGCTGCCCACGCAGCATGGAAAGTTGGGCGCGGTCATAATGCACAAGGCCCAGGTTGAGATAAGGCGCAGCGTGATCTGGCCCAGCCGAGCGGGCCTTTTCCAATGCGAAAACCGCCTCGGCAAACAGCCCCGCCATACGCGCCGCCCGCCCCATAAAAATATAGAAAGTTTCTCGCCCCACATCATCGCCCGCCGCAGCCACCATCGATTCGGCCTGTTGATAAAGCGCAAAGGCCGCCTGTGGCTTGCCCGTCACCTCAAAGAGCAGCCCGCGCGTGACCAGCGAAAGCACCCCGGCCCGCGCCGACATCGCCATGCGGAACTCTTCTTGGGCGGCGTCAGAATCTTGCTCAATCGAGAAGCGCGTGGCAATCGGGCTGCCCAGTTGGTGTTGCCCTAACGTGGTATCGAATTGGTTGGCGACAGTAATGGAGCGTTGATAGAATTCCAGCACCAATTCGTATTTGTGGCGAGCATTGACATCCGTATTGGGCTTGAGATAGCCGTAGACCAGCAGCGTGGCGTTGAGATCGGCGGCCAGCGCCTCGGCCTGTTTATGACTCATCACCACGGGCAACGCCTTGGGCGCGTTGGTGTCGTTGCGGTTGGGCCAAAGCACAATCTCCTGGCGTATCTCAGCGGGCAACGCGCCCAGTTCAGTCTGAAGTTGGGAAAGCAGCACACCAGTCAGGCGTGTTCCAAACTGGGACGATTCGATTTGGCCGTTCGCGCCCATGATGCCAAAATCGGCCACCGCCACGTTGAAAATACCGGGCATGTCGGGCAGTGGCGGATCGGGGCGCAATTGCCAATAACCCCAGCCTGTGCCCAGCAAGAGCAAAAGCACAATCCCAGCCCAGGCCACCATGCGCCGCTGACGGCGCGTCTCGGCCACTTGCCAAAGGTGACCATCCGGCGAGCGCATGAACAGCACAGGGGTGGCCCAGGCCACGCCATCTTCGGCAAAGAGGGCCAGCCGGGCCTGGGTCAGCGCAGTCTCCACAGGATAGCCGTCGGCGATGGCGGCATAGAAAGTGCGGGCGAAGATCTCGGCTGCGCCGCTGGCGATCTCGTCGCTGCATGGCGATTACGGCGGGGATGCCCTGGCGGACCAGGGATTGGGCGACGCCGGCAAAGGGCTGCACGTCCGACGCCACCGCGCCTTCACAGGCATTGAGCAAGACTAGGCGCAGGGCACGGTGATTGTGGAGCAGCGTGGCGATCTGCGCAGCGGTGACAAAGTCGATCTCGCCGGTGGGCGTTTCCAAAAGCAGCGCGCCGCTCTGGGCGTCGGGATCATAGATGCCGTGGCCGACAAAGTGCAGAATGTGGACATCGCCCTGGCGCAGTCGGGTTTGCACAGCATCCCAGGTGGCCTCGTCGATCCGCTCTAGCACCACCAGTCGCTGCCGTTCCAGCGGTTGCAGCGCGCCGGAAAGCGCCGTCCACTCGCGCTCACATCCACCGGGGCGGGCGAGCCGCTGGGATCCGAGAGGACGGCCAACACACGCAGCGGCGGGCGCACGCGCAGCGTTTCTTCGCCCAGAGGCAGCGAGAGATAGCGCACAATCGGCGAGCGTTCGGAGAGGGCAAGATAACGCTCGTTTTCGGGGTCAAAGAGGAATTCCCAGGGCAGGGGGGCAAGTTCCGGGGCATCATCCAGGCGCAGATTTATGCGCAGTGTGCCTTCGCCGGCGCGGTCCAGACTGCGGCGCAAACATTCCCCTACGCCGCCTGTGAAAATAGCGGCGAAGAGACGACGGCCAAACTCTTCAGGCGTTAATCCAGATTGTTGCGTCAATCCCCAGCCCTGAAGCGCCTCAATCTCGGCATGGGTAAAGGGAAAATGAAAGAGTCCATCGGACTGACCCGCGGGCGAATCCAACACGCGTACCCGGTAGCCGTCGGCAGCCGGTTCGATCAAGAGATCGAAGGTGTACGCGCCCATGGTGGAAACCATAGCCTATCCTGGGTAGGGGTAACAAAAAATTGCGATGGGAAGAGAAGAAGACTGACCCGACTATATCACGGCGCGGGGTGCGGAGCAATCAAAGTGAAATTAGTCTCGGTTTCGGGGGTGATTGCGGGCCACGCGCTCGTTGCCATGCTTGTAATTGCCCGTGAGTTGGGCCATAAGGAGTTGCTGTGCCGCGAAATCTATGGATGCCACATCGTCCCTGAACTCGCGGGCCACATCGCCGCGGAGCGTCACAATGTGTTCGCCAAAGCGGGAGATCATCACGGTTCTGGTCTTGGTATACTGAAATGAGAAGCCCAAATCACCCTCTTTTTCTGCTGGCATGAAAGCCCTCCCTGTATCCATAAATGACGCCCTTAGATTCCTGTGTTGCCTTCCGCACCCTCTTCACCACGGTGAAGCCGTGCTGTCGCTCTTTTGCCCCGTGGAGGATAGCCACATGAGGCGTAGTGCAAGATGACTCAATCAAACATGCACTACGTCTCACTGTTGCTGCTGTTGTTGCTGTTGTCGCGCTGCCTCTTCTGCCAACATTTCCGCTTCTTGTTGATCGTCCCAGTCGCTGGTTTCCAGCAACTGCTTGGGCGGTTCTGGCGAATCGGTGCGGGTGACTTGTACGCCCACGTCCATGTGACTTTTGGCATTGCCGCGAAATACGCCGCGGGTGGGCGGCATGTTGGCATAGTCGCGGCCAATCGCCACAGCAATGTGACGGTCGCCCGACAGGATGTTATTGGCGGGGTCAAAGCCCACCCAACCCAGATGGGGTAAATAGGCTTCGATCCAGGCATGGCTGGAATCATCGGCAGATTGCTCCTGTTTTTTATGGTCGTGAAAGAGATAGCCACTCACATACCGGCACGGAATGCCCAGGCCGCGCACCAGCGCCAGCATAATATGCGCATAGTCTTGGCAGACACCCTGGCGACTTTCCAACGCCACGTCAATGTCTGAGTCGACCTCGGTGCTGTTGGGCACATAGTGCAGGGCAAAATAGATGCCGGTGTTGATGTGGCGCAGAATGCTCATCGGGTCAAGATTGCGGCTGACCCCTAACTCTGCACACAGGATTTCCAGTGCTGGGCTGGGGTGGACAAAGTGGCTGGGGGCGATCATATCCCAGAATTCGCCGCGGCTGGTAAGGGCATCCATTTGTGCCCAGTCGTTGGCCGAAAGCGCATCAGGGAGTTCGGGGAATGGCTCAATTGCCACTTGGGATTCGGCGCGCAGAACCAGTTGACCGTGTCGGCGCGGGATGTCGAAAAAATGGATAGTGTTGCCCAGATGGTCGGTATAGGAAAGCAGACGGGCGGGCGGGGTCAATTTGAGATCAAACGAATGGCAACGTTGCCGATCTTCGCTGCGAGGCTGCATACGTACTTCCATCACACTTTCCCCCACGGGGGCTGTATAGCGATAGCGGGTGTGATGGCGAATTTTATAATAGATCATAGCAAGTCCCGCGACGTTGAATTACGCCGCAAATTCCCCTTCAATGGCATATTCAATATAGGTTTGATAGATGGCCGTGTGGATCTGTTCACACTGACGAGTGACATCGCCCAGATAGGCATGGATATTTTCGGTCAAAATCTCGTCCACCTGTCCATAGCGCAGGTGGGCTTGCAGACGACCGGCCAGCCGTTGCAGACGTTCGGCCCGCCGACTTTCGGTGCGCGTGGCGATCTGTTGCAGGCTGCTTTGCAGCCGATCTGCACAGACGCGCAACGAGCGGGGCAGCCCATTGCTCAGGATCATAAACTCGGCCACATTGCTTGGCTGCACCGTGGGCGTGTATTGGCGACAGTAGGCCTCGAAGGCGAGACAAGAGCGCAGCAGCCCAATCCAGCGTAGATATTCGCTGGTCTGGGCGTGCTGAGATCGCTGCCCTCGCCAAAGTGAACGTCGAGCAGGGCCGCGGTTTGCAGCGCGCGCTCCAGATAGGTGCCTAACTGAAGAAAGTACCAGCCTTCGTCGTGGAAAATTGTGGAAGTCGTGATGCCGTGGAAAAGGCAGATGTCATTCTCGATCTCGCGAAAGAATTCATGGGGTTGGGCATTCCAGATAAAGCGCAGATCGGTACGGTTAAGATCGAGATAGAGCCGGTTGATCTGTTCCCACATTTCGGAACTGATCTGCTCGCGCACTTGGCGGGCATTTTCGCGGGCCGTGCCAATGCAGGATCGGATCGAGTTGGGGTTGTCGCGGTGAAAGGTTAAAAACTGAATGCGCACAAAGGCTGGATCGTTGCCATCGCCTTCGGTGCTGGGCATGGGCGTTTGCAACGTAGCAAAGAGCCGCTGCCAATGGCGTTCCGCTGCGCTGGGCGATTGCCCGATCATCAAATTGACGTGATTGTAAATAAGCCGGGTCGTGGTTTCTGCCCGTTCAAGATAACGGCTGATCCAATAGAGACTATCGGCTGCACGTGAAAGCATGGGAATCTCCTCTGGGGATCGGGGGTGGCGATTAGCGATTGGCGATTAGAGTTTTCGTATCGCTGAATAGCCCAATCTCTATACTTTATTCGTTATTCTTCCAACACCCACGTATCTTTGCTGCCGCCGCCCTGGGATGAATTGACCACCAATGAGCCGCGACGCAACGCCACCCGCGTGAGGCCGCCGGGCACAATGGTAATGTCTTCTTCCCGGTTGCCGCTACACAGGACATAGGGGCGCAGGTCTACGTGGCGGGCCTCCACTTTGCCATCGATAAAACAGGGCGCACCGGAGAGCGACAGCGTGGGCTGGGCGATATAGTTGCGCGGGTTGGCGAGGATCTGCGTCTTGAAGCGCGCCCGTTCGGGTTCAGTGCTGTGTGGGCCAATCAACATGCCATAGCCCCCGGATTCGCCCACGGCTTTGACCACGAGTTTGTCCAGGTTGGCGATCACATAGTCGCGCTGTTTTTCCTCATCCAGCAGATAGGTTTCCACGTTGTCCAAAATCGGCTCTTCGCCCAGGTAATAGCGGATGATGGCGGGCACATAGGCATAGATGGCTTTGTCGTCGGCCACGCCGGTGCCAATCGCATTGGCAAGCACAACATTGCCCATGCGATACGCGTTGAAAAGCCCCGGCACGCCCAAAATGGAACCGTGACGGAAGACCAGCGGATCGAGAAAATCGTCGTCAATGCGCCGATAGATCACATCCACCCGGCGCAGCCCTGCGGTTGTACGCATGTAGACCACGGCGTCATGCACAATCAGATCGCGCCCTTCCACCAGTTCAATGCCCATCTGCCGAGCCAGAAAGGTGTGTTCAAAATAGGCCGAATTGTAGACGCCCGGCGTGAGCAGCACCACTGTGGGATCATCGCCCCGGCGCGGGTGCCAGCGTGCGCAATGTCCCTAGCAATGCCTCGCCATAGTGATCAATCGAGCGCACACCATAGTCGCCAAACAGCCCAGGAAAGACGCGCTTCATGACACGCCGGTTGGCAAGCATATACGAAACGCCACTGGGCACACGCAGGTTGTCTTCCAACACGGCAAAGCGCCCGCTGGGCAGCCGCATCAGATCCGTCCCCACCACCGAGACATAGACCTTGCGCTGCACGTCTACCCCGTGCATTTCGCGCCGGTAATGGTGACAGGAGTAGATCAGCTTCTGCGGGACAATGCCCTCGGCCAGAATGCGCCCTTCGTGATAGATGTCATCCAGAAAAAGGTTGAGCGCACAGATGCGCTGGGCCAGGCCGCGCTCAATGGTGTTCCACTCGTCGGCGGTGATAATGCGCGGCAAGAGATCGTAGGGGAAGATGCGCTCGGTGCCGGTCGTCGTTGCCATAGACGGTGAAGGTGATGCCCTGGTGCAGGAAAGTCAGATCCGCTGCCTTTTGACGGCGGGCCAACTCTTCGGCAGGCAGTTGGAGCAGTTGGCGATAGAGGCGTTGATAGGCTGCACGCGTGCTGTCTGGTCCGGGTCAAACATTTCGTCATAGTAATGCTGGTCAAATTGATATTGACCAAAGAGGGCATCTTGGAGTTCGGTGGTTGGAAGATCAGATGTCATAGCGGCTCTTTTCCAAAAGAGATGTGCGGACATGAATAGAATGAGCGCAGCCTATCGGGGACGGCTGTTGGGGGACACAACGCTCAATGAGGGTGAATAGGATTTGCGCAACAGTGGGCAATGCTCTGCGGCGCTGCAGAGAGGGTGAAATGTGCTGCTATTGTAGTCAACATAGGGCGAACGTGCAAAGCGCTTATCTGGACAGAAAGCGCAATCCCGGCGGCTGGCGCAGATCGGCACGGTGTTTCCAGGCCAGCAAGCCAACGTTGCCTAGCCAGATCAGGAGCAGGGGCAGCGAAAAAGCCATGAAGCCAACCCCAACCAGCAACAGACCCACCATCATCCCCATCACAGCCCAGCCATCAACTTTGAAGAGTCGATAGGCCAGCAGCAGAAAGATACCCAGCGCCAACGGCCCCACCCACAGGGTTAGCCCGGTCCAGACGCCAAAGGTGGTGGCAACCGCCTTGCCGCCGCGTAACTGCAAAAAGGGTGAAAAGGCATGACCCAGCACTGGGGCCAGCGCAATGGGCACCAGCCAAAGCGTTTCCATGCCGATCCACGCCACAGCCAGCCCCACGGGGATGGCGCCTTTGAGCGCATCCAGCAATACAGCCAGCCCGCCCCATCGTTTGCCGCCAGCCCGCACCACGTTGGTGCCGCCGGGGTTGCCATCGCCAAAGCGACGAATATCCTTGCCCAGAATCAGCGTGCCAATCAGCATCGAAAACGGGATTGAGCCTGCGCCGAAGCCAAGCATGATCCAAAAGAGGGGGGAACTCACCGTACGCTCTCCTGAGCTAGCTTGTACAACGCCACGCTCACAACGCCGCCCATGAGGAGAAAGCCCACCAGCGCCGGGCCGGGCAATTGAAAATAGAAGGTCAGCCCCACCGATTCCAGCAACCATGTGGTGGCATAGACCAAAAAGAGCGCGGCTGTGGGCAAATGGTGGGGGCGCACTGCCAACGTAATCAGCGTGCCGGCCAGCAGCCAACCGCCATAATTTACCCAGGGAATGCCAAAATAGCCGCCGGGCTGCGCCCAGATCCAGAGATCCCAGGCCACCATTTGTGGATCGAGAAAAAGATCCCAGGCCGTGAAGGCCGCCCCGCTGAACAGCGCAAACGGCAGGCGGCGTTGTGGCGAGAGGAAGAAGCTTGCCACCGCCCACGATGGAACCAGCATCATTAGCCAGGCCAATGGAATCAGCAACGGCACATCTAAAATCTGGGGCTGGAGGCGCTCGCTATAGCCATAGCTGCCAAAGGGAACTCCGGTGCTGGACCCGAGAAATTCCACAGCCCAAGCCAGCACGGCGATGAGCGCGGCGGTCCGCAGTGTGTTGCCAAGGCCATTGTGCTTCCACAAAATCAGGAAAACCGTGCTGGCCTGCAAGAACACAGCCCCATTCAACACCAGCGTCAGACTCTGTGCGCCGCCCAGCCGCAAAACATGGGGCATGGCAATCATCAAAAGCAGCCATAGCCCATAGCCCACCCAGGCGGGCAGCGAAAACTGGCGAGAGATGGCGGCCCAAAGGCCGTGCAGAAATCCCGGTGTTGTTTCCGCCGGGGTGGCGTCATAAATGATTCGCATCGTATGCCTGGATAGAGTCTAGATAGTGAAGAATGGATCGGCTTAGGTGGAAAAATCCGTCATTTTCGGGTCGAATAAATTGATGGTCGGTGGCGAGTTCGGCATATTGAAAGCCCTGGCCCAAGCGTGCCGTCAACTGCTGTGTCGAAGCGACTTGCACAACTTCATCGGCGCTGCCCTGCACCACAAGCCCTGGTCCGTTCAGGCTGGGGGCGTTGGCATAGGCCCGTTTGCCCACAGCCCGCACTTGATCCAAAATCTGGCGCGGCACAGCAAACTGCCGTAAAGCCTGTTGCGTTGCGGCGTCGTCGAGATCGGCCTCGGGCAAGACGGTCTGGATATTCTGCCGCTCCACAGGGTCGGCAAAGTTGGCATTTTTGAAGGGCTGAACTGTGCGAAAGAGCAGCCGCAACACCGGCCAAAATTGATCTTGCCAAAAGCTACCTAGCCGCCAAAAGGGCGAAATGAGGAGCAGACCATCCACCGGAACCGCCGTAGCCGCGCTAATGGCAATGGCCGCACCCAGAGAATAGCCGAGCAAGATCAACGGCTGGCCGGGGCGGCGCGCTGTGTGCAGGCTCTGCACCACATGGTCGATCCAGATCCTGGGCGCTGAACTCGGCGAGACGGCCAATCTCGGCCCCGAAGCCAGGCAAAAGTAGCCCGTTCACAGCCCACCCCTGCGCCCCGATAACCTTTGCCAAGCCGCGCAACTCGGCGGGCGTGCCAGGGAATCCATGCACCAGCACCACTGTCCCGCGTTCGCCGGGCCACGCGAACGCGCGGTGTTCCTCACCCACAAAAGGCTGGAGGCTGGATATTGGCGGTTGACTCACGGCGCGCCTCGGTGGATGTGGCTGGCATGGACGATGTCGAAGATCAGCAAAAAGAAACCCTGGATCATCACCGCCCAGCCATGACCGCGCCAGCCACGACGGTTGGGATCGGCACGTCGGGACAGCCAAAGGCCGCCAGCCACATAAAAGAGATCCAATCCGGCGTTGATCCAGAGCAGCCGTTGGAGTTTGTCCGCGGCGCGTTGGCGCGCCGCTGGCTGTTGGGCGCTGGGATTCGCCGCTTGCCGCCACGTATTGAACCCACCGATCAGCGCAATCAGCGCGTCAACCGCTCCCCAGCCCACATGTTGCTGCCCAAAGGCGCGCCAGTCCGGCTCTGTTTTTCGCCAAGCAAAGACGATGCCAACGGCTATGCTGAGTACACTCCACAGCAACAAGCGTTCGGAAAGACGGCGTTGAAAGGTATAAATCGTTGTCATATGCCCAGTTAATCCAATACGGCTTTTCTACAAAAAAATGGCCCACCTACAAAGGCAGGCCACCATGCACTTCCCCCAAACCCAGGAGACAATCAGGAATGGAAGCCATTCTTGGCGGGCGGCTGGCCGCCCAGAATCTCCACCAGATGGGTGCTGGTTTTGTCCAGCCAATCGAGGATGGGACGCCCTGCCTCGCCCAAGAGCGTATGGGCAACCTGTGTGTAGAGTTTCATATAACCTGACAGCACTACCCCATCTATCTTGTGGTTGATCAACAGCCCGCGAATCCATTCCATATCTTGATTGATCAGCCCCATGTTGCCCAGTTTAAGCGCTGCCACAATGCCTTGTTCCAGATTCAAGTGGGCGGCGGAGAGTTGCGCGGGGGTAATGGACACGGCTTTTAACTTTTCCGTCACCTGTGCGTTGATCTCCAACAGGTGAGACTCAAATTCACGCAGCGCTTCTAGGTAAAGCTCATCAAGCGGGGAAGGCACAGGCACAGGCGCGGCATTGGGGATAAGGTCTTCAATTGCATCCAACGCCTCGACAATTGTACTGCCCAAGAAATAACCAGGAATGCGCTGGCGCAGATCTTCTGCTTCCACGAAAATACGTCCACTGTAGGCCACAGTCACACCCTTGCCATATAGCAACATAGCCATTTCCATCAACGTGGTGGCTGTGGGCAGGCGTTGGGCACTTAGGACTACCACATGCGGGCGCGTCATTTCCACACTGGTTTCCATGCGCTCTATAGGCACGTTTGAGCCAAGATAGATTGTATCCCACCCGCGCCGACGCAACAACAGTTGGAGAAGCGCCTGCCCAAAGACATGCTCCTCGCCAGGGGGACACGCCAACAGGATACGCCCCGACCGGGTGGGCGGCGGCGAGACTCCCAACATGGCATCAATCCGACGCATGGCAAGGGCCGAGGTGAAATGCTCCTGTTGCACCGACACCTTATTTTTGTACCAGCCTTCGCCAATTTCGTGGAGACCCCGTTGTAAAATATCAATACAAACAGTCTCCACCGGATAGATGGCAAATGCCTGCGCGATAATACGTTCTGCTGCTCGTTCATCAAAATTCAGGCAGGCATCTATCCAGCGCTTGCATAAAATTTGGATCTCCTCGCCCTGCACAAACGAGGTCTTGCTACTTGTATATTCTGGCGCACGCAGGGGATCTTGGCCTTCACTTTCAATGCTGCGCCACAAGTCCACCGCGCGGCTAATTGTCAATCCCTCGTTTTGGCGTGCCATCAGCCAGAGCAGCACATCAATATCCCGTTGGGAGTACAGACGATGACCACCTGTACTGCGGTCAGGTTCGGGCAACCCATAGCGACGCTCCCAAGCGCGTAGTGTATCCGGTTTGATCCCTGTTTCCTGTACAACAGCCTTAAGATTAAAGGTGGGGGTTTCCCGATCCATAGGTGTTCTCCTAACGTTATTATCGTGCAGGCTTCGGATATGCAATGCGCACAATTGCATAAATTGGATAATAGCGTCTATTCTAAGCGATTCGTTAAGCTATTGTCCAGTATGAATCGTGCAGCTAGGCATCCCTGTGCCCACTGTAATGAAAGCGTAGGTTTAAAAAAGAGCGAAAATAGAGCCTGTACGTCGTTAGTTTTGTCTATATATTCGCGAACAATTTACTGAAAGTCTTGACAAAACCTTGTCGATATGGTAGGTTTGCATCAAGGTTAGGACAAAGGTATGATTACTCTTTCTTTCAACACTATGCACCGGAGATTATCATGGCGCTCAAGACTCATTCATGGGAACATTCTCTTTTATCCCTGGCCCATGAAGCCTGGCATACAGCCAACGTGCCTCCCACCATACCTGTTCAGACAGAAGCCGAACTGACCCAGGCATACGCGTTTTGTGAAGGTTTCACCTCCACCCACAGCCGCTCTTTTCATATGGCGTCTCGGCTTTTGCCAAGTGCAAAACGACAAGCGGTGCGTGCGCTCTATGCCTTCTGTCGAATCACCGATGATCTGGTGGATGAGTCTGTTAACATGCCCGCGGATAGTGTGGCTCGGCTGCAAAGGCTGGGGGCATGGCGACAACGCGCATTGTCGCCGCAGCCACATGATACCGATCCGGTTGTGGTGGCCTGGACGGATACACGGGCGCGCTATCATGTGCCGGCCACCTATGCACAGCAGTTAATTGACGGAGTGGCTCAAGATCTCCACTGCTACCGCTATGCAACCTTTGCCGATCTCTCGGCCTATTGCTATGGGGTGGCCTCCACCGTGGGGTTGATGAGCATGTGCATTATTGGCTTTGAAGGACAAGCGGCCATCCCCTATGCCGTAAAGTTGGGGGTGGCGTTGCAGATGACCAATATTCTGCGCGATGTGCGTGAGGATTGGGAAAGTGGGCGACTTTACTTGCCCCAAGAAGAGCTAGAGTCGTTTGGCTTGAGTGAGGCGGATATTGAGAATCGGTCTTTGGATGGACGTTGGCGGGCCTTTATGCGCTTCCAGGTTGCGCGCAATCGGCAACTTTACGCCGAGGCATGGCCGGGCATCGCCCTGTTGGACCCCGACGGGCGGTTTGCGATTGCGGCGGCGGCAGATCTCTATCGCGGCATTCTCGATGATATTGAAACCCATGATTACGATGTGCACAGTCGCCGCGCTTTTGTGAGCAAATGGGGCAAAATCAGCCGTCTGCCCGGCATTTGGTGGCGCAGCCAGCGGGTGAAACGGCCTGTAAAAGAATGAAGAATGGGTAGAGCGAAACTCTACCCATTCTTCATTCTTCATTCTTTTTGTTATCCTTTCAACCCCGTATAGCTAATCCCCTCGATGAAATAACGCTGGAAGAAGAGAAAGATCAGCGCCATGGGCAGCGTCGTGATCATCGACCCCGCCAGGATGGCGTTCCACTGGAGATTTTCACCGATCCCCCCGCGGAAGAAGGCCAATCCCAACGGGAGCGTAAAGAGATCGTTGCGCGTGCTGATCACAATCAGCGGGTTCATAAATTCGTTCCAATTGCCCTGAAACGTGAAGATCGTCAGGGCGATGAGCGCGGGCTGAGCCAGCGGCAGCACGATGATGAAAAAAATTTGAAAGCGATTGGCCCCGTCCATGCGTGCTGCCTCTTCCAACTCACCAGGGATCGCCTCGAAAAACTGCCGCATGAGAAAGATCCCAAAGGGCAGCACCAGCATGGGCAGGATTAGACCCCAATAGGTATCAATAATCCCCAGAAAGCGAAAAATGATAAAGCGCGGAATGAGCAGCACGATTCCCGGAATCATCATGGTGCCCAGGATTGTCAGAAAGAGCAGATTGCTGCCGGGGAAGGGGATGCGGGCCAGGGCATAGCCCGCCATGCTGGCAAAGATCAAATTGCTTAGCGTGACGACCACCGCTACGAAGGTGCTGTTGAGAAGCCAGCGCTGTACATTCATGCTTTCCATGCGCTGATAGGCATCTAGCGTCCAATTTTCCGGCCAGATCGCCACCGGATCGGCGGCGATGGCGGGCAGGGTGCGAAAGCTGGTGATCACAGAAAGGTAGAAGGGATAGAAAAAGGTGAGCGCCAGCAGAACCAGGAGTGCATATGAAAGAATCTGTCGAAGACGCGCCGAGAGGAGTTTTCGATTGTCGGCGGCCAGAGAAGGCGAGGATGCAGTTGTTGATGCCATAAGGGTTCGCGTTCCTTTGGTGCTGCTTAGCTGCGGGCGTCGGTGATGCGGCGCTGGATCATAGTCAGCATAAAGATAATCAGAAAAAGCAAGATTGCGGTTGCCAGCCCCAGCCCCATTTCGCTGTTGCGGAAGCCGTTACGATAGACAATGTAGGCCATGGTCAGCGTGGTTTTGGCTGGCCCGCCCGCTGTCATCACATAGACCTGATCAAAGACCTGATAGGTGCCGATCAGCCCCAGGGTAATTACAAAGAACAGGGTGGGGCGCAACAGAGGCAGGGTGACGTTGGTAAAGGTCTGCCAGGCCGTGGCCCCGTCGATCTGGGCGGCTTCGTAGACAAAATCGGGGATGTCTTGGAGCGCGGCCAGAAAGACAATCATCATGGTGCCCAGAGTGGTCCAGGTATTCATTAACATAATCGCCGTCAGCGCCACACTCGGCCCGCTGATCCAGTCGTAGATCGTTAAGCCCAAGAATTGTGTGCGCAGAAATTCTGGCCCCGTGCGCAGGGTGACGCCGAAACTTTCCAATAGAATATGGATTAGCCCGCGCGGATCATCGGTCCAGGCCAGCGGCTCCCATGCCCCAAAGGTGATCGTCTCTAGCACAGTGTTGATCAGCCCGCTCTTTTGATAGAGAAAGAGGAAGATCATGCTAATGGCAATCGACGAGGTAATCGACGGGAAATAGTAGGCTGTGCGGAAAAAATCCTTGAAACGCAGTCCACGTTGATTGAGCACCACAGCCAGCAACAGCGAGAGAATCGTCTGAAGCGGAACCACGCCCAGGGCAAAGTAAGTCGTGTTTTTCAGCGCCCGGAAGAAGTCCTGTTGGCGGATGCCGCCCGAGGCCAGCAGTTGTTGATAATTGTCCAGTCCGATCAGGGTGGCCTGGGCCGGTGGGTTAATGCCGTTCCAATCGGTGAGACTGTAGTAGGCGGCAAACACAATCGGAACCGCAAGAAAGACACCCAGTACAATCAGCGCAGGGGTCATAAAAAGCCAGCCAGCAACGGCATCTTGTCGATCTTGGTGGGCGATACCACTAGCCATGCAGCACCTCCAGGGATTGGGAGTAGAGATGGGGGAGTAGGAATAGAGGATGCTCCCCCATCCCTACTCCCCCATATCCAGCCTACCGATTGAGAATCTCGTTGCCGACTTCTTCCACCTGGCCCAGGACATCATCCGGCAGCATCGTGCCGTTGAATGCCTGTTCCAACCCGGCGTTGAACGTATCCAAGAAATCTTGGAAGCCAGGGCGGAACTGCCACGGGTGGGCAAATTCGGCGCTGTCCAAGAAAGGCTGTAGCTCTGGGAACTGTGCCAGCCAGCCCTCGCGCAGGCTTTCACGGGTGGGCATTGCCAGCCCCAGGTCTGTCCACGCTTTCATGCCCTCGTCCCCGGTCAGATAGTTGACCAGTTCAAAGGCGGCGGCGGCTTTCTCGTCGCTGATCCCCGCTGGCACGCCATAGCAGACGGTGAAGGCCATGCTTGCCTTGCCCGCCGGGCCTGCCGGAAGCTCCACCACGCCCCACTCCACATCGGGGAATTGATCGCGGAGGTAGGGTACGATCCAGTTGCCTTCTACCACCATGGCCGCAGCCTGTTTACCGAACGCTTCGCCGGCCCAACCACTATCCAGGTTGGCGGGGGTAGCGGCGTAGCCATTCGCCACCAGATCCACATAGAAATTCAGGGCTGCCTGGGCTTCCGTGCTGTTGATGTCGATGGTGCTAAAGTCCTCGTTGGCAACTGCCCCGCCAGCCTGATAGAGGAAGGCGATGAAGCGGGCAAAATCAGGTTGCAGCGCCAGACCATAGACGCCTTCTGCATTTTCAGTGATCTGCTGCGCGGCCGCCTGTAAATCGTCCCAGGTCCACTCTGCCGTGGGCAGATCTACCCCAGCCGCCTCGAAGATGGCCGGATTGTAGATCAGCGCCAGCGTGCTAAAGTCTTTAGGCGGGCACCAAAATGTGCCATCCAGCGTGAACGCATCGCGTAGGCTGCCATAGAAATCATCCGGGTTATCGGCGTGTGGCTCGAACGGTTGCAAGGCGCCGGCCTGCACCAAATCAGGCAGCCGGAAACTATCAATGTAAAAAACTTCGGGCGGGCTGCCACCGGCCAGGCTGGTCTGGAGTTTGGTGTCATAATCGGGAACCTGGCTCAACGTTACCTCGATGTTCTCATTGGCCGTGTTGAATTGATCGATTACCTCTTGCAAGCGGGTGTTTTCTGCCTCGGAACTGGCCCAGCCCATCAATGTAATCGGGGTGACGCCCGCAGCGGCAGGCATTTCCGCCGCCGGGGCTTCCGCCGCGGGTGTGCCCGTCGGAGCGGAGGTGCTGGGTTGGCTGCCACCGGCGGGGCAAGCTGCCAGCAGCAGGGCTGTGATGATCAACAGCGCAAACAGGGAAAGTCTCTTGGGAATCTTCATGTTTTTTCTCCTTGAAAAACTCAAATGGGGTGAGAGGGATAAAATCGGTAGCAGGGTGATAAGGATGATAGCTGCATCGTCAGCCCTGTCACCCTGCCCGCTTAGGATCGTTTCAAATCTACGCTGTGCTGCTCGCCGCGCAGATAGAACTTAAACGCCAGCCGCCGCCAGTGGGAGGGCAGCATCGGCTTGGTCGTGTAGTCATTGCCATGCACGCGCAGGCCGCCAAAGCCAAAGACCGCCGCCTGCCAGACCCCGCCCGCCGACGCTGCATGAATGCCTTCGCCAGCGTTGCCGCGCACGTCGGCAATATCGGCGCGGGCGGCGCGCATGAAGTGTTCATAGGCTTCGTCGGGTAGCCCCATGATGCAGGCCGCCCAGGCGTGGATGGCCGGGCCGAGGGATGAACCATAGCTGTGATCTGTGCGTGGCACGTAGTAATCCCAGTTGGCCCGCCAATGCTTCTCTGTGTAGTGATCTTCCAACAAGGTCAGCAGCAAAATCACATCGGGCTGTTTAAGCACTTGATGCTCGTTGGCCCCTTCGATGCCGAGGATGGCCTGAAGTGAACGGGTGCGATTGGCCTGTGCCGCCCAATCCACCTCTTTGAGATGGAAAAAGCCTGTGAACTGTTCAATCAGCCCTGTGTCGGGATCTTCATAGAGCACGATGTTGTCGGCGATGGTCTGCCAATGGGCCAGCCGTTCCGCCGAGAGCGCCAGCCGTTGCTCTACTTGCGCTGCCTGCTCCGGGGCACGCTCTTGCAACCACACATAGATTTCCAGCGCCCGGCGCAGATGCCACGCCACCATGCGATTGGTGAAAGCGTTGTTGTCCACATGATCGTGATACTCGTCTGGACCGATCACGTCGGAGATGGAAAACTGACCGGGGCGCGGGCTGTCCGGCTCCACCCGGCTCTCCCAGAAGCGCGCACTCTCCAACAGGATCTGGCGCGCCGTGGTTCTGCATGAAGTCGTCGTCGCCAGTCACCTGCCAATATTGCCAGAGCGCAAAGGCCACATCGGCGGTGATGTGCAGCTCAATATCGCCACACCAGATGCGGATCAACTCCTCGCCCTGTGGCCCCGGAACCCAACGCGGGGTCACTTCGTCGCCGGTGGCCGCGCTTTCCCAGGCATATTGCGCCCCGGCCAGCCCGTTGCCCGCGGCTTTGCGGCGTGCGCCATCCAGCGTGTGCCAGCGGTACATGAGCAGATTGCGTGCCAGCGTGGGCTGCGTGTAGGTAAAGAAGGGGAGGATGAAAATCTCGGTGTCCCAAAAGGCATGACCCCGATAGCCAAAGCCGCTCAGCGACTTGGCGGCAATGCTCACACGGTCGTCGTGTTCCGGGGCGGCAATCCGCAGTTGAAACAGCCCGTGGCGCAGTGCAACCTGCGCTTCGTCGTCGCCCTCGATGATCACATCGCTGTCGTGCCAGAAATCAGCCCACGCTGCGGCATTCTCCCGGCGCAGACCCTCTACCCCAATGGAGCGCAGTTCGGCCAGTTTATGCGCCGCCAATGTTGGCAGATCGCCCTCATCGCGACTGGTATACATCGCCACCAATTTCTGCACCGACCAGGCCCGACCCTCTGGTAGCATCGCTTCAATGTCGATCCCCGGTGTGCGCGGACCATCGGCATAGCGCGTTTGTAAATTCTCCGCTTCGTCGGCCACCACAGTCATGCCTTCGACAATCTCCATGTCCGTGCTGCGCGTGCGGGCGCACAAAAAGACGCTGCCGTCGCTGTGCCACTGCTCAAAATCCTTCCAATGCAGATAGTTCTGATTTTCCACATGGCCCTCAATACGGGCGCGCACGCGCACGGAGACCGATCTTTCTAGCGGTGTCACTGTCAGGCGCAGAGCCAGGGCGTGCGGATCATGCAGCGGGGCAAAGCGCACAAAATGGAGCAGCACAGGCGCGCCGTCGGCTGGCGTCCACACAAAGTGGCGGTGCAATTCCCCGCTACGCAGATCGAGATAACGGCTATACGCTTGCACTGTGCCCCGATCCATACGCAGCGGCTGCCCGTCGATCCACACATCCAACGCCGTCCAATCGGGCACGTTCGCCAGCTCCGTGTAGACCACCGGCACGTCATCCCACAGGCCATGCACCATCGTGGTCTGTTGATCGCCGGGGAAACGCTCTTCCAGCGTGCCGCGGGTACTCAGGCTGCCGTTGCCAAGCGTGAAGACCGTCTCGCGGTGATGTTGGCCTGTGGGCATAAATTCGGCTTCACGCACACGCCAGTTGGCCGCCGCCAATATCTGGGCCAGTGTCACACTGTGCAGATCCGCGAAAACCAGATCCGCCGTGCCCACGCGCTCACGCGGCCCCAGCCCCACCGCCACCATGCCCGCCGCCAAAATTGCCTCGACGCCCGCTTCGGCATCCTCCACACCGATGCACTCCGCCGGGGATAGCCCCAGTTCGCGCGCCGCCAGCAAGAAGTGATCCGGCGCAGGTTTGGCGCGGCCTTCATGCCCGCCGGTGATGATGGCGTCAAATTGGTCGGCCACGCCCAGCCGCGCCATCACATCGGGAGCATTGCGGCTGGCCGAGACAATCGCCAGTTTGAGGCCCGCGGTTTTGGCCTCCGCCACCAGATCGGCCACGCCGGGCAGCAGATCGCTGGGTGTCACCTCTTGTAGCGAGGCTCGATAATAGTCATTTTTGCGCGCCATCCAGGCCTGGGCAGTCGCCTCGTCGATGGTGCGATCTTTCAACATGCGGTTGAGCGATTCCCGGCGCGAGACGCCGCGCAACGCTTCGTTTTCGGCGCGGCCAAAGGGAATGCCCTCTTCGTCGGCCAGCCGCTGCCAGGCCCGGTAATGGTATTCGGCGGTGTCGGTGATCACGCCGTCCAGATCAAAAAGCAGTGCTCTGATAGGGGGATTCAGTGCAGGCATGGGCGCTCCCTCTCTATTGTGTGCTCGATTGCCGCACAATCAGTTGCGGCTGTAACAGAATCTGTTGATGTTCGGGCGCGTGGCCGCTGATCAACTCGGCCAGCAGTTGCACAATGCGCTGACCAACTTCCCAAAGCGGTTGGCGCACAGACGTCAGCGGCGGGTTGAGCAGTTGCACGCCCGGCGTGTCGTCAAAGCCGATGACACCAAATTCGGCTCCCACAGCCAAACCGGCATCTTGGGCAGCGCGTATGGCCCCAATCGCCAGTTGATCATCCACCGTCACCACCGCCGTGGGGCGTTGGTCGGGCGGCAGGGCCAGCAGCCTCTCCACTGCGCGGTAGCCTGTGTCAAAATGACCTTCACCGCGCACTACCCAAGTTGGCTCCACCGTCAGCCCCGCCGCTGCCATCGCTTGGGCATAGCCGTTATAGCGGGCCGTGCCGGTGCGCGAAGCGTCGGGCCAGGCTAGCAGCGCAATGCGGTTGTGCCCAAGCGCCAATAAATGCTCGGTTGCCATGCGCGTCCCGGCGCGGCCATCCACATCCACAAACGGGAAATCCCACTCCGGGTTGGTGCGCCCGAAGGTGACAAAAGGAAAATTTAGCTCGCTTAACACGCGAATGCGCGGATCTTCATAGTTGGTGGACGAGAGAATAAAGCCATCCACGCGCCCGGTGATGATCAGCTCGCGGTACTGCTCCTCGGCGCTCTCGCCCTCGCGCATGGGGAAGAGCAAGACATGATAGCCAGCCGTTTCGGCTGCTTCCACCATGCTGGTCAGAAATTTGTCCAGCACCGGGTTCACCTGATCTGGCGGCATTGGCTTCCACGAATAGCCGATCAGACGGCTGGACTGCTGGCGCAGATTGCGTGCCGTGACGTTGGGCCGATAGCCCAGCCGATTGGCCGTTTCCCAAATGCGGGCGGCGGTTTCGTCGGTGACGCCCCCCTTGCCATTGAGCACTTTAGAGACAGTTTGATAGCTGACACCTGCTTCGGCGGCGACGTCTTTTAAGGTAGCGCGGCTCATTTTCGGTTTTTCTGTAAACTTGATTTGACCTTCTTTTGGGGGTAGGCGAACGTTCGCCCGAACGTTCGCCTAAAGTCTATCGGAAATTTCTGTGCGTGTCAAGAGGCAAAATTAAAAATAAAACTACAACTTTTGTTTCTAATAAAAGGCAGAGTTAGTTCAACTACATAACGTCGGAAGCATATAAAAAATGTAACGATACAGCTCTAGGGTGCGTCGCACCTGTATCGTTACTAAAAAAGACTGCTCACACAATGTGAGCAGTCTGCTTGGCGGATCGTTTGTTTTGGGGTGTTTTTAGAGTCGGCGCAGATGAAAGCCGCCGTCTACGTTGATTACCTCGCCGGTGGAGAAGGGGAAACTACCCTCGGCTAATGCGATTACGGCGCGGGCGATGTCGTCGGGCTTGCCCCAGCGTTGGATCGGGGTCAACCCTTCGCTGATCATCTTGTCGTACTTCTCTTTGACGCCACTGGTCATATCCGTCTCGGTCACCCCAGGGCGGATCTCATAGACGTTGATGCCGTGTGCGGCCAGGCGGTCGGCAAAAAGTGCCGTCATCATGCTCATGCCCGCCTTGGAGATGCAATATTCGCCGCGGTTGACGCTGGCGGCATAGGCGCTGATTGAGCTAATGTTGATGATCTTGGGCGATTCCACCGTGCCCGCCGCTTGCGCCTCGATCATGGCATGGGCCACACGTTGCGTCAGAAAAAACGGCCCCTTGAGATTGACCGCCATTACTTCGTCATAGCTCTCTTCGGTTGCCTCAAGCAGATCCCGGCGCACACGCGGGGCCATGCCTGCATTGTTGACCAGCAGATCGATACGTCCAAAGCGGGCCAGCGTCTCCGTGACCAGCCGCTCACGGTCAGCGGCGCTGCCAATGTCGGCCTGTACCACCAGGGCGCGCCCGCCCGCCGCTTCCACCGCGGCGGCGGTCTCTTGTGCTGCCTCAGCATTGCCCCGGTAATTCACCGTAATCGACCAGCCGCGCTCGGCCAGCGCCAGCACAATTCCCCGCCCAATGCCCCGGCTGCCGCCGGTGACGATGGCTACTTGGTTGTTCATGGTTGATTGCTCTTTCGTCTCTGACCGCAGACGGCGGATAGCAGACCGCGGTGGTCGGTGGTCTGTGGTCGGCGGTCGCTACTCATAGCCCAACACCTTGCTCACGGCCTCCAAAAAGAAGTAATCCCCCCACATCACGCTTTCGTTGACGCCCAGGCCCTTGCGTTCGTGATACATGCCATGTTTGAGGATGCCTTCCCAGCCGGGTGTCTCGATGGCGAGAAATTCGGGTTCGGTGAGTGTGTCCATGATCTGATAGGCGTAATTTTCATAAAGGCGCGCCAGCGCGGCGTCACCCGTGAGGCGCGACAGGTTGATCAGCCCGCTGGCCGCAATAGCCGCCGCCGAGCTTTCGTAGGGGTTCTGCGGGTTGGTCTCATCCCAGTCGTTGGGCGGCACACCGTGATCAGGCGTGCGCTCCATGTAGAAGTTGGCGTTGGCCTGCGCTGTCTGCAAATAGCGCGGGTCGCCTGTCATGCCATAGACCGTGCCAAAGCCATAGAGCGACCACGCCAGCCCACGCGCCCACGATGAATCATCGCGCCAGCCCTGATGGGTGCTTTGGCGAATGAACTCGCCGCTTTCGAGATTGAACAGCCCCTCGTGTGAGGTGCTGCCGTCGCCGCGCACCAGATAGCGGCGTGTGGTGAGGCAGTGCTGGTTGACCAGTTTCCACAGCGCGTCGTCGCCGGTTTCGTCGGCGGCGTAAAAGATGATGCCCACGTTCATCATAATGTCGATGAAAAGGCTGTCATCGGCCACAAACGAGCGCAGATATTGGCCCTTCTCTTTGAAGCGCTTGCCCATGGTCTGCCCCGCCTCGATGATCACATCGTTAATCGCCTCATCGCCGGTGAATTCGTACCAGCGCCGCCACGTGGACCAAAACAAAAAGCCCAAATCGTGAACATTCCGGTCACTTTTACGATGCTCTACATGGCGCGAATAATGTTCGGCCTTTTCGCGCCAATAGTCCTCGCCC
Source organism: uncultured Chloroflexia bacterium (assembly GCA_963721725.1). Lineage (GTDB taxonomy): Bacteria > Chloroflexota > Anaerolineae > Caldilineales > Caldilineaceae > RI-153. The sequence continues at coordinate 47,755 of CAVRLX010000022.1, forward strand.
GTGTGCTGATAGAGCAGCCAAAGCTGACCGCCCAAAAATCCCTCACACCAGTTGGTCCACGCCTCGCCGCCGTGTTGCCACTTGCCGTTCTGCGTGTACATGGGGAAAGTATCCGGGTGAGTCTCAATTAGATGGCGCAATTGCGCAGCGGCAAAATCCATCGTGCGCAGACATTTTTCTTGTAACCGTGCTTTGTCGATCATGATTTCCTCGGTGTGATGAAAAATTTAGAATTTTAACCGCAGAGAATAACTTGGATTTTAACGCAAAGGCGCGGAGAATCTCTTTGCATCTCTGCGCCTTTGCCTCTTTGCGTTGAACTCTGATTACCGCGCCCGCCCCAGGTGGATCAGTGACCAGGGGGAGGGCATTTCGCCCACGGGGACTTCGATTACCGTGGGACCAGCCGTGGCAAAGCCGGTTTCAATGGCCCCACGCAGCGCGGCGGGACTTTCGGCCCGAATGCCCTGTGCGCCAAAGGCTTCGGCCAGTTTCACAAAATCAGGATTGCGCAACTCTGTGGCGATGACCCGGTTATCGTACATCTGCTTTTGCATGCGCTGCACATTGCCATATGCGCCGTCGCTAAAGACCACGCTCACGGTGCCGATTTTGTGCTGGACTGCCGTCGCCAGTTCCGTGGCACAGAACAAGAAACCACCATCGCCGCTAATCGAAAGCACCGGCTTGTTGGGCTGCGCCACCTTCACGCCCAGCGCCGTTGCCACGCCCCAGCCCAGCGTGCCCTGATAGCCCGTGGAAATATAGCTGCGCGGATGATAGACCGGCAAAGCCACCCGCCCCACATAGCCCACCTGTGTCAGTTCGTCCACAAAGAGACCATCGTCGGGCAGAGCCGCCCGCAGCGCGCGCAGCCATTCCATCTGTGGGGCCAGCCGTTCGGTAAAAAGGTCATCGATCTCGGCTTTGAGCGCGAGCAGTTCATCTGTGCGCGAAGGCCGCCCATGCGTGTGCCGCTCCACCGCAGGGAGCAGCGCCCGCAGCGCCGTGTCGGCATCGGCCACAATGCCCACATCCGCCGGGTGAATGCGCGTCATCTCTTCCGGGTCTACATCGATCCGCACCAGCGTCAGCCCATCATCAACGCCCCAATTCATGAGCGGCTGTTGCAGCCGTGTGCCAATCGCCAGCACCACATCCGCCGTGGCCCACAGCCGATGGCCGGCGGGGATGCCGTGGCTCAGGTAATGGTGATCGCTGATCACGCCGCGCCCGTTATAGCTTGCCATCACCGGCGCTTGCAGCGCTTCGGCCAGGGCCAACACCGCCTCGCTGGCATCCTGTGCGCCGCCGCCCACACAGATTAAGGGCTGCTTGGCCGCGCCCAAAATTTTAGCGGCGCGCTCGATGGCGTCAGGATCAAGCGCGGGTCGGCGCGGTGTCAGCGCAATCGGCGACAGATCCACCTCGGCCTTGCTGCTCAGCACATCGGGCGGAACCTCCAACCCCACCGGGCGCGGACGGTCCGAGTGCAATTGGTTAAACGCGTTGGCAATTTGGCGGGGGGCTTCTTGCGGGCGCTTGATGCGATCCGCCCATTTGGTCAGCGTGCGCATGATCCCCACCTGGTCGGGGATCTCGTGTAACATGCCATAGCCGCGCCCAATGTGGTCGGTGTGGATCTGCCCAGTGAGGCACAGTACCTTTGCATTGGCCCCATAGGCCGTGGAGAGCGCCGCCGTGGTGTTGAGAAAGCCCGGTCCCGGCACCACGCTATAGACGCCCACCCGATCCGAGGCCAGCGCGTAGCCCAGCGCCATGTAGGCCGCGCCCTGTTCGTGGCGCGTGTGGATCACGCGCAGTTTATCGCCAGCATCGTGGACGGCATTGAAAAAGTAGTCGTTCTGCACGCCGGGCAGCCCGAAAATCGTGTCGACACCGTGGTTGATCAACGACTGAACAATGGCTTCACCGCCGGTCACTGTGGGCATAGAGGACTCCTTTACAGCTGGGAAGGGGGCTATGGGTTGCCGCTATGATACGGGAAATCGGGCAAAAGGTCTACTTGGCAAGCCGCAGGGCAGAGCCGCATCATTTCGGGAATGGTCGATCCGCATAACTATGATTGCCACTGGAACAGATGGTATACTGCTCTCGTGTGGCACACTTGGCTGGGGAAGGATCACAATGACCAGCAGCGTATGCGGCCTATCTACTTCAGCCGCTGTGTACTAGTGCTTCTCCAATCGTAAATTGACGAGTAGGGGCGCTGCTTGCTGCGCCCCTACGGCAATGTCGCCAATTAAAGATTGTGCTAGTACTAGATTTTATACGCATTTAGGCGATCTTCTCAGCGTTCTTCGCGCAAGAGCACTGATTCACTTACAAAAACAGTAATCCTTCTGTGAGTGCCTATCTTTCAAATGAATCGCCCGCGCATCGTCTAGCGGCGACTCTACTTGATCGCTTTGAAACATTATCCGTGATCCACTCCCATCCTGAGGAGGTCTCAATGTCCACCCTTGTTGCCGAAATGCCCGACACCCCCACACAGACCCGCACGCGCATTATTGACTGCGACGTCCATCATCAGTTCACCGAACCTTCTACCCTTTTCCCCTACCTGCCCCGTCAATATGTAGAATACATCAAAGACTTTGGTGCCATGATGCCGGGGATCGGCTACACCAATGTGCCGGGCAGCGGCGCTCGCCAAGATCTCTGGACCGGTTCAGATGTCAACCCGGCCACACAGCCCCAGGTCTGTGTAGAGAAACATCTCAACGCCTACGACATTGACGTGGCCGTGCTCACTGGCGGCCCCTATGCCGCCGCCGTGCATCCCGATGTGGACTATGCCGCCGCCTATTGTCGCGCTTTCAACGACTGGACGCTGGAACACTGGCTGAGCGTTGATGCGCGGCTGCGCGGCTCAATCCACATTGCCCCCACCGATCCCGAACAGGCCGTGGCCGAGATCGAACGGCTGGGGCCGCGCCCGGAATTTGCGCAAGTGTTGATGCCCGCCGGGGCGCGTATGCCCTTTGGCAATCGCTTTTATCATCCCATCTATGCCGCCTGCGAACGGCACGGCTTGCCCATGTGCGTCCACTTTGGCGGCGAAGGCGCGGGTATTTCGGCCCCGCCCACGGCCGCGGGCTATCCCTCCTATTATTTGGAAATGCGCATGGCCCGCCCGCAGATTGCCATGGCCCACCTCACCAGCCTGATTTGCGAGGGCGTCTTTGAGAAGTTCCCCAATTTCCGCTTTCTCTTCATCGAGCATGATGTCTTTTGGGTGCCCGGCCTGCTCTGGCACATGGACAGCGACTGGAAGAGCCTGCGCGATTACACGCCGTGGGTCAAGCAACTGCCCAGCGAATATGTGCGCCAGAACGTGCGCTTTGGTTCGCAGCCCTTGCCAGACACGCCCACGAAAAAGGATCTGGCGACCTTCCTTGATTGGATGCACGCCGACGAGGTCATGGTCTTTGCCAGCGACTATCCGCACTGGGACTGGGACGAACCCAACACCTTCCTGGGCGGCTTTGATGAGGTCCTGCGCCGCAGGATCATGGGCGAGAATGCGCGGGCGCTCTATGGCTTCTAACCGGCATGTGGTGGCGCGCGCCGCCGATCTGCCCCCCGGCGCGCGCCTGATCGTCACGATCCACGGGCGCGAGATCGGCGTTTTCAACGTGGCGGGTGAGTATTACGCCCTGCTCAACTACTGTCCACACCGGGCCGGGCCGCTCTGCCAGGGGCGTGTGCGTCCGCTGGTGGTGGCCGATGGCGTCTATAGCCTGCACCACGAGCGCGAAGGCGAGATCCTCAAATGTCCCTGGCATCAATGGGAGTTCGACATCCGCACCGGGCGCGCTTTGGCCGATCAAACGCTGCGCGTACGGACGTATCGTGTGGTGGAGGAAGCTGGGGAGGTAGTGGTCTATGGGTGAGCGGCGTGGGATTCACAGGCGACTGTCACCTTAAGCGATGCACAAGTCCCGGGCACTTTCTAGTCAGTATGGCCTCATCCAGCCAGTGAACTCTGTGAAGTGCCGGGGACTTGTGCATACGTATTTTCGTGGAATCGCCGAAGCGCGCTGCACCGCAGGGGGATGCGGCCTATTTGAAGACTAGCAGTAAAATCCCCCCGAAGATCACCACAATTCCCGCCGCCGATCGCCAGGTCAACGGCTCGTTGAGAAGCAGCGCCGAAAGGAGGAGCACTAGCGGTAAACTACCCCGATCAATGGCCGCCACAGCGGCCGTGGGGCCAACTTGGAGCGCGCGAAAATAGGCCAGCCACGAGAGTCCTGTACCCGCGGCCGAGAGTACCAACCAGAGCCAGACCGACGATGGAATGGTGCGAATGGCGCGCACTTCGCCCGTACTAAGCACAATTCCCCACACGATGACCAGCACCACACTAGTGCGGATCGCCGTCGCTAGGTTGGAATTAACATTTTGTATACCAATTTTGGCGAAAATAGTGGTCAGCGCGGCAAAAAGCGCCGAGAGAAACGCGTACCCCCACCATGGAAGATTAGGCATCGGTGGCGCCTCCTGCAATGAGCATGGAAATCATGGTCTCGTCGTTGTTTTGGCGCGCGCCTTGCAGCGGCGTAAAATCGTCCTGCTGGCGGGCATTAACATCCGCCCCGGCCTCAATCAGTTGTTGCACCGTGGCAGCATTGCGACTGGCAACGGCGGCGTGGAGAGGCTGAATGCGCATGGCGTTGCGGCTGACAGCGTGGACATCGGCCCCCTGCTGGAGCAGATGGCGCACGGTCTGCGGTTGGTTGAAAAAGCAGGCCAGTTGCAACGGCGTGTAGCCATCAGGCGAATAGCGGTTAATGCTCTCTGGGTTGTGGGCAAGGTAGGCTTGGATGGTATTGAGATCGCCCATGATGGCTGCGTCAAAAAGATCCAATTCCGTGCCCGCCTCGCGCAGCCAATGGGCAATCTGCGCCTGCCCATTGTACATGGCAAAGCTAACGCCAGAGATTCGATTCTGATTGGTGGCGTTGACCAATCTGGGCTGCGCTTGAATGAGCCGTTGCACCGCTTCAATGCTCCCGGCTTGGATCGCCGCAAACAGGTGTTGCGTGCCCTGAATGGCCGCTTCGACGACTGCCGTGCGCTCACCGATCTGCGCTGCCAATGGCGCACAGTGCTTATCCATCTCCGGCGCACCCAGAATAGCGCTTTCCACTTCGGCCAACGCTCGGTAGAGGCGGCGAATATGCAACATAGCTTCGGTGGGCGGTTTGACCACGGCCAGTGTCTTTTCAATCTGCACGCTGTGTTCGTGCAAATGGGCGGTGAGCCGGCCCATGCGAAAGCGTATCGAGGGCTGTTGCGTCTCCCAAAAAGGTGAGCGCGCGTCTAATTCATGTTCGCTCCGGTTCATCAACTGTGACAAGATAAAGCCGTGTAGCGCATCTGCGGCGGTTGTCATCTCGGCCAATGTCGCCTCCACCGTGGGCAAGCGCGGACCGTCAGCCAATAATGCTTCGGCGTGGGCAATATCCAACTCAGCGTCGTGACCTGCGGACTGCGCTTCCAGTCCCAACAGCATGGAGCCGAGAAAGGCGCGGGCTGTTTCCAGCATGTGAAAGAGCGCCATTTGCACCGACCATTGATCTTCTGCCGGACGTTGCTTAAACTCCGCCTCACTCAGCCCCACCAAGAGTGCCCGTAGATCCCAATACGCGCTGTGATAGCGGGCAAGCAGACGCTGTGCCACCGTGGGTGGGTTGTCTGGTACGCGCTGCACCCCCAGATCGGCAGCCAAATCGTCCAATTCCTGTATGGTTCCGATCAAGGCCATGCGGATGCTGCCGTAATCGCCCCAGCCCCAAGCTTCATTGGCAAGCGTGGCTTCGTCATGGGGAGCGAGTCTCCTTGCCAGAGCTTGGACGGCTGTTGCCAGCCCTGATTCTGCAATAGGTTGTAGAGTCATGGTTGCTTTCCTTGGAATATGGGTAGAAACGATGCAACAACAGCATATCAGGGGCGGAATCACCATGCAAGTGCTAGAACATATGTTCGTCAATTTTATACCGCTGGGTTTAGCTTTCCTTGGTTTGACAGCCCTAACAACGGCAAAAGGCAGAGTAATCACTGTGACTGAATTGGTAGAGCCACTGTACAATGTTGGAAAAATGCGTTTGACAGACACTTGTAAGCGTGATACCATCCCGACAGCCGCAAGTTGGCTGCAAATTCCCCACTTTTCTCAATTGTAGAAATAGACCCTGAAATCGAATTCTCCACAGACCGGACTCTGTATTTGCCTTGCCGTAGCCGATTTGACGCTGGCTTGGCATTTCATCCCCACCAAGAGGAGGTACTATGGCTGTTGGTGCAGAAGTACGTTCCGCCTATCGACCGGCAAAACCCGGCATTGGCGCGCGGTTGCTGGGCACGCGCTCGAATATGGAAGCCCACGAAGCCAAATGGGGATATATCTTTTTATTGCCCTGGCTGATTGGACTGACTATTTTTATCCTTGGGCCTATTATTGCCTCGGCTTATTTTAGCTTGACGGAATACACCGTGATGACGCCACCCCAATGGGTGGGGCTGGCGAACTATCAAAAGGCTTTCTTTGATGATAAGCAATTCTGGCCGTCGCTCTATCGTACGTTGGTCTATTCGCTGGCTGTCGTGCCGCTGGGCCTGGCGGGGTCGCTGGCGCTGGCAACCTTGCTCAACCAGCGGGTCAAAGGCACCAACATTTTCCGTACCCTCTTCTTTTTGCCCAGTCTGACCCCGGCTGTGGCGCTGGCTGTGTTGTGGACATGGCTCTTTCACCCTAGTGTCGGTCCCATCAATCTCATCCTTAGTTGGGTTGGGATCGAAGGTCCCGGTTGGCTGTCTAGCAAAGATTGGGCCATGCCGGCGCTGATTGTGATTACCCTATGGGCGGCCATTGGCGGTAACAACATGCTCATCTTTCTGGCTGGCCTACAGGGCGTCCCCCAAGAACTCTACGAAGCTGCCGAGATTGACGGTGCCAGTAACTGGTCTAAGTTCCGCCATGTCACCATCCCGCTCATTTCACCAACAATGCTCTTTAACTTGATTCTGGGCGTGATCGGTGCGCTCAAGGTCTTTACCTTGGCTTATGTTGCTACCCAAGGCGGACCTTCGTATGCAACTTGGTTCTTGGCTTTGCACATCTATCGGCAAGCCTTCGAGTATTTCCGCATGGGATATGGTTCGGCATTGGCTTGGGTCTTTGTGGTGCTCTTGCTGGCCTTTACCTATCTCCAGATGACTTGGTCTCGGCGCTGGGTCTACTACGGAGGGGAGTAAACGAGTATGACGACTGAAAGCCAAGTGTTGACACAGGTCGGTGCCAGCGCTGCCAAAGAGCGACGTTCAACAGAGATTGCCAATGTGCGTCGAACCATTTTACTCTACTTGTTGATGACGGGGTTGAGCATTATCTTTATGTTCCCTTTCTTTTGGACAGTCGCTAGTTCTCTCAAGCAGATCTGGGAACTAATGACCTTTCCTCCCACTTGGCTACCCGTAATCCCGCAGTGGCAGAATTACACTACCGTCTTAGAAAAAGTACCCTTTCTGCGCTGGACATGGAATAGCGTCTACGTGGTGGGGCTGAGCACGGCGGGCACAGTCCTGTCGGCGTCGGTTGTTGCCTACTCTTTTGCCCGCTTTCGCTACCGTGGCCGCAATATTATTTTTCTCATCACCTTGGCAACCATGATGTTGCCCGCCCAGGTAACACTAATTCCCCAGTTTGTCTTGTTTCATAAGTTAGGATGGATAGAGACGTTGCGTCCGTTGTGGGTGCCGACTTGGTTTGGCGGCGGTGCTTTCTTTATCTTCCTGTTTCGCCAGTTCTTTATGTCGTTGCCGCGCGAACTGGACGAAGCCGCCTTGATCGATGGGGCCAGCTACCCGCGTATTTTTTGGAGCATCATCCTGCCTTTGAGCGGCCCTGTCATGGCCACCGTGGCGGTAATCTCGTTTATTTCCGGCTGGAACGACTTTGTGAACCCGCTTATCTATGTTCATACCCCCGATAAATATACGCTGGCGGTGGGTCTGAATTACTTCCGTCAAATTCCCGATGCGGCGGGAGCACCAACCCAACATCTGCTCATGGCGGCGTCGGTGATGGTGATTATGCCGGTCCTTCTGATCTTCTTCCTGGCTCAACGCTACTTCGTTCAGGGCATCGTTCTATCCGGCATCAAAGGCTAAATCCTTGCCGAAACCGAATTTTTAACCATGAGATTCGGTTTTTTGACCTTTTTGCTTCATGGTTCAATTCCTCTTGGCCCAGTCAGAATCTTTAACCACATTCACAAGGAGAGATGTACGATGACTTCAAGCAAGATGACACGACGCCAGTTGCTCAAATGGATGGGGATGAGTACAGCCGCCGTAGGATTGGCAGCCTGTGCGCCTGCGCCAGGCGCAGGGCCCACCGCAGGGGAAAGTAGCGGATCTGCGCCTGATGGCGCCAAGAAAACCATGAGTATCGCCACCTATGCCATTACTTTCCACGAGTGGCAGCGCCAGCTTTCACGCGAATGGGCAGAACAGAACCCCGATGTCGAACTCGACATTCAGGAAATTATCTACGCTGATATGCCCAAACTGCAACTAACCATGACCGCCTCCGGTACGCTTTGGGATGTGCTTTTTAGTGGCATTAAATGGTATCCATTCTCCGCAGTTTCCGGGGCATTTCTCGTTCTGGACGACTACATTGATGCGTCGGAGGATCTGAACATTGACGACTTCTTCCAGACCGCGGTCGATGGCTGCCGTGTAGATAGCAAAATGTATGGGTTGCCCTACGAGATGCACCCTGGCAATCCTGCCCTGGTCATCTATAACAAAGATATTCTTGACGCCAAAGGGCTGGACTACCCACAGGATGACTGGACGACATTACAGTACGCGGAACTGGCACAACAGGCAACCGACGCTGACAACAATATCTATGGCACGCAGTATCTCCCCGGCAACTACTATGACTTCTCCAACCTCAGCCGCTCCTATGGCAGCGAACTGTTGGGCGACGAAGGCAAAACATTCAACTTCAACGTGAAGCAGGAATGTATTGATGCTGCCGAGTGGGTTTGGTCGCTGCGCAACGAATTGAGCTGCGCCCCATCGCTAGATGAAGCACAGGGTCTACAGTTCACGGCGGGCACGCTGGCGACCTCGACCTTTGGCCTCTACGCCGTGCGCGACTTACAAGATACGATTGCAGACAAATTTGCTTATGATTTGGCGTTGCATCCAACGGGACCAGAGGGCATCCGCGGCTACAACGCCTTCGTATCGATCTTCTCGGCCTATTCGGGTACGAAGAATCCTGACGAAGCCTTTGACTTGATCAAATATCTGCTGCGCAGTGAATCAGGCATTTTCATTGTACTCAACCCGCCCTCGTACCCGATTCCGCGCAAATCTGTGTGGACCAATGCCGAAGTGATGGCGGAACTGCATCCTATCTTCCAACGGGCGTATGCCATGATGTCGGACACTTCCATCCCTGGCCCCTTTGCCATGCCCTATAATGTCCGCTTCCAGGAATTTCAGGACACCTGGGCCAACACCACCCCCGACCTTTTCTACGGTGAGATTGGATTCGAAGAGGGGATGCAACTCGTCCAGGACGAATGCCAGGAGATCCTCGATCTGCCCCGGCCTACATCTGCCTAGACTGTGATCCTGTATATCGTGCCCCTGATACCGATAGGGGAGGACAATCTCCTCCCCTATCGGTATCAGGGGCGCTTGCTTTCTGCTGACCCTGGCATCACAGCCAACCTCACCCTTGATCATCTCCCCACATTTCGCCCTGGAGGACTCATGAAAATCGCCCACATCGATCAATTCTTTCCCCGCCCCCGCACCCGTCTGGTCAAGATCACCACCGACAATGGACTGGTGGGCTGGGGCGAAACAACGCTGGAAGGCAAGCCCAAGAGCGTCCACGCCGCCGTGGAAGAACTGGCCGACTATCTGATTGGCAAAGATCCACTGCGCATTGAACACCACTGGCAGCACATCTATCGGTCGGCCTTCTTTCGCGGTGGCAATGTGCTGATGACCGCACTCTCTGGCATCGACCAAGCCCTGTGGGACATTGCCGGTAAGTTCTACGGCGCGCCTGCCTATGCACTCATGGGCGGCGCTGTGCGCGATCGTATCCGGGTCTACGCCCACTGGGGCATCCGCGATATGAGCGACGAAGGATTGGCAGCCTCCAAAGCCCGCTTGGAAAAGCTGCAAAAGAGCGGCTACACGGCCTATAAAAGCGGGCCAGGCGGCAAGTGGCGGGCACACGAACCGCCCGCCGTCATCGACGAATTTGTAAAGCGCGCCTATCTCATGCGTGAATGGGTGGGGCCAGAGGTGGAACTCTGTTTCGACTTTCACGGCAAAATGACGCCAGGCTTGGCGATTGAAATCTGCCACGAATTGAAGGGGATGCGCCCTATGTTTGTGGAAGAACCCGTGCCCCAGGAAAATGTGGATGCCCTCAAACAAGTGTCGGATCATGTGCCTTTTCCCATTGCCACCGGCGAGCGGTTGCTGACGCGCTGGGCCTTCCGCGAGGTTTTTGAAAAGCAGGCGGTCAGCTATATTCAGCCCGACGGCTCCCATGTGGGCGGCATCACCGAACTGAAAAAAGTGGCAAATATGGCCGAGGTCTACTATATGCACATCATGCCCCACTGCGCCATTGGCCCGGTGGCCCTGGCTGCGTGTATGCAGGTGGACGCTGTGGTTCCCAACTTTTTGGTCCAAGAACAGGTAGATTTTAGCCTGGGCGCGGGGCTGTTGGAAGAAGATTGGTTGGTGGTCAACGGCCATGTGGAACTGCCCACAAAGCCGGGGCTAGGCTTCGAGATCAACGCCGCCGAGGCGGAACAGAATCACATCGCCTATACCGAAGAACTGGGCGGCGAATTCTTCTATGAGCAGGATGGCAGTGTGGCCGATTGGTGAGAGTATAAGCTCCATTCCGCCTCTCTTTTTCTTGGAATACGCAGGTTGCAAGTTTGCAGGTTGCAGGTATGATAAGCGTGTCGTTTCTTTCCCACCCGGTAACTATAGAGCTTCAGATGCGACGCACTGGTTTGAATTAGGCTACAACACTGAATCCTCTCCTGACCAGTGCGTCGCACCTGAATCGTTACCCCACCCACTTGTAACTGACCACCTAACCCGCTCTTTTCATCATCATCGGAGGTAACTTTGTGTCTAAACCTGTAACTATCCAAGACGTACAGGTCATCACCACACAGCCCGCCGGCTCCCGGCTGGTCATCGTCAAGGTGATCACGTCGGAACCCGGGTTGTACGGCTTGGGATGTGCCACCTTTACCCAACGCTTTCATGCTGTGGTAACCGCCATCGAGAAGCATCTCAAGCCCTTTGTGATTGGCCGCGATGTCTCGCGTATTGAAGAACTCTATCGCATGGCAACGGTGCATAGTTATTGGCGCAACGGCCCCGTGCTCAACAACGCCATTTCCGGCATCGATCAGGCCCTGTGGGATATTAAGGGCAAGCTGGCAAACATGCCGGTTTATGAACTGTTGGGCGGCAAATGTCGCGAAGCAGCAGCCTGCTATGCCCACGCCAATGGACGCAGCCCCGCCGAAGTGGCCGACAATGTACGCCGCCACCAAGAGGCAGGCTATCGCTACATCCGCGTGCAGATGGGCGGCTATGGCGGTGAGTCAAACCTGCCCGCTGCGCCGGACAATTCGCCATCGGGCCATTACTATGACCCACGCGCCTATATGCGCAACATGCTCGACATGATCGGCCATGTGCGCTGGATGTTGGGCCAGAAGTCGAACTGCTCCACGATATCCACGAGCGGTTGCAGCCCATTGACGCCGTGCAGTTTGCCAAAGATGTGGAACAGTACAAGCTCTTCTTCCTCGAAGATGCCCTGGCCCCCGAAGATATTGAGTGGTTCGAACGCATCCGCGAACAGTGCGCTACGCCGTTGGCAATGGGTGAGCTGTTTAATAACCCGCGCGAATGGCAGCCGTTGATCTCAGGCAAACTCATCGACTTCATCCGTATGCACGTCAGTCAGATGGGTGGCATCACGCCCGCCCGCGCTGTCACACTGCACGCCCAGGTCTACGGCATCCGCACGGCTTGGCACGGACCGGGAGACACTTCGCCCGTGGGCCACGCGGCCAATCTGCATATCGACCTGTGGGCACCCAATTTTGGCATTCAAGAATGGTGCCGCTTTAACGAGCTCGTCTACGAAATGTTCCCTGGCCTGCCCGAAGTGCGCGGCGGCTATATGTACCCCAACGACAAGCCCGGTTTGGGCATTGATATTGACGAAAAGCTGGCGGCCAAATATCCCTGCGAAGATAGTGTGGAGTTCTGGACCCAAACACGCTGGCCCGACGGCAGCCCTGCCCGTCCGTAGCCACTGCGTAGACCACAGAGTGCACAGAGTTTTTCACAGAGGACGCGGAGTTTTTCGCCTGAACTTCTCTGCGATCTTTGTCTCTTTGCGGTGAAATCTCCCTGCAGTAGACGTACCAGATGATAACCAAGGGGGCGCGGATCAAATCTGCGCCCCCTTGGTCTGCCTGTCTATCACCCCTGGCGATAAGTCACACGCCCATCGCACACCGTGAGCAGAGGGCGCACGGTTTTAATATCCTCGGGCGCAGTAGCGAAGAGATCCGCTGAGAGCAGAACCAGATCGGCCAGCATCCCGACTTTCAGTTTCCCCTTCACCTCTTCCTGAAATTCCGCATAGGCCGCCCCCGCTGTGTACCCGTAGAGCAGCGCTTCCAATGTCTGGGCTTGAAAGGGATCGCTGGCTTGCCACGGTTTGCGGTTCAGCCCGGCATAGAGGCCGAAATAGGGATCTTGGCTGACCACCGGCCAATCGCTGCCATAGGCCAATCTGGCCCCAGCCTGGCGCAACGTCTCCCACGCAAAGCTATAGCGCCAGCGCGCCCGCCCCGCCCGGCTCGGCCAGATGTCGGCATCGCGGCTGGTGAGCGGCGTGTGCAGTGGCTGCATCGAGGCAACTACATCCAACTCGGCAAAACGCCCAATGTCATCGGGGTGGATCACCTCGATATGTTCCACACGGTGGCGGCTGTCGCGCACGCCGTTGACGCTGCGCGGATGGGCATAACCGTCCAGCGTACGCCGCACCGCGCCATCCCCACAGGCGTGGACGAAGATCTGTAAGCCCAGACGGTCGGCTTCCGCGGCAATCGCGTTGAAATGGTCCGCCGAATAGAGCGCGCTGCCGCGGTTGCCGGGATCCGTGGCGTAATCGTCCACCATCAACCCGGTGTACGATTCCAACACGCCATCCATAAAGAGTTTGACGGAACCACAACGCATCATGCCATCGGGGCATTGGCGCTTCCAGTCGGCAGCTTCTTGCAGATCCGCAAGCTGTGTGTGCGGGGTAATGTCATAGGGCAGATAGACGCGCAGCATCAGCTCGCCCCGATCTGCCATCCCTGCATAAAGGGTGCGCTGATTGTGACGGCTGTCCATGTTATGGACGCTGGTGATGCCCAGGGCCGCGGCTTCTTCCATGCCTTTTTGTAACAACCGGCGCGTCTGCGCTTCGGTGTGTGGCGGGATCAGATCGCGGATGGCGCGGGCGGCAGGCGGTTCGCGTAGTTCTGCCGGTAGCCGTGCCGCTATCTGGATCCATTACAATTTCGCTGTTGGGACCCACGCCTTCTCGTCCGTACAGAATGCCGCCCATCTCCAGCGCCCGGGTATTGGCCCAATAGGTGTGGCCGTCAAACGCCGTCAGAAAGACGGGTCGGTCGGCAATATAGCGGTCGAGAAAGTGGCGATCCAGTGGCTGCCCTGGTTTGATAATGTTATAGACGACTTGACGACCGATGACCCATTCATTGTCATGGTTTTCGGTGGCCCATTCTTGCAGCATTTGGCCCAGTTCATCCAGGCTGTGAGCTGCGCGCAACTGGGCCGCATCCAGCCCCAGCGACCCCATGAGCAGATGATAGTGGGCGTCGATAAAGCCGGGCATCAGTGTCTGGCCCTGGCCGTCGATGACCTCCGTTTGCGGACCGCGCCACGGTTCGGCGTCGGCGCTGCTGCCCACAAAGACAATTTTGTTGCCGCGCACGGCCACCGCTTCGGCCCAAGGTTGGGCCGCATCTACGGTATAGACGCGGGCATTGGTGATCAGAATATCAGCGTGTTGTGTCATTGGGTTTCTTTCTGTGGTTTGGACTCAGCGGTCAATGATAGACGAAGGACGAAACCTTTTTATGATTTCGTCCTTCGTCTGTTCTGATTTATTGCAATATTGCACATCAATCCCTGTTGCTTACCTCTTAGGCGGCTATTCGGTTCGCCACGGACGTAAATAGTCAGCGATGCGAATGATTTCGTTGATGGTTGTCCCGGTTTCCAGGGGATCCCAGACAATCAATTTGCGATCCCGGCTTATATAGTACTTCTCGCGTTGTTCTAGCTCTGCATTACGCAATGTGGGAATCCACCAGAGTGGAATTTCAAGATTACGCCCATCGGTCAGTTCAAGGCGCAAGTAGGACTCATTTTCATGTTCGACGAAACGCAGAGCGTGGAGCATTGGCTCACTGGGCCACGTGTATTCGGCCACGTCTGACAAAACTGAGTATGCCAAAGGTTGCGTTTTTGACACACCGTTCTCAACCAAGTCCAGCACGGCGTCTGTACTCATTCCACACCTCCAGATATTGTCTGCGGCGATCTTTGATGATGTTCAGAGCAGCCGTTAGTTGTTGTTTCGTCAACCGACCCTGCCGTTGCACCAACAGATCATCCAGCCAGATTTTGGCATCGTGATCCGTCTCTCGACCGACTGCTACATGGATAGAAGGACGACCCTCCCACAGATCAGCCGCATGAAAGTAGAACTTGAACTCTCGGACGCGATCAACATTGGGACTCATCTAAACCTCGAATCCCGTCTGTTGTCACTATTGTTAGCAGCAGTTCACCTTCCGGGAAGGTTGTCCTCAACTGCGTAACTCCTATATTGTATGAAAATTAGCGTACTTTTCCAAGTTTCATACAATGCTCAAGACCGTACCTATCTAAACAGAACCCATGAGATAGTAGACCTCATGGGTTCTGTTTTTAACTCAGAAATTATAGGGGGTCACACGGCTTGGATTGTTGCCTTCCTCTTCGTGAATATTACTGAATCGCCCAGTTTTCCACGTCCCAAGTCAGGCTGCCCCACATGCTCACGGTGAAACCGCTGAGCCGGTTGGAGGTGCCATAGCCCTCGGTGAAGAGGAAGATATTGAGCACAGGCAGTTCCTCGGCGATCAGATTCGCCAAGTCACAATAAGCAGCCTTGCGCTCTTCTTTGTCCAGTGTCGCACCGGCGGCTGCAATCGCAGCGTCGGCGTCCGCATTCACCCAGCGCATGTAGTTCGAGCCGGCAGGATTCTCTACCGAGGGGATTGTGGTGGACGAGAAGAGATCGGCAACCGTGGCCTGGGGTTCTGTGCCCAGCCGTGAATCGTAGATAAGCATATCGAAGTTGCCGGTCTTGCGCGGTGAACCATCGGCCAACGATCCAAAGATAATCGAGAAGTCGTCGTTCTGGATCGTGGCTTCCACGCCCACGGCTTTCCACATTTCCAACAGCGCTTCTTCCAACTGCACCAGCGGCTGGAAGTTGGTATAGCCTTCCAGTTGCAGGCTCAGCTTCTGGCCGTCCTTCTCGCGGATGCCGTCGCCATCGCTATCGACAAAACCGGCTTCGTCGAGCAGGGCGTTGGCTGCTTCCACGTCATAGGGATAGGGGCGCGCAATATCACACTGATACCAGCCATAGGCAAAGGGGCTGGTGGCTGGTGAGGTGCCTTCGTTAACCTCGTTGATGATGGTGTCGTAGTCGATGGCGTGGGCCAAAGCCTGGCGCACACGCACATCCCCCAAGAGCGGGTGGGCTGGCTCGGCACCGGGATCGTTGTCAAAAGGCTGGCTCAGGTTAAAGTAGATCGCCATGTTCCACGGGCCGGGGATTTGTTGCAGGCTGGCAACGCCCTCGGCCTGGGAATCGTAGACATCTTTATCCGCGCCGGGCCACAGATGTACATCGCCCTCGCCCTGGATCATCATGGCGGTCTGCGCGCCGGGGTCGGGGATGATACGGAAGATCAGGCGGTCGATCTGGGGCTTGCCCGCTTCGTAGTAATTGGGATTGCGATCCATCACAATGTTGTCGCCAGCGTTCCACTCGGTGATGGTGTACGGACCAGCCACCACGGGTGCGCGATTCCACTCCCAGCTTTCCATCTCTTCCGGCGCGCCGATGGCGTGGCAGGGGAAGAGACCGTTGGCAAACTGACCCTGGAAGCCACTGTTGACTTCGCTGTAGCTAACCACGGCGGTCAGGTCGTCGGGGGTCTCAATACCGGAAATCAGATTCATCCCGGCGGAGACCACGGCGCCACTCTCCGGGTTGCTCACCGCCTGCCATGTGCAGACAATGTCTTCCGCCGTAATCGGTTCACCATCGGACCAGACGAGATCCGGGCGCAATTTCCATGTGACGGTCAGGGCATCTTCGGAGACCATGCCGTTGGCAACGGTGGGGATCTCTTCAGCCAACTCCGACTGATATTCGCCGTTGGCATCCACATACGAAAGACCGACGACAGTGGCGTCGGAAACTTGACGCACAATGGCGGCGTCGGCCAGATACGGGTTCAGCGTGGCCGGTTCCTCGGGGATGATCAAGGTAATCGGGCCGCTGCTTGCTTCGGTGCCGTCTTCGCCCGTTGTCGCTGGCTGCGGAGCAACACAACCCATCACGACGAACAGCGCGATGAGCAGAACGGTGAGCAGACCAGCCTTTTGGGTGGAAGTCTGTTTCATCTGTTCCCTCCTGTGGTAGATGAAGAAAAAGGGTCGGTACTACAACGATGTTTTGTCACGGGGGTGACTGATTGATTGTACAAGGCGCGCGGCCTAGCACCTAATTATTGGAGGGGTTGATGTAGATCTCTATATCTGCCCCACATTAGATAGGACGTACGCACTTGATCGGTTTTCAGGAGACTTGGCAGGTTTCAAAAACCTGCCAGATCTGGTTCAACTGCGTACGTCTTATCTGAAATACGCCCGTGGAATTTTTGGGCTTGACAACGATTCGTATATCGTATGTGATATTCCGTATATACTGAGCAGCACACAAGGAGATTTTTCAAATCATGGCAGAAACAGTGTTTGCGTTCTCCAATGACGATGCTGGTATGCAGGAGCCAGCGCTCTTCGCCGATCTGTTGGATTTCTTGGACGAGCAACGGGTTCCGGCTACTTTTTTCGTGGTGCCCCATGCCGCAGATCGCCCGCTGGATGAGAAGCCAGAATGGGTAGATCTGATTCAACGCGTGCTCGACGCAGGTCATGATCTGCAACATCACGGCTTTAACCACGACTCTTGTTTCGAGTTTGGCATTCCGCCCTTCTTTATGCTCGACATCCTGCCGCCAGCGGTCCAGGCGGCCTATGCCCAGACGCCAGCGCAATTTACCCAGCAGCACACCTACGCAGCCCTACGCCACAAACTGGAGCAGGGCCGCGAAATCCTGACTCGGCTCTTCGGCTATGTGCCCAGGGGCTTCCGTGCGCCTTGTCTCGCCATGTGCGACGAAACCTATCGCGCGCTCCAGGATCTGGACTTTCAGTGGAGTTCCAACCAAGTGGTCAACCCTATGGGCTGGTACTACATCAACCGCGACTATGACCGCGGCGAACCGTGGCAGCCCACTGTGCCGCCGCATCTGCACTCACTTCGGCCCCCGCTGCTCGAAGCCCCCATCCTCTCTGAGTATACGTGGTATCTGACGCCCGCTGACGTTGATCGCCAGTTTGATTTGATGCGGGCGGATTTCGACCGCACCCGCGACGCGGGCGGCGCTTTCGTCGTCCTCTCCCACTACTACGCCATGACCGGCCAGTGGGCTGCTGGGTTAGACGTCTACCGTCGTCTCTTTGCCTATGCACGGGAGACCGGCGACGTGCGCTTTGTTACCCTCAACCAACTGATCGCCGAACAGTCGGCATCCTCCATCCCTCACGGCCTGTTTCCATAGAAACCTATCGGCGCGCAGGGTCTGGTTGAACGACACACCGTGGCGTGCTACCTGCGTTTGAATCTCAGTTTTATGTGCCCGGGATGCGGCAAGAAAGGTGTAGATGAACGTGCTAGTCAATCATCAAGAGAATCAGCATGAAGCGCCTGTCGGGGACGGTCTTGTTTCGCGTTCGGTGCGTGACGAAGCCGATGTGGCCCGTTTTATTGCGCTCAACGAGGCTGTCACCGGCGAAGGTGCGATTGGCGACCGCCTCCTACGCCATCACCCGACCACTACCCACGCCGACTATCTGCTCGTGGAAGATGAACACACAGGCGAGGCAGTTTCTACGATCTGCCTGATGCCCTGGCAGTGCCACTTTGATGGGATTGTACTGCAAACGGCCATGCTCGAAATGGTGGTCACCCATCCTGCGTATCGGCAACGCGGGTTGGTGCGCGCCCAAATCAACCGCTTCCACCAGTGGGTCAATGAGCGCGGCTACGATCTCAGCATCATCCAGGGCATTCCCTACTACTACCGCCAATACGGCTATGCCTATGCTCTGGACCACACACCCCTGGCCCTCTTGCCCGCTTGGCGTGTACCCGATGCTGCCTCCCCCGCCCCATTTGTGCTGCGGCCCGCCACGCTGGCCGATGTGGATCGGCTGACCGCTCTCTACGATTCGGCCCTGGCAGAACACCACGTGTATGTACAGCGCGATGCCGCCGATCGGCGCTATCTACTGCAACACGCCGACTATCCGGTGCGGATAGTAACAGACAGCCGTACCGAGCAAGCCGTTGGTTATCTCTGCGTTTCTGCGCGGGGACAACACCTGCATGTCCACGAAAACAGCATTACCGACAATGCGGCGGGGTGGGCCGTTTTGCGCCAGCTCAAAACAGAGACCTCCGGCGAAATTCAGGTTGTCGGGTCATCGGCCAATCGCCTGGTGCGTCTGGCCCGCAGTCTGGGTAGCCAATCACCGCCAGGCGATCAGTGGTTGCTGCGCCTGACCGATCCGGTCGATTTTCTGCGTAAAATTGCGCCCATCTTGGATCGACGTCTGGCCCAGGCAGGCTGGGCGGATCTCAGCGCGGACCTGTGTATCAACTTCTTTCGCCACGCCCTGGTGATTCACATTGAGCAAAGCCGAGTGCAATCAGTACAATCGGTTGGGTTTGTGGATGCATCCATGGGCGCAGAAGGCGGTGACCTCTGCATTCCGCCGGATGCCTTTGTCCGCCTGCTCTTCGGCTATCGCACGTTGGATGAATTACAGGATGCCTGGCCGGATATCCGACAGCGACCCGCCAGCCGCGCGCTGTTGGGCGTGCTTTTTCCCCGCTTGACTGCGCATATTTTGATGCCCTATTAAGCCCTACTCCATGTCTGACACTGAGTGAGGAGAAATGACTGGGGACGTCATGACGACCTGGGCTACCGCGTCGAGCGCGGATCGAAGGCATCGCGCAGGCCATCGCCGATGTGGTTGACGGAGAGCGTGGTGATAAAGATCATAAGGCCGGGGAAGATCATGAGCCAGGGCGCACGCAGGGCATAGACTTGGGCCGTGGCGAGCAAATTACCCCAACTGGGCGTGGGCGGCTGAATGCCAAAGCCCAGATAGCTCAGCCCCGACTCGGTGATAATCGCATAGCCCACGGAAAGCGTGGCGTGGACGATGATCACGCCCACCGAGTTGGGCAAAATATGCTGGGCCATAATGCGCCAATGGTTGACGCCAGTGGCGTGGGCCGCCAGCACATAGTCCTCAGCTTTGAGCGTAAGAAATTCCCCGCGGACAAGCCGCGCCGGCCACATCCACGAGAGCACGGCGATCACCACAATCACAATCCAGATGCTATTGCGCAGGTTGAAGATCGGCACATCGCGCAGCAGCGTGCTGATCAGGATCAGTACAAAGAGGCTGGGCATGCTCAGAAAAGCGTCGGTGATACGCATGAGAATGTTATCCAGCCAGCCGCCAAAGTAGCCCGCCAGCGCGCCCACCACAATGCCAAACCCCAGCGAAAGCAGTGTGGAGATCAGCCCCACCATCAACGAAATGCGCCCGCCATAGAGCACGCGTGTAAAGACATCGCGACCCAGATCGTCGGTGCCGAACCAGTGTTCCATCGAGGGGGCCAGCAGATCATTGGCGGGGCTTTGCTCGGTGGGCGTATAGAGGCTAAGCGGAGCCAGCACGGCGCTGAGGATCACCAAGAGCAGCACGCCGATGGAGATCAGCGCGGCGCGGTGGCGCAAAAATCGGCGCAGGGTCAGGCGGGTGAGGCTTTCCGCCCCACGCTGGCGGGCAGAGGGTAGCAGGGCTTGGGCGGGGTCAATTGTGGCGGTGCTATCCATAGCGAACCCTCGGATCGATGACGGCATAGAGTAGATCGGCCAGAATATTGGCAAAGACAATCAGCCCGGCGTTGATTAAAATCACGCCCAACAAGACCGGATAATCGCGCCCGTGCGCCGCCTCCCAAAAGAGCCGCCCCATCCCCGGCCACGAGAAGATCGTCTCCACAAAGAGCGCCCCGGCAAACATGCTGGGGAAGTCCAGCGCGATCATGGTCACCAGCGGCATAATGCCGTTGCGCAGGGCGTGAGTATAAAGCACGCGCCTCTCGGTCAGCCCTTTGGCGCGGGCTGTGCGAATGTAATCGGCGTTGAGTACCTCTAACATGCTGGCGCGGAAAAAGCGGCTATACCAGGCAATCCAGGCCAGGCTGAGCGTACCCACGGGCAAAATCAGATGCCAAGCCAGATCGCCAACGGATTTGCCGCCGCCCACGGTATACATGCCGCCCGATGGTAGCAGCGGCTTGCCCGTGAACGGGTTATCCAGCCAATTGTAGAAGATCAGGATGAACATCAGCCCTAGCCAATAGATGGGGACCGACTGCCCGGCAAATGTAAAAGTAGTGATGGAATAGTCCAGTGGGGAATACTGTTTGCGCGCCGAGATCGCGCCCAGGGGGATCGCCACCAACAGCGTGAGCAAAAAGGCCACGCCCACCAATACCAGCGTGTTGGGGATGCGTTCGCTGATCATTTCCGAGACAGGACGACCACTTTTAATCGACTGGCCCAGATCGCCCGCAAAAATGGCGCTTGCCCACTTGCCATACTGAATATAGAGCGGCTGGTTCAACCCCAGCCGTTCGCGCAACTGTTCGATCTCTTGTGCGGTGACATTCGGATTGCGCTCAGCCTGGGCCAGCGGTCCGCCCGGGGCAGCGCGCACCAATAGAAAGAGCAGTACACTGAGGATAAAGAGCAGCGGGATGGCCTGGAGGATCCGACGAATGATATATGTCTGCATTGGCAAAGTCTGGTTGTGGCCGACAAAGTTGTCGGAATGAGGATCGGCAACGGGAGAGCGCTTGTGGGTTGATTCCCCTCTGCCATCATAGCGGACGCTACTGGATTCGTCAAAATAAAATCCAGAGACCAATCCCGCCTCCCTCTAGGTGCAGCAAAGCGGACTCTTCGCACTTCTCTCTGTGCTGCAATATAATACTTTTCAGTCGCTCTTTTGAATCGAAAGGATAAGGAATGCTCGCACCCAACGGCCCTGGTTCTCCCTTCCAACTTCTCTTCGCTGACGACGCCCACGAAGCGCCCTCGCTGCCCGCAGCCTACCGTCATTTCTACCCCGGCGATTGGCGCATGGTGGAATTTCCGGATCGCCCCTACACCTTCACCAACTTTGGGCAATCGCGCGATGGCCGCATTTCGTACAACGAGCCAACTATGCGCGATGCCAGCTTTGTCACCAAAGGCGATCCCCACGACCGCTGGCTGATGGGCTTGCTGCGCACGCGCTGCCATGCTGTGTTGGTGGGCGAGACCACGGTCAATTCGGAATCCGGCCACTTTTGGACGCCCGACTTTATCTACCCCGACGATGGCGATGCCCTCAACGATCTGCGCCGCAGCGAAGGCTACGCACCCATCCCGCTGCTGGTGATCCTCTCCTATGCGGGCAAGGTCAACTTGGCCGCATACTGTTTTGGCCGCGCCGATCAGCACATTGTGCTGGCGACCACAAGTGCCGGGGCCAAAGCGGTGGAAGGCGTTGAGGTGGCCGCCAAACTGGACGTGCTTGATCTGGGCGAAGTTTCCGCCGATCTTCACCGGCTCATGGCGGTCCTACGCTGTGACTATGGCGTGCGCCATCTGCTCTGTGAGGGCGGCGCCCGTGTCTTCGCCAATCTGCTCGACGCCGGGCTGGTGGACGAAGAATTTGTCACGTGGTGCCCCACCTTTGTGGGCCGTGACGCCGATCACATCCGCCCCAGCTATACCGAAGGCGTGGCCTGGATGCCCGACAACGCGCCCTATTCCAAACCCGTCAGCCTGCACCGCGCCGGTGATTATCTCTTTATGCGCACGCAGGTGATTAGAAAGTAGCGGTTAGCGATTCGGATTCCCAGTCCCCAATCGCTACTCCCCCAGAAGGAAACAATCATGCCCATCGACGACACCATCCTCACCGCCCTGCGCGATCTCATCGGCGCAGAGCATGTCAGCGCCGACGCTCAAACGCTGCGCCAGGGATCGAAAGACTTTTACTGGTTTTCGCCGCTGCTCAAGCCGCTGCTCGACGGCAAACAGGCCGATGTCATCGTGCGCCCTGGCACAGTGGACGAAGTGCGCGCCGTGGTGCAACTGGCCGTGCGCCAGGGCATTCCCCTCACGGCACGCGGCGCGGGCACAGGCAACTACGGCCAGGGCGTCCCCATGCACGGCGGCATCATGCTCAACCTGCGCCGTTTGGATCGTATCCTCGAATTGACCACTGCCGCCGCTCGTGTCGAGGCAGGTACACTGCTCAACACCATCGAACAGAGCGCCCGCACTGTGGGCGCGGAACTGCGCTTCTACCCCAGCACGCTGCTCACCGCCACGGCTGGCGGCTTTCTCGGCCGGTGGATCAGGCGGCATTGGCTCGGTCACCTGGGGCACGCTCTGGGATGATGGCAACGTCTTGGGCGCCACCATTATGACCGTGGAAGCCGAGCCGCAGATCATTCCCATCACCGACGCCGAGGCCCTGCGCGGCGTGATCCACAACTGTGGACTCACCTGCCTGATTCTCGATCTGACATTGGCGCTGGCCCCGGCCCAACCTGGCAGCAATTCGTCGTCGCCTTCCCCGATTTTGACACAGCCCTGCGCTTTGGCGAATCCCTGGCCTACGATGATACCCTCGCCAAGCGCCTGATCACCGTGCTGGATTGGCCCATCCCCAGCTACTTTCGTCAATTGGTCAAAGACGGCGCTTGTCCCGACGGCGAGGCCATTGTGCTGCTGCACCTCACCCTCGACCGCGCCGACGTTGATGCGCGTGCCGCCGCCGCTGGTGGACGGCTCACCTGGCACAGCCCCCACGAAACCTATGGGCGGGGCGGCTGGCAACTTTCCGACTTTTCGTGGAATCACACCACGCTGTGGGCCATGAAAGCCGACCCCGACCTCACCTATTTACAGGACATGTTCGACCCGCAAAAAGTTTACGAACAGCGCCATCAGCGCAAAGAACGCTACGGCGACGACATTATCGATCACATTGAGTTTATGAAATTTGGCGGGCGGCTCGTGCCGCAAGGGCTGAGCATCGTACGCCACCGCTCCGCCGACCAGATCAACGAGATCATCCGCTTTTGCGAATCTATCGGCATCTGGGTCGCCAACCCGCACACACACTATCTCGACCAAGACGTGCGCTGGAACGGTCAGCCCATCCTCGACGCCCGCGCCCGCTGGGATCCCCACGGGCTGCTCAACCCCGGCCATTTGCTCGTGTTGGAAGAATCCCACCCATGACCCGATCTCCAATCGCCACTCCCCAATCGCCAATCCCCCGCCAGCTTGCCCACCTCTCCTGGCCCCAAGTCGCCGCATTGGACAAGCGCGAGGGCGTCGTCGTGCTGCCCGTGGGCGCGGTGGAACAGCACGGTTATCATTTGCCGCTGCTCACCGATGCCCTCATTGCCCAACACTGTCTGGATGCTGCCCTGGCGAAGCTGGCCGATGACGTTTCTGTGTGGGCGCTGCCGGTGCTCAATTATAGCAAAAGCAACGAACACCTCGGCTTCCCCGGCACGATCACCCTTTCCAACGCCACCCTCAACGCTGTGGTGCATGATATTGCGCATAGCGTAGCCGCGGCTGGCTTTCGGCGGCTGGCCTTCTTCAATGGACATGGCGGCAACGTGGCCCTGCTTGAAGCCGCCGCCCGTGACATTCGCGCCGCCACCGGACTGATGTGTTTTTGTCTGCAACCGGGACTGCTGGCCGAGACGCCTTTCCCGATTTCGGATCAAGAGCGGCGATCTGGGCTTCCATGCCGGCGAATTGGAGACGTCGATGATTCTCTCCATCGCCCCCGATCTCGTGGACATGGACAAGGCCGTGGCTCACTTTGTCGAGTTTCCCGACACAGGCACGCCGCTCTTTTTCTTCGGCGCGGCCATGACGGCCTGGCTTAGCCGCGATTGGAGCAAAAGCGGCGTCTTTGGCGACGCCACCCTGGGCACTGCCGAAAAAGGCGCGCAGATTATCGATGCCCTTGCCACGCGGATGGCCGCACTGCTCACCGCCATCAGCCGCTTCGAGGTGCCCGCATGATCGATTGGCTGCTGCGCCATGTCCGCCTTTTTGATGAAACCGCTCTTGTGGACGTTGCCATTGCCGACGGACGCATCAGCGCCATCGGTCCAGAGCTGTCCATCAGCGCCGCCCAAAGCTGGGATCTGGCCGGGCGCGTGCTGATGCCCGGTCTCATTGACGCCCATACCCATTTGGACAAAAGCTATACCCGCGCGCCCAACCGCAGCGGCACCTTGGTTGAGGCCATTCAAGTCTGGCGCGCCGTGAAGACACAGCGCGACGGCGCAGAGTTTCGCCGCATGGCGCGCCGCGCGCTGGACAACGCCATCCTCAACGGCGTCACCGCGTTGCGGTCGCATGTAGACGTGGAACACGAACGCGATCTCGTGGCCGTGGAAGCCCTGATCGAAGTGCGCGATGCCATGCGCGACCGCATTGACGTACAGTTGGTGGCCCTGGGCTGCGCGGCGGGCACAGCGGAAAATCGATCTACGCTAGAAACAGCGCTGCGCCTGGGGCTGGACATCGTGGGCGGCGCGCCGGCCCTGTACTCCAACGCCACTGAGAACATTGACGCCAGCTTTGCCCTGGCCGAGCGTTTTGGAAAGCCCGTTGATCTGCACATTGACGAGACCGAAGATCCGGCCATGTTGACATTGGAAACCGTGGCGGACCGCACCCGCGCCCACGGCATGGCTGGGCAAGTAGTGGCCGGCCATTGCTGTTCGCTGGCCTTTGTGGATGCACCCACGCTGCGCCGGGTTATTGATAGCGTGGCCGCCGCCGATGTGCATATTGTGACATTGCCCCTGTGCAATCTCGTGCTCATGGGCCGCGAGATGCACCCTGCCCCCCGTGGTATTACGCGTATCAAGGAACTGCTGGCGGCTGGCGTGGCTGTCAGTGCCGCCTCAGATAATGTGCACGATCCCTTCAACCCCTTTGGCAGCCACGATCTGTTGCAGATCGCCGGTCTCACCGCCGCTGTGGCTCACATGACCGGCGAGGATGATCTGTGGGCCTGTGTGGAGATGATCACCACACACCCGGCGCGGCTGTGGGGAGAGACCGATTACGGGATCCACGTGGGCGCGCCCGCCGATCTCGTCGTGCTGGACAGCCTGCGCCCGCTGGATGCCGTCACTGCACCGCCGCTGCGCCTGGGCACCTTCAAACGCGGCAATCTCATCGTCCGCACCACTGTCGAACGAACGTGGTCCTGAGCCACAGAGTCCAGAGGTCGATCCGCAGATTTCGCAGATTAAGAAGATTTTCAGAAATGGGACACGGATTTAGCAGATTTCAGCGGATTCTTCTTTGTAGTCTCTGTGTTCTTTGCGGTGAAAATTCTGATGGAAGTCCCATTCGGATCTGCGGAAATCTGTTCAATCCGCGGCCTCGGCGTTCTATTCTGAACTTCCCTGCGGTGAAAATTCTCGAAATCTGCGTAACCTGCGGCTCACATTCTGAGAAAGGCACTCTATGGATCTGATCATTCGCAGCGCCCGGCTGCATGATGGGCGCACAATGGATATTGGCATCAGCGACGGCGTGATCGTGGCGATGGCGCCGCGGCTGGCGCTCCCCGCTGGGGCCAAAGTGGACGCCGCAGGCGGCTTGACCCTGCCCGCGTTTGTCAACGGGCAGTTACATGCCTGTAAATCGTTTTGGCGGCGGATCTTGACCAAATTGCCGCCCGAAACCCAAGCATTGCCCCGCTTCCAGGCCGCACATCACGTCAAAGCCCGCTACACCGCCGAGGATGTCTTCGCCCGTGTGGACGAGACCATGCGCCTCGCCATCCGCCACGGCACATGCGCCATTCGGCTCTTTGCCGACGTAGACGACGCTTCGGGCTTGGCGGCGCTGGAGGGGCTGGTGCAGATTCGCCAAAAGTACAGCCCGTGGATGACGGTGCAAGTGGTGGCCTTTCCGCAGGATGGCTTCGCGCATCCCGCCACGCTGGGGCTGATGCGATCCGCGCTGGAACGGGGGGCCGATGTGGTGGGCGGCATTCCGTGGATTGAAAAGGGCGCAGACGCCCAAGCCCGCCATGTGGCCGCGACCTTTGCCCTGGCGCGTGAATTCGACCGGGATCTGCACTTTGTCTGCGATGACGTGGCCGATCCGAACTCGCGCTCGCTGGAAGCCGTGGCACGCCAGACCATCGCCGATGGGTTTCACGGGCGGGTGAGCGCCACCCAGTGTGCCGCGCTCTCGTTCTATCCCGACGACTACGCCGCGCATGTGATCGGATTGGTGGCCGCGGCGGGGATGACGATCTTCAGCAACAGTCATGTTTCACTGATTGCCACTGAGTTTGCACCGCGCCAGCCGTGGCCGCGCGGCATTACACGGGTGCGCGAACTGCTCGACGCCGGTGTGCCCGTGGCCGCCGCCCAGGATGACATTGACAATTGGTTCTATCCCTTTGGCCGCAACGATCTGCTGGAGGTGGCGCACTTCATGGCGCACACCGGCCAGTTTGCCTGGAACGGCGAGGTGGCGCGCGTGCTGCCCATGATTACCAATGTGCCCGCCGCCGTATTGGGGATGGCGCACTACGGCATCGAGATCGGCAACCGCGCCGATGTCGTGGTGTTGGATGCACCGGACTGGCACAGCGCCCTTCAGTTTCAAGCGGAGAAACGTGCGGTGATCCTGAATGGGCGGCTGGCGGCGGAGAATCGAAGGGAGACGGATCTATTCACCGACTGAGCGTACCTATTCAGGTCTAGGGTGCGACGCACTCGCCACACAGGTTCACAACCCATCTACCTCTGCGAGTGCATCGCACCTGAATCGTTACGACTGAGCATCATTGCAAAAGCCGAACCAAGACCTCGCCAACCCACCTACCCGCAGCCCAGATAGGTAATCAAGCCACCCAGTGTAATGGCTGCACCCAACACGGTGACGATTAATGCACTGAGCAGTGGTAACGCATGGCTCCATTGGCTGCCCATCCATGTAGGTGGGCTATTCCAAAGAGAAAATATCTGGCACAAGTGCCCGGGCACTTTCTGTCCCAACCCTGTGAAGTGCCGGTGATTTGTGAATAGCCTAGCGCTTCTTGCGCATCTGCGCCACGCTAAAATCGGGCGATTGATACGAAGCCATCAGAATTGTCTCGTCGTTGCGCACCGCTTCGGCATGGCGCAACACTTCCTCAATGTGCTCGACAGGCAGGCGCACACAGCCATCACTGTCCATCAAAATCAGATCGCCAGGACGGATGCGCAACTGGCCGACGGTGAGCGGCGCGTTGTAGCGGGTGATGTTGAAAACACCGTGGCCGGGGACCGTGCCCCAGGCTGCTACGGGCAACCCCACACGGCGGATGCCCTCTAGATCACGCACGGTCCCCTCGACAATGACGCCTACTGCGCCCAACCGTTTGTGCAGCGTCGCCATGCCATCGCCAAAGCTGGCCCCGCGCCCGGGCTGCGAATCCACATCTTTGAAAACAGCCACGAAGGGCACATCCAGTGCTTCCAAATGCGCGTAGTAATCCACCCAATCCAACGCCGGGGAATCGTCATCGTTGGTGGTCACCTCGGCAGTGACGGCGTAGCCCACGACGCGACCCAGTTCGGGCAGCAGGGTACGGATGGTGTGGTCGGTGTACTCATGATTGGGCAGCCCCCCATGCCGAACCATGGCGTTGAAGAGGGTGGGAGCGTCGTACTCTTTGATACGGTTGAGCAGGTCGGGACTTATCGTGGGATTCACGGGTGTTTTTCCTCTATGTGGGATGGGATGAAGATATCTATACAGGTCCAGGGTGCGACGCACTCGCCACACAGAATGAAGACGATACGCCAGTCGAAATTCGGGTTGAACTATAGAACCCGATGCGGGTTGGTAGCCGAATGCAATTGTGATTTGCTTGGGGTTTGGAGATACGTGCCATATATCCACTTGTAGGATATCAGTTAAGACAAAATTTTAGAAAATATAGACCCACATGTCACGGGTCATGTTTTAGACGGGGAGGATGCGCGCCTTCTCGATGTTACCCTTGGGGGTGTGCTTCTTCAACTCGCCACCGGGCGGAGATGTGATAAGATGACGTTGCGTGGGCTAGGCTCTACGCTCTCATGTGTGGAGACCTAGCTCCTGTTGGAAACCAAGTACTCACCCAAAGACCCAGTTCAACTGAAAGGAAGATAACCATGCCTTTTTTCAATCCAAAAGAACGAACCCCCAAAGAACTCTTTCCCGGCGTTCTCACGCGTACCTTCTGGGGCGACAACGTGTTGCTCTCTCTCCTCGAATTGGCCCCACATGGCGATGTGCCCACCCACAGCCATCCCCATGAGCAGGCGGGTGTCGTGCTGGAAGGGGAACTTATCTTGACCATTGCCGGGGAAACTCGCGTGTTGACCCCAGGCGAAGTTTTTGTGATTCCGGGCGGGGTTGCGCACAGCGCCGGCACTGGCGATATACCAGCCAAGGTGATTGATATCTTTAGCCCTGTGCGCGAAGCCTACAAGTTCGAAAACGAGTGAGCCGGGCGATTGGGTCGGGCGAATGGCTTGAGGTCAGCTCGTGTTTGCTCTTACGCGATTTCCAGGCCCGCCCCGCCACTATCCGCTATCGCCCCGCCGAAGGCGCACGCCCGGAATACGTCTATACCCTCTCAACGAGTCGGGGCTGGCGCTGCCCAGGGTCATGCTCGCGCTCATGGAGCATCTGCAACGCGCAGACGGCAGCGTGGGCCTTCCCGATATGTTGAAGCCCTACATGGGTGGCATGACGGAGATGACAGGCATAAGAATTTTAACGCGGAGTCGCAAAGACGCAGAGGGTCAGAGAGAAGAGCACTTCTTTGCGTCGCTGCACCTTCGCAACTCCGCGTTAAAATCTACTAATCCCACACGGGCGGCTTTGCCGTGTATGGGTCCTTCGCCGACCGCTCGGCGGAGAGCGTGGGCTGGCGGCGTTCCACCAGCCCTTGAATGGCATCGGCTAGATGTTCGTCATTGATATGAGGATCGCCCCGCTGGACGCGGATCAGATGGGCAGCGCGCAGCACGTCGGCGTGGGTTGCGCCCAGGGGCGGCTCGAACTTGTAACAGGCGCACTCGATTAACTGTCCCAACGGATCACGGAAGTAGAGCGAATCCATAAAGCCGCGATCCACCTCGCCTGTGTGGTGAATGCCGCGCTCGTCCAGCCGTTTGGCGATCTGTGTATAGGTCGCTCGCGAGACAGTAAACGCAAGGTGATGCAGATTGCCGATCCCCTCCGGGTTGCGTGTGGGATCAGGGGTGCGCTCTTCGTTGGTGAAGACCGTGATCAGCCGCCCGTCGCCAGGGTCAAAATAGAGATGGCTCTCGGCGGGCACATCCAGATTGGGCTGCTCGAAGAGGAAGGGCATCCCCATCATCCCCTCCCAAAAGTCGATACTCGTCTGCCGGTCTGCGCCGATGAGCGTAATGTGGTGGACGCCCTGGGTCTGAATTTTCTGCATTGTGGGTCCCCTTGTACAATCAATTGAATAGATGAGCTAAAGGACGATTCATTTCAACAATGCCACGGCCTGACGCAGGGCAAAGCTCACACTGTTACGGTTGCGCAATAGTTGTGTACGCAGGAAGTGATATTCGTCGCTGCCGGGATCGAGTTCTGCCAGTTTGGGCATGTCGGCCAGCAACGGAATGTGGGGCAGTCCCCACGCCGGGTCGTGGTCAAATTGCCCCACGGCGGTATAGGTGATCGGGATCAGGGCGCGGGAGAGCGCTTTCATGCGCTCGTTGAGCAGGTTGATCTGATCCAGATCGCCGCGGCGCACTACCTCCAGACGGCGCTGCACCAACAGCGTCACCCGCTCGCGCAGATCGCCCGCTCGCTCGACGCACTCGGTCAGATCAAGGTGCGCTCCGGCGGTCTCTTGCCATGCCGCCAGTGTGCGCTGAATATCCGCCGCCACCGGGCGAAAATCCAGGGGCAGCAGCGGCTCGGTACACAGCCGCCAGAGCGCGCTCACATAGATCTGCGTGTCCTTGACCAGCACATCCAGATCGACCTTGTCCAGGGTATCTTCGCTGGTGTGCCACCACCACGGCATTTTGCCGCCGATGAGTTTGCCAAAGGCCAGCGACACATAGTCGGTGTCGTCCTCGCCAAAGGGAACCTGGCTCAGGCTCATGAAAAGCGCGGGAATGCCGATGCCGTTGAAGCTCATATCCCCGGCCCGGCTCATGCGCCGTGGGGTGGCCGTCTGGCCGGTATGTTCCCCGATTAGGTCAGCGCCAAAGTCGC
The DNA here is from genome assembly GCA_963721725.1 of uncultured Chloroflexia bacterium. Lineage (GTDB taxonomy): Bacteria > Chloroflexota > Anaerolineae > Caldilineales > Caldilineaceae > RI-153. The sequence goes on from CAVRLX010000022.1 coordinate 78,744, forward strand.
CCAGTTCCAGATTGGCGGGAAAGCTGCCATAGAAAGTGGCCCCCTGCGCGCCGGTGGAGTCTACATTGACATGGGCCACACAGCGGTCATAGAGTTCTTCCCAGAAATTGTCGGCATACCAGGTGGAGCCAGAATAGCGCCCGTGGCTGTGGCCGCTCCAGAAGATCAGGCGCAGCCCGCGCGCCAGCAGATCACGCTGTTCGGCCAGCAGCCGTCCCACTTCCAACATGGTGGCGTTGGCGCTGCCGTTGTCCATCGCCCCCACCTCCCACGAATCCAAATGGCCGCTAAAGATCACAAAATCCTGGCTGCGCTGCCCGTCTAATTCGCCCACCAGAATCGGCGTTTGCTGCCGATCCATGAAGACCTGTGACGAAAGGCGCACACGCACCGGCCCGCTTTTGATCTGGGCGCGCAACTGTTCGCCGTCGCTTGCCACCACCGAAACCGAAGGCGTGGCCGGGATGCGGTGGGCCTCTTTGGGCGTGGGCGTCCCCCAGATCGAGCTGACGATCATGTAGTGGTGATGGTCGTCGTTGATGAAAATCTGGCCGATAGCCCCGGCCCCTTCCGCAGCATAGACGGCGGTGGGCGTCGCCAACCCGTTGAGCAACACGATCTTGCCGCGTACATCCTGGGCCGCGTAGTCGTCTGGCGTGCCAAAGCCCAGATCAACCACATCGGCTTCCAGCGCATCTACACTGGCACTGTACGCTGTGCCCAGACAGGCGATCTCGACAGCGTTGTCGCCATCCAGCACCGCCAGCGAAGCTTCCAGGGGATAGCTCACCAGTGCGGGATGTTCCAGCAAGGTGGTGCGCAGCCCATAGTCGTCCAGTTTGGCTTGGACATAGGCAAATGCCTCTCGCTCTTCGTCGCTGCCCGAGTTGCGCTCCCACTGGGCAATGGCGGCGTTGGTCTCCCACAGCCGCTCTGGCGAAACAGCAGCGACAAGGTGTGATTCAGTGGTATTCATTGGAAGCTCCTTGTGGCAGGGATGGGGAATTTGTTTGTTTCACCCGCGCAGGGTTGGGTCCAGGGCATCGCGCAGGCCATCGCCCAGCAAATTAAAGCCGAGCACGGCCAGCATAATGGCTAGGCCGGGAATGGTGGCAATGTGGGGCGCAACCCGCAAAAAGTCACGCCCGTTGGCGATCATCAATCCCCATGAGGGCTGTGGCGGCTGTACGCCCAGCCCCAAAAAGCTCAGCGCGGCCTCAAGCAAAATGGCGTTTGCCATGTAAAGGCTGGCAAAGACAATGACTGAGGGGATGGCGTTGGGCAACACATGGCGCAGGATCATGCGCAGCGAGGAGACGCCAATCGAGCGCGCCGCTGTTATGTATTCACGGTTCTTCACCGTCAGCACTTGGCTACGGGTGATGCGGGCGAAGCCGGGCATGGCCCAGATCCCCACGGCCAGGGTGGTGTTTTGTACGCCTGTGCCCAGAGCAGAGACCACGGCAATCGCCAGCAATAGATAAGGGAAGGCCAGGAGAATGTCGATGATGCGCATGATCACGCCGTCGACCCAGCCGCCCACAAAACCGGCGATCAGCCCCAGGATCACGCCGCAGACCAGGGCGATGCTCACAGCCACCACAGCCACGTAGAGGGCAAGGCGCGTGCCAAAGATCACCCGGCTCAGAATGTCGCGTCCGAACTCATCCGCACCCAGCAGATATTCACTGCCAGGGGGCATCCGTTTGTCATTCAGGGTCTGCACAGCCGGGTCCACAGGGGCCAGCCAGGGAGCGAACAGGGCAACGCCCAACAGGAAGATCACAATCACTAGCCCAAAGACAGCCAAGCGATTGCGCAAAAAACGCCGCCAGACGTCCCAACCCGGCGAACGGCGGCGGCGACCAATGAGCGCCACAGGTGCATCGTCAGGAGCGGGTGCGGGGATCGAAGTAGGCATAGGAGATATCCACCAGTGTGTTGATGACCACAAAACTCAGGGCGAAAACGAGCACAGTCCCCTGGAGCAAAATATAGTCGCGGGAGAAGATGGCCTGTACCATCAGCCGCCCCAGCCCCGGCCACGCGAAAACCGTCTCGGTAAGCACGGCTCCGCCAAGGAGTTGCCCAAATTGCAGGCCAATCACCGTGACAATGGGGATGAGGGCATTGCGCAGCACATGGCGCAGGATGACCACCGGGCGGCCCAGTCCTTTGGCCCAGGCAGTACGCACGTAATCTTCGCGCATCACCTCCAGCATAGTGGAGCGGGTCATGCGCGAGACAATGGCAATGCTGGGCGCGGCCAGGGCCAGAGAGGGCAAGACCAGATGCCGCCATGTGCCGGTCCCGCCCACGGGGAAGAGGCGGAAATAGTAGGCAAAGAGATAGATCAGCACCAACCCCACCCAGAAGACGGGCATGGATAACCCTAGCAAGGCAAAGACGCGCACCATAGCATCGACGATTCCGCCTGGGCGCAAGGCGGAAACAATGCCGGTAAACAAGCCCAAGATCACGGCCAGGGCCATGGAAACCAGCGCCAGTTGCAGCGTTTTGGGCCAGACGTCAGCGATTTCGTTAATCACGGGGCGGTTCTGGCGAATGGAGCGGCCCAAGTCGCCCTGGACGACGTTGCCGATATAACGGGCATAGCGTACGGGCAGCGATGCGTCCAATCCCAGCCGTTCGCGTAAGGCGGCCACCTCGGCGGGGCGCGCATTCTCGCCCAACATCAGCGCCACAGGGTCACCGGGGATGAGATCAAGGGTCAACATGGTGATGAAAACAATGCCCAACAAAACAGGGATGGTCCCCAGCAGCCGGGCGGCAATGTAGCGTGTCATAGGCAGAAAAAGAATAAAAATAAAAAAGAGAGGATTGAGCGTGATGCGTAATTCGTGATGCATAAATGAAATTACGCATCACGAATTACGCATTGTGTTTTACGTTCTACTGTGCCAAACTCACCGACCCCAACCACAGGAAGTAGTCGATGGGGTGCTGGACAAAGCCCTGCACGTCGGCAGTGGTGACAATGGTCTCTTTGGTGTTGAAGACAGGGACCACCACAGCGTTCTCGGCCAGGATTTCCATCGCCTGGGCGTAGAGTTCCTGACGTTCGGCCATGTCTGTGCTGGTGCGGGCCTGGGCAAGGAGAGCGTCGACCTCTTCGTTGCAGAACTGCATGGAATTCCAGCCGTTGGGCGGGAAGCTGTCGCAGCCGAAGAGCGGCCCTAGCGTATAGTCCGCATCACCTGTGGCCGTGGACCAGCCAATCGTGAAGAGATTGGAGGCCAGATCCGGTTGGCGCAACTGCTCGAAGAGCGTGCCCCATTCCATCACTTCCAGGGTCACATCCACGCCCAATTCGCGCATGGCGGCCTGGAAAGCCTCGCCTGATTCAGCGTCCTTCAGATAGCGGCCACGCGGGCTGTAATGGGTCAGTTGCAGCGGTTGGCCGTCCTTTTCGCGGATGCCGTCGCCGTCGCTATCGGTCCATCCGGCCTCTTCCAACAGGGCTATAGCCTTGTCAACGTCATAGGCAAAGTTGTCACTCACATCGGCAAAGCCAAAGACGGGCGGCGAGATGTAGGATTGGGGCAGGAAGCCAGAGCCTTCCAGAATGTTGTCCACCACAGATTGCTTGTCGAAGCCATAGTTCAGGGCCTGACGCACCCGCACATCGTCCAGCGGGGCCTTGTCGGTGACCATGCCAAAGAAGATCACACGCACGCCGGGGGTTTCAAAGATGGTGAAGTTGGGATCATCGGCCAGCATGGGCAGTTGTGACGGCGCAGGCTGCATCACCATCTGCACTTCGCCGGTTTCCAGTGCCAACATGCGGGCGCTCTCTTCGGGGATGACGCGATAGATCACCTCGTCGAGTTTGGCCGGTTCGCCCCAGTAATCTTCATAGCGCTCAATGGTGATGCTGTCGTTGGTGCGCCATTCGACAAACTGGAAGGGACCCGTGCCCACAGGATTGCGCACGTAATCCTCGCCGTGTTTCTCCACAGCGGCGGGGCTGACAATGCCACCGGTGTAGACAAGCGAGAGAATGTTGAGCATGGGGCCATAGGGGCCATCAGTGACGAAGTCAACGGTGTTTTCGTCCACCACCTCCACCGCGATGATGGGCGCCAAGTTGCTGGCACTGCGGCCTGGATTTTCCGGATCTTGCTGGCGGGCAAAGCTGAATTTCACCGCCTCGGCGTTAAAAGGCGTGCCATCATGGAAGGTGACGCCCTGGCGCAGCGTAAAGCGCCAGCGATCTTCTTCCACTTGTTCCCAGCTTTCGGCCAAACCGGGCTTGAAGCTCAGATCCGTGTCCAAGATTACCAATGTTTCGTAGATGTTGGACATGACCCAGTTGCCCGGTGATGTGGTCTCCACTTTGGGATCCAACGCCACAGCATCAGTGGGGCGGGCAATCGTCAGTGTGCCACCACTGGCGGCAGACGACTCCTCTGGCGCGGCCTCTTGGGCTGGCGCATCTGTACCTGTCTCGCCAGCCGTGGGGGCGGCGGGTGCGGCACAGGCCGAAACCAGCAGCGCCAAGATCATCGCCAAGGTGAGCATACGCAGGTGTAACATACGTTTGTTCATAACGAACTCCTCTCTGTAAACAGTAGGATTGGATAAAAATAAAGCACTATTGTAGCGGCAAAGGGCATTGAAAACGGGTTCACCTTTGGGTGGGTACTTTCTTCATTGGCCGTTGTCGCATGAAAACCAACGTTCTTTGCTCAGGCGGGCAGAGGCGCAGCCGCCCGGGTGAGAAAGCTCTGAATACGCGCATAGGCTGCTTCATCTGGCGTGTGCAGATATTCAATCATAGGGGTATTGGGCGGCATCTGTCGACGCAGGTGAGCTATCGCTTCTTCACAACCACTGGCAAAAACAATGGCCTGGGCCGATTGCGCCATCTGTGCCAGCGCAGCCTCATCATCAGTCAGCCCGACCCAAGGCGGTTGCGTCAATGGATAGAGCGCTTCCACCCCTTGCACCAAAGAATTAACAAACTCCGGCAGTTTGGAGATCAATCCCAGGCGCAATCCCCCGGGCAGATCGCCAATTGCCTCTGCCGTGGACGAACGCACCACAAAATTAAGGCCCAGGATGGGCTTGTTCCAGACCAGCCCCGCCGCGCCCAGCAATTCCTGCACTATCAACACCTGATGGACCGGCACAAACAGGGCATCGGCCCGTTCCAGCCAGGGTTGATAATAGGCTGGGCGCTCGCGGAGATCGGCAAAGGTGATTGGATTGACCACAACCCGATCTGCCGCCAGGCGGCGCTCAATGTCATCGGCATAGACTTCCAGCGCATGTTGCCACAGCCCCGCCATGACAAACATGTGATCCATCTCCACGCCCTGCGAATCTGTCAGCACCGAGAGAAAGACCCCTTTGATCTCGTCCTCGGAAAAGCCCTGGGTGGCGGCTTCGGCCACTGCGCCCTGCAAGATACGCCGCAAGCGCAGCGTGCGATTGGGCCGGATCAGACCATCCGCCCCCAGATCATCGCCCAACGAAAAGGCCGTGACAAAGGTCCCGCGCCCCACTTGCATGTCTATGAGGCCCAAGCGCTTTAGCTCTTGATAGGCCTGAGAGACGGTCATGGGGGCGATGTCGCTCTCCTGTGACAGTTCCCGAATTGACGGCAACTGTGTACCCGAAGGCAAACGCCCAGAGACAATGCTAAACTGCAATTGCCCCACAATCTGGGTATAAATAGGAATCGAAAGCGTACGATCAATCTGAACAATCACGATAATAGGATTCAGTGAAGGAGGGCTGGATTTATAAGTTGCAAAAGTCGAAACTATCACTGAGAATAGATGGGGAGTGTTCTAATCATCTATAACACTAGCGCTATCATAACACAGCTTCCTCTCTCGTCAAGTTGCAAAATTTTGCACTGTTGACCGCCGTGTCAGACTACAGGAGATGTTCCGATGAAAATCAATGACATGAACTGGATGCAGGTGGAGGCCTACCTGCAACACGATAACCGGGCCGTGGTTCCCCTGGGCAGCACAGAGCAGCACGCCTATCTGAGCCTCAGTGTGGATACCATTCTGGCCGAGCGCGTCTCGGTGGAGGCCGCCGATCCGCTGGGCGTGCCTGTTTTCCCGGTGCTGGCCTATGGCATCACGCCCTATTTTGGCGCCTATCCCGGCTCGGTGAGTTTGCGCGTGGAAACATACACACGCATTGTACGCGACATTCTCGACAGCTTGGCCGGGAGTGGTTTTCGGCGTATTCTGCTCGTGAGCGGCCACGGCGGCAACGAACCTGCTGGCGCGCTGGCGACAGAATGGATGGCGGATCATCCCACGGTGCAGGTGAAGTTTTATCAGTGGTGGCAAGGTCCGAAAATGATGGCGAAGGCGCGCTCGATTGATCCTGTGGGCAGTCACGCATCCTGGTTTGAGAACTTCCCGTGGACGCGCCTGGCCGGTGTGACCATGCCCGATGAACAGAAAACGCTGCCCGACCGCACAGGTTCTGCGCGGCTGGTGGGGCAGGCTTTGCGCGAATATCTGGGCGACGGCAACTATGCCGGCCGCTATCAACGGGGTGATGAAGAGATGTTGGCGATCTGGCAGATCGCTGTCGACGAAACCCGAGAACTTATTGAGAAAGGATGGGACTAAAATGGACTTTTTAATCTGGGGGGCTGGGGCCATTGGCGGCACGATCGGTGCATATCTGGCCCGCGCCGGCCATGGCGTTACGTTTGTGGATCGTGCCGCTGAGCATGTGGAGGCGATCAACACCAAAGGGCTTTCCATCACCGGCCCGATTGAGGAATTTACAGCCCAGGCTCCCGCCTTCACGCCGGAGACGCTTACGGGCGAATACCCCGTGATTTTGCTTTGTGTGAAGGCCCAGGACACCGAAGCCGCTACCCATGCGCTGCTGCCCTATCTGGCCGCAGATGGCTATTTGGTCTCGGTGCAAAATGGGCTGAATGAGTTGGTGATCAGCGAGATTGTGGGCGCCGACCGCACGGTGGGCAGCTTTGTCAACTTTGGGGCCGATTATCTGGAGCCGGGACTGATCCTCTTTGGTGGGCGCGGCGCGGTGGTCTTGGGCGAATTGGATGGCGCGCACACAGAGCGCATTCAAGCGCTGCACCGGGCTTTTCTCGATTTCGAGCCAAACGCCATCATTACCGACAACATCTGGGGCTATCTGTGGGGCAAGCTGGCCTATGGTGCGCAGCTTTTCGCCACGGCGCTGACCAACGATTCCATCGCCGACGCCCTGGCCGATCCCGCCTATCGCCAGCTCTACATTGACCTGGCCCAGGAGGTAATGGCCGTGGCACTGGCAAACAACATCCGCCCGGAGGCATTCAATGGCTTTGATCCCAACGCCTTTCTGCCCACCACCGACCCGGCGATTTCACAGCGCTCGCTGGATAAGATGGTCGATTTCAACCGCAAATCGGCCAAGACCCACAGTGGCATTTGGCGAGATCTGGCAATCCGCAAACGACGCACCGAGGTTGATCCGCAGATCGGGCCGATTGTCAGCACGGGACGCAAGGTTGGCGTACCAACGCCCATCACTGCCCGCCTTGTCGAGTTGATCCACGACATTGAAGAGGGCCGCCGCCCCCAATCCCAGGCCACGCTAGATGAACTTATGCGGAGCCGCCCGTGAACCAAGCGCCGCCCGTGAATGCCGAAGGTGTACGCCAACTGGCTGCGCTCAACGGCCTTGATCTGCCGCTTGAACGAGCCGAAGCGCTGATCCCCGGACTGCGCGCCATCCTGGCTGTGGATGCCCAGATCGCCGCGCTGGATCTGGGGCCGCTCCCCCCGATGGGTCTGCCCTGGGAGGAGGAGGAAACCGATGAGCGGGGATGAGATCCTCTTTGCGTCCATTGCTGAAGTGGGCGCGGCCTATCGCGCTGGCACACTCTCACCCGTGGCGGTGACCGAAAAGGCGCTGGCGCGCATTGAAGCGCTCAATCCTGTGCTCAACGCGTTCATCACCGTGACTGCGGAGTTGGCGCGAGAATCGGCGCACCGTGCCGAGACTGAACTACACGCCGGGCATGACCGTGGTTCGCTGCATGGCATCCCGGTGGCGCTCAAAGATCTGGTGGACACGGCCAACATCCGCACCACGGCTGGCTCGCGCCACTGGGCGCAGCGCATCCCCACCGCCGACGCCCGCATTGTGCGCCATCTGGCCGCGGCGGGGGCCGTGCTGGTGGGCAAAACCAATCTCTTGGAGTTTGCCTACGGCATTGTTCACCCCGACTTTGGGCCAACCTGGAATCCGTGGGACACCACGCGCACAGCGGGTGGTTCCAGCGGTGGATCGGCGGCGGCGGTGGCGGCGGGCATGTGCTATGCGGCGGTGGGCACAGACACCGGCGGCTCGATTCGCATCCCGGCATCCTATTGCGGCGTGGTTGGCTTCAAGCCCACCTTTGGCGCGGTGAGTTTGGATGGTATTTTCCCGCTCTCATGGTCGCTGGATCACGCCGGGCCGCTGGCGCGCACAAGCCAGGATGCTGCCCTGCTCTACGATGTGTTGCGCGGCGCAGAGCCGCAACCGTTGCAACCGGCGGCATTGGCTGGGCTGCGCCTGGGCGTGCTGGTGGATCACCAGGAGGGGCGGGAGATGGAAGCGCCGGTGCGCGCTCTTTTCGATGAGACCTGTCGGGATCTGCAAAGGGCGGGGGCAACCCTGGTCAATATCACCATTCCGCACCTGGACCTGGGCGACGCCGTGATGATGTCGGTGATTGGGCCAGAGGCCAGCGCTATCCACGCCCGCATGATTGGCGCGCGCCCCGAAGCGTACGCGCCGCTCACACGTGCCCAGATTGAACTGGGCTTTGCCATCCCCGGCGTGGTCTATGTGCGCGCTCAGCAGTTTCGCCGCCATCTCACGGCTCACTTTTTGGAAGCATTCCACCGTGTGGATGCGCTGCTCTCACCCACGGCGCCGTGGGTGGCCCCCCATGAAGACCCCGCAGTGGTGGGCGACGAAGGCGCAGCCGAAGCGCGCCGCACTGCGCCCTATAATGTCACAGGGCTGCCTGCCCACAGCGTGGCCTGTGGCCTCAACCCAGCGGGGTTGCCTGTGGGCTTTCAAATTGCTACGCCACCGGGAGCGGATCGGTTGGCGCTCGCCATCGGCGCGGCGGTGGAAGCACTCCGCCCAGAGGTGTTGCAACGCTTGCCTCATCTTTTAATTCGCAAAAGTAGCGAGGACTTAAATTAACCATGAACATAGAATTTTCCGGAAAGACTGTGATTGTCACCGGCGCCGCCCACGGCTTTGGCCGCGCCATTGCCCTGGGATTCGCCCAACGCGGCGCGCAGGTCTGGGCCTGTGATTTGCTCAAGGACGAACTGGCCGAAACGCAGCAGCTTTGCACCGAGGCCGGGGGGCGCTGTGAAGTGCGCGCCGTGGACATTACCGACCGTGACGCCGTTTTCGCCTTTGTGGCCGAAGCCAGCGCCGCCACCGGGCGCGTCGATATTTTGGTCAACAACGCCGGCGGCGTTCTCGGCCAGGTGGGGCGTCCGCTGGAAGAGATCTCGCCCGCCGATTGGCACGGCATTTTCGAGGTCAATGTCACCGCCGCCTTCTATTTCGCCCAGGCCGTGGCCCCGGCCATGAAAGAAGCCCGCTGGGGGCGCATCGTCAACATCTCCAGCGGCGCGGGGCTGGGCATCAGCCTCACGGGGATTCAAGCTTATGCCTCGGCCAAAGCCGCGCAGATTGGGCTGACCCGTCAACTTGCCCATGAACTCGGCCCGTGGGGGATCACAGTCAACAACATCGCGCCTGGCTTTGTGATCTCCAACCAATCCACACGTCGCCAATGGGAATCGTATGGCGAGGCCGGGCAGCAAGCGCTGCTCAACAACATCGCCCTCAAACATTTGGGCAAACCCGAAGACATCGCCCACGGCGTGCTCTTCTTTGCGTCAGACTATGCCGCGTGGGTGAGTGGGCAGGTGCTCTCTGTGGACGGTGGAAAGTGAACGCCATGTTGCAGCCTGTGCTCAATCATCTGCAATCCCAACACGAGCAGATCCTGGCCGATCTGATCCGCTTTGCGAGCATCCCCAGCGTGAGCACAGACTCGGCTTATGCCGGGGAGATGGCGGCGGCGGCGCAGTGGGTGGCGGCGCAATTGACCGCCGCCGGTATGGATAGCGTGGCGATCATGCCCACGGCACGCCATCCTGTGGTCTATGCCGAATGGCTGGGCGCGCCGGGCCAGCCTACGATCTTAGTCTACGGCCATTATGATGTGCAGCCGCCCGACCCGCTGGACGCTTGGCAAAGTGCGCCCTTTCAGCCTGCCATCCGTGATGGGCGGCTCTATGCCCGCGGTGTCTCCGACGACAAAGGGCCGATGATCATCCCGCTCAAGGTGGCAGCGGCTTTTATGGCCGTGGACGGCGCGCTGCCGGTCAACGTGAAATTTCTCTTTGAGGGCGAAGAGGAGATCGGCAGCCCCAGCCTGGAAGCCTTTGTACAGGAGAATGCGGCCAAATTGGCGGCAGATTTCGCGCTCTCGGCGGATGGGGCCATGTGGCGCATAGACGAGCCGTCGATTACCGTCTCTAGCCGGGGCATGGCCGGGCTGGAATTCAGTCTGCGCGGCGCGGCCAAGGATCTACACTCAGGGCGGCATGGCGGCGCGGTGGCGAATCCGCTACACGCCATGGCCCAATTGGTGGCCAGCCTGCACAGCGAAGATGGGCGCGTGGCCGTGGCCGGATTCTATGATCGTGTGGCGGAGTCTGTCGGCGGCGGAGCGCCAAATGCTGGCCGCGTTGCCCTTTAAGGATGCGGATTATCTGGCCCAAACGGGTGCGCCGATCCCCTTTGGCGAGCCGGGCTATTCCACGTTGGAACGGCAGTGGACACGCCCCACGTTGGAGATCAACGGTATGTGGGGCGGCTACCAAGGCGAGGGCAGCAAGACCGTGATCCCCAGCCAGGCCCACGCCAAGATCACCTGTCGGCTTGTGCCCGATCAAGATCCCGCCGAGATCGTGCGCTTGATCGGGGCGCACCTAACCGCGCACACACCGCCCGGCGTCACTTTGCGCGTGGCCGCGGGCGACCACACGGCGCTGCCCTATGCCATCCCCGACGATCATGTGGGGTTGAGTGTGGCGTCTGCGGTGCTGACCCAGGTCTATGGCACGCCTCCGCTGCGTGTGCGCATGGGCGGTACGCTGCCGGTGAGCGAACTCTTCCAGCGCATCTTGGGCATCTCGACGGTCTTTTTCTCGTTTTCCACCGCCGACGAAGACTTCCACGCCCCCAACGAATTTTTTCGTATTCACCGCCTCCACGAAGGGCTAGAGGCGTGGGCGCGCTATTGGGCGGCGTTGGGGGAATGAATGCGTAATACGTGTAGAATCACCCAACAGCCACCAATTACCAAGGACCTACCCATGACCCCCTACGAACAGTTCCAAACCTACATTGCCACGATTTCCGATCTGCTCACCACGGCCAATGTGCTGCTCTGGGATAGCCGCACGCAGATGCCGCCGCAGGGGGCGCGCATCCGCGGGGAACAACTGGCAACGCTGAGCCGGTTGGCCCAAGAACGGATCAGCGCCCCGGAGTTGGCACGGCTGTTGGACGCAGCCGAAGCCGAGATTGCCGCCGATGCGCCCAGACAGCTACCGGGTGCGCGCAATCCAGGCCGCCCGCGAAGCCCACACCATTGCCCGGCGCGTCCCGGCGGCGCTGGTGGGCGAGATGGCCACGGCCAAGGCAGTGGCGCAACAGGTGTGGGCCGAGGCCAAAACCCACAATGATTTCGCCAGCTTTGCGCCCCATTTGGCCCAAATGATCGACCTCTGCCGCCGTTTGGCCGACGCCATCGGCTATGACGAACACCCCTATGACGCCATGCTCCTGCAATACGAGCCGGGGATGACGGCGGCGCGGCTGCAAACGCTGTTTGGAGAACTCAAAGCGGGCGTCCTGCCCCTGCTCCAACAGATCGTCGAGCGCGGCACCACCCCGCGCTGGGACTTTCTGACGCGTGGCTTCCCCGCCGCGGATCAGCGGGCCTTTGGCGTGGAGATTGCGCGCAAGTTTGGCTATGACTTTAACCGCGGGCGGCTGGACGATTCCGCGCACCCGTTTGAGATCTCCTTTACGCGCGACGATGTGCGGATGACGACGCGCTATCAGCCCGACTATCTGCCTGGGGCCATCTTCGGCATCTTCCACGAAAGCGGCCACGGGCTGTACGAACAGAACATTCACCCGGATCTCACACGCACGGCGCTGACGTGTGATTTCCTGGGGCTGTATGCCGTGGGCGGGGCCAGCTTTGGCACACATGAATCCCAGTCGCGGTTGTGGGAAAACCAGATCGGGCGCAGCCGTGCCTTTTGGGAGCTACACTTCGCCGATCTTCAGGGCCGCTTCCCCCAACAACTGGGTGATGTGAGCGTGGACGAATTCTACCGTGCCGTGAACCGTGTGCAGCCCAGCCTGATCCGCGTTGAAGCCGACGAGGTGACCTATAACCTGCACATTATGTTACGGGTGGAAATCGAAATGGGGCTGATGGATGGCTCAATGGCGGTGGCGGATCTGCCCGAAATCTGGACTGACAAGCTCGAAAGCTATCTAGGCTTGACCCCGCCCAGCGACCGCGAAGGTGTGCTACAAGATATTCACTGGTCGTCGGGCCATGTGGGCAGCTTCCCCACCTATACGATTGGCAATATTATGTCGGCACAATTTTTGCAGGCGGCCCACGCCCAGGTGCCGGGGTTGGCGGATGCGCTGGCAGGGGGCGAGTACGCGCCGCTGCTCACGTGGCTGACGGAAAATATCTATCAGCATGGCCGCGCCTACACGCCGGAGGAGTTGTTGGTCCGTTCCACGGGAGAGGGCTTGCAGACCGGTCCCTATTTGGCCTACTTGACCGAAAAGTTCAGCGATCTCTACGGCATCGGCGGATAGCACAACGAGAATTTTAACGCAAAGGCGCAAAGATGCAGAGGCGCAAAGGGGAGAATAGAACGCAGATGCCGCAGATTTGGCGGATTTTCGCAGATTGCAGAGGATCAACTGCACTACTTTTGTACTTTACCTTCTTCCCTCTGCGGCTCCCCACCTCTGCGCCTTTGCGTTAAAAAGTAGGTAAAAATTCGGGGATTTTGCGTTCTAGGGCTGAATCACCTCGTCATAGCGCAAGAGTTTGTGCATGGCGGCGTCCACGCTGGGGAAGTCGCCATTGCCCACGGCGGCGCTGATGGCCGCGCCCACGGCGGCTTCTTCGCTGAAGATGGGCACGTGCAGGTCCGATTCAAAGCGCCCGGCCAAGATTTGCGCCAGCAGCCGGTTGCGGCGGATACCGTTGCCCGCGCCCACCAGCGGGGAACGTTTCCCACCACAGGCCGCATCTGTGTATAGAATTGGTGAAAGCCCTCGGCCATGCCTTCCAAGAGGGCACGGGCCATGTGGCCGGGGGTGAAGTTCTCCGGCGAGAGGCCGCTAAAGCTGGCGCGCAGATTGGGGTCCAGACGGCTGCCTGTAAAGAGCGGCGAACAGCGCAGGCCATCACTGCCCGGTGCGACAGTGGCGGCCAGCGCGGTCATGCGGTCGTAGAGCGTATCCTCGGCAGCAGCCTCGAAAAGCTGTGCGCCCGCCATGCGCAGGAAATTAAGCAGATAGGCATAACTGCGCCCGCCAAACAGCCCGCCGCCGATGAGCAGATAGCGCCCGCCGGGGAAGGGGCGGTTTTCCAGACCGGGGATAAAGTGAACTTCGTCGGTCAGCGCCGAAATCTGCCCGCCCGTGCCCACATTGATCAGCAAACTTTGCGGCAAATCCTGCACGCTGCCGATGACGCTGGCCTGGTTATCGCCCAGGGCAATGCCCACAGGCAGCCCCGATGGCAACCCCACTTGCTCGGCAATCTCGGCACGCAGACCGCCCAGACGCTGCCCAGCTTCGCCAATCGGCGCAAAGAGCGACCGGGGCAGATCAAGCCGCCCGATGAGATCCCAATCCCAGTCGTTGGCGACAATGTCAAAGATGCCCGAACTGCCTGCCAGCGTGGGATCAATCACAGGCGTCTCGCCTGTGAGAAACGCGCCAATGGCGTCGGGCACAAAACAGGTCAGCGCATCGGGCAACTGATCCCGTTGGCGTAGCCAAAAGAGCGTTGTGCCCAGAAAGCCCGCCGCGGGCAGGCAGCCCATACGCTGAAAAGCCTGTCTACCGCCTGACACCTCGACAAATCGCTGCAAATAGCTCTGGGCATGGCCCGGCATGGTCTCTTGCACACGCCGATCTTGCCAGGTGATGGCGGTGCGGGCCGGGCGCAGATCAGGCTGTAAAAAGGCCACCCCATGCTGTTGGCCCGTCAGCCCGATGCCGCGAATGTGGCCCACCGCATTGCCCACCGCCGCCACAATCCCGGCCAGCGCTTGCAGCGTGTCCTGTTGCAGCCGGTCCAGATCGGCCTCAGCGCGGCCAGCGCCGGGGGAAAGGTTGGCCGTATTGGGGACGCTATGGTGCGCCAACAAGCGCCCGCTTTGGGTATCCAACACGACCACGCTCAGGCTGGTGGTGCCAATGTCAAGTCCGATATACATGGGGTTTCTCCCTTTGGAGGGGTGGTGAATGGGATAGCGTCAGTGTACGGAAAAGGCGCGAATCTGACAATCTGGACAGTTGATTTCCTGACAGGGCAGACAGCAATCTGTTTAGCCAACCCGCTCGTGTGCAAGCCGCCCGATAATCTCCACCGCCTGGGCCACGCCGTCTTCGGCCCGGATCTGTTCGCCCAGGGCAGCAGACGCGCTGGATCATCGCCTGATTGGTCACCATTTCGCGGATGGCCGCGGCCAATGTGTCCACCGTCAGCGTTTTGCGCGCAATCGGCGCTGGCCCCACACCCAGATCGGCAATCCGTTGGCCCCAGAACGCTTGATCGCCAAAGAAGTGGGCGACTTGTGCGGGGACCCCGGCGCGCAGCCCCGCCGCGGTGGTCCCCGCCCCACCGTGATGGACCAGCGCGGCCATGCGCGGAAAGAGCCAATCGTGGGGCGCGCTCTCCAACATCAGTACGCTCTTGGGCAGTTCGGCCTTGTGCAGCCCGCCCCAGCCAGAGAGCAGCACCGCCCGTTGTCCGCTCTTCTCCAACGCCTGCAAGACCAATTTCGCCGTGGCTTCGGGATCACGGTTGGTCATGCTGCCAAAGCCAATGTAGACCGGACGCGGGCCGTTTTCTAAAAAGTTGACAAGCGCGGCGGGCGGTGTCCGATCCGCGGCATCCAAGAACCAATAGCCGGTGACGTGCGTGTTGGCGTCCCGATCCGACGGTTTGGGCAATACCGAGGGACTGAAGCCGTAGAGAATGGGATGTTGATGCAGGGGAGCGGATTGGTAAGGCCCCCAGAAAGGCTTGGTGGGTAGCCCCAAGACCTGTTGCCGAGCCATTTTGTCGGCAGTGCGCGAACCCTGCCACATGACTTGCCGGGTCAGGTGATGGGAAAGGCGGTTGAGCGCGCCACCCACTTTGCCCACCGCCGCTGGCACCAGAGGACCGGGGAAATCCGCGGTGGGGGTGAAGGGGATCACATGGGCTTGCAAGAGCGGAATGCCCAGTTTTTCCGAAAGGGCCAGCCCGCTATACAGTCCGCCCATGCCCACCACCAACAGATCCATGCCCTGACAGGCGGCCAATCCGTCTTCGGCCCACTGCACCGCTGCTTTTTGCGAGGCTTTGGCCGTAAAGGCCGTGATGGCAAAAAAGTTACCCTTTTCTAACAGAGTCCGCATCTCTTCACTCTCTACCACCTCCTGTACATTGCCCCGCAAGGAGCGAAAATCCAGCCCGTGGCCTGTGACCAGAGACTCAAAATTCTCATGGGTCACCAGCCGCACGCTGTGACCAGCCTGCACCAGCCCCCTGCCCAACGCCACATAGGGTTGCACATCGCCACGGCTGCCCGATGCAATCAGCGCGATCTTCATACGAACTCCTTTTATAAGGAATTGGGGATTGAAAAATAATTCCAATTTCTGAGTAGGGGATAGGACGTATGCAGACTTGGTTCCGCTCGGCTACGTAGTCATGGGCCGGGCGCAGAAGCGAATTCGTGCCCGGCCCACCGTGGGTTGACGCGTGCAGCGCTGGGGTGATGTTCAGCCCCAGCGCCAGGATCAGGATGATTGCCCAGCGCATCCTGTATGCATTTTTCATGAGGTTCCCTACATACTCAAACGACAACCGTAAACTCGGCCACGGCTAGAATCCCTGGAGCTTGCTCAGATCCGCCACAGCGGCGGGCAACGCGGCGATGCGTTGCACCAATGCTTGGCGGGCTTGGCGCACGGCGAGATCGTCGGCGTTGATCAGCACAGCATCAAAGAAGCCGTTAATGGGCTGGCGCAGTGATTGCAAAGCCTCGCTCAGGTGCACTGCCGGTTCGTCGCCGCGGTCCACGCCTGCCTGGGCCTGTTGATAGGCGGCGTCCAGAGCGCGTTCGGCATCGGTTTCATAGGCTGCCGGATTCAAGGGCAGGCGCTCGGTCAGTGTGCGCACAATACCGCGCACAGCGGGCATAGGCGGTGAAAGTATCTGCCCAGTCGGGCGCGGCGATCATCGTCGTCAGCGCGGCACAGGCTCGCTCGGCGCGGTGAGGATTGTGGCCGCGCACGGCCAGCACAGCCTCCACCACACCGTGGGCATAGCCCATCTCCAGCAACACGCCTTGCAGCCGCCGGGTGATAAAGTCGCCCGCTTCGGTCAGGGCGCGCGCTGCCATGTCGATGTCAAACCCCTGGGCCGCACGGACCAGCGCCTTCGTCAGATCAAAGTCGAGACGAGCGCCCAACAGATTGTTGACAATGCCCAATGCCGCCCGCCGCAGCCCGAAGGGATCGGTGCTGCCGCTGGGCTGCACGCCCACGCCAAAGAGTCCGGCCAGGCTATCCAGTTTGTCCGAGAGGCTGAGGGCCAGCCCCGGCGCGCGCTGCGGGTTGGCGTCCCCAGCATAGCGGGGCAGGTAATGTTCGCGGATGGCCTGGGCCACGTCGGCGCTTTCGCCACTCTTGCGGGCGTAGATCTCGCCGATGATGCCCTGCAAGCTGGTCATCTCCACCACCATTGATGTGACCAGATCCGATTTGCTGAGGGCGGCGGCACGGGCGACGCTCTTCTGTTCGGCTTCGCTTGCGCCGATCAT
The DNA here is from genome assembly GCA_963721725.1 of uncultured Chloroflexia bacterium. Lineage (GTDB taxonomy): Bacteria > Chloroflexota > Anaerolineae > Caldilineales > Caldilineaceae > RI-153. The sequence goes on from CAVRLX010000022.1 coordinate 95,936, forward strand.
GCTGGCGATCTGCGGGGCCAGTTTCTCCAGCCGATGTACCTTGTCCAGCATGGAGCCAAGCCGCTCGTGAAAGGTAAGCGTGGAAAGGTGTGGCGTGAAAGCCTCCAACGGCTGCGCGGTGTCCTGTCGCCAGAAGAAGGCGGCGTCGGCATAGCGGGCGCGGATCACGCCTTCGTTGCCACGGCGCACCACATCGGGGTGAGGCAGCGCGTTGGCGTTGGCAATCGTGATGAAGTGGGGAAGAAGTTGCGAATTGCGAGTTGCGAGTTGCGAATCGGATGCATCCCCTCGCTCCACGGGGAAGTAGCGCTGGTGTTTTTTCATGACGCCGATAAGCACGGGCGTGGGCAATTCGAGGTACTTCTCCTCAAATGAACCCAGTACCGGCGCGGGCGCTTCCACCAGATCGGTGACTTCGTCGAGCAGGCCGGGATCGTCGGGGCTGCTGCCACCGGCAGCGGCGGCGTATTCCTGTATCATTTCGGCGATGCGCTGGCGGCGTTCTTGGCGATTGAGCACGATATCTTGGGCGGCGATGGCATCAAAATAGCCATCGGCGTCGGCCACGTCAAAGGTAGTAAAGCCACCGGCGGGGAGATCCGCGGCCGCGTCGGCGAAACGCGGCCCACGGCTGACCCGTCCACTGGTCACGCCGGCCCAAGCGAAGGGCACAACTGCCGCGCCATAGAGCGCCACGATCCAGCGCAGCGGGCGAGGATAGCCCACGTTCGTGCTGTTCCAGCGCATGGTTTTGCCCCAGCGCAGGCTATCGAGGAAGGCGGGCAGCAGTTCGGCCAGCACGTCCGCCGTGGGGCGGCCTTCAATGCGCTTGACGGCGTAGACGTAGTTTTCGCGCACTTCGAGATCATGGACAGAAACGCCCTGGCCTTCGGCAAAGCCAGTAGCAGCAGCGCGTGGGGTTGCCTGCGGCGTCAAAGGCGCGATCGGCGGGCGGGCCTTTCTTTTCCACGAGGTCATCGCGCTGGCGCGGGGCCAGCCCGGTGACATGCAACGCCAAGCGCCGCGTCGTGCCGGTCACGTGCAGTTGCTCGTAGTCGAGGCGAGCGTTGTTCAACAGGTCCGCCAATTTCACCTGTCCCTGGGCAATGCCGTCCTGTACATCGGCGGGGGGCAGTTCTTCGCTGCCGATTTCGAGGAGCAGGGATTGGCGATTGGCGATTGGCGATTGGCGATTGGCGATTGGCGATTCCTCGGCACTACCCGTCACCACCTTGCCTTCATTCTCCTTCAGCCAGGGATATTCCAGCCGCTGGCGCTGTTCGGCATAGAGTTCGGAGATGCGGCGGGCCTGGCCGCGCATGTCGGCGAAATATTTGGCGCGCTCGGTGACGCCGATGGCGCCGCGGGCGTCGAGGATGTTAAAGGTCTGGCTCTGGCGCAGCACATAATCGTGGGCTGGGGCCACCAATCCGCGGGCGATGCAGGCTTCGGCCTCGGCTTTGTAGAGATCGTAGAGCAGCTTTTGGCGCTCCACGTCGGCCAGTTCAAAGTTATAGACGCAATGCTCGATCTCCTGTTCGCGGTAGATCTCGCCATAAGTGTGCGTGCCGTCGAAGTCAATATTCCAAACTTCGGTGCGGTTTTGCAGGTACATAACAATGCGTTCCAGCCCATAGGTGATCTCGACGCTGACGGGATCGAGGGTCTGCCCACCGGCCTGCTGAAAGTAGGTGAACTGGGTGATCTCCTGGCCGTCGAGCCAGACTTCCCAGCCCAGTCCCCACGCGCCCAGCGCCGGCGATTCCCAGTTGTCCTCCACAAAGCGGATGTCGTGGCGGGTGCGGTCCAGGCCGATGGCCTCCAGGCTGCCCAGGTAGAGTTCTTGCGGGTTGCCGGGATCAGGCTTGAGGATGACCTGATATTGGGTGTGCATTTGCATGCGGTTGGGGTTTTCGGCATAGCGGCCATCGTCGGCGCGGAAGGATGGCTCTACATAGGCTACGCTCCACGGCTCTGGCCCCAGCACGCGCAACACAGTGGCCGGGTTCATGGTCCCCGCGCCGACTTTTTCGCTGTGCGGTTGCCAGATGGTACAGCCACGCGCCGACCAATAGCTGTGCAGGCGGCGGATTACTTCTTGCATGGAAGGGGTTTCTGTCATGGGTCTACTTCTCGATCCTAGTCTTCAGTCTGTTGTGCAAAGGTTTGTAAAAGCGCCGCCGGGGTAGTGCGTCCACGCGGCGTGCGGTTGAAATCGGTGTCATAGGAAACGATGGCGAGATTGTATTTTTCGGCGATGGCATATTGATAGGCGTCGTCAAAGTCGAGGGTATAGGTTTGCATGATCTCGACTAGCTTTTTCATATCCAAGAGATCTAACTGAACCAAAATAGTCCCAGTTCGCACAATATCATCGACTATATCTAGAAAACCTGAAGGGTTTCCTCTCCTACTCACAATCATGCCTATGGAGCACAAGGCAAGATACGAAATACAAAACTGGTCGGACATCTTTTCAAGAAGCTGACCAGCCTTTTTCGCATCCTGCTGCTCAAGAATAAACTCTAGCAAGATATTCGCATCAAGGAGATACTTCATCTTCCCACCACTCTAAAATCTTGTGCTGCAATTCGACTGAAGTGTATTCATCCCTTAAATGGCTCAATGCACCGCGCCATTTAAGAAGTGGTTTCTCCGCTTTGGGTGGTAATTTTTTTTCCATTAAAAAGAGTGCAAAATCGCCAACTTCTTGTTGTAGTTCAGGGGGGAGTTGCCTAACCACATCCATCACCTGTTCAAATGTCTTTGTCATCATCCCTCACGCTCCTATTCAATCCCGGCAAAGAGTGCGTCCACATCCAGCGTCAATGCAGGCAGCAGTTTCGAGTTGGCAAGCCGCTCGTAATGGCGCAGTGGACCTTCCCCACTCAGCTCCAAAAAGGTGACCGTGCGGTGGCGGGGATCGGCGATCCAATATTCGGGGATGCCCAGCGCGGCGTAGGCCCGCACTTTGCGCACGTAGTCATTGTCCGGGTTGCCGGGCGAGACGATTTCGATGACGATGACGGGGAAAAGCTCTTTGTCCGCGAGAAGAGTTTCAAACGTCTGGTCAAAGATACTTAGGTCCGGCTCACAATGAAATGTCTCCCTCTCTGTCTCAATTTCCAGATTGATGGGCTGTGCGATGAGCGACCAGTCTGAGCGATGTTCCAGTAAATGCTGCGGAAGCCAAAGCGCAAGACGACTGGCAACAACACCGTGTGGGCGAGCAGGGGCAGCAGTCATCATCAACTCTCCATTGATAATTTCATAGCGGAAGCCATCCTCATCTGAAAACTGCGCCAGATCCGCCAGCCGCCAGTAGCGCGAGCGGTCGACACGGGGTTTCTCTTCAGTTAGAGAGGGGGTTTGTACGCCAGTCATGGTCGCTCCTTTCATCGCAGCGGTCTGCGGTCCGTCGTCTGCCGTCCTATTTTATCACAGCGGGCGCAGGGGCACGGGAACAAAGGTGATGATAAAAATCACAATCACCAGATAGCCAAGCCAGCGCCGCCGCCGATCCAGCGGGGTTACGTCGTCCAGCGCGGGGGGATGAAAGGGGCCACCCATGACGTTGATCAAGATTAGCCAGACAAACCACCCCGCCCAGCCCACATTGACCAATGCCGGAAACCAGCTTTGCACCGCGCCTAATCCGGCCACGCCCAGCAAGGCCATGCCGATGAGCGTGACAATGTTAATGGGCCGCGCTCGCTTGCCAAAGAGGGCAAAGACCGTGTGTCCGCCGTCCAGTTGGCCCAGGGGGAGCAGGTTCAGCGCCGTCACCAGCAGCCCGATCCAGGCAGCAAAAGCGACCCGATTCATCATGACATCCTGGCCGGTGACAGGGTTGGGCAGCACAAGGCCATGTACCCAGAACTTGGCAAAGTAGTAGAGCAGGCTGTTGCCTTCCAACACGGCGCCGGGCATGGGTGGCGGCACTTCCACAGGACTGGTCATCAAGCCAAGAAAGAGCAGCGGCACGGCTAGCACCAGCCCGGCCAGTGGCCCGGCCACGCCGATGTCAAAGAGTTTGCGCCGATCTGGCACAGGCGATTTCAGCCGGATAAACACGCCCAATGTGCCAAAGCCCAGGGGCATGGGCAAAAAATAGGGCAGGGTCACGGCCACACGGTGATAGCGGGCCGCGAAATAATGGCCGAACTCGTGGGCGGTGAGGATGCCCAACAAGGTGAGGGCAAAGGGCCAGCCGCTCCACAAAAGCGCCGGCGTGGTCAGCACATTCACGGCGAGTTCGCTCAGTGTATTGCCTACGTCGGCGGGCAGATCCCCGTAAAGCGCGCCCACCCACAGCGTGCTGATCAGCGTGACGATGAAAAGCACCAAGTTGATCCACGGGTTGGAGGGGGCAGGCTGCACCCTGCCGCTGGCAATCTCCAAAATCACCTTGTCGCCCACTGCACCGTTAGAGGGGCCGTCAGACCGTAACATGGGTGTGTAGCCGCGGCGGTTGAACTCGGCTAGCCAGCCGGGAAAAAGCAGATGGCTGGGCTGCAACAGCGTGCCGCGCACAATCCACGGCTCGCGTCCAGGGTTGCGCGGCGATTGCAACGAGTCGATATCAAGCCCGCTACGCACGACTTGACGAATGAGGTCCGCCATCCACTGCATGGCAGCAGATGAGACGGGGAGAGGGGATGGGTCATTGGGAATGTGGGGTGGATTCTGCATGAGGGCGGGTTACTCTTGTACCCGATGGGCTATCACCACCACACGATGGCTGTTGTCGTTTTCCGGCCAACAACTGACCAGGGTTAGCCGATCATCATCAAAGGGCTGGATCCATTGGGCGTTGGCGCGGCGCTGCTCCAGGGTGGTATCCCGGTCCTCCAAGATCATCACCTCATCGATTTTGTAGGTGTATTGTTTGCCCCCAGACCAAAGATGCGCGATATCGCCCTCTTTGAGCGTGTAGAGTTTGCGAAAGACGGCCCCTTTAATATTATTGTGCCCACTGAGGACGACGTTGCCGCCCTTGCCGGGCGCGGTGCTGTTTTTGTGCCAGCCTGCCGCGAAATCCGCCACCTCCCATTCACTGGCCTGTTGGCCGTTGGCCTGGGTCACCAGATGCCAGCCAATGGGCACAACATCGGTCTCGAGGCCAATCGACGGTAGGGAGAGCTTTTCAGGGCTACCCGCTGCCCCTGGCCCAAAGGAGGGGCGACCAATCGGCGCGCCTTTGACGATGGGGAAGTCAGACTCACCGGCGGGCAGACTATCTGGCGAGGCGTCGGCGGCTTCGCTGCGCCCGGCGCACCCGCTGATCAACAACAGCACCAGACAGATTACCATCCATTGCCAAATATACGTTCGTTTTTTCTCAGTCAACATTTGCTCCTCGTGCCCAGTGTGGTTAACGCTCTGGGGCAATCGTCTCGTCAGCATAAATACCCCGATAGCTTGGCGGCAAAAGCCGAGCCAAAGTTAGCATAATCTGCTCGGTCTGCTTTTCCAATTCATCGGTGCGCCATTTCCCCGCGGGCAGGTCAATGAGATCGCCAATGCGGACCTGCACTGGTACACGCTGCAACCGCCGCCAATGGTCCAGACACTTCTCTTGCCCAAAGGCCACCACGGGCAAAATGGGCGCGCCGCTGCGCGTTGCCAGATAGGCCACGCCCGTGTGTCCTTTGCCCAGGCCACCCGTATGGCTGCGTGTCCCTTCAGGGGCCAGCCCCAACACGCCGCCAGCCTGGAGCACTTTGAGCGCTTTGGCGAGCGCGCCGCGATCCGGCGCGCCGCGTGCCACAAAAATGGCGTCACCCAGCGCGCGCAATATCCACCCCAACAGCGGTTTTTTCTCCCATTTGTCGGCAGCAAAGACCACGGTGCGCCGCTCCAAAAGCACGAAAATCACCGGAATGTCGAGGAAATGCAGGTGATTGGGGGCCAGGATCAGCGCACCCTGGGCCGGGATCTTTTCGATGCCTTCCACGCGGATGCGGAGCAGCAGCCAGATCAAAACACGCACAATCGATTGAAAGATACGTTGTGGACGTGTCCATTGGCGATAATCTAGAGCAGCATAATCAATCGGGTATGGCATGGATAGCTCTCGGCGGGTGCTTGGTGATTTGGCGGATTATGGATTCTTTTCGGGCAACCGCCGCCCCTGGGCCACGGCTGCGACACGGGCCAGCGGTCCGCCAATCGGGACCAGCACCGCCGTGAAGGTCGTTTCGCCGCCACGCGGGATGACATTATAGTCGGGCACAATTTGGCGCATAGCAATCACACGGTCAAGATCGTCATAAGCGGTAAGCACCACCTGCACGCTGACGGCATCTTCCAGCCCTGTGTTGCGCACAATGCCGGTGATGGTATAGGCAGCATAGCGCTCGCTCTCGCTCTCCACATTGTCCACCACCAAATCGCGATAGTAGCTGCCCACATAGGCGGGCATAGCACTGAGGGGAAAGGCGTTGTAGCGGGCAAAGCGGGCCGGGACTTCGCCAAAAAGGATGGCAAAGGGGGCGCGTTGCCCCCCATCGACCAGATCCAACGCCACCAGCGCGCCCGCGATGGCGATCTCATTGCCATCTTCGCCCAGTAGCGCCATGCCCACGCGCACCTGTTCCAACGGCGTGCTGCTCTCGTTGTAGACTTCGCCCAAGGCCCACAGGCCGCCAATGTTGGTTTCGCTGAAATAGATATTTTGCACAGTCACCGGCAACGGTGTGGGCGTGGGCGTGGCGTTGCTGAGATCTTCCACCTTTTCCTCTGGGCTGGGAATAAGCAACTCTTGCCCCATTTGGAGCGAGCGCGGATCGACAATGCCGTTGGCATCTTGCAGGGCGGCGACCGAGAGACCATACTGCTGGGCAATCGCCAATAGGCTATCCCCCGGCTGAATTTGGTGAAAGATCGGCGTGAGCGTCAGCGTGGGCGTTGGTGTAGCCGCAGGCGTATAGGGTGCAGGCGTGGCTGTGGGCGGCAAGTCGGTTGACACGGCAGCCACAGCAATCGTAGGCGTGGCGGTGGGGCGCGGCGTGGGCGTGGGCGTGATGATCTGTCCACAGCCGGTGAGCATCCAGGCAGGCAAAATCCATACAAAAAGCCAGATTCCCTGTGGGAGAGAGCGGGGAAAGGCAAAAGGCAAAGGGCAAAGGGCAAAAATTCCCCCCCATCTTCTGGCGTTGCCAAGCGTCTGGGGATGACTACCCTGTGGTTTGCAATCTACGCAGCACGTTAAAAGGGTTTTTAAATTGGAAATCATAGATCAAGAGACTGGATACCATGAATAAAAAGAAGGTTTGAGTATATCATAGAACTGCGGCAGTGGACCTATTAAAAAGTTTGGAAAGCTGCAACGCCAGAAACTCAACAGAAAGCGAAAGGGTCCTCTATGAAAATTGCTATTCTGTCGGACAGCCACGACAACATTTGGAATTTGGAAAAGGCGCTAATTGCGGCCAACCAGAATGGAGCCGAGGTGCTGCTTCATTGCGGTGATCTGGTTGCGCCGTTTATTGTGGCGCAGATCGCGCAGGCCTTTGCCGGGCCGATCCACATTCTCGAAGGTAATAACGACGGCGACGGGCGGCTGCAACAGCAGGTCGCCAGCCAATTCCCCCATGTCACGCTACACGGCATCTATGCCGAACTGGACCTGGGCGGACGTGACATCGCGCTGATCCACTACCCGGAACCGGCGCGGCGCATTGCCCAATCCGGCCACTTTGATCTCGTCTGCTACGGTCATAATCATCGGCAAAATTGGGAACAGATCGGGAAGTGTATGCTCGTCAACCCTGGCGAAGTAATGGGCCGCTATGGCGCGCCCAGTTGGGGACTCTATGACGCGGCTTTACATCGCTACAAGTTGCAAGCCATTGAGTAGGGGCAGAGGTTACGGCAACAGCAAAGCGGAATGGGCTAGGCTGAGGCAGCAAGCCCGTTGACATTACCCATTCCCAGCCTTTGGAAGGAGGGTTCAATGCGCAGATTTTCCATGATCTTTCTTATCTTTGTGGCGGTCTTCCTCTGGCAACTGCCAGCGACATACGCCCAAATCTCTGATCAGGGCGGGGTGCCGATTTATGGACTGGTGGGTACACTGCGGCCTGTGACAGGTCGCCCCACGCAGACGGAATTGGTCACCGCTGCCGGGATCTACAGGATTGTTGGCGCCACCGCGGCTGTTGATGCCGAGATTCAACAATTGCGTAATCAACAGCCTGTGGCAGAGGTGAAGGTATGGGGCGAACTGCGTTCAGCCTTTTCGCTGCCAGATGCGGCGCGGCTTGTGGCCGATGAAGTTGTGCGCGTGGCCGACAGATCCGTCGAAGCCAACACCCGCAAAGTTGTCCTGGCCGTGGTCGACAGGCGCGTGGCGACGATTTATGCGCAGCCCAACGTTGGCGCAACGGTCATCGCCCAGGTGAATGCCAGGACGGCGTTGGAAATTTTGGGGCGCGATCCGGGGAACCTCTGGTGGCATGTCTGCTGTGTCAACGGGCGCACGGGCTGGGTCGCACAGTCGGCGGTGACCGTCGCCGACAGCATTGCGTATCTGCCCATTGTGAGCACAGATCGGCCAGCGGTTATCACCACGCCCACGCCAGGGGGGCTTAGCCCGGCCACGCCTCCGCCGCCACTCTTCACGCCCGATCTGCCCACGCAGGATTGGTGGGCGACCTTTTACAACAACATTACCCTAAGCGATCCACCCGTGCTGGGGACACGTGTTAACGCGGTTGACTTTAACTGGGGCCAGAATGCGCCCTTTGCACGTGTCGCTGCCGATCAATTTTCGGCCCGCTTTGAACGTACGCTGACGCTGCAACCAGGTTTCTACGAGTTTACCGTGCAGGCCGACGATGGCGTGCGGGTCTGGGTGGACGGCGAACGCGTTGTAGACGAGTGGCATCTGGCCGGTCCTCCCCAATATCAGTTTGGCCGCAATATCACCGCGCCCATCGCCGTTCGCATTGACTATTTCGACGCAGGCGGTGCGGCCAAGATTCGCTTCCAATATCGCTTGGTGGCGAATTTCCCCGAGTGGCGAGCCTCCTATTACGACAACATCGATCTCTCCGGTGGTCCGTCTTGGGTGGAAGCAGCCCCCCGTGGCGCGGATCGAGCCTTGGGCAACTATTGGAGTTTGGGATCGCCTGTCCCCGGTGTAATCCCCAACGATAACTGGTCGGCGCGCTATGAAGGGCGATATGAGTTTGGCGGTGGTAACTATCTTTTCTGGGCGCGTGCCGACGATGGCGTACGGCTCTGGCTAGACAACATCCTCGTATTAGACGGCTGGCGCGGCACAGCGGGCTATATCGAGAATACCTTTTATAGCGTTGGCCCCGGCGCGCACAGCGTGCGCATTGAATATTATGAGCGCGGTGGCCTGGCGCAGATCGAGGTAGATTGGTATCGACTGGGCGATTAGCCAAAATGGGCAGATGAACGCTTTTCCGCTAAAATAGCCTCATCTTCTCTTTTCTCCCAATGCTTGCGAGGCCTCTGTGTTTGAAATCGTCTTTCTCGGTACATCGGCATCGGCCCCCTCGGTCCAGCGTGGACTCTCGTCTGCGATTGTCATGGCGCAAGAACACCGCTTCATGATCGACTGCGGCGAGGGCACACAGCGCCAGATCCTGCGCGGCGGGCTGGGCTTTCGCCGCCTGGACAAGATCTTGCTCACCCACGGCCATCTCGACCATATTTTGGGATTGGGCGGGCTAGCCAGCACACTGGGCCGCTGGGAAACTCTGGAAGAACTCAACATCTTTGGCGGCGAAGCGGCGCTGGCCCGTGTCCACACGCTGATGGAAGTTGTCTTTGGCCCCGGGCAGATCCCCCATATTGTCAGCCTGGCCCTGCTCGAAGAGGGGCTGATCTTCACTGGCAAAAACTTTTCGCTCACAGCCTTCCCGGTGATCCATCGTGGCAGCGGCTGTTTCGGCTTCACTTTTACCGAAGAGACACGCCGCCCCTTTCTGGCCGAAAAAGCCGAGGCCCTGGGCATTCCCCACGGCCCCATCCGCCGCGATCTGATTGCCCGGCGCGATAATTACGCTGGACGATGGGCGCGTGATTCAGCCGGAAGCGGTGCTGGGCGATCCGCAGCGTGGGGCCAAACTCTGCTTCATCGGCGATGTGGGGCGCACGGGACCACTGCACAGTCAGGTTGCCGATGCCGATCTGCTGGCAATTGAGGCTACCTATATGGAAGAAGACCGCGAAATGGCAAAGGCACACGGACACATTACCGCCACCGCCGCCGCCAAACTGGCCCGCAACGCTGGCGTCAAAACGCTGGTGCTACATCACCTCAGCCGCCGCTATCGCACGCAGGATGTGCTGGCCGAGGCCCAGGCCATCTTCCCCAACACCTTCGTCGCCAACGATCTGGATCACTTCCGCATCCGCAAAGATCAATTGGCAGAGAAGGTGACACAAAAGTAGGACGGACTGCCAGTCCGTCCTGCATAGTTATTTTACACAGCGAGAAAACAAAAAATGCGCTATCGAGACGCTTTGATTGGGCTGCTGATTGGATTGGTGGTGGCATTCTTGCTCTACTCGAATGCCCCTAACCCCGAATTGTGGGCGATTGTCCCCCTGGCTGGCGCACTGGGCGGACACTGGGGCGGCCTCCCCGGACGGCGACGCGCAAACCGCACCTGGGCCATCATCGGCGCGCTGATCGGCGGCGCGCTGCTGGCCCTAACCGGCTTTGTGATCTATATAGTTGCGGCGCTTTTCATCTTCGGCTTTGCCCCATAAAGCCGATTTGACCGCCAACCCATTAGCCAGCCGTCTGAATAGAAAGCCCGGCTTTCATGACCTCGATGCCTGCCCAACGGCCTGATTTACGCAGCCTGCTTGCCCCACTGGCCCACCCAGCCTATCGTCATCTGTTGATCAGCAACGCCCTTTGGTGGCAGACCCTCGCTATGTGGACCGTGGTGGCTGGGGTATTGGTGTTGGATCTCACCGATTCTGCGCTGGCGGTAACGCTGCTCAGCTTTTGGCGGCGCGCCGCCCAACTGATTCTGGGCAGCTTTGCCGGTCCCCTCAGCGACCGCCTGGGCCGTCGCCCCACTTTGCTGTTGACGCAAAGCCTCATCCTCGTATCAACCGTGGCGCTCTGTGTGTTCCTCTTTGCTGGGCAATTGGCGGCCTGGCAGATCACCGTGGTTGCCTTTGTGATTGGCGCCGCGTGGAGCATCGACATGCCCACCGCGCAACGCCCTGGTTCCGGATCTGGTGGGCAAAGAACAGACCGTGGATGCTATGTTGTTGGAGAGTTTGATCCAGGGTGTGGTGAACAGCGCCGGGGCTTTTCTCGCCGGTTGGCTGCTGGACAGCGTAGGCACAGGGGCCGGGCTGGGGACGTTGGCCGCGCTGACCGCCGCCAACGTGATCATGCTGCGGCGTCTCGCCCGCCAGCATGTTCCACAGACCATCGCCGTGGGGGGAGTGTCGGTCTGGCAGGCCATCGGCCAGGGCGTCCGCTATATTGGCCGCAGCCGCACGTTGCTCGCCGTCACCCTGATCTCTGCTGTGCTCAATATTCTGATCTTCCCCGCCATGAGCCTGCTCCCCGTCTTTGCGCGGGATGTGCTGGCACAGGGGCCAATGGGGCTGGGGCTGCTCAGCGCCGGGTACAGTATCGGCAGCTTTGTGGGGCTGTATCTTGTCAACCGTCTGCGCGGCCGCTTCACGATTGGCTGGATTTTCATTGGCGGCGCGTTGGTGGAATGTGTGGCGCTGGTGGCTTTTGCGGCTTCCACTCACTATGGGCTTTCGTGGGCCATGCTCTTTTGCGCCGGCGTGGGGCAGGCCGGCTTCCACGCCATGCGCAGCGCGATTTTGCTGACCACGGCCAGCGACGAGATGCACGGTCGCGCCATGAGCAGCATTGTCCTGACCCAGGGCATGGGCCTGCCCGGCGAATTACAGACCGGGCTGCTGGCCGAGCGCATCGGCGCGCCCATCACCGCCGGCGTACAGGCTGGGCTGGCGGGGCTATTTACCGTGCTGGTGGTGCTGGCGCTGCCCACCCTGCGCCGCCCGGCAGCGTCCAATCTCAACCAGGGGTGAGGCCGTTCCAAAGATCGATATACAATTTTCACCAACGGTTGACGTAGCGTCATCACAGAGTCTACAATGCACGCACTTAAACAAGCGTAGACATTTCTGCCACCCTGCCATCTGAGATTTTTTAATCTGAGATTTTTGAGGGAGCAAAATCAAGCGCTCTGCCCATAAGGACCATGCCCATGCCCTTTTCCTGGACGCCCCCCGCGGACTGGCTTTCCATTACCACGATTGACGCCCACACCGCTGGCGAACCGCTGCGCATCTTCACCGGTGGGCTGCCCGCCATCCCCGGCGAGACTATCCTCGCCAAGCGCGCCTATGCCAAGCAACATCTCGATCACCTGCGCCGCGCCACCCTGTGGGAGCCGCGCGGCCACGCCGATATGTACGGCGCGATTCTCACCGAACCGACTACACCAGACGGTCATCTGGGCGTGCTCTTTCTGCACAACGAAGGCTTCAGCACCATGTGTGGTCACGGTATCATTGGGCTGACCCAAGTGGGGCTGGAAACCGGACTGCTCACCGCGGAGCAGATGGAGATCCACGCCGACGGGCGCGTCGAGATCCGCATTGATGCCCCGGCGGGGCGTGTCACCGCCTTTGCTCGGCGCGATGCCGCTGGCCGTGTGCGCGAAGTCTATTTTCACAATGTGCCTTCGTTCGTCTATGCCCTGGACCAGACGATAACCGTGCCGGGGCTGGGACAAGTGCGCTATGATGTGGCCTATGGCGGCGCATTTTATGCCTATTGCCGCGCCGACGAATTGGGCCTAGAACTGACGCCGGCGGCCTTTCGCCAACTTATTGACGTGGGGATGCGCATCAAGCACGCCGTGATGGAGAGCCTGCCCCTGCATCATCCCGTTGAGGCGGATCTGGGATTTCTCTACGGCACGATTATCGTCGGCGCGGCTGAGAACCCGGCCCATCACAGCCGCAACGTTTGCATCTTTGCTGACGGCGAAGTGGATCGCTCGCCCACGGGAACCGGCGTCAGCGGGCGCGCCGCCCTGCACTTTCGCGCGCGGCGAAATCGGCCTGCATGAGCCATTCACCGTCGAAAGCATTTTGGGGACCACCTTCACCGGCAGCGTCGTAGAAAGGGTGCGCTTTGGTGACTACGCGGCCGTGGTCCCCAGCGTCAGCGGCACGGCCTCGCTGGTGGGGATCAACCAGTTACTCATCGATCCCGCCGATCCGCTGGCGCATGGCTTTCTTTTGCGCTGATTGTCTATCCCCGGAGGCCCTATGACAACGCAGAACCGCACCGAGCCGTTTGAGATTGATGTCGCCGTCGAGCGCATCCGCGCTGCGATTGTGCCCTATCCCAAAGCGGCTATGTTTGACCTGGCCGAGCGTGGCTACAGTTCGCCCTTTGAGCAACTGGTGGCCTGTATTCTCTCCATCCGCACCTACGACGAGACCAGCATCCTCGTCTCCGAAGCGCTCTTTGCCCTGGCCCGCACTCCCGCCGAGATGGCCGCGCTGCCCGTGGAGAGCATCGACAGCGCCATCCGCGAAAGCACCTTTCACGAGGCCAAAGCGCCGCAGATTAAAGCCATCGCCCAGCGCATTGTGGACGAATTTGGTGGTGAGTTGCCCTGTGATTTTGACGTGCTAATCAGTTTTCACGGCGTCGGCCCCAAGTGCGCCAACCTGACATTGGGCGTGGCTTGTGGCGTGCCGTCGATTAGCGTGGATGTGCATGTGCATCGCATCACCAACCGCTGGGGCTACGTATCGACCAAGTCACCCGAAAAGACAATGCACGCGTTGGCCGAAAAACTGCCCAAAGCCTATTGGATCGAGATTAACAAACTGCTCGTCCCCTTTGGCAAGCACATTTGCACAGGCACGCGCCCCCACTGCTCCACCTGCCCCCTCGAGCCGATGTGCGCGCAGGTGGGCGTGGAGAATCCGCGGTGAGGGAATGTGAATAGTTTTTTCTATAAGGTATGGAGTATTTTATGCAAGACTATCAGAATGAACAGTGGGTTCAGGGTGGCTTTGCCGCCATAGCATCCTATAATGTATGTGTGATCCACCGGGAACGCCCAGATCTGCTAATAGGATTGGCTAATGGTGGCATTCTTTCTGCGTTGGCAACAGAACGAGCGTGGACTGTGCTTACAGGCGAAACTTGCCCACCGTTGTTACTCACCAACCTGGGCCGAGAAAAGCTTGTACGCTATAATACGCTGCACAGTGGAAGGAAACGTGGGCGCTTTCAGGGGGAGCCATCAGGATATAGTGAGGTGATCGCCTTTCTAGATTGGCTGGGTACACAGCATGATTGGCTTGACACCCTGCGTTCTCAAGTGGAGCAGACACTGGGCCACAGCAACCCACCCCGGACCATTGTTGTCATTGACGAGTCTTGTGCGTTAATGTCCACGCTACTTCTTACTCTAGGGCTGCTCGAGAGCCTTTACCCGCAAGCGCAAACTTTTTTTCTCGACGGGCCTCATTTTGACTGGCGGGAGGTCATGCCTCGGGCGTGGCTGGCAACGTTCCACCCGCATATTCTGCAAACCATTCAAACAGAGCGAGAAAGCAAAATCTATAAGGCATCCGGTGCGCTTTATGATATCGCATCAGGCACAGAAGATATTGCAGACGACAGTCTAGAATTTCGCCCGCTCTCGCCTGACAATCCCTCTTTTGAATATCTACGGCCTCACCTGCCCACAGAAGTATGGTTGACAATGCCGTCTTGGATCAGCCAACGAATTCTGCACTATGTGGAAAAGGAGGCAGCCTCTACAACACTGGCAATGGCACAAGAGGAATATGCACAACAGTTGGCGATAGAAGGCAATGGCGCCGCACCCTATCTCCTCTTGCGCCACATTCGGCGCTGGGGATCAATCACAGTTAAAGAGGCCAGTAGCTATCTTGGCATCAGCGAAGCAGCCGCCAGCGAAAAATTGAAGTGGTTGCGCCTCATTACTGAATACCAGTGGACAGGCCAGCCGCCCCTCACCGATGCGCGCACTAGTGCAGGTCGTACCTATTTTACCTACATTGCCGAAAGGGATCTGCCAGAGCCACCTGTGCGCCGTAACAAGCAGCAAAAAGCCAAAGAGGATATACAGCGGAAGATGCAGCGCAAATTGCGCTGAGTCAACCAGCGACTAGGACATATATTGAGAACGCTGGTGGGCGCAGTTTTCTATAACTATACCTGTTCAGTGCGACACACACGCCACATAAGCGTCACACCCGATCTCCCCTGGCGAGTGCGTTGCACCTTCATATCTTTGCGGTAATTTTTTATCTCCAGGAACACAGAGGGTCATTGATTATGCAAAAAGTCATGATCATCACCGGCGGGAGCCGCGGCATTGGCGCGGCGACGGCACGCTTGGCGGCGATGCAGGGCTATGCTGTGGGCGTCAACTATCGGCAAAATGAAGCCGCCGCCCAAGCCGTGGTGGCGGAGATTCACGCTCGCGGCGGGCGTGCTATTGTCGTGAAGGCCGATGTGGCAATCGAGGCAGAGGTGGTCCGTATTTTTGAAACGGTGGATCCCCAGTTGGGCACGCTGACGGCGCTGGTGAACAATGCTGGCATTTTCGAGACGCAGATGCGCGTGGATCAAATGGACGCCGCACGGCTGGGGCGCATTTTTGCGACCAATGTGACGGGCAGCTTTCTGTGTGCCAGGGAAGCGGTGCGGCGCATGTCCACGCGGCACGGCGGAAATGGCGGAGCCATTGTCAATGTCTCGTCGGCGGCCTCTCGGCTGGGATCGGCGGGCGAATATGTCGACTATGCGGCCTCCAAAGGGGCGGTGGATTCGCTGACGTTGGTCTATCGCGTGAAGTGGCGGGCGAGGGCATCCGCGTCAACGCCGTGCGCCCCGCCTTTATCTACACCGATATTCATGCCAGCGGCGGCGAACCCGGTCGCGTGGAGCGGGTAAAAACCAGCATCCCCATGCAGCGCGGCGGACAGCCAGAAGAGGTTGCCCACGCCATTCTTTGGCTGCTTTCCGACGAAGCCTCTTACGTCACCGGCACTTTTATTGACATGGCAGGCGGCAAGTAACGCCGCTGGCTGTGTCCAAGCGAGAAATTCCATGACATCTACCCCCGCAGATGACACCCACGCCAAGTCACTCGCCGTCCATGAACGGCTGGCCCAAGCCTACAATGCGCCAATTCCTTTTTTTCGGGCATTGGACCCCCTGAGCGAGTTAGTCGGTTCGCTGCTCTCACACCGCACACGCAATCAGGAATCGGGGCAAGCATTCCGCCAACTACGGGCAAAGTTTCCCACATGGGAAGCCGTGCGCGATGCCTCCACGGCGGAGATTGAGGCGTTGATCGCTCCCTCACAATGGCCCGAACAAAAAGCGCCGCGTATTCAAAATG
Organism: uncultured Chloroflexia bacterium; assembly: GCA_963721725.1. Classification (GTDB taxonomy): domain Bacteria; phylum Chloroflexota; class Anaerolineae; order Caldilineales; family Caldilineaceae; genus RI-153. Next base: position 112,387 of record CAVRLX010000022.1, read on the forward strand.
CCTTGCGTCTGATCACAGAACGTAACAATGGCATGCTCTCGTTGGATTTTCTGGGTGATCTATCGGTGGAGAAGGCACGGGCCTGGCTGGAGGCAATCCCGGGTGTGGGGCCAAAGACCAGTGCGGCGACCTTGCTGTTTAGCACGTTGCGCATGCCCGCCTTGCCCGTGGACAGTCATCATCACCGTGTGGCACAACGCTTGGGGCTGATTCCACCCAATATGGGACCAGGGCCGTCCCATGCTGTGTTGGCGGCACAACTGCCTTCTGACTGGAATACTCAGCAGATCTACGATAACCACGAAGTGTTAATGCTGCATGGGCAGCAGATCTGCCACTATCGCAATCCGGCATGTGAGCGTTGTGTCGTGCTCGATCTCTGCCCAACCGGGCAAGCGCGAATGAAAAGGAGTAATGAGTAGGGGCACAACACGCTACTCATTACTCCTTACTCGTTCTCTCTCTGCCATCGAGGCTACGCTGCTTTGTCTACAGTTCGCAAGTTACGCGCCCCCGCTCGCCTTGATTTCCGTTTACGGTCCAGGCGCACATGGGGATAGACACGCAGCACATGATCCCACATATAGCGACCCACCGATGGCGCTTTGAGCAAACCCGCATAGATAGGCGGTGGCACGTCATAGTAGCGATAGACCCCACCACTGTTAAAAATTACATCCATCATGCGTTTCTCAGCATCATAGCCAGCCGCGTAAAGCATGTTCGAGCGCAGCGTAGTCAATTGCATCACCGGCGACTTCTGGCGCTGAACCCCGCCCAGAGCCAGCCAATCGGCCAGCGCACGGGTCTCGTTTACGCGATAGCGTCGATAGCGGTGCAAAAGCTCGTTCAGGCGTGTCTCTTCCCCCGCCCCGAAATCGGCGGCTCTGGTGCGGGCAAAAAGCAATGCCAGTGCTTGGCTTTCGTCCACATCCAGCGTTGCTCCCTCTGGCGCAAAGGAATCGGCCTCCAACAGCTTTCTGGTCAAGGCTTCAACCATGCCTAGACGCTGCCATTCTGCCACCACATCTTGGCAACTTTGTCCGGTTTGTTGGGCAACTGTGGCCGCAACATCGAGCACCGATATTAAATTTTCGCTCATTTTTCCTCCTGTTTTCGATCTCAATAAGCCCTTTCATTATAGCACAAATGTTCCTAAATTTCATGTAAGTCTACTCCAATGTATGGAATTGAGAATGGGTGCGAATCGCTGAAAAGTGCCGGGGACTTATGCATAAATATGCGTCGAGCGGTCTCTTTCCTTTGGATTGCTGCCCAAGGGATCCAGTCTTTACTCATTCCTCATTTCTCATTATAATTTCTGCCCATGAACCGATTTGTTTCTCTGGCACGGCGGGGTGAAGCGTGGAAAGATGCGGGCGCAGGCGCAATGCTTGCGCTTTTTGTTGTGGCCTTCTTTTGGCGCACCCTCAGCGGTGATGTCTATCAACCCGCCGATGGCGGCGATCTGGTCTCGTTTCTCTTCCCCACCTATCGCTTTGCCGCCCGCACCCTGAGCGAAGGTCACCTGCCGTTGTGGAACCCCACGCTCTATGCCGGTGCGCCGTTTATCAGCGACATTCAAGCGGGCTTCCTGTATCCGCCCGATCTGCTGCTCTTCTGGCTCAATCCCCATTTTGAGTACGTATGGATGCAGTGGCTCAGCATTGGTCACCTGTGGTGGGCCGGGCTGGGCGTCTATGTGTTGGTGCGTGTCATCGGCTTCTCGCGCCCCGCCGCCCTCCTGGCTGGCACCGCCTTCGCCCTGAGCGATCCGCTCCTGATCCACTTGGGCAACTATAACCTGATCGCCGTCCTTGCATGGATCGGCTGGATTTTGGCCGCGTATCACCGCGCAGTAAGCAGACGATCTCTGCGCTGGGCCGCCATCACCGCCCTGCTTTTCGCTGTGAGCGCCTATGCCGGTCATGCCCAGAGCAGCTATTATGTGGGGATGGCGCTGGGAGGATACTGGATATTAGCAATTGGGGATTGGCGATGGGGTCACGCGCCGTTGAAGGCACGATTCCAATCGCTACTCTCCAATATCCAATATCCAATATCTGTTCTTCTTTTGACGTTCCTCCTCACCGCGCCCCTCCTCCTGCCCTCGTTTGAAATGGTGCAGTATACGGCGCGGGCCGACTTTGCCTATCAAGAGACCGTGGCCTATTCGCTGGCCCCCGTGCCGGGGATCATGGGGCTGGTGACGCCGGGCTTTTTCGGGCGCGGCCCCGCCCTGCATTGGAGCCTGTGGGATCGGGTGGAATTGCCCTATGCCGGCGTCGTCACGTTGCTGCTGGCGCTGGCGGCGTTCTGGCTGCCGCTTGCCGAAAAGCGACGGCGTTTGTTGCCCTGGATTGGGCTGGCCCTCTTGGGCTTCATCATTGCCCTGGGCATCTACACGCCTGTGCATGGCTGGCTGACACAGATTCTGCCCGGCTTTGCCCAATTCCGCGCGCCGGCGCGCGCGATTGTGCTTTTTACGCTGGCGCTGTCGGTGCTGGCCGCGGCAGGGTTGGACGCGCTGCTTTTTCAACGCAAAGACGCACAGGTGCAAAGGCGCAAAGGTGAAGAGGCCGACACCCTTCACCCTTCACCCTTTATATCCTTTCTGCGTTGGAGCAGTCTCGCCCTTCTCCTCTTCATCCTCCCCGCCATCTATAGTTCGTTGCTGGTGTTGCAGCCCGATTCAGTCTATTTTCTGCGCGCTTCGCTGGCCGGATTGGCAATGATGTGGGTGGTGCTGGCCTGGCTGGGAACCGCGCTATTGGTCTGGCTTCACGCGCGGGGCACACTCTCGGCGCATCTCTTTGCCGGGCTGCTGCTGGCCCTGCTCCTCGTCGAACTTTCCGCCACCGGCGCGTACACCGACATTGCCGAAAGCAACCCCGCCGCCAAATTTGATCACCCGGAGATTGTGGCTTTTCTACGCCAGCAAACCGCAGGCGAATCGTCAACCGTCAATCGTCAATCGTCAATTCTCCATCGCATTGACACTCTCACCGACATTGACGACGTCTGGCAGCCGGACACCGCCGCGTTGGCCGGGCTGGAGGACGTGGGCGGCATTGTCAACCCGTTGGCCCTGCGCCATTGGACCACCCTGTGGGAAGCCACCGGCGGGCGCGATACGCATTTGTACGACATGCTCAATGTGCGCTATGTCATCGTCAAAGACGAAACGCCGCTGCCTGAGCAGTTTGTCCGCGTCCTTGATGCGCCCGGCCCGCTCTCCGTCTACGAAAACCCCGATCCCTTGCCGCGCGCCTGGCTGGTGACGAACACACAGATTGTCGAAGGCGAAGCCGCCGCCCTGGCAGCGCTGCAATCGCCCGAGTTCGACCCGCGTCAAACGGCGATTCTGACCACCGACCGCAGACCGCAGACTGCAGACCGCGCCATCCCCAATCCCCAATATCTAATAGCCAATATCCACACCACCCCCACCGTTCTGTCTCTCTCGGTGGTCTCCCCCACCCCCGCCACCCTCGTCCTCAGCGAGATCTGGTATCCGGGCTGGCGCGCCACGGTCAACGGCGTAGAAACGCCTGTGTTGCGCGCCAACTATGCTCTGCGCGCCGTGCCAGTTCCCGCCGGGGATTCGACGGTGACGCTGACCTTTGCGCCCACAAGTTGGGGTTGGGGATTGGCCTTGGGGATTGTGGGGCTGCTTGGGGTGATGGCGTTGCTTTACGGGAAAAGGTCGTAACGATACAGGTGCGACGCACTCGCCAGGAGTAGAACGGTTGTGAAAACTTTTGTGGCGAGTGCGTCGCATCCTAGACTTGTATAGTTACAAAAGGTCTGTGTAACAGCGAGCTATCCTTCAATCGAGTGGTAAATCAAAGAGGGGACGCGGATCCGATCCGCGTCCCCTCTGCTTTTCCCGCCACAAAGCGCAGCCGCTACTCTGAGCCAATATCCTCGCCAACCCCATTGGCGCTATCGTCCGAGATCAGCGGCAGGTAGAGCGGCCATGCTATCAACGCCTCTGGCACATCGGCGGGCAGATCTGAAAGCACGGCCTCGGCTTTGCCGATCCAGGGCAGATAGAGCGGCGAGGGTACAGGTGGATCGGCCACTGGATCGACAGTGCTCCGATCCGCCCCAACATCGCCTGTATCCACATTCATCTGCGCCGAGACCACGCCGTTCTCCCCGCCATTATTGAGGGCAAAGTTCACGGTACGTGTCGTCACAGAGGTTGACGTAGTCGAGAAGGTGAGGCTACGCACCAGCGCCTGCACTGCGTCTTTGCTGGCATTTGCCAGTGTCACTGTCACCGTTTTTGCCGGTGTTACCACCGTTCCGATCTGGCTGCTAGCATAGAATACATTTGCGCCTGTACGCGTAATTCCGCCAGTCTCGCTGATGAAGAGAGAGTCCAGCGCATCTGGCGGCACAGGCGCAACGAAGGTCACCGTCAACCAACCCGTGCCGAAGATTGCATTGTCCACATCCGTCACCAACGCCGAGGGGGCCAGACTCGTGTGTGTGTTGGTCACATGCAAGCGTGAACTCACCTGTAGATTCAATTGCGGTGTATCGTTGACTGGATTGACGGTGATAGTTGCACTGGCGGTGGCGGTCTTGTGTCCGCCGCTGCCCATATTGCCGCGGTCGTTGATGGTGACCACGAGCGTGTCCGTGCCGTTGAAGTTGAGATTGCCGCGATAGGTGAGACGCGCCTGTGCCTGCAAAGGTGGTCTGCAAAGCGGTGAGCGTGCCGGTCATGACGACCGTGGCCGTGCCGTTGTTGCGTACACTGCCCGCCGTGGCTGGATTGACGCCGCCGCTAACATTCGTCACGGTGAGGACGCCGCTGCTGACCGTCATGGTAATGCGCAAAGAGCCACTACTGGCGTCGATGTCGCCCACGCTGACGGCATTTTGCAGCGAGTGCGTAATATCTTCGGTGGCGGTGAAGGGGCCAGAGATGCTCACCGTGGGGGCATCGTTGACGGCGTTGACGGGGATGCTCTGGCTGGCGGTGGCGGTCTTGTGGCCGCCGCTGCCCGTGTTGCCGCGGTCGTTGACGGTGATCACAAGTGTGTCATTGCCGTTGACATTGAGCGTACTGCGATAGGTGAGCGCGCCTGTGCCTGCAAAGGTGGTCTGCAAGGCGGTGAGCGTGCCGGTCATGACGACCGTGGCCGTGCCGTTATTGCGTACACTGCCCGCCGTAGCTGGATTGACGCCGCCGCTAACATTCGTCACGGTGAGGACGCCGCTGCTGACCGTCATCGTCACGACCAAGTTACCACTGCCCGCGTCTATATCCCCCACCGTACCGTAATTTTGTAGCGTAAAATTGATACTGGACTGTGCCGTTGGAATCGTGGCGATACTCACCGTCGGGGCGTCGTTAACCGCGTTGACGGTGAAGGTGCGGTTGGCGCTGGCGGTCTTGTGTCCGCCGCTGCCTGTGTTGCCCAAATCATTGATGGTGACCCCCAGCGTCTCCGTGCCGGTGAAGTTAGTGTTGCCAAGATAGGTAATCCGGTTGCTTTGTGCAAATGCGATCTGAAGGCTACCGAGCGTGCCAGTTATAATGACGCTGGCCGTGCCACTGCCGCTAATGCCGCTGATGTCTGTGCCTGTAGTGACGGTGAGCACACCGCTGCTGACGGTCATGGTGACCACTATGTCGTCGCTGGCAGACACATCCACATCGGCGATGCTAATCCTACCACTGGGCAATAGGAAGGGTGTATCTTCTGTCGCTGCCGAGATGGCAATCGTGCTCACCGTGGGGGCATCGTTAACCGCGTCGACGGTGATGATCCGGTTGGCGGAGCCTGTTTTGTGTCCGCCGCTGCCGGTATTACCACGGTCGTTCGCAGTGACAGTGAGCGTGTAGCTGCCACTGGCATTAAGGTTGCCGCGATAGGTGACGCCGCCGCTTTGTCCAAACTTGGTCTGGAGACCGCTGAGCGTGCCTACGAGTACAACGCTGCCTGTGCCGCTGCCAGTGATGCTGCTGATGCCTGTACCTGTGGTTACAGTGAGGACGCCGCTGCTCACGGTCAGGGTCATGCGCAATGAAGCGCTAGCCGCATCCACATCCCCCACAGTTATAGAATTTTGCAACGAGAGGTTAGTGTCTTCGTCCACCGCTGCAATCGTGCCAATGCTGACGGTGGGCGCATCGTTGACAGCGTTGAATGGGATGCTGCGGCTGGCGCTGGCGGTCTTGTGTCCGCCACTGCCCGTGTTGCCCTGGTCGTTGATGGTGACCATGAGCGTGTCCGTGCCGTTGAAGTTGAGATTGCCGCGATACGTCACCCGGTTTGCCGTGGTGAACAGGGTCTGGAGACCGCTGAGCGTGCCTACGATTACAACGCTGTCTGTGCCGCTGCCGCTGATGCTGCTGATACCTGTGCCTGTGGTCACGGTAATCACACCACTACTCACTGTCATCGTCACCATCAAACTGCCGCTGGCTGCGTCTACATCGTTCACGGTGATGTAGTTTTGCAGCGAGAGATTGGTGTCTTCGTTGACTGCCACAATCGTGCTAATGCTCACGGTGGGCGCAATATTGGCCGCAATGACAGTGAAGGTGCGGCTGGCGCTGGCGGTTTTATGCCCGCCGCTGCCCGTGTTGCCCTGGTCATTTAGGGTAACCGCCAATGTGTCATTACCACTGAAACTGGTATTACCGCGATAAGTGACACCGCCGTTTTGTGCCAACTTGGTCTGGAGGCCGCTGAGCGTGCCTACAAGTACAACGCTGCCTGTACCGCTGCCACTGATGCTGCTGATACCTGTGCCTGTAGTTACCATGAGCACGCCGCTGCTGACGGTCAGGGTCATGCGCAATGAAGCACTGGCCGCATCCACATCCCCCACAGTTATATAATTTTGCAACGAGTGATTGGTGTTTTCGCCCGCATTTGGAATGGCGCTAATGCTCACCGTGGGCGCATCGTTGACAGCGTTGACGGGGATGCTCCGGTTGGTGGTGGCGGTCTTGTGTCCACCGCTGCCCGTGTTGCCGCGGTCGTTGATGGTGACAATGAGTGTGTCTGTGCCGGTGAAGTTCGGGTTGCCGCGATAGGTGAGCCGCGCCTGTGCCTGCGAAGGTGGTCTGCAAGGCCGTGAGCGTGCCAGTCATAACGACCGTGGCTGTACCGTTGTTGCGTACACTGCCCGCCATGGCCGGGTTGATGCCGCCGGTGACATTGGTCACGGTAATCACGCCGCTGCTGACGGTCATGGTCACCACCATGTTGCCGCCGCCCGCATCTATATCGGCCACGGCAATAGCGTTTTGCAACGCGAGATTGGTGTCTTCGTTGACTGCTGCAATCGTGCCAATGCTGACCGTGGGTGCGTCGTTGACCGCGTTGACGGTGATGGGTGCGCTGGCGCTGGCGGTCTTGTGTCCGCCGCTGCCGGTGTTGCCGCGGTCGTTGATGGTGACCACGAGCGTGTCCGTGCCGTTGAAGTTGAGATTGCCGCGATAGGTGAGCGCGCCTGTACCTGCAAAGGTGGTCTGCAAGGCGGTGAGCGTACCAGTCATGACGACGGTGGCCGTGCCGTTGTTGCGCACAACGTCCGCCGTGGCGGGGTTGACACCGCCGGTGACGTTGGTGAGGTTAATTGTACCGCTGCTGACCGTCATGGTCACCACCATGTTGCCGCTGCCCGCGTCTATATCGCCGACTATGATGGCACTTTGCAACGAGAGATTGGTGTCTTCGTTGACTGCCGCAATCGTGCCAATGCTGACGGTGGGCGCATCGTTGACAGCATTGACGGTGATGGGCGCGCTGGCGCTGGCGGTCTTGGCTCCGCCGCTGCCTGTCTTGCCCTGGTCATTTAGGGTGACCACGAGTGTGTCCGTGCCGGTAAAGTTCGTGTTGCCGCGATAGGTCACCCGATTTGCCGTGGTGAACAGGGTCTGAAGACCGCTGAGTGTGCCCACGATTACAACGCTGCCTGTGCCGCTGCCAGTGATGCTGCTGATACCTGTGCCTGTGGTCACGGTAATCACACCGCTGCTGACAGTCATATCAATGCGCAATGAAGCGCTGGCCGCATCCACATCCCCCACCGTTATGTAATTTTGTAACAAGAGGTTGGTGTCTTCGTTCACCGCCGCAATCGTGCCAATGCTCACCGTAGGCGCGTCGTTGACAGCGTTGACGGTAATGGGTGCGCTGGTGCTGGCGGTCTTGTGTCCGCCGCTGCCGGTGTTGCCGCGGTCGTTGACGGTGACCACGAGCGTGTCCGTGCCGTTGAAGTTGAGATTGCCCTGATAGGTGAGCGCGCGCCTGAACCTGCAAAGGTGGTCTGCAAGGCGGTGAGCGTACCAGTCATGACGACCGTGGCCGTGCCGTTGTTGCGTACACTGCCCGCCGTGGCGGGATTGACGCCGCCGGTGACGTTGGTGAGGTTAATTGTACCGCTGCTGACCGTCATGGTCACCACCATGTTGCCGCTGGCTGCGTCTACATCGTTCATCGTGACGTAGTTTTGCAGCGAGAGATTGGCGTCTTCGTCCACGGCAGGGATGGCGCTGATGCTCAGCGTCGGGGCATCATTCACCGCGGCCACGTCCACCTTCACTTGCACAGGGGAGGCCGAAGTGATGAATCCATCATAGGCGACCACAGTAAAAGCGTTCAATCCGTTGCCATTAGCGTTGAGGTCGGGTGTCCACACCCAGCTTTCACCGCTGGCAAGCGTGGTCACGCCCTCCGTGACAACCACGCCATTTTTAGTCAACGTGCCGCTGCTAATAGCCTCCACGCGGAAGGCGATGGCGTTGCCGTCAGCATCGGACTCGTTGGCGGCAGCGGCCAGGCTAGTATACGGAATCGAGAAAGCGCTATCCTCTGTTGCCCCGCTCAGTGTCGAAATCGAGGTTAAGGTGGGGGGCGTATTCACCGATACGCTATAAGAAACCGTGGCAAAGGCGGCTCCGTTGTTCTGGGACACGAAGAAGGTACGGTTGCCACTGACGGAACTCTTGTAAAAGAAGGTGGCCGACGACTGCCCCGCCCCAATCGTGCGCTGGGTAATGTTGCCGCCCTCGGCGTTCGCCGAGAAGGTGGCGCCACTGGCTCCTAGCGAAAGGCCCACTGCCTGCGACACACGCGCAGTATTGCTATAGATGTCTTTGACCGTCACCGCATACGGCCCGCTGGATGTATTCAGCGTCACTTGGGTGGGGCCACTGATCACCATTGAATTTGCCGCAGCCGCTGTCACCGTCAGGGGCTGTTGGGCTGGCGTTATTGAGGCAGCACTAGCCGTGAGTGTGTGTGTGGCTGCCAGGGTATCCATATAGCGGAAATTGGCACTGCTGCTGCCGCGCGGAATCACCACGCTGCTGATGGTGGCTGTGTTCTCCTCGTTGCGGAAGGTATAGCTGCCTGAACTGGAGGTGAGATTCACCGTTGTGGGCAGATCAAAGGTGTTGGGAAAATTATCGCTTGTCTGCCGTTCCACGGTGATGATACCCGACACTTGCCCGGCGGAGATGACCTGGGAAGCGCTGATAAAGGCCAGCTGGCTCGACTTGCGATAGACCGTGGTCTCAATCGTAAGCGGCGTCCCCAGGTTGTTGCCGCTGGCAAAGCTTGCCGTCAGCGTGGGCGTGCCCAGCGTACTGTCACTGTAATAGAAGTTAACGTATGAATCTCCCGCCTGAAGGGTCACAAGATTTTCGATGGGTGTGCCCGAGGCATCGGGCGAGAACTGTCCATTAGCCGACGTTGAACTCAGGATGTAGTTGGTCTCGGACGGGATGGTGGTGACATTGCCATAAGCATCCTGCACCGTCAGTGTAAAGGCTGAACTCCATCGCAAGTTATAGATATCCACCGATTCTTCCACGCCCTCTGGCCCTGTCAGCGAAAGCGCCGTGGCCGTGCCGGGATTCACGGTAAAGGGGATGCTGGTTCCGGTGCTGCTGCTTGCCGTTGCGGTAATCACCTTACCTGTGCCTGCCCCCGTCACCGTGACGCCTACTGTCTTGGCTCCCTCATTGCTCCAGGTCACACTGGCCGGTGTGATGATCCCGGCTGTAGTGGTGAGGGCAACACTGCCGGAGAAAGTGGTGGGATTGTTATTCAGATCGCGCGGGGTGATGGTGACATCAAACGCTGTTCCCGCCGTGGCAGTGCTCACGCTCGGCTCCACCAGGAAATTTTGCAACACATTCGGGCTAACCGTGAACGAGTTGCTGTTCACACCAAGTGCGTTCACCGCAAAGCGTAGCGTAAAGCTGCCCGCTTGGTTAATACTCAGATTGGTATAGGTGACAATGCCGCCGCTGGCAATCTGTGTCGTCGTGCCGTTGAGGCTGCCTGTGCCTGTGTTGATGCTGGCAACCACACTGCTGCTGCTGTCGTTGGTGCGCAGGTTGCCATACTGATCGTAGAGCTTGATCACCGGTTGCGGATTGAACGCCACCCCGCTCAGCGCACCGCCCGGTTGCCGGTCCAGAGCCAGATAGTTCAGCGCTGCCGGCATCACGGTGAAGGGACTGCTGCTGCCTGATTTGCCACTGGCGGTTACAGTAATGGTTTTGCCTGTGCCTGCGCCCGTCACCGTGACGCTTTCGGTGCGTGTGCCGCTGCTAAAGTTGCCCGTGGTGGAGGGCGTGATGCTGCCCGCCGTGGTGCTGAGGCTGGCCGTGCCGGTAAACCCGGTGACGGTGTTGTTGAAGGCATCCTGTGCGGTAAGAGTAACGGTGAAGGGTGTCCCCGCCGTTTGCGTGCCGATTGCGCCAACCGCGAAATGGTCCAGCGCGGCCGGGACCACGGTTTGTTGCTGTGTGGTGGCGGTCAAGCCTGTGGCCGCCGCCGTGAGCGTGGGCGAGCCGACCTTTTCGTCGCGATAGCGGAAGCTGGCGCTGTGGCTGCCCTGGGCAATTGTCATCGAGGTGAGGGTGGCGGTGTCGGCGCTGTTGCGGAAGGCATATGTGCCGCTGCCATTGCTGGTCAGGTTGATGGTGAGGGCGGCATCGGCGCTGTTGGGATTGTCAAAGGCGTCGCGGCGCTGCACTGTCATGACGCCCGACGAGACGCCGGCCACCAATCCTGTGTAGGCACTGCTCGTGAAGACCAGTTTGCTGGCGGCGGCAGGCGTCACGGTGAAGGCGTTGGCGGCGCTGCCGGTGGTGATTGTGCCGCCGGTGACGGTCAAAACGACGCTGCCCGCAAGCGTGGGTGTGATGGTGACGTTATTCACCAGGCCGCCGCTGCTGATGGTGGCATTCACCGTGCCCGAGAAGGCGTTGGAGGTAATCGACACGATTGCCAGTAAAGCTGGTGGCGGTGTTGCTGTTGGCATCCTGGGCGGTGACGCGCAGGCGAATCGGCATACCGGCGGTCACGGTGGGTGTGATGGGATTGTCACCGCCGCTGAGGGTGAGCTTGAACTTGGTCGCCGTGTCCGCCACGAAAGTGACCGTGGTGCTGCCGCTGGCGCTCTGACCCGCTGCACTGACCGTAGCCGTGGTGGGCGCAACCGTGCTTGATTTCAGCGTCACGGTCACCACGCCGTTGCTGTTCGTAGTGGCGGTGCGGCTGGTTGTGCCTGTGCTGACAAAGGTCCCCGCCGTGGTGGTAAAGAAGACCGTCACACTGGGTGTGAGGTTGTTGTTGGCATCGCGCAGCGTGGCCGTGATGACACTCGTACTCGTGCCGTTCGCCACAATTGTGGTGGGCTGGCGGGTCAGGGTCAGCGCCGTCGCCCGGCCTGGATTGACGGTGAACCCGTTGCTTGTGCCGGTGGCACTGCCAGAGGTGGCCGTGATGTGTGCGTCCACTGCCCGCCGTGGTCAGCGTGACGCTTTCGGTGCGTGTACCGTTGCTGAAGTGCCCGTGGTCGGAGGGCGTGATGCTGCCTGCCGTGGTGCTGAGGTTGGCCGTGCCGGTAAACCCGGTGACGGTGTTGTTGAAGGCATCTTGCGCGGTAAGAGTAACGGTGAAGGGTGTCCCCGCCGTTTGCGTGCCGATTGCGCCAACCGCGAAATGGTCCAGCGCGGCCGGGACCACGGTTTGTTGCTGTGTGGTGGCGGTCAAGCCTGTGGCCGCCGCCGTGAGCGTGGGCGAGCCGACCTTTTCGTCGCGATAGCGGAAGCTGGCGCTGTGGCTGCCCTGGGCAATTGTCATCGAGGTGAGGGTGGCGGTGTCGGCGCTGTTGCGGAAGGCATATGTGCCGCTGCCATTGCTGGTCAGGTTGACGGTGAGGGCGGCATCGGCGCTGTTGGGATTGTCAAAGGCGTCGCGGCGCTGCACTGTCATGACGCCCGACGAGACGCCGGCCACCGATCCTGTGTAGGCACTGCTCGTGAAGACCAGTTTGCTGGCGGCGGCAGGCGTCACGCTAAAGGCGTTGGCGGCGCTACCTGTGGTGATTGTGCCGTCGGTGACAGTCAAAACGACGCTGCCCGCAAGCGTGGGTGTGATGGTGACGTTATTCACCAGGCCGCCGCTGCTGATGGTGGCATTCACCGTGCCCGAGAAGGCGTTGGAGGTAATCGAGAGATTGCCTGTAAAGGTGGTGGCGGTGTTGTTGTTGGCATCCTGGGCGGTGACACGCAGGCGAATCGGCATACCGGCGGTCACCGTCGAGGTGATGGGGTTCGTCACCGCCGCTGAGGGTGAGCTTGAACTTTGTGGCCGTGTCCGCCACAAACGTGACCGTGGTGCTGCCGCTGGCGCTCTGGCCCGCTGCACTCACCGTAGCCGTGGCTGGGCGCAACCGTGCTTGATTTCAGCGTCACGGTCACCACGCCGTTGCTGTTCGTAGTGGCGGTGCGGCTGGTTGTGCCTGTGCTGACAAAGGTCCCCACTGTGGTGGTAAAGAAGACCGTCACACTGGGTGTGAGATTGTTGTTGGCATCGCGCAGCGTGGCCGTGATGACACTCGTACTCGTGCCGTTCGCCACAATTGTTGTGGGCTGGCGGGTCAGGGTCAGCGCCGTCGCCCGGCCTGGATTGACGGTGAACCCGTTGCTTGTGCCGGTGGCACTGCCAGAGGTGGCCGTGAGTGTGCGTCCACTGCCCGCTGTGGTCAGCGTGACGCTTTCGGTGCGTGTACCGTTGCTGAAGTGCACCGTGGTCGGCGGCGTGATGCTGCCTGCCGTGGTGCTGAGGTTGGCCGTGCCGGTAAACCCGGTGACGGTGTTGTTGAAGGCATCTTGCGCGGTAAGAGTAACGGTGAAGGGTGTCCCCGCCGTTTGCGTGCCGATTGCGCCAACCGCGAAATGGTCCAGCGCCGCCGGGACCACGGTTTGTTGCTGTGTGGTGGCGGTCAAGCCTGTGGCCGCCGCCGTGAGCGTGGGCGAGCCGACCTTTTCGTTCGCGATAGCGGAAGCTGGCGCTGTGGCTGCCCTGGGCAATTGTCATCGAGGTGAGGGTGGCGGTGTCGGCGCTGTTGCGGAAGGCATATGTGCCGCTGCCATTGCTGGTCAGGTTGACGGTGAGGGCAGCATCGGCGCTGTTGGGATTGTCAAAGGCGTCGCGGCGCTGCACGGTGATGACGCCCGACGAGACGCCGGCCACCGATCCTGTGTAGGCACTGCTCGTGAAGACCAGTTTGCTGGCGGCGGCAGGCGTCACGGTGAAGGCGTTGGCGGCGTTTCCTGTGGTGATTGTGCCGCCGGTGACGGTCAAAACGACGCTGCCCGCAAGCGTGGGTGTGATGGTGACGTTATTCACCAGCCCGCCGCTGCTGATGGTGGCATTCACCGTGCCCGCAAAGGCGTTGGAGGTAATCGAGAGATTGCCTGTGAAAGTGGTGGCGGTGTTGTTGTTGGCATCCTGGGCGGTGACGCGCAGGCGAATCGGCACACCGGCGGTCACCGTGGGGTGATGGGGTTCGTCACCGCCGCTGAGGGTGAGCTTGAACTTTGTGGCCGTGTCCGCCACAAACGTGACCGTGGTGCTGCCGCTGGCGCTCTGGCCCGCTGCACTCACCGTAGCCGTGGCTGGGCGCAACCGTGCTTGATTTCAGCGTCACGGTCACCACGCCGTTGCTGTCCGTAGTGGCGGTGCGGCTGGTTGTGCCTGTGCTGACAAAGGTCCCCGCTGTGGTGGTAAAGAAGACCGTCACACTGGGTGTGAGATTGCCGTTGGCATCGCGCAGCGTGGCCGTGATGACACTCGTACTCGTGCCGTTCGCCACAATGTGTGGGCTGGCGGGTCAGGGTCAGCGCCGTCGCCCGGCCTGGATTGACGGTGAACCCGTTGCTTGTGCCGGTGGCACTGCCAGAGGTGGCCGTGAGTGTGCGTCCACTGCCCGCTGTGGTCAGCGTGACGCTTTGGGTGCGTGTACCGTTGCTAAAGCGCCCGTGGTGGAGGGCGTGATGCTGCCCGCCGTGGTGCTGAGGCTGGCCGTACCGCTGAATCCGGTGACGGTGTTGTTGAAGGCATCCTGCGCGGTAAGAGTAACGGTGAAGGGTGTCCCCGCCGTCTGCGTGCCGATTGCGCCAACCGCGAAATGGTCAAGCGCGGCCGGGTTGACGGTGAAGGCGTTGGCGGCGCTTCCTGTGGTAATTGTGCCGTCGGTGACGGTGAGCACAGCGCTGCTCGACACCGTGGGCGTGATGGTGATGTTATTCACCAGCCCGCCGCTGCTGATGGTGGCATTCACCGTGCCCGCAAAGGCGTTGGAGGTAATCGAGAGATTGCCTGTAAAGCTGGTGGCGGTGTTGCTGTTGGCATCCTGGGCGGTGACGCGCAGACGAATGGGTATCACCCGCCGTCACCGTGGAGGAGATGGGGTTGTCACCGCCGCTGAGCGTAAGCTTGAACTTGCTCGCCGTGTCCGCCACAAACGTGACCGTGGTGTCGCCGCTGGCGCTCTGACCCGCTGCGCTGACCGTAGCCGTGGCTGGGCGCAACCGTGCTTGATTTCAGCGTCACGGTCACCACGCCGTTGCCGTCCGTAGTGGCGGTGCGGCTGGTTGTGCCTGTGCTGACAAAGGTCCCCGCCGTGGTGGTGAAGAAGACCGTCACACTGGGCGTGAGATTGCCGTTGGCATCGCGCAGCGTGGCCGTGATGACACTCGTACTCGTGCCGTTCGCCACAATTGTTGTGGGCTGGCGGGTCAGGGTCAGCGCCGTTGCCCGGCCTGGATTGACGGTGAACCCAGTGCTTGTGCCGATGGCACTGCCCGATGTGGCGATAATGGTACGCCCACTGCCCGCTGTGGTCAGCGTGACGCTTTCGGTGCGCGTACCGTTGCTGAACGCACCGGTGGTCGGCGGCGTGATGCTGCCCGCCGTGGTGCTGAGGCTGGCCGTACCGGTGAAGCCCGGTGACGGTGTTGTTGAAGGCATCTTGCGCGGTAAGAGTAACGGTGAAAGGTGTCCCCGCCGTCTGTGTGCCGATTGTGCCAACCGCGAAATGGTCCAGCGCTGCAGGCGTCACGGTGAATGCGTTGCTATTGCCACTCTTGCCGCTACCTGTGGCGGTTATGGACTTGTTGCTACCCGCCGCCGTCAGCGTGACGTTGACACTCTTTTGCCCGTTATCTCCAGCCGCAAAGGTTGTGCTGGCGGGGTTGATGCTGTCTGTGGCCGAGAGTGATACTGTCCCTGTAAAACTTGTGCGCCGGTTGCCGAAAGCATCCCGCGCCGTGATGGTCACCGCGAAAGCTTCGCCCGCCGTCTGCGTGCCAATTGCGCCAATGTCAAAGTGATCCAGCGCTGCCGCGTTGACGGTGAATGCGTTGGCGGCGTTGGCCGTGGTGAGGCTGCCGCCAGTGACTGTCAGCGTAGCGTTGCCCGAAAGCGTGGGCGTAATGATCACACCGTCACGCAGCCCATTGCTGCTGATGCTGGTGGGGACTGTGCCTGAAAAGACGTTGGAGGTAATCGAAACGCTGCCCGTAAAACTGGTGGCCGTGTTGTTGTTGACGTCCTGGGCGGTGACACGCAGGCGAATGGGCACACCGGCGGTCACCGTGGAGGTGATGGGGGTGTACCGCCGCTGAGGGTAAGCTTAAACTTTGTGGCGCGTGCCAGCAACGAAAGTGACCGTGGTGTTGCCGCTGGCGTTCTGACCCGCTGGCGCTCACCGTGGCCGTGGCGGGCGCAACCGTGCTTGCAGTTAGCGTCGTCGTCGCTATGCCGTCGCTGTCTGTCGCGACGAAGCTACCTCCACTCAATGTACCGGTGGTGGTGGTAAAGTCGACGAATACGCCAGGCGTGAGGTTGCCGTTGGCGTCGCGCAGCGTGGCCGTGATGGTGCTCGTGCTTGTGCCGTTGGCTACAATCGTTGCGGGATGGCGGGTCAAGGTGAGCGTGGTCGCCCGGCCTGGGTTAACATCAAAGGCATTACTTGTGCCTGTGACACTGCCGGAGGTGGCGGTGATGGTGCGTCCTTTGCCCGCTGTAGTTACTCTGACACTCAGCGTGCCGATGCCATTGTCAAAACTGTTTACCGTCAAGGGCGTGATACTACCCGCAGTAGTAGTAAGCTCGGCTGTCCCATTGAATCCGGTGACGGTGTTATCGAAGCGGTCGCTGCGCCCTGAGGGTGATGGCAAAGGCTGTGCCTGCTGTCTGTGTACCGATGAAGTCGATCTCAAAATGGTCCAGCGTCGCCGGGTTAACCGTGAATTTATTGCTGCTGCTGCTCTTGCCGCCACCGGTGACAGTAATGCTTCTATTGCTGCCTGCCGATGTCAACGTTGCGTTGACGGTCTTGCGTCCATTATCCTCAGGCAAAAAGGTAGTACTTTCGAAGAAGGAATCATTTTCGGCTGAAAGGAACACGCTTCCCGTGAAGCTGGTGCGCCGGTTGCCGAAGGCATCCCGTGCCGTGATGGTCACCGGGAAAGCAACGCCCGCCGTCTGTGTGCCGATGGAATCGATGTCAAAGTGGTCAAGCGCTGCCGGGTTGACGGTGAAGGCGTTGGCGGCGTTGGCCGTGGTAATTGTGCCGTCGGTGACGGTGAGCACAGCGCTGCCCGACACCGTGGGCGTGATGGTGATGTTATTCACCAGGCCGCCGCTGCTGATGGTGGCATTCACCGTGCCTGCAAAAGCATTCGAGGTGATGGAAACCGTATTGTCGTAGGTGGTGGCGGTGTTGCTGTTGGCATCTTGAGCGGTGACGCGCAGGCGAATCGGCACACCGGCGGTCACCGTGGGTGTGATGGCGTTCGTGCCGCCGCTGAGGGTGAGCTTGAACTTGTGGCCGTGTCCGCCACAAACGTGACCGTGGTGCTGCCGCTGGCGCTCTGGCCCGCTGCACTCACCGTGGCGGTGGTGGGCGCAACCGTGCTTGATTTCAGCGTCACGGTCACCACGCCGTTGCTGTCCGTAGTGGCGGTGCGGCTGGTTGTGCCTGTGCTGACAAAGGTCCCCACTGTGGTGGTGAAGATTCACCGTGCGCCCGGGTGTGAGGTTGCTGTTGGCATCGCGCAGCGTGGCCGTGATGATACTCGTACTCGTGCCGTTCGCCACAATTGTTGTGGGCTGGCGGGTCAGGGTCAGCGCCGTCGCCCGGCCTGGATTGACGGTGAACCCAGTGCTTGTGCCGGTGGCACTGCCAGATGTGGCGATGAGGTGCGCCCACTGCCCGCTGTGGTCAGCGTGACGCTTTCGGTGCGTGTACCGCTGCTGAAGTTGCCCGTGGTGGAGCGGCGTGATGCTGCCCGCCGTGGTGCTGAGGCTGGCCGTGCCGGTGAAGCCGGTGACGGTGTTGTTGAAGGCATCCTGTGCGGTAAGAGTAACGGTGAAGGGTGTCCCCGCCGTCTGCGTGCCGATTGCGCCAACCGCGAAATGGTCCAGCGCTGCCGGGACCACGGTTTGTTGCTGTGTGGTGGCGGTCAAGCCTGTGGCCGCCGCCGTGAGCGTGGGCGAGCCGACCTTTTCGTCGCGATAGCGGAAGCTGGCGCTGTGGCTGCCCTGGGCAATTGTAATCGAGGTGAGGGTGGCGGTGTCGGCGCTGTTGCGGAAGGCATACACGCCGCTGCCATTGCTGGTCAGGTTGACGGTGAGGGCGGCATCGGCGCTGTTGGGATTGTCAAAGGCGTCGCGGCGCTGCACTGTCATGACGCCCGACGAGACGCCGGCCTCCAATCCCGTGTAGGCACTGCTCGTGAAGACCAGTTTGCTGGCGGCGGCCGGCGTCACGGTGATACTAAGGCCATCCGCCCCGCTGGTTGAGATTGCACCGTCGCTGGCGGTGACTGTGGTCGCGTCGGCCCGATAGAGCCGCATGACGCCATTGTTGCCAGCACTGACATTGGCAATGCCCGCATTGAAGGTCAGCGTGACCGGCTGGCCGAAGGCAATGGCCGTGCCTGCGCTATTACTGACCGTGGGCGGTGTGCCGGCGGGGGCATTGCTGGCTCCGGCAAAGGTGATGACTTTTGTGGCCGTGTAGTCTGCGGCGACATTGCCAAACGGATCGTAGGCCGTCAAGGTCAGGGCGCGTGCTTGTCCGGCCAGCGCGGTAGCGGGGCCAGTCAGCACAAGGCGGCTGGCTGCGGCTGATTTCACGGCAGTGGAGGTGCTGGCGCTGTTGTTGGCTGTTGCTTCGTCTATAGTGGTAGCCGAAACAGTCGCATTGACGGTCACGGTTGCGACGTTTAGATAGCGGGCGGTAATGGTGTAGCGTGTACTGATGCCGACTGGCAGTGGCTGGCTGTGGAGACAGGTAATCGTGCGGTTGACGTTTGTACAGCCAGCTGTCGCCGCCAAGAAGAGTGCGCCTGTGGGTAGATTGGTGATCACGTTCACCCCCGCCGCGTCCGTCGGTCCGGCGTTCTCCACGGTCACCGTATAGAGCAGCGTTTCGCCGGCCACCACCGGATCGGGGAGATCGTTCAGCGTGAGCCGTAGATCGGCTGATTGCGGGATTAGGCTCGCCACCGCGCTGTTGTTGTCCGCCCCGGGGTCGGGCAGTGTGCGACTGCTATCCTGACGACTGGCCTGCATGGCGCTTGTAATTTGCGCGGCGTTGGTCTGGGTAATGCTGCCTGTGCCAGCGTTGATGGTCGCGGCCAGACGAAGCGTGGCGCTGCCACCAATGCTCAGCCCGTCCAATCGCCACGTGATCTCGCGGCCATTCAGCGTCGCGTTGCCAAGCGAGGCAAGCGGACTCCCCTGCACTGTAATGCCTGTGGGCAGTGTATCGGTGACAACAATTTCGCCTGCATCAAACGGGCCGGGGTTGCCCAGTGTCAATGTAAAATTGACCGTGGACCCTACATTGGGCGCGCGGTTGCTCACCGCTTTTTCCAATGTCAGATCCGCCCCCACTATTTTAATGGTACGCACCCTCTCTGGCGGGAGTTGTGTATATCCCTGCTGATCAGATTGCACACTCTTCAAACTGGGATAGAGGATGCGCCCACCAGAGCCAGAACCCGCGCCTGTGATGATCAGCAGGTTGGTACTCTGGCCGACATTGAGCCGGTCAATACGCCAGATGCCCACCCGATCCATCGTCGGATCGCCGTCTACAAACTCGTAGGTTCCAATACTGGGTACATTACCCACCAGCGAAAGGTAGCCCGGCAAGAGATCTTCAATCACAAGATGGGTGGCAACGTCAGGGCCATTGTTGGTGACCTGCACGTTATAGACCAGCCCATCGCCCTCCTGAAGGTCATTTTGCGAAAAGACTTTGAGCAACGTGAGATCAGCTTTTTGAACCGACACCCCCATTGCCACCGTGTTGTTGTTGTAAACGGGATCCGGGGGGGCAAGCGCACGCAATCCCGTAACCGTGTTGGTGATGACCTGACCAATCGCCGTGGATTTGACCGTTCCCGTCAGGGCCAGGGTGGCGGTGCGGCTTGTGCCGCTGGCCGCCATGTCGCCGATCTCCCAATGGATCCGCCCTGATTGCAGCGTAACCGATCCTGCCTTGGTTGTGGCGGTGAATTGTTCCAGCGCTGTGGGCAGAAGATCGGTCAAAACGACACGGCTTGCCAGATCGGGTCCGCCGTTGGTGACTGTCACCGCATAGGTAATCACTTGGTCGATGGTGGGGTGGGCGTTGCTGACGCTCATCTCCACAGCAAGGTCGGCTCCAAAGACGTTGATGGTCCGTGCCGGTGTGTTGTTGCCCAGATTCGGGTCATACTGGTTGGACGCTGCTTTGATAATACCAGTGGTGATGGCTTGCCCGGCGGCTTCGTTGGTAAGCGTAATCGTGCCCACAAGGAAGAGCGATGCACTGCTGCCCGTGGTCAGCGTAAAGCCACTCCAGGCTCCCAGGTTAATATCATGAACGCCGGCTGTGGCCCGTGTGAAGCCGCTTTCAAAATGGAGCAGACCGGGCAGTGTGTTGCTCACGGCAATATTGGTGGCAAGGTCCGGCCCGCGGTTGGTGACCTGAATCTGGTAGCTGACCAACTCGCCCACGGCATACTTGCTTTTGCTGGTCGTAATACTGACGTCAAGATCTGCCGCTTTGGCAATGGTTTTGCTCAGCCGGAACTCGTCATCTTCGCCCCGCCCCAGCCCGTTGTTGGGCAGAGAATCGGGATCGAACAGCGAGCTGGATAAAACTTCCCCGTTTAATACAAAGCTACCCGAATTTTTCAGTTTGGGATTGATCACAAGCGTGGTGGATGCACCGGCTGCCAAGTTAGGCACAAGCCAGCGCCCCTCGCTCTTGGTATAAACCGTGCCCGCCCCCAGTGTGGGTGTGTAGATGCCCAACAGGGCAGGCACAGGCAAAGAGACCAGAACATTTTGCACAGCATCCGGCCCGCGATTGGTGAGTTGTACCACTACATCAAGCGTATCCCCCACATTGGAGGTCTGGGCCGCGGTGGGGCTGAGCAATGCCAGTTCCAGGTCGGCAGCCGGGGGTACCTGAATAGAGGTGCTGGCCTGATTCTGTCTCAGGTCTGGGTCATAAATTTTAGTTGTCTCTGAACCTGCAACCAACCCGGTGACTTCGGTCACCTGAATGGTGATATTGCCTGATCCCACCACACAGGTTTCCAAGGTTAGGGTGCGAATTTCGCCTACGCCCAGTGTGCCCACTTCCCAACTCTGCACCTGGGGTCCGGGGGAGGGAGACAGTTTCCGCCCGCTTGAAGTGTGGCCGCGTTGCTGCGTGCCCGCAGAAATCCATTGCCAGTGGCCGAGAGCAGATTCAACGACGACGGAACTACATAGGTCACCACCACCCCTTCGGCAATGTCTGGCCCCAGATTGGTGACGGTGATGACAAAGGTGGCCGGATCTTGCACATGCGGAGCCGTGATGGGCGTGGAAATTCGTACGCTGAGATTGGCTGCCGATGGAATCTGATAGGTTAAGACTGTGCCGTTATTGGTGGCGTTGGTCTCCGGCTGATCTAACGATTGTAAAAAGACGGTGTTGGTCAGCGTTTTGCCTGATGTGGCTGTGCTGAAAGCAGTGGTCATGGTCAACGCCACACGTGAACCGGCGCGGATGCGATCCAGCGTCCACACCCCCGTTGTGGGCGCATAACTGCCCGCTGTCACCGTGATGGGCAGGCGCAACAG
The DNA here is from genome assembly GCA_963721725.1 of uncultured Chloroflexia bacterium. GTDB lineage: Bacteria > Chloroflexota > Anaerolineae > Caldilineales > Caldilineaceae > RI-153. Next base: position 133,859 of record CAVRLX010000022.1, read on the forward strand.
GGCAGGCGCAATGGTGTTACTAATCACCACATTGGTGGCATCGCTGGGGCCACTATTGGCGACCGCTACCGTATAGGTTACCCTGCCGCCTACATTCAGCGTGCTGGCAACCGAGCGGCTGCTCACGGCCAGATCGGTGCGCTGGAGAGTGGCAATCGTGACCCTGTCGCTGTTCGGCCCTGGCGTGGGATTGGGCGTCGTCGCAGTCAAGGTGGTTACGTGGGTGATATTGGTTACCGCGTCGGCCCGCACGGCATAGCGTACGGGAATGTCGCGCGCTGAACCAGGGGACAAAGCGTCTAAGCTACAGGTAACGTTGCCTGCCGTGTTGCTACAGCTACACATCGGTGGGCGGCGTGTAACTGAGCCAGCTTAACCCAGCCGGGAGAGGGGCGCTGATGACAAGGTCGCGCGCGGTGGATGGACCCTGGTTGGTAACCCGTACGGTTATGACCAGGCTATCTTGTCCAGCGGTGGCCTGGAGCACGCTGGCGTTCGTCTGTAACGCGCACACCGGCTTGGTCGATCACCTCCGACACTGTGGACAGCTGGTGTTATCACTGAGCAATGAATCAATGGTCTCCGAGGCCACTGTCGCCGTGGTGACCAGCGTGCCAATCAACGCCGGGTCAATCCGCACGGGCATGGTTACTACCAGCGTCGTGTTGGGTCTGAGGTTGCCCAGCGTACACACCACAGGCGTGGTTGCTGTGCAACTGCCTAGATTACTGGTTAATCCATCGGCCTGAAGTTCAGTGCTGACGGGCAAGGTCTGGCTCAGTTGCACGCCCGAAGCCAGCGACGGCCCGGCATTGATGGCCGTGACTACATAGGTGATGACCGTGCCTGCCACAGGTGTGCCAATGCGCTGGATGCCTAGGATACCCATCTCTGCGCTGCGGATTACCGTGGCCGAGCGGCTGGCACTGTTGTTGCTGCTATTGCGATCTGCGTTTAATTCACCTGCCGAACGCACGGCGGCTTGATAGGTAATCGAACCACTATAGGCAGGACTAATGATCCCGCTCACTGCGATCTCCACCACGCCGTTGCGGGGCAATGTGCCCAAAGCCACGGTAAAACTGCCGCTGTTGACCACGCCAAATGTACACGGCGCACGGCTACACGCCCCCATTGGTCGCCCGTTACCGTCTACCTTGGCGGTCACTTGGACAGGTAAAGTGTTGGTGACCACAATGCTATCGGCCGTGGACGGACCAAGATTGGTGATAATCAGGGTGTGGGTAATGCTGCTGCCTGCCGCCACCAAAGATTTGCCCAGGCGCAGACCCACCGTCAGATCAAAGGTGGTGTTGATGCTGTTGGACTGGGTGGCGTTGTTGTTGGCAAGGGTTGGGTCCAGCGTAGATGAGCTGACCTGGGCCGTGGTTTCCACACGTTTTTCGGTGGGCTGCGCCACCCGTGCCACAATTTGTGTGGTCAGACGTTGACCGGGGGGGACTGTGCCCAAATGACAGGCAAGCACGTTGCCGTTGGCGGACCCGACACAGGCGGCGCGGTCGCTGCGAATATAAAATAGCTCGGCGGGCAGCGTGTGCGACAGCACCACAGCGCGCGCCACCGATGGCCCGGCATTGTGGATGGAGAGCGTGTAGGTCATCTCTTCCGTTTCCAGCGCCGTGTCTGGAATCACAGAATCGAAGCGCACAGAAAGCTCGGCGCGCGGCATAATCGTCGTGCTTATCGCGCGCGTATTGTTGGCCGGAACCGGATCAGAGACGCTGGCCGAGGAGGTAACCACCGAAAAATTGCGACCTCCACTCAGATCCGCAGTCACGGCCACGGGCAACGTAAAGGCGCGGGTTTCGTGGATACCTAACTCTGCAATCGGGCAGACGACAGTTTGTTCTGTCTGTGTACAGCCACCGGCTGGGCTAACCGCACCCAGCGTAAACCCACTGGGCAACGTGGCGCGCAGATCTACATTGGTTGCCACCGACGTGCCCTGGTTGGTGACTTGCCAGCGATACGTGGTGCTTTCGCCCGCCACTACCGTGGGCGGGGCATTTACTGTCAGCGCCAAATCGGCAATTGCACAGTTTGCTACGGCAATGCTGCTATTATCCTCATAGGCGATTACAGTGCCACTGCGGCTAATGGTGGGATTGCTGCGGACGCGGTCGGCAATATTACTGGAAATCTGACGTTCCACCCCCACGCCCACATCATAGAGGATGATGTTGTTCTGGTTGGCGTTGGTGCGCACATAGACAATTCGGTTGCCATTGCGGTTAATCGCCGGCTGTGTGTTGGCGCCGGCACTGCTAATCTGTTGGAATGTGCCAGGCTGGGCGGGGCGCGCCAAAAAGACCTGTGCGCCGGACAGCACTGTTCCCCCGCCCAGCGCTTGATCCGAAGTCAGAGCGATGACGCTGCCGTCGCTGTTGATCACAGCGTTGCTGTTGTTGCCCACGGCAGTTTGGGTAATCGCCTTTCCGGTTTTCCCCGCAACGCTGTAGAGGTAAACTTCTCGGTTTCCATCTTTGTTGGAAGAATAGACTACCCAACGACCATCACCGCTGATCTGCGGTTCTTCATTGCTGATGCCCAACTGACTATCGGTGATCTGCCGGAAGCGCTCGGCTCCTTGCTGGGAGAGATCGGCAACGTAAATTTCCAAATTGCGGCTGGCGTCATCCACCACTTTGCTGGGATCTAACCCACTGTCGGAGATAAAGGTGATCAGATTGCCGTCGTTGCTCACCGATGGAAAGAGATTGGAACCGCGCGTGGTCTGGGTAATTTGGCTCAGCGTATTGGCGACGGTATCGTAGCGAAAGATCTCAAAGTTGCCATCGCTGTTCTGGTTGATGCCCTGGGGATTACGATCCGAGAAAAAGACAACATAGCGGCCACTCTCGCTCAGCGCTGGCGAGAGATTGAACCCACCCAGGATACTGCCTGTGCTTGTGGTTAACTGGGTAAACTGGCGTCCGACCAGCGGGCTGGTTGGATTGATCTGGACGCGGAAAATCTCAATATTGCCATCCTGATTGTTGGCCCCGGCAAAGTTCCCTGTGGACCAGAAGATAATCTGATTGCCATCTTCGCTCAGTGTCGGTTCTGCGCTAAAGAAGATGTCGTTCTCGGTGCGCGGCAACACATCCACCGCATCTTGGCAGATGATCACCGGCTCTTGGGCGGCGGCGGGCGTTGCTCCCCACAGCGAGGCGATCACCGCCAAACAAAGAAACAGCCACACTGCCCAGCGCGCGCGTCTGCTCAATATCATCTGGCGCTTGCACACCATTGCCCCTTGTTCCATTATTCGGCTCCTGCGCAAGGCGCGGTATAGAAGGTCTGGGCGCTGTCTGGCCCTTCACCCTCAGCCCCTACGGCGCGCACTACATACGCCGCCCCGCACACAGGAAGACGATCTACCCAGGCCGTGCGGGTGGCGGGCAACTCTGCCACTTGCTCCACTGTTTCGTCCACAAGCCGATAGAGCCGATAGGCGGAGATATTGCGTGTTGTTTCTGGCGGCTCCCAACGCATCATGAGCGCAGTTCCCACCATCACGCCGCGCACCACAGCGACCATAGGCATTGGCTCGTCCACAGGCAGGCTGCGGCTCTCGTCTGTGCGGGCGGTGGATTGCACTGTGGTGTTGTGCAAAATGAGGGGCATAAAGATCGGCGGCACGCCGCTTCCCACCACCAATTGCGATGTCGATACCTGGGCGCGGGTGGTGGGGCAGGGTTGCCCGCTGACAGTTAAAGTAATGTTATAGGTTCCGTCGTGGGCATATTGTTTGTTCACACGCTGACCGACGGCAGTCGTGCCATCACCAAAATTCCAGGTAAAGGTAATCGAACCGCTGGCTGCCACCGATCCCACAAAACGGGTGTCGGTCTTGGGCTTGACGGAGGCACTCTCCACACGCAACTCTGGGCGGCTGGGCCACAGACAGGTCGTGGCACGTACGCGGAAGGGGGGGCTAACCGCCGCCGCATAGCCATGGCTCTGTGGACCTGTGCGCGCTGGCTGCGGCATTACAATGCGGAAGTGCGCGTTTTCGCTAACGGCGGCATCGGCCTGGGCATTCCATACAAAGGTGACCTCTGTGCCCAGCCGGGTGGGGGTGATCAACTGCGAGGCCAAAATAGGTGTGGCTGGGGTCGCTCTCTTCCAGGTTCCGCCCCCGTTGAGGGAATATTGAAATTGCAACATATTCATGGGGAAGGGCAGCCCTGGGCTGTTCGATCCCTGTGTGCCGCGGTTGCCATTCGCATCATAGACCCGGAAGCGGATCGTCACATGCGGCTGATTGGGACCAGAGAGAATCTGGGGGGCTGAATATGCATAGGCGCTGTCTGTGCTGCCCGGGCGGCTTAGTTGAAGATAGCGCTGGTTTTGGGGCAGCGGCACGCGCGGGCCAAAGTCATCGCTCAGATGGGCGGGCATAATCAAGGTGTTAAGATAATAGCCATTGCGTCCCAACTCGGCGGAACTGCTATTGCCCTCTTGGCTGACCGCCAGATCGAGATCGCCGTCCAGATCTACATCGCCCCAGGCCACGCCTGTGGTCTTTTGCCGCTCTGGCGAACTCCACAACCAGAAGAGTTGTGGCTCCGCATTGATGGTATTGAGGGCACGCCGGTTCACGTAGACTTGATCGGCTTCGTCATCATTGCCCACCGCCAGGTCAAGGTCGCCATCGTTGTTCCAATCACCCCAGGCCAGCGCAGTGGTTTTGCTCACGCTTTGGGTGTCCCAGAGTTTTGGCATACTCTCCATGCTGAACTGCCGACTGCCATCGGTCATGTTGCGATAGATCACGTTGGGCTGTCCATAGTTGCCCACCGCCAGATCCGGATCGCCGTCCCCGTCATAGTCGCCCCAGGCCAGCGCCCGCGTGGCATCGTTTTTATAGAGTGCGTTGGGTTGCCAACTGCTGGGCGTAAATGAGAAACTACCTGCTGTCTGCCCCATCGTGTTAATGAAAATGCGATTGGGACCGCCATCCACGCCCACGGCAAAGTCCAAATAGGAATCGTTGTTGAGATCAACCGGGGCCAGCGCACTGGCATTGTAAGTTTCGGCTGTGGACCAGAAGTTGGTTTTGAGTAGCCCAACTGTGCCCACCCCCACCCGATCATTGGGGAAGATCCGAATCGGCCCATTCAGCGTTGCCACCGCCAGATCAAGATCGCCATCATCGTCAAAATCACCCCAAGCCAGGGCGGTGGGCCGCTGCACAATGGGGGAATCCCAGTCTGGGGTGTTAAAGTTCCCCGCCAAATAGACGGCAATCCGTTGCGCCGTGCCCACAGCAATGTCAAGGCGTCCATCATTGTCCACATCGCCCACGGCCAGCACGTGCGGGCCAAAGCCTTCCAGGGGAGCTTCGTCTTCGCGCTGGAATTCTGCAAAGCGATTGAGGAAGCGCTTGCTGGCAACTTGGGAGGGGCCGGCGGCAAAGAGCAGATCAAGATAGCCATCGCTGTTTGTATCAGCCCAGACCGGCATAGAGGCCGGTGACGCAGAGAGATCCGTGGTGGCTGGCACGCGGGTAAGCTGTGATGAAAGCATGGGGGCGAAATTGGTTAAAAAGAGACTAGGACCGTCGCGGTTGGTCAGCACCAGATCGAGATCGCCATCCAGGTCAATATCCACCCCACGCAGCGCCCAGATCTGCCCGCTCACCGTGCCGCCGGTCATGGCTGGCAACTTGGCAAAGGTGTTGTTGGCATAGGTGTAAATCGTGGGCGAAAGGTCTCCCACAGCCAGATCGATCTGCCCGTCGCCGGTAAAATCGCCCCAATCCAGGCTGAACGGCGTGAGGAAGCGATTGGTGCGCAAGGAGATGGCGGTGGAGAAGAGACTGCCAGCCTCGTTGCGATAGATGAGCACCTGACGCAGCAGCGGGTAGGCTGCCGCCAGATCAAGATAGCCATCCCCATTGTAATCTCCCCAGGCAAAGTCATAGGGCAAGAAGGGCAGATTGCTGCCGATAATTGGCCCCAGGCTAAAGTTCCCCTTGCCATCGTTGCGGAAGACCCGTACCGAATTGGGGAAGAGTCCCAGCACCAGATCGAGATCGCTGTCGTTGTCCACATCGGCCACGCCAATCGCCGCCGTGGCCTGGCGGCTGATACAGGTGGCGGCTGCCACAAACTCACCTTTGCCACTATTTTTATAGAGGCTCACCGGGCAGCGCGCGTTAATCGTATTGGTGCTGACCACCAGATCAACATCGCCATCCCCATCAAAATCGCCCGCCTCCACCCGCACCAATTGATGGGTCGAGGTAAAGCGGCCTGATTCCTGCAAGGTTGGCCCGCTTGGGCTGTAGAGGTAGTTTACGCCGGTCCCAGAAGTATAATCGCCCACTGTCACCAGTTCTAACGATCCGTCGCCATTAAAATCGCCCCAGCGCGCCCCAAAGGTGATGCGGTTGTTGCTCCACAGCCGGCGCAACTGCCCATCGTCGTTGCGATAGACCGTTGTCCCAGTGGACGAGGCCAAGACCAGATCCAGATCGCCGTCGCGATCATAGTCTCCCCAGATCCTGATCCAGCGTGCCGCCCCGGTCATTTGAAAACCAGTTGGGCGCAGTGGAGAGCACTGCCCCCACACCGGGCTTTGTGCTTACACTAACCTGGGTTTGCACCTCGGCTGTGCTGGCAATGCGCTCTTCATTGTTAAGGATGTAGCTGGCGAAGGCTTGGTTTTTGATGCTGCCCTCGGACTGCCCGACCACCGTGCCATAGATATGCAGCACCATCTCTAATCCCGGCGTGAGGATGGGGACCGTCCAACTTAATTCGCGCGTTTCCGTCACCACAATCGTGCCGCCCAACGGCTCGCTGATTTGGGTTGATTCAATAATATATTGACAGTTGCGATCACAGCGGATGGACCGCAGCGCACCGCGTGGCAACACATCGCGCACGGCAATGTTGCGCAAGGTGGTTGCTGCGCTGATATTTTTGAGGGTGATGGTATACGCGATGGCCGCCCCGTTGAAGACACTCGTCGGCGCAGATTTTTCGATGGAAAGCTCCGGCGTGTTATCGCTGTTGGCGTCGGCCTCGGCCAGCGCGCGCGACAACCAACCTGGCTGTTCCGCCTCGCTGATCTCGTCGGCGTTTAGCGTTGCGGTGAATACAGACGACGCCAATAAAATGTTGCCACCGCTGACGGGTGCAGGAGGCGATGCGCCTTCTTGGGCGGTTGCCAAACTCGCCAGCGCCAGCAAAAGCGTGCCACAGAGCAAAAGTGCAAAGGCCAACAAACGGCGCTGCCGGGTGATACCGAAAACGGTATCACGCGCAGGGCTGGCTTGAGACTGCACGGGGGAAGAGTTTACAGTCATGGGATTATTAATTTCTCTGATGTAGCGTCACAGCGCTACGAACATAACGGGCTAAACCAACTGGTGGCACTGGGATCTGTCTCCAGCAGGTTTCCGTTGACATCGGTATAGGTGGCAACCACAAAATAGATATAGCCACAATTCGGTTGAATGGGATCAACCCAAGTGGTGATGGTGCGTTCCAACTCGGCCACAGGCAAAAAGTTCATATCACTACTGCTGGCCCGATAGAGCCGGAAGAGACGAATGCGGTCTAGCAAGATCGAATCATAGCTCCACGTCAACTTATTTTGATTATTTTCCACACTGCCGACAAGATTGTAGGGTGGGGGCAAATCAATCTCTCTGGCCTCAATGATCACACTTTTGCTCACCGTCACCGGGCTGCCCACGGCGTCTAGCCGCGAGGCCATGAGATTGAGCTGGCGAATCGTGCCGTCATAGCGGAAGGTGAAATCCCCACTCGTAGGCCGATCACCATAATCGACCAAAACCCCATTGTTATCGATGGCGCGCAGTTGGACGGATGTGGCGTTGAGCGTGGCCCAGCTTAGCTTCACCTGGGACCCTACTAACACTTGATAGGTATCTCCGCCTTGAATCAGCACTTCGTCCGCCGTGGGCGGCGTGGCCCCGCTGGATGCGTTGAAGAAGCTGACTTGGGGCAGTGGCGCAGCCCGCACAAAGACCTGAGTGCTACGAGTGACAAGGGGTTTATCACCCGCCACAATCTCATACAGCGTGTTTTCCAGATGGCTGCCGCCGTAATTCCCCACTGGTGGAGACGCCACTGAGCGCTGTGCCATTCTCTTTGATCACCACTTTGTCGGTGTTCTCGACCTGCCAGCGCAGGGTCACTGTGTCGCCAGCGGTGATGTCCGAGTTACTCACGCTGAAAAGCGGCACTGCTGGCGTCGGCGGCGAGGTGGGAATGGGCGTAGTCGTGGGGATGGGCGTGGGGATACTCACCACAATCTCCACTTGGGCTGTGCTGCTCTGATCGCGGTTGGCTGCGGTCAGAATAAAAAAGGTCGATTTTTCTGGGGCAATCGGGATCGTCCCCGTGCGGGTCAGGCTGCTGGTCAATTGCAAATCGGGGCTAAAGATCTGCACCGAGGTCAGATCACCCTTAATCGACCAAGAAAGTGTGACCGGGCTAGGGTTGCCCAGGATAATGCTGTTGGTGTTGATCTTAAAGAACTCGATTACTGGAGCCAGCGGCAACGGCGTGCCCGTGGGCGCTGGGTTCACGAAAATCGTAATCTCGCGGAAGATAGGCGCTCCGGCGGGGTTAGACGCGCTCAATTGATACGTAGTAGTCTGGGCCGGGGTAATCTGGCGACTGCCCTCGGGGGCCAACTGCTCGCCCACATTGGAGATGGAAATCGACTCTACATTGCCCACACGCCATTGCACATCCACAGGTTCGCCGGCGGTAATCACCACTGGACTCATATCAAAAATGAAAATTGCCGGTGTGGGCACGGGGGTTGACGTGGCAATCAAGACCGTTACCAGGGCCTGCTTGGGCGGATCTTCATCGCCGATGGCAATCGAGGGGTTGCGCGCGCTCAGGCTGACCTGGGTGTTGCGTTCAGGCCGAATCGTGCGGCTACCGCGCAAGGCATCGCCTGTGAGCTTTTCGGGAATGCCATCAATCGTCAAAATCGCCTCTGTGGCGTCCAGCACGCTCCAATCAATCATCACGGGTTGGCCCAAAATGACTGTGGTTGGGTTCACCGCAAGATTCACAGTTGGCCGCACTTCCCCGACCATCACCTCGCGGCTCAGTTCTTGCTCGCCAAAGCGGGCCAGCCCCAGCCGCGAAATAAAGTTCTCTACCTTAATATCATATTCAACCACGCCTGCCGCAGGCGGAAGCGCCGTGACCACGCCCTGCGGTTCGCTGTCCACGTTCAACAGCCCCGGCCCCGTCACGTTGACACGCGAAAAAATGCTGGCGCGCCAGCTTACCTGCACCGGTTCGCCAAAGGCAACCGACGGCGGCGTCACATCAAAATCGCTAATGCGCGGGGTAAAGATGGCAATGACCAACATCAACATAAGCAGAAAAAAGAGCAGCAAGATCCATTTGCCGATGAGCGGCACAATCTTGACCTGCCCGCCCACAGTGCGCGGAAATTGCTGCCCACCCACCGGCAATACACGTACATCGTATTGGTGAATCCGGTTGCGAAAGCTAATCAGCGGGCGTTCGTTGGCTTCCACCAGCAGCGTCACTTCCGTGGCTTCGCCGGGACCAAGCCGCAACTCTGCCTGACGGGCAAAGGTCACCGGGTGGTTGGGTAGTTGAAACTCAAAATGACAGGATCGTTCGTCGTCCTGGGCTTCCACCTGCACTTGGGTCACGGTGTTGCTGCCATTGACCACCGCAAAATAGGTCTCCCCCACCGGGTTGTTCCAGGTTAACGTCTGCCGTTTCTGGGCCAGTTCCCCCACCTGTACCTCGTAATAGGGGTTGAGGATCAGCGTGGCCCCGATTTCACTATAGCGGTCGGGATATTCCTGGGTAGTTACTTTGATGGCGAAATGGTGACGGCCGGCCAAGCTACTAGGATGGCGGGGCGGTGTAATCGTAATTGTCGCCATGCCCGATTCGGCGTCGTTCAGGTTGATCTGAGTGGGCAAGATCACCACCCAACTGGGATCAATGCCGAAGAGTTCAATCTGAAAATTTGCCACCAGATCCCCGGCGTTGGTCACCGTCAGTGTATAGGCCGCCGTCTGGCCGACATCGACTAACTGTTCGCGTAGCAACATCTCCACCAAAATGGCGTCGTCAATGTGATCACGCACGGGAGCCAAGAGGGGAGTGTAGAGACCGTTGCGCAGCGGCATGGGCGCGCCGGTGTTCTCTGTAGGGAGAAGGGCCGGTGGAAATTGCGCGACTGTGCTTGGCGGCACGGTCCACATCGGGGGCACAGGCGCGATACCCGGCAATGGCATTGATGACGGAAACGACGAGCGCACCGTGGGCTGTCCCGTTGGCACAGACTCATAGAGCGTTTCGGCAAGGGACGATACCGTGTGCTGCGTTGCTGTTGGGGCAACGCTGCCGTTGCGCCCCTGTAAGAGAATGAGCGTGTGCCCGCCCACTTCAATCGAATCCCAATTCTGCAAATCATGGGTGTGATCGGCGCGCAGTGGATGGCCGGCCATCTGTGTGGGGAATTCGTTTGACAGCAAAAGGAGTTGATAGGGGCGCTGGCGATGATCCACCATGAGGTGGAAAGAGGCAATGCCCGGCCCTTCCAACACCAGATCATTTTCCGGGTGGCTGCCCACATTGGTGATGCCCTTGCCCGGTTGCAGATCGTAAAACTCGATGACACCGTTGGCGGTGATAATCTCTAATTGGTCGAGGGGTGACAAAGGTGATGCCATCTATAAGATCCAAAAACCGAGCGAAAGTCGGGCAAGCTCGAAAAGCGAGCGGGAAATCACGCCTAGATCGACCAATAAATAGGAGAGCATAAAGAGCACAATCAAGCTTCCGGCCAAAACGATTAGCGTGGGCAACAACAGCCAGTATACCCATGACACCCCGCGCACTTTGACGGTGGCTTCGTCCAGACGCGGCGCGTGTTCTGTAGGGGTCATGGGTTTGGAGGTAATCCGAAAGGGATATTCACGAGTACGCGAACTGTGTTTTGGCTCAATCACCAATTCCAGCGAGAGCATTTCCCCCGGTTCGATCTCCGTGGTCTCTGTCCACTCTGTATCAGGCAGGCGGCGCATCACCGGTCGATAGGCCACGCCGTTGCCGTCATAGCGCACGCCGTCGGGGAGCGGCTGTCCGCCCCCGGTATAGACGCCGTTTGGCTTCGCACCATTGGCATAGCCATTTGTACCGTTGTAATACCCATTGGTGGGCGCGGCCGCCGCCTGGGGCGCATAGGCTGGCGCAGACATGGTCATGGTCGGCGCACTGGCAAACTGAGGTTCTGATTCACGCTGGTGGGGCGCAATGGGACGCGCCATTGTGGCTACTGGTTGAAAAGTTGACTGCCCTTCTTTGAGCGCTGACTGCGCGTCCTCGACTTCTTGGTTGAGCCGATAGACGGCCATGCTGCGGCTATAGGCTGTACCGGCGGTGCTGGATGCACGCTGAAGTGCCCGGCCTCCCAGCGACGCCGGCAGGAAACTTCCCAGCGCTCCCAATAAGCCCATAAAGGAGTGGGAGATGCCGGCAAAGACCGAGGCTTTTTCGCCAAACCGCGCCGTGAAGGGGCGAGATGGCTGTTTCGCTTTGGGTGCAGCCTGGGCAGGACGCATGACAGATGGGGCGACAGGCTGGGCCGCAGGCGCTTGTGTCGTTGTCAAGGCCAGCGGCGCGGCGCGCTCACGCGGGATCGCCACCCACTCGGTGATCTGGCGTCCGCGCAGGGGAATGCCGTTGAGCAAAAAGCTAAAAATTAACGCCCCTTTGGCTTCGTCGGCTTTAAGCAGATAGGTGGTGGGAAGGTTGCCCATATTTTGTAGCTCAAGTTGGAAGCGGGCGTGGCGTTGGCGTCTTGCCATCAGCGCTAGATAGCCCAACAAGATCCATGCGAGCAAAAGGGTTAACCCAATCGTGAGTACGGCCAGAATACGTAGCCAGACCTGTCCGGAAAAAAGGAAACGCGGCGGCGCAGGGGTTAACACCAGCGGCAATTCCTGGGTTTCGGCGGCCCCGGTCACGTCAATGGCACGCGCACTCACGGCATAGGTATCTGCCGTATAACCGCGGCTGTCCAACACAAACGAAAAGGGGGCTTCGTTGTCTTCCGCCACCACCATATCGTCCAGCAAAAATTGCACCGAGGCCACGCCGTTCAGTGTTCGCACATCGGCCACCACGGTAATTTCATCACCGAGATAATAGCTCTCCGGTGCAGTCTTGATGGCAATCTGAAGCGCTTCCACCACTTGCAAGGTTAACAGTGTCTCTCCACGGTTGCCCGCGCTATCCTCGGCTCGCACGCCCACCACATGGCTGCCTGGGACCACCGCGCTGCTATCCCAGGCAAATTCAAAAGGCGCATTCTGCACCAGGGCCAGCCGTTCCCCGTCTAAAAGAAACTCCACTTGCCGCAGCGGTCCCGGCGCGGTGATCACGGGGGCCAACACGAGACGTCCACCCACCTGTTGGCCGTTGACCAGATTGGGCGTCTCTATGCTGACTGTGCCACTTTGCGCCCGAAAGACGGCGTCGGCGCGGTCCTCGGCGTTGCCGTTGGCAAGGCTGATGGAGACCGTATGCTCGTTGCCATCGGCAGGCAGACTCGAGAGAAAGCGTACTTGGTAGCCGCGGCGATTTCCCGTCGACAGCGTTTGCAGCCGCAATTGGGCCTCAGTGGCGCTCTCCACCAGTGAAAGCTGGGCGTTGATCTGTTGGGCGAAGGCATCCATCACACCGGGGGCGGCCACTTTGGGGCTATAGGCGATGAGATAGATGGGGAGATCGCTCTCGGCGGCACGGCTAATCACATCGGCCCCGGCGGCGGTGTTGAGATTTTCGACACTATCGGTGACGATGACAATCGTCTTTGACCCAGCGGGAAAGAGATCGGCGCGGTTGATAGATTCGATGGTGGCTCGGTTGAGCGCGGTGTAATTTCCGTTCGCCGTCAAGCCGCGGATGGCGGTGCGCAGCGCTTCCAAATCTGTGGTCAGGGGCTGTTCCACCCGCACATCATCAAAAAAGGAGAGGAGCAATGCCCCATCCCCTGGCCCCATCTGCTCAGTAAAACCCACTAACCCGGCTTTTACTCGTTCGAGGTCCGCAGCTTCGGTGCTAATGTCCACCGCCAGCACAAAATTGATCGGCTCTGCGTCGCCAGAGGCCAATTCAATGGAGCCAGCCGGCACCTTGAGGCCATCTTCAAAGATCTGCAGATCGGCAGCAGAGAGTGTGCTTGACCCGCTGTTCCGCGCCAAATTGACCACTACCTGTGGAAAGGCAGATGTATCTACACTGTTAATAGACAATGTAGCGCTAGATTGGGCAGAAAGCCCCAGCGTGAGTGCCCCCATTAGCAGCCCAATCAGACCCATTCCCTGTAACCACCGGATCATGCGCGGGATCATGCGTTTCCTTCTTCTTCTACGTAAAGCAACCAGCAGCGTGAATGAATTAAACAGAGATCAAACGAAGATCATGACGGTAGAATGGTGAGATTTGAATCACACGGGACATCGAGGCACTTTCGCCAGGGTAGGCTGCCGCAGCCGTGGCCCGCACCACCACTGTGCGTGGCCCCGCTGGCACAGACCATTCTTGGGCATGGTGAAAACGGATTGGAACATCTTTTTGCGCTCGAGGAAAGAGAATTGGCCCTGGCCCTAACTCATACCAAGCGGGGGAGAGTCCTTCCAACGAAAGCTTGAATTGGACTCCCGGCGTGTTGCCCAGATTTTGGATGGTGATCAACCCATCCAATACGGCATCCACGGTAAGCTGTGTATCGGCCAGCCGGAAGCTCAAGCCAATGGCATTGGAAACGCCCTGCGAGGCAAAAAAGCGGAACGTGTGTTCGCCAATGCGAATCGTATCGCCATCATGCAGATCAACGGCCGCGCGTGGGGGGAGGATGCGTCCCTCGCCTGCCAACAAAATCGGGTTCTGGCCCAAGTTGACGAGGCGATAGCCATGACCACCCGGGGGAGCGATTAACTGGGCGTGGCGTGGATCGATTCCACCACTACGCCCACCCTCTAGCACAATATCATTACGGCTGTCACTGCCAATGTGAAGAATGGCTTTGGTCAATGGATACTCTTTGTGCCATCCCTCACGATCAATCACTTCAATTCGGTTTCTAGCTTGGCGATTTTCCATAAGTATACTCACAATTAAAGTCGTCCTGGAGAGATCCAAATTTCATAATGTGGATAGCGCCCAGTCTCGGGGAGTGCGGTTGTGAAATGGATGCGATATCACATTGTGAGCATTCTGAATTATAGTTGCATCCATAGTCATCCGTAAAAAGAAAGGGAACGGTACTTTTTTTGTAAAATTAGCTTTTTTGTAAACTATCCTTGCAAAAGCGCTGCCGTGGCAAACCATTGCAAGGCATCTTTTACCGAGCGATGCAGAAGGGCGGGCAAAGTTTCTGGGTTGATTTCCTCTTCTCCCTCAATCCGCCATGCCCCGGACGCCACAGGCCCGTCGAGGATGGCATCCACCAAATTTTCAAAGCTGCGTGTGCCATCTAGCAAAGGAAGCAAAAACTGGCCCAGAGAATCGATTTCCACACGTTTCAGGCGCAGATCGGCCACACGTGTACGCAAGGGCGCTTGCCAACGCGCCCACGGGCTGGCCGTGGGTTGATGACTGATCACCGTGGTAAAACTCCCCCGGTGCGTATGAAAATCTACCAACTCGGCGCTGATGCAAAAGGCGCGCAACAGATTGCTGGCGAGGATTTGTCCATCCTGAGCACGCCGTGCTGAGTTCTGGCCGGTGCGGGCCGCTTGCCATTCGGGGGCAGACGGGTTCGTTTGCGTGAGGGCGTCGTAGGCCAGATTCAGCAGATCGTCCAGGCGATAGCGCTGCGGCCAGGTTTTATTCATGCCGTCCAGGGCTGCAATGCTAACAGGATGGTCTGTGCTAAGGCTGGCCGCATCTACCGAGATAAATTTAACCAGATGGTTGTGGTTTTCTTCCACGACTTCGGGGCTGGCGTGGGCCGAAAAGTAGAGCGTTTGCATGGCTGTCGCGCTGACCGATGATCCCAGGGGGACGTCGGCATGGCAGATCAGCGAACGGCGAAATCCTCGGTTACGTACAAAATCCATATACTGTTCGGCGTCCACGCTGGAGCGCGCAAACGTTTGCAATTGGGCGGCGGTCTCGGCGGGGATGTTGGTGGACAACATGCTGTTGAATTCAGCGTCCCCCACATAGCGCAGGCCGTGCTTTTCAATTGCCCCTACAAATTCATGGAAATAGAATGGATCGTTTATCTCGGAAAGCTCATCATGCAGTAACAGCGAGTAATGCCGATCTGTACCAATGCTGTGGTCTTGCTGATAGGTTCTGATCAGATCGGCATAGATGTGATGAAAGCTGCTGTATGGAAGTGGCTGTTTCCGATGGGTGGCCTCAGCGATCAGCGTAATCAGCGCAGCAGCTTTTTGGATTTTTACCGTTGGATCGGTCTCGGCGGCTGTGTGATAGAGCATCATATCGCGCACACCCGCCAACATGTGCCAGCCGGGATAGGTGTTGTAACTAATATAGGCCACGCCGTGGGGAGCCAATGCCCGCCGACAGAGATCAAGCAGGGCGGCGCGCACAGGTGCAGCTACCCAGGAATAGAGACCGTGGGCGATGATGTAGTCAAACGTGCCCAGCGTTTCATCCCAGGCGGTAATATCCATAGCATAGAAGCGCACATTGGGAATCGAGAGCGAGGCACGCAGACTTTCCGCCGCTTCGATCTGGCGCGGCGAGTAGTCGATGCCCACAAATTCGGCGTCGGGAAGGCTGACCGCCATGGGCATCAAGTTGTACCCCTCGGCACAGCCCACTTCCAACACGCGGCACGTTTCCACCGGCGCGGGTTTCATGCCGCGCAGTATTGCCACCGTCGCCAGCACATCAGGATGGGTTTGGGCGTAGGACCAGCCTTCATAGGCGACCTGATCATAGCTATTCTGTTCAAGTGCCACCTGAAAGGGATAACCGGACAATCGTCGAATCCTTTTTTGAGTAGACCAAGCCGCGCCACCAAGGAAGATTTTTTGTAACGATACCGGTGCGACGCACTGGTCTAAATTAGGCTATCAACACTGAATCCTCTCCTGACCAGTGCGTCGCACCTGTATCTTTACGAGTTTTTGCTCTTTGAACAATCTCCTTGTGTACTGCGGCGGAGTATGGTCGAATTAACGTGTCTGATTCGCCCGCCGTTGCAGCGCGTATCGGATCAAATTATGGCCCCATTCAAAGCCAGAGCGAATCTCTTCGCGGGCGGCCAGCCCAGAGCGCCGCTCGCCGGCCCACAGGCAACCGTAGTCAAACGAGCTAAAAATTACCCCATCGCCCACCCAGAGATCGGGCGCGCCCTGGGTTTCGTAGCCAAGCGGCGGATAGGCGAAAAAGTAGGGATCGTGGAGCAAGGGATGCTGTGGTCGTAGCGCTTCCATGCGCACCCCCAGCGTTTCCAATACATCGCGCAGCGCGCCGTCTGAGGCTGGATTGGGGCCGCCTTCACGATGGCAGCTTTCCAAAAAGAGTGTGCCCCCCCCCTGGAGATAGCGGTAGAGCGCGTTGACTTCGTCCATATCCAGTTGGAAGCGATCTTTTGCCACCAAGTTGAGCAGCGTGTATTGGCTCAGATCCCCGCCCAAGACGATCTCATCATCGACCCATACCTGCATATCCGCTTGGCGGCTCAGTTGTTGGGCCAGATGCTGACAGCCGCGCCTGTGCGCGCTGTTGACCACACCGTTGAGATGATGAACGCCTAGCAATGCAGTCTGGGCTGTAAAGGTTACTACATGTGGGCGAAAGCGCAGGTTGATCTGGTTGATGCCCGGCTGTGCGCCAGGGTTCGCATTATGGATCGGCTGTGTGCGGTCGGTGCGCTGAATGCGCGCCAACTCCACCAACGGCGAATCGGGTTCGTCTATCACAGTTTCAACATTGTAGCCCGTATAGACATAATAGGGGCTGTCGCCATACAGGCCATTGCTGGGCTGGGGACGGCTTTCGTCATAGGTGAGCAGAATATGCAGCATCCCCTCGCGATAGTTGCTCATGTCGTAAAAGGCCGGCTCTGGCATCACAATCACATGGCCGCCGGGGTCTATTGCCACGCCGGGCAAAATATAGACCGTCTGGCTGGGGGGATCGGTGGCAATCACCTCTAGCCCGGAGACAATGCCCACGCCATGATTGTGTAGCGCGTGCAAGCGTTGATGATAGCGGTGATATTCGTGGGCCTCTTGCCAGACTTCCGCCGTGACAGCCATGCCGTCAAAGGCACTGAGACGCCTGCCGGGATAACTCCGCAGCAGATGATGGTTGGCGCTCATGGGGTCGCTCTTTCTTCGGGTTGCAGATAGTCGATCTGAAGGGTGTAGCTGGTGTGGGCAGGCTTTTCTTTGTCGATTAACTTCTGCACCATACTCTGCCAATAGGCTTCGCCCTGTGCCTCCACGTGGGCACGAGGCAGACGCAAAACCACGGCAAAGGTATGGGGCGAATTCTCGCGGCCCAGGGCCATCCCTTGCCCCAGTATCAAGGGGCGACCAATACGCGCATTTTGCGCCTTGTGTTCAATGATCTGAACGTCGCCACCCGTGTAGATCTCCAAGTATTCCTGTAGCCCCACACGCGTGCCCCGCTTGGCGTAGAGTCGCCGTGCCGAGCGAATCAATTCGCGCCGCCGATCATCGGGCCAGTTCTCATCTAATGCTAGATCGAGCCACGACGAGAGCCAAGTCAAAAACTCTGGCGGGGCCACCGTGGGATCGAAATATTTGTCAATGTGGGTGATCTGCTGGCTAATGGGTGCCCAAAAGCTTTCAAAAAGCATGAGCAGCCGCCCCATCAGCGCATCGCGCACATAGAGCGCAGGCAGGTAGCGAATGTAGGAGCCACGTGCCGAGACGGCAATGTCCAACGATTCTCTATCGCTGATCCGTTCGGTTTGGCCTGCTCTCTGTGCCGTAAAAAGTGCATAACTATCCAACGTGATGTCCTGGGTTGCCAGCGCCACTTGGGTGATGATCTCACATTCAAACTGACTGCCCGCTTCAACTGAACTGGGAAAGCTCCACTGGAGATAGCGGTTATCGCCCACTTGGCGCACCTGGATGTTCTCGGCCCCGAGGCCGGGCAGCGTGTTTGTGGTTTGCAGTGTGAGGCCAGCGGGGACCAGGATTTCGAGGATCGCGTTTTCCACAGCCACATGTACCTGGACGCGACAGAAAAAGTGTAGCGTTTCGCCAGGGTAGCGGCGATTGAAATCGGCCACAAACGAGACCTCAACCCGATCCAATGGACGCAGAGGTCGCCGCTTGGCTGGATTCGTCTGATTGGCAGACGGCAGTGCAGGGCTTCCCACAGGCTGCCCAGGCTGAAGCATGGTCACAGACGGACCTCCATCCTAACGGTTGTAGTTTAAGGGGCGGTTGAATCCATCGGTGAGCGAAGTGTGTTGCGTCGTTGGGCGATTGGGCGCAGATCCATTGGGCGTGGCTGTGCGCGCCTTGCCCGGCTCGACGACATTGATCTGATGGGCCAGCGAACAGATCAGCATATCGGCATCCAAGTGCAGCACCCGATCTACATTCCCCAATGGCGCGTATACTGGGGTGGCTGTCTCCGCTTGATCGGCTGGCGAGACTTCGCGCGCCGGGATCACTTGGCGCTGATAGAGCCGTACATCCTGGACATGGCGCACGCCCGACACTTTTTGGATCAACGAATGGATGTCCGAAAGATAGAGCGAGCGGCCAAACGGCCAGCCTTCCCACGCTTCTTCGATTTCGTTGAGGGCGACATCGCTCCCTTCCAGCGCCAACGGGGATAGAAAATTACGCAATGCCCGTGTGACCCGTGTACGCACAACTTCGACGGCCAACATATCGTCGGCCACCACATCGGCCTGCACCTGAATGCCCATATAGGCTGGTTCTCGGACAAGCAGCGTTGTTGTGAGCAGACGGTAGCGGTCAAGATAGCGTTCGACAATGGTCGCCAGCGCTGGGGAAAGGTAGAGGCCACTGAGATCGCCAGAGGCCAGTGAATCAAACGCAGCCGGAACCACCAGCAAAACCACACTCCCTGGCATGGGAGATTTCGCCCCGGCTCCGGGTGTCATACAGTGGACACGGGCCACACTGCGCGTGGCCTGGAGGGCTAGATCTTCATAGTCCGAAGCCGTCACCGCCCGCTGTTGCGAGCGCAATTCCTGTGGCACGCGGATCTTGGCTTCATCCAATGTTTCCGGGTCGCGTCCGCCATCCGCCCGGCGCAGATTCGTCACCGAGTCAATATAAGGAATGGTCGAACGCAATACATTCAGCCGATAGGGGGGCAGGTTGCCGCGCAGCCCGCCGCCCGCCCGGTATTGGACAAAGTGGGCCAGCCGATTGGCTTCGGGAACACGTCCATATTGCTGCGTCTGTCCGTCGCTTTGGCGGATACTTGGCCCCAGTTGAATCTCGCCGGTGGCGGTATTGAGCATGTAATGGCGATCATAGCGAGTGGAACGCGAAAAATCTTGCACCCGCTTCCAGGGCATAAAATAGATATCGTCCTCCACGCGCTCCTGAATTTCCAGCACTTCGCTCTCGCTGGGGTCCAGCAACGGCGCTTGTGACAATTGCAAAATCTGACCCGCATCGCCTGTGGTAACGCCCAATGCTTCGTTTTGAATCAGAGTGGCATGGGTGGCCTGGGTGGTTGCCCCCAGCGCAAAGGCTTTGACGCCGACCACGCGTGGCGACCGGCTATAGATGCCCTGGGATAGGCGACGCTGCTCAAAGCGACAGCGCACCCAAAAGGCGATTACGCCATCAATTTCATCGGCCCGCATGGAGAGTGGTAAATAAAAGACGATCTGCCCGGTGGGGTTGTTGAGACCGCCTGTCGTATCCGCTTCACCCTGGCTTCCGCTTGGCGTCAACTCGTGCCATTTGCCTTCGCCCAGCGAACATTCCCACACCAGCGGCGGATCATCGCGGCGCACACCTGTGGCCTGGGTGGGCAGACAGTCCACGCGCAGTTGCAACAGATAGCCAGAGAGCGAGCGGCTTTCGTCAAATCCCAGATAGAACATGTCCCCCTGTACAGGATCTTGATCTCGGAAAACGCGGCAATCTTGCACAGCCAGCCGCGGCAGATAGTTGCGGGCAAAATCCACGCCGCGCCGTAAGTGGCTCAGGCGCGGCGCTGTAATAATCAGCGGCTTGTCCGTGGAGAAGATCACCTCTTCTTCCCCTTCAATGGGGCGGTTCATCACTTCGCTGTAGGCTGGAACGACGGCGACAGTGTCTTCATCCTCACGCACGGGGAAGGGGATCGAGAGCCGGAAGGTCAACTCTGTGCGGGCGCTGCTGGCCGGCTGTAGCGTGATTCCCAACAACTCCATAAACTTGACATAGTTTTTGTCGGGCACACGGTTGAGCCGGTAGACCATCAACTCCGTCATCCAGGCGAAGAGTTCGATGAGGGTAATCCCGGGATCGCTAAGGTTATAGTCGGTCCATTCCGGGCAATATTGCACAATCCGGCGGCGCGCTTCATCCACCAAATCGCGTTGAAAACGCAAATCGTCCAAATTGGGGGTGGGTAGAGACAACAGAAACTCCTTGCAAAACCAGTAGACTGGGCCTAATCAGAGAAGTCGAGACCTTGAATCGTCCTAGGTCGGTTCGCCCGTTTCGTTCATAATGTAGAACGGAAAGACAATGCTGCGTTCGTCATGGCTCTGTTTGATGCGGTAGCGGATGTTGACGAGCATGATGCTATCATCATAGTGGGGATCTTCTACCAACGTGATCTCTGCCACGTCAATGCGCGGCTCCCACAGGGCCAGCGCTTCTTGCACAAATTCAACCAGCGTGGCTTCGGTTTCGGCATTGCGCGGCGCAAACATCAGTTCCCAGGCCCGGCAGCCGAACTCTGGCCGCATCACGCGTTCGCCCGGCGCTGTCTCCAGAATCACGCGGATCGACTCTTCCACCTCACGGCCACCGCGGGTCAGCGCCAACCCACCTTGGGCATCCACCCGCAGGGGAAACTGAAGCCCACGGCCAATAAACTCTCGATGGCGTAGATCTTGATCTGACAACGTTGCCGTCCTCTCGACTATTACAAATATTACGGACCAATGAGAACATTCACTGCGCCTTTGATAATCGTATCCGGCGGTCCTACACACGTTGCCAGATCGCCCACCCGGGCAGCAGGCAGACCCCCAATCAACACGGTGGGGCTACCGGGTCCGATAATCGGCCCCCCCACATGGGGCACAATGCCGTTGACCATAGGGCATGCATGCATATCGGTCAGGCGGGCAGCGGGTTGTCCGCCGATTAAAACGGTGGGAAATCCTATGACAATTACCCCACCGTGAGCGGTATTATCGCCCATGCGAGCGGCTGGTGCCATGGTGGCTCCTTTTGCGAGTAACTATACAGCTTCAGGTGCGACACACTGGTCTGGATTTAGGCTACAACCCTGAATCCTCTCCTGACCAGTGCGTCGCACCTGAAAGTTACTTTTGCGACTAATTTAATTTAATCAATGTACCCTGAATGTTCACAATTCCCGAACTTTTGAGTTCTGCCATAGCGTTGCCCTGAATCGAGATGGTTGACATGGACCTCACCTCCATTGCCGCTGCCTCAATTTTAAGGGGAGAAGTCACCTTAAGTTCGCTAGGCGCATTCGCGCTCATCTTCAGAGAGGCTCCGGCTTTTACTTCCGTGTCGGCAACACTTTGCATGAGGATCTTGCCGTTGGCCTTGATGGTAATATTGCCACCCGCTTCAATCGAGATATTTTTTTGCGCTTTAACGTTGATATCGTTGTTCTGCGAATCAATCACAATCTCGTTTTGCTGCGTCTTGTCGCGGATCACAATCTGGGCCGCCGAGTCGCTATCGTTGAGGACAATGATGTGGCCGCTGCGCGATCGCATTACCCGTTGGACAACCCGGCCATTTTCAACGACTTTGCCCGTTGGCTCTGGGGGGAGATCTTTGCCATTCCACAGCCCGCCCACAATATAGGGATACTGTGGATCGCCATGCTCGAAAGTGACCAGCACTTCATCGTTGACTTCGGGCAGCCAGAAGATGCCTCGGCTAGCACCAACACCCGGGGCTGCGATGCGTACCCAGTTGCTTTCAATTTCTTTACCCTCAAACTCTGGCATCCACGGATACTTGACCTTGACACGTCCCCAATTCTTCGGATCCTTCAAATTGGTGACAATTGCCGGGACCACGCCGTTGATCCGGTTTTGATAGAGAGAATGAGATTGATGACCATCCAAGAGGTGAAACAGGGTGGCGGAGTTGCGTCCGTTAATGCCAAAGGACGTTTCCCATGCCCCATCGCGTCGGTAGACATGGCGCACCGAACTTACAAAATAATTCCCTGAATAGGGTCCCACTTCCTTCAGTTCGACAGCGTGGCCGACTTTAATCTCGGCATCGCCAAAGGCCACACCTTCGGCCTGTAGAAAGGTGCCATCTACATCTGAAAAATAACCGCTTGCTATCGATTCGGCTGCCTTCTGGCTCGTGACTGGCGTGTTAACCAGTGTCACTTCTGGCCTATCGGCAAAGGCCTTCTGGCCCGCTTTGCCCCCAATGCCGTTGACAGCGCCAATTTCAACAGAGACGGAAGGCGTTTTGGCAACCCCAACAATTTTTTGTTTTTTGGTGGGATCCCAACTATAGACCTTGACGCTCGTGGGCTGATGGGTCGCTTCGTGGCGTGGGCGAAAACTGCGCAGATTGTGACCCCAGCTCAAAACTGGGCGTTTGCCGCCCAGATAGTCAGCCTTTTTAAAGTAAAATTTATCGTCCTCCACATAAAATTGATAGCCCAACTGTTCCGCGCGGATGGCTATCCATTCCATATTGGTTTGGTTGTTTTGCAACACAAATTCATGAACGATCTGCGGATTATCAACGCTGCCCGCGGTTAGCCCATTCTCACCGAGCATTTTTTTGATAATCGCCGCGTCATCTAGATCGGTAAAAGTGCGCGTCTTTTTACCTCGGTGCATCCTGTGCGATTTATCATAGGCGTGGATCATCAGGTTGCAACGACCGTTGTCTTCAAAAACAGGCTCAATTATTGTGATCTCACCATTAAAAAGCGTTCTGCTGGGCGCATCTCGTACAAAGATTTTCACTGCTTTGCCCAATTGAAAAGAAGTACCTTCGATGAATTTAAACGACCTGTCATACAGGTTGATGGTACACATACTCGGCATGCGCGTCGTGTTGTCTACAATGATCTCTTGTAGCTCATTCTGCCAGGCACTATCTTCAACTCCATCAACCGAGAAGGCCAGTTGTTCAAATTGATGCGGCATCGATTACTCCTACCCACCCAAAGGGGTCAATTTGAGCAGGGTTCCAGGGCGTAAATTCATTGGATCGGCCAGATTGTTGCTTTCGGCAATGTGTCGCCATGCTGCCGAATTCCCATATTCGCGATAGGCGATCCAATCGAGCGTCTCCCCCTCCACCACTGTGTGCATTTTGCGCGCATAACTGCGCGATGTGGGATTCTGATAGGGCAATTCCGTAGGATCTTCTGCCTGCCGAAAGCCAATCCCCACCTCGGCGCGCAGTGGTTTGCCGTTCCGATCAAACAGGGTATAGGTAATGTCTACCTTGTCAATGGTGACCTGATAGGTGCGGTATTTCCCCCAATAAAAACGGCAGAGCGGAGGGCGTTTCAGATCAGGATCAATGTCCATGAACCCAACTAACTTATTCAAATCGACCATAATATCCGCCTTGGGCACGGTCTGCCCCTCCAGCGGAATCGTCCCGTCAAAGATGGCGTTGGGGATGGAAAAGCTTGCCGAGTGACCGCCGGCAAAATCAAGCTCTTCGGTATTGCCACCAGATTTTTTCGTGCGCTTCCAACTGACAGACTTGGAAAAGCTTAGCGTCGTGGGATTGTACATAAATTCCACCGACTGGCTGCTTTTTGAACCTTCAACCACTTCAATTTTGGCTTTTTGAAATTCACCAGAGGGCATAGGGAGGCTCCGTTACCACAAATTAAGGCCAAACCAGAGAAACAATGATCCACGAGGGCAACTCTTTTTTGTGCTTCTTCATCTCCCGCGTGGCTCAGTGAATTGTTTGCAATCACGGTTTTTTCTAGCATACGAAGCAGCGCCACAAAGCAAGATTCTCTGCTCTTTGAAAAATCTCCTTGTGCGCGGCTGCGGAGTATAGCTAAAGAGAAAGTGAGGGGCATTATACCACGCCGCATTCAATCCCAAGCAACCACAGCATTTCTTCACAGAGTAAGCCTTCCTCATGCGCAGCAATGTCAGCCTAGCACGCCATCGTGACCAAACCGTGACATGCAAGAAAAAGGCGACCCATTTCAGCGTGACAACCGATCCCGCTCCAAACTCAACATGCGTTTAATCAACGGATAAACCTTGTCTGCCAGTGTATTCCAATCGGGTTCGCCTCTCTCTGCGCTCTCTCTCCCTTCTGTCTCATCGCTCTCGGTGGATTGTTCCGTAGTTTGTGATCGCTGCACTGTCAGCGGTGAAGAGGGCAGATGAACGCCTGCGGGTGGGGCAACGGGACTCTCCGCAGTGGGGGGCGCTTGCCGTGTAACTGGGATATGAAACCGCTGGGCCACAGGCATGGCCGCCGCCGACAGGCCCGCCAACACGGGTTGGGTTGGCGAAACTGTCTCAACGTCGGATCGCCCAGCGCGCTGTACTAACGGCATCCCCTGAATGGATGTCGGCGGGGGGTGGGTTGTGGTGGGCGTCTCGATAGGTGGCGTGCTGCGTGCGGCCAACGGGCGTTGTGGCGCACGCTGGACTGCCCATTGGCCCACGCTGCGCTCGACGCGCTCAGCCACCTGTTCCTCGGCGGCGGGGCTGCGCACAATCGAGGTTGGCGCCAGGGCAAAGAGCGGTAACCCATCATTGCCCGCCTCCAGTTGGGGCGACCGCTGCACCGGCGCGTGTCCACTGGCAATCACGTGGGTTAACTCGTGGCTCAACAAGGCCAGATTCTTTGGCTGCTCCAAGCGCGTGGCCGTCTCGCGCTGGAGATAAATCGTCTCCCCCTGGGCGGCGGCTTCCACACCCATTGGCTCCAACCCGGCCACCTGCATACGCACGCCGCTAAAATCGCGCTGTAACACACTTTCCAGCAATGTGCGCGGGCGCATGGGCAAGGGCATTCCCCCAGCAGGCCGCGCCGCCAGTTGACCCGCTGCCCGTTGCACCCGATTCACGGGCGAAGCGGCGACACGGTCTGCCCGCTTGAAGCGCCATCCAGCCTCTTCCATCTCTGCCAAAACTTTTTCACTGTTCTGCGGCAGCGCCGATTCTGGCGGCAGCAACGGCGTTCCGTTGCCCCTCCACAGCGCCGATGCAGGCGTAAACTGCCGTCCGTCCACCGTGCGTTGGGCCAGATTTGCGGTGGCCTGCGTGCGTGTCGCCATCTCTGCTTTGCCCGCCCGCGGCACACGGCGCTCGGCCTGCCTGCCCAGCCAACTTTCCACCCGTTGGGCCATGGTCTCCTCTGCGCCCAGGCTTAAATTCACCAATTGTCGCGAAAGCGTACGCGTCAAAAAGGCCTGGTCGGCCAGCGGGAGCGGTTGATCCTCCGCTGTGCGCTGAATCGGCGGTGCATACCCCGCCGCAGCAACGTGGGTCAACTCGTGGCCCAGCAGCGCCAACGCATCCGGCGAATCCAAACGCGCCGCAGCGGGTGACAGATAAACCGTGTTGCCATCCGCCGCTGCCTCTATGCCCAGTGCGCCCAGTGCGGCCATTTGTACACGCACCCCGGCAAAATCGCGCTGCAAAACCCGCTCCATCAGCGTGCGCGCCGTCTTGGGAATCGGACGACCACGTACCGGTTGCGCCAAATCATCCACACTCTGGGCCATTTCTGGCATTAGCGCACTGGCCCTCTCTGTGCTGCGTTTAAAGCGCCACCCGCTGGCTTCCATGCGTTGTAAAATTGCTTCACGGGCCGGAGGGGCAACCTGCTGTCGGGGGCTGCGTAGGCTGGGCGAGCGTGGGGTAGGTGAACTTTCGGCACGCGCCCACGCCATCGGCTGTGCGGTTGAGGAGAGCGTTTCCGTGGGCTGCGAATCGTGGCCCAATAGACGATCTAATGCCAGCTCAAGCGGGGCAAAGTGTGCGATTGCGCGCATAACCGCTGGCACAGTTGCAGGTTCATCCACTTGCCACAACGGAGTCTGGTTGAGAGAAGGGGGAGGCAGATTGGGGACGGGCGTCGCCTCTTCCCCCATGCGTTGGTGCGCCTCTGGCAAGGCCATGCTCGCCAGCGTTGATGCGTTTCGGCGGCGCTTTCGGCTCTCTGGGGGCAGGGTGTCCTCGCGCAGCAACGCCCGTCGCCATGCCGCGGAAACCGGCTCCAGGCCGCGCGCACTTCGCTGTGCCGTCACCTGCTGCACACTTTGGCGGGCCAGATTGCCCGGTGCTAAGGGCGCTGCCAGAGAGGGCGCGGGCAACTTGACGGTATCAAGCTCTTGTATAACCGGGCGCGCTGCCTGAACTACCCTCGCCCGACCCACAGGCGACTGCGTTGGCGCGGCCTGGCGGCGGCGTGGCTGCGCAGTCTCCGGCTGTGTGTTGGGGCTGTTAACCGTAGCCGACTCTGCGCGCGCTTCGGCTGATTGTTCCCTCTGACGCAAGATCAGTGCTGGCGCAGACGTGCGCTGCCCAAGAATTTCGCGGTTCAGTATCGGTGCTGGCATGGCGTTGGACGACACCGTAGACAGGTCGGTGGCTGGGGCGAATGACTCCGCCAAATGGCGCTGGGCGCGATGGGCCGTGGGCTGAATTCGTCTCAGTACCCACGAGCCGCGCCCTGGGTTGGTTATATCCCTAAGGGCAACCGCTGCGCGCTGTAGACCATAGGCACGGGACGGTTGCACACGCGGTAACCCATGTTCATGGGGGGCGCGCTCGTTTAATTGCAACAACGTGCGGGTCATGGCGCGCCCTCTGGCCTGCGTTTGGCCTGATGTCACGATCTGCCCCGATTGTGCGGCGCTGACGGTTCGCTGTGAGGGGGAGACCGGGGCGCGACGTGTTGGAGCAGCGGGTGCGCGGGCAGCCGTTGGTTCTGGCAGCGCTGCCTGGGCGGGCGCTTCGCTGGCAAGCTGGCGCAAGATCAACGGCAATGATGGGGGCGGAGCGCTTTCTTGTAGCGGCTCGTGAACCCTCTCATCGGCGCGTCGAGCGGGAATGGGCGACCGTAAGTCATCTGCCCATGGTGTGAGCGACTGTTCGCTTTCCGGTGCAATGGGCTGGCTTGCACGCTGCTCATTGCCCGCGGGCAGCGAAAGTGGCCCCGGCGCCATCATGCCGTGGCGCGTCTGGGCAAAATCGCGCTGAATCAGACGGGTTAGCAATGGCGCATGGCTACTTTGGGGGCGTGGGCGTCGTGGCAGCTCTAAACGCTGTGGCGTCATCTCTGTTGCCACACCTGCCACGTTTTGCGGAAGGATTCTGCCCATTGGGTTCTCTGTGAGAAGCGGGCAACACCATTAACGGCGCGGCGGATCGCTCTATTCGTGCGCTGGTGGCGCGCTCAGGTTGCCGCTGCGCAATCATAGCGGCGCGGGCCGACTGCACGGGGGACTGCGCTACTTGATCATGGCGCGTGAGCGCTTGTGTGGCCTTGGCCGGCGATGACGCATAAACTGTGCGTGTCTGGCGCAAAATTTTCGCAAAGTGGCGAGGGGGGCGTTGACCCGCCATATTTTGATCGGGCTGTGCGCGAACATGCGTGCGGAGAGCCGCCTGTTTTTCTCGCGGCGCGCGCTGTGTCGTCGTGGTTTGGGGCGATGTCGGTGTAAATCGCGCCCACTGCCGGGCAAGGGTTTCGGTCTCCACCACAGGCGTGATTCCCTGGCGACGCACAAAAGGCGGCAACGGCAGAGCGCTCAGCGGTTCGGCCAGAGAGAAGGGAGGGGCCATAGGTGACAAAGAAGACACACCGAGGGAAAGGGCTGGGGCGGGGCCGTGCCATTGTTCGACCCCACACAGGCGATTCGAAGGCAAACCCCTCTTCTCGAAACGCTTCTGCCCGCGCCCTTGGCTGGACCTGTGCAGATGGATCTGCACTCTCGCTGTCATCGTCGGGGGCGATGGTGGGCAACATGGCGGCTGTCCACAAGTCTGAGGTGGGCACAAAGGCGCGACGTGCCGAACTATTGGCGGCAAAGCGCTGGGCATTGGCGGCAGTATCGCCTGCCCGTTGTGCAAAGGGCGCTAGGGGATTGGTCAGCGGCTCGGCTTGAACCATGTCGCGGGCATGGGCTTGCCGCGGCAAGGTTGCCAGCAATTCCGTACGCAGCCGTTGAGCTAAGTTGTGACGGTTGGGCATGGCTCGCGCCAACGCCTGATCTCTCTTTGACGTCTGCACCCGGTCGGTTGGCCTTGATTCCGCACTCCGCAGGGGCTGCGCGCGTTCGCCGGTCGTTGGCGTAAACGCTCCGGGGGCCAGCACGGGGTGCATCTCAAATGGGGGGCGAACATTCCGGGAATGGACGGGGCGATGCGGATCTAGGGCGTACGATTCTGCTCTATTCCCGAAAGACTGATCGCTGCCAAACGGCGATGCCGCGGTCACCATGCCCAGGCGCAGATCGCTAAAATCGCGCTGGAGCACGCTTTCCACAAGCGAGCGTGTGGCCGGTTCCCTCAGGTCGGGCATGGGGGCAAAGGTGCGCTTCGCCGGTGCCGAGGGAACCGGGCGCACCCCAGCGCTAGTCATGGGCAACGCCGGCGGCTGAATCGCTGCGCTCACTTTTCGGTTTGGCCGCCCCTGAGCACGGCGTGGACTGTGGCGGCGGTCTGCTTGGGGCGCGCTGGGGGTGGCTGCACAAGACGGGATATCTTGACCTGTGGCGTGACTTGTTCAATGCGTCCTGTGCCCAATTCCAGCGATTGTGCCGCGGGCGCAGCGGTCTGTGCCAACTGGCGCAACGGCAGATCCAGGGCTGTAAAGCTTGCTTGGATGATCTCTTGCGGATCTTCGTTTCGTGTCCGTGGCAAGGCACGCTCTGGGCGTGGTTGCTCCAGCGTGGGGAGAGCAAAGCGTTCGTTGGCTTCATCCAGCGCGAAGATCGGCTCTGCTGCGCTGCTCTCCATGTCCCGTGTCGCCTCCGATGACAGCCATTGGGTGGCGTGCCAACTCCGCGAAACCGGCTCCATGCCATATTGCCGGGTGCGCCGTGTCCAGAGATCGGCTGCCGCCTGGACCGTTGCCCCGGGTTCTAGCCGGGGTTCGGAGTGGCGCCCCTCTCCATTACGTGGGAACCTTCGTGCCTGCACAGGCTGCGCTGTTGACCCAACTATCCCAACTTGGCTGGGCACATTGGGAAAACGGGGAGATGGGAGCGCTGGCTGTCTGGTTCGATTGTGGGCGGTTGACGAGGAATCGGTCTGCGCTACTCTCTGCCTTGTAAGATGATCTCGCCTTGTCCCGCTAAAATTACGTCGGACCCCAGGTCGCGAAAAGTCGGCGTGGCTCAGTGTCGCCAGTGTGCGTGATAACAAGGCCGTGCGCGGTGTCTTCACATTTGGGGATGCAGGCGCGGGCAGACTGCGCGCCAAGGGGCCTTCGCTTAAACTCTCGGCGCGTGTGCCGCTAAAATCGCGCTGGGCGACGCGTTCCCACAGTGGGCGTGTAATGGATACCCTCGCCTGCGCCTCGTTGGCGCGGCTTTGATCCGGCGCGTCAGCCTGCGCCGTGGCCGTGATGGGCAAGCCAGGGCGTGGCGAATCTGTCGCTTGTCGAGGCGCTGGCGGGTTTACCAAGCGCTGGGCTTGGGCTGCGCGTGGGCGGGGGGGCTGGATGCGCTCAACTGCTTGCCGGAGTTGCGTGGCGGATGGCGTGAGGATCTCCGCCGCAACAGTCTGGGCAAAAGAGCGATCCGTGGCGGTGGTGTGGGCAAAGCGCTGCACAGCATATTCCAGCGGTGACCACGTTGCCGTGAGGGCTGAAGGCCGCGGGTCGCTGGTTTCGGCGGGGAAATCTGGCCGCGTGATTGGCAATGGTTGTGTGTCGGGTTGCCAACTTTGCGAGATAGGCTCCACATGGCGTTGAAGAGCCGCGCGCTCGGCCAGGGCAGTGATGCGCTGCCCAAGCCCGCCTGGGGCGAGCCGTATCGTCACGCTGGGCGGCGTTTCTCCAGTTGCCTGGGCTGGTTGTCGTTGCAGAGCAGCGGGCTGGCTCTTGTCGGTGGCTGCACTGCGACGGCTTAACGCTGCCAACGTGCGTGAAAGTCTTGCTGTGTGCCCATGTGGGGGGTGCGCCAAAGGCACGCTTCCGACATCGGGCCGGCGTGCGCGGGGCGGGGCCAATCCCTCGCCCTGGGTGGAAATGCGCGCTGCTTTTGGCGTCGCGGGGAGTCGTAGCGGGCCAGATGCCAGCGTGGCGGCGCGCGTACCGCCAAAATCGCGCTGGGCCACGCGCCGCCAAAGAGCGGGAGCGGCGGGCTGTGCGCGAAGCTGTGTTTGCGGAGATCGCTCTCGTTGCACTGTTTGGCGATTCGGCTCTGGGCTGACAAAGGGAGCCAACTGTGAGCGGCTTCGCGTAAGTTGGTCAACGGCTCGGCGCGTCTCTGCGGTTGTGGGACTGTGCATCTCCATCGTGGCGGTCTGCGCTGGCAGCATTGACGCAGCGGCTTGGGCAAAACGCTGCACAGCCAGATCCAACGGGGTCCACTGCGCGGCCACGGCTGGGATTGGATCTGCGCTTTGGGTCGGAAAGGGGGGCTGTGTGGCAGGCACGATGGGCCACAAATCGGCGGTTTGCCAGCTTTGGGAGATCGGTTCAAGAGTGCGCTGGACGACGGATCGTTCGGCTAGTCTCTGCGAAAGGGTTGCCGTGTGTTGATGCGTGGGACGCACAGGCGCAGGGTCGGCAACGAGCCGGGTTGCGCTGGGCTGGCCCCCAGGCTCACCCTGGGCGAAAATGGCATCTGGTTTCGGCAGCCTGGGCGGCTTTATTGCCTCCGATCCCAAGCGGGCGGCGCGCGTATCGCTAAAATTGCGTTGGGCGATGCGTTTCCAGAGCGAGGGTGTCGTTTGACGTTGGGCCTGTACAGTGTATCCATTTCTATCTGGCTGTACGCTGGCAAGACGGGTTGCTCGCAGGCGTTCCTGTGGACGCCGCTCAATGGCCTGGTGGGTCTGTGTGGGCGTTGGCATTTCCACCGTGCCGATCTGGGTTGGCAGCGGCGTGGAAACGGTGGCTTGGGCAAAACGCTGTACGGCCAGATCCAACGGTGACCAAACTGCATCGGTGACCGGGCGCAACGGCGCGTCGGTCTGAGGCGGCGAAAAATCTGGCCGCGCAGACGAAGCAAGGGCGGGTAAATCAGTGCTTTGCCATAACTGTGAGATAGCCTCCAGGCTGCGTTCTGCCAGAAAGGGCGGCTTGGGTGTGCGTGCGATGTCCCGTTGCCATACTGTGGGCGCAGGGCGCAATGGGTGGATCTGTAACTCGGCCAGTGTGTGGGCGCGCGGTGGCAAAGGCCGGGATGATGGCGTGGGCTGGCGTTGAATCGTGGCGGTGCGCTGCCCTGGGGTTGGCTGCACACGGCGCGCCATGTGGACCGGCGCGAGTTGATCAGACAGGGGCTGCATGGCCGACGCGTCGGGCGGCGTGATGTCATCCTCGGTGCGCCAAGTCATTAACCGGCGCAGCGGCGGCAGCACAAAATCTGTGAGGGCCACAGGCAAAGAGTGGCGTGTTGCTGTCAATGGATCACCGGGAGCGGGCGTCGGCCATGCCAGCGTTGATGGCTCACCTTGCTCCAAATAGGTTTGCTCGAGCGGTCGAGCCGCTTGGGGCTGGCGTTGGATATAGCGTAACAGCGATTGGGGACGGCTCGCCAACATCTGCCCGGATGTGCTTTGGCGCAGGTGGGTCAGGCTGCGTTGGGCAATAGAGGGCGGCGCTGGCGGGCCAGAAGTGCGGCCCCAAAGGCGCGAAGCAGGTTGGCGGCTCTCTATTCTATGGGGGCGACGGTGTGTGGCGCGTCGACGTTTTACGAGGCGTTGAATGGTTGCCGCGTTTTCATCGGCAACCGGTTGAGCGAGCGAAAATTGGGCTGTGTCTGCGGCCGGATAGGTCGGAATCGAAGCGGCTAATTCATCAAACAGGGGCGCGTCGGCGAAAAAGGCCAGATTTGAAACAGGATCTTCGTTATCCCCTGCAAAATGGGGTTCGCCGTCGCTGCTGTCGCCATCGTCCTCCTCGCTTGGCATGGAGAGGTATTCCACCTTGCGCGCATAGCGTCGGCGCTGGACGCGCGGCGACAGGGCGGCGGGATCAGATGGGGGCGGCTCCGGTGGTTGTGCGGCAGCGGCCGGCAGGTTGGGACGTTCCGCTGGCGTCGGCCATTGGGGTGGCATGGCTGGGCGTTGCGGCGCAGGAGCGGGTGGTATTCCGGGTAGCGGCGGGCTGGCGGCTTTGCGTTGGGCCTGGACGAAATCTGGCTCGGCAGAGGAGGATTGTGACCGAAAGAGGCGGGCTTCCTCAATACGTTTGCGGATGTCCTCCAGCGAGACGGGGCGCGGTGGCTCGGCCGGTTGCGCAGGTTGTGGCTGGCCTGTGCCGGGCGCGCCAGCCAGTGGCATGTCCAGTGGGTTGTCGCGTTCGCTTAGTTTGAACAATTCGCCCATGTTGTTGACCCCGATCTGGCTGCTGCGCGCCATTTCCGCCGAGAAGCGGTCAAAGAGATTGGGGTCAATCGTGCCAACATTGGCTTGAAAAGAGACACTGCGCGTGACAATGCGGTGAAAGCGCTTCAAAATTGCCAGCGTAGAATTAAAGGTGAAAGAATCATGCTGGCGGTTTCGCAACAGACGACGCAGCAATGTACCTTTGGCTGGCGCGCCGTTGGCTCCCAACGCTTCTTGAATCCACGGTGAGAGCGAACGGGTGATGCGGTCGGCGGAGTGTGCCGCACGCAGCCGCAGCAGATTGCGCCCGCCGTCGGCCCTGCGCATCGGCTGCACAGCCGAAAGTGGATCGGCGGCATCGTCGAAATCATCAAAAGGGGGGAGCAGATCAGCCATAATTAACTCGCTGTCTCCATCTCAAATCCGCTATGGACCAATTCAATGGATTCCATTGCCAGCTCGTCGGACTCGACTTTTAGATCGGGGCCAGTCCATTTAATCGGGTAGGCACGGCGCACATGCCAGCGGTACATCACCTGTCCCGATTCGTTTGCCATTTCAATCGTAATATTTTTGAGATCGGGCTTTACCGTGCCGGCCGCCACATTTTTGAAGAGCCAATCCCACATGGCAAGGCTAATAAGGCCGCGTTTGAGGGTGATGTTGGAAAATTTAACCCCCTTGGGCAGATAATGGACGGTGTCGTTGCGCCCTCCTTCGGTGATGGTCTCAAACTCGCGGTCAACGGTCAGCCCGCCGCATTCGACAAATTCACCGACGCCCATTCCGTCAAGACTGACCAAAAAGCGCCATGTGAGCGGTCGATGGGAAATGATCTGTGCCATACGCTTTCCTAGCTGGTCCAGCCGGACCATTGATTCAGACGGCCTCTGCGTTCTTGCTCTATCATCAGATCGCGCCGCAACCGTTCGTAGACTTTTTCAGCGATCAGGCGCAGATCGATGTCATCCAGATCGTCGAGGTTGAGCGAGCGCAACTCGTCTTCAATATTGTCGTGGGATTGGGCGGTTTCGTCTGTGAGCATGGTATCCCTGGCTTACCCGGCGCGGTGGGTGATGCTTTCGTAGACCAGGGTGACATCTTCAAATGCAAAGTCACTGCCGCCGCTGTCAAAACTCGGCCCCGTCACTTTGGAAGGCCAGGCCCGGATCAGATCCCAGCGCATGGCGACTTTGCTGTGATCGCGCTGATAGAGAAGTACCGAGCAATTTTTGCGCGCCTCGGAGTAATTGCCATTTTCCACTTCCAAATACCATTTCCAAAAAAGAAGGTCAGTCACCAGTCCGCGTTTGAGGGTGAGTGGCTCCCATTTGCTGCGCCCTGGAAAGTACTGTGTCTTCAACTGGAAGTTATTGTCCACATATTTGTGTTCAATCGTGGCGCGCTCCAAGCCCAGGCCGTTGATCTCGGTGATCCAGGCCACGATATCGCTTTTTATCTGCAAGGCGAACTGGTAGGTTAGCAGCGGATCGGCAGTATTGGTGGGCAATGACAGGGGGGCATTTGTCACGGCGGGCTTCCTTTCTCCAACAGAAATTAGCTACGCAACGAATCATTCAGCCTGCGGTTGATGTTGGCGATCTGGTGGATCCAGACCTGCCGTTCCTTATGTTCCATGGTCATGATCTGCTCGTGCGGCCAATGGAAGTGATAGGCAATATAGGCTACCTCCTCACGCAGGCGGTCGAGGGGGTAGCCGTCTACCCCCCCAGGTCGGCCAGATCAATGGCGAACTGCGCGCCACAGTCGGGGCAGGTAACCTGAATGGTGGTGCGGCCTTCTTCGTTGATGGTGCGATAGAGGGCCTGTAAATAGGCCAGATCGGCGGCGAAAAGATTTTCCACAATCTGCGGCGTAAGCGATTCCAGCGTGCCCAGGCGTGTAATGACACGCGCCAGCAAGGTGATGACCAAATAAGCTTGATTGGAGCGCACACGCATATCGCGCAGCGGGGCGATTTCATCCATCGCTGTCGCTAGGCGCATGGAACCTTTCTTGTGGACGTTGCCATCGGCGTCAATGTAGCCCATGGGCAGTGTAAATTCAAATTCAGTCTGAAAACTCATCGACGAACTCCCGATAGATCTATGGTGGTCCGTGCCGCCGTTTTGTCAAGGCGATCAAGTGGGTGGCAACGGCAAAAGAACAGCTGTGTGGGCAACGGAAATATCTGTATACGGGTGCGACGCACTCGCCAGGCGTAGATTGGGTGCGAAAAACTGTGTGGCGAATACGTCGCACCCTAGACTTTATAGATACAAGTAGCTTAAGTATATCTATAAATAGAACGGCTGCCAAAAGGTAAAATCGATCGTAACTATTCAGGTGCGACGCACGGGTCAGGAGGGGCTTCAGGGTTGTAGCCTAATTCAGACCCGTGCGTCGCACCTGAAGCTGTATAGTTACAATCGGTCAACCCAATTCTGGGGAGATCTGCCCGCGAATGGTGGCGCGTAGTGCCCCCAAGCGCTGGCGTGTGTGACGTTGGATCAGCGCTGGCAGATCGGGTAAAAAGTGCTCGGCGGCGTCGAGCAGCGGCAGCGCCGCGTGTGGATTGTCGGCTTTGGCCGTGCAAAACGCCATGTTGTACAGCAACTCCAGCGTATCCCCGTAGAGCGTGCGCGCCTGCGTATAGTAGATCAGCGCCTTTGCATACAGCCCCATTTGGTACAAGAGATCGCCAAGCGCGTGGGGCAGATTCTCGTCATCGCCCACGTGGTAATAGGCTGCCCAGGCCCGGTCGATCTCGCAATGGAGGGCGGCCTTTTGGGTGGCCGAGGCTGTGGTCACCAGCCGGCGCAGCCCAGGCAGACACCGCTGCAAAAGGTGGGGATCGCCACGCCCAAAACGTAACAGGGCCACAATTTCATCCAGCGTCAGCGCGTCGTGATAGCTTTCGAGTGCCTGGCTCAATTGGAAGAAATCGTCGGGTCCGAACTCGTCTACACGGGCAAAGGCGCGCTGGGTTTGCCAACGGCCGGCGGGCAGATCGCCCATGACAAAGGCGGCCACACACAGGCTTGTGTGCGGCTGGCGCGGTTGCCAGATCTCGCCGCCTTGCTGCGCGGTATAGGTTGCCAGCGCATGGAAATTCATGGGCAGCGAGAATGCCCCGTTATGTGGTTTGACAGTAATTTCGGGCAGAGACAGATCCTCGCGAATGAAGCCCCGATCTGCCGAGATCACCATCAAATTGCCCCCGAAAAGGCGCTCCATCCGTTGAACACAACGCAGCGCGTCGATGGGAAAGTTGACGATGGGGCTGGCGCGCCAGCCCGCATACACCGCCAACACGGCGTCCAGATCGGCGTCCCCATAATAGCCGTCGGCCACTGCCCCTGGGGTGTATTCAAGTTGGATGCGTTCTAGCAATTCAGGATCGGCCAGGTCAGGTTCGGGCTGCGACGAAACCAGCGTGGTCAGCAGTTCATAGAGGCGGCCGTTCTCCACACCAAAGAGATCCTGGCGTAGCGAGTCGAAAAAATAGTTGGCAAACACCGTCCCCGGGGCTTGAAAATCGTCGGCGTTCCAGATCTCCCTGCGTTCGAGCAGTCGCAATTCGCGATCATGCAGCGGATCAAAGAGGGCAAAATCTAACCATCCATGCGCCACAAAGGGAGCCAATGCCGGGTGCTGTTGCCAACCCGCCACGGTGCTGGGCGAAAAATCGCTCATAACGTAGACAAACGGGATGGGCTGGCGTAGATCGCGCGCCATGTGTTCCAGTAGCCGGCGCAGAAAAAGAAAGGCAAAACGACCGGACCCCGCGCCCAGTTCAAGAATGGGATAGGGCCGCTGCGGAGCAAGATTCGCGGCTTGGCAATCCTGCCAATACCCAAGCACAATCTGGGCATAGGCGTCGGCAATCGTGGGGTTGCAGGTGATGTAGTGGGGGATGGTGTGGTTGCGCCAAGCGTCCATGCCCTGGCGCTTGTAGAAATCGTCCAAGATCGGCCAGAGCATGGATTGAGAGAGGCGCTGGCCCGATTCTAAAATGTGGCGGGATCTGTTCATAGGAGTTCAAAAAGCTGCCAGGGTTCAACCCCTGGCAGCTTTTGGCCGGAAAAGAATTACACTTCGCGGTAGAAACCTTCGTGGACAAACTCGATCTCTTCGACGCCAAAATCGTTGCCATCAGACGAGAGATCCGGGCCGCTAACTTTGGAAGGCCACGCGTTGGTGAAATGCCAAACGGCGGCTTCCTTAAATTTGCGATCAAACATGCGGATGGTGCAGTTTTGGCGGGCTTTCGACATATCCCCTTTTTCCACATCGGCGCGCCATTCCCAGATCTTCAGGTCGGTGGTGATGCCGCGCTTCATGGAAACATTGTTGTACTTGAGGATGCCGGGCACTTTGCGGATAAACGAGTGGCCGTTCTTATCCACATACTGTCTTTCCACTACATCGTGTTCAGAGCCGATGCCGCTGCATTCGGTAAAGTAGCCCACGAGCTTATCGCCAATTTCCAACGAAAAGTTAAAAACAACTAACGGATCTTCTTCCCAACCAGCTTGACGATTGGGGGCGAGAGGTGCGGCTGGTGCCATTGTTCGTTTCTCCTTCTAAAGTTGTAAAAATGGATAGCCTGAAAATTCAATGAGTCGTGGGTGAACCCTATGCTGCTTCCATCTCCGGCGACCATTGGCTGATGCGGAAGATCACAAACTCGGCGGGTTTCACCGGCGCAATCCCCACCTCGACAATCAGGCGACCTAGTTCGCGCGATTCGGGCGGATCGGTTTCGGCGTCACAGCGTACAAAGAACGCCTGATCGGGGGAATCGCCATACAGCGCGCCTGCCGACCACTGGGTGACCAAGAAAGCGTTGATGTCGCGGCGGATCTGTGCCCACAAGCGCGGTTCGTTGGGTTCAAAGACGGCCCACTGCGTGCCGTTTTCAATTGTCGTTTCGATCATGTTAAAGAGACGGCGCACAGGAATATAGCGCCACAGAGCATTGCTGGTCAGCGTGCGTGCGCCCCAGATGCGGATGCCACGGCCAGGGAATGAGCGGATGCAGTTGACGCCAATCGGGTTGAGAATATCCTGCTCGCCACGTGTCGCGTTATATTCCACGCCGGTAATCCCCTGCACCACTTCGTTGGCCGGGGCCTTATGTACACCGCGCACATTGTCTGTGCGTGCCCACACACCCGCCACATAGCCAGAGGGCGGCATCAGCCGGGGCTTGTCGGTTGCCATATCGGTGACTTCAATCCACGGATAGTACATGGCGGCATAGGCTGTGTCAAAGCCAGTTACATCCTGTCGCCACTGTTTGGCTTCGGTGGGGTTCAGCCCGCGTGGCATGTCCAGAATCGCCATGCGGTCGCCCAGCCGTTCACAATGGGCAATAATTGAGGTCTGCACCGCTTTGACCATCGCCAGATCCAGCGTTTCGCCGGGCATGGTAGTCATCAGATCCGGCACCACGATAATGCGGGCGTCGTCCAGCGCCTCCAGCCCATCAATGCCAGTACGTTCGGTAATATCGCCCTGGAATTCGCCGGCTGTGGGTGCGGCCAGTTGCCTCTGCTCGATCTGCAACGATTGCTGCTGTTCGCTGGGCCACAGTTCGGCCAGCGCCTTGGAATCATCAGGGATCAGGATGTTGATCAACTCCGAGGCTTTGTTGTTGCGATAGGCCACTTTGACCTTTTTGCCTGTGGGATCGTCTTTGAGTTCCTCCAATTGCACACCCTTGCGAATATCCTTGACCTGCCAGTCGCCGTTGCTGGCCTGTTTTTCCACAACCACATCAAATGGCTGCATGGAGGGGCTTTTCTTGGATTTCTTGCTCTTGGTTTCGCCTTCTTCCTCGCTGCTCTCTTCTGTGCCGTTGGTGCTGGGCAGGGCGAGAGCGTCACTGGGCTGAATGCGAACACGATAATCCATGCCCTCAAAGCCCGACTTGCGGAACTTGACCAACAGTTGCGGTTCGCCTTTGTCGTTGAGCAGCCCTGCCTGGGCGGGCGGAATCGTGCGCAGACTGACGACATAGGCTTTGCCGCCGCCATTCTGGAAGTACCCATAGACCGACTGGGGCAGGTTGGCCCCATCCACAAAGCCGCCAAACTTTTCGCGATATTGGGTCCAATTGGTGATGTAGGTCGGTTTGTTGACCAGATCGACCACAATTCTGTCGCCGTTTATGTTGCGGACTTCCTGGGCAGATTCTGTGAAACCGACAAAGACCGCGGTTGACGTGTTGGTGGATTCCAGCGGGCGTGGCCCACGGTCCACTTCTTCGACATAGACACCGGGTGATAAATATTCTGGCATGGTTCCTCCTCAGAAAGAGTGTATCGGTAGAAAAGTAGATAGGGATTGGGGTGGATGAGTCAAGATTGAGGTGATGGCGGCTCCTTAGAATCACGCTTT
Organism: uncultured Chloroflexia bacterium; assembly: GCA_963721725.1. GTDB lineage: Bacteria > Chloroflexota > Anaerolineae > Caldilineales > Caldilineaceae > RI-153. Next base: position 173,030 of record CAVRLX010000022.1, read on the forward strand.
GCGTCAATATCATAGGTGCGCGAAGGCACATGGATCACGTGTGAAATCGGGTCCTGATCGGCAATCTCCAGGCGAAACGTATAATCACCCTCGCGCAGGTTGCCAATCACAAAGCGCCCGTTGGCATCAATCGGAACCTCTTGGGCCAACTCGACTAGGGTCAGGCGCACACTCTCAAGTGGAACATCGATTCTGACCATGCCGCCAATCGTCCGATCGCGGCTATAGAGAGCCGGTGTGCCGTTGCTGGCCGGGGCAGACTGGCTAGGCACTGACTGTTCCCGCTCCGACTGCACATCCAACGCAGCCAGGCGTAGTTCCCGGGTGCGGACTGGCGGAACCAACAGCGGCAGGTGCGGATCAACGGTCAGCGTCACCACACAGGTCATACTGGGGCGCATTTCGTTGTTCAGCACCCCCCAAATCTCGCTGGGGTTAAGCATGTGATCATACTGGGCCACACTCAGGCTAATGGGCCGGGGCTGATCGCGCAATACTTCTGGCAGCAGGCTATCGGGCAGTTCCGGGTTGCGCAACAGACTGATCAGCGTACGGGCCAGTAGCCTATGCTCATCGTCCGATTCGCTGGCCCACGCCGTAATCATGTAGTGCAGATCGAGGCGAACTTCGGGCCGCCGGATGGTAATATCACCGCGGATCGGGTCCATGCTCTGGCGTTGCACGGCCGAGCGCTGTTTGACGTTTTCGCGCACGTCGTGCAGAAAAATGTTCAGCGTCGGGCGGTTCAACCGTGCCGACCATTCGCGGCGAGGTTGGTCAAAGGCAATTTCGATCTCGTTGCCACGGATAGGAATCTCTTGGATCAAGAGCCGGCGCAGTACGTCGTCGATGGAATCAAACATGGGTTAGTGGCTCAAATTCATATCGCTGACCAGCCGCCCCATCTTTTGTAATTCGCGACGTGTGCTGTGCAGCAGATGATCCATGCTGACAACACCGCCATTGGAAGCGGCCAAAAACGCAGCGCTGGCGATAATATTGCGGATGTTGCCGCCCGCCAGTTTGAAGCGGGTCGCCAGCAATTCCAGGTTAATATCGTCGGTCATGGGCAGATTGGGTGGCAACAGCGTGCGCCAAATGTGCAACCGCTCTTGTTCGTCGGGGAAGGGAAAATCCACAATAAACTGCATACGGCGGGTAAAGGCTTCGTCCATGTTGGCCCGCAGATTCGTCGCCAGAATGGTCACTCCGTCATAGACCTCCATGCGCTGGAGCAAATAGCTGATCTCCATGTTGGCATAGCGGTCGTGCGAATCTTTGACCTCTGAACGTTTGCCAAAGATGGAATCGGCTTCGTCGAAAAAGAGTACGGCACTACTGCTCTGAGCTTCGTCAAAAATTTTGCCCAGGTTCTTCTCGGTTTCGCCGATAAACTTGCTCACCACCATCGAGAGATCGAGCTTGTAAAGATCCAGCCCCAACTCCCCGGCGATCACCTCGGCAGAGAGGGTTTTGCCTGTGCCCGGCGGGCCAGCAAAGAGCACAGTCACACCCGAACTGGTCTTGAGCTTGTCGCCGACGCCCCACTCTTCCATTACGATGCCACGCCCTTTGACGGTTTGGATCAACTCGCGCAGCGTCTCTCGTTGGTCGGCTGGCAAGACCACATCGTTCCATTCGTAGCGGGGTTCAATCTTGTGGGCCAGCCCAGAAAGATTAGGGCTAGAGTGAATGCGGGCCGCTGTCACCAGATCGCGATGGCCGATTTCGCTGTCGCGCTGGATGGCAATGTCACGGGCGGAGGCCACCGCATCGCGGATCTGGGTGCTGTCCAGCGCAAACTGGCTGGCGAGCATGGCAATATCCACATTGTCGGACAGATCGTCGTCAATCTCGGCAGTGTAAAAGTGCCACAGGGCGCGGCGTTGGCGATAGCTGGGGCGCTCAAATTTAACCCGCAAAATGCTTTCGGATCGTTCCACACCGTGGACATACCACTCTTTTTCGCTGCTCACAATCACCGGGATGCGAGCCTTGAAGAAGTGTTGCAGCAACGCCGGGCGGGGGAGGCCTGTGCCCACCACCGCATCCCAGCCACGCACGAACACCGCGCTGCCGGTCATGCGTCCATCGCGCAGGATGAGTTGGATGGCTTCCTGCGCCGCGAAACCACTGCCCACCACATCGCGCATATCCACCCACAACAGCGGCAATTCGGCACTGCTCGCCAACATGCGGGCTGTTGCCAACTGCACAATTTCATCGTCTCCGTGGAAGATCGCCACAGTCTGGCCGTTGGTGGCCTTGGACACAAACTCCCAGATTTCCTGGGTAAGCAGGATTTCTTCTTCGCCTGCGTTTGGCTCTTCCATCCGCACCCATTCCAACAGGCGCGGGTCGGGGTGATATTCGCCCAGCAGCCAGGCCACCACAGCCTCGTCTACGCCTAATTGCTGGTTGGGCAATGCCGACTCTATGGCCCCATCCTGCATTCGATGCACCAACTTGTGATAAATCAGTCGCCCCCCATCCATAAAACTGGGCAAAAGACGCAGCCGCTCCGACGGCGAATCGACGATCAGATCCAGCGCCATGTGAACCGTGGGTCGGCGCACAGTAATGTCATTTTGCAGATAGCCAAAGATGCGTTCATAGCGAGGATCGAGAATGGGAGCCAGCGCCAGCAAGAGAACTTCTTGTTCGAATTCCGAAAGGTCAAAACTTTGGCAGAGTTGCATAAAACGAGGTAATTCGTCTCCGCCTAGGGCAAATAACCCCTCTTTCTGCGCTTCCACATCTGCATAGCGATGTTGCAGATCGGCAAAGGCATCTGCCGAAAGCTCCAAGGGCTGCTCCTCAAAGAAGGCCAGCAACTCTTCTTCTGTGATCACCAGCCCATGACCTCGGCCAGCACGCTGTGCCTGCAATTGCAGAATCCGCTGTTGAAAGAGCAGATCCAACCGAGCAAGTTCCAGGCGCAGATAGTCCAAATGATAATCAAAGTTCATGAGGCGGGGTTACCCAAGACAGAATTCAGACAGAATTCAGACAGAATTGACAAGATGCCATGAAGGTTACTACACTGCTCTTCGCGAACTCTTCGCAAATTTTTGGATTTTGGACAAACAGCGTTCGCATTCTTGGCGAAATTCTTCGCAAACTCTTCGCTTTTTTGTAGCCCAAGGCTTGTTCTACATGGCAACGCAATCCTATTTTCAAGTACGTCTATTAGGCCCCGCTGAGATCACACACAATGGCACGCCGATTGGTCGGGTAGAATCGCGTAAGGCGTTAGGGCTGCTTTGCTATCTGTGCAGCCAGACCAAAGCCGTAGATCGCGCCCAATTGGTGGCCCTCTTTTGGGGCGATAAAGAGGAAAGCCGGGGACGCGGCAATCTGAGCCGGGCGCTGCACAGCATTTCCCAACAGCTTCCCGCTTGCCTGGAAAGCGACCGCTACAGCGTGCGCTTTCGCCATCATGAGCGCTTCTGGGTGGATGTGCTCCAGTTTGAGGCCCTGGTTGCCCAACGAAAACCGCATCTGCTGGCCGCCGCTACAGAACTCTATCGAGGCGAATTTTTGGAAAATCTTTCTGTGAAAGCGTGTCCAGACTTTGAACTTTGGCTGACGGGCGAACGGGAACAGTGGCGGCAGCGCGCCGCCCAAGCCTTTCAAACCGTGATTTTGCACCACACGGAACGCGGCGAATACGAACATGGTCTGCGCTACGCCACGCGGTTGCTGGCGCTGGACCCCTGGCGCGAGGAGGTGCATCGCCAAAAGATGCTGCTCCACCATCTGAGCGGTCAACGCGCCGCAGCGCTGGCCCAGTTTGAACAATGTCGCCTGCACTTGGCCGAAGAGTTGGGCGTCGATCCTGGCCCCGAAACCTTGCTATTGCGCCAACAGATCGAAGAGGTACACACCCCGCTGGCAACTTCCATCCGCAGCCTGCCCCAGCGCGATCCCCTGTTGGAACGGGGCAGCGAGCGTACTTGGCTGTTCCATCGCTATGAAGATGCCTGCCGCGGCACTGGCAAAGTGACGCTGGTAGAAGGGGGCGCTGGCGTGGGTAAAACTGCGTTGGTGGATGATGTACTGGCCTATGCCGCCGTCAATGGTGCACGTGTGTTGCGCAGCCGTTGCTATGAATATCGATCTGGGTTGACCTATGAAGCCTTTGTGGATGCGCTGCGTCCGCTCTTTCAGGGCAAGGCGTCCATTCTCAGCCATATTACACTGGCGACTCCCTGGCGTGTGGAGATGGCGCGCTTCTGGCCCGAAATCGTCCCGGTTCCTATCCCCGACCCCACGGTCCAGGATGGCGAAGGCACAGCGCGCCATCGGCTGTTCGAGGCGATTGCCCAAGTTTTGCTCCAGGTTGTCGAGAAAGAAAGGGCTGTGATTCTCTATCTTGACGATCTCCACGACGCCGATCAGCCCTCGCTGGATCTACTGCGCTATCTCTATCATCGGCTGCACACCCAGGCCATCTGGTTTGTCTGTGCCTATCGCCGCGAAGAGACCACGCCCAATCATCCCCTCACGCTCTTTCGCAACGTTCTCAGCCGCGAAGGTCATCTCGCCACCACGGTTCTCAATCCACTGAGCAGTGAAACCGTTTTTCAACTTTTGCGCGGCTATGAAGGCATATTGCCGGGGCAGATGCGCAAACTGGGCTACTTTTTACAGGATCAGAGCGAGGGCAATCCCTTTGTGTTGGACCAACTGCGCCAGTGGTTACAGGAAGAAGGGGTACTCACCGAGTTGGAGAGCCGCTGGCAGGTGGACGATGTGCGTTTGGATGATCTGCTGCGCGACGGCAGCACCATTCCCGCCGCCGTGGTCGCCATGATCGAAAATCGGCTGGCGCGGTTGAGTCCGCGCGCGTGCCGTCTCTTGCAGATCGCGGCGACCATCGGGCGGCAATTTGATCTGGCCTTGCTCATTAACACCGCCGGGGAACCCGAAGAGTGGGTGGAAATCTGCCTCACCAGTTGGATGGCGCGCGGGCTGGTGGATGAAATCGCCCCGCGCTATCAGTTTAGCCATGTGATGATCTGGCGTGTGGTGCTGGACGAACTCTCGCCGTTGCAACGGTTGCGCCTGGAGGATCGTATCGCCGAAGCCCGCCAGCGCGGCAGCGCGGCTGTGTCACGGCGCGCGCCCATGATGCATGTGCAGGAAGGGGAGGGGTAACAGCCTATGGATCGCTACAATCGCGGGTAAAGCCACACTGCTGGCAGATAATCTTACAGTGGCGCTTTTCCACCGCGCCGCCACACACCCAACAAAAGGTATCGTCCACGGCTTGATAGGCCGGGTAAAACTCGACGGGGGGCGGGCGGTGATCCCGGCTTTGGGTGGTCTGGCTTCCCTCAATCCCGTAAAAGGTCACCGTATGCGAGACAAATTCGCCGTGTGCATAGACAAACTTGGCCGAAAAGAAACAATCTTCAAACACCCAGGGCAGAAAAATGCGGTCGCCCGGCCACAGGTTGAGATCGGATAATTTGTCATCGTCGATCCAGCGCAACACGCCCTCGGGCGAATCGATCAACTCCCCGTCAAATTCATGCAAAGTATAGAGAAACGTATACCAGTCGTCGATGTCGTCAAAAGCCGGAAAGGTGATAATGCCGCGCAAGCGCGGTTGGCGGCAGCGTAGCCCGCTCTCCTCCCACACCTCGCGAATGGCACACTCTTCGGGCGATTCGCCGGCTTCCAGCTTGCCACCCAGACCATTCCATTTGCCCTGGTGCATGTCGTTCTTCTTTTTGACACGATGCAGCATCAACGTCTGCCCAGCGCGCTGGACGTAACAAAGGGTAGCGAGTTTCATGGGGACTCCGCAGGGAGAACGATAGACGCTGGACAAGGGCGGAAATTAAAGGGTCTATCCCTTCGTCTATCGTCTTTCGTCCATCGTCCTCCGTGTTTAGAATTGTGCCAACGCCTTCGCCCGTGCATAGATCTTCTCGGCATTGGGGCGATAGGCATCTTCCAGGGGCGGGCTGAACGGGATAGGAATGTCCAGCCCGGTGAGCCGCCCGATGGGCGCGTCCAGCCATTCAAACGCTTCGGCGGCAATCATCGCTGCCACCTCTGCGCCCACGCCCGTGTTGCCATTAGCCGCATGGACAATCAAGACTTTGCCCGTTTTGCGCGCCGTGGTCAAGATCGCCGCGCCATCCAGCGGCTTCAGTGTACGCAGATCCAGCACATCGGCGTCAATCCCTTCGTCGGCCAGCCGTTGGGCAGCGGTCATGGCCTCGCGCACCTGGGTTCCATAGGTGATAATCGAAAGATCATTGCCCGACCGCGCCAGCCGTGCTTGCCCAATCGGAACGACATAATCGCCTGCTGGCACAGGGCCTTTTTCCGAGCGATAAAGGGCTTTGCTTTCCAAATAGATCACCGGATTATTGTCGCGAATGGCGGCGATCAGCAGTCCTTTGGCATCGGCGGGGGTGGCCGGGGCCACCACTTTTAGCCCTGGGGCGTGCGTAAACCAGGCTTCGGGGTTCTGACTGTGAAACGGACCGGAACGAATCCCCCCATCCCCCGGCGCACGGATCACCCAGGGCACAGCCGCCCCCCAGCGATAATGGTTGGTGGCAGCATATTGCACAATGGCGTCAAAGCCAGAGGTGATAAAGTCGGCAAACTGAACTTCGATTACCGGGCGCATGCCCATCAGCGCCATGCCTGTTGCCATGCCGATAAAGCCGTTTTCGGCAATCGGTGTGTTGATCACCCGCGCTGTGCCGAACGTATCGGACAGCCCCTTCGTCACCTTAAACGCACCGCCAAAAGGATCGGCCACATCTTCCCCAATCACAACCATATTGGGATCGCGGCCCATTTCTTCGTGCAGCGCCTGATTAATGGCAGCGATATAGGTTAACTCCCCTGCATCGGCGTCCATTTTGGGTGCTTCGCTAAAGCCAAAATTAGTGGCAATCTCGCGCATGATCATCCCTCGTTTGATGCTTGTCTGGCGGTTTCTGGGGAGATTATACCCTGTTCCGTGACAAACAACGACTTTGTGATGGATGTATTAAAGTCGTGCATATTCCGCACATTATGTTTACATGTGTTGGATGCCATAGGCTGCGCGTGCGGCTGTCTCCATGATACTGGAGCCGCAACCGTGTAACGTATCACCGTTTCTTTACGTTTTCATATCCAGGTCGCGAACCTTCGCACCTTTACCTCTCGCTCAGTAAGGCAGAAAAGATTTTCATGGCAATTTTGGCAATTACTCACAAAAATATCGGCGCATTTAACCTGATTTTGACATATCGACAGCAACACGATACCAACCCCATGAATGCAGATGAGATTGCAATCCTTCTTCTCAAGATGGCCGAGATGCACAATCTCAAGCCCTATAACGAGTCTGCTTATCAATATCATGCTGTCGGTGGCCGACAGATCCCCTCGTAGTCGCACTGCTTTCCATCTGCGGCTACAGCACGCTCACCACACAGCCACAGCGTTTGCATTTCCCTATAGTTGGCGGTAGTCTTTCCCACAAAGAGACCACCGCAAGCAACTTGGCCTCTTCTATCTCTTCCTCCGCGTGAATTTTGGATGACTCTAGGTGAGACCAAACGCCGTTGTTCGGCCTCTTTGCGTACCCAGATCCCTTCCAATCATGCAAACCGCATAGAAGGCAATTCCATGTCTGCTCCCCTGGAGCCGGAGATTCGACCCCGGCAACTACCCAACTTGCCGCCAGAGGTTGCCCCTCTGCGCGCCCGCCAATTCCGCATTCCCAAAACCTTCAGCGCCCTGCGCCATCGCGATTTTCAACTTTACGTAGCGGGGCAACTCTTTTCCACGATGGGCACGTGGATGCAGATCATTGCCCAAGGCTGGCTGGTCTATCAACTCAGCCAATCTGAGTTAATTTTGGGGATAGTGGGCTTTGCTTCGGCCATCCCCGCCCTGCTCATCACCCCGTGGGGCGGCGTGGTCGTGGATACCGTATCCAAGCGCAAACTCATGGTAATCACCCAGATCTGCGCCATGTTGCTGGCTTTTGTGCTGGCTGCGCTGACCTTTTGGGAGATTGTTCAAGTCTGGCATGTAGTGGTGCTGGCCGTCTTGTTGGGGGTGATCAACGCCTTTGATGGTCCCGCCCGCCAAGCGTTTGTGGTAGAAATGGTGGGGCGCGAGGATCTCTCCAACGCCATCGCCATCAATTCCATGACCTTTAACAGCGCGCGCGTCATCGGGCCAGCCGTGGGCGGATTTTTACTCGCCACCGTGGGTGCGGATTGGTGTTTTCTGATCAATGGCCTGAGTTTTCTGGCGGTAATCGTGGGGTTGCTTGCTATGCGTGTGCCGCCGGCCCCTCGTCGCAACGCGCAAATGGCCCCGTGGCAGCAATTGCGCAGCGGCGTCGTCTACGCTGCCCGCACCAACGAAGTCGGCGCGCTGCTTTTGTTGGCCCTGAATCTCAGCCTGTTTGGCATCACCTATAGCACGGTTATGCCCGCCTTCGTTGATCGCATTTTGAAGCAAGGCCCCACGGCCTTTGGCGTCATCAACATGGCATCGGGTATTGGCGCGGTCACAGCCGCCATCCTCATTGCCCGCTACGGGGATCGGGGGCAGCGCGGGCGCTGGCTCGGTCGTATGAGTTTGGCCTTCCCTGTGGTTTTGCTACTCTTTGCCCTCAACACAAACTACCCTATGGCGCTGGGGTTGTCGGTGCTGCTCGGTCTCGGTTTTATGAGCCAATTCACGTTGATCAACACCCTGCTCCAAACCCAGATTGTCGACGAAATGCGCGGCCGCGTCATGAGCCTCTACACACTCACTTTCTTCGGCCTCACTCCGTTTGGCAATCTTGCCATTGGTGTGCTTTCGGAGACATGGGGCTTAAGCCGTACATTGGCACTCAGCGCTTTGTTGACACTAATTTTTGCTGGGTTGATTCTCTATCGGCTGCCACGCCTGCATCGGCTCTCCTAAACCGAGTTAGGTGAGAGTCCACTCACCCTCTCTTGGGTGGCTCTGTTTACCCTATCTTCTCCATCCCTTCTTAACAAAATCCGTAACGATACAGCTTCAGGTGCGACGCACTCGCCACACAGCGCGTTTCACAACCGTTCTCCTTCTGGCGAGTGCGTCGCACCTGAATCGTTACCAAAATCCTAAGAAATGCACCGTATGCTGTGCGCCTGTCGTTGCCTATCCGGCTTGTACAGGCGACTTTTCATCACCCCTACCGCCACAATGTCGCTTCAACGCCGGCTATCAACTCTACGTGCCCGGCGTCGCCCGCTGAACGGGGGAAAGGATATTGGGTATTCAATACCCAATATCTATTCTCCAATCTAACCCTTCAATGCCTCAAGCACCGCCGCCGTTTCCGCCACCCAGCCAAAAATGCCGCCCTGGGCTTTGATCGTCTCCAGGGCGGCGGTGTGACGCTCTGGGCTGTATGAGGCCACGGCATCACGCAGGATCACGGCATCGTAGCCATGATCGTTGGCCGCAATTACTGTGGAAAAACAGCAGACGTCGGTGGTGACGCCGGTGATCAGCAGCGTTTTAATGGCGCGCGCACGTAGGATTGTGTCTAGGTCAGTGGCGTAAAACGCGCTTTTACCCGGCTTGTCGAGGACGATTTCCTCTGGCAGCGGGGCCAGTTCGTCAATAATGGCGTGGCCTTCCTCGCCCCGGATTAAAATTCGCCCCATGGGGCCATCATCGCCAATCCGGCTGCCCTCCGGCCAGCGGTTACGCTTGCTGGGCGGGCAATCGCTCAGATCGGCTTTGTGCCCCTCGCGCGTGTGGATTACCGTTATCCTCGCAGCCCGGGCCGCAGCCAAGAGCGCTCGAATCGGTCCCACGGCATCCAACAAGAGGGAGACATTATTGCCCAGCAGCGCGCCGAAGCCCGCCGTGTAGAGAAAATCCTTTTGCATGTCGATGACCAGCAGCGCGGTCTGTTCCAACTCACACGTCACGGCGAAAGGTTCGGCAGAAAAGTGTAGTGTTGTCATGGCATCTCCTGAGCCGGGGGATGAAATCCTCGTGCGGCGTTCTGCTAATCGGCCAAATACGCCAGCCAGCCGCCTAAGTGGGTGATCTCTTCGGCGGTGTCGGCAATATACGATTCGCAGATGAAGCCTTTGACCGTACTGCCATCGGCCAGCCGCACTGTGCCAATGCCCAATGGCGGCGGGATCTGCCGCACAAACTCGCCCAGCCCCGCCACGGGAATGTCCCATACTTCCAATGCAATGGCTGCGCCTGATCCATCGGTCACGTAAATCGCACCGGGCTTAGCCGGGCCGTGGTCGTGGATGGCATAGAGCCGGTATTGCGGCGCTGTCTGTGTTTGTTCGCGTAGCGTAGCGCCCAAGTTGGTCAATTGGTGGTTGAGCGGTTGACCACTCAAATGCAGGCCAAAGACGGCCAGCGGCACAGTGTCAACGGCTTTCGCGGCAGAGTTGGTGTGTTCGGTTGCGCCCATGGGTAAGTTCCTTTGGGTGTGGAAGGCATGGCCCAGTTCGGATAGAAATTCATCGGCAAAGGCGGGGGCCACCAGGGTGACGCCGCCGGGCAGCCCCGCCGGGGTAAAACCAACCGGCACAGCCAGCGCACACAGATCGAGCAAATTGACAAAATTCGTGTAGAGACCCAGATTGCTGTTCAGTCGCATAGGCTCTGCTTCGACCTCGGCCAGGGTGTAGTGGGTGGGGGCGGTGGGCAGCAAAAGCAAGTCAATTGTCTCCCACACGGCTTCGCTTTGGCGGCGATATTCCTCGAGCTTGTACTGGCTCTCAAACAGATCCACCGCCGTGTAATCCTGCCCGCGCCCGATGATCTGGCGTGTGATGGGCAACAGTGCGTCACTGTGCGCATGGAAAAATTCGCGGATCGCCGCATAGCGTTCGGCCACCCACGGCCCGTTGTAGAGCAGATCTGCCGTTGCCTGGAAGGGCGTATAGTTGATCTCCACCGGTGTGCCGCCCAGCGCTGCCAACCCGGCGATGGCCGTTTCGTACATCTCGGCATAGGCGCAGTTGCCGAAAAACTGGCGCTGGTGCGGAGGAAGGATGCCAAATCTGAAGAGGGAATGGGTGAAGGGTGAAGGGTGAAGGGCGTGGCGTGTAGGTTCATCTTTCGTCCTTCGTCTTTCGTCCGCCGCGCAGACCATTACTGCTGCTGCGTCCGCACACGTCAGCGCGAAGATCGACACACAGTCTAAGCTGCGGCAGGCGGGGAAGACGCCCTCGGTGGAAATGCGCCCGCGCGTGGGCTTCAGCCCCACCAAGTTATTGAACCCAGCCGGGACGCGCCCGGATCCCGCAGTGTCTGTGCCTAGGGCAAAGCTGACCAGCCCCGCCGCCACCGCCACCGCCGAGCCAGAACTTGATCCCCCGGCGATGTAGTCGGGGTGAAAGGCGTTGGGCACGGCGCCATAGGGTGACCGTGTACCCACCAACCCTGTGGCGAACTGGTCGAGATTGGTTTTGCCAATCAGAATCGCACCGGCATCGAGTAGCTTTGCCACCACGGCGGCGCTTCGTTCGGGCAGATAGGCGAAATCGGGACAGCCAGCCGTGGTGGGTATTCCGGCCACGTCAATATTGTCTTTGACGGCGAAGGGGATGCCATAGAGCGGCAGCGTCGCTGGATCGGCAGCGTCCAGGGCGCGGGCGCTCGCCAATGCCTCGGCGCGCGGAAGCAGGCTGATCCAGATGTTGGGGATGGGGCACGCTTCAATGCGCGCATAGAGCGTTTCAATCAGCGCCGAGGGGCGGAGCGTGCCCGCCGTGTAGCGCTGGCGCAGGCTTGTCAGATCCAGATTCAAAAGGTGATCCCGTTCTAGAAATAGGAGATTAGAGATTGAAAGATTGGGAGAGCGGTGGTTAACCTAATCTTAATTATCCGATCACCCAATCACCATTTCCCGCCAGCGCGGCCAACAGCGCCGCCGAGGGCGCAACCGCACCGAAAACCCCACCCTGCATTTTAATCATTTTCAGCGCGGCAAGATAGTTCCCGGTATCGGTGGCCCCGGTACAGTCTTCCAGCAACAGGCATTCGTAGCCCAGATCGTTGGCCTCGCGCATGATGGTGTGGACGCAGACATCGGTGGTGATGCCGGTGAAAATCAGGTGGGTGATGCCGCGGTTGCGCAACACCAAATCAATATCGGTGGTGGTAAACGCGCCTTTGCTGGGTTTGTCAATGATCGGCTCGCCGGGCAGCGGGGCCAGTTCGGGGATGATCTCCCAGCCCGGTTCGCCGCGCACAAGGATGCGCCCACACGGGCCAGCATCGCCAATGCCCGCGTTGATCTGTTGCGAGCGCCAGCGCTTGTTGGGTGGCAAATCAGACAGATCCGCCTTGTGCCCCTCGCGGTGTGGACCACGGTTCCGCCTGCGGTGCGCCAGGCTGCCAAAACGGCGCGCGTCGGCTCCACGCCGGCGCGGGTCAAACTCAGGTCATAGCCCATCGCATCTACATAGCCGCCCGGGCCACAGAAATCGATCTGCCAATCAATGCAGATCAGCGCTGTCTTTGCGATTTGCGCCGTGCCATCATAGGGCCATTGATAAGGATCGGCGGGAAGAGAAAAGTGGGACATGCGAGACTCGCTTTGTGAGAGATTAGGAGATCGGGCGATTGAGAGATAAGTCGGCGGTTTGCCTCTGAAATTTCCCTAATCGCCTACTCTCTTTCTACTATTGTGGAATGCTGCCAATCACACCTTGAATCAAGTAGTCCGACGCTTCCAATTCTTCCACGCTGGGGCGCACCCCGGCGGCGACGCGCTCCGTGCCCTCCTGATCATAGATCGGGCCTTCAAAGGGGAAGAATTCGCCGCTGAGCAGTTTGGCCTCAATGGCAGCAATTTCGTCTTGCACTTCTTGCGGCACATTCTTGCCAAAGGGCGCCAGTTTCACCGATCCTTCAGAGACACCCGTGCGATAGGTTCCGCTGTAGGGGCTACCCTTCCAGCTTTCGTCCAGCACGCTGTTGACAATGTCGGTGTAGAGCGCGCTCCAATCCCACATGGAGCCGGTGATCCAGCCTTCGGGGGCCAGTGTCGAAGCGTCGGCATGATAGCCCACAGACATCACGCCGTTGCGTTCGGCAGTCTCGATAATCGTCTTGGTGCAGTCCTGGTGTTGGGTGATCACGTCAATCTCTTGGGCGATGAGCGAGTTGGTAGCCTCGGCCTGTTGACCAGGATCACACCAGCTTGCCGTAAAGACCACGGTGGTGGTGACGTCGGGGTTCACTGACTGCGCGCCCAGCGTAAAGGCGTTGATGTTGAGCAGCACCTGCGGGATCGGGAAGGCCACAATGTAGCCCAGTTTGCCGGTTTTGGTCATGTGACCCGCGGCCACGCCGGAAAGATAGACGGTCTCCCAAATCGTGCCAAAGTAGGTGCCCAGGTTGTCGGCAGTTTTCAGCCCGCCTTGGTGCAGAAAGACCACATCGGGGTGGCGCTTGGCGACTTCCAGCGCTGGGTCCAGGTGACCGTAGGAGGTGGGGAAGATAATCTTAGCCCCGTTGCGGATCATGTTTTCCATAACGCGCTCGGCTTCTTGATTTTCAGGCACGTTCTCGGCTTGCAACACTTCTAGGTCTGGGAAGGCGGCGGCCACGGCTTCGGCGCCTTTACACGCGGCCTGGTTGTAGCCAAAGTCATCACACGGGCCGACGTAGAGGAATCCAATCGCTGATCCGTCTGTGCCGACGGCTGCGGCCTCTGTGGCGGGGGCGCTCTCGGCGGTGCTCTCGCTGGCAGCGGGGGCGGCAGGTGCAGCCGTCGGCGCACAGGCCGCCAGCAACAAGGCGACGACCCACAGCGCCAACAGCGCGCCGGTCAAGGACGGTACTTTGAAACGATGAAAGCGGGACATAGTGCTCCTTTGGAAGAATGATGGGATGAGAGAATGGACGAAAGACGATGGACGATGGTTCACACTTCACACTTCACACTTCGTCTATCGTCCCTGGTCCATCGTCACTTATTCTGCACCGACAACTCCCCGCCGCCTTCAAAGACAGCGCGGAGTCCTTCGGGCATGGCATATTGTTGTTTGCGCCCGGTGAAGAGCAGCACAAGCAGCGTCAGCAAATAGGGGACCATAGACAGGAAGAAGGGCGAGATACCGATGCCGCGGGCTTGCAGCGCCAGTTGCAGGGCAATCGCCCCGCCAAAGAGATAGCAGCCCACAATCGCCCGCAGCGGAGACCACGCCGCGAAGATCACCAGCGCCACGGCTACCAGCCCACGCCCCTGGGTCATGTCCTCCACCCAGTTGAGCGTATAGGCCACGGAAAGCTGTGCCCCGCCAATGCCCGCCAACATGCCGCCCGCCACCACAGCGGCGTAGCGCACTTTAGTCGGCGAATAGCCACAGGCATAGGCCACCTCGTCACGTTCGCCGGTGGCGCGCAGCACCAGCCCCCATTTGGTGCGTGTAAAGAGATACCAGATCGCCACCGCCATAAACATTGCCAAATAGGTGAGCACGTCATGGCGGAAAAGAATCGGCCCCAGCACCGGCAGATCCGAAAGGATGGGGATGGAAACTGCGTTCAGCCCGTGGATCTGCTGATCCACGTAGGTGCGCCCGAAAAAGGCCGTGATCCCCTGGGCCAGTACCATCACCACCAGCCCGGAGACCAGTTGATTGGCGTGACGGTGGATGACGAGAAAAGCGTGTAACAGTGCGAAGAGTCCCCCAGCCAATGCCCCGGCCAACACGCCAACATAGGGGTTGCCCGTCTGTGCCGTCACCGCAAAGGCCGTGAATGCCCCGGCCAACATGCTGCCCTCGCTGCCCAGGTTGACGATCCCGGCTTTTTCCGAGACAACTTCACCCAAGCAGGCAAAGAGCACGGAAGTACCCGCCCGAATGGCCCCCGCCAAAACCACAATTAGAAGAGACATGGCTTCCCTTTCCGATGAGAATGGAACGCGGATCAGGCGGATTGAGCGGATTTTTCTGTTCAGCGCAAATCCGCTTCATCTGCGTTCTACTCTTTGGTTTGCGATACCCCGAATTTGAACTTTGCCAAAATGCCCACCAGCACCAGCGCCATCAAAATGTTCACCGACGACGCAGGAAGCCGCGCCATCATTTGCAGTGCATCACCGCTGACCGCAATCGCGGCCAACAGCACCGACGAGCCAATCAGCCAGAGCGGGTGATGGCTCGCCATCCATGCCGCCAAAAAGCCCACATAGCCATAGCCCACGGCCGTGCTGGGGCGCAGCCGCCCTTCCACACCGGCCACTTCCAACATGCCGGCGATGCCAGCCAGCGCACCGGCCAGCAAGAAGATCAGTAGTTGGATACGGGCCACGTTGAAGCCAGCCCGCCGCGCCGCCTCCGGGTTGCCGCCCACCACACGCAGATGCAGCCCCCAATAGCTGCGGCTGAGCAGATACCAGACCAGCAGCGCGGCAACGGGGGCGACGATCACCCCCCAATGCAGACGGGTGCCGCCAATGGTGGTAAAGCGAGCCACATCGGCCAGCGGCGGCGAAAAGGGCCAATTAAACGAGGCCGGATCTTTGAGCAGCGTGTGGACGAAAAAGGCCACCACCAGCACTGCCACATAGTTGAGCAGCAGGGTGGAAATGGTCTCGTTCAGGTCCATTTTTACACGCAGCACCGCCGCAATCCCTGCCCACAGGGCGCCGCCCGCTGCCCCAGCCAGCAGCAGTGCGGGGATGGTGATATAGGCTGGGAAGCGATCCCCCATGATCATGGCGGCGGCGGCGGTGGTCAGCGCGCCGATGGCGATCTGCCCCTCTGCGCCCACATTGATCAGGCGGGTGCGGGCGGGCAGCGCCGTCGCCAGCGCCGCCAAAATAAAGGGCGCGGCGCGCAACAGCACTTCGCCGATGCCATAGCTATCGCCCAGGGCGCTGAGATACATGGCGCGATAGGTGCGAATGGGATCCGCGCCCACGGCCAGCAAAAAGAGCGCAAAGATCAGCATGGGACCAAAAAGCAGGCCCAGCCAGCGTAACAGTGGCCCCCAGGCCCCAACTTGCCAACTTAAGCGTTCACGTTTGGGAAGGGCAATGGTTTTTGCCATGACTATTCACTCCTGGTTACCATAAGTTCGGCGACGGCGTAGGCATCGGTGGTTTTGGGATCAATCGGCGGGCTGATCTCGCCATGTGTAATCACAAGCAGCCGATCCGCCAGCGAATAAAGCTCGCTCAAATCTTCGGAAAAGACGATCACCGCCGTGCCGCCTTCGCTGTGTTCCAACAGCGAACGATGCACGGCGCGGATCGTGGCAATGTCCAGCCCGCGGCTGGGGTAGCTGGCAATCAGCAATTTGGGCTTTTTGGCAAAGGCCCGGCTCAGGATCATGCGCTGTACGTTGCCGCCCGAAAGCTGATCGGCCTGACGGTCGGCGGCAGCCACCTGCAACGTCTTCACCTCGGCCAATCCGTCATAGGTACGGCGCACCTGCGGCCGATCCACCTCCAGCCCCCGGTGCGGTTCGGGAATGCCGCCCAGCACCATATGCTCCAAAATGGTGAGACCGGGTACAATCGCCTCTTCCATGGGATCTTCGGGGATGTTGACAATGCCGGCATCCAAAAATTGAGCGGGCGTGCCCCCAGCCAGATCGACCCCCTCCATACGGATCTGACCGCCTTGCAGTGGGCGCAACCCCATGAGTGCATCGCCCAACTCGCGCTGGCCGTTGCCAGAGATGCCTGCCACACCCACGATCTCGCCGCGGCCCACGCTAAAGTTAACATCATGCAGGAGTACGCGACCGCGCTCATCAGCCAGGCTCAGGTTCGTCACCTCCAACAGCGGCGTGGGTGCAAAATCAGCGCTGCGTTGCACAGCCAGCGGCGCAATCCACTGCCCCACCATGTGCGTAACCAGGCTTTTTTCGTCCTCTTTGGCGATGTCGTCGGTGGTGTAGACCACAGCCCCGCGCCGCATCACCGTCACACGGTCGGCGCACTGCAAGACTTCTACAATTTTGTGGGTGACGAAAAGAATGGCGTAGCCTTCATCGCGCAGCCGCCGCAACATCTCCAAAAACGCGCCCACCTCGCTCACCGCCAACACGCTGGTTGGCTCGTCAAAGAGCAGAATGCGCGCCCCGGTCATCAGCACCTTGACGATCTCCACGCGCTGGCGCTGGCCCACATCCAGCCGCCACACAGGCGCACTGGGGTCCACCGCCAGATCGTACTTTTCGGCGGTGGCGCGGATGCGTTTTTTGATCTCGCCGGGGCCAAAGCGCGCCTTGAGGTCGGGCAGGGCCAGGGCGATGTTTTCCCAGACCGTCAGCGCCGGGATCAGTCGGAAATTTTGAAAGACCATACCGATCCCGTGTAGGCGGGCCACGGCGGGCGTGGTAATGGCAACCACCTTGCCCTGAACTTCAATGGTGCCGGCGTCCGGCTGATAGACGCCGTAGAGCATCTTCATAATGGTGCTTTTGCCCGCGCCATTTTCGCCCAACACGGCGTGGATCTCGCCGGGGTGCAGTGCCAGATCCACATAATCAGTGGCGATCAGCGTCCCAAAACGTTTGAACAAGCCGAGCGTTTGTATCAGGGGGCTTGCGGGAGAAGGCGTTGGGGTTGTCATCGATTCCTGCTTTTGTGAAATTTTTGTATACAATTTTGTATACAATCTATGCGGTTCACTTTAGCAAGATCGGGTATAATCGGCGTTAGCACTCTTTCACGGAGATAACCGCACTGATTTTGGGCAAATTGTATAGTTCGTGCCGGGGTAGGGTCGGGAAGCAGGATCGACAGTAGAGGAAAATGGCTATGGCAAGCGCAGGACGCACCGATCTCAGCAGCGAGATCTATGAAACTATCCGCCAGCGTATTATCGGCTGGGAATATCCGCCCAACTTTCGGTTGCTCGAGGAGTCACTCTGTCAAGAGTTCGGCGTGAGCCGGGTTCCTGTGCGCGAGGCGCTGCACATGTTGGAGCGGCACAATCTGGTGACCAAAGTGCCCTATCAGGGCTGCCGGGTGCAACAGCCGGATCTGCAAGAGATTTCGGAATGGTATGACGTGCGGCTGGCGCTGGAGCTGTTTGTGGTAGACCAACTGATCGGCGCGCCTGCTACATCATTGGACGATTTGCACAAAACCTGGACCAACTTTGCCCAGGTCAACATGACAGCCCAGGATTGGTCGGTCTACGTCCAAGCGGATGAGGATTTTCACGAGGGGTTGGCCGCGGCTACTGGCAATCGGGCACTGCTCTCCATGTTGCACGATCTCAACGAACGGCTGAGTTTTGTGCGTGTCATGGACATTCAAAGCGCAGACCGGCTGCGCCGCACGTGTGAGCAACACCTTGCCATTTTGGATTGTATCCGCGCCGGGGATGGCGCGGCGGCACGCACGGCGTTGCGCCTTAACATCGCCTTTGGCCGTGCCAACGTGGAGGCTGCGGTGAAGGACGCCCTGGGCCGGGCCTACATGAGCGGGTAGCGCGCCCGTATTTACACAGATGTTTCCGGGTCCAGATGATCGGGGAAGAAGAGCGATTCCGATGCGGTCCCTTCCACGCCAATTTGCGTTAGCTCTGTGGCCGCACCAGGATCGTCTGTCCCATATTTCCGTTTGACAGTAAATCCCTTCAATTTGACGGTTAGAGTTTTGCGGGGTCCTCGTGGGGCTGGGTATGTCCCCGATACTTGGCCTGCCTCAATGGCTGTCTTCAAATCGTCTTTGGAGACAACCGTGTTTTTGGGTGCGCGTGTACTGGGCTTACTCCAGCGTTCTTTCCATTTGTCTTTGGCCTTTTCGGCTGTCAGTGCGCCATCAACAAGATGTTTGGAAGAGAAACCACCCATCACTTCCCACTGTTTCGTGGGGGCAGGCTTTGTGGCAGTGCCTATGGAGACGCGCTGGATGGGTTCCTGATTGGCATTCCTGGTATGAAACGTAATGGGCTGAGAAGATGTACCCTCTTTGCGCTGTACCCCATTCTGCCCGCGGAGCGTCTGCTGCACCGTGGGTTTCTGGGCGCTCTTTCGCTGAATGGGCGTCACTTCTGCTGCCAGCGGTTTCATTTGTAGCTCTTCCTCATCGACACTTTCTCGTTGTGTAGATGGGGTCTGGGTGGAATGAACCACCTGCTGTGCCACGTGATCGGCTTCTTTTTCGTATTTGTCACCTGCCGGCCCCAGGTTGAGTTTGGCCTGTAATCCGGTTGATTTGGAAAGGAGGCCCACTACCGCTTGATTGCCAACTGTGCGCTGTAATTGTTTGACATCTGTGGCTGTTAACGAGGACGGATCCTCGTAGGCTCGCTGTAAAACCAGGGGCGTCGAGGGGGATGAGCTTACTTGAGATTGCTCTTTTTGTGTAGATTTTGGTGTAGAGGCATTGGAATGGGCGTGTTGTGTATGATTGTCGTGTGGCATCAAACTCTCCTCGGGGAATGGAGATGAGTCTCCAAGCTATCAACCCTACTGCCGTTTGTGGAATGGAACAAAACGATAGAGGGGAAGCAACAGTTGACAAAAATTATATGTGGACTGGGTGCAAATTGCAAATGATCTGCCTATATTCGTCTGCTCCCACGGCTTTTTCGGTCGCCGCCGCCGGCACGTTGTAGAGAATGCTCTGTTCGATTTGATAGTATGCCAAGCCAGGTCCAATCACCCCGCCATCCCCCCCACAGATTGCTCTCGCAGCAAACGACGGTAGACGCCATCCTGGCGGGCAAGCAGGGAGGGCGGGCCAGACTCGACGATCTGACCCTTATCCATGACGAGAATGCGGTCAGCGTTGCGTACGGTGCTGAGCCGGTGCGCAATGATCAGCCGAGTGATGGGCAGGCTATCCAGGGCGCGCTGGATCGCTCCTTCGCTGATGGAATCCAGATGGCTGGTGGCCTCGTCCAGCATTAACAGGGAGGGGCGGGGAGCCAGGGCGCGGGCCAGGGCCAGCCGCTGGCGCTGCCCGCCAGAAAGCCCGCTACCCCCTTCCCCCACCCGGGTCTCGTAGCCCATGGGCAAGCGTAAAATCTCATCGTGGATGGCGGCGAGCTTGGCGGCTTCGATGACCTGCGGCAGGGTCATATCGGGTTGGTGCAGGGCGATATTCTCCCGAATCGAGCCGCTGAGGATGAAGGGATCTTGCAGCACCACGCCCACGGCCCGCCGCAGCCGAGCCATGCCCAGCGCCTCGATTGACTGTCCGTCAAAGAGAATATGCCCAGATTGGGGACGATACAGACCGAGAAGCAGCCGTATCAGCGTACTCTTGCCGGCCCCGGTTGGCCCCACGATCCCCACCTTCTCCCCCGGCTCCACACAGAACGAAACGCCACTCAACCCAAACGTGCCATCCTGAGCATAGCGAAAGGTCAAATCCGCCACCTCGATCCTTCCGCGCAAAACCAGCCCGGCTCTTCCTGCTATCGCCCCATCTGGCTCCTCTCTCTCTGCCTCCCATACATCCGCCAACCGTTCCAGATAGGCCCAGATCTGTTGAGCACGGTTAATGTAGTTGGCTAAACTGCCCAAAGGGGCCAAACTGGACGAAGCCAGCACCACCAGTGCCAACATCTGCCCCAGGCTCAGATCCCCGGACCGTACAAGAGCTATGCCGATCCAGAGCAAAAGCAGCGGCGCGGCGTTAATAAAGATCTGAATCGTACTGTTGATCCGGGCTACAGTTTGATCCCGCACTCTGTCGGCGTGCAGCGTGGTCTCAAAGCGCCTGCGCCACTGGGCAAGGATCCACGCCTCGGTTCCGGCCGCCTTCACCGACTCCATCCCGCGCAGAATCTGCACGGCAAACCCATCTTCCTCGGCACGGGTCGCCAGCGCCATCTGGCTGGTTTCGTGTACACGCTCCCCGGTGCGGGCCAGGAGCAGAAACTGCCCCGCTGCCATCCCCGTCACCACCAGCCCAAAGAGGGGCGCTTGGGCATAGAGAATGAGTAGATAGAGCACGGCCAGCCCGCCATCCAGCAGCCCGCCCAGCACGCCGGACGAGATCATCTGGCGCACGGCGGCGTTGCCCTCTAGCCGCGAGATGAGATCGCCACTGGTGCGCTGCTGAAAAAAGTCGTAGGGCAGGGCCAACAGGTGGCGCAAAAAGTCTGGGATTAGGTGGCTGTCTAGCCGCACCTGGAGCCGGATCACCAACAGATCGCGCAGATAGAGTACGCCTGTCTGGGCCAGCAGGGCCAGGGCCATGCCGATTCCCAGTAGGGCAACTCCCGGCTCCCCAGGGGTGGGCAGAATGCGTTCAACGACCAACCATGTAGAGACGGGTAAAATCAGCCCAGCCAGTTGCAGCAGCAGAGACGCGCCCAAAAGCTGGGCCAGCAAGCGCCGGCTGCCTGGCACGTTCAGCACCCGCTCCCCATAGCGCCGCCACGCCGGGGGTGGCGCTTGGGCAGCCCGCTCCGCTATAAGCTGGGCAAAATCGGCAGATGGCTCAAAGGTGAGGGTGACCCCGCTGTAGCCGTTGGCGAAGGCGTCCGCGGGGAGGGTGCGGCGACCCAGCGCCGGATCAACGATAGTCACGGCTTTGGCCGAATAGCTTTCCAACACCACAAAGTGGACACCGCCCCAGTGGACAATGGCAGGCAGGGGCGCGGTTGCCAGCCCGTCCATCGTGTGGCGAAAGGCCTGGACCGTCAGCCCCATCTTCCTGGCCCCGTTGACGATCATCAGCGCGGTGACCCCGTTCTGCCCGCCCCCCATGACCCGCTGACATTCGCTGACCGAGATCCGCGCTCCCCAATAGCCCAGGATCATAGACAGACAGGCCGCGCCACAGTCGGCTGCGCTCATTTGGAGGGAAACAGGCAGACGTTTTGCCCTAACCATGCTGGATTCTTTCTGGAAACTTGTCCTATGCACTTGTCCTAGGCACTGCGCATCACACTTGGCAGCACCATCGCGACTTCACCCTGTGCGCCAGCCAAGCGCAAGAGGGTATAGCCTATCCCAGCGATGCCTCGGAAGAAAGTTGGGTTCAAGAGCGGCGCAGGCAGATCCCCGGCGGACGTGCCCTCGTAGAGCCGAAAGCTGCCCCGCGCCCCGGCCTGGGCTAGCAGAGTCTGTCCCTGGTCGATGGCCGCTTGAACCCACTCTGGCCGTCGGTTGATCAGACCCATTTCCAGCAAGCTATCGATCTGCCCGGCTTGACCACAGCAGAGCGTCTCCAAAAAAGAGCCACCCCTGTTCTCAATTAGCAAAGAAGCTGCTTGCTCTGTGACAGCCTGAAGGTGGGGCAGGGCGACCACGCAGCCAGCCCCGGCCAGGCCGATCCCGGCTGCCCCGTTACACCAGTTGTGCAGGTAGACGGGAACATCCCCGCGCAGATCCTGCCAGTTGCCCGGCGGATCTTGAAAAAGGCTCTGCTGAAAGTCCCAAGCTGCTTTTGCTCCGGCCAGAAAACGACTGTCGCCACTGGCTTGGTAAAGGCAAACCAGGGCATAGGCTACCCCCGCCGCACCGTGAGAGAAGCCACCCAGCCGCCCCGGTCCATTCTGTTGGGCCAGCAATCGCTCTCCCCACAAACGGGCCTGGGCCAGCACGTCCGCCTGCTCCCCAGCCCCCGAGGCCCGATGCAGAGCCAGCAGCCCCAATACCATTCCCGCCTCGCCATCCAGCACCCCGCCATCAGCGACGTCTGTAGATGCATGGGACAGTCCCAGCGCGCTATCTAGCAGGGCCGGTACACCCAACAGATGGGCAATTTGGCTCAGGGCGTAGATCTGCCCGCCGCGGTCCAATGCTGCTCCGACTGGCCCCGATTGTCTAATTCCGGCAAGGGCCAGCCGTCCCCATTCGGCCTCCCCGGTGAGACGCCCCAGCCCGGCCAGAAAGAGGGCGATCCCCGCCCGCCCGGCATAGAGATCTTCGCCCACAGGGGCGTGCTGCTGTAGCCCCGACGGGGGCTGATGCTGAACCACAAGCCAAGTGCAGGCGTCGGTTTCGTCCAGCCGGATCGCCCGCTGCGCCAGGATCATCCCCACCATGCGGGCGGCTTCGAGAAACGAGGTGGGCGCACCACTCAAATAGGGGCCACGGTCCAGGCTCTCTCGGATCAGCCCGGCTTGCAGGGCGTGAGCATTGGGCAGAGAAAAAGGCGGCCAGATCAGACAGTCTTCCACCCTGTGCCCTGCATGGCAGAGATCGATCTGGCCGACCTCCGCCATCAAGAGCGGCACGTCCCCCTGGGCAATGGACGCATGTTCCGCTGAGAGCAGGGGCCAGAAATCGGCTTGAGCGGCGGCGCGCACTCCAGTGCCAACATAGGTACGGGCTAGGGCATCCGCTTCAATGCTAAAATCTATACCGTTCCCCAAAAAGGCCGGGTGGCGCAGGTGGGTTAGCAAGCGATCATAGGCTTGGGTGGGGCGAGGGCCAAAGCGCACCCGTCCCCGGCGAAAAGAGGCCAAGGGACCGTCTGGCGCATTCAGCGCAGACCAGCGTTCACGCAGAAATCGCCAGAGCTGGCGATACCCGGCGACAACTTCCCCGTGATCAAGGCGATAACCATTGAACCCACCAAACGCAGTGAGACCGTGCTGGTGGGCAATCCAGCGCGGCAGCAACCCTGTGCGCAGTACGTCCAGGGGATCGTCCGCTGCGTGTCCCTTCACCTGCGGATAGACCAGCATCTCGGCGTCAATCAGCAGCGGCGTGCCGTTGCGCAGGCGAAGATTCTCTTCGTGGCAGTCGGCGGCGTGGAGCAGATGAAGTAGCCCCAGCACCATTCCCGCCCGCAGGGAATCGACCCTTTCTGCCTGGTCACCCGCATCGTCTACCCATTCCATCCAGCCATAGCCAGACCGAGATAGAAGCCAAAGAGGGGCCAGCAGCGGGGCAAGCCCTTGCGCGTTGCACCAGACCAGCAGCCCGTTCCATGCC
This sequence comes from uncultured Chloroflexia bacterium, assembly GCA_963721725.1. GTDB lineage: Bacteria > Chloroflexota > Anaerolineae > Caldilineales > Caldilineaceae > RI-153. Next base: position 196,901 of record CAVRLX010000022.1, read on the forward strand.
TGATCCATCACCAGATCTTTCGGCTTGTAGGCCAGGGAAACGCCACTTTGTAGCGTCACCTGCCAGACCGTCCGCCCGCCCTGATGGGGATCGGATAGGCCCGGATGTAGATCCGCCACCCCCACCGCCAGGGAAGAAGGCTGCCCTGTCAGCCGTGATAGGTCGGCCCAATCCCGCTCCAGTCGAGCCAGAAAGTCGTTCACTTCAGCGATCCACTGAAGCACTTGGGTGGCTAGCTGTCGGCTTAGCACAGGGTAGAGCAAGCAGAGACGCGCCAAAGAAAGAGACGCCTGATCTGCCTGCCCTGGTTCTGGGTTCAAGTTGGCTAGCAGACGAGACATGCCGCTCTGTTGGGCGATATGCGCCCACGCCAGTTCGGTTAACAAGGTTAAGCGCTGGGCTAAATAGTCGGTCAATTTTTGTCGGGCCAGTGTGGAAAGCCACACGAGCCGCCCCCCGGCACGGTGAGCCAGTCGTTCTTGGGCAGCCAACACAAAAGGCTGCACCCAATCATCTCTGCCTTTGATTGGCCCTGCCCTTTGCAACACTTGGGCCAGAAGCCCGGCCCACTCCGGCAATTGTGCGCGGTCGGCCAGCCGCCCATCAGCCACAAGCAAGCGGGCGCCCTCACCATCCAGCCCGTCCCAAGCCAGCCGTCGGGCAAAACGGGACCACTCTCCCCCCGCCGCCAGTTGACACCAGCGTTCCAAACGGGCCTGCACCGTCGCCTGATCCGCTGGCTCGGCAGCCGTCACCCAGACACCCGCCAGTCGCTCGTGTAAAAACATAGCCTTGTTGACAAGGGCCACCCAGTCATCGTTTGTCATTGCATTTCCAATAAAATCGGCCTTGATCCGTGCCATTTGCGTGCTATCCTTGCCGCAATCCCAGATGCACGGCAAAGAAGGCCAGCCGATGCGCGGTTCTGTGCAGCCATGCGTCCTGGCTGGGCGGGTCGAGATGACCGCCGCCGGGGTCCACGCGCAGCAGCACGGGCGCCGGTCCCCTCTGGGCGGCTTGAAGCGCCTGGGCAAACTCCAGGCTGTGGGCTTCCCCCACCCGGTGATCCTCGTCGCTGGTGGTGATCAAAGTTGCCGGGTACACTCTCTCGCGAATCGCGTGCAGGGGAGAATAGGCCGCCAGCACAGCCCGCGCCTGGGCGTCGTTGGGTGAGCCATACTCGGCCAGCCAGCCCGCGCCCCGTCCCAGATCAGGATAGCGCACCATGTCCAGCAGGCCAGACTCAATCACCACCGCGCCGAAGAGATCCGGCGCCTGGGTTAGGCAGGCCCCGGCGGTCAGCCCACCGTTGCTTATGCCCCACAGCCCCAGCTTTGTGGGCGCAGTCAGCCCCTGGTCAATCAGCCAGCGGGCCGCGGCCAGGACGTCGTCAAAAGTGCGCTGTTTGTGGATGCCCACCGCCGCCTGATGCCAGCGTTCTCCCCTCTCCCCGCCGCCGCGAGCGCAGACCGAAACGTAAAGCCCGCCCATCTCCAGCCAAGCCAGCACGTCCGCAGAAAAACGCGGCGTCAAGGCATAGCCCATGCCGCCATAGGCGTAAAGGATCGTCGGGCAGGGCCGCGGCGTTCCGTCCCGGCGCTGGGCCAGGAAAAAGGGAATGGGTGTGCCGTCCGCGCTGATGACTGTACAGGCACGGGTAACAAAATCGTTCGGGTCGAAGGCAAGGGCAGTCGCTTCGTTTTCGGGCAAAGGGAAGGCGTCACCCGGCTGCCACGTGTAGACTTGGGGGGGACGGGCGTAGTCCGTATAGGCAAAGTGCAGACAATCCGCGGCGAGTTCGCTGCTGATTGTGTCTACCGTGCCTAGACCGGGCAGGGGAATCGTCTCCCGCCACTGGCCTTGTCCGTCGAGAAGATGCAATTCGGCCCGCCCCTCGTTGAAATAACTGCCCACCCAGCCGTTGCCCAGGGGCGCAGCGTCGAGAAGAGGCAGATCACCCGCAGGCAGAATAACCCGGCGCGTGGGAATATTTCCGGTGTCCGCGGGGAGAGCGAAGGCGATGAGTTGTCCGTTGGGGGTGTCTGGCTCCACGGTCCGGCAGATAAGTTCGCCATCTCCCCAGTGAATGACATCGTAGCGCCCCACAAAGCGGGGAATCATCGCGTAGGTTGGACTGTCAGTCCGACCTACGCTAAGCAGATTACACGCGCTGCCGTTGAGGATGCTGACCGCCAGCCAGCGACCGTCTGGGCTGACGTGGGGCTGATAATACCAGTCGGGATGTTCGGGGTGATAGAGCAGGCAGGTATCTCGGGCCTGGGGCGTGCCGACTTCGTGGAAATAGAGTCCGTGGCAGCCGGGATAGGCAAGATAGCGGTCGTAGAAGAATCCGGAGCCACCGGGCAACCAGGCGATGCCTGTGGGATAGACAAATTCAATCTGTTCGAGGAATTCTCCCGGAGTACCATTGCGACGAATCTGCCAGGTCTGCAAATCGTTGGCGGGATCGGTGAACCCCCAAGCCTGCCAGCGTCCATCTGGGCTGGGGATAGGTTTGGCTGTGAACGTAGTAGATGGCTCACCCATGAGTTGAACAAGCCGTTTACGAATTGTTCTTTGTATATTTTCCATCTCTCCAACTGATCCAGCCGTCCCCCACGGAAATGATCGACTCGGTTTCTCGGCCGGATCATCACAAAGATCCGTTTGATCGCCTGCTGATCGCCCAGTCTATTCGGCGCGATATGGCCCTGGTGACACGGAATGCGAAGCTATCCAGGGATGAAGTTGTGTGTTTCGGGATGTAGTCTAGCAATGGCAGTATCCCTTGGTCTCACCGCTTCAGAGTTTTTTCACTGTACCATTCGTCATATTCATCCGCCAGTGCGTTCTGAAACGCTCGCCGCGACCAGCGCAGCATAGGTTCGTTGTCTGGCATGACCCGCCAATAGGCGTAGTCCCCCCCGCTGGCGCAGTAGCGGCGCATCACCTCGCCAACGAGCATGAAACCGCGGCCTAGCCCTTGCAAGGGAGGATCGACAAACAGAATGTCAACCAGCATCTGATCCGGCTTTTCCCGGACGGTCAAGCACCAGCCCACAACTTGGCCGTTGTAACGTAAGCCAATGCTGCTTTGGGGATCCCAAAAATCGTCCGGGCGGTAGAAGGGGGACAGCGCAGGTGGATACCATCCTGTTTGGCTACGCTCCGCCAACAGTAAGCGCTCTCTTTGGGTCAATTCCGGCCAAGAAAAGAGTTCATATGGCGGACGAAAGCGATATCGGTCGACCCAGGGGCCAAAGGCGACGGCGCAGCGAGACCAGAAAACTTTGCGACGCAAGACTGGCGTCACCCAGCCTAGCGCCGCGAGCAGCCGCTCGAAGAACGGAGTATGCTCATTCGGGCGATAAATGGCCTGGAGTTGGGCAACGCCCCGCTGCACCAACTGAGCTTCCATCGCAGACAACAGGGCGGCACCGATACCACCCCGGCGATAGGCAGGCAGCACGTAGAGGTCTAGCAATCGGGCGGCTTTCTCCTCTTGTAATGCGACTGCAACCCCAGCCGGTTCTCCCCAGAAGGAGGCACCTAACACCAGTAGGGAATCATCTTCTTTGGCATCCCGCACAAACTGACGCATTCCCGGCTTGACGAGCAGAAGATAGGGTAAGAGGGACGAACGCTCCAAAACCTGGATGATAAGCATGGGCTTACTCAAATGGTAAATTTCAAATAAGCATTAGCAAGAACCGATTCCACGGGCGTTGTGTTCTATCGTCCCATTTCGTGGAACATCGGGAGGGCTACCGCTAGGTCCCGCCAAACTACCTGGGCGCTGGGTGCGGCCGCCGCCCACCAGAGCCAGTTCCAGATCGTCCAGAGGCAGTGCGTCCACTGGGGGATGAGCGGACGGCAGGACCAAGTAGTGTTGGCCCGGCTGCTCTTCCAGCACCGTGATCGTCATCCCCGGCGGCAGGGCTATGCCCAGCATCTCTGAGATGGCTCTCCTCGGGTCGGCCAACAACTGCTGTCGGAAGGATGAATTCTGGCTGGCCTCTTCAATCAGGCGTTCTTCGATCTCTCGACGGGAGTGGTTATGGGTGGGCATGAAATTTTCCTTCTATCTGACGATTGTAGGGAGGTAGAGGTTGGAATTGGCAGGGAGCACACCGACCGCTTGGAAGAGCAGAACCCGGTTGTTGCCCGTATCCACCACAAAGAGATCACCGTCAGCCGACAGGGCCACAGCCACGGGCTGATAGAGGCTGCCTTGGGTTGGGCCGCTCTGGGGATAGGCTGTATCCCGCGCTGTGCTGGGCTGGTTGGTCGCGAAAGAACCGTTTTGTCCGTAGACGGCGTCTGCCATCAGGTCTGTTGTCAGGGGTGCATCGAAGCGCAACACTCGGTTGTTGTCCGCGTCGGCCACAAAGAGATTGCCTGCCCCGTCCAGGGCCAGGCCATACGGATAGCTGAGACTGGACGCGCTCAGCCCGCCGCTGTTGGCGACCCCAGTGGTGAATAATCCCCCCTGACCGACGACCTGATCTGCGATGGCATCTGTCCCTGCTGGGTCAAGAAAGATAAGGATACGATGGTTGGCACTGTCGGCCACGTAGAGATTGTCTGCGCGGTCGATCACCAGACCGCTAGGGAAGTGGAAGCCGCTGGCGCTAATGGCTCCATCCCGATTGGGGCCGTGACTGACGAAGTCTGGCTGGCCCAACACGTTGTCCGGTGTCGTATCCCGACTGGACAGGGGGGTCTGGTAGAAGAGGGCCCGGTGGTAGAAGCTGTCCAGCAGGTAGAGATTGTCTCGGCTGTCCAAAGCCAGGGCCAGGGGATTGCACAAGGATTGGCACTCTACTTTGACGTCGCCCCCAGCACTGATGATCAGATCAGCGGCCATGCCATTGCTAAAGGGGGCACGGAAGATCAACACCCGATTTGTACGTGCATCGATTACGTATAGGTTGCCCTGGCTGTCCAGAGCGAGACCCGTCGGTCCAAAGGTGGTGCGTTCTGCCACATACTCGTCCAATGCAACAGTCTGAAAGTCCGGTTCACCGATCACCAGATCCGCATTCTGTCCGTCAGAGTGGGCTGCTACGCTGGGCCAACTCAATACGCGGGCGTTGCTGGTGTCGGTCACAAAGAGCCGTCCCGTCTTTGCATCAACTACGGCCCCGCCTGGCGCAAAAAGCGTGCTGGCGTCGAGTCGGGCAAAGGGGCCGTTGTCACCTGTAAAGCCCTTCTGTCCGATCACGCCGTCGGGCAGGTCATCCCCCGGGATGGGTTGGTAGACAGAAAGAACGAAGGGGGCCGAAACACCGCCTCCAGGCGTTGGATTACGCAATGTAATCGTCAATTGGCCTGTGGTTATAACTTCACTGGCTGCGATTTTTAGCTGGGCCAGCCCTAAAAATTCTGTTCCGGTCTTGCGGGTGACGCCATTCACTTCCACGACTGTACTGCTGATAATGCCAGACCCCCAGACATTGAGGGTGAATGGGGCGTGACCGGCGCGCACAGTTCCTGGCTCCAACTCGGCGATGACCGGCGTGGGATTCGGCAGCGGTTGGAAGTATTGAAGTACCCGGCTGTTGCCCTGGTCGGCTATGTAGACATCCATAAAAGCCGCGTCGGTGGCGACGCCAGTGGGGGCCTTCAAGCTGGCGTCGCCCAGGCCACCGTTGTTGGCCGCATTGCTGCTAAAATTAGGCTGACCAAAGACGGCATCGGCCTGGCCGTCGGGCGTGGTGCGGTCGAAGACCAGCACCCGGTTGTTGTTGGTGTCGGCCACGAAAAGCCGGTTGCCTGCGTCCATCTTTATCCCGGTGGGGTTATTCAGGCTGGTGCGGCTCAGACCGCCGCTGTTGGGGCTTTTGCCGACAAAATCAGGCTGGCCGATCACCTGATCAGCGACGGGGTCTAGCGGCGTGTCGTTGAAGACCAGAATGCGGTTGTTCCCCGTGTCAGCCACATAGAGGTCGTTGGCGGTTGTGCCCACAGCCACCGCCGTTGGCCCGTTCATGCTGCTGGCCGTGGGCAGGTTGGGCGCGGCGTGCAGTCCGCCAAAGGAATCGCCACTGTTCGGCCCTTGGCCCACAATCCACTTGGCCAACATACCGGTGGCATAGGGCCATTCATAGATGAGTACTCGATTGTTGCCCTGGTCGGCCACCACCAAATTGTTATTGGCGTCAGTGGTCAGCCCCATCGGACTGTTCAGTGTATTCCACCAGGTAGGCTTTGCGCTGCCGCTAGTCTCGGTGGGCTGGCCCAGGACGTAGTCAGCAGCCGTGCCAGTCTTGAAGACTGGCACGTACTGGGCCGGAAACTGGTATCCATCGGCTTCAATGCACCAGGTATCGTCGTAGTACGCGTAGAAGTCGCAGAGGTTGAGAGGCAGGAAGACCAGCACCCGGTGGTTGCCCGTATCAGAGACGTAGAGGATGCCGTCTGCACCCACGGTAATGCCCATGGGTCGCTTCATGCTGCTGGCGGTGGGCGGGTTGGGCGCAGCTGCCGATGTAAAGTTCGCCTGGCCCAGGACCAGATCCGCGGGGTCGCCGATCTGGTAATTGTCCACACTGTCCCAGACCAGCACCCGGTTGTGCGCGGTATCGGCCACAAACATCTGGCCTGTGTCAAAGACGAAGAGCGCGGCGGCTTGATTGAGGCTGGCATCTGCGGGAGCGTTTGGTACCGTTCCTGTGACAAAATCGTCCTGGCCGTAGACCAGATCGGCTATCGCGTCCAAATCGCCGTCAAGCTCAGCCGCCGCAGCGGTGCGGGCTTGGCTGTAGCCAGCGATCTTTGCCAGATCCCATCCTGGATGGCGGCTTAATATAGGCGACTTGGCGGGTGGGAGAACATCAAGCGGAGAGGTGTCCACCATGGGCAAAAGGGCCACAGCAACTCCGAAGAGGGCGATAGACAAGCCGACAAACATCCGACTCACGAAGCGATTCATTGCATTCATCCTCTATCAATGGCTTGGAAGGTATAATTTCCCCACGCGTAACCATTCAGATGCGTCGCACCCTAGACAGTAGTTCCTCGCGCAATGAATTCGAATCGTAACACACCAGTTAGGAGTCACAAAACGGCAAATATTGGCTGAGGCCCATCAATACACGGCGTTATTTACGCCGTTATTTACGCCGTCATGCTATGGAGATAGAGCGGCGCATAGAGATCAATACTGGGCGCAATGCGCAATTCGAGCGGATCAATCCGGCGATGGGTGAAACGACGACCGCGCCTGTGAGCAGCACAGTGGCCGAGGCCAGATCATCGGCCACGGCTTTCTCCGTCACCGCCAACGGCACTCCATTCTGATGGTGTGTCGTTGGCGGTATCACACTTTGCCGATCTTCACAATTTCAGAAATAGATACATGGCTGTTGCTTCTTTGGGTGTGGCTAAAGCAAAGAAACCCCGATCAATTTAGCCAACCGCTGATGAATGGGTGAGCCTGCTTCGGCTAGAGAGAGAGACCCTTTTCGCTGATACCACTCCTCGTACTCGTCGGACAGAGTGTTGGGAAAGGCCTTGCGCAACCAACGCAACATGGGCGTATTGTCCGGGCTGGCCCGCCAGTATGGGAAACCGCGGCACTTCACGTACCACGGTGGAGGGGCCGGGGCGTAGAGGCGCGCAGGGAGAGAAAGTGCCGGGGACTTTCAAGAGCGCCCAACTCAAACGACCAGATCCTTTTCGTTATACCATTCCTCGTACTGATCCACCAGCCCCTCCCCGGCGAAGGCTTTGGCGGACCGGCGCAGCATCGGCTCATTGTCCGGGCTGACCCGCCAGTAAGCATAGTCCCCACCGCTGGCACAGTAGCGGCGGATCACCTCCACCAGCATAAAGCCCCTGCCCAGGCGCTGTAGAGGTGGATCCACAAAGAGAATCTCGACCAGCATCTGATTCGGTGTCTCCGCGCACGGTCAGACACCAGCCCACCACTTCGCCGTTGCAGCGCAACCCCACACTGCTCGCCGGATCCCCAGGCACTGATCGGGCGGTCGAAAAGGGGAAGAGCTGTGGTGGAATACCACCCGCTCTCTCCTGTCCCGGCGATACGCTTGCGCTCCGTTGCGGTCAACTCCGGCCAAGCGAAGACCGTATAGGGCAGGCGAAAACGATAGCGCTGACCCAGCGGCTAAAGGCGACGGCGCAGCGGGTCCAAAAAGTTTTGCTCCGCACGACTGGCGCTGCCCATCTTTGGCCACGAGCAGCCGCTCGAAGATCGGGGTATGTTCATTCGGGCGGTAGAGGTCGTGAATTTTGGCTGCGTCGGAGCGGATTGCCTCTTCTTCTATAGCCGACAGCAGCGCCGTGCCGATACCGCCCCGGCGATAGGCGGGCAGCACGTAGAGGTGTCAGGGCGGCGGCTCTCCGTCCACGGCACCGACTGCGATGCCCGCAGGCTGGCCCAGAAAGGACGCGCCCAGAACAATCTGCGCTGGATTCTGTCGCTCTTCCCAGATGCGCCTGCGCTCTCCCGGCTGCATGAGCAGCAGGAAGGGGGCGATGGCCTGTTCGTCCAGGCGGTGAATGGTGAATGCAGAACTAGTCATCGTGAACTCAGCACGAACTTCGCTGGCTGCTGCGGCGTTGGACGCCGAGGCTCTGGTGTTGCTCACACCGCATAGTGTCGCAAAGGGCCGCAGGGTACGTCCGCCACCACCAGGGCCAGTTCCAGGAATCGTCCAGGGGCAGAGCGTCGGCGCAGGCGTGGCCGGGGGCAGGACCAGATAGTGCTGACCGGCGCTGCTCCTCCAGCACAGTGATGGTTCACATCCGGTGGCAGGGCCACGCCCAGCATTTCGGCCAGAGCGGCTTTGGGGTCGTCCAGCAGGCGCTGGCGGAAGGCGGGGTCTGTGCTGGCTTTGTCGATGAGTTGCGTTTCGATCTCGTGTCGGTTCATGATTGGTTTTTCTCCGATGGAGTGGATGATGGAGTCGTGGTTTGTTGGATAAGTGATTGGGGGATTAAGAGATTGAGAGATTGGGCGATTGACCCGTGCCGATCGCCTGATCGCAAATCTGCCGATCGCCTACTCTCTTTTCCCCCTACCGCGCCACGCTGGGCAGGAAGAGATCCCACTGAATCTGGATATCTGCTCTCCCGGAAGCCGAGGATACGGTTATTGCCGTTGTCGGCCACAAAGAGGTCGCCGTTCGCGTTGAGTCCGATGGTGGTCGGCCCGCGCAGGGTGGCCTGGTTCGGGCGTCATTGCCCTGAACTGTGCTGCGTCCCTGGTTGGCCGCGCCACGGGCAAAGGAGCCGGACTGGCCGATGACCAGATCCGCCACCGTGTCTGTGCGCCAGGGGAGCGGCGTAGCCCAGCACCCGGTTGTTGTCGGCGTCGGCCACGTAGAGATTACCGTCTCCATCCACCAGCAGACCGTAGGGATAGTTCAGGCTCTCCGCGCTCACCCCGCCTTTGTTGGCCGTGCCCGTGGTAAAGTCGCCCTGCTGCCCGAAGACGACGTCGGCGCTGGTATCTCCGCTGGCCGGGTTGCGATAGACCGGCACCCGGTGGTTCTGGCTGTCGGAGACGTCGAGATTGTCCACCCCGTCCACGGCCACGCCGCTGGGATAGTGCAGCCCGTCGGCGCTGATGGCCCCGCCTCGGTTGGGCTGCACGCTGAGCATATCTGGCTGGCCGAAGAGCCGATCCAGGGTGATGTTTCGGCTGGCGAGGGGCTTCTCGTAGAAGAGCACCCGGTGGTTGAAGGTGTCGGCCACGTAGAGGTTGTCCTGCGCTGTCCAGGCCAGATCCAGCGGTTGTTAAGGCCGCCGAGGATCAGGGTCGATGTCATGTTGTTGGTGAAGGGCGCGCTGTAGACCAGCACCAGATTCTCCTGGGCGTCCGAGAGACGTCGAGGTTGCCCCCGCTGTCCAGCGCCAGCCCCACCGGGCGGATCGAGATTCGCCCAGCGCGCACATCGTAGAAGTAGGTGGAGAAGTCGGCTTGCCGATGACCAGATCGGCCACGCCGCCGTTGGCCTGGGCCTGCCGCTGGGCCAGCTCGGCGCGGACGTTGCCCTGATCGGCCTCGAGGTGGCCGCCGCTCTTCAGGTCGACGCCGGCCAGTCCGTCGGGTTGTCGAGGGGTTGGCGCGGCGGGGGCAAGGCGACCGTCGTAGCTGGTGAAGCTCTGCTGGCCGATGACGCTGTCGGCCCTTAGATCGTCCGGCCAGGGATGGGCGGTGTCGGCCGAGCGCAAGACGTCGGACAGCCAGCCGCCCGGCGCGGGATTGCGCAGGTAACGGTGAACTGGCCGCTGGTGATCACCTCGCTGGCGGTAATCGTCACTCGCGTATAGCCCAGGAAATCGGAGCCGAGGGTGCGGGCCATGCCGTTGATCTGGACCACCGTGTCCGAGATGATGCCCGTGCCCCAGATGCCCAGGGTAAAGCTACCACGCGGCCGGCCGTGACACTGGTGCCCGGTTCGGCTCCACAATGCGGGCAGCGGATTGGGCAGGGGCTGGTTGTATTGCAGCGCCCGGTTGTTGCCCCGATCCACAATGTAGAGATCCGCGTAGAAGATGTCGGTGGCAATCCCCGTGGGCGAGTAGAGGCTGGAGGCGCTGATGCCGCCGTTGTTGGCCGTGTTGCTGGCGAAATCGGCTGGCCGAAGACCCCGTCGGCCTGCTTTCCGTCGCGGGTCAGGTCGAAGGCGAGCACCCGGTGGTTGTGGCTGTCGGCCACATAGAGGCGGCTGCCGCGTCCATGCTCATGCCCGCGGTGGTGGAGGGCCGAGGCGCTGACACCGCCGTTGTTGGGCGTGTTGCTCACGTAGTCAGGCTGGCCGATGACCCCGTCGGCGACAGCATCCAGGGGATCGACTTGAAGAGCAGGATACGGTTGTTGCCCGTGTCGGCCACGTAGATGGCCCGCCCCAGGTATCTGCGGCCACGCCGGTTGGCCCGTTCATACTGCTTTGTGTGGGCGGATTGGGGGCGGCGTTGTAGGTAAAGACGTCGTCAGATCCCTCTCCCTGGCCCACCACCCAGTTGGCAAAGGGGCCGATGGTGCCAGCTTGGCTCCACTCATAGATCAGCACCCGGTTGTTGCCGTGGTCCGCCACCACCAGATTGTCCTTGACATCGGTTACAATGCCGTGGGGCGGTTCAGCGGTGTCTGATAGCAGTGGGTGGGCACGGCCACATTGCTCTTAAAGTCAGGCTGGCCCAGCGCATAGTCGGCTTCCGTCGTCTTTGTAGATAGGAGCGTAGAAGTCGGACGGATACCACGACCCATCTTCGCAATAGTATTTGTCCGGGTCGTAATAACCTCTTCGTCGTTCATATGGTCTAGTTGGTGGGGAAGAAGACCAGCACCCGGTTGTTGCCCGTGTCCGAGACGTAGAGGAAACCGTCAAAGCCCACACGTGACGCCGGTCGGCCCGTTCATACTGGCCGCGGTGGGCGGGTTCGGGCGGTGGTCGTCTCGAAATCGGGTTGGCCCAAGACGACATTCGGCGTACTCGCCATTCTCATAATTGTAGATGCAGTTCCAGCCCAGCACCCGATTGTTCTCGGTGTCGGCCACAAAGACCTGGCCCGAACTGTAGAACGGCAATATCCCGGGCTGGGCCAGGCTACTGTCTGTCGCCGTGATGGGGACTGTGCCGGTGGTAAAGTTGGCCTGGCCGTAGACCTGATCGGCGAGCTTGTCCAGTTCGCCTGTTTTTCGGCGGCGTGGGCTGTGCGCGCCCAGTGGTAGTTCCCCCGCCGGCTGGATTCATGCCCTGCCGTTTGTGCGGGGGGGATGAGAGAGCAGCCGGCCTTTCTGGCCTGAAAAGATAGAAAAGATTGCCAAAGGCAGCAGGACAAAAGCCATCATCCGAGGCCGATGGCGACGCAGAACGAGGAGCAGCCGAATTGAGTTATTTCTCACGTTCCAGTTTGCCATTTTCCCTCGAAAAGAAGTTTGACTGAATGCTCACGATATAGGAACCATGCGCAATTTCTTGAAAGTCCCCGGCACTTGCTTGCCCAGCGAGTTAATAGTTCGTCATACACTCCTTGTTGTTCGTGAAGTGCCGGGGACTTTCAACCCTACTGGTCTTGGCTCTCCATGTGTTGATAGAGAAAAGCAATCAGCAGATTCCAATCGGCAAAGCTATACTGTTCGCCTGTTGCCAAGTCTTGCACCACATAGCGCCAAACTACCGTTTCATCTTCCCGCCAGTAGCGCAGCAAGATGGAATGGTATCGTTGTGACTGGAGTGAATTCCGGTATCGGATGGCGTGGAACTGGACATGAGAGAGGATCCACCCTGTGCGTGAACTCATCGTGGACCAGCATTGAGCAGTTTTGATGGATTGCTGTTTCCCCATCGTCGAATCTCTTATCCATCGTGTGAGATATGACACACGGATGGTCAAGGCATGAAAGTGCGGCATGAGGTGTGGGTTGATGACACCAAGAGAGAGACGCCGCTGCTATCGGTCGAGCCTCGGCAGCTTTCAGATTACGTTCGGCGGACGTTCGATTGTCCTATAATTAGCAAGGCTTCGGCTCTCCTCGTCTATCTCATGCGCCACGGAGACATGGCCCACGGTCGTGAACAGTTGGCTCTCCTGCTCTCGCCCGAAGAGAGTACGGCCAAAGTGGGTGCGAATTTTCGTAGGCTCTCTCCGATTCGCCGGATTTGGCACAGCGTGACATGGCCGACCGCTATCTCACCGTCACCCGGGAAGAGTCCAGTTCCA
>CAVRLX010000023.1:0-57932 GCA_963721725.1 uncultured Chloroflexia bacterium
ACTATGTTTGCACTTTGGCAGTAGTTGAATAGGAGGGCATGGCGCCTCTAGGGATAATTGGAGTTGCCGAGCAACCAAGAATCCCGAGGAGGAGACCATGCCCAAGCCAATTGTATGTGTAAGCGAGCAACTACGCCAGTATATGGAGATCTTTCGTGGCTGCTTCAGTCAGCGACAGTGGAAGTACTTTGTGATCGTACTGCTGGGGCTGATTGAGTGCGAAGAACGCAAGACCATGAGCGGATTGTTTCGCGTCATCGGCGAGCGGATCAGCCTGTCGGGATTATCACGCTTTTTGAACAAATGGCCGTGGCAACCAGCAGGTGGCACAAAGGTGGCAAGCGCACTTTCGGCAGCAGTTGGAACCGCTTGTCCAGGCAGAACATGAGCGTCTCAAGGTATTCTCACCCAAAGGCGTCGGACGACCCAAGCAGACTGTCGTGACAGGTTACTTGATCTTCGACGACTCGGTGCATGAGAAGCCGAAAGGGCGCAAGATGGGCGGTTTGGGCAGTCATTATTCGAACACGGGCAAGAAGTGGTCACCGGCCATTGCCTGTTCACAGGGTTGTACGTGCTGTTAGGCCAGCGATGTCCATTGCCGGCGCAGATGTATTGCCAGCGGAAACGTGTGCTCGAGAAGGCGTACCTTTCCAGAGCAAGGTCGATATGGCGGTGGAAGAAATCGAGCATTCACACCAGTGGCTCGGACCAATACCCATGTCCTAATCGATAGCTGGTATCACTGCTCAAACGCTCCGCCGTGCTGCCCAGAAACGTGGCTGGGATGTCAGCGGTGGCCTCAAGAGCAACCGGGATGCGTCTGATTGACAAAGACGGACAACGAGAATGGCTCACGCTCGCAGACTATGCAGCCCGCCTGACGCCAGACGACTGGCAGGCGGTGACTTGGTCGGCACAAGCAGGGGGACAGACGGTCTACGCCCACCTAGTCAAGAGCTGGATCCGCAAGCTGGGTTCCACCCTGGTGCTCATCACCTGCCACAGTTTGGAGACGCCCAAGGTCTCCCTGCGCTACTGGGGCAGTACACAGCTCGAACTGGATGCCCAGGCGCTGGTGGACGTGCTTGCCATTCGTTGGGAAGTGGAGACCTTCTTCGAGTATGACAAGGACCTGCTCGGCAGTGACCACTACCAACTCATGTCGGCCCAGGCCATCCTACGCTTCTGGACGCTCACTGCCTGTCTCCTTGCTTTTCTTGAGGAACAGCGAGCTCTGCGTCCACAACAGCAACCCACCTGTGCGCCACATCTGTCATGAACTGCAGCTCCAGCACCGTCGCAACCTGCTCTTCTGGCTGTTTGAGCAGTTTCGGGAAGGCTGTTGAGCCGAACATCTCTTCCCACAACTGCTCTATCTGATTCGTAAAGTGCAAAGATAGTGATAAAATAGTAAATGCATTAGAGTTGTTCCGGAATAGGGAATGATGGTAAAGTAACTCTTTTTCAAGAAGAAAAGGTCCTTGTTGAGGAGAAAGAGCGATGAAATTTAACATACGAGATGAGCGTCAGATGCGGGCAATGAGCGGAATGACGTCTGAACAGTTCGACAGGCTACTGGAAGCATTCGAAGCAACCTACGAGCGAATCCGCCAAGAGGAATACGAAGCAGGTCTCAAGAGCGGTGAGCGCAGTCGCAAGCCTGGTGGAGGACGCAAAGGCGGGCTACCCACGCTGAGAGACAAGCTCTTCTTTGTGCTCTACTACTACAAAAGCTACCGACCTTCGATGTGCTGGGGGCGCAGTTCAATCTGTCTCGCTCCAAGGCCAACGAGAATCTACATCGGTTGAGCGCCATTTTGCACCAGACGCTGGCCAAGTTGGGCGTCTTGCCCCAGCGGGCGTTCGCCACACCCCGGATGAGATGGTTGCCGCCCTGGCAGCGGTCGAAGTCCTTCTCATCGATGCAACGGAGCGACCTCACCAGCGTCCACAGGCGGACAAGAAGCAACGGGAGTTGTACAGTGGTAAAAAAAACGGCACACTCGCAAGAACCTGGTCATCTCCACCCTGAGCAAGTCCCTTCTCTTTCTCGGCCAGACGATGCCTGGAAGCACCCATGACTACACCATGCTCAAGCAACTCTTCCCGCCAGAGCATCCCTGGTTTGAACGCTTTCAACTCCTGGTTGACCTAGGCTTTCAGGGCATCCGCTCTGACTATGCGGGAAACGGCATTGAGCTTCCTCTCAAGAAACCACGCAAGAGCAAGCACATTCCCACTCCCCAACTCACCCATGCGCAGAGAGAATAATCAGGCCATCAGCCAAATCCGCATTCGTGTTGAAAACGCTATCGCAGGGCTAAAGCGTTACAACATTTTTGAGCCATACCTTTCGCAATCGCAAAGATTCGTTTGACGACAAGGCCATTTGTGTCTGCGCTGGCCTTTTTGGAATTTCTACCTCAACCCTATTTAGGAACAACTCTATTAGCTAGTGCCCGTAATGAAGAGGATTACCAAACAGTAGGATTACTATGTAGGGAGGCAATCATTTCTCTGGCGCAAGCAGTCTATGAGCCAGAGAAGTATCCTTCTTTAGATGGGGTAGACCCAAGTGAAACTGATGCAAAACGAATGCTTGAAAGTTACATTGCTACTGAATTAGCAGGTGGCTCGAATGAGCTATTACGGAGATACGTTAAAGATGCTTATCAATTAGCCGTAACTCTTCAACATAAACGAAGTGCAACTTTCCGGGAAGCTGCTCTCTGTGTAGAATCCACCCGCTCACTTGTAAATTCCATTGCAATTATTTCTGGACAGCGAGATCCATAGTATAGGCTAGCAACTCTATGCGGATTAATTAAAGCTAATTTGGTGAGATGCAAAGATATTGCAATCACTAAAATCTTAACATTTGTTAAATCTCTTTCTGCGGAGGCTCTATGCCCAGTTCTGAAATCATCCTTGAAAACCAGCGCAAGCACCTGTGGCCCAACCACCTGCTCTATTACACCGAGCCAATGCCATTGGAACGCGGCGAGGGCGTCTATGTGTGGGATGTGGAGGGTACGAAATATCTCGACTTCTTCGCCGGCATCCTCACCACCAGCGTGGGCCACAACAACCCGCACGTGAACCAGCGCATCCACGAACAGGTGGACAAGCTGCTGCACACCTCCACCCTCTACCCGCACCGTAATCACGCCGAACTGGGGGCGCGCCTGGCCGAGATCACGCCGGGGGAACTGGACACCTTTTACTTTGGTACATCGGGCACCGACGCCGACGAGACCGCTGTGATGATTGCCCAGGTTTACACGGGCTATCAAGAGGTGGTAGCACTGCGCCACGGCTACAGCGGCAAATCGCCCATGGGCATGGCGCTCACCGGGCAAGCCCCCTGGCGCATCGGCGGCACGCAGATCGCTGGCATCAAACACGCACTGAATCCCTATTGCTACCGCTGTCCGCTCAAAATGGAACCGGAAACGTGCGGCATTGCCTGTGCCCAGGATGTGGAAGATACCATCCGCACCACCACATCGGGCAAGATCGCGGCTTTCCTGGCCGAGCCGATTCAAGGCGTAGGCGGCTTTATCACGCCGCCGCCAGAGTATTTCGCCATTGTGCAGGAGATTGTGCATCGCTATGGCGGGCTGATGATCATCGACGAGGTGCAAACGGCCTTTGGGCGTACTGGCGAACACTGGTTCGCCATCGAGCGAGCCGGTATTGTGCCCGATGTGCTGACCATGGCCAAGGGTATTGCCAACGGCATGCCCCTTTCGGCCACGGCCACCACCGCCGAGATCGCCCAGGCCACGGTAACCGCCGGGCTGACCATCAGCACCTTTGGCGGCAACCCCGTCTCCACGGCGGCGGCGCTGGGCACGTTGGACGCGCTGCATGCCGAGGCCCCACCCGCCGCTCTGCCGATGTGGGGGGTTACCTGCGCGCCGGGCTGGAACGGCTCTTTGAAAAGTACCCGCTTATTGGCGATGTGCGCGGCTATGGGCTGATGCAGGGCATGGAGCTGGTGCTGGATCGCAAAACTAAAGAACCTGCGCCCAAACAGGTAGCGGCGATCTTTGAGGCCACAAAAAAACTGGGCTTGCTGGTCGGCAAAGGTGGGCTGTATGGCAACACGCTGCGCATCGCCCCGCCGCTTACCGCCACCAAGGAGCATGTGGATGAGGCGTTGGCGAAGTTGGATATTGCGTTTGCCCAGGTGCAGGAGACGGTATAATCGGAGTAACCATATAGCCGTTACCCAGAACGGCCCGCAGATGACGCAGAAAAAGACAGCTATTCGCAGATCAGAAGGGGATGTCGGTTCAGATCTGCGAACATCTGCAGGCAATCTTGAAAATCTGCGTGCCATTCTCTGGCTCCTCTGCAAAAAGCATTTTGATCCGCAGATTTTGCAGATTTCTCTCTCCTGAATTCTTTGCGATCTTTGTATCTTTGCGGTGAATTTATTCTATGTTGCCAGTACAATTACTAATCCAAAAGGAAACTATTCATGGAAATTGTAACCAATAAACCGGCTATGCTTCACTCCTCACCCAGGGCTGGTGGCGGACTGCAGAACGCTCTTCATGAATTCTATGCGATCTTTGTATCTTTGCGGTGAATTTATTCTATGTTGCCAGTACAATTACTAATCCAAAAGGAACTAATCATGGAAATGACCAATAAACCGGCTATGCTTCACGCCGTATGGGTGGTAATGCAGACTGCCCAACAGAGTTCACCCAGGACGAGATGACCGAGGTGCAGATCGAAATTGAGGGATCACCCAGGGCTGAGTGGCGGCTGCAAAAAACGCACTGGCCAAGAGTTCACGCAAGGAAGAGATGACCGGTGCAGATCGAAGGGCATTGGACGGCGCGGGATATTGTCGCGCACCTGAGTTTTTGGGAAGCCAGTATGGCGGGTTGGCTGGCCGAGGCTGCCGCCGGGCAGAAACCAGACCGCCCTACCCAGGGCTTTTCCGATGAGCTTATCCAAAGCATGAATGAGGAGAATCACACGCAGACAGCGCATCTCTCCATCCACGAGGTGCTGGCCGAGGCCGCCACTAATCACAGCGCGCTGGTCGAACGGCTCAACGCCTTGCCCGACGATCCGGCCGATCCGCAATACGCAGTCTGGCGCAATGGCGAGCCACCTTGGGAACTCATCGCCGGGTGCAGCTATGAACATTATCACGAACATTTACAGAGAATTGAATCATATCTCACGCTCCGTGGAAACACCGCCACGACAGCCTGATTGGAAGACACTTAGGAGTTACGCACTCCACCTTCCCGGAAGGGTCCAAACCAGACGTGAAAAGTAGGCCAATCGGTGGACCCTTCCGGGAAGGTTTGCACTAACTGCACCATTCCCAAACCTATCTATTCCATTTCGTCAACACCCAACCCAAGGAGAACTCTATGTCTGTTGATCCAACCTTTGCCGAACAAAACCGCGCATCTACAGCGCGCATGCGCGCCCTGGCAGACCGGCTGAGCGACGAGGAGATGGTACAGCCTGTGGGCGAACACTGGACTGTGGCGGTTGCCTTTGTGCACATGGCCTTTTGGGATCGGCGTGTATTGATGATGCTGGAGCGGGCGGAACGCGAAGGGAAATTAGAGGTGTCGGAGATCGGCGATGTGGTCAACGATCTTTCGCTGCCTTTTTGGGGCGCGATTCCTCCGCAGCGGGCGGCGACCCTCGCGATTGAAAGTGCCGAAGCAGTGGATGCCAAATTGAGTGAAATCTCTGATCAACTGCGCGAAGATCTTTACACGCGCCAACTGCGATGGGTGGTGCGCGCACATCACCGCAACACCCATCTGGATGATATTGAGCAAGCCCTGCAAGAGTAAAACCGTTGGTGGAATGTAGAAAGGAGCCAGTCATGAGCTACCGTGAAATCAAAGGCGTGCCCGTCTGGGGCGATCCCCAGGAGAACGCCGTGGAGCAGATCGTCAACTGTGCGCGCGAGGCCGAAGCCGCCGCGCTCATGGCCGATCATCACCTGGGCTATGCTGTGCCGATTGGCGGCGTGCTGGCCTATGCGGAGCGCATCAGCCCGTCGGGTGTTGGTTTTGACATCGGGTGCGGTAATAAAGCCGTGCGCCTGGACATCCCCGCCGCCGAGGTGAGGCGCAATATTCGCCCGATGATGAACGACATCTGGCGCACGCTCTCGTTTGGGGTGGGTCTGAAAAATGCCGAGCGGGTCGATCATGCCCTGTTTGATGATCCGGCCTGGCAGATCCCGATTGCCCGTGAACACAAAGGCATGGCGCGTGAACAGTTGGGGACGATTGGCAGCGGCAACCACTACGTGGACATTTTCGAGGACGAACGCGGCCAGATCTGGATCGGCGTTCACTTTGGCTCGCGTGGGCTGGGCCATCGGCTGGCCTCGCACTTTATCAAAGCCGGCGGCGGCAAAGATGGTATCAACGTCGATCCGGTGTTGCTCGACGTGGAAAGCGAACTGGGCCAGGAGTATCTGGCCTGTATGAAGCTGGCCGGGCGCTATGCCTATGCCGGGCGCGATTGGGTCTGCGCCCATGTGGCCGAACTCATGGGCGCGCAGATTGTAGAGGAGATCCATAACCATCACAACTTCGCCTGGGAAGAAGAGCACAACGGCAAAACGGTCTGGGTGGTGCGCAAAGGCGCGACGCCAGCCTTCCCCGGTCAACGGTGCTTTGTGGGCGGCTCCATGGGCGACGTCTCGGTGATCCTGGAGGGGATCGACAGCGCCGAAAGCCAAAAGACCCTCTATTCCACGATTCACGGGGCTGGGCGGGTGATGTCGCGCACCCAGGCCGCTGGGCGTTTTCGCTGGCAGAAGGGCCGTCAGATTCAGGTCAAGCCGGGGGAGATCAGCCGGGAGATGATGATGGATTGGATCGGCAAAATGGGGGTGGAGTTGCGCGGGGCCGGGACAGACGAATCGCCCCACGCCTACAAACGGCTACCAGAGGTATTGGGCTATCACGAAGGCACGGTCAAAGTGCTGCACACACTCACACCGCTGGGCGTGGCGATGGCCGGTCACGATGAGCATGATCCGTATAGGGACTAGGAGAGATATAGGGTATTAGATATTGGGCATGGTAACCCAATATCTAATACCCTATATGCGATTTTCATCCCCGCAGTTTGCCGCCGGTATCCTTTTCCACACCGGCAATCACGTCCTTACGCAGTTTTCCGATTTCGCCCTCGCTCAGCCCATGATCCAGACTTTGATAGGTGATGCGGAAGGCCATAGACTTGTGCCCGGCGGGGATGGCGTCGCCACGGTAAATATCAAAAAGCTCCACATTCACCACAAGCGCGCCGCCATGCTGTTTGATGGCATCTTGCAAGCGACGCACGGTCACCTCTTCGGCCACCACAAAGGCAAGATCTTCCACCACCGGTTGATAGACACTGATAGCCTTCATGGGCTGCACCTGCCAGCCCTGGCGGATCAGCGGCGCAACGTGCAGTTCGGCCACACAAACGCGCGCGGCCGACAAGCTGAACGCCTCACGCACGCGCGGGTGTACCTCGCCCAGGATGCCCAACCGGCCTTCGCCCAGCCAGACCTCGGCACAGCGCGGGCCAAAGCTGTCGGTGTCGGGCTGGGCTACAAAACGCAGATCCTCTTGGCGGAAGCCCATGCGCCGCGCCAGCGTCTCGACCATGCCCTTGAGATCGAAGAAATCAAAGGTTTCGCCGCCGTGCTCGTCGGCGTGGATATTGGTGGGACGGCGCGCCCCCATGAGCGCAATGCTAATGCGCCGATCTTCAGCGGGCAGCACGCCATTGCCATCCTCAGGTCGATAGACGCGGCCCAGTTCAAAGAAGGCGAGGCGCTCTGCAAAACGGCTGTTATAGGCCAGATTTTCCAGCGCACTCACCAACAGCGAACGGCGCATAACACGTCGCTCGTTGGAAGGCGGATTTTCCAATTCCACAAATGACATCGCGGGCTTGCTCTCAACGCCATTAACCAGCAGTTTTTCGTGGTTCTCGCGTGAGGTCAACGTATAGTTGATGGTGTCGAAGAGTCCACACCCAATCAAAATATCGCGGATTTTCTCCTCGGCCTCTAGCACAAAATTGCGACGCTGCGGTGGCAGTGTTGTGTCCAGCAGGGTAACGCCCACTTTGTCATAGCCGATGATACGCGCCACCTCTTCGGTCAGGTCGGCGGGAAGAGCAATATCCAGCCGATGCCAGGGGGCTGTCGCCGCCAGGATGGGTTCACCATTGGCGCGGTGCAGGCCAAACGAGGCAGCGGGCGGCGCATCGGCGGCAATTTCGCTGGTTTCCGCCACGCGGAAATCAAGCCGTTGCAGCGATTCGGCAATCTGCGGCAGCGTCACATCCATGCCCAACAGGCGGCGCACGTCGCTTTCTGTGGTATAGACTGTGACAGCAGGCTGCGCCACGGGATAGACATCCACCATGCCCGGTACGATGCGCCCGCCGGCAACTTGGCGCATGAGATCGGCGGCGCGGCGGGCGGCAATGGCGTTGAGCGTGGCGGGCACGCCACGCGTAAAGCGGTGGCTGGCTTCGCTGTGCAGTTTGAGCTTTTGACTCGTGCGCCGGTTGTTGATGCCCTCGAAAGTGGCCGATTCCAACAAGATATTGACCGTCCCATCGTGGACCTCGGTCTCGGAACCACCCATGACCCCGGCAATGGCAATCGGCCCGGCGCTGTCGGTGATGAGCAGCGCGGATTCGTCCAGGGTGCGTTTAACGTGATCAATCGTGGTCATCTCTTCGCCGGGCGTGGCAGTGCGCACAATAATTGTGGGCGTCTGCTGTCCGCTGCCTTTGGCGCGTGCCAGCAACAGGTCATAGTCAAAGGCGTGCAGTGGCTGCCCCAATTCCAACATGACATAGTTGGTTATGTCCACAATGTTGTTAATGGGGCGCATCCCGGCTTTGCGCAGCCGATCTTGCAGCCAGGGCGGCGACTGGCCCACGCTGACATCCCGGATCACAACGCCGATGTAGCGGGCACAATAGGCTGGGTCAGCAATCTCCACTGCCACGTAATCGGCGGCGCTGTCATCACCGGCAGGCTGCCAATCATCGGCGGGCAGGTGCAGTACGCTGTCGGTGAGTGCCGCCACCTCGCGGGCAACGCCGCTCATGCTCAGACAGACCGCGCCATATCCGGCGTCAGTTCAATCTCCACCACCGTGTCGCCCAGATAATCGCGCAGCGGCACGCCCACAGGGGCATCCTCGGGCAAGATGATAATGCCTTCGTGTTCCTCGCTCATGCCTAATTCGCGCTCCGAACAGACCATGCCCTCGGATTTAACACCGCGAATTTTGGCCGGTTTGAGTTCCTTTTTGGGGCGGGGCTGCTCTTCGCTGTAGGCATCCACCAGCACAGCGCCAGAGCGGGCAAAGGCGACTTTCAACACAGGCAAGGAGTCCGTCTGGCCTTTGTATTGGAACAAGTTGGGCGCGCCGGTGACCACGGTTTGCGGCTGCGCCGCGCCGTAGTCGATCTCCACCAATACCAGCCGGTCGGCGTTGGGGTGGGGATGAATAGCAACCACCTGTCCAGTGACAATCGTGGCGGGATCCCGCCAATCGCCTACAGGGTGCAGCGAAGCAACCTCTAGCCCGGCCAGGGTGAGCCGTTCGGCCAAATCGGCCACGGGCAGGGTGATATCAACGTACTCTTTTAACCAGGAAATGGGGACAAGCATGACTCAATCCTCTAGCGTAATGGTTTATTCTGGCAAACCTGCCAGGTTTTCTGAAACCTGGCAGGTCTGTATCCAATTTAATTCGGCTCGACGCCCAGGGCACGTAGTTGGGCCAGCATTCGTTCGGCTCGGGCTTCGGCGGTCAGGGCGCGCTCTTCTGCTGCGTTGGCACGCTGGCGCTCTTCTTCGGCACGCTGGCGCTCTTCTTCGGCACGCTGGCGCTCTTGGGCGGAGAGTTCCGCGCCAGTGGGGATGAGCACGCCGTTGGCGTTCTGCCAGCGCAGCCACTCCTCTTCGCGGTTCTCATACGGGCCTCGCCAGAGGGTTAGACCCAGTCCCAGCCCTTCGAGACGGGAGGGATCGGCTTCGGTGTAGCGGCGTTGGGGCAGGGATAGTTTGTAGGCGCGCAACGGCTGCTCTTGGACATAGCACTCGGGGTCGAAGATGACATAATAGGCGATGCCAATGCGGGCATAGCGGGCCATTTTGGCCGAGCTTTCGCCGCCTTTGGCGTTGGAGACAATTTCAATGACCACGTCAGGCGGCTTGACAAATTCCCAAACAAAGTAGACGCGGTGGCCCTTTTCCCACCAGTCTTCGGGCAATTCCACATCCAGGCTAAGCATAACATCGGGAACCAGCGGATCGGCGTTGGGCGAGGCATAGAGGCCGACATTAGCCGCCGCCACAAAGCTGCGATCTTCGCCAGGGCCAGCCCAGCCGGTGTAGAGCGATTCGGTTAACAAGCGCATCTGTTTTTCGGAAAACCAGTTATCCACAGGCGTATCGTCCTCCGTCACCAAGTGATCAACTTTGGGCATGTCTTCCGGGGAAAGCGCCCACAGCGACGACGCTTGTGGCTCTGTGGCACGGTCTTCTTTGGGCGCAACGGGCGAAAGGGTCTCGGTCATGCGTGCCTCCGTAAAGCTCGATACAATGGCCCGATTCCAGCGGGCACAGGGCTGAGAGAAGTGTACCACAGACGGCGAAAATATCCTTTTTGTGGGTCTTAGTGGCTTGCGATTCAGTGAGGCCATGACAGGAGAATCATCAAGCGTTTCTACAGACAAATGAAGGTCATGGCGAAATATCACCGGAGATCAAAAAAGGGGACAGCTGACGGTTCAGGTATCCCCTTTTTTGATTCTTCTCTAGGGTGCGACGCACCCGCCACACAAGCGTTTCACACCTGTTCTACGCCTGGCGAGTGCGTCGCACCTGAATCGTTACGATCTTTCAACTTAATGCCCCGGAATCACCAACACCTGCCCCACGTAGATGTGGTTGATATTGGCAATGCCGTTGACCTGCGCCAAGTAATAGAGATCGACGCCGAAGTGGGCGGCGATGCTGCTTAGCGTGTCGCCGGGATGAACCGTGTAATAGACCACGGGATAGACCGGCGGCAACGGTGTAGCCGTGGGCATGGGTTGCGGCACCGGTAGAACTGTGGGCGGTGGGGCCGAAGGCGCACAGCCCGGAATATGCAGCGTTTGTCCTACATAGATATAGTTGGGGTCGCTGATCTGGTTGGCCGACACCAAAGCGTTGAGCGATACGCCAAAGCGACCGGCAATTAGCGACAGCGTGTCGCCCGGCTTGATCACATAGACACACTGGCTGGGTGCTGGCGGTGGGGCCGACGTCGTTGCGCAACGCTGCAACACGACATCATCCAAGTTCAGATCCAGCTCGGTTTCACCGGTCCCCCACTTTTTCACACCGCGCAAGAAGAGGGTCATGTCGCTGGCCGGGGCCACAAATTTGACGTTATAAGTCGCCAATGCGCCCGGATCGGTGCGCGGGGCAATCGGGCCAAAGTTGAGACTCTGCCAGTTGGTCACCCCTTCCCAGTTGGGCATGCGCCCGGCAGCATAGCCCCATTGCGCTTCAAAGCGGTTGGGATCATCGCCACCGCCTGTGCCGCGTAAGAGACCCTTCACCGAAAGCTGATAGGTTGCGCCTTTTTCCAGCCCGTTGATCACCTGATAGATACCCGCATAGCGGTTGGCATCACTCGCCAACATGCCCTTGCTGTTGATCTCGATTAGCTGCCCGTGGCTGCCCGCAATTACCGGCGACCACTGTTCATCATAAAAACCATAATTCGCCGCGCCGCCGTTGACAAAGTTCGACCGATCGACAGCCACCATGCCCTGGGGCACGGGATAGAAGCGATCTTCAAAGTTGCCATTGGTGACCAAATTCGCACCGCCACAACTCACGCTGACAATTGGCGTGGGGGCAACCACAGTGGCTTGAGATGCGGTGGCAACTGGCGTTACCCACGGCATCGTCGTCGGAGTGGATGTGGGCGGCGGTGGCGGTGCAGACGGCGAAAGCCCGGTCAGGCTGATGGCATCCAGGTTGACGTCCAATTCCATCTCTGGCACGCCCCACTTTTTGCGCACGCGTACAAAGACGGTCACCTTGTCGCTGGCTGCACTGATGGCCGTGCTGTATTCGGCTAAAACCGCCCGGCTCCGTGCGCGGGTAATAGGTATCCCAGCCCACGTCATACCAATTCAAGACCTGATGCCAATCGGTGGAGACGCCGGGAACCCAGCCCACCTCCACCCGATAGCGCCAGGGATCGCCGTCGCGCTCGGTGCTGCGAATCATGCCCTGAAGCGCCAGGGTATAGCTGGCATGGGGGACCACAGGCACGGTTTGATAGATGCCAGCCACGCGGTCCGAGTCGTTTTCAAAGCGGCCTTTGGTATTAATCTCGATCAACTGGCTATGGGCCCCGTTCGCCACCACTGGCCCCCACTGGTCATCATAGAAGCCATAGTTGACCGCCCCCCCGTTGGTGAAGCACGACCAGCCTTTGCCCACATGCCCGCAGCCCGGGATCGGGGTAAAGCCATCTTCAAAATTACCGTTTGCTAACACATTAACATTGCTGGCGGTGATGGGCAGCCCTGCGCTGAGCAGCCCCAAAACCCCAACAATCAGGGCCACACCTGCGCCCATCAACAGACTACGCTGCCAACGATGACACGCCAATTGCCAGATTTGATGTAATTTCATGGACCAAACTCCTTTGTGTGTGCCCACAGGGCCGGGGAGGAGAGATGAGAGGGATAGCAATCAAAGATAGTTGCCATTTTAACATGCAGGCTCAGGGGGGACAAGCAGCATTTGTATGATGGAAAGCCTTGCGCTGTTGCCGTGAATGCGACCAATTTCCCTAATCCTGCCCAAGCCGCTACACTAGCGATTACGACGGTTTCCTCTATTCACCCACCAAAAGGCAAAAACTGCATGGCTAGGGAGCAACTGATTACGCTGGGGTTGGTCGGGATTGGCGGCTATGGCGGCACCTATCTCTCTCAAATCTTTGAGAACGCTGACGAGCTAGGCGTGCGTCTGGTGGGAACCGTCGAGCCTTTGCCGAAGCGTTCGCCCCATGTCGATCAACTGGCCGCGGCGGACGTGCCAATCTATGCTCGGTTGGATGAATTCTACGCCCATCACACCGCTGATATGCTGATCATCGCCTCGCCCATTCAACACCACATGCCGCAGACCCGGTTGGCGTTGCAACACGGTTCGCACGTTCTCTGTGAAAAGCCGCTCTCTGCTACGATTCAAGATGGCACCGAGACGCTGGCGGCGGCCCATGCCGCAGAGCGCTTTGTAGCAATCGGCTACAATTCGGTCGTTCACCGAGCCGATTCAAGCACTCAAAGCGGATATCCTGGCCGGAAGATTTGGGCGAGCCATCCGCCTAAAAAGTCTGGTGTTGTGGCAACGCTGGATTCCGTATTACACCCGCAACCGCTGGGCGGGGCGCATCCAGAGTGATGACGGTGTGTGGGTTCTCGATAGCCCGGTCAACAACGCCACCGCCCACTATCTGCACAATATGTTCTATCTGCTGGGCGATGCCCCCCACACCAGCACGCAGCCGGTGGATGTGCAGGCCGAACTGTACCGCGCCAACGCCATTGAAAACTATGACACGGCGGCACTGCGCGCCCACACCGCCGATGGCACGGAGATCCTCTTTATCACGGCGCACCCCATCGCCGACGATTTAGGGCCGATATTCGAGTTTCAATTTGAGCAGGCCACCGTCCGCTACGACGGGGTGGGACACGAGATCATTGCCCACTTCCACAACGGCGACGAGCAGCGCTACGCCGATCCCAACTCCACGGCACACACGGCCAAGTTGCGCCGCTGTCTTGAAAATATCCGTCAAGGCACGCCGCCCCTGTGTGATGTTGCCGCAGCCACAGCCCACACTCGTTGCGTCAACGGCGTGCAGGAATCCGCCGCTATCCTGGACTTTCCACGCGCGTTGATCCACGATGAAGGCAGCCGCGGCTGGGTGGAGGGATTGGCGCAAACGCTCTCGGATTGCTACGCGCAGAACAGGCTCCCCAGCGAGGGGCCGGGCGCGCCGTGGGCAGAGGCGGGCCGTATTATCGACCTGCGCGATTATCATTACTTCCCGCGTAAGTAAAAGAGATCTGACAGGTTTTCTGAAACCTGTCAGATCTCCCGAAGCAGTTTCAAAACACCCACTTTTATAGGAGACCCACCATGACAGACCCCACACCCATTCGTTTTGCCACCATTGGCCTCAACCACGGCCACATTTACGAGCAAACCCGCGTGTACTTGACGCCGGCGCGGAATTGGTGGCTGTCTACGCGTCCGAAGCGGATCTACTGGCCGACTATCGCAGTCGCTTTCCGCAGGCCAAAGTTGCAAGCAGCCATGCGGAAATTTTGGAGGACGAGTCGATTCAACTGGTGATCAGCGCGGCGATTGCCAGCGAGCGCGGTCCGCTGGGCGTAGAGGTGATGCGCCACGGCAAGGATTACATGAGCGACAAGCCCACCTTTACCACGATGGCGCAGTTGGAAGAAGCCAGACGTGTGCAACAGGAGACAGGGCAGATCTTCTCGATCTTTTACAGCGAACGGCTGGGCAATCCTGGATCGCTGAAGGCGGGAGAATTGGTGGAAGCTGGCGCGATTGGCGACGTGATCCAGACGATTGGGCTGGGGCCGCATCGTATGCGCCCGGACACACGCCCAGAATGGTTCTTTGATAAGCGCAAGTATGGCGGCATTTTGGTGGATATTGCCTCGCACCAGTTTGAGCAATTTCTCTATTTCACCGGGGCCAAAGGCGCGGAAATCGTGGCGTCGCAGGTGGGCAACTATCACCATCCCCAGTGGCCGGGGCTGGAAGATTTCGGCGATGCCCTGGTACGCGCCGACAACGGACGCACTGGCTATCTGCGCGTGGATCGGTTCACGCCAGAGGGGTTGGATACATGGGGCGATGGGCGCTTGACGATTCTGGGCAGCGAGGGCTTTATCGAGGTGCGTAAATATACCGACTTGGCCGGGCGCTCCGGTGGCAACCATGTTTTCTTGGTCAACAACCAAGAAACACGCTACATCGACGCCAGTGATACCCAGATCATGTATGGCGAGAACTTGCTCGCCGACATCCGCAATCGCACTGAAACCGCCATGCCCCAAGCCCACTGTTTTTTGGTAATGGAACTAGCATTGCGCGCCGAAGCGATGGCGACGCGGGTGGGGAAATAGACGAAAGACGAGAGACGATAGACGAAGGTTTGGAATCAAACCTTCGTCTATCGTCTTTCGTCCTCTGCTATTACACCGTCAACGCTGGCACATCCACCCAACAGCGCTTCTGCCAGGATTCATAGCCCAGTTCGGCCAGTTGCACGCCCTTTGCCCCTTCCAGCAGATCCCAACGGAAGGGGGTATCATCCACAACATGGCGCAGAAAATGCTCCCATTGGATCTTAAACGCGTTGTCATAGGTCCGGTTGGTGGGCATCTGTTGCCAGGTGTCGAAGAACGGAATGGGGTTGGCAATGTCCGGGTTCCACACAGGCTTGGGCGTCATGGATTGGTGCTGGATCACGCATTCGCGCAGCCCCGCCACAGCGCTGCCATTGGTTCCGTCCACCTGAATTGTGAGCAGATCGTCACGGCGCACACGCACCGCCCACGATGAATTGAACTGGCAGATCACGCCGTTGTCTAGTTCAAACGTGCCATAGGCGGCATCGTCTGCCGTGGCTTTGTAGCGCTCGCCGCGCTCGTCCACCCGTTCTGGGATGTGAATCGCCCCCACACAATTAAGCGATGTAATCTTGCCAAACAGGTTGTCGATGACATAGCGCCAGTGGGCGAACATGTCCAAAATAATGCCGCCGCCTTCCTCTTGGCGATAGTTCCACGACGGGCGCTGCGCCGCTTGATCCAGCCCTGTAAAGACCCAATAGCCAAATTCCCCACGCACTGAGAGGATTTCGCCAAAGAAGCCGTTGTCAATCAGATACTTAAGTTTGAGCAGCCCCGGCAAAAAGAGCTTATCCTGTACCACGCCGTTTTTGACACCCGCTGCTTTGGCTGCGCGTGCCAGACTCAACGCTTCTTCGGTGTTAGTGGCCGTGGGCTTTTCACAATAGACGGCCTTGCCCGCTTCAATCGCTTTGAGCACATTGGGCACGCGTTGATTGGTGGCGAGGGCGTCAAAGTAGATCTGATTATGCGCGTCGGCCAGTGCTGTGTCCAGATCCGTCGTCCAGTTTTTCAAGCCGTGCTCCTCGGCCAGCCGCTTCAGTTTGTCGGCGTTGCGCCCCACCAGCACCGGCTCCGGGATAATACGGTCGCCATTGCGGGTGGGCACGCCGCCCTGTTGCTGGATCGCCAGCACCGACCGCACCAAGTGTTGATTCGTGCCCATGCGCCCGGTGACGCCGTTCATGATCACGCCAATTCGATGGTCTGCCATGAGTGTAGATACTCCTGTTGATGATTTGGTGAGAGACGAAAGACCAAAGACGATGGACGAAGGTAGGGGAGCCGGTTGAGGAATAAGATGCTGAATGTTCGTCTGTCGTCCTTCGTCAATTCTGTTACGAATGCTGCCGATAGGCCGCCACAATCTTACCCAGAAATTCTTCCTGATCGCCGGCCCAATAGCGATTGGAGAAGATCTCCACCTCGTTGAAGCCGACGAAGCCGGCGCGTTCCACCCAGCCGCGGATCTGGCGGATGGGGATGCAGCCTTCGCCCATTAGCCCGCGGTCGTTGAGTAGATCCTCGGTGGGGGTGCGCCAATCGCAAATGTGGAAGGCAAAGATGCGCTCGGCTTCGCCACAGCGCCGAATTTCGGCCTCCAAATCCGGGTCCCACCACAGATGATAGACATCCACGGCCACGCCCACCCACGGCGAAGCAATCGCCTCGCACATATCGTTGGCCTGGCGCAACGTGTTCACCGCCGAGCGGCTGTCTGCATACATGGGATGCAACGGCTCAATCGCCAGTTTTACGCCCGCTGCCGCCGCCTGATCAAGCACCGCCTCAATGCCTTCCCGAATTTGGCTACGCGAAGCAGACAGCGGTTGGCCCGGCACTGCGCCACAGACCAACACGATCAGCGGTGCGCCCAAAGCCGCGGCTTCGTCAATGGCGCGGCGGTTATCGTCAATGGCGGCTTGGCGATCTGCCGCGCTGGCTGCCGGGAAGAAGCCCCCGCGACAGAGCGAAACCACGCTCAGTCCGGCATCGCGAATGCGCTGGCCGCTCTGGGCAATGGCGCGCCCGGCCAGTGCCTGTCGCCACACGGTGATGCCCTGCACGCCGTGGGCCGCAAAGCGATCAATGGCAGTCTCCAGCGGCCACGGCTGCGTGGTGATGGTGTGAACACAGAGTTTGGACAGGTCCGACAGTGCTTCAGCCATGCGAGAAAGCCTTTCGCCAACGTGGAATCAATTTCAGCGTCCCAGAAAAGATGGATAATCGTACATGGATTTTGCGCAAAGGGAGATAAAATTTATGGGATTGGTCTCCCCCGCATAGAATGAGGGGTGGGGCGCGCCAGGGTGGACACGGGGCAAATTATAGAGGATAGCACCCAGATTGCACAACCCAGCGCGAGCGTTGATATAGGGGTAGATAGCCTTGCACCTTGGTCTTTGCCGAGCCACAACGCTTTCGCTATGCCACGCGCATTGGCTTTGGCCTCTGCGTCGAAGGGGCGGGCGAATCTGTGGGAAACCGCACAGCAGAAGGGCAGCGCACGTCGGTGCTCAAGTTTTGGTCCGACGACCCCAAATCGTTGATCAAAGAGGGCAGCGGCTATTGGAAATATATCAGAAAGAGAGTCCCCCCGATGGCATCCATCTATCAACGTGAACTGGGCGACACTTTCGATCAGCTCCATCCCAAAATTCAAGAGCGCTTTGGATTTCGCAGCACAGATGGCATAGCCGCGATTGGCGTTGGGATCATGGACGAGATCTGGCATGGGCGATTTTACACACTGCCTTTTCTGCATGTTGGCACATGGCGTCGTATTATGTTTCCAGAGTTTGGCAAACATGTGCCTTTTACGATCCAAAACTTTGCCTATGTCGATGGCTTTGGTCGCGAAACCGTCACTTGGGTGCGCACTTTTCAAACCACACGACAACGCAGATTTGACGCCTACATGATCTATAGCGAAGAGCGGCAGCGCATTGTGGACTATTTGGGCAGCCATCAACATCTGGCTGTGGATCTTGAACTGGCTGTGGATGCCAACGGCGGCATGAGGATTCGCTCTGGCGAGCAGCGATTTTACGAGGGGCCGATTGCCTTTCGCTTTCCCATGCTCTTTTCGGGGAGAGCAGAAGTGTGCGAATGGTATGACGACAAGCGCAAGCAGTATCGGATTGACGTAACCGTGAGCAATAAAATCTGGGGGCCGCTCTTTGGGTATCACGGGTCGTTCAACGTACACTGGCTGCCTATCCAGCCCGGGAGAATTCCGACAGCCCTCAAGCCACTGCGTCAAGAAATTCGAGAATAGACCGTCCAAATATCCCAGGAGGTAGAGTCATGACAACCGTGAGCATCCGCGGCGAACAGTTTTTGATTGATGGTCGCCCCACCTATGCCGGGCGCATTTGGCGCGGCCACAAAATCGAGGGACTGCTCATGAATACGCGCATGGTGCAGGCCACCTTTGACGATGAAAATCCCGACACGCGCCCGCGCTGGGCCTATCCCGACACAGGCGCGTATGACGCCGAGCGCAACGTGGCGGAGTTTCTCGCTGCCCTGCCCACCTATAAAGCCCACGGCGTGCTGGCGGTGACGCTTAATTTCCAGGGCGGCAGCCCCGAAGGCTACAGCAAGGCGCAGCCGTGGATCAACACCGCTTTTACCCCCACGGGCGAGTTCAAAGCGGCCGATCTTGACCGTATGCGCCGCGTCATCGACCGGCTGGATGAACTGGGCATGGTGGCGATCCTGGGCATTTTCTACTTCGGCCAGGACGAGCGACTGGAGGACGAAGCCGCCGTGATCCGCGCGCTGGACAACAGCGTGCAGTGGGTGCTGGGTTGCGGCTATGAAAACGTGCTGATCGAAGTCAACAACGAGTGCAACGTCAAAAAGTATGAGCATGAAATTCTCCAGCCCCAGCGCATCCACGAGTTAATCGAGCGCGCCAAGTCCATCACCCAAAACGGGCGACGGCTGCTGGTGGGCACAAGCTATGGCGGCAATTTTGTGCCGCTGGAGAATGTGGTGTGCGTTTCAGATTTTCTGCTGATCCACGGTAACGGCGTTTCGGACCCCAACCGCATTGCCGAAATGGTGGATCAGAGCCGCGCCGTGCCCGGCTATCGCCCCATGCCCGTTCTCTTTAACGAGGATGATCACTTTCATTTTGACCAGGATTGGAATAACTTTATCGCTGCGGTCTCGCGCTATGCGTCGTGGGGCTATTTCGACCCCGGCCAGAACGACTATGCCGATGGCTACCAATCGCCGCCGGTGAACTGGGGGCTGAACAGCGAACGCAAACAGGCTTTTTTCAACTTGGCCCAAACTATAACCGGTTACATTCGCTAAAGCACACAACCGTTTAAGGCCAATAGATTCCCCGCTAAAGGATTTAAACAGCAATGTGGACTCACATTCGATCCAACGCTGATGCTTATTTACTTGCTATCTTCGCGCCCCTGGCCGCGCTGCTGTTGTACATGCGGCTGATGACGGCACTGGACATAGATACGGTTTTGTTTCTGATGATGGGTGTCATCCTGGCGGTCGCTTGGCGCGGGGGAATCTACCCTGGTTTGGTTGCCACGGCCCTTTCAGCCATCATCACGCTCTTTCTGTTGACAACGACTCGTGCAGGCGTTCCAGGCTATGCCTATCTGCTGCCTGTGCTGATGTTTACGCTGTTGGGCGTGCTGATCGTACTGGGCAGTGAAGCCAAACGTCGCGCCGTGGCGCGCGCCGATCAACGCAGCGAAGAATTACACGTTACCCTCTCCAGCATTGGCGATGCGGTGATTACCACCGACATCGAGGGCAATGTCACCTCGCTCAATCCGGTGGCCGAAGCGCTCACCGGTTGGACACAGGCCGATGCCCTCGGCCAGCCATTGACCACAGTCTTTGAGATCGTCAACGAACATACGCGCCAGCCGGTGGACAACCCTGCGCTGCGTGCCCTGGCCCAGGGTACGATTGTGGGGCTTGCCAATCACACGATCCTGCTTAACCGTCATGGCTGGCGCTATCCCATTGATGACAGCGCAGCGCCCATTAAAGATGACAAAGGCAAGCTGCTGGGGGCAGTGCTGATCTTCCGCGATATCACCGCCCGGCGCGAGGTGGAACAGCGCCTGCAAGAAAACGAAGAACGCTTCCGCGCCCTGGTCAAAGCTACGGCACACATTGTGTGGACAACCGACCCCACAGGGGAAGTGAAAGAGGATTCGCCCACATGGCGAGACTTTACAGGGCAAAGTTATGAAGAATGGAAAGGCTGGGGATGGCTAGACGCGATTCACCCAGATGATCAGGAATATATCCGCAAAATTTGGTCCGCGGCTGTTGCCAAACGCAGCACAGCCCAGTTTGACTATCGGTTACGTCGGGCGGATGGTGACTATCGGTGGACAAGTGTGCGTGCGGTTCCTGTGCTGGGCGGCGATGGCGAGATCCGCGAGTGGGTGGGCATGAATGTAGACATCACCGAGCAGCGCCAAGCCGCCGAACGGCTACGCGAGAGCGAACGGCGCTATCGGCTGGTGAGCGAAGCTGCCAACGATGCAATCTGGGATCGGGATCTGACGACCAATGATGTGACCTGGAACGAAAGCGTGCAGACGGGCTTTGGCTATAAGGAAGTGAGTCCCACCTCGCAATGGTGGTATGACCACATTCACCCCGATGATCGCGAGCGTGTGGTGGACGAGATCCACACGGTAATCGAGAGCGGCCAGGAACGCTGGATGAGTGAATATCGCTTCTTGCGGGCGGATGGTTCACATGCGTTTGTGTTTGATCGCGGGCGGGTTGTGCATGATGAAACCGGAAAGCCAGTTCGCATGGTAGGCTCTATGCTTGACCTTACCGAGCGCAAAGAGGCTGAAGACGCGCTGGACGAGCGTTCACGCCTGGCAGTCATGCGCGCCGAGATCAGCGCTACCTTGGCAACCGGGAGACCATTACATGATGTGCTGCAAACGTCTGCTGAGCGAATTGTCCATAATTTGGACGCCGCCTTTGCGCGGATTTGGACGCTGAACACTGCCGAGCAACGATTGGAACTTCAGGCCAGCGCCGGCCTCTACACCCATCTGGACGGCGCACACAGCCGCGTGCGGGTGGGTGAATACAAAATCGGGCGGATTGCAGAGAGCGGCAGCGCACATCTGACCAACACTGTTGCCGATGATCCCAATATCAGCGACCCAGCTTGGGCACAGGCGACTGGCATGGTGGCCTTTGCCGGCTATCCGCTGATGGTGGATGGCCGCGTGGTGGGCGTCTTGGCGCTTTTTGCCCGCCATACCCTCTCCGAGGCGGTGCTCAACGATCTGGCTCCCCTGGCCGATAGCATCGCCCAGTACCTTGATCGCAAGCACGCCGAAGCAAAACTGCGCCAACAAGAAGAACAGTATCGCAGCATTTTTGATGCGACCAGCGACGCCATCCTAATCTTTGATTATGAGGGCACATTGGTGGCAGCGAATCCCACAGCCTACCAGATGCACGGCTATGCCGCGGGCGAACTTGTGGGGATGCACGGCACGCAGTTGATTTACCCCGCCGATCATTCGAAATTTGCCGACTTTATAACACAGGTGAAAGCGGGGCAGCATTTTCAGGTCGAAGGCATCCATCTACGCAAAGATGGTTCGCCCATCTCTGTGGATGTCAACGGCACGAATTTTCAATATGGCGGTACGCCCCATCTCTTGGCGGTGGTGCGCGATATTACAGATCGCAAGCAGACCGAAATAGCGATTGCCAACCAACAGCGCTGGTTGGAGGCAGTGCTAAATCTGTTGCCCGTTCCCTGTCTCTTTGTGGAGCCAGGAACAGCCGTGGTCACCTTCTCGAACAAGGCTGCCGACGAACTGGCCGGGGGCGAGTTTCCCAAAGGAGAACCCGGCGAAGAGTATCACATGGTCTATTACTGCACCGATGCCAATGGGCGGCGTATCCCCGATGAAAGGATGCCCGGCGTGCGTGTGGCGCACGGCGAACGGCTGCACAATTTTGAGATGGATTGGCACGTGGGCGACACCACCCATTCGCTTATCCTCTGGGGCGAGACACTGCCCGCTATGCACGGCCACCCGGGCACAGGTGTGGTTATGTTTCAGGACATCAACCGACTTAAAAAGATTGAGCGGATGCTGCAATTTCTGGCTGATGCCAGTGCCAGTTTGGCCGAATTGGTGGACTACGAAAGCACATTGCAAAAGGTTGCCACGGTGGCCGTCCCGCTCTTTGCCGATTGGCGCATTGTTGATCTGTTGCAAGAGGGGCAACAGCGGCGGGTGGCGGTGGTCCATGCCAATCCTCAAAAAGTGCAGGCAGCGCGCGCCCTGCAAGAACAATACCCGCCTAGCCCCGATGCCCCCTATGGGCTGCCCCATGTACTACGCACAGGCAAGGCAGAGATGAGCATCGAAATTAGCGACGAACTCCTGGTTCGCACGGCTCAAAACGAAACCCATCTGAGTTTGTTGCGAGACTTGGGACTGAAGTCATACATGTGTGTCCCTGTGATTTCCAAAGGGACGGTGCTGGGGGCGATCACCTTTGTAATCTCCGAATCCAACCGCCGCTACGATGCGGACGCACTTCAGATTGCCGAAGATCTGGCGCAACGCGCCGCCGTTGCCATCGAAAACGCCAATCTCTACCGTGCCCTGCGCGAAGCCGATCAGCGCAAAGATGAATTTCTGGCAACGTTGGCGCATGAACTCCGTAACCCGCTGGCTCCCATTCGGCTGGGGTTGGAGGCCATGAGACAGATGGCGGACAACCGGGCCGCAGTGGAAAACGTACGCAATACCATGGAGCGGCAGGTGAAGCAGTTGGTCACCCTGGTGGACGATCTGATGGATGTATCGCGCATTACACGCGGCAAGTTCATGCTGCGGCCAGAAGAGGTGGCGCTTGCCACCGTGGTGCAGAGCGCGTTGGAGGCGACCCGCTTCTTTGTGGAGGAGGGTGAACATCAGTTGACGGTATCGCTGCCCGAAGCCCCGGTGAGGCTTATCGCCGATCCACACCGGTTGGCGCAGGTGTTGTCGAATTTGCTCAACAACGCGGCCAAATATACGCCGCGTCGGGGGCAGATCTGGCTGCATGCCGAAGAACAAGAGGGAGAGATTTTGATCTCGGTGAAGGATACGGGCGTGGGCATTCCTGAGGAGATGCAAGAGCGTATTTTTGACATGTTCGCCCAGATCAACCAGCCGCTGGAACAAGGACACACCGGGCTGGGCATCGGGCTGACGCTGGTGAAATCGTTGGTGGAGATGCACGGCGGGCGCGTCGAGGTCTTCAGCGCTGGAACTAATTTGGGCAGCGAATTTCGGGTCTGGTTGCCAATTGCCAGTGATACCCCAGCCCGCCCAAGCGTCACACTGGCACAAGGGGATGCCATCAACTTTGCGCGTCACTATCGTATCTTAATTGTGGATGATAATCAGGCCGCGGTGCAGATGTTGACCCTTGTGTTACAGACCCAAGGACACAATGTGCGCACGGCTGGGGATGGGCTGGAAGCGCTGGCGGTGGCGGAGAATTTCCAGCCGCAAGTGGTCTTGATGGATCTGGGCATGCCCCGGCTCAACGGCTATGAGACAGCGCTGCGGATGCGCAAACAAGTCTGGGGGCAGGAAGCGGTAATTATTGCCCTCACCGGCTGGGGGCAAGAGGAGGATAAACGCCGCACGCAACAAGCCGGCTTTGATCACCATTTGGTCAAGCCTGTGGAACCAGCGACGCTAAAAGCATTGCTCAACCAACTATCTGAAGATGTACCCTAAAAAAGATGAAGGAGTCAGCAGTCATGAGTAGTCATCCAATCGGCTTTATCGGGCTGGGGGCCATGGGCATTGGCATGGCCCAATCGTTGGTGCGCGCTGGCTTTCCGGTGCAAGGCTATGACGTTGCACCCCAGGCCATCACGAAGTTCACAGCGGCGGGTGGGCGCGGTGTCGCTTCGGTGGCCGAAGCGGCCCAGGGCGCAGAGGTGCTGATTGTGATGGTGGTCAACGCCGAGCAGGCGGAGGGCGTGCTTTTTGGGGCGGGCGGCGCGGTGGATGCGCTTTCCGTGGGCAGCGTAATCATGCTGTGCAGCACGGTTCCGCCCGCCTATGCGCGCCAGACCGCGCAGCGTTTATATGAAAAAGGGCTGGAGATGCTCGATGCGCCAGTGAGCGGCGGCACTGCCCGCGCCGCCGAGGGCGCGCTGAGCATGATGACATCGGGCCATGCCGCCGCCTATGAACGCTGTGATCCACTGTTGGCGGCGCTGGCGGCGAATGTTTACCGACTGGGCGACGAGTGCGGTCAGGGATCGACCATGAAGATGATCAACCAACTGCTGGCGGGGACGCATATTGTAGTGGCGGCCGAGGCCATGGCCTTTGCCGCCAAAACTGGCATGGATTTGCAGACCGTCTACGACGTGATCTGTAACAGCGCCGGCGGCTCGTGGATGTTCCAAAACCGTATGCCCCACGTGCTCAACGACGATTACACGCCCCTCAGCGCCGTGGATATCTGGATCAAGGATCTGGGCATTGTCATGGAGACAGCACGCGCCGAGAAGTTTCCCGTGCCGCTCACTGCCGCCGCGTATCAGATGTACATTAGTGCCTCGGCCCAGGGCTGGGGACGGCTGGATGATGCAGCCGTGATCAAGGTCTATGAGATGTTGGGGAAGATCGGGGGATTGGGAGAGTAGGAGATCGGGCCTGGATAGCCCGATCTCCCTTGCTCCTTTTCCCTACGGTCGCACAATGCTGCCGTCAGAGCGGCGATCTTCGGCGATGAAGTAGGATTTGGCGGCGAGATCAGGATTCAACAGCGCCCGCGCCTTGGCCTCGTCCACGTCGATGCCCAGGCCGGGCTGCTCGTTGGCATAGAGATAGCCGCCTTCAAGCAGGGCATGGCCGGGGAAGACGTCATACTCTTCGGGGCGGAAGTGGTTCTCTTCTTGCACGCCAAAGCTCGTGCTGGCGAGATCGAGATGCACCGCCGCCATCTGATTGATGGGATCGTTGTCGCCGCCCTCCTGCCAGGCAGTGTTGACGCCGAACCACTCGCACAGCGTAGCGATCTTGCGGCATTGGGTGATGCCGCCGCCTTTGGAGACGCGCACGTGCACAAAGTCGATGAGCCGCTCACTGATCAGCGGAACCCACTCGTGCGGGTTGATGAAGAGTTCGCCCATGGCCTGGGGCGTGGTGCATTGCTGGCGCACCAGCCGATACCAATGCACCTGTTCCGGCGAGAGTAGATCCTCTAAAAAGAAGAGGCGATAGGGTTCCAACAGCTTTGCCAGCGCCACGGCGTTGTGCGGCTTAAGATGCTCATGCACATCGTGGGTAAGCTTGGGGCCAAAGCCAATCTTGTCGCGCAGATAGGCGAACATTTCGGGCAGTGCGCGCAGATAGGCTTCATCATCAAAGGCGCTGGTCTGTCCGTGCAGATTCTTGGGCATCTTGGCCTCGCTGGCTGGCACAAAACCACCGCCGCCATACGGCCCTAACTGGCAGCGGATCACCTGATAGCCTTCCTCCATGTAGCGGCGCACATCATCCTCCAGCGTGGGCAGATCATCCCCGGCGGCGTGGGCATAGGCCATCACTGCGGCACGGGTGGGGCCGCCCAGCAGTTGATAGACCGGCATTCCCGCCTCTTTGCCTTTAATATCCCACAGCGCCATGTCGATCCCGGCCAGGGCCGTGTTCAAGATCGAATCATTGCGCCAATAGCCGCTGGTGTAGACAGTCTGCCAGTTGTCCTCAATGTGGCCGGCCTCGCGCCCGATGAGTTTGGGGGCGATGGTCTCCACGGCGGCGATCACCGAGCGTGGGTGAAGTAGTCGCTGGCCGAGCCAATGCCGTACAGCCCCGGCTGATCGGTGAGCACCTTGACGAAAACCCAGGTGCCATTGGCACGTGTGCGGATGGTTTGGATTTCAGTGATTTTGGGCATGGAAATTGCTTTCTGTGGGGTGGGGTGAAGGTTTATGCAGACAACGCGGCCACGTCTTCAGGAATCGAAAGACGACGCAGCCAAGTGATTTGGTCGAAATCGGCGTCAATGCCACACCACCTTAAGCGAATCGGCGGGCAAGTCGTCCAGGGCGGTGATGATCTGGGCGCGCGTAGTCTCTTCAGGCGCGGGAGCGGCGGTCGGTTCGGTGAGGGTTCGCCCGGCAGTCACCTGCATGGTGATTCTCCTTTGCTCACAGTTTGACTCATCGCCATTGTAACACAAGGGCTATCTACGCGCTGTGGCGATTGCAATCTGGCTTGCTGCACATAATGCAGCTTTTCCGTGTATAATCACCTCATCTGTCGTAGTTTCACTTCCCCAGCAACTGGCTGGCGTTATTGTAGGCCGAAGCCACAACGCTCCCACTCACCACAACGGTGTTGGTCACCTGAGAAGGGTGTTGCGGCGAAACCGGTTCTGCCATGACGATGGTTTGGGGGATGTCAGCATGGATGCGCAGTCCCTCCACCGCCAGGAGCATGGCCAGGGGTGGCTCTCGTCGACCACCTGCAGAGCATTGGAGGTTAGGCGGTCGGCCTGAATATCCCGGGTCAAGCGCTCGACTTCGTCGCTGGCGGCTACAGCGGTGGCCTCGGCGGCTGCGGCCAGGTCGGCCTGCTCTTTTGCCTCCGCTTCTGCGGTTACAGCAATGGCTCGATCTGCTTCAGCCTGGATTCTTGCTGTGGCCTCGGCCGTCGCCGCCGTCTCCGCATCTGCCTGGGCCACGACCGCGGTGGCTTGGGCGTTTCGCGCCACATCCGCCGACGCATTCGCCCCCCACCAGAACCAGCCAACCAGCCCGATCACCAGGACAGCCAGGGCGAGTCCCCCGGCAAAGAGGCGGGATCGCTGTCGGGTGCGCTCGGCTTCGGTCTTCTCCTCCTCGGCCTGAGCCAGCGCATCTTTGCTGGCCGCCAATGGATCGGTGAGGGCCTAGCTGTGGCCCAGTTCGCGAGCGTAGTCGCTCCCCAGCCAGGCTTCGGCCTCCTGCACCTCGTACTCGTCAAGCAGACCGCCACTGCGCTCCAGCCGCTCCCACTCGGCCACCTTTTCCTCCAGGCGGCGTCGGGTGCTCTCGGCCGCGCGGCTTCTCCCGGATCGACGTCTGCAGCAAGCCCCAGCCGCCGATCAGGGCCTCGTGGGAGATGTCCACTCGGCGGTCGCTGCCGTTCTCGTCGAGGCTGCCGCTCGTCGTGAGCAGGCGATTGTCTGTCAGGATACGCAGCGTCTCGTCGAAGAGAGCGGGGTCGTCGGCGCTGGCGCGCAGCTCGGCGGTGGTCTGCTGGCGACGGGTGTCGGCGCGGCCCGCCCCGAACTGGACCAGGCGCAGGAAGATACGGCGGGCAGGGGCTGGGCCGCAGCGGGCAGGTTGTGGTAGACCGCACCAGCGCGGCGGTCGATGGCCACGGCGATGCCGCTGCGGTTGCCCTCGGCCATGGCGGTGTAGGCGGTGAGTTTGAGTTGGCGGCGCTCGACCCGCTCCCAGAGCAGTACCAGCGTCTCCTGAACGAGGGGCAGCACGCCCGCTTCGCCGGTGGCGTCCTTGATCAGGGCCACGGCCAGAGCTTCGTCTACGGTGACGCCGACGGCGGCAGCGGGCTGCACGATGGCATCCCAGCAGGTCGTCATCGCCCAGGGGCGTCAGTTCCAGGCGATTGGCCTTGACCCGCTCCCAGAGCGATCCCATGGCCATGAGTTCGGGGTAGAAGTCGGCGCGCACGGTGAGCAGGATGTGCAGATCCGACGTGCCGATCAGGTCGTAGAGGGCGGTGAGGAATTGCGTGGCTTCGGTTTCGTCGGCGAGGGTGAAGACTTCTTCGAATTGGTCGACAACAAGGAGGGTGGAAGAATTGACGATTGATGATTGACGATTGACGATGGGGAGACTGTTGTCGGGTAGCTTGAGGAGTTGAACCAGGGCCGTGAACGGTGTCTGGCCGGGGCGCATGGATTTGACGGTCAGGTTGCCGTCTCCAAAGTGGCGGGAGCGCTTGAGGGCAGGGAGCAGGCCAGCGTAGACCAGGCTGGATTTGCCGCTGCCGCTGGGGCCGACCACGGTGAGGAAGGGGTGCTGGCGCAACCGGGCCACGCCATCCTCGATTTCCCGGGTCACGGCCAAAGAAGCGGTCGGCCTGGTGCCTCGGTGAAGGGGCGCATGCCAGGGTAGGGGCAGTCGGGGGTGGGCAGCACCTCCACGACATCAAAGAGACGGTTGTCGGGCGAGCGGCTGAAGAGCACAGGAATGGCCCACTCGTCGCTGCCATTGGCGGCCAGCGCCACTCGCGCCTGGGTGAGGGCGGCGTCCACAGGGCGACCGGTGGCCAGGGCGGTGTAGAAGGTGCGCGTGAGGTCAATGGCCGCCCTGTCGGTGATCTCGGCCTGCATGGCCACGGCCGCGGGTACGCCTCCCTGTACCAGCGTCTGGGCCACGCCGGCAGAAAACGTTACCCTCGTCGGCGATGGCCCCCTCACAGGCGTTGAGGTAGACCAGGCGCAGCGACGAGTGGTTGTGCAGCAGCATGGCCAGCGATGAAGCAGGGACGGCGTGGCCCTGCCCGCGACCGTCCTCGAAGAGCAGCAGCCCCTGGCGCCCGTCCGGGTCGAAGAGGCCGTGGCCCACAAAGTGCAGCACGTGTACCGGCTCGCCCAGCAGCCGGGTACGCAGGGCATCGAAGGTGGGCGTCTGCAGCCGTTCCAGCACAACCTTGTCTCCGGCGGTGAGTGGCGCCAGGGCAGACTCCATCGCCGCCCACTCCTGCTCCACGTCCAGCGGGACATGGTCACGGGGGCTGGCCAGCACGGTCAGCACCGAAAGCGGCGGCTTCACCACGAGGGCTGGGGCGGGCGCGGGGCAGCGAGAGGTAACGCAGGATAGGACGGCGCTCGGAGAGGGCCAGGAAGTGCTGCTGCTGCGGGTCGAAGAGGATCTCCCAGGGCAGCGTGGCCAGTTCCACAGCGTCTTCGCTGAAGCGCAGGCGGATGCGCAGGGCGTGGCCCGCCCGCTCTGCCTCGGCCTGGCTGCTCACCAGCACGCTGTGCATCGCCTCCTGAAAGATAGCGTTGTAGAGTCGCCCGCCCAGGTCACGCAGGTTGGGCGATGGAGGGTGCGCACCCCGCCCTGGACCGGACACCATTGCCGCCCACCAGCCGCCCGATCTCCTGCGGGGAGAAGGGCAGGGCAAAGCTGCTCTCGGCGTCGCCACCGCTGGCGCTGATGACGTAGGCGCGATAGCCCTCCCGGCGCGGGTGATGAGCAGGTCGAAGTTGACAGCAGGGGACGCCTCAGGCATAAAATGCCCCTCCGGGCTGGTGAGCGCAGGCGATTGCGATGAAGGAGAGCGGTGGTGTGGCGACGCACGAGATTTGCAGAGGATGGCGCTACGATACCAGAAAGAAGGCCCAAAGGCAACTCAAATTTCTTAGGGCTGACGCAGTTCAACCTCCGGGAGGTGACCAGGAGATCTCTCGTCGGCTACTCTGGTATGGTCACCTCCCGGAGGGGTTGCGAAGTGCGTAACTTCTATTTCTGCAAACTTGTGGGGGTAAGTTGGCCAGTCGTGGGGCAAGAAACGCTAGACATTAATACTACGCTCTCTGCCACGGGCAGCGTTTACTCGGATAATGCGGACACATGGGCTGGCGTTCCCAGACGACGCAGCCAGGCGATCTGATCAAAATCGGTATCAAAGCTGGCAATGGCGGTAGAGGAGCGTTGAATGTTTAACCCAATGAATATTATCCCCACCGTCATCGAAAACACGGGCCGCGGGGAGCGTGCGTTTGATATCTATAGCATGTTGCTTAAGGAGCGCATTATCTTTTTGGGCATGCCCATTGATGATGATGTCGCCAATGTAATTGTGGCACAGTTGCTCTATCTCAACTCCGCTGACCCCAACCAGCCCATCCAGTTGTTCATCCACAGCCCGGGTGGCGCTGTCTATTCTGGACTAGCGATCTATGACACCATGCAGATGATTGACGCGCCTGTGCATACGTTTGCTGTGGGCGTCACCGCCAGCATGGGGACCGTGTTATTGGCGGCGGGCCAGAAGGGCAAACGCTATGCCCTGCCCCACGCCACCATCCACATGCACCCGGCCAGCAGCGGCTCCCAGGGCTACACCGAAGATGTGCGTATTGCCTTCCGCGAACAGGAACGCATCCAGACGCAGTTATTCTATCTCATGTCCAAGCACACAGGCCGCCACTGGAAAGAGATTGAACATCTTTTCGAGCGCGACCGCTACATGAACGTTTTTGAGGCCAAAGAGTATGGGTTAATCGACGAAGTGCTGGGCAACACCGACGATGTGGTGACCATGAAAGACGGTCAAATGCAGGTGCCGCAGGCGAACGGCACCCAGAATGGAACCGAAGCAGCGTCATAATCCGCTGTGAAAAACGCCCTGCCAGCACATTTCTCGTACTGGCAGGGCGTTTTTTTATGCCCGATTGGACGACAAAAATGTTAGCGAGCCGGATTTTTGTCCCAGAGATGGGGCATTATACGATGCCTCCCCGCCCCTCCACGGCCACCGAATCGGCCAGCGCTTCTTCCAGATCGGCAATGAGATCGGCGGGATGTTCCAGCCCCACCGAGACACGCAACAAGTTTTTGGGCGTCTTGCTGGTTGGCCCTTCCACCGAAGCGCGATGCTCGATTAAGCTTTCTACGCCGCCCAGACTGGTGGCTTGGGTAAAGATCTGCGTGCGGCTTGCCACTCGGCGCGCGTTTTGCTCGCCGCTGTGTAGCGCATCTGGGCAGACCTCAAACGAGAGCATGCCGCCAAAGCCGCCGCGCATCTGACGGGTCG
This sequence comes from uncultured Chloroflexia bacterium, assembly GCA_963721725.1. Taxonomy (GTDB): domain Bacteria; phylum Chloroflexota; class Anaerolineae; order Caldilineales; family Caldilineaceae; genus RI-153. Next base: position 31,125 of record CAVRLX010000023.1, read on the forward strand.
CGATGGCGTGGCCGGGGTGATCAGGCAGCCCGGGATAGTGAACTTTGCAAACCCGTGGGTGTTGATGCAGAAAGTCCGCCACCTGCGCCGCGTTTTCACAGTGGCCGCGCATCCGATAGGGCAGTGTGCGCATACCACGCAACAACAGCCAGCAATCGAAGGCCGAAGGCACCGCCCCGCCGCTCTTTTGGATGGTGTGGATGCGGTCAAAAAATGCGTCGTGTTCACGAGCGATCAGCGCGCCGCCCAGCAGATCACTGTGTCCGCCCAGATATTTGGTGGTGGAGTGCATCGCCAGATCTGCGCCCAACTCCAGTGTGCGCTGCAAAATAGGCGTGGGCCACGTGGCATCACAGGCACAGACCGCGCCCCACGCTGTGCGCCAGTTCGGCCACAGCGGCCACATCGGTGATCTTGAGCAGCGGGTTGGACGGCGTTTCAATCCAGACGAGCTTGGTGGTGGGCCGCAACGCTGCCCGCACGGCGTCCAGATCGGTCATGTCCACAACGTTGTAGGCCAGCCCCCACGGTTGAAAGATCTGTTCGATCATCACCCGTGTACCATAGTAAATATCATCGGGGACCAGGGCATGATCACCGGGGCGCAGGGCTTGAAAGACGCTCATAATCGCGGCCATGCCCGACGCAAAGCTGGCCGCGCACTTGCCCCCTTCCAGCGCGCACAGCGCATCTTCCAGCGCTTGCCGGTTGGGATTGGCCGCCCGGCTATACGAATAGCCGCTGGGATAGCTGCCATCTTCCGCACGCGCAAAAGTAGTCGATAGATGGATCGGCGGCATTACGGCCCCGGTTGTCGAATCAATTGTTTTGCCAGCGTGGATCGCAAGCGTTTCCACACGCCATTTCCGATCGGGTTGGGTCATTGCAAAGGTCCTTTGTGGGTAAATAGGATGTCTACGCCCATTATACATAGTTACCCCAGAAGTTGAACCTTTCGGGAAAAGTCCACCTTCTTTTCTCACTTTTCAACATCTTCACGATGACGCAAGGTTTTGAAAGGTCTGAAAAGAAGGAAATTTATCCGATCTGTGGTAAAGTCCCCAGGCTGCTTAGGGCTGGCTGCGCTGTGTCTCCCCTGTTAGCAGTCATTATGAACTATCATGATAGGACTGTGCATGTCTCTTTCTCGTCTTCAAACCGAATGGTTCGGGAACATCCGCGGCGATCTGCTGTCGGGAATGGTGGTGGCGTTGGCGCTGATCCCAGAAGCCATTGCCTTTTCGATTATTGCCGGCGTTGATCCCAAAGTCGGCCTCTACGCTTCGTTTTGTATCGCCGTGGTCATTGCCTTTGTGGGCGGACGACCGGGCATGATCTCCGCTGCCACAGGCGCAATGGCGCTGGTGATGGTGACACTGGTGCGCAATCATGGCCTGGACTATCTGTTGGCGGCCACGATTCTCACGGGCATTTTGCAGATCCTGGCCGGGGTCTTTAAGCTGGGTACGCTGCTGCGTTTCGTCTCGCGCTCGGTGATGACGGGCTTTGTCAACGCCCTTGCCATTTTGATCTTCATGGCCCAATTACCGGAGTTTAACGGCGCAAACTGGGTCGTCTATGCGATGGTGGCGGCGGGGCTGGCGATTATCTACCTTTTCCCCTATGTCACCAAAGCCGTGCCCTCGCCGCTGATTGCCATTATCGTGCTGACGGTCTTTAGCATCTTCATGGGGTTGGAGATTCGCACCGTGGGCGACATGGGCGAACTGCCCAGCAGTTTCCCCCTCTTCCTCTTGCCCAACATCCCGCTGACCTGGGAGACGCTGGCGATTATCTTCCCCTATGCGGCGACGCTGGCCGTGGTGGGGCTGCTGGAATCGCTGATGACGGCGGTGATTGTGGATGATCTGACCGACACGCCCAGCGCCAAGAATCAGGAATGCACCGGGCAGGGCATCGCCAATATTGTGGCAGGTTTCTTTGGCGGCATGGCTGGCTGTGCCATGATCGGCCAATCGGTGATCAACGTGAAATCGGGCGGGCGCGGGCGGCTTTCCACGCTTTTCGCTGGCAGCTTTCTGCTCTTTTTAATTCTGGTGTTGGGCGATCTTGTGCGCCAGATCCCCATGGCGGCGCTGGTGGCGGTGATGATCATGGTCTCCATCGGCACGTTTAGCTGGTCGTCGATTAAGAACCTGGCCGTACATCCCAAAAGCTCTAGCTTGGTGATGATTACCACTGTGGTGGTCGTGGTGTTGACGCATAATTTAGCCCAGGGTGTGGCGGTGGGCGTGCTGATGAGCGCGATCTTCTTTGCCCGTAAAGTTTCGCGACTGGTGGCTGTGGAATCAACCCTTTCTGAGGATGGCAACCAGCGCGTGTATAAGGTGTACGGTCAGCTTTTCTTTGCCTCCGCCGATCAATTTCTGGCAAGTTTCGATTTCAAAGAGGTGATCGAGCAGGTGGTAATTGACGTAAGCGACGCCCATTTGTGGGATCTTACGTCGGTGGGAGCGCTGGATAAAGTGGTGGTTAAGTTCCGCCGCGAGGGAGCGGGTGTGGAGATAGTCGGGATGAACGCAGCCAGCGCCACGATTGTGGACAAACTCGCTATTTATGACAAAGCCGACGGGCTTGAACTCATGATGAAACATTGAGGTGACCGATGACTATGCAAGCTCACTCTATTCTAGCCTGTGTTGATGGGTCGATCTATACCGATAGCGTCTGTGCCCATGCAGCCTGGGCCAGCCAACGCCTGCAGCGCGCCTGTGCGCCTGCTGCACGTTCAAGCGCCCCGCACCGATTATTATTATGCCATGCCCACCGATCTTAGCGGGGCGATTGGGCTGGGGGCCAGGAGTGCGCTGCTCAAACAGCTTATCGAGATGGAAGAAGAGCAGGCCAAACTCGACCATCAAAAGGGCAAGCTTTTTCTCGATCATGCCAGGGCACAGCTTGCCGACGCAGGTGTCGAGAGCGTGGAGACATTACATCGCCGCGGCGCGCTGGTGGAAAGCATCAGCGAGTTGGAAGGTTCGACCCAATTAATCGTGCTGGGCAAGCGCGGCGAACACGCCGACTTTGCCAAATTGCATCTTGGCTCGAATTTGGAGCGTGTGGTGCGTGCGGCGCACAAACCTGTCTTGGTGGCGGCGCGCAGTTTCAAGCCGATCAACAAGTTTGTCATCGCCTATGACGGCGGCACCAGCACGCGCAAAGCCGTGGACTATATCGCCCACAACTCGTTGCTGCGCGGGCTGGCCTGTCATCTGCTCAAAGTGGGCGATGATACCGATGGGAATCGGCGCGATTTGGCCGAGGCCACGGCGACATTAGAGGGGAGCGGTTTCAACGTGCAAGCCAGTTTGCAAGAAGGCAACGCCGACGATGTCATCGCCGATTACGTCAAGAACCAGGGCATGGATCTGCTGATCATGGGGGCCTACGGTCATTCGCACATCCGCACGCTGATTATCGGCAGCACGACCAGCGACATGCTGCGCTCTTGCCCGATTCCCGTGCTGATGTTCCGCTAAAAGATGATGGACCGGGGACGATGGACGAAGGGCTTGAGCCAGGCTGGTGAAGTTGCTTCGTCTTTCGTCCCCGGTCTTTCGTCAAAACTCTACACTCTATAAAAACCTGATGCTTCCCTTCGACTACTCACTTGATTTCGACAACATCGACTTCCGCAAGCACCCTGAACGCTATCGCATCGGCCGCGGCGAACAGGGCGTGCTCATGGTGGAGCCGTACAAAAGCGAGATTTTGCCTCACTGGCGCTTCAAAACACCCGACATTGCCCAGGAATCCGCCGATAAAATTTATGCCATGTTTCTGGAGTACAAAGCTCAGGGCGATTTCGTGGGCATGGACATGGCGCGCAAGTTTTTGCAGATGGGCTATACGCGGTCGCGGCGCTACGCCAATCACAAGTCTGGGCAAAAATATGCCGAAGACGGCGAAACCGTCTTGCCGCGTGAGGTTGACCCGGTCAAAGCCGAGTCGGCGCGCATCTTCCAGGAGAAGTGGAAACTGGCCCGCGAGGATGAGGACTATTTACAGATGAAGCAGCAGCATCGGGAACAATTCGAGAACGTGGATGCTTGAAAAACCCGCTCTCCCCGACCAAGCCCTGCTCACAACGCTACACGATGCCTATGCCATTGACGCCGACGATCTCACCTTTCTGCCCATCGGCGCCGATCCCAACGCGGCGGTCTATCGGGCGGTGGCTGGGGAGACGGTCTACTTTGTAAACTGCGCGGCGGCCATTTTGACGAAACATCCGTCACCCTGCCCCGCTGGCTACACGATCAGGGGCTGGCGCAGATTATCCCACCCCTCCCCACCACAAACGGCACGTTGTGGGCACACTGCGACCGCTTCACCCTCATGGTCTACCCCTTTGTGGCGGGGCGCAACGGCTACGAAGTTGGCCTCTCCGCGCAGCACTGGCACACGTTTGGACAGGCGATCCAAAGGCTACACACCATTCCTGTGCCGCCGGCCATCACCCAGCAGATCCCACATGAAACGTATAGTCCACACGGACACGAGCGCGTTCGTCACTTTCTCTCCCAGTTAGAGGATGATGATTTTTTCGATGACGTTGCGGCCCAATTGGTCACTTTTTTACGCGCGAAACAGGCACAAACCCTCGATTTGGTTGAGCGCGCCGAGCAATGTGCCCAGATGTTGCAACAGCGTGGCGCTGACTTCGTGGTCTGCCATTCAGATCTACACGCTGGCAACCTCTTAATCGACGGGAACGATCATCTCTTTATTGTCGATCTGGGACAATCCCATCCTGGCTCCCAAAGAGCGCGATCTCATGTTCCCCGGTGGCGGGCAGGGTTTCCGCGGCCAACCGCCCGAAGCTGAGGAAACGCTTTTCTATGCGGGGTACGGCGCGGCTGACATTGATCCTGTGGCGCTGGCCTATTACCGCTACGAACGCATCATCCAAGATATCGCCGTTTACTGTGAGCAACTCTTGACCTCGGCGGCAGGCGGCGCAGATCGGGCGGAGTCATTGCACTATTTACAATCGAATTACCAGCCCAACGGGACAATTGATCTCGCCTACACAGCGGCTCGAAGTCACCCTCCCTACCAATAGCGGGCACGATTCCCCCCGCAGGTAGGACGAAATTTTTCTTAGATCCGTGTAAAGTGACTCGCAAAGGTACGATCCTTTACGGGCCACTTGATCACGTGAACAGAGGGAGATTTCCATGAGCCGCTTTCAGACCTTTTGGCGACGCCAAGTTCCTCAACCGCCTGGGCCTGGCTTTGCTTTTCCCGGAAGTCGCCTCAACGCCTTTCGCCGCGACCCCACAGGCTATCTGGCAAGTCTGGCGCGTACGTACGGTGATATTGTGCATTTTTCGCTGGCGTCTCGAAATTTTTACTTACTTTCCCACCCGGATCTTATTCAAAAAGTGCTGGTCAACGACCACACACACTTTCGCAAAAGCGCAGCGCAACAGCGCATGCGCCGAGTATTAGGCGATGGATTGCTTACGAGCAATGGCGAGTTGCACACACACCACCGTACCTTGATCACGCCCGCCTTTCACAACAAGATGATCTCAGGCTACGCCAACACCATTGCCACCGAAACAGCGGCTCTAGCCGCCGATTGGCAGCATGGCGCAACCCTCGATATTGCCGCAGCCATGAACCATCTAACCCTGACTATTATCGGCAAGGTGTTGTTTCGCACCGACTTTTCCGCCGATGCGCCGCGCATTGCTCAGGCCTTGACCGATCTGGTGGCCGTTTCCGACCCATTTTTAATGCCCTTTCTACGTTGGATCGAATGGCTCCCCACACCCCGTTGGCGTCGCTTTCAGGCGGCAACTACCACCTTTGAAGAAATTTTAGGCCGGTGTATTGTCGATCATCGCACCGACGAGGGCACTTCGGGCGATCTTCTCCATGCCCTGATCGCCGCCGAGCGCGCCGGAGAGGGCATCAATGCCGACGCCGTTTATGACCATATATTGACGCTCTTCCTGGCCGGGCACGAGACCACAGCCAACGCTCTGGCCTGGACATGGTGGCTGTTGGCCCATGATGAAAAAGTTGAGGAGAGATTGCACCAAGAGGTGGATGCCGTGTTGACGGGCAAGCGGCTGCCAGGCATGGCCGATGTGGCCGCGCTGCCCTACACACGCATGGTGTTCAGCGAGGCCATGCGCCTTTATCCCCCGGCTTGGATCATGGGGCGCCAGGCGCTCACCGATTACCGCCTGGGCGACTACACGATTCCGGCGGGGTCTACGGTGTTGCTGAGTCAGTGGGTCACCCACCGCGATCCGCGCTATTACCCTGAACCGGAACGCTTTTTGCCCGAACGGTGGAACAGTGACCTACGCAACCAACGGCCGCGCTTTGCTTATTTCCCGTTTGGCGGCGGTCCACGTGTCTGTGTGGGTGCACAACTGGCCTGGACCGAGGGTATTCTGGCCCTGGCCTATCTTTCCCGACGCTGGCGGCTGCGCCCCCTTTCGCCAGCACAACGCGTGACCGTGGAGCCACGCGTGACCTTGCGTCCACAAGGGGGAATGCCCTTGACCCTGGAGTGGCGGGGGTAGCGAATCTATTGTTTCATGGCATGTAACGATACAGGTCTAGGGTGCGACGCACTCGCCACACACTTTTCAAAACTGTTCTACTCTTGGCGAGTGCGTCGCACCTGAATCGTTACCCTGGCATTATCATTTCTTGCGGTTTATGCGCCAAAGGGTGATGTTAAGAATGCTGGCAAAGGTGGCCCAGAGCAGATAGGGCACAAGCAGCAGCCCGGCCAGCGGCTTGATCTGATAAAAGCGTGCAGCGGTGGCAGCGATCATGCTCCATAGCACGCCGATTTCCGCCGCGGCCAGATCGAGTCGCTTCATGCCAAAAAAGAGAATCGACCAGAGGGCGTTGAAGGCCAGATGTACGCCATAAAACCCCAGTGCGCCTTGCGAGCGGGCATCCGTGGCAAGGTCGCTTGCTTTGCCTTTGCGCCCTTCTTTCCACACTAGCCAAGACGCTACCCCCATCATGGTGTAGAGCAGCGTCCAAACCGGGCCAAAGATCCACGCTGGCGGGTTCCAAGACGGTTTGCGTAGCGTGCGATACCACGTGGAGACCGAACTAGCCGTAGCCGCTCCGCCAATCGCCGCAGCCACAAAGGGCAAAAGTAACGCCAATCCCAGGGCCAGCCCCTGTTGCTTGATCTCATTGTTCTTAGGGATCTGAGCCTCTGGGATTTTACTCTCTTCTTTTTCTGCGGATGCCTTGAGCGCGTCGATCATGCTCGAAAAAATCGGGCCGTGGATGGGGTAGAGCATGTACCAATAGAGCACTCCGACCAGCCCTTTGGGCGCGAAAAGGGCAGTCTGCGTCAATGTGCTTTCGCCGTTCGCACTCGGCTTAACCTCAAATTGCAGCCATGCCCGCCCTGGCACGCGCATCTCGGCGCGCAACCGCAACGATCGGTTGACCATCACATCTTCCACCCGCCAAAAATCCACCGCATCACCCACCCGTAACGAGACCGGATTGCGCCGCCCGCGCCGGAAGCCCACGCCGCCCACCAGCCGATCTGCCATCCCGCGCAGTTGCCACGCCCAGGTAAAGGTCAGCCAGCCCTGACGTCCCCCCAGCCGCGTAAAAACCGCATAGATGGTTTCGGGCGTGGCCTGCACGGTGCGCTCACGGTGTTCAAAAAGCATACCCTCGCGCTCGCTCAGAATCAGCGGCTCGCGGTCACCCTGGCTGGAATAGAGCGCATCGCTCCAAGAGGTTTCCACTTCGCGGGCATCGAGTTTGGCAAGCGCGCGCTTCACCGCCGCCCGATACCCCATCGGCACAATCGCAGGGAAAAGTTCGGCGGCGCTTTCGTTGTGGACAATTACCTCGTTGCGCAGCCCCTCGATGAGCGGGCGCGCGAATGCCGCGCCGGGATGGGCGTCACCCAATGCACCCAATACGACGAGAGCCGCGGCGTCAGCACCGGAACCGGGATCAACCAGCGTTTCAGCCCGCGCACCTCGGCATAGCCGGTCATCATGCTGCCATAGGTGATCACATCGGCCCCGCCGATCTCGACGATTTCGCCACGGCTGGCGGGCTGTTGCAGCGCCGCCACCAAATAGGCCAGGACGTCGGCAATGGCAATGGGCTGAATGCGGGTGTAGACCCAACTGGGACAGATCATCAGAGGCACACGCTCGGTGAGATAGCGGATCATCTCAAACGAGGTGCTGCCGGATCCCACAATCACCGCCGCCCGAAACTCGGTGACAGGCACGCTGGCCTGCCGTAACATTTCGCCGGTCTCTTGACGCGATTGCAGATGTTCCGAGAGATCCTCCTGCTCGGCGTCACCCAGACCGCCCAGATAGATCAACTGTTGCACGCCAGCGTCTGCTGCTGCTTGGCTGAAATTGCGTGCGGCGCGCTCGTCGCGGCTGTGAAAGTCATCGCTGCCGCTCATACTGTGGATCAGGTAATAGGCGGCATCAATTCCTTTGAGCGCCTCCGGCAAGCTCTCCGGTTTCAGCACATCGCCTTGGACAATTTCAATATTGTCGCGCCAAGTGCGCCCTTGAAGGCGCGATGGATCACGCACCAAGGCGCGCACGCTGTACCCTGCCTCCAGCAATTTGGGGATCAGCCGCCCGCCCACATAGCCAGTGGCGCCGGTCACGAGTACCGTGCGAATTTCGTTGGGTGAAGCAGTTTGTTCGGGCATGGGGATCGCCTCTCTTTCAAGATTCAATTTCAATGATGTCAATTAGCGTATACAGACGGACTGACAGTCCGTCCTACGATGGCACAAGATCGATCTGCCCGCCACGCTTGTTGGCATAGGCATCCACAATGGCGGCGGCGACGTCAGAGGGCTGAAGATGCGTTTTGGGAAGTTTGGCCGGGCCACGATCCCAAAATTTCGTCGCAACCGCGCCGGGACGGATCAGCGAAACCGTGCGTTTGCGCTCCTCTTTGCCCAGCACCGCCACAAAAGCTTCCAGTCCGGCCTTGGCGGCGGCATACGCGCCCAACCGGGGCAGTTGCACTTGTTCGCTCAGCGCGCCGATGAAGGCAATGTGTGCGTCGTCGGCGAGCAGAGGCAAGCTGTGATGAAGCGCCAAAAACGCGCCGGTGAGGTTGGCGTTGATGACCCGTTGCCAGCCCGCCAGATCCAAATCGGCGGCTTTGGCAAACGCAATCTCCCCCACAGCGTAGACCCACAGATCGACAATGTCAACCTCGTGGCCGATTTCCAAAACGGCCTGACGCACACTGTACTCATCTGCCACGTCGGCCTGTACGCCAGCGCCTGTGCGGCTTGTTCCCACCACACGCCAGTTCTCTTGGCGCAATCGTTGTGCAGTTGCAGCACCGATATCGCCGTCAATGGCCCAGATCATGGCTGTTTTCATGGGATTATCCTCAGCAAATCTCTCTCTTAAGTGGCGTAAAAGACAAGTACATCTATTTTTGTCCAACTCATGTCCAGGTTTCAGTGAGGAAGCTTCGCTTTGGGGGACGGGAAGTGTAAATTCGTGCCAAGCCAAAGGAACACGCCGCCACATATGAGGTATGCGGCGGCGTGTTCCTTTGTTAATACCCTTCTGGGTAACTTAACGTCCGCTGATCACCGGCACAAAGAGGCTGAAACTTTGTTCTTCGGCTTGGGCGCTGCGTTGACCATTTTGAACCTGTACGATGAGGCCAATCGCGGCGGCCCCGCTGACCGTGCTATTCTGGTCCACGTCCACACGCTGACCATAGAGCAGGCCGCTGAATTGGCTACCGTGATGCAGTTTGACCGTGCCGTTGGGGGCCATGAAACTGCCCACATAGACGCCATTCTTGTGCAGGTCCACATTTTTGCCGCTGATCACCAGCAGATCAGTGGCTGTGCCCTGGATGCGTCCCTGATCCTGAATTTTCACATCGTCAACCACGCGGATCACCGTGGGGCCGGTGATATTAAGTTGCACATTTTTGTCTAGATCCAGCTTTTGGAAGCTGTAATCGCCCGCCGCCAGGGTCAGAAAAGCATCAGCTTTGACGTCGAGCTTGCCATAGCTGCCCGGCGAGAGGGTGAGGCTCTGATTCTTTTCCACCTTCACATCGGGACCGCCTGTGCTAAACGCGGCCGGTGTGAAGAGGCTTGCACTGGCCCAGGGCGAAACCCCGCTGTTCTGGCTAATGGAGCCGCTGACATTGGCCCCCTGGTCGAGAGAGACCGCCCCGGCGGCGGTGGCGTTGCCGTGAATACGGCTATCTTTCTTCAAGCGGATCTCGCCGCCCGCTGCCACATTTCCCGCCACCTGGGCCAGTTGTTCCAGATCGATCTTGCTGAGGCTGCCAATGGAACAGCCGATCTGGCTCTCTTTGCCCACGGTGAGATCCTTGTTCGTGGCAAAAAGACATGTGGTCAAGAAGCCATTCACCGGGGTGGCTGTGGAGGTGGCTGTGGAGGTAGCCGTCGACAATGGCGTTTGGGTGGCCGTGGCCGTTGGCGTGAATGTTGGTGTCGCGGTTGGCGTTAATGTGAATGTAGCTGTTGCAGTGGACGTTGGCAATGGTGTGTGTGTCGCTGTCGGCGTCGCAGTCGGCGTTAACGTGAATGTCGAGCGTCGCGGTTGACGTCTCAGTATTCGTCGGCGTCGCAGTCGGCGTTAACGTGAATGTCGGCGTCGCGGTTGACGTCTCGTATCCGTCGGTGTAGCCGTTGCTGTCGCTGTTGCCGTCGCGGTCGGTGTCTCGGTATCCGTCGCGTCGCAGTCGGCGTATGTGGTCGCCGTCGCGGTTGGCGTCTCGGTATCCGTCGGCGTAGCCGTCGGGGTTTCGGTGGCAGTTGACGTAGGGTTTGGCGTCACTGTCTCCGTGGCCGTTGGTGTGGCTGTGGCTGTAGCCGTCGGGGTAGCTGTGACAGTTGACGTTTCCGTTGGCGTGGCCGTGGGGGTCACCGTCGGCGTAGCAGGAACCGCGTCTGTGTGAATGGCGAAGCTATCCAGGCTGCTCAGCGTTTGATGCACAATCTGACCGCTGCCGTTCACAGTGATAGCGCGCCCGGCACAGCTTCCTGAGGGGGCAACGCCGCCCTGGGTCACGTCACAGTAGACGCCAGCCGCCATGCCCGTTTGATAGGTGGTCACCGCGGTGCTGGCGCTGCGGTTGAGGGCAACAAAGCCCTTGCTGCCGCGGCCAAAGGCAATGTGATTGGAGGGATTGCCGCCGATGTTTTGCCATTGGGTCACTGCCTGGCCCGCCGTGACAGCACGGAAGCCCACCATGCCGGCAATCGCCGCGTGGCGATGTTCGCACACATATTTGCCGTTGGTGTAGCTGTTGGCACAGTTCGTCGGCACATCGCCCGCGCTCTGCCCTGCGCCATAGACGGGCAATGTTGCGCCGCTTGTCCCTGCGCCGCCGTTCACCGTGGGTGGGCCTTTGCTGTCGCCGCTGTTGCTGGCCGGATTGTTGCTCCAATAGTAGCTGGACATCACCGACGGGTAGCCATACGGATAGGCCAGCATGAAGACGTTGCCCAGGTTATAGAGCGCGAAGCCGTCGCGGTGATCGAGCACAAAAGCGCCGCCCGCGCCGTGGCCGCTGCTGGTTGTCATGGTTGTCGGTAAAGACCACGGCGAAGGCACTGTTCAGCCAGCCGTTGCCAAACGTTTGCAGGCTGCTCAGGGAACCGTTGTTGTTGAGGATGCTGCCCAAGGCGATGCTATAGTTGAACTCGGTGACATCGCCGTTGGGCGTGTATTCAAACGACTTCACCGGTTCGCCGCCCTGGTCGATGACCTCCTGGAAGACATAGGGGCGTCCGCTGCCGTATTGGGCTGGGCGGGTGAGGCCGTTCAGAAGGGCGGCAATGTCCTGGCTGGGCATATGCTTGGCGGCGTCGATGCGGAAGCCCGCCACGCCCATGTCCAGTAGCTCTTGCAGATAGGCGCGCAACGTAGCCCGGACCCCGGCCTTGCCTGTGTCAAGATCGGCCAGATTCACCAACTCACAGCTCTGCACTTCCGTGCGGTTGCCGTAGTTGGTGATGTCGTTGCCTGCCGTGCCACAGGCGTGGAAATCGCTCGGCCCATACTGGGGATAGCTGTAATCGGTGTAGGTGGAGCCGTCTGTGCCTGTGCCGCTGCCCACGCCCGTGGTGTGGTTGATCACGGCATCCACATAGATATCCACACCCAGCGTGTTACAGGTGTTCACCATGCTTTGGAACTGGGCCAACGTGCCGCTGCGACTGGTCATCTTGGTGGTGTCGTGGGTGACGGGCTGATAGCGGACCCACCAAGCGTAGTCGGGGCCAAAGGGCGGCACATGCTCCATGGGCGGCGAGACCTGCACGGCATCGTAGCCCTGGGCGGCCAGATAGCTGCACTCTTTTTCAATGTCGGACCAGGTCCACTCGAAGAGGTGGACAAAGACGCCGCCCGCCGCCGATGGCGCTGGATCAGCACTGGGCACAACAGTGAGAAGGCCATCTTCGCCGCTGCGCCACTTTTTATCCTCGCCTGGCTTCTGGCAATAGGCGGTGAAGCCATAGGTTCCCGGTTGGAGCGCCGCCGTAGGGATGGTCGCCATGTACTCGTCGTTGTTGCCAATCTGCACGTTGAAGGCCATGGCAAGATCGCTAAAGGGATCGCCATAGCGGCCCCAGTGCAGCGCACATGAGATGCCCGCGCCCTGGCCCGGCGCTTCGGTGATGCCGGCGGCGTAGACCTGTACATAGACGGTTAGACCGCTGTTGCTGCCCTGATTGATGGCGGTGCTGCTGCCACCTGTGGGGTACATGTTGCCCACAAAGCCAATCGTGCTGGCGGGCAGGATGGGCTGCGTGGAGACAAAGACGGCGGTGGTGCGGGGCGGAATCGTGAAGACATCGGTGCTGTCGTTGAAACTAGCACCCTGCACCACGGGATCAGCGTCGATGGTGTCGGCCAGAACGGGGTGCAGCGTAAAGCCATTGGCTCCCGTCGCCGTAAAGGTACGTGCCACTTTGTTGGCATTGAAGAAGACCAGAATCGTCTCGGAGTTGGGATCAAGATCCGGGCTGGGGCTGTCGTCCAGTTTCATCACCAACAGGCCGTCTACACTGTTGCCGCCGTCCAAGAAGTTGACGCGATGATTGACCTCGGCTCTCGGTGCGCAGGCGGAAGAGCGGCGAACTCTGGCGAATGCGCAGCGTCTCGCGCAGGTGTGCCGCCGCCGCCACCGCATTGGCCGAAGAGGGGTTCAGGCTGCTATCGGCCAGCAGCGGCCCCATGATGCCCCAACGGCTGCTGTTGTCCCAGGCCGGGGGCAGGCCCACGCCAAAGTTATTGTCATACGTGCCGTCGGCATAGCTCCAATCCACACGATTGAACCAGTCACCGCTGTCATAGCTGTTGCGATCCAGCGATTTGGAGCGCAGAATGTCCGATCCCATGTGGAAGAAGGGCACGCCCTGGGCCAGACCGATAACGCTCAGGCCCATGTTCTGGGCACGTACACGGTCGGCCATGCTGGTCACCGCCGTGCCGTTGGCCCCATTGGGCAGTTTGAAGATGTTTTGATCAAAGAGCGTTTCGTTGTCATGTTTGGAGATGTACGGCACGCTCTCCTGGGGATCATCGGTGAAGGGGCTGCCCGCGCCGCTCCAATCGGTGCCACTGCCGCGGAGCGCCGAACGCAGGATGTTCTGGGCATTGTGCAGATCACTTTGGAAGCGGTTGGCGTAGGAATAGCCGTTCCAGTCATAGCTCAGGCCGTTGATAAAGCCCTGTTTGCGGATGCCTGTGGTATCGGTGCTGTAGCCGCCGTGGGCGGCGTCGCGGATGATGTCATTGAAAAGGCCAATGCCTGTGCCCGTCATGTTGTATTTCTGGGCATAGCAGTTGGGGCAGGTCGTCAGCCCTTTTTCCAGCGCCGAGCCGAAATCCCAGCCCTCGCCATAGAGATAGATGTCGGGATCAATGGCGGCGATGGCACTTTGCACGGTGAGCATGTTCTGGCGGGTGTGGAAGTTCATGAGATCAAAGCGGAAACTATCGACCTTGTAATCCTCTGCCCAGCGCGCCAGCGTATCCACCATGAGCTTCTCAAACATGGCATATTCCGACGCCGTGTCGGGGCAGCAGCTTGTGTTATACGCGGCGCCGGTGGCGTCATAGCGGTAATAGTAGCCCGGCACGATCTTGTCCAGCACTGATTGGGGATCGCTCTGGCCGGCAGAATTGGTGTGATTATAGACCACGTCCATGACCACGCGGAGGCCATTCTGGTTAAGCGTCTGCACCATGCGCCGGAATTCGACAATGCGCCCAACGCCGTCGGGATCGGTGCTGTACGAGCCTTCAGGCGCGCCGTAATGGAAGGGATCATAGCCCCAATTGAAGCCATCTATAGCGCGGGCCGCTGCCAATGGCCGCTTGCTGATCCTGGGCATCCCGCGCGAAGCCGGTGGGGGCGGGATCGACGATGCGCGGCACGTTGCTTTCGTCCACCGAGGCAATATCAAAAACGGGAAGCAGATGCACATGGGTCAGCCCGGCATCCTGAAGTTGGAGCAGGTGATCCATGCCGTTGGAGAGCGTGCGCCCGTCTTGGCCGTCATAGGTGAAGGCGTTGTAGGTGCCTCGATCCGCCAGAGTCACTGTGGCATCGTTGATGCTAAAATCGCGGACGTGGGTCTCGTAGACCACAATATCTTCCGGCGCAGCCAGGGCGGGCTTAGCGAAACTATCCCAGTCGGCGGGCTTGAGATCGGCGTCGGCCAGATTGACAAACTGGCTGCGCGTGCTGTTGGTGGAGAGGCTGACGGCGTAGGGGTCGGTGACCAGATCGGTGGTCACGGCGTCAATTTCGGGGACATAGAGGTCAATTTCAAACAGGTAGAAGTTGCGATCCCAGCCAATATTGCCCGTCAGCGACCAGACGCCGCTGGCTGTGTCCAGGCTCATGGTGTGGCTGCTGAAGCTGGTTGTGGTGGAGTTTGCGTAGCGGCGCAGGGTGACGCTTTTGGCCGTGGGTGCCCATAAACGCACAGTGGGCGCGCCCGCCGCATAGACAACCCCCAGCGCGGTATTGTTCGCCGTGCCGTTGTCCACGTAAAGGTGATCAAGCACGCCCTGAATCTGCACCCCGGTGGCAGTGATCAACGTGCCGCTGCCGTTGTAGGCGGCCACCACAAGCTGCCCCTTGAGCAGATCTTTCACTGTGGTGGCTGTGGTTCCGCCGGGCAGGGTCAGGCGGATCTTGCCGCCGGCGTTGGGGTTCTTGAGATAACTCGCGCCGTTCACTGTACCGCTGGCGGTGAGGGGGAGATAGCCGGAGCTGTTGAGATCGATATAGGGGGTGGTGGCCGCAGCCGTGGTCACCGCGCCGTCGGGATCGTAGAGTAGTTTGTAGCTGCTGGCGGCGCTGTTGTTCCAGGCAATCGTGGTTGTGTCCAGCCAGAGGGCGCGGCGCTGGCTGACAGGGATTGCGGCGGGTGGTGTCGTGGCCGTTGCTGTTGGCGTGGCGGTGGCGGACGCAGTATTGGTTGCGGTTGCCGTCGCCGTGGGGGTCACGGTTGAGGTTGAGGTTGATGTGGGTATAGACGTTGAAGTAGATGTAGACGTTGAAGTGGCTGTTGGCTGAGTGGTGTTGGTGGCTGTGGCCGTAGTTGTTGCCGTGGCCGTGGGGGGAGATACAACCGTGTAGCTCCAGTTAAAGCCGGTGAAGCCATATTCATTGCCCGATTCGGTTGCGTGTAAAAAGCTGATAGCGCACAAAAGTGCCCACAGGTTGGGCGGGAATATCAGCGCGCCAGTTGGCCCCAGAGAAGCTTGGGTCAAACGTGCCCAACACTTTGACATAGCTGCTGCCAATGTTGTACTCAATGCCGGCCGTCTCACCGAACGCAGTATCGCTGTTCATCCACACACGCACCGTATCGGCACTGGTGGGGGCGGCGGGCACTTGCGCCACAACAGTACGGAACGTAGCGGCACTTGCTGTTTGCAGCATGAGTGCGCCGAGAAGCGTGGTTAAGACCACGGCCATCAACACGCGTGGCACTTTTAGCCAGTGAAAAAGCTGGGAACGCATACCTTCTCCTTGAAAATGGGGCAACTTTCGATAGACGGGATAATGATCGCTGCCAACGCATTGGGCGTGAAAATCAACGTCTTGCGTGGAATGATTGCAAAAATTATAGACGAAACCCGTGCTAAATAGAGAAAAATCAGAATCGATTTTATGACAATCTCTCTAACGTAGGATTCTTTCCCGAAAAGTCTTTGTACACAGCTTAGATTCTTGAAATCCGTCTATCCTGTGTACAGATGCATCCACTCGCATAACCCTGCTTTGCCAATCCCCTCCGAGTGGGCTACGATTGACGGGCGTGGCTTGCGTGCATCAAGTCAGCAATGGTTGAACAGAGCATGAACAGGGGGGAAGCATGATTTCGGCACAAGAGGCACTGGACCGGCTCCGGGCTGGCAACCAGCGTTTTACATCCGGTGTGCGCAGCATCAACACGTTGATGACCCAAACGCGTTTGGGTGAATTCGTCGAGGGCCAAGCCCCGTTTGCGGTGATCTTGGGCTGCTCCGATTCGCGCGTCCCGGTGGAGATTGTCTTTGACCAGGGGCTAGGCGATCTCTTTGTGATCCGCGTGGCCGGGAACATTGTTGCCCCGTCCCAGATCGGCAGTGTGGAGTTTGCCGCCGATCGCTTTGGGACGCGCCTTGTCGTCGTCATGGGACACACCAAGTGCGGGGCAGTATCGGCCACGCTGGAAGAGCTTCAGCGGCCCACCGAAAGCCAGTCGCCCCACCTGCGCTCGATTGTGGATCGTATCCGTCCCTTTGTAGAAACATTGCTGGAGACCGATCTGCGCCACAATCCCGATGCGCTGATCTATCATGCCGTGCGCGCCAATGTGCGCGCTGCCGCCAATCAACTTCGCCACGGGTCGCCCATTTTGGAACATCTGCTCCAACATGATGGGCTGCTCGTAGTGGGGGCTGAGTATTCGTTAGAAACAGGTGTTGTCGAATTCTTTGACGGTGTGGCCGTTTAACACAGATGGAGGCGAGCATGTGCCGAAATATCAAACCCCTGTTTAATTTTGAGCCAGCGGCCACCAATGCCGAAATTCAGGCGGCGGCGTTGCAATTTGTACGCAAAATCAGCGGCTTTCAGAAACCGTCCCAAGCCAACGAAGCTGCCTTCCACCAAGCCGTGGACGAAATCACACGGGCTGCGCGCACCCTGCTCGATACACTGGAAACCACAGCATCGCCCAAAGATCGCGCCGAAGAAGCGGCCAAAGCCCAAGCCCGCTCAGCGCGCAGATTTTCGGCGTAAGCACGCCAATCGGTTTGCCAATCGCTGTCGACTGGGCTACGATTGCCAATTGAATCCTCTTCCACTGATTCTTCCCACCCCTAGGAGTACATCCATGATTCGACGTCTTCTACTGTTGCTTTCGCTGTTGATAGTGCTGGCGGCTTGTGTGACACCGCTCACCCCTTCCCCGTCCGGCGAGACGCCGGCTGGCGCAGACACCCCGGCTGGCGCAGTCGCCAATAAGGGTCTCGCCAATATCGTTTATCCCGAATTGCCCAACCTGGGCGGAGAGACCATCGCGGCAGTCACGGCCAACGATTACACCCCGCTCAACTTTGTCGATCCCGCCAGTGGCGAGGCCGTGGGCTGGGAATACGACGCCGTCAACGAGATCTGCCGTCGCCTCAACTGCACCGTGGCGTGGGGGCTGAGTTCGTGGGAAGCCATGATCCCCGCCGTGGCCGAGGGGCAGTTCGACGTGGGCATGGACGGCATCACCATCACCATGGAGCGCGCCGAACAGGTGGACTTCTCCGCGCCGTACATGACCAGCCAGCAGTTTATGCTGGTGCGCGCCGGTGAAGATCGGTTCGCCAATCCCGCCGACTTTGCCGCCAACCCCGATCTGCTCGTCGGCGCACAGACCGGCAGCACGGGCTTCTACACCGCCGTCTATGAAGTGCTGGACGGTGACGAAGCCAACCCGCGCATCATTATCTTCGACGACTACGGCGCCCTGGTGCAGGCTCTCATCGCCGGGGACGTGGACCTTGTGCTTGTAGACGCTGCCAGCGGGCGCGGCTACATGGGGGCCAACCCCGACGCCCTCGCCATCGTGGGCGATGCCCTCGCCACCGAGGAATTCGGCTTCATCTTCCCCAAGGGCGGCGACTTCGTGGATGCCTTCAACGCCGCCATTGCCACTATGCACGACGATGGCTTCTTCGACCACCTCAACACCAAGTGGTTCTTCCTCACCGACCCCAACGGTGAAGATGCCTACGATCTGCTGCCCGATCTGGGCGGGGCAAGCGTGTCCGCAGTCACGGCCAACGATTACACCCCGCTTAATCTCGTGGATCCGCGCACAGGGGAAGCGGGCGGCTGGGAATACGACGCCGTCAACGAGATCTGTCGCCGCCTCAACTGCACCGTGGCGTGGGGACTAAGTTCGTGGGAAGCCATGATTCCCGCTGTGGCGCGAAGGCCAGTTTGATGTGGGCATGGACGGCATTACGATTACCGAAGAACGCGCCGAACAGGTGGACTTCTCCGCGCCGTACATGACCAGCCAGCAGTTTATGCTGGTGCGCGCCGGTGAAGATCGGTTCGCCAATCCCGCCGACTTTGCTGCCAACCCCGCTCTGCTCGTCGGCGCACAGACCGGCAGCACGGGCTTCTACACCGCCGTCTATGAAGTGCTGGACGGTGACGAGGCCAACCCGCGGATCATTATCTTCGACGACTACGGCGCCCTGGTGCAGGCTCTCATCGCCGGGGATGTTGACCTTGTGCTTGTAGACGCTGCCAGCGGGCGCGGCTACATGGGGGCCAACCCCGACGCCCTCGCCATCGTGGGCGATGCCCTCGCCACCGAGGAATTCGGCTTCATCTTCCCCAAGGGCGGTGACTTCGTGGATGCCTTCAACGCCGCCATTGCCACTATGCACGACGATGGCTTCTTCGACCACCTCAACACCAAGTGGTTCTTCCTCTACGAACCAAATTAGGAGAGCCGAATTAGGAGATTGGGGATCGGGTATCGCGAGTAACTATACAGGTGCGACGCACTCGCCAGGAGTAGATTGGTTGTGAAAGCTTGGGTGGCGAGTGCGTCGCACCCTAGACCTGTACAGATACTCGCACGAAGCTTATTGCCGTAATATCCAATACCCAATCTCTTTCCCACAGCCATGAAGAACACACCGTCCGCGCCCGCCCCACCATCCCGCCATGCCTTGGCCGACTATTTCGCCCGCCTGCCCGATCGGCTGTTGGCTGCGATTCTGTTGGGCACGCTGATGTTCTGGCAGCTCTTCACGGACGCCGACTATCGGGTGATCTTCGATGCGGTGATCAAAGGCATTGGCATCACAGTTTATGTTTGTGTCGTCGCCTTTTTCTTTGCCATGCTGATAGGATCGGCGTTGGGGCTGCTGCGCATCTCTAGCAATCGGGTGCTTTTGGAGGTTGCCTCGTTTTATGTAGAGATCGTGCGCGGCGTGCCGATGCTGGTGATCCTCTATTACATTGCTTTTGTGGGCGGCCGGGACTGGTGGCGTTGATCCAATGGCTGGGCGGGCTGCTCACAAGCATTGGTCTGAGCGGTCCCGGCGAGGGGTTGGCCTCGTTTAATATCCGCTCGCTTAGCTTCACAACCCGCGCCATTCTCGCCCTGATTGTAGGCTACAGCGCCTTCATCAGCGAGATCTTCCGCGCGGGCATTGAGAGCATTGAACGCGGCCAGATGGAAGCAGCGCGCAGCCTGGGCATGACCTATTGGCAGGCCATGCGTCTTGTGATCCTGCCCCAAGCCGTGCGCCGGGTGCTGCCGCCGCTGGGCAATGACTTTATCGCCATGCTCAAAGACTCGGCGCTGGTCTCTGTGCTGGGCGTGCCTGATGTTACGCAAATGGGCAAGGTCTACGCCGCCAGCACTTTCCGCTTTTTCGAAACCTACAACGTGGTCGCCTTCCTCTACCTCGTGATGACCGTGGCCCTCTCGCTGCTCGTGCGCTATCTCGAAACGCGGCTTCCGCAGCGCTCGTAGCAGCACGGGGATGGTAGACGGAGGACGAAAGACGAAGCGGATACCAAACTCTTCGTTCGTCTATCGTCTTTGGTCTATCGTCCACAGTCCATCGTCTGCCCCCACCCACCCGTATCCTTCCCCCCAGAATTGTATGTTCCCGCTGTTTTTGGCTACAATGAAGAATAAGCCGTTTTTATGACCTTTATCCAAGGAGAGAAAAAGCATGAGCAGCGAAAAGCGTAACGGACACGGACAGAATGGCGCGGTGGAAAAAGGCACATTTGCCGTGAAGGCTGGCATGGCCCAGATGTTCAAGGGCGGCGTCATTATGGATGTGGTGACGCCAGAGCAGGCCAGCATTGCTGAAGATGCCGGCGCCTGGGCGGTCATGGCGCTGGAACGTGTCCCGGCGGATATTCGCGTACAGGGCGGCGTGGCGCGCATGAGCGACCCGCGACATGATCGAAGAGCATTATCGCCGCCGTCACCATCCCGGTGATGGCGAAGGCACGCATCGGTCACTTTGTCGAAGCGCAGATTTTGCAAGCAATCGGCGTGGACTACATCGACGAGAGCGAAGTGCTCACCCCCGCCGACGAAGAGCACCACATCAACAAGCACAAGTTTACCGTTCCGTTTGTGTGCGGCTGCCGCAACCTGGGCGAAGCGCTGCGCCGTGTAGCGAAGGCGCGGCCATGATCCGCACCAAAGGCGAAGCCGGTACGGGCGATGTGGTGGAAGCCGTGCGCCATGCACGCACGGTCAACGGCGAAATTCGCCGCCTCAGGGCATGGACGAAGACGAACTTTTCACCTATGCCAAAGAGATTCAGCGCCCCTATGATCTGGTCAAGCAAACCGCCGAACTGGGGCAGCCTGCCTGTGGTAAACTTTGCCGCCGGCGGCGTTGCCACCCCCGCCGACGCCGCGCTGATGATGCAGTTGGGCGTCGATGGCGTGTTCGTCGGCTCTGGCATCTTCAAGAGCGGCGATCCCGTCCAAGCGCGGCGAAGGCCATTGTCAAGGCTGTCACGCATTACAACGACGGCGAAATTCTGGCCGAGATCAGCCGCAACCTCGGTGAAGCGATGGTGGGCATCAACCTCGATGAACTGGCCGATAATGAGAAGATGGCGCAGCGGGGTTGGTAATGTCACACTCTCTCACGATTGGCGTGTTGGCCCTGCAAGGCGCCTTCCGCGAACACGTCACCATCTTGAAGAGCCTGGGCGCAGACGCCGTGGAAGTGCGCCGCCCGGAACAGATGGACGGGCTAGACGGGCTGATTATTCCCGGCGGCGAGAGTACAAGCATGGCGCTGATTGCCGAACGTTGGGGCATGGTGGAGCCGCTGCGCGCGTTGGGTACACGGCAACCATCCCACCTGGGGAACCTGTGCGGGCATGATCTTGCTGGCCGAGACGCGCCACCGGTCAAAAGCGGGGGGGACAGGCCCTCATCGGCGGACTGGATGTGACGGTGAATCGTAACTACTTTGGCCGCCAGGTGGATAGCTTCGAGACGGATTTGGAGGTGGTTGAACTAGGCGACGCGCCGTTCCATGCTGTTTTTATCCGCTGCCCCGGCGATTGCCGAGATCGGCCCCGGAGTGGAGGTGTTGGCGGCGGTGCACCCGCAATGATGCGCCCAAACCCGTGGCCGTGGCGGTGCGGCATGGACCGCTGTTGGCGACGGCTTTTCACCCGGAACTGACCACCGATACGCGCTGGCATGAGTTCTTTTTGCGGATGGTGGCAGAAGGCCAGAGTGGATAAAGCAAAACTCAGTAGTAAGATTCTACGCGAAGCCGCGAAAAACACGAAGAACTCTGCTCTACTTTCACTGCTTCGCGGGTTCGCGTGAGGCAAAATCGTGAAGGACTGAAACTCCCTGGAACATTGTCCAGGGAGTTTTTGCATAAAGCGATGTGCGCATCTATCTCTTCCAAACCGGGATCCAGATTTCGCTTCTAAACGTGGGAGAACTCATGTCTTTATTGGCGTTCCACAAAAGTTCCGGGCCTTGGGTTTGTTCATAGCCCGAAGAAGGAAACCACTCAGAATAGATGCGCCCCCAAATGTTTTGAAGCGTTTCTGGAAAGGGGCCGATAGATTCGAACACGGCCCAGGTTGAAGCCGATACGGTTAACTGTGCCAGATGTTTGGGGTGCTCTTTCGTCGTCGCCACCCCAATATAGTGGTCCAGTTCCCCTCCATCCAATCGGCCCTCGGAAAAGTTTGTAGAGGCGCTGAGCAGCCCGATGGGGTCCACGTTGGAGAGTGCTTTCAACGTGGAAATTGTCTCCTCATCCAGGCTTTGCCACATGGCGGCAATCTCTGGATTCACGCCTGTGTACACCAATGGAACCCGCTTCATAAGCCCCACAATCTTGAACTCGGCTTTTTCTTCAATACGATAATTCATTTCGCTGCCTCCGTTAATGGTTAAGGCTGGTTCAAGAAATTGAATCCCGATTCATGCGGGGATAGGCGAGATGGTGACAAACCATTTTTCAAGGCCGCCGAGGCGTTGGAAACGTTTTTCGAGTTGAGCCATAGCCTTCTGAGAAAGTTTCACACCGGTTTCGTAGATGCGGTCAAGATGGGTAACGACAGGGTGCTTTGTGCGCCAGGTGAACGAACGCGCAAAGGCAAGGACGGTCTCAATCGAATCGAGCAGAGAGCCGTTCCAGTGTTGCTCCAGTCCGCCCCAAACGCGTTCAATGGGGTTGTACTTGCTGTGATAGGGCGGATAGTAGGCCAGTTGCAGCGTGAGCTTGTGTTGGTCGGCAAAGGCAGTCAGGCGGCTCATCAACTGGGTGCGGCGACTGTGGATTTCGGGTCCATTATCTGAGTTGATGAGCAATGTGGTCACCTTGGGGAAGCGGCTGCGGACTGTCTCCCAGAAGCTCTCCAGACAGTCAACTAGGTAATCACTCGTCACCTTGGCCCTGGTCATGTAGAGAAAGAGTTCACCGTGATCGGGCAAGTAGAGACCAAAGGGCGTCAGCTTGGCATCGGGCTTGAAATCATGATCGGCAGCCTTGACGATGGTGCGACTCTTGCCCTGGCGGGAAAAGGGACCGACCTTCACCGTGGCTTTGGCATCGATGGAAAGGCGTAGCACGGCACTCATCGCCTGCTGCTTCTTTGTGCACCAGACTCAATTGCTCGAAGATGGCATCGGTCTGTGCGATCTCTTTTTGGGCTGATTCTTCTTGACTGTCTTGAGTTTGTAGCCCAAGTCGTTGATGCGCTGGCGCAGCACTTCATCATCTGGCAACTGCTCATCGGTGTAGCCGTGTTGCTTGATCAGTTGGGCCCGTACTTCACGCACGCTCAGCCGTGTGTAGAAGCCGCTGACTCTGAAAGGTGGCATCCGTTTGACTCTGTCCTTCCAGAATCTGCGTCAGATCTTCGAGCAAGGTGGGCAATCGCTCTTCTGTTCGTTTACGTCCTGGTTTGCTCGTCGGCCGATCCGCTAGTCGATGCCGCTCTCCAGTTCCTGACGCCCTTTGCGCATTGTCTTTGCATCCCAACCCAGTTCGCGTGCACAATAGCTCAGACCGCCACGGCCCAGACTCTCGACGATGCCGACCATGAACTTCCGTCGTGCACTGCCTTTTAGATGGTTCGCAGCATCTTGATAGGTTGCTTTTAACTGCTCGCTCAGTTCGTTCTGCATCTTCCTCTCCTTCGGTTCAGATCTCTATTCTGACTCCATGTTTGAGGGATTCAAAATCTTGTTAAGCGTAACTTTTGTGCAATCAGAGCCAAGACCGCAGAAAAAACGCGAAAAATGAAATCTTTAGTCACACGTTCATCTACGTCAATCTGCGGCCCTGTTTTTATTGCTGATTGTGCCCGAAATCAGGTACGGAAACCACCTTAAGAACTTCGTCCCAGATGAGGTTGCGATTATTTTCTCATGGTAGGCATGTAGAGATGCCAAATTGACTTCTTATGAGCCGTTGTTTCTACCGTTGAACTGCGGGCAAATAGACCTGGCGAAGCAACTGCCAGATTTCACCGCCGTTGCCCCAGTTCCATGTTCCCACGTAAAGACTGTCGTTGAAAGAGACAACACCGCTTGACCAGGTTAGCCGTAGTTATTGCTATCGCCAAAGCCGTCTGCATTGATCTGTTGCCAGTTTGTGCCATCGGTGGATCGCCAAAATCTCCACGCCTGTTTCTGGATTGTTAAAGCCTACGAACAATGCTTCCTCATGAGAAAACAACAGATCCAGTTTTTGGTTGTTACTGTCGCCAAACCCATTGGTTGTGACGCTTGACCACTCTATCCCATTCTGGGAACGCCATAGTTGTGCGCCTCTAGTGTTGTTGCGGGTGCCTATGTCAGAGATACCCATTGAAAACTGCAAAGCCACCGGTCTGAGAGTTGTTGGCTGATCCAAAACCATTGGTGTTGACCCGATTCCATGTCCCACTATCGCCTGTACTGCTGCGCCAGATTTGCATACCATCTGTCTCGTTTTCTACAGCGGCGTACAGGTTTGCGCCAAATGTCATGAAACCAGTCACACAAGTGCTGTTCGGGCTGCCGTTGCCATTGGTCACAACGTTCATCCAACTTAGGGTGTCACCTGTGTCGCTGCGCCAGATTTGCGCTGGTTCGCTGCCACAGGTGCCTGCATATAAGCGGTTGTTAAAGATAGCTAAAGGAGCAACTGCGTTCAGGCTACCTGTGCCAAATGTGTTGCTGATCACTTGTTGCCAGCCAAGACCGTCACTGGATCGCCACAGTTGACCAGGAAAGCCGCCCCACCCTGTGCTTGCGTAAAGTTGTCCATTGAACGCAGCCAGGTCGATAATCGCCGCATTGGTTTTGTGAAAGGGCTGGAGAAACCAGGCGAGCTTACTTGTGTCCATGTAGCGCCGTTGATTGTACGCCAAACAGTGCCGCCATTGTCGAAATTCGTCGATTCCTGCATACAAGTGGCCGTTGAACACTTCCAGCGCGCTCATACGTCGGTTGTAAGGTGTGCCAAATCCGTTGATGTTAGACTGTTGCCAGCCAGGCACGCCGTGGGCGAATTTTTGAATGCGATGGTTGTTCTGATCTGCAATGTAGACATTGCCAGCGGCATCTACACTAACACCACTTGCATCGCGCAGTCGTCCTGTTGGTGCTTCCCCAATTT
The DNA here is from genome assembly GCA_963721725.1 of uncultured Chloroflexia bacterium. Taxonomy (GTDB): domain Bacteria; phylum Chloroflexota; class Anaerolineae; order Caldilineales; family Caldilineaceae; genus RI-153. The sequence continues at coordinate 56,353 of CAVRLX010000023.1, forward strand.
CCACCGATGGTCGTCAGATAATTGCCATCCTTATCAAAAACCTGGATGCGTGCTATATACATATCGGCTACATACAATCGATCTGCATTGTCAATAAACAGGCCATTAGGTCCAGCAAAATGTGCGAAGTCACTTCCCCACTGACCTGTCTCTCCTAGTGTTTTTACGTATGAAAGATCAGCATTGAAGACCTGAACACGATGATTGTCTCGATCTGACACATAGATTCTGCCCATGCTGTCAACAGCCACATCTTCTGGGGATGCAAAATGGGCGCTATCGCTGCCAGATTGACCGGGAATGCCAAGGGTAGCAATCAAGGATAGATTCGTGTCATAAATCTTAACCACGTGCTCACAGGAATCGGCAACATACAATCGGCCATTTGAGGCTATATAGACTCCGCCAGGGCAGTTGAAACCTTCTACTGCTGTGTGATACGAACCATTAGCGTTATAGATGGGGACTCGGCCATGATAACGTGACGCAACATAGACCCGCCCGTTCGCATCAACAGCCACATCTGCTGGGTTGTTGAGCCGGTCGTTGTCCGACTTCCAGATCGCCTTTCACACCAGCTGCGCCAACAGTCCACAAAGGTGTGCCGTCGGCGTTGAGCTTGACCAGTCGATGCCCACTTTCCTCTGCTATATAGATACTACCATCGTTGCCCACTGCCACACCGGAAGGTCGATTGTAGTGGTATCCGTCTGTCAGGTAAGGTATGCGTGTTACCCCATAGGTACGTGTATATCCCCAGCTATTTCCGGTTCGAGCAAACTGCTGTACACGAGTGTTCACAAAGTCTGCCACATATAGATTTCCACTGTTGTCGACAACGACATCGGTGGGATTTGAGAATTGGTCGTTGCCTGTTCCCGATTCTGTCCCAAGCGTTGTGACCATCATATGACTAAGCAGCGATCAGAATGACGTTCACGCGATTGTTTTCCATATCGGCGATGTAGATATAGGTGCTGTCCACAGCAACGCCAGAAGGGGTGTTCAGGTTGCTGATAGTCGCCACATAGGTTGGCGCATCAGGTGTGATAATGTTGAAAATTTGTACCCGGTCATTGCCTGCATCGGTGATATAGAGTTGATTGCCCGAAATGGCAATGTGACGGGGACCGCATAATTGGTTAGTTCCAGCCCCGCAGACACCTGTCTGCCCAATTGTGGCTCTATAGCTCCCATCACTTCGGAATATCTGCACACGATGATTGCCCCCCTGCCGGTTCCACCAAGGAGCGCCATCACTGACGTAAACATTACCCTGCCCATCCACAGCGACACTTATCGGGGATCTAAAGCGACTGTTATCTGCTCCCGACTGCCCTAGAGCACCTAACTCTAGGATTTTTTCCCCCAGTCGGTTTGAGTTTTACAACTCGGCTAGAGGTGTCGACAGCCCATATGTTGATCGTTGTCCACTGTGACGTCGGCAATTTCCCAAAACGATGTATCATCGTAGTTCTCTGGAAATCCAGCCTGCCCATGTTGGGTTTGCGGATTGCCGGCATTGTCATACTTGATCAATCTGTTGCCCCACAGTTCCCCCACCCACAAGGACGTGCCAT
>CAVRLX010000024.1:0-196457 GCA_963721725.1 uncultured Chloroflexia bacterium
AAAGTGCATCCTGGGTGAGTTGTGTGCCAAGGATGCGCACACAGCCCGCTTTTCTTGGGGCAAAGGTAAAGTCTATCCAGCCGCTGGCAGGCTGTTCGTAGCCAGAGAAACTGAGAATCGGCTGCCAGTTGCCCAGTTCAGCAAAGCGAGCCACATCGGGATTACACGTGCGGTTAGCGGCAGCATCGTTCACCGAGGAAAGTAACACAAAGTCTGAGGGAAAGCTCAGCGTGCTGCCGGGACTGACCCGATTGGTCCTGGGTAGGACTCGGATTCCGCTGATGCTCTCTTCACTGCCTAAAATGACCGCCGCCCACTCTGCGCTGTTCAGATGTTCACTATGTGGACGACTGCTCCACACCGTCTCGCTATTGTTGTCTACGAGAAACGACGACAACCACTTCGGCTCTATCTGCGATGACACCGCTACTCGAGCCGGGGCAATGCGGCTATCGTTGGCATAAACCCCTATTTCGCTAAGTTGGAGATAGCGGTTGCCAAAGTCATCCTGGGTGAGTTGTGTGCCAAGGATGCGCACACAGCCCGCATTTCTTGGGGCAAAGGTGAAGTCTATCCAGCCGCTGGCAGGCTGTTCGTAGCCAGAGAAACTGAGAATCGGCTGCCAGTTGCCCAGTTCAGCAAGGCGAGCCGCATCGGGATTACACGTGCGGTTAGCGGCAGCATCGTTCACCGAGGAAAGTAACACAAAGTCTGAGGGAAAGCTCAGCGTGCTGCCGGGACTGACCCGATTGGTCCTGGGTAGGACTCGGATTCCGCTGATGCTCTCTTCACTGCCCAAAATGACCGCCGCCCACTCTGCGCTGTTCAGATGTTCACTATGTGGACGACTGCTCCACACCGTCTCGCTATTGTTGTCTACGAGAAACGACGACAACCACTTCGGCTCTATCTGCGATGACACCGCTACTCGAGCCGGGGTGATGCGGTTATCGTTGGCATAAACCTCGATTTCGCTAAGTTGGAGATAGCGGTTGCCGAAGAGTCATCCTGGGTGAGTTGTGTGCCAAGGATGCGCACACAGCCCGCTTTTCTTGGGGCAAAGGTGAAGTCTATCCAGCCGCTGGCAGGCTGTTCATAGCCAGAGAAGCTGAGAATCGGCTGCCAGTTGCCCAGTTCAGCAAAGCGAGCCACATCGGGATTACACGTGCGGTTAGCGGCAGCATCGTTCACCGAGGAAAGTAACACAAAGTCTGAGGGAAAGCTCAGCGTGCTGCCGGGACTGACCCGATTGGTCCTGGGTAGGACTCGGATTCCGCTGATGCTCTCTTCACTGCCTAAAATGACCGCCGCCCACTCTGCGCTGTTCAGATGTTCACTATGTGGACGACTGCTCCACACCGTCTCGCTATTGTTGTCTACGAGAAACGACGACAACCACTTCGGCTCTATCTGCGATGACACCGCTACTCGAGCCGGGGTCAGCGCTGTGACAGTTGCCGTGGGTGTGGGCGTCTCTGTCACCGTTGCCGTGGGTGTTGACGTAAATGTGGTCGTGTTTGTAGCTGTGGCTGTATCTGTCGGCGATGGCGTGGGGGTATGCGTAGGTGTTGGCGTACTGGTAGGTGTCCATGTCGGTGTATAAGACGGAGTGAACGTGAAGGTTGATGTGTGCGTCGGCGTCTCTGTTGGAGTGTAAGAAGGCGTTTGCGTCGTAGTGGGCGTTGGCGTACTTGTTGGCGTACTTGTTAGCGTACTTGTCCGGGTAGGCGTCCAGGTAGCCGTGGCGTGTTTGTCGGCGTATTAGTCGGCGTATAGAGACGCGGTGCTTGTCGGGGTAGGTGTCCAGGTAAGTGTCGGTGTATAAGACGGGCGTATTGGATGGCGTGTGCGACGGCGTGTTTGTCGGTGTTGGTGTGGATGTTGGCGGTGTGTGCTGGTTGGTGTTTTCGTCAACGTCGGCGTGTGGGTCAGTGTACGAGTAGGTGTTGATGTATTCGTCGGTGTCTTGGTCGGCGTTAGTGTGTAGGTTGGTGTGTATGTCGATGAAGGTGTCTGGGTTGGTGTATACGTGTTAGACGGTGTGTGCGTTGGTGTTTGCGTCTTGGTCGGTGTGTGTGTGACCGTCGGCGTGTGCGACGGTGTAGGTGTGAAGGGTGGCGTGTGGGTATTCGTCGGTTTCTTGGTCGGCGTGCGTGTGGATGTTGGCGTGTGCGTCGATGAAGGCGTCGGGGTTGGTGTATATGTGTTAGACGGCGTGTATGTTGGCGTCTGCGTCTTGGTCGGTGTGTGCGAAGGTGTATATGTAAACGTCGGCGTTTTTGTCGGTGTAAATGTTGATGTTGGCGTTTTCGTGGGCGTGGGGGTTTGCGTCGGCGTGGGCGTTGATGAAGGCGTCCGGGTCGGTGTATAGGTACTAGATGGCGTGTACGTTGGAGTCTGCGTCTTGGTTGGTGTGTATGTGACCGTCGGTGTATGGGTCGGCGTGTTTGTCGGGGTAGGTGTCCAGGTAAGTGTCGGCGTAGGTGATGGTGTATTCGAGGGCGTGTGCGACGGCGTCCATGTCGGTGTTGGTGTATGGGACGGCGTGTGCGTTGGGGTGGGCGTATGTGTATAGGTTGGTGTATGGGTCGGCGTGTGCGTGGTCGTTGGTGTTGACGTGGGAGTCGGTGTATGGGTTGGGGTATAGGTGGGTGTGAATGTCGCTGTAATCGTCGGCGCTTCACCACTGGCACTCAGATCGACACGCGTCGAGGCCCAGCTATCGCGCCAGGTGAAGACGGGGGAGGCGGTTGCTTCAATGCCGTTGACAAAGAAGCGCACTGTCTCGCCAGTTGCCATGCCGGGCGTTGTGCTGCCGCCCACCGTCTCGACACCGTAGATGTACATAAGCGGATACTCGCCAGCCGTCGTCACCATTGTGCAGCCCGCGGTGACGTTATCCCGGTTGCGGGCTTCGATCAGAGTGCCTACGGGTGCGGCAGCCGCATTCAGGCTACCATTGCCGTAGACGAACGTGAATTTCTGCGTCTCAGCCACATCTGGACAGGTTTGCGTCGCCATCACCGAGCCTGGGGATGAGAAAAGTCCCCATCCCCAGGCCACGAACGTTCCGACAAAGAGAGCTAGTTTTACCACACTTTTCAGAGAGGATCTGCGCCACATAACACACTCCTACCGATTGGTATAGGGCAGATAGAGGTCTATTGTACCTGCGCCATCTACAACAAGATCAAGGGCGTGTGTCAGTTTATCATTCTGCCAGAGGAAGGGGTCCACCAAAGGCACAATCACCCCGTTGACCCGCAGCGTAACTGGCTCATCGCTGAGAAAGCCTGGCAGCCCATTTTCGATCTCGTCTGCGCCAAAGAGCGTAAGGAATCCATATTCTCCCGGCGTAGTCACAGTGAAACAGCCAGCCACCTCGCCCCGTGGGGTGATGGCTTCGATCCGAGTGCCGCTGGGCAGTGCCTCCCCATCCGATAGAAAGTTGACCATAGAGGACCGTGAAGCGTGGCGTTGGCTCTACGCCAGCACAGGGAACATTGTCTATCCCCTCACCGTCAGGCTCCACGGCTGCGGCTGCGGCTGTGACCGGGTAGGTGAGCGTGGCGGCCTCTTTAATCCGAATCGATATCCTTCACCCGGCAACATCTCTTTCAAGGTGCTGAAGTTGGGCACGGCTGGATCGTAGATGCGACCCTGACCATCCGCCACTAGAAGCAGTTGACTGCTGATGCTCTGAAGCGCAGTGGCGATAGGAAGCTTCTCTGACGGCAGATAGCCAACCCAGTTCAGTCCCTTTTGGAGCGGAAGCGGGGTATCTACGGCCAGGGGCACACCTTCAATGACCAGGTTGACGCTGGCCCCACCGGTGATCTGAGTATAGTAGCCCTTGCCTGCCTGTATCTCTTTGAGGGAGCGGAAACTGGCGGGCACATTACAATCATAGATGCCCATCTGGGCCAGGACAATGCAGTACTTCCCGGCAATGGATTGAAGCACAATCTCAATCAGCGGCACAGGGGGTTGCATGCGTGTCGAGATCAAATTCCAGTTTGGACGGAGTAACAGATATTGATCCTCGGTCTCCCCGGCAGCCAGATCGACCTTATGATGGGTTTTGTCGTCGTGCCAGACAAAGAGCGGCGTGGGCACGGCCATGACGCCATTGACCCGGAAGATCACCGGTTCGCCATCGCGCATGCCTGGAATGGTGGTATTGCCGCTGGTGTTCTCGCCATAGATGGGCATAAAGCCATACTGCCCGGCTGTCTCCACCACGAAGCAGCCCACCACATCGCCGCGCGGATTCTCGGCGGTGACAATTGTGCCCGCGGAGCGCTGGCTGTCCAACGATGGTCACCGCGTTGTAGGCAATGGTGAACGATGGGGTATTGGTTGCCCCACAGGTGGTGATGCGCGGCTGTGTGATCTCTTCCAGGGCGATTTCGTTGAGGATGGCCCCGGTGGTGGCCCCGTCTGATCGGCGTACCGCCACGGTGACACTGCCGTCGGCATAGCTCTCTTTGGGTAGCGTGACACGCTGTGTATTGCGCTGTCCGGCAATGAGGGTAAAGTCGCCGCTGAGTGGGATCACATCATCCACCCAGATCTGTTGCACCCGATTGTTGCCGCTGCCCTGGAAGAAGCTGAAGTGAACCTGATAGGCTTTGGCCGGATTAAGGGCATCGAACTGATAACGCATCTGGTTGCCCGCCTGATTCTCGCGCAGGCTCTGATAGGGCAGGGTTCCCCACGGAGACTGCTTCACCCCGTCCAACCAGCCGTAGGGGCGAGCGCTGCTGGGATATTTTGGATCATTCGTCCCGCCAGCGTCGGCATAGCGGTAATCCACATCCACCGATCCGATCTGATTGACCAGCGCACCGCCCGTGTCATCCACGCTCACCGTGACCTCAATGCTGCGGTCGGCGTAGAAGGCCGGATCGAGCAGGAGCGAAAGATTCTGTACCTCTCCATTGCCCAGATCGACCGGCCCGGCGATCTCTTCGCCGTCCACGCTCATCCGCTGCTGACGGCCTGCGTTCTGCTTGCACTCATAGAGCACCAGATCCAGATGATAGAAATGACCGGGCTGAAGGTGATCAAAGCGATAGGTAACCTTGCCCGATCGGATCGCGGCGGAAGGTCTGGTGAGCGGCATCACCACAGTTGCCCGTTTCATCCGGATCGCCGCTCTCCACCACGCCGAAGCCCTGCGCCTGGCTGTAGGCAGTGTCGCCAGCCCCGCCACTGTCCACCGCCAGCGGAGAGGCAAAGCCCACGTAGACATCCAGCCAGCGGTCGTTGTTGCTCTCGTCGAATTCGTTGACTGCTGTTGTCGCGGTCCCCGCGCAGGAAGATGCGATGCAGCCCTGGCTCTGTGGGCGTCCACGTAAAGGTGACCGTGCCGTTGCCGTTGGCGAGCCACGTTGTTCAGACGTTGGTTTGCCAGTGACGAACCGCCGCCGTCGGGGTTGCCGCGATAAAGGGCGACAGTCTGCCCACCGGCGGCAGTCTGCCCACCATTGGCAATTTTGGCGGTGATCTGTACCGCTTCGCCCACCAGCGGCTCTCCGTTGGAAAGGGTCAGTTCGCCGAATCTTGAGATCGGGCCGGGTGAGAATGGTCAAGTTGGCCGCTTTGTTGTTGTTGGCCTCGTCGGTCTCCGCCACGCGGTTGAAAGGGATCGACCGAGGCCGTCACACTCATCGGCCCGGTGAAGCCCAGCGTGTTCCAGGCGAAAGGGGCAGGAACGAGCCTTGCCCGCAGGTTCGATGTTGGAGACAAAGGTGCTGCCGATGTATTGCGGCGTGCTGCGTGTTGCGTGTTGCGTGGCGTAGTACGAGACGGTGAGCGGGCCGCTGTCTGCCTTGCCGCCGTTGGTGACGGTGGCGTTGAGCGGCACGTTTGCGCCTTCGGTGGGCGTGCCAGCCAGTGCGAAGCTGGGTGTCAAGTTCAATGGTACGGTTGCGCTCAATCACCATGTTGGTGAGCAGCACCTGCCCCGGCTTGGAGAGGTAGACTTTGACTTCGACGTCTTTGTCGCCAGTGCCGCTGACATAGGGCGCAAAGGCTGCGGCCAGCGTATTCGTGACGGAAAGTAACCGCTGTTGTGCGATCGATTGGGTCTGCTTCCCAATCCCAAGTGCCATTGTCGCCTACATCGAGTTTGAAGGTCACATCGCCGCTGCCCACTCCGCAGACCAGTGCTTCCAGTGAAGCCGCTGTCCACACCCCGGCGGGAACACGCAGCGTGGTGGTCATCTCCCCGGCAGCCAGCGAAGTCGAGTTTATGACCATACTGGATATGGTAGATAAACTATGGCAGATGTTGACTTGGGTAGATTAAAGCGTGCATTGCGATAATGCAAGTCTGCTCAACGCGATATAACATTTCAATTTCTTGTACTTGCGGTAGGTGTGAGTTGTGCCAGATTTTGATTCACAGTATTCAATTCGAATACGACCCATACCACCTTGCCCACCTGAGACAGATCCTGAACCGCCTCCTCTTCCACCATTAGCCAGTACCCGGTTCGAACCAGAATCTGATAGCACGCCGCTTGGATCATGAATGAGCCACCTGCACCTCCGCCTCCCGCCATAAGCCTTCCGCACCGTTGTACTGGGCCTCCTAGTCCACTCGAGCCGGTAGCAGAGATAGAGCCATTCACGGTTAACTGTTTCAAACATCGCATAATATACCACCACCATTTCCTCCGTATCCACCAGGGTTCCATGCCAACTGTCACCTGGCGCACCGCCTTCCACCACCACCACCAAATAGAATGTTCTTAGACAATCTAGGATCGCCAACTGACAGACCCACCTTGCGAGGAACCACCATGACGCAGTACCGAACCCGAGGTAGCTTACCGCCACCTCCTGCACCGCCATTACGGTCACAGTTCCATCCACCACCACCACCATTACCATTTGGACCTGCAGAACGTGCATCGCGACCACTGGCGATGCCTTCTCCTGGCCTGACACGCCACAAGGACCTCCCGGAGGTCCAGTTTATACGATACCGCCCCAAGATACCCACAACCATCTGCAGAAATTTGACCGGTTACTGGTCATAGTTCCACTGCACATAACAGCAAAGATTCCACCCCAATCACCATTCCATCTGCTCAAGAGGTGTCACAGTTCCTGTAACATTGACAAGTCGAGTATTGAGGTACACGCAGAATTTGCGCTTTTTCATTTCCACCATTCGACACATAGGTATATTTGAGTGGTTTCTCTAGCACAAATGTCCCGCTGCCTGTGAAATCGGACAGCTGCCTTATTCAATTCCCAATTGTCCAGAGCCTGCTACCTCGGGTCTGGTGAATCAGAACTACGTCGCCAGGGTTGAATTCGCCAGACGTCATGTCTGTCTGTGACCGAGATGCATGTCGAATCCTTGGTTCCATTGACGCTCCCAACGCCAGAGCCATTTGTCATCATCCAGATTTCCACTGCCGGGCATCACACCATCCCGACCATCACCGAACATATCGGCAGAGGCCGTGCCTTCACTGAAATCAGTCGCCACAGCACCAACACCTTGAAGCACGGAATTGTTGTCATACACCTTCACCGGGTGCAGACTAGCCGCATCGGGTCCCAGCGCATGGGTATAGGTGATCCAATCTCCCTGGCTATGATCCCCCACCACCCACACCTCCACATCCAGCGGACGGTCCACCACGGTGCGGGCGTAGGCGTCGCCGGTCAGCGGCTCAATCGTTCCATTCACCTGCACGGTGTAGAGCGGATGGGCCGGGTCGCTGGTGCGCAGGGTTACGGTTCCCGTGTAGGGGCCAGTGGGCAGGGTGCGGGTGTCCAGGGTCAGTTCGTAGGTTGCCACATCGCCCAGGCTCAGCGGCTTGCTGCCCGTTTGTGTAACGCTCAGCCCCGGCGAGCCAGCGACATAGCCCAGCAGATCCAGCGCGCCCACACTTGCCAGCGAAACGCGCTGATTGAGCACCTCGCCCTGGGTAACCGTGCCGAAGTTCCAAAGCGCGGCGTCGCTGTCTGCCGTGGGCCGTGGATCTTCGGCAAAACTATTCAGCGGACGCGCCGCGCTGTCGATGATGTTGTTCTCGCTGTCGGTCCAGAAGGCAATCAGCAAATTATCGCCATCGGGCTTGTAATCGGCGGAAAAGTCAGAGACAGACCAGTTGACAGCCACCGTGGTTGGCCCGGCGGGGAAGTCCAATGTTTGAGACTTCTCCAGCACCAGTTTGCCATCGGAGACGAAATTGAGATGCAAATGCCCCTCTTTGATGGTGGTGGGATGCGGGCTGTTGACCACCAGATTGGTTGTGTTGGTGCCGCTGCTGTTGAAGGGTGCGTCAGCCACAATCTGCACCGCCAGCCCTGCCAGCATCTTCCCGGCGTGGGGAGCCAGGCTGTCGCCCAGCGCGGGCAGTTGCTACAGGCGTGATAAAGCGATGGCTGCCCTGTGGGTCGCTGTAGCTGACCACGATCACAGGCGGCGTGTAAGTTTCGCCGCTGTTGACCGTAAAAGTGAAGGTGTCGCGCGGGGTCAGGGCCTGCACGGTGAACTTTGCCCCGGCGTCAATTGTGCCGGTGTTGAAGCCCACCTGTACGCCCTGGGCCACGTCCAACGGCAGCGGCGCATGGTAGTTGCCGCCCAGGTCCAGCACGGCGCTGTTGCCTGCGCCGTCGTTCCAGCGCACGGCGGTGCTGCCCGTGCCCACCACACCAGGGGTCTCTGCCGTGAAAGTGAAAGTGCGATCCTCGGCTCCGCTGAACTGACCGCCCGCATAGGGTTTGGATCGACTGTTGCCCCAGCCCGTCAGATCCGGCGCTTTGATCAGACTGCCCACGGCGACACTGTTGCCAGGGCGCACGCGGCCATTGCCGCCCACGGTGTTGTTGCCAATCGTGGTGGTGTCGTCGGGCGAGTACATGACGGCGTCAATGCCATAGGCGTCGAAGGTGCCTGTGTTCTCCAGCGCCAGTTTCACCGTCACCAGATCCCCGCTCTTTTCCACTACGTATCCGGCCAGAATCTCCGGCTGCGGGTGGATCTCCGGGCGCAGATAGCCGTCGGCGCAATGCTTGCTGTCGGCGTGGGCGGCAGGCAGCGCACAGTAGTAGCGAAACTCGGCGCGGTCGTTGTAGCCGTCGCGGTCGCTGTCCCGGTTGAAGCGGAAGAGGATGCCCGATCCGGATTTGGCTGGCAATGCGCCAATGGAAGTATCGCCAGCATCAGCCTGGGTCAGGTAGACGTTCCACCAGGCAATGTCCGAGAGGAAGTGCTCAGTCCAGGTGGGGGCACTGGCCCCGCTGAACTCTGGCGTCCACAGGGCGTTGATGTTGCCGTCGGCGTCGTAGCCTGCCGGGAAGTAGCGGGTCAGCACATCCTCCACTGTCTCCACGCCCCAGGTGGGGATGACGTACTGGTCCACGCTTTCGTCGCCATCTTCCACGCCGTCCTCAATGAAGACGGTAACGCCGCCGCTGACGGCATCGGTATAGAAGAGTTCATCTGCGCCGTAGCTGAAATTTTCTACCTTCACCGTCAGCCGCTCGCCCAAGTCAATGCGCTTCATCTGTTCCAGGCTGAGGGGAATGGCATTGGAGGCAAACGTTTTGCTGTTGATCACCCCCGGCGGCGTGTTGGGGCCCGCCGGGAAGAGATTCTCCAACTTGCCGCCGGTGAATTGTTCCCAGGCCGGGTAGGAAATGGTGGGCAGTTTGTCGTCGCCGATGTAGATGTTGAAGACAAGATTGCTCAGTTCACCGCGCGTACTCCGTGCCGGAGTTCTGCACGGCATAGCGGAAGGTCAGATCCGCGGCGTGGCTGGAGTCCACGGCCCAAGCCGTCTCCCAGGTCTGGCCGCTGGTGAAGGCTTCACCCTCGGAAACGGTGTGTTCTTCGTAGACTTCGTGGGTTGTGGTCTGCGAACCGCCCCAGGATTTGCCGTTGGTCTTGGTTTCAGTTAGTCGGGGTCGGGAGATGGCATAGAGATGTCTTTAAGCCCCTGCGAAAGCAACTTGCCCTGTTGATTGATGACTATAATTAATACCGTCTAGATGACGTGGCTATCCCCTGGTAGTTAATATCTTGAGACAGTTTTACTGCATCAACGTCATCCTTGGGTAGATTGGGACAACTATTTGCTTTGTTCGAGTAGCAATCTAATTTGGTAGGTGGATACGTTGATTGAGTTTGTAATTCGTCACTTTTAAGCTCTATTAATGTATTCTGTGCCAGAGTTAAATTCTGAGAATACCCGCAGCGGCCAACCCTAAAGCTGCTCCGCCAACTACTGCACAAACCCCTCCGGTTATCAGGATACATCCTGCCGCCAGGCAACTGCTCCCATTGCCTATCATTCCCAAACCCAACGTTTGTCGCATCTCGGCAAACGTTTGTTTTGAATCAGCCTGAGCTTTGTCTATCTTGTTCGAGGTAGCATCTCGTTTCGAAGACATAGGACGTTCAACTGCTTCTGACACCTCCTCCCACTCGTTCCACGTCACTGTATTGGCAATGGACGTACTCTGTCCTCGCGTGACCGCTGTCTCATAGGAGTGGGTTTTCTGCGCCATCTCCCCTTCAGAGGTGGTGATGGTAGTCACCCGCTCCACGGTCCAGGTCTTGCCGGTGTCCGGATCAGGCACGACATAGACTTCGGGCACGGGGAAAGCCGCCACAAAGGGACTGTCGCCAGGAGGCAGCACCCAGTTGGGCATGGAAGCTTTGATGAAGTTCCAATATTCAATGGCGCGGATAATCGCCATAGCCACAACTCAGATCACCGCCCGTGCAGTAGGTAATACCGAAAAGTTCCTGACCGTCGTCGAACTTGTCGTTGTCCGTGCTCTCATAGGGGACGCGTGTCCCCACCATATAGACTTCGGCAAAGTCGGGAATGGTATCAAAATCGCCATCGTTGCAGACTTTTGTGCCACTGCCATCTCGATTGTTGAAGTTGGGCCACGGGTTGGGCGGGCCAAAGGGCGGGCCATAGCCCCAGCGCACGTTCCGCGGCTGGGTCACATCCAATAGGGCCGCTACTTCTTGACCATCGGTGTAGCCCTGGGCATCGCCATCGCTGTTGGGATTCAGCGGATCCGTACACCACCAGCCCTCTTCCGTATTCGTCAGCCCGTCGCCGTCATCGTCCACGCTGGGCAGTTCGGCGATGGCGGCAGTCTGCGTCGTGGAGAGCGTGCCCAGGGCGGCGCGCAGTGACCCCAACGCAGCGGTTCCGGCGCGGGTGTCGGCATCCGCAGCGGCGAGGGCGGTGTCCATAACAGCGCGGGTAGATCGCAACTCCGCGGCCAGGGGGGCCAGGCTACGCGCCAGCCAGGGTTTGTCGCTCGGTGCTGGCGTCGAGCAGAGCGCCGAACTCGTGGCTGTCGCGCGGGGCAAAGCCGAGGCGGGCCAGCGTCTCCAGTTGTGCGAAGTCGGCCAGCACCAGCGACCAGCCTTCGCCGCGTTCCAGCACGGTCACGCCCAAGTCGGCGAGACGCTGCCAGCGGGCTGCGTTGGCTACGCTAACGCGGGTGCGGTAGAGAATGTCAGTGCTGCCAAAGGATGTCTGTCCACTCCCAATCAGGGGCAGATAGACTGGTTTCCCTTCCTGCGCCTCCAGAACGGGGGCCAGGGCGGTCAGGTGCAGGCTGAGGACAACGACAAAGACGACGAGACGGTAAACGAAGCTGGGTGCGCGCATGGAATCCTCCCGAGACGGGGCATAAAAAATAGGAGAACAGAGCGCTTCCGAGAGGATGAGGGCGGCGATGGAGAAGCGCGAGCGAAGGTGCTGCGCGAAGTGTAGCATGTGTGAAACAAATTGTACAGAAAATTACGATTCTGCAAACAAATCGGCGACGGGCACGCTGAACCCCGGCAGCACATTGCCGCCGCTCAACTCGTCGGCGGCGGTGAGGATGGTGACGTCGGTGAGGGAGCGATAGACGTAGATCTGGCGCGTGGCAGGGTCGGCGATCCAGAGCAGTTGCACGCCGATGGCAAAATATTCTTGTAGCTTGTCGAGCACATCGCTCCAGCGGTCGCTGGGGGACATGACCTCGACAATCAGTTCGGGGGCCACGTCGAGATAGCCTGCGGATTTCACCTGTGCCAGCCGGGTGTGGGAGATAAAGGCCACGTCCATGCCGCGCACGGTGTCGGGGTTGCGTGCGGTGTAGATGCCGGTTTCGCCCACCAGCACCTCGCCCTTTTTGTGCTGACGGTTGTACTGGGTCAATTCCAATACCATTCAAATGTTCACCTTCAACACGTCCATGTACCCGCCCGGTGGGTGATAGCGACACAATTTCCCCCTTCACCAGTTCAACGCGACCTGGATTTCCTTCGTAATAAAGTTCTTCCCCGCTGAGCAACAGTTTTTCTTCTGTGACGCGACAGGCGCTGGCAACGTCATTTTGACCTCCTGAACAAAATGTTTCTGCCGCCATTGTAATCCGCAACCAGAGCGGCGTCAACGCCTCTGGCGAGGGAGGACTTATACGAGTGCGCTGCTGTTTGCCGGGGGATGAAGTCCCCCGGCAAACAGCAGCGCCCCATGAATCGGGCTTCACCGATGAAGCCCGATTCATGGGGCGCTGTTTTATAGGGCGAACGCTGCGTCTCTGCCTCTTCGCGTCTCCGCGTTAAATCTTACTGAGCAAGCAGTGGATCGGCCTCGGCCTTGATGGCTTCGGCGACTTCGGCGGCACTGGCGGAGCCGCTCCACAGGCGATCCATGTTGGGGTTGACCACACGCTGGAAGACTTCGGGCCAGTTGACATGCACAGGATCGCGCACGACATACTCCTGGGCGTCGGCGAAACCACGGGCGTGGGCGGGCGGCTTGTTGGGGTCGAGGAAGGCTTCGGAGAGCACCACCGATTCGCGCGATGGGGTGGTGGCCCCTACGCTGACTTCGTCCAACTCTGCTTCAGGGCTAGAGATGTAGGCCAAGAATTTCCAGACGCCGTCGGGGATCTGGGTGGCGGCGGTGCCAGCCCAGCCTGTGCCGCCACCGCCGGTGCCACGGCGTTCGGCTTTGCCAATCGGCAGCGCGCCCACATCCCACTTGAAGGCTTCAATCGTGCGGAACTGGTTCACCGCCGAGGGGTTGGTGAGCATAATCGCCACGCGCCCGCTGGCAAAGAGTTCAAAGCCGCCCATCTCCGATTCCAGATCGGGGCGGGGGGCGACTTCGTGGGTGTACATGAGATCTTGAATGAACTGCATGGCCTCTACGGCCTTGGGGTCGGTGAGGGCAATCTCGGTGGCGACGCCACGGTCGTCCTTGTTGACCACGGCAGCGCCGTTGTTATAGACCCACGAGGCCCACGGTCGCCAGCCACGGTTGACGAGGAAACCCCACTGCTCGGTGCGGTCGCCGCTCTTTTTGGTCAGTTGTTGGGTCTGATCCAAGAAGACGTCAAAGGTGTAGTCGGTGTTGGTCCAATCGGCCGAGGGCGGCGTGAGGCCAGCTTCTTCAAAGAGATCGAGGTTGTAGAAGAGATTCTGGTTGCCATAATCACGCGGCAGCGCATAGAGACCGCCATCCCAGGTGTAGAGGGCGACGGCGTCGGGGCGGAAGTCGGCCAGATCGTAGTTGTCGCGCTCGACGTAATCGTCCAGACGCAGGTGCAGATTTTTCTCGACCACGGTAACAATGGGGGTCACTTCTTGCAGATAGCGGTAGACATCGGGCGGTGTGCCAGCGGCGAACAGGGTCTGGATTTTGGTGTTGTAATCCTGGCCGGGCACGGGCTGATGATCGACTTTAATCTCTGGGTTCTCTTCTGAAAATTTCTGCGACCACTCGTTGCGAATCCCCACATGTCCCTCGTTGATGGTGTCCACCACAAAGGTGAGGGTGGCAACTTCGGCGGCAGGGGCAGCATCCCCACTGGCGGCGGGCTGGCCAGGAGCCACAGGCGCACAGGCGGCTAACGCGCCAACAGCGGCGACGCCCGCGCTCATTTGCAAAAAGCGACGACGGCTTACATGACGATTTTCCATCAATCTTCCTCCTGGGTGAGTAAAAAATCAAAAAATTAAACGCAAAGATGCAATCTTTTAACGCGGAGCCGCAGAGAAGCGGAGATTCAGAAAGGGAGAATTTTTCTTTGCGCCTCTGTGCCCCTGCGCCTTCGCGTTAAAATGCTTGGGTTTACGATTTGACGCCGGTGAAGACAATGCCCTGGATGAAGTAGCGCTGGGCAAAGAAGAAGAGCAGCAGCACAGGCAACATGGTGAGCAGCGAAGCGGCCATGAGCAGATGCCAACTGGTGCTGGCTTCGCCTTGGAACATGCGCAGCCCCAGCGCCAGGGTGAAGTTTTCCTGGCTGTGCAGGTAGATCAGCGGCAACAAAAACTCGTTCCAGGTGCCGTTGAAGACGAAGATCACCACCATGATAATGGCGGGGCGGGCCAGGGGCATGATGATGCGCCAATCGACGCCAAAGCTGGAACAGCCATCAATGCGCGCGGCGTCGTCGAGATCACGCGGCAGGGTCATGAAAAACTGACGCACGAGAAAGGTGAGAAAGGGACCGCCAAAGAAATCGGGCACGATCAGGGGCAAAAAGGTGTTGATCCAGCCCAGGTTTTTGAAGAGCACAAACTGCGGGATCAACGTGATGTGCGGCGGCAACATGAGCGTGGAGAGCATCACCAAAAAGAGGAAATCTCGCCCCCACCACTGCAGCCGCGAAAAGGCAAAGGCCACCAGCGTAATCGAGATCACCTTGCCCAGAACGGCGAACCCCGTGATGATGGTGGTGTTCCAGGTGTAGCGCAAAAAGGGAATCGTCGTGACGGCTTCGCGGTAATTTTCCCAGCGAATGGGGTCGGGTATCCATTTGGGCGGGAAGATGTAGACATCGCTGACGGGCTTGAGCGAGGTGGAGACGGTCCACGCCAGGGGGATGAACATGAGCACCACGCCCAGTAACAGCAAAAAGTGGACCAAGCCATTACGCAGCAGTTCGCGCTGATGACGGCGCAGGCGAACCTCCGAGTGGCTTTCTGTTTTCAAGGTTTGTGAATGGACTGTGCTGCTCACGACTTTTTCATCTCCCCTTCGTAATAGACCCAGGCGCTGGACCAGCGGAAGACCACAATGGTCAGCACCAAAATGTAGAGGAAGAGCACCCAGGCAATGGCGCTGGCATAGCCCATGCGGAAGTATTGGAAGGCGTTACGGTAGAGATAGAGCACGAGAAAAAGTGTGGCGTTGTTGGGGCCACCGCTGGTCATGATGAAGGCTTGGGTGAAGATTTGCAGGGCGTTGATGATGCCCACGACTAGCTGAAAGAAAAGCACCGGCGTCATCATGGGCAGGGTGATGTGGATCAGCCGCTTCCAGTTGCTGGCCCCGTCCACTTCGGCGGCTTCGTAGAGATCGGTGGGGATGCCTTGCAGCCCGGCCAGGTAGATAATGGCCCCGGCGCCCACGCCCCACAGGCTCATTAAAACCAACGAGGGCAGCGCCCAATATTCGTCGCCCAGCCAGCTTGGCCCGCGAACGCCAAAATAGGAGAGCATGAGGTTGATCAGCCCGAACTCGGGCGAAAAGAGCCAACGCCAGAGCAGCGCCACGGCCACGCCCGAAAGCACCGAGGGCAGATAAAAAGCCGTGCGATAGAGGCGCATTCCAAACAGGTTGAAGTTGAGCAGGATGGCAAGAATCATCCCAAAGACAATGTGCAGCGGTACGCTGGTCAGCGCATAAATCGTCGTCACCTTAAGCGCCTGCCAGACCAGCTTGTCTTGGATCATGGCTTGAATGTTTTTCAAGCCCACCCACCGTCGCCGGCGAGAGCAGATCCCATTCGGTGAAGGCGAAGAAAAGCGACGCGATCATCGGTCCCAGCGTCCACAGCAAAAAGCCGATAATCCACGGTGAAGCGAAGAGCCAGCCTTCCAGGTTTTTCTTGAAGGCGCGGTTTTGCCAAAAATTGCCGGATCGCAGCGCGGGGCGAGGCGCAGGTGTCGAAAGATTCGCCATGATGGTTGCATCCAAACTGTCTGTCAGGTTGACGGGACAAAGCAGCGGCGGTTTGGTTAGATTCTCGGCGTGCTGGGGGAATGGGGTGATTCAAATCAGGATGGAATCCTAGCATCGGGCGCGAGAAATGTCAAAGCGATTTTGGGCTTCCGGATGGTTTCCGCCTGGGCAGAAACCATCCGGGATATTTGCAGTCACGCCGATTAGCGCTGGGTTTGGGGCAGGAAGAGATGATACGGAGTTGCATCCGGGCTGATGGCCGACGGCTCTATTTCAGCGGGGTCAACGCTTTTGGGCAGAGTGACAGAATTGCTCGCCACGCTTCCCACCATCAAGGGTAGATAGATTGACAGAACTTCTTCGGGTTCCGGCGCTGGGGCCGGGCTAGACGGTAATCGGTATTCCTGGGCGGGCATGTCAAAGACGGGAATGTAGGGATTGGCGCGGCGCGGCTTGCTGGGATCGATGTTGCTCTTTTCGTTATAACCGGTGCGGGGTAAGGCCGACCGCAACTCTACCGCCGATTGGTAGCGCGTGCGCGTGTAGCCAGAGATCTCCAGTTGGAATGTGCCGCCGACCGGGGCGACAAAGCCCAGTTCATCCACGCCGCTGGTCAAATTGGTGATCCACGGAGGGCGCACCTGGGCATCTGGCGGCCACACGTAGAGATCGGGATCGCCCTCGGTGGGGAGCAGGAAAGCGGAGAGTTGTTCGCCTGCGGTTAATGGATAGCGATAGAGGCGCAGTTCGTCTTTCGAGAGGCTATCTTCACTGGCAGGGGCATAGTTAATGGCAGCCAACTGGGGCTGGCTCATGCTGTTGCCTCGTTCGTCGGTGGCCCAGGCTTGGATATATTTGATGCCCGGAGACGAGAGCAGCGTCCATTCGTAGGTGGTGGGTGTGCCCGTGTAGGGCAGCCAATCTGACCATTGCACGGCCACCCATTGATCGGCGCCGCGGATGTATTCATACTCTACAAAATAGACCGCCTGCACCGGATGCTCGGTATCGCTGGCGCGCACGCGCACGGAAATCTGGCGCGATTGGGTGGTGGCTGCGCCGTTGTTGATCACCAGTTCGTCAATGTGCGGGGCTTCCATGTCCACAATCGTGGGCAAGACGGTAACGGTGCGCTTGATCAGGTTGTTGTTCTCGTCGCTCTCTTTCACCTTGTTTCCGGGATCAATCACGGCGTAGATGGTGAAACTGCCTGCGCTTGGCGGCGTCCACACCACATCGCGGCTGTTGCTGTCGTCATTGGAGACCAAAAGCGGAACCAGCGCGCGCCCAATCAGGGTGCTCTCTTGATAGGGCATGTTGATATAGAAGTCAACGGCAACGTCGGTCAGCGCATCTTTGCCCACGGCCCGCCGCACCCGCTGCAATAGCTGTACCGATTGTCCTGTGTGCAAGGTAGAGGGCGAGGCCCACAGCTCATAGGCATAGGCGTAGAGATCATCGCTGTCGGCGGTGTAGACGGTGTAGGCGTCGGCCACGGTAAACCGCTGTCCGTCCGGGTTCAGCACGGTCATGGCATAGCGACCGGGCAAGACAAAGCCCGGCGGCACCACGGCTTGCAGATGTTTGCTGCTGACAAAGCTGGTTGCCAGCGGTTTGTCGCCAATGAGGGTGACGGCTTTTTCGTCGAAATTCAGGCCATAGACGTTGATGTTGACGGGCAGATCCACCTGGCCGCGGTTGGGCCGCACTTGGATCAGGGCGATTTTATCGGTGTCCACCTGATATGCGCCTGTGCGTACCGCCGTGCGCCCATCGGGGTTGGCAATGATCACATCATAGCGATCCGGCGTCAGGAAGGCAGGCACAAAGGCTTTGACCGTCTTTGAATCCAGTACACGTATATTGGAAAGCGGGAAAGGCCCGACTTGGGCGCTGGCCCCCTGTTCAAAGTTGATGCCTTTGATGGTTATCTCCACAGAGCGATCATTCAGCCCTATGGGTGGATCAATCGCGTGGATCTCCGGCGTATTGGGGCCGGGTGGCTCCACGACGTTAATGGTCACCTGGGCGGTATCCTGGCCGCCGCGGCCATCGTTAATTGTATAGGTGAAGACATCCTGGCCGGTAAAGGCAGGCGGCATCTTAAAGCGCAGTGTGTTGTCCCGGTTGATCAACACCGTGCCAATGCGCGGCTGCCCCACACTCGTCACTTTGAATGGATCAAGGTCCACATCAAAATCATTGGCAAGCACGCCAAAGCTCATCTCCGGCAAGGTGATAATGGTATAGGTATCATCCACTGCATCGGGGGGATCGTTGGTCTCGCGCACGGTGACTTTGAAGCTCAGCGTATGGGTATATTCGCCGTCTGTCACCGTCAACGTAATCACCAACTCGCCATAGCGGTTGCGCGTAGGGCGTAAGGCTAGGGCACGCTCGGACCCTGTGCCGCTCCATTGAATGCGCGAGAGCGGCATCAGGCGGATATCCGACGAGGCAATGGTGGTGCTAAGTTGATCGGGCGTGTTGTCAATATCGCGCAATTGCACGGTCACCGTCAGTACCGTATCTTCATCCATGATCTGGTCGGGGATAGGATCGATGGTGGGTGAGTCGTTGATGTTAATTATGGTTAGCGTAAAGCTTGTGCTGCTGCTCAGACCGCCATCGTTGGCTGTCACCGTGAGCCGCACCACCCCGGCTTGATCTTTCTGTGGGGTCACGGTCATCACACGCGTTTTGCCCGTGCCTGTAAAGGTCATATCGGAGCTGTCAACCAGTTTTGGATGAGCCGATTGCCCAGAGAGGTTTAACATGGTCATGGGGCTATCAATGTCGTCGATTGTAATGGTGACCGTAATCGGTACATCTTCTAGTGTTTCGCGGTTAAGTAGCGGCGCAATCGTGGGAGCATCGTTGACATCGCGCACAGTCAGTGTAAAGAATGTGGACGCGCTCAGGCTCCCGTCACTGACGGTTATTGTAATGCGACTGGTGCCGCTGAGATTGGGCGATGGCTGAATCGTGACGGTGCGGTTGTTCTCGATGCCCCCCAAGGTAATGTTCGCTTCTGGAATCAACTTATTATTGGAAGAGAGAACAAATAATTGTAGCTTGGAAAGTTCCGTGTCCGAATCATCAATGGTAATAGGGAGTGGCCCCAAAGCGACATCTTCATCGGTCACCTGTGGTTCAATTGTACGGATGGTGGGCGAGTCATTCACTGGCGAGACTGTAACCACAAACGTTTTGGTCGTGGTCAAGCGCCCGTCGCTTACGGTCATGGTGAGGGTGGCAATGCCAAACTGATCAGGGCGCGGCGACAAGATGAGAATCCGGCTGGCCCCACTGCCTGTAATAATCAGCGTATTATTGGGCAACAAGTCCTGATTGGCAGAGGTCACCGCCACCACCAACGTTTCCGCTGGATTATCCGAGTCGGTGACGGTGAAGCCCATGGGTTTGACAGTATCTTCGGGCATGGTGAGATCGGCGACACCCGCGAACCCTGGCGCGCCATTGACAAAGAGTTTGAAACTTCGAGAAAACTGATCCTGCCCGTCGCTGGCAGTCAGGGTAATGGTCGTCATGCCAGCGCGGCCCGGTGCGGGTTGGATAAGCAGACCACGCACGTTGGCGCTGCCGTCGATCTGAATGCTGCCCAGCGGAACCAACTGTGGATTAGACGAGTTGGCGGTAATGGTAATACCGCTGGGCGGCGTATCGCCATCTTTTACATTCAAGTTGTATGTAAATGTCTTATCCTGATCAATGGTGGCGTCTGGAATCGGATCAATGGTCGGTGGATCCTCCATAGAGACGACGGTTAGCTTAAAGGCCTGCTTTGTCGAAAGAACACCATCGGTCACTGTCAGTGAGATGATGGTTGTGCCAAAGAGATCAAGCGCGGGCTGCAGACGCAATAGACGCTGGTTGCCTGTGCCGCTTAGGACGAGATTCTTTTTGGGCACCAACTGTATGTTGCTACTGTCGGCAGTCAATTGCAAACTGGTCAGGGGTGAATCCCGATCATCAATGGTCACCGTGACTGTAATCGGTTCGTCTTCAGGTGTCGTCTGGTCGGCAATGGCGGCAATGGTCGGATAGGCATGGACCGTGAGAATAAAAGTCATTGTGGCCGGCTGTAAACCGTCGCTCACTGTCACCGAAACGGTGCTTTTGCCAGATTGGCCCGTGGCCGGCACAAGCGTCAGAACGCTCCCCTGTTCTTCAGCGGTCATATTGATGTTTGCCACAGGCAGCAGGGTGGCATTGGATGAGCCAAACGTAAAGACCAAAGAGTTGGCGTCATTGTCCACATCAACGACGCTAAGGTTGACCTTCAACGACGTATTTTCAGGCGTGCCTTGATCTTGGATCTTTGAAATCATAGGCGGATCGTTGACGGGCGTGACAGTGACCTGAAACGATTGTAAAACCGTTAAGGAGCCATCCACCACAGTCAATGTCACCAGTGTGCTGCCAAACAGGTTGGGGGCGGGGGTAATCACCAAGCGGCTGTCGTTTTGCGTGTGGTTGATCTTCATGTTCGCCGTGGGCAACAGCTTTGTATCTGCGGCAATGGCACTATAGGTAAGCTGGCTAAAGGGCGTTTCTACATCTCTGACAACAAAAATCACGGTGGCGGCAGTATCTTCGGCCACCGTCACATCAGAGATCGGGGTCACTTCGGGTTGATCATTCACACTTTCCACCGTAAGGCGAAAGGTATATTTTCCCACCCCCTCGCCGTCGTCCACAAAGAGGCTGATGGTGGTGACGCCAAACACATTGGGCATGGGCGTTATCAAAAGTGTACGCACCCGTCCACTGCCCCCCAACACAATATCTTTATCGGCCACGAGACTCTTATTGGAGGAAGAGGCGGTCACTATAAGATCATCCGGCGACGTTTCCACATCCTGGATGACAAAACTAATAGGGTCAAGGGGTTTATCCTCTGAGGTTACCTGATTCTCAAAAGGAACCACTTGTGGCAAATCGTTTACCGACAACACGCGCACCAGGAATGTGTCCACAACCGAACTGTTGCCATCACTCACATTGATAATCACCACCGCTTCGCCCGATTGATCAGGCGCGGGGTTGATGGTCAATGTGGCGTTGAGGCCGGTGCGTTTCAGGATCAGCCGGTTGTTGGGCAAGAGGGTAGAATTGGTGGAGTTGACAGTGACCACCAATCCGTTTGCGGGCGTATCCACATCGGCAAACGAAAAATTTACGTCCACCGTGGTATCTTCGTTTAGGGTCTGCGTGGGGATGTCCACAATGGTGGGGGGATCATCATAGGCGTTGACCACAATCTTAAAGGTACGGCTGGCCGAAAGTTCGCCGTCGCTCACGGTAACGGTAATCTCACTTTCGCCCAACCGATCCTGTTTGGGCGAAAGTGTCAGGGTGCGATTGTTGCCACTGCCCCCAAAGAGCATACTGGCATTGGGCATCAACGTCTGGTTCGAGGAGACGGCCAAATATTTAAGCGAATCGCCGGGAGTTTCTGGGTCGCTTGCCAGAAAAGTAATCGTAATCGGCGTCTCCTCAATCATGGTCTGATCATCAATGGTTGATAAAAAGGGCGGTTGATTGGCCGGCACAATGTCCACCGTAAAGAAGGAATGGGCCGACGAATTGCCATCACTGACCGTGACTGTAACCGGGGTGGAGCCTTCCACGCCCGGCGGCGAGGTGATCTCCACAGTACGCGAGCCGTTCGTACCGCCAAAGATAAAGCTACCCGGTGGCAACAAGGCTGGATTCGCAGCCACGGCACTCAACGTGAGTTTGCCCAGTTGCGTATCCACATCATTCACCGAAATAGGAATCGGGCCAGACGCCCTGCCCGACTGTAGACTCTGGCGGGGAATGGTTGAAATGGTGGGCGTGTCGTCTACATTGAGTACGGTCAATGTAAAACTGCGCTGAGATGTCTCGCGCCCATCGCTGACAATGATAGTAATCAGCGAAGTGCCCGATTGTTCCGAGGCCGGCGTAATCGTAAAGGTGCGTTCTGTGCCATTCCCCCCAAAAACAATGCGCGTCAGGGGAACCAGGCTCAGATCGGACGAGTCGGCATAGAGGGATAGACTGGTTGGCGGCGTGTCCGGGTCCGAGATTGTAAAACTAATGGGGCCGAGGAGGCTGTCTTCGTTCATGCTCTGATTTGGAATCGTCGATAAGGTGGGCGCAACTGTGGTGGCGGCCAACACGCTGCCGCCACTCTGGATCAGCACTCCCCCCAAGATCAGCAGAAGCAACCCACCCCATACACGCCATTTCATGGCATGGGATGCTCTTCGCCTTTTTTTTAGAATCACAAAGTTTCTATTTTGTTGCATAGCTTTATTTTCCTTCTCGTGCCGGGTGTGAATGGGCATGCGTTGGCTCTTTGCCCCTCTACTGTGGCAGAGAATTGCTCTCAATGAGGTTGACTGTATAGCGTGTGAGATCGCCCGTATTCTGCCCAGATTGATAGACCCGGCGCACAACGCTATGGCGCATCAACAGCCGAGAGCGCCCGCCATCATACCAGATCTCCACATCGCCCGGTTCGACAAATTCCTGTCTCCCTGCGCCATCGTCCGCGTAGAGAAATCGGTCCCGGTTGAGCAGTCGCCAATAATTCATCGGCATTCCAAAAGCGCTTGTGCCAGCGTGGGGGCCGGTGACCAAAAAGACTTGATTGTCGATAAGAACAGGCACGTTGTGGTCCAACGTGACGGCATAGGGCAGAATCCACGGATATCCCCAACGCTGCTTGGCATCGGGCGGCAACGTGCTGGAAAGGAAGACGCCGGTCGTCACATCATAGGTAGAGAGCCAATGCTCCTCGGGCCAGTTTTTCGGGTTGGGTGCATAGCCCTGATAGCCCCGGCTTTGGATGGCTGCGCCCTCCAGCCCAAAGAGAGCTTCACTCCAGCTATAGCCCAACTCGGTGACCTGACCCTGCTCTTGAATCGACCCCGTGCCTTGCCAGCGCAGGTCCATGCCCACAAAGAGCGGGTAGATCTGCACAGCGCGTGGCCCGGCCCAGCCACTTTCCAGTGTATCCATGCGCTGTTTGACACGATAGAAATAGCGTCCCGGCTGCTTATTCTGTGCCTGCCACAGGGTATTGACACCCCGATAGACAACTGTAGCGTCGGCAAAGCTCTCGCTGGTCGCCTCTTCCAAGGTATATTCTACGTTCGTGGTCGCCGTTCCAATCCAGCGCACACTATAGGTATTGGCGTATTGTTGAATCGGTTCCAGCGCCAATACGGAGCCTGCGCGCACTTGGGCGATGAGCATCGGCAACATCAGATGATAGTGGCCGAGGGGTGAATCTGGCGTAGGGGTAATGGGCGTGGCTGTGGGCGTGGCTGTCTCCACCAGGGGCGTAGCGGTTGGCGTGGCGGTGAATGTTGCCGTGGGCAGCGGCGTCTGGGTAGCGGTGGCTGTCGATGTTGGCGTCGGCCACACAGGCGCGCGATCCCGGTAGAAGAGGGCGATAAAATCGGTGGATGGCTCTGGCACCAGTGTGGTGGCCGCCGAGAGAAACGCCACAAAACGACCATCATCCGAGAAAACGGGGGCAAAAGCATGGCGGTCCGCCTCTTCACCACTTTTGCTGACAGAGATGCGCACGGTGGTGCGTTCCACGCGGTCACGGATAAAAACGTCCATTTGCGCGTTGGTGTCATCGGCCACCAAATTTGTGGCATCGGATTGAAAGAGCACATAACGGCCATCGCCAGAGAGCGCTGGCCGGGTTGGCAACACGTCGGAGTTTGCGAACTGAGCGTTGCCTGCGCTGCCATCTGTGGCAATGGAAACCCTTTCCAACGTAAAGCGCGCCAGATCCAAAACAAAAACATCCCACGTATTGTTTGTGTCGTTAGGGATCATCATATTGGCGAAAGAACGAAATGCCACATAACCGCCAGTGGCCGAAATCGTGGCATGGGTGGAAGGTCCGTTGCCCTGGCCGCCATAGCCCACAGAAACCCGCCGGGTTGTGCCCGCCCCCACATCATAGAGAAAAATATCCGAGGCCCGGTTGGTATCGTTGGGGACCAAATTGTTTGCCAGCGATTCGTAGACCACGGCGCGGCCATCGGCGCTAATGGTGGGCAGAAAAGAATCGCGGTTGCCTGCAATGCCTGTGCTGTCCAACGAGATACGACGGGTGGTCACGGTGTGGCGATCATGCAGAAAAATATCGCGGCTATTGTTGGTATCATTGGCAACCAGATCGGTGGCATCCGAGCTAAAAACCACATAGCGACCATCGCCAGAGATGCTGGGCGCATGGGAAGGTCCATTCGCCTGGGCACCGGCTGTCGAACGGGAGATGCGTTCTGTCTGGCCGGAGATTAAATCGCGCACAAAGATATCGCGCGCCTTGTTGCTATCGACCAACACAAGGTTGGTGGCGTCTGAAGTAAAGGCCACAAAGCGCCCGTTGGCCGAGAGACTGGGCGCGTACGAACCGCCATTGGCTTGCTCGCTGCCATCGGTTAGCGAAGCCCGGTTGATCTGATCGGTGTTACGGTTATAGATGAAGATGTCCGACGCGTTATTGGTGTCGTCGGCGAGTAGATCGCTGGCCTCGGTGGCGAAGGCATAAAATGTGCCGTCGGCAGAGAGGGAGAGAGCACTGCTATGTCCGTTGCCCTGGCCGATGCGATCCACAATTGTCGGATCTTGGGCAAAGGCCGTTCTTGCCCCCAGATCGCCTAATGCCGTACGCAGCCAAGAGAAAAACAGGACGATGAGCAGCCCGGCGGCCATCGATACAATTAACTTTTTTGTGATCCATTGGGTTGAAATCTGCATGGATAACACTCGATCTAGTCTGGTATTAACCTATTACCCAGCGGGAAATAGGGCTATTGGAGGATCCCACAACGCCAAAACGCCTATTCGCAGATGGGCAACGAGAGGCCATCCACGGCAATTTCCACATCGTCAAAGTAAATATTGGAATTGAGCGCTGCCGGACTTTCGGCTTGAATCAACACCAGAATTTGCCCACTCTCGCCTGCCACGACACTGTTCACCAGTTCGGCCCATTCGCCACGCACATAGCCATTAACATACGCAGCTTCGTCGCCGTGGGCGTTGGCCTTCAATCCCAACGAGACCCAGTCATTGACAATCTGATTGCCTACTTGCACACCGTTGTGGTTGTACATGAGATATTTAATGCGAACCGCCACCACCGCGCCGGGGGGAGCCGAAATCACAGGGCTGACCAACCCTGCGGCATAGGGCTGATCGCCTGCAATTTTGAATGAAAATTCAGCACCGGATCGGTCGCCCGGTCCGGTAATTCGCTCCATATCAAAGCGCACATGGTCCGGCTTATAAAAGCCGCCATCATCCACCGAAAACGTGCCCCAATTGCCATAGGCCGCATACCAGATGTGGCCGTTCCATTTCTCTTGATTGTTGAAGGTGAGGCACGCTGTGGGCGATTGGAACAAAGTCTCTCCGCTGGACATGCCGTCTGCCGCGGTCAAGACCCCCGGTCCAGAGACGGGCTGACTTTGCACCATGGCCCCGCCAGCCATACGGGTCTGATCGCCCAGGGTTTGCTCATTGACCAACTTGTTATAAATGCGCGTATCGGGCATCAGGTTGAGCATGGGCGCTGGGGCGGGATCGCGCGGCGCAGGCAGGATGGCATAGATCCCTGATGGCGGCAGGGGCCGGCTGCTGCTCGCCAGGGCCAGCGCCGCCGGCGTCAATAAGGCAATCACCAACACCATTCTGAAACTTCGGATAAAAATTCGCACCCAGGATCTGGAACCAGCCATTGGTTATTCCTTGACAAAGCTTAACTGCGCGTTGGTGGTCTCTAATAATTGTTCGTAGGTTTCCGAATCGCCAAAATCGGCGCGTTCGTAACTTTTGCCGTCAAATAGTCCTGTAAAAACCCAACGCTTCATGTAGGACATAAAGACCAAGATACCCGTGCGTACGTCGTAGCAGACTTCGCCATCATACAGGCTCATCCAGCCATCTTTCTCGACAACCTCGGCCTTCTGTGGCCCTGTACACCAGACCTGCACTTGGCGACCATCCCCCAGTGTGAGCGCTTCTTGCGCTGTGGCGGCTTTGGCCCCAGCCCAGAATTGAAAGAGCGCATCCTGGCTGGGATAGCGCTCCTGGCCGCTGTAGCGATCTACCTGTGAAAGCCAGCTTGCCGGTTTGCCACACTCTTTGTTCCAATCAATGCGGCGATCCACCTCCAGCCAGCGGTTATCCAGCACATCGCGCACATGGCTATAGGCGGTCCCCACACACTGCTCAAATTCGCAATGGTCAGACATACAATTCCAGTTAATCGACCAACTGGCCTCTAATTTGTCGTCAAGCAGCCTATCGTCGGCCATCGCCACCACAAACACGTTGCCATCTACCGTGTCTGGCACAGGATCGGGTTGATCCGCTGAGACCGAAACTCGTTTCACCTCATAGAAAACATTCCGTGCAGGTGGGTTTGGCTTAGCCTGACCACAGGCAGCCACCCCTACGCCGGCCATCAAGAGTAGACAGAAGCCCAACAGCCGGGTGATCAAGCTGCGCGATGGACCTTGTCCCACTTCTCTTGTTGCCAGACCCTGAAAAACAGTTGGATTTGCCATTTTGACAGCGACTCTTTTAACTCCGTTGACAGAGCCAGATTGCGGTGTGGTCTGTCCATGACCATCGAGCATGGGCAGCCTATGCTTCGTTATTAGTAACGGTACAGGTCTAGGGTGCGACGCACTCGCCACCCAAGCGTTTCACACCCGATCTCCTTCTGGCGAGTGCGTCGCACCTGTACAGTTACTGTTATTAATCGTCATAAACTGGACGATTCTACAGAGTACTTAAAT
This sequence comes from uncultured Chloroflexia bacterium, assembly GCA_963721725.1. Taxonomy (GTDB): domain Bacteria; phylum Chloroflexota; class Anaerolineae; order Caldilineales; family Caldilineaceae; genus RI-153. The sequence goes on from CAVRLX010000024.1 coordinate 26,813, forward strand.
ACGGTTTTTTGTGGATTGTCTGGGCCAGTGGTACGCTCACCGGCTTTTTTACATTGACAAAGCCATCGGGTCACGCTCCCTTCCCCATCCTTACTGTAGAAGCCAACAGACCCCCTATCCACTCACGCGCTGTATCGGTCCCATAAAAAAACCGTAACAATAGACAGCCACGCCAATGGTCCACTAATTTGGGCATGGGGCATCTTTGCAGTACCATCAGGCAAGACAGCCCCTATGTCGATTGTCGCGCAAGGCTTGTTCGCACAGACTGGTAACCCATCATGCCCAACTTGTTTAATAAACCATTAGCCACCCCCAACCGTCGGCGCGCAGCGCTGACGCCCTGGCTAATGGGAGCCGGGGCGCTCACCGGCATTGGGGCCAGTGTTGGGGCGGGGCTGGCAGGCTATGCTTTTTACCGAGAGCCGCTGGATGTACGTCTGGAACACCTGACTATTCAGCTTGCCAGCACCCAAGGACAGCTCCCCGATCCGGGATTGCGCATTCTCCATCTTTCCGATTTCCACTTTCAGGGCAAAATCTGGCGCGAAGAGGCCAAAATCGAACGAGTGCGCCGTCTCGTCGCTGGCCTGGAATACGATCTGCTCATTCATACGGGCGATTTTCTCCACTACGACAGCGGTCTGGCCCACGTTCTGGCCCTGCTCGATCTGTTGCCGCCCCCGCGCCTGGGTGCGTATGCCGTGCTGGGCAACCACGATTACGCCACCTATAACATGCGCAAAGCGCTGCCCTACACGTGGCACAACTTCCTCGCCCGCGAAGCGCGCTATCGCCGCGCCAAGCCGCTCTCGTATACCACTTCACGCCGAGCGCGGCTGGCCCGCTATCTGCGCTTTGGGCTGCACCTCTTTTTCAACCGCATCGACGGCGAACGCACAGGCTCCAACGATGTGGCCCTTTTGCGCTTTGAGCTGGAAAGTCGCGGGCTGCACTGGCTGCACAACCGCGCCATTCGTGTGGGCGGACCCGACAAACCCTACGATTTCTTTCTGGCCGGGATTGATGATCTCATCGAAGGCCACCCAGATCTGGGTGCGGCCCTGCGCAACGTACCGGCCAGCGCCCCGTTGATCTTGCTCTCGCATAACCCCGATGTGTTGCAGGCCCCCGCCGTGCTGCGCGCCGATCTGATCCTGGCCGGGCACACCCACGGCGGACAGATCGTGTTGCCCTGGCTGGGCGCGGCCCACACCCAATCTGACTATCTCTCGCGCAAAGAAGCATCGGGATACTTTCGCCGCGGCAAAACCCACGTCTACATCAACCGTGGGCTGGGCGAAGGCATCCCCTTGCGCTTTGGTGCGCCGCCGCAGATCACCCTGATCACAGTACAAAGCAAGGGATTGCCATGACCCTATCTGCTTTTCTCGCCCCCATCTCATCCTGGCGCAGCCGCCTCGTGCGCGATCTCGAAGGCGACGTGCTGGAGATCGGCGCGGGCACAGGTCTCAACTTTGAACACTACCGCCGCGCCCGCATGGTCTCTGCCATTGAGCCGGACCCAGACCGCGCCCAGGAAGCCGCCGAGGCTGCCGCCATCGCCGAAACCATTAACGGTATCCCTTTTTCGGTGGACGTTGCCCCTGCCGAAGCGCTGCCCTATCCGGCCCACTGTTTCGATGTAGTGGTCAGTTCGCTGGTCTTCTGCTCGGTGGATGATCCCCACACCGCCCTGGCCGAGATTGACCGGGTATTGCGGCCTGGCGGCGTGCTTTGGATGGTGGAGCATGTACGACCACAGACGCCGCTACTGGCCCGGTTGGCCGATGTCGTTACGCCCCTGTGGCAGCGTGTGGCCCACAATTGCCATCTCAACCGGCCCACGCTCGCTTTTCTCCACGACGCCGGCTGGCAGGTGGCGATCCAACGGCGGCGCGGCATCTTTCTCAAATTGCGAGCGACCCGATGAAATCGATTGCCTATTTTGTAACCCCCCACGGCTTCGGACACGCCACCCGCGCCAGCGCCGTGATGGCTGCACTCATGGCGCGCTGGCCTGGACTGCGCCCCGAAATTTTTACAAAAGTACCCGAGTGGCTCTTTCAAGAATCTCTGCCCGCGGCCTTTGGCTATCATTCGCTCTTTACAGATGTAGGGCTGGCCCAAAAGGACGCCCTCAGCGTGGACCTGAAGGCGACACACGCCCTGCTTGAGCAGATGCTGCCCTTTGACGCTGCCTGGGTGGATGCCCTGGCTGCCAAAGTCATCGATCTGGGCTGTGAGATGATCTTTTGCGACATCGCCCCGCTGGGGATAGCCGTTGCCAAAGCGGCGCGGATTCCGTCTGTACTCGTGGAAAATTTCACCTGGGATTGGATCTATGGAGGGTATACCAAGCAGGCCGATTGGCTGCCTCGCTACATTGACTATTTGGCGGCCCAATTTGACGCCGCCGACTATCACATCCAGACCCAACCTGTACCTGCAACCCCTTCCCGCACAGCGCATTGCATCGTTGCACCTGTGAGCCGCGCACCCCGCACCCCGCCACTCCTGATCCGCGCCCAATTGGGCATCCCCGCCGAAGCGGCTCTGGTACTCGTGACGATGGGTGGCATGGAGTGGGCGCACACCGGGCTGGAGCGACTGGGCCACGATCCGTCGCGGCACTTTCTCTTCACCGGCAAGGGCGTGGAGAGTGGGTTGCCTGCCAACGTCCACATGATCGGCCAAAATTCCGGCTTCTTCCACCCCGATCTGGTGGCGGCTAGCGACGCCGTGATTGGGAAAATTGGCTACAGCACCCTGGCCGAGGTCTATCACGCCGGGATTCCCTATGGGTATATTCCCCGCCAGCATTTCCGCGAATCCGCCGTATTGGCGGATTTTGTGGGGGCACAGATGCAGGGCTTCGCCATTGATGAAACGGCATTCACCGATGGTCGCTGGCTTGATGCACTGCCCCCTCTGCTTTCATTACCACGGCGTTCGACCTCCGCCCCCAACGGGGCCACGCAGATCGCCGATTTCTTTGCCCAACCTACGCCTGTTTACACTCACGCCATCCACTCTGAAGGGAGCACCGTATGACCACCCAAGTTCGCTGGGGGATTCTCTCCACCGCCAATATTAACAGCGCGCTGCTTGATCCGATTCGCAAGTCGGATCGAAGCCATCTAGCCGCGGTTGCCAGCCGCTCGCTGGAAAAAGCCCAAGCCTATGCCCAAAAAGAGGCCATTGACAAAGCCTATGGCAGCTATGAGGAAATGTTGGCCGATCCCAATATTGACGCAGTTTACATCTCGCTGCCCAACAGCCTGCATTGCGAATGGACTGTTAAAGCTGCCGAGGCGGGCAAGCATGTGCTCTGTGAAAAGCCACTGGTAGTAACATTGGACGAGTTCGACCAAGTGGCCGCCGCCGCCAAGGCCAACAACGTCACCGTGACCGAAGCCTTTATGTATCTGCACCATCCACAAACGCAAACGGCGCGCCAGATTGTCGAAAGCGGGCGACTGGGCCAGCTACAGTTGATCCAGGGCTGGTTTAACTTCTATCTTTCGCCAGCGCGCGCCGAAAACATCCGCCTGAGCAGCGAATTGACCGGCGGCTCGTTGTGGGATGTGGGCGTCTACCCGAACAGCATGGCAGTCTACATGGCGCAGCCGTCTGCGCCGCGCACCATCTCGGCCAGCCAAATTGTGGGCGAAACCGGTGTGGATGTTGCCATGCGGGGGCAGATCGATTTTGGCGATGGGCTGGTGGCGCAGATTTCGTCGGGCTTCCGCACGCCCTTCCGCGAAGGGGTCTATCTTGTGGGCAGCGAGGCGATCCTGCACATTCCCGAACCGTGGAAGCCGGGGCTGAAGGGGGCCGACAGTGTGATGCACTTGACGGGATTGGATGGCAAACGCGAGGAGATTGTGACGCCCGCCGTAGATCCCTATCTGTGCGAGGTGCAGGCCATGGAAAAGGTGATCCTGGACGGGGGAAATCCTGTGGTTTCGCTAGAACTAAGCCGCGTCTTTTTGCAGAGTGTGCTGGGACTTTATGATTCCGCACGAAGCGGCAAAACGGTGGAAATCTAAAACCGGGGGACCAGGAAGCATCAACTCGACGGCGGCAATGTGACAACAATGAAAGCAGTGGTGTGGCGGCGATGAAGCCGGGCCGCTGCTTCCTGGCTGAACAGGAGTATAGCACCCCTTTTTAGATTTTCAAAGGACAAATTTAGGACGAGGAAAGAAGTCGAACTTTTTGGAAAGTTCGACTTCTTCTCTTTTTCCCTCGTCTGCCCGTCACAGGGCCAGCGCCCAAACGTCGAGCTGCGTGGCGAGTGGCGCTGCCGCCCTCGGCCACAAGATCGATGGCTATGCTCGTCTCGCTGGGATAGAGGCGACTGCTGAGACAGCGGTGCCCGTTGGCGAAGACTTCCAAGATGGAGTGATCGAGGAAAACGTGCAGATCCAACGCTTCGTTTGCGGCCAGATCCAACGGGACGGCGCGCACATCGCTGTGGTTAACGGGGTCCAAACTGGCATGACTGCGGTCGATAAAGAGGGTGCCCGCGGTGCGGTGATAGCCAATCACCGTGCGCTCAGAACGGTCGGCGGCACAGGCCACATGCAATTCGACACGCTCTGCCGTGCCCGGCTCGATGACCGCTCGGATCTCCAGGGCGGCTCCGGCGATCTCGTCCAATGTATGGCCGCGAGTGTCGATTTGTAGGCCGTGGCGTTGCCAATGCTCTGTGCGCAGGGCTTGCAGTTCGGGGGCCGGTGCAAAGTGGAGCGTGCCGTTTTGCAATGTCAACACCCGCGGCAGCGACATGACGCCGTTCCAACCGGCGGCGCGGGCAGCGCTCTGCTCCCGGCCTTCCCACAGCCAGCCCCACATGAGCCAACGCCCACGTTCATCCTGCATCACCTGCGGCGCATAGAAATATCCGCCATCGTCCAACGCATCGAAAAATTCGGGCGTGAATTTCTGGTCGGCATAGCGGCCCACGGCGAAGATACTCTTTTGCAGCGGAATCGGCGAAATCAGCAGCACGTGTTTGTCTCCCAATGGGAAGAAGTTGGGACATTCCCACATGGTCCCCGTTTCGGCGGGATCGCCATCACACAGGCGCCCCAGGTAGTCCCAAGCCAGCAGATCCGACGAACGATAGAGCAGGAGCGTGCCCCCTTCGCCCTCCACGCCAGAGCCAATGACACCATACCAAAGATCGTCTTCGCGCCAGAGAAAGGGATCCCGAAACCCGGTAACCGATAGCCCGGCGGGCGGCGCATCGATGACCGGATTGGCGGCGGGCTTCTCCCACGTTTTCAGCCCGTCATGGCTGATGGCAACGCACTGTACCTCTGGGCTGATGCCCGTATAGACCAGTGTGGGTACGCCGCCGTTGTTGACAGCACAGCCCGAAAAGCAGCCGTCTTTGTCCGGTCCGCCGGGTGTGGGCGCAAGGGCAATGCCCCAATCCTCCCAATGCACGAGATCGCGGCTAACCCCATGTGCCCAGTGGATGGTGCCGTGGAAAGGGCCGTGGGGGTTGTACTGATAGAACATGTGATAGTCGCCGTTCCACTGGATCAAACCGTTGGGATCATTCATCCAGTTGGCCGCCGGCAGCAGATGATAGCGCGGGCGATGATGGTCACTTTTCATAGGTTTTCTTTCTACGCTGGTTGGTCCGATTTCAATGTTATTTGCAATGTTATTGATACTGCGCAGCGCCACAAAGGAACCGTTTCTGCTCTTTGAAACCTGTCCTTGTGTGCGGCTGCGGCGTATAAAAATGGAGAGGCGGACAGTCTCTGCCCATCATCCAATGCGCCGATGAATCCGGGCAGTCACTGTCCCCTGGGGATGTCTACACGGCTTCAAGTTCTGTGCCGTCGCGGCTCGGATAAAATTTCGTAAAGGGTTTCCCCAAAGCCTGCACCAGATAGCCCAGTTGTTGAAGACGCTGGGTGGCGGTGCGATAGAGAAACGCTGCGCGATCAGTAGAATTCATGGCAATGCCTTCTTTCCAGATGGCCCGGCCACAGAGCATGCCGCTGGCCCCCTGTTCACAGGCCACTTTTAATTGTCGATAAAACGTCTCATACTCGACACCAGCGCTGAGCAAAACCCAGGGGACGGCACACGCTTGGCTCAGTTCGGCACAGGCATCGGCCCACTCGCCTTCATCTTGGGTCTGGCTGACATCGACGGGGAATTCGGCTTTGAGCACGTCAATGCCCAGCGGCACAAGCCGCTTTGCTGTTTCGATGACCAAACGACGGCGCTCGGCATTGGACACTTTTTTCACACTTCGGTCCAATGAATAGTGAAGCGGTTCTACAAAGAGCGGCAGATTGGCGGCGTTACACATGGCGACAACCTGCGAGACCAGCCCCTCTTGATCGGTGGCATTGGCGGCATCGGGGTGATAGTAGACGAGAAGTTTGACGCCATTGGCGCTGGCCTTGCTCATCTTCTCCACGGTCCAGTTGTCGAGCAGCGCGGTGCGGCGTTCGGTGGGATCGCCTTCGTAGCCAGATTTCTCCAATGCCAGCAACAGCCCGCTTTGGCCGCTCAACGCGTTATCGGCCACACAGACGGGGTAGCCATATTCGACATCGAGCAAGGTAGCGCTGGCGTGGGGCGAAAGCACGCCGATCACGTCGCGCTTAACCTGCCCCACTTGGGCAAAGCTGACGGCATCGGGATTTTTGTCGTCGATCATTTTGATCAGACTACCTCGTTGATCCATTGCCAACATGGAAAATGTGCCGCCAGCCAGCGCACACTGTTGTAACGCCCGGCGTTTGCCTAGAGAGAGTGTCATGGGTCTATCCTTTTGTTGAAGAGGAAGTTACACGGTGGAGAAGACCATATAGATTCAGATCGCCCTCTTTGCCATCGGCGCGGAAGTGCTTGTGAATCGCCAGTTCGGCATCCGCAGCCAAGCGCGATAGTTCGGCTTCGTCCACTTGATGGACATAGCGCACGGCGTGGACACCACTTTTCCACGGCAAGAGCGCGTCACCGGGATCGACATCGGCTGCGGAAAGCCCCACGTCGGCCCAGTCGATCTGCTTTTCGACAAAGCGCGGGCTGCTGAGAAATTGCCAACACGAAAGAATTACCCAGCGGTGGCTGAGATCACGCAAGGTTTGCACCAACTTGAGGCGTAGATCGTAGCCGGGGAGATGCTGAATGGTGGCAAGGCAGATGACCACATCAAAGTGTTGACCGGCCAACGGCGCTGCCCAGGCGGGATCGGCCAGATCGGCCTGCATGAAGTGAGCGTCAAGGGCGGGCAGAGCCGCAGTGGCTTCTTCGGCCAGCGCCAGCAAACGCGCATCGCCATCCACGCCGACGTACGTACAGGCAATCCCCTGCTCGGCCAGCAAGCGCGCAAAGCGACCATTGCCACAGCCCACATCCAACACGGTCAGGGGATTTTGTTTCGTGCCAGCCTGAAAGTACGGTAAAATAGCAAGTTGACCGGGCGTCCACCCCTGGCGCGTGGCGTCGAAATGGGGGGCAACGGTGGCGTAAAAGTGCCGATTCAAATCGAGGAGTCTCTGCGCTGTGGCGGATTGCATGGCGTTTGTGTGAAAGTAGCCTTTATGAAACGTATATTAACGGTAGACGAAATCCCGGCGGATGTGCTTGAAAAAGGTCGCCGCTGGAAAGAACAAAAAGAATTTAGCCCGGCTCCGTATGCGGTGGACTTACACCACATCTTTCGCGCCATTCTGGGCGTGTCAGAAGCCGAGTGGGAAGAACCGCGTTCGCTACGCTCTATTTTAGGCCGATATCCCAAAGACGGCAAAGGGCTATATTCCAAAGCGGATCTGGTGGCGGGCTATCGCCACTTGGTGGAGGAAGGCGATCTGGACGCCGACCCGCTGATGATGGAGCGCATCCGGATGAAGCCCATGCGTACGGCGTCGGGCGTGGCCCCGGTGACGGTGTTGACCGCGCCGGCAGGCTGCCCCGGCAAGTGTATTTTTTGCCCCGACGACTGGCGCATGCCCAAAAGTTATATCTACGATGAGCCGGGCTGTCAGCGCGCCGAGCGCGATGGCTTTGATCCGTTCAAGCAAACCTATGGCCGTATTGATGCGTTTGAAAGCATCGGGCATGACGCCAAAAAGGTGGAGTTGCTGATCCTGGGCGGCACATGGAGCGCATATAGCCAGGATTACCGCGAGTGGTTCATCCGCCGCTGTTATGACGCCATGAACGCCTATGCCAACCCGGATTATCGTCCGGCGGCGACGCTGGAAGAAGCACAGCAGCGCAACATTAGCGCCCGCCATCGCAACGTGGGGCTGGTGATAGAAACCCGCCCCGATTGGGTGACGCCGGATGAGATCCGCCATTTGCGCAAGTTGGGCGTCACCAAAGTGCAGATCGGCGTGCAGAGTTTGGATGACGACATTCTCGTTGCCAACAAGCGCGGGCATGATGTAGAGAGTGTGCGCCAAGCGTTGGGGCTGTTGCGCACCGCCGGGTTTAAGCTGCACCTGCACTGGATGCCCAATCTCTACGGGGCGACCCCGACCAAAGATCGGGTGGACTTTGCGCGCTTTTTCAACGATCCCGCCATTCGCCCCGACGAAATGAAGATCTATCCTTGCTCGCTAATTGCCGGCACGGAGCTATACGACCGCTATTTGGCGGGAGATTATCAGCCCTACACCGAGGCGGAATTGGTGGATCTGTTGGCCGAAGTAAAGCCGACGATTCCGCCCTATACACGCATCAACCGGCTGTTTCGGGACATTCCTGCCCATCATATTGAGGCGGGGGTCAAGGTGAGCAACCTGCGCGAGGTGGTCCATGCTGAACTGGCGCGACGAGGCGAGCAGTGTGGCTGCATCCGCTGCCACGAGGTGCGCCGCCGCGAAGTTCGCGAAGACGCGCTGTCGCTGCGCGATCATGTCTACGAAACGGACCTGACTATTGAGCATTTTCTTTATTTCACGGTGCCGGATGAGGAGGAAGTGGCAAGTGGCAAGTGGCAGGTGGCAGACGATAACACGCAACACGCAACACACAACATGCTGATTGCCGGTTTTCTACGCTTGAGTTTGCCTAAGTTTCTTGACGCCGGCAGCCGCGCCTTTTTGGATGAGATCCGCGGCAGCGCCATGATCCGCGAGGTGCATGTCTATGGGCCAGCGCTCACGATTGGCGGCGATGAACCCGGCGCAGCCCAGCACGTTGGTCTGGGCACGCGACTGATGGAAGCGGCCCGCACAATCAGCCGCGAGGCGGGCTTTGAGCGCATCAGCGTGATTGCGGCCACCGGGACACGCGGGTATTACGCAGCGCGTGGGTTTGAACAGGGCGAGCTTTATATGACAGGGGCGTGCTGAGGAATTCCAGAGAGAAATATAACGCGGAGAAAGGCAACGCGGAGGCCGCGGAGATCGCAGAGTTTTTACTCTCTGCGATCTCCGCGGCCTCCGCGTTAAAAACCTAACTAGCGGCGGGCCAATACTGGATCAGGAAGATGAACAGTCAGATCGAAATCGGTGGTGGTAACCACGGGCAACATTTGGTAAACCGTGGCGAGAATTTCGTTCATATTCATGCCAGGGGCCATCATCTCCAACAGGCCAGTTTGCCCGGCCAGGGCCAATAGATGTTGAAGTTCGCCATCGCCCCAGGTGAGTGTGGGCAATGGATTGCCGTTGACGGCGATTTGAATGCCTTTGGCGCTGGTGCTAATCGTGATGTTGCTGACGCCTGATGTGCCCAATCCACGCAGGAGAGTGGGGTTCACGCGCAGCACATAAAACGGAATGCCAGTGAGCGCGGTCCACTCGGTATCGGTGAGGTTACCCACGCGCCAACTGCCATCGGCGGCATAAAAGACGGGCAAGTTCACACGGGGCGGCGCGCCAATCGTGGCGAGGAACTCCTCTTGGGCCTGTTGGGCCGCAGCCGCAGCACTGCCATCGCCGTTGATATAGAGCGGGATAGTTGCCATGCCCTCGGCAACGGGCAGATGCACAATCACGCCGATGCCAATTTGGGCGATGACAGGCAGGATTTGATCAAGCATGGGCACGGCCATGCCCAGATCGCTCAGGGCGTCTGCCGTGGTGGTCAGCGAATTGCCGTCATAGGCAATCGAGGGGATTGGCTGGCCGTTGACCAGAATGAGCAGCCCACTCTCGGTATTATTGACCTGGATATGCTGGATGTTGCCGCTGATCAAAAAATCGACCCAGGGTTGCGGAATGCTAAACGCGCTGAGATTGAAGCCAACCAGTTGGGCTAATTGGGCAACGGGAACATTGCCAACCGAAGCAGTGCCGTCTTGGGCAATGTTGACGACGACGGCAGGCAGATCAACCACCATGCCGCGGGTGGAAGCCTCGCCAGCAACGTCAACCGCCGAGCGGGTGGCACAGCCAGAAAGGGTAAAGAAGACAATGAGCAGCCAAGTTGCCCAGAGAGAGAAACGCCGATTCCGCATGTGGGACCTCCTCCACAAAATCAGCCACGGTGATATGACGCGCCTATGGCTGTATCAAAAACTCTGCTCATTTTGCCACGTTCGCTGAAATGTGCAAATGTCGATGGGTGAAGGGAAAGGGTGAGGGGGTGCTAAAGAGAAAGCAGATTGGCTCTGCATCGTCTGCTTCCTCTTCTCTACACGGCGACGGCTTAGGTTGCGTCCATCTCTACAAGTTCGCCGGTGACGGTGAAAATAATGCGCTCGCACAGATTGGTGACGCGGTCGGCGGCGCGTTCGAGATTGTGGGCCGCCCAGAGCAGATAGTTGGCGCGGTCAATGAGTTCGGGCTTGCGGAGCAGGATTTCGATAATGTCGCGCTGGACACGGTTGTAGAGTTCGTCGACTTCGTCGTCTTCCAGAGGCAGGGTACGCGCCACATGGAGATCTTGCGCCACAAAGGCATCTAACGCCCGCCGCAGCATATCCAACACTTTGTCACACATTTTAGGAATATCGACCAGAGGTTTGATCAGCGGCTCGCGGCCCATGAGCACAGTAATCTTGGCAATGCCTTTGGCATAGTCGCCGATACGCTCTAGTTCCGAGGAGATTTCCAAAATGGCGGCCAACAGACGCAGATCGCCGGCCATAGGCTGCTGTGTCGCGATCACGGTCAGACAGCGCAATTCAATATCGTAGCGCTTGGTGTTAATGGCCTGATCCGCCTCCATCAAAAGCTTTCCGGCGTCTACATCTTGGTGTTTCAAGATTTCCACAGATTCGCGCAGGGCCTGGATCACCATACTGCCCATGATGAGGATTTCGTCTTGAAGTCGGTTGAGTTCTGTTTCAAATAAGTTACGTGGCATGCTCAGTTCCTTTTACCCTTTCAGCCGAGGCAGCATCCCAGAGGGTGGGGATAATTTGGTCCAGATAGTTTAACACAACATGGCGGATCTGATCACGCACCTCTCGGAACAGCGCCAGTCGCTCCGATTCGCTGCCCTGGGCATGGGCAGGGTCTACAAAGCCCAAGTGACCCTTCCGGCCTTGTCCCAACCAGATCGGGCAATTTTCGGCGGCACTATCACAGACGGTTACGACTAGATCAAAGGGCTGCTGACGATAGACTTCGACCGATTTGGAGTGGTGTTGCGAAATATCTATGCCAAGGTCTTGCATGACAGTCATCGAGAGCGGATGCACATAGCCCGCTGGTGTAGACCCCGCCGAGAAGGCGCGCCATTGATGGCTGCGCAGTGCGTTGACTAGCCCTTCGGCCATCTGGCTGCGACACGAATTGCCTGTACACAAAAAGAGCACGCTAAATTTTTCTTGGGGCGTCATCTTAGCCAAACCGTCCGGTGATATAGTCTTCGGTGCGTTTGTCGCTGGGTTTGGTAAAAATGCGGTGGGTTGCGCCATATTCCACCAAATGGCCGGCACGGTGTTCATCCACCATGAAAAACGCCGTGAAATCCGAGACACGCGCCGCCTGTTGCATGTTGTGGGTAACGACGATAATCGTGTACTGCTTGGCAAGCTCTTGCATCAGATCTTCAATCTTGAGCGTGGCGATGGGATCCAAAGCCGAGGCTGGTTCATCCATGAGGATAATCTCGGGCTTAACGGCAATGGCACGCGCAATGCACAGGCGCTGTTGTTGCCCGCCGGAAAGACCGAACACGCTCTGCTGCAATTTGTCTTTTACTTCGTCCCACAGGGCTGCGCCGCGCAGTGATTCTTCCACAAGATCGTCCATATCGCCTTTGAAGCCGTTAATGCGCGCGCCCCAGGCCACATTTTCGTAGATCGACTTGGGGAAGGGGTTGGCCTTTTGAAAGACCATGCCGATCCGGCGGCGCACCTCGACGGGATCGACGTGGGGGGCGTAAATATCTTGGCCGCGAAACAAAATTTCGCCCTGGATTCTGGCCCCCACAATCAGATCGTTCATGCGGTTGAACGAACGCAACACCGTGCTTTTGCCACAGCCCGACGGCCCAATCATGGCGGTAATCTTTTGTTTCTTCACCGCCAGGTTGACATCGCGCACGGCCAGAAAGCTGCCGTAGAAAATGTTCAGTTCATGGGCGGCAATCGCCACTTCATCCTGTGGCTGCCGCACCGGGGCAAGATCGCTCTCGCGGTTGCGGGCAGAGTTGGCAATCGAAATACTCATGGGTTCGTCCTTCGGGTAGATTACAGGCTTTCGCGCTGGAATCGGTTACGCATGATCACCGCTGTTGCATTAAGCGAGAGCAGCAACAACAACAAAACAAGAATGGCAGCCGCGGCCAAATTGCGAAATTCGGCCTGCGGGCGCGAGGTCCACTGATAGATCTGAATGGGCAAGGTGGTAAATTTGGCAAAAGGACCGTTGGGATCCATGGTAATAAACGTTGACGCCCCCACCACCACCAACGGAGCCGTCTCCCCAATCCCCCGCGAAATCGCCAAAATGGTCCCTGTCAAAATGCCGGGCAGGGCACTGGGCAAGACATGATGCCAGATCACCTGCCACTGCGTCGCGCCCAGACCATAGCCAGCCTGACGCAGTGAAATCGGCACGGCGCGGATGGCTTCTTGGCCGTTAATAATCAGCAACGGCAGAATCAACAGCGCCAAAGTCAATCCCGCCGAAAGAAGTGTGCGTCCATTGGCTGTCGCATCGCCGCCCACGCCAAAAATAGCCCCACTGGTAAACGGCTGCATCACGCGCACGAAGATCGTCAGCCCCAACATGCCATAAATAATCGAAGGCACGCCCGCCAGATTGTTAATGTTGGTCTGGATTAGACGGTTGTACCAGAGATCGCGGCGGGCGTACTCCTCCAGATAGATGGCCGCGCCCACGCCAATCGGAAAGGCAAAGAGAATCGTGATGAAAATCGTCCATAGCGAGCCAAAGATCGCTGTGCGAACACCTGCCAGGGAGGGATCACTGGATTGTGTGGAGCTGACAAAGTCGCCAGTCACCCAACTGCGAAATTCCAGTTCGGCCTGGGGATACTTTTCAGCCACCGTCGCTTCGATGGCCGCCCGGTTGAAAATAGAGTCCATGAGCGTCCAGCTCGCTTCGATCTGCGGCTTAATCGCCCGATCTCCAATAAGGTTGAGCAGATTCCCACGGCTGCGCTCGGCCATGGGCATCTCCGATTCAAAGCGGCGCAACAGTCCAGAGGAGACATCCGCGCTGAACACGCTCCCCAATTGCGCTTTGTCCATATCCTCCAGCGCCACGCCGTCTAGCGCCAGCGTCTCCGGTTGCACAGTATTTTCAACGGCCACCATTCCAAAAGCCTGATTGATCACGGTATAGAGCAGCAGGGTCAGGGCAATGATGCCAATCAGCGTGGAAAGCTGAAACAAGATGGCCCAGACTTGGCCGGTGCGCTGGCGCGCTGCCGTTAGTCGGCGATATTCCTCATCCGTGGGCAGTGTGTCGGCGGGGCTAAGCGGTGTACTCATTCGTATACCTCCCGGAAGCGGCGCACGATTTGCTGGCTGATGATGTTGAGTACCAGAGTCATCAGGAATAACAAGAGGCCGATGGCAAAAAGACTGTTGTAGTCGACGCTGTCATAGCTGAGATCGCCGCCGCTAATCCGTACAATATGGCCGGTCATAGTCTCGGCAGCGCGGAAGGGATTCAGGGTCAACTGTGGCCCTGCACCGGCGGCAATCGCCACAATCATGGTTTCGCCGATCGCCCGTGAGATGGCAACGATCACCGCGGCGGTGATCCCAGAGAGGGCGGCAGGCACAACCACCTTTAACGCAGTTTCCAGTTTGGTGGCCCCCGATCCATAGGCGGCTTGACGCAACGATCCGGGTACGGCGCGCAGGGCATCTTCGCTCATGGAACTGATCAGCGGGATGATCAAGATGCCGATGACAATGCCCGCCGAGGCGGTGTTATAGATCTCGACAACATCACGGCCAAAGATGGAGCGCAGGGTGGGCGTCATAAAATAGAGGGCAAAATAGCCATAGACTACGGTGGGGACACCCGCCAACACTTCAAGCACAGGTTTGAGAATGCTGCGCATACGCAGAGACGCGTATTCACTTAAATAAATGGCGATCGACAGCCCCAGCGGCAACGCCACCAGCATCGCAATGCTGCTGACCACCAGTGTGGCTGTGACCAGCGGCCAGATGCTAAACTGCCCGATGGCGGGCTGCCATTGCCCTGCCCCGAAAAATTCGCCCAACGAGACGCCGTTGGTGAAAAAATGCAAAGATTCGTTGCCCAGAACAAAGACAATTCCTACGGTGGTGAGAACAGAGACTGCCCCACAGAGGAAGAGAAAGCCTTGAATAATGCTCTCTCCCAGGCGCGGTTGTCGGGACAGATCAAGCTGTGGTCCATCTGTGGTGGGTTCCGCTTGCGGGCGGGCGGATGTGCGTACCATGTGTGCTCCCGTTGAGTCAGCAGATACGGTGGAAAGAAGTTGATCTGTTGAGTGTGTCATGACCGCTCACCTCGCTTCTGTGCGTGATAGGCCATGCCTTCAGCCTATCACACCAACACGCCAATATTCGTTAGATTGTTTGCTATCTAAAATGAAACCTGGATCGAAAACTGAATTTTTCAAGCCTTACGCGAAGCGCCAAACAACTGGGGAGACAGGCTCGTCCCAGTTGTTTGGGTTGCTATCAGCGATCTCCTGTTACAGGCGACTACTGCCCGTTCACGGCAGCAAGCAAAGCCTCGCGCGCTCCGTTCAGTGCTTCTTCGCTGGCCGGGAAATAGCCGATCTGCACGATCTCTTCGTTGACATAGGTCAAGTAGAAATTGATGAAGCCTGCCACCTGGGGCTTGGCCGCCAAGATGCCAGCATCGGAATAGATGAAGAGCGGGCGGGAGAGCGGGTATTCACCGGCTTCGACATTCTCGGCGTTGGGTTCGACGCCCTCAATCGAGAGGATTTTCAGAAGCTCAGCGTTTTCTTCATAGTAGGCATAGCCAAAGTAGCCAATGGCATAGGGGCTGCCTTCCACGCCTTGCACAAGCACGTTGTCATCTTCGCTAAGTTGCAGATTAGCCGCGCTCAGAATGGGGGCCTCGTCTTCGTCAAAGACGGCTTCGACAAAATAATCAAAAGTGCCGCTGTCGGTGCCAGGGCCAAAGCGCTGAATCGGCTCGGCGGGCCAGTCGGGGTTCACATCCTGCCAGGTAGCGGCAGTGGAAAAGATCAGCGCCAGTTCTTCCACGGTCAGGTTATCCACAAAATCATTTTCAGCACTGACCACCACGGCCAGGGCATCGGTGCCGATCCGGAATTCAATCGGTGTGCGGTCAATGGCAGCGCACGATTCGATTTCTGTGTCGCGAATGGCGCGGCTGGCGTTGGCAATATCGGTCTCGCCAGCCACACAGAAGCGCTCGAAGCCAGCACCGCTGCCGATGCTATCAATCGTGGGGTTGCCGGCAAAGCCTTCGTTCTGGAAGCGCTCCATCATGGCTTCGGTCAGGGGGTAGACCGTGGAGCTACCGGCGATGATGATCTCGCCATTCAAATCCAGCGGGTTCACTGCGGGCAACATGCCCCCGGCCATTTCGGCGGCGGGCGCTTGGGCGGCGGGTGCTTCAGTTGCCGGAGTATCAGCCTCGGAACCGCAAGCAGCCACCGCCAGGGCAACCATTGCCAATAGAACAATCAACAAACGACGCATATCTTTCTCCTCCACTTGAGACAGTTTTCTTTAGATTCTTTTGACATGAGTTTGCGTACAGTCGGTACGCTTGGGCCAAGCATACTGAGGATAAATTAACAATACGTATTGAGGAGGTAGAAGAATTGTTAACAATCTGTTAAAAGTGGGTAAAAGGAGATAAAACGACCCGCTTAAGCCCAGGCATCTGGGTCTGTGGGCTGGACCGGGGACACGTCGCGCGTGGTTTCATGGGGGAGGGTGGGCAGAGAAAAGTAGAAGGTGCTGCCTTCGCCTTCGACACTTTCCGCCCAGATGCGGCCTTCGTGGGCCTGCACAATGTGTTTGGAGATCGCCAAGCCCAGGCCCGTACCGCCTGCCGAACGTGCCTGATCCTCTTTATAGAAGCGCTCGAAAATACGCGGCAAGGCTTCCGCGCTGATGCCGATGCCTGTGTCGGCCACGGCAAAGACAACCCAACGGCGTGCTTGTTCGGTCTGGGTCTGGGCACGCACGGTGATAGTGCCGCCAGCCAATGTAAACTTGATGGCGTTGTGAACCAAGTTCGTCAACACTTGGTGAATGCGTTCGCCGTCGGCCATCACCAGGGGCAACCCACCGGGCAGGTCTACAATCAATTCCACACGGGCGCGCTCGGCCTGGGGTTGCAGGCGTTCCACAGGACGCAGCACAATTTCGCTCACCGCCGTGGGCTGGAGTCGAAAGGGGACGCGTCCCGATTCAATGCGCGATAGCTCCAACAACTCCTGCACCATCTGGGCCAGAGAATCAACCTCGGTCTCGATGCGATCCAAAAAGCGCTGCGCCGCCGGGGGATCGTCCAGCGCGCCATCGCGCAACGTCTCCACGAGGGCGCGCAACGAGGCCAGTGGCGTGCGTAGTTCATGGGAGATGTTACTGACAAAGTCGCGACGCACGGTCTCCAAACGGCGCAATTGGGTCAAATCTTGCAAAATCACGTGATAGCCGCGGCGCTGTCCATCCCGATCGGGCGTCGAAACGGCGCGGATCACACGGCGCTCCATGTCGAGCATGGTCTCCTGGGTGCTGGCTTCTTCTTGAGATCGACGCCACAGGCCCACCAACCGATGATCACGGGCGACCTGGGGAAAGGAGAGATCCACCGAGCGTTTGCGGTGTATACGCAAAAGGCGGGCGGCAGCCGGGTTAATCAGTTGCACCCGGCCCTCGTCATCCAAAAGCAGAACGCCATCCACCATATTGTTGAGAATGGTGGAAAGCCGCTCTTGTTCGCGCTGGAGACTGGAAACCTGTTCCAACAGTCGATCTGCCATGCGGTTGAAGGCCCGCAAGAGTTGCCCCACTTCGTCGTGGGAGCGGGGGTGAATGCGTACACTCCAATTGCCACGCGACATCTGCACGGCGATTTCGGTGAGGCGGCGAATGGGCTTGGCGATGCGCTCGGCCACGATGACCGAGAGCAGGCCTGTGAAGATCATGGCGATTAGCCCACCCACCACTACGGCCGTGCGCAGCGGCATCACGCTGGATTCGGCGTCGGTGAGGGGCATGGAAAGGCGCAAAACCCCCAGCGGCGGTGTGGCTGGATCCGCCGAGGGCGCAGGAATTAAGGCGGCAACGTAGAAGGTGTCAAAGCCATGGGTGCGGCTATAGCGAGTGCTTTCGCCTGCGCCAGAGGCCAGCGCGCTGATCACTTCGGGGCGCTGGCTGTGATCTTCCATGGTCACGGCGGCGGCGTCAGAATCGGCCAACACCACGCCATCTTGACCGATGAGGGTGACCCGCACGTTGAGCAGATCGCCCCATTCGTTGATAAGCGCTTGCAGATCGGCATCGCCAACCTTCCAACGCTGGGCGTAGAGGCCGGAACGTAGCGTTTGGTTATTAGCCAGCAGTTTGCTTTCGGCCAGGAGCGTCGCCTGGAGATTGGTGAGGGTGACGGTGCGTACCTGTTGGGTGAGGTAGAGTGTCAGCCCGACCATAATCACAACCAGCAGGGCCATGTAGGCCAGGGCGATGCGCCAGCGCAGTGTGTTCAATTGGAACATGAGTGGCCTCGGAAAGAGGTTTAGCCTTCAAAACGATAGCCAATGCCGCGCACGGTGACAATGCGGTGGGGTTCGGCAGGATCGCGCTCGATCTTTTCGCGCAGCCAACGCACATGCACATCCACTGTGCGGCTGCCTCCGCTATAGTCCCAGCCCCACACCCGCTCTAAAATTAAATCTCGACCGATGACAATGCGCCGGTTTTCTGCCAAGAAGAGCAGGAGTTCATATTCCTTTGGCTTCAGGTGCAGAACCTCGCCACCGAGCAGCACTTCGTGGCGTTCGGGATCAATGAGCAAATTGCCAAAGTGCAGTTTGCGCCCGTTGCTTGGGACCTCGCGCAGGGTCTCGTCGTCGGTTTCCATCTCTTCGCGGATCAAGCGCACACGGCGCAGGTGCGCCTTCACCCGCGCAATCAATTCGCGCATACTAAAGGGCTTGGTGAGATAGTCATCTGCGCCCACCTCTAGCCCCACAATTTTATCAATCTCGTCGTCACGCGCCGTCAACATCAAAATCGGCACGTTCATCTCCTGGCGCAAAATGCGACACACTTCAAAGCCATCCAGCCCAGGCAACATTACGTCCAACACGATTAGATCGGGGCGTTCGCGCCGGGCCACATCCAAGGCCGTGGCTCCGTTGCGCGCCGTCACCGCTTCATAGCCCTGGCGCGTGAAGTTATATTCCAGGGTTTCCACCAGGGTGGCTTCATCTTCCACAATCAAAATTTTATGGCTCACGCCTGCAATCCTTGAGAAAATTCACCAATGCGGTGCAGAAATGGACACAGTCTGGTCCACATGGGGGGCATTGTAGCATGAAGCGCGCGCTGCCGGGTAAATTGCCAAAGATTAGGGGAGGGTAAAGCCAGTGGTACGCAGATGCAGATCAGCGGCGGGGTCCTGGGTAAAGACAAGCCCGCCCTGGCGCGAGGAATGCGGTGGGATGTAATCGAAGGTAGTGGTGCTGACTTCGCCGGTGTCGCCGCTGCCGACTTTGCCCTCCACGGCCACATCGGCAGCGGTGGTATCGCCCTGGTTAATCACCTGGATCTTGACCATGTAGCCATGCTCATAGGCAATAATCTCTTCCTGGCGCACAAGCAAACTGGGCGCGTCATCGGCGCGCAGACCTTCAATCGTGATAATCGCCATAGCAGCCAGCACCAAAAGTACGCCAAAAATACCGATTACCCGCTCCCAAAAAGGCGTGATGGCGACGCGGGCAGAATCACCGGAGGATGGATCGGCGTTCATAGAGGGTCTCCTTATAAAATAAGCCGGGCCGCAGCCCCGCCAATCGCACCGGGCAATCCCAGCACCACCATCATCATCAAGGTGGGGGTAAGAGCGGTCTGATCCAAACGGCCAAAGATCCACAGCAAAAAGAGGCTGACCAGCAGCACCAAAATATAGCCGACTACGGTATAGCGCAGAAAGACATCGCCAAACGTGGCATCTTCGGGCGGTGCTTCTTGCCCGCGGAAATCGACGGCATAGACCATGACATGCATAATCAGCAACGAAAGCACCATGAGGGCAAGGGCATGCCAGGGCGTCACTTGCAGCGCGATTAAGACGATCTCTTCGGTGGGGGCAACGTTGTAATTGAGGAAGAGCGCCCCCACCACCATTAAAAACATCTCCTGTTGATAGATGTGCTTTTTTTGCCCAGTGTCGTTGCTATGGTGCTCCCCCAGTTGGCTGCGGGCCAGCAGCGCACCGATGCTGCCGGCGGTGGCCTCCAGCGAGAGTTTGCCCACGATCTCATCCAGCGACATGGAAAGATTGACCGCGCCCAATAGCGGCAAAAAGATGGCAGCCGTGACAAACCCCACAGCGCAGCCCACCCCGGCGTCATAAAAGACTTCTTTGGGCGTCAACGCTTGGCGGAACCCTATGGTATGCGCCAGCCCCAACACTAGCAAAAAGGTTACAGCCAGGAAGAGAACCAGCCGAAACCGGGGAATCGTGCTGCCCAGTTGCCACATTTCCATAGTCATGAGCAAGGGGATGCTGAAAAGCAACGCCCCTACAAAGGCGCGCGCCAGCCCCGCCCAAAATTCGGGCGGGTGTTCTGATGATGTCTTGCTGTCAGACATGGGCTTTTGCGTGGGAACCACGGCGCTCCTCCGTCTGGGCATAACGTCCGCTAGACATGGTTGCCGAACAGGGATGGGAAATCAAGTAACTATACAGGTGCGACGCACTCGCCAAGAGTAGATTGGTTGTGAAAAGCTTGTGTGGTGAGTGCGTCGCACCTTAGATCGATATTATCTGAAAAGAAAGTCGGTGGCTGAAGATATTTTCAGCCACCGACTCATTAACCACAAATTAGCGTGAAGCAAAATGCACAGCCTAGAGGATAAGACTGCCGCCTACCAAGGCCAAGATGAAGATCACCACCGCCACGATTAAGAAGATAGCAAAAAGCCATTTCGAAGCGGTTGCAGCCCCACGGGCAACCCCTGTAAAGCCTAAGGCTCCAGCGATCAAGGCCACGACCAACGCAACGACTGCCCACCATAAAATATCCATAGGGTGTACTCCTTTTAGTTATGATTAAACTCGAATCAAGTGATGCTGTTCAAGCTTGTCTGAATGCCTGTTTGAGTCCCGTTCAGACGTAGCCCCATTGAACAACAAAAAACCGAGGGCAACCAGTGCCCCGATATAAAGAATAGATATAGAGCAGGTTACATCTCGTTGGACAGGTCATTGTGGCACTGCGCAACTCGGAAATGGTCTGCACTGAATCGTGGACATCGGCTTCCGAAAGCACAATGGGCAACAGCGCTTTGCAGTCTTGCGCCACATTGCCCTTGATGCCCTAAAACACTCTTGATCTTGGCGGGGCTACTCTGCGCGGCCCCTCCGGATAGGAATCCACTGCGCCGTGTCAGGCACGCGATCTTTCTGGTCGAAACCGCCCCAATATGCTCTAATAGGTCCATGCACCGTTTCTTTCTCACGGGGATGCCCATCGTTCCCAATCAGCCTGTCGATCTATCGCCGCTTGCCCACCAGTTGAGCACGGTGTTGCGCCTGCGCGCTGGCGATGAGATCACCCTTTTGGACGGCAGCGGCGCGGCCTTCCGCACTGAGATCCGCCAACTGGAGCGGCGCGCCGCCGTAGGCTGGGTGGTGGAAAAAGTCGAACTGCACAGCGAGACATCCGTCCCGGTAACACTCTGCGCCTGTGTGCTCAAGGGCAGCAACTTTGAATGGGTGTTGCAAAAAGGCACAGAGATCGGCGTAGCCCGCTTTGTGCCGGTGATCAGCAGCCGCACGATTGTGCGCCCCGCCGACAAGATCCGCAACAAATATGAGCGCTGGCTGAGCATTATTCGGGAAGCCGCCGAACAGTCAGGGCGGGCGCGGCTGCCCGAACTCGCCGACCCGCTGACATGGGACGAGCTAATCGCCCAAACCGGGGGTGTGCGACTGTTGCCCTGGGAAGAGCGCGCCAACGCCGCCCGCCGCATTCCCGCCACACTGGCTGCGCACCCGCATCCCAGCGCCATCACGCTTGCCATTGGCCCCGAAGGGGGACTCAGCGCCGCAGAGGTGGCGCAGGCCAGCGCGGCGGGCTGGCACACAGTTTCGTTGGGACCGCGCATCCTGCCGCGCCGAGACTGCCGCACTTGTGGCCGTTGCGTTGACCATTCACCATCTGGAAACGATACTCACAGAGGCTGGCGACTAGACTGGCGACAATGCCATGGGTCACTATACAGGTGCGTCGCACCCTAGACATCTATCGTTACTGCCACCATACGCTCGTGGTGTGCTCTTTTCTTGAAGGTTTGTCAGTTAATCGTAAGAAGCCTACGACTTTTACCGTAGCCCGTGCCCTTGACTTTTCATCTGTTTGATTGTATTTGTAGAATAGTACTTCTAGACTATCTGTATAACTATCTGTATGTTGGGGGCAAATAGGGATTCCCCGGCTCTGTGAATACGCCAGATGGATAAAAATCAGCAGATCAGTAACCTTGTGGTCAATCATTCCGCCCTGTTGCCCCAGTCCAGCCTACGTGAGGGGGCACATCAGGAGATACTACCTATTATGACGTTTTCTCTGGCAGATTCCGCCCACGATATTCCTGCTGACACCGCCGAACAACTTCCGGTGACCGTTGCCATTCCCTCTGCAAACCGCTCTTTTTTACCGATCGTGTTGCGCGAAAGCCTGCAAATTGCCCTGCCTGCTGTGATTTTAGCGTTGGTGATCCATATCTTTCTGGCCCAGGCCACCGTGGTTTATGGGCAAAGTATGCAGCCTAGCCTCAATCCTACTGAGCGACTCGTGATTGAAAAAGTTAGCTACTATATGCACTCCCCGGAACGCAATGATATTGTCGTGCTTAATCTGCCCCAAATGCCCGAGCTGCTGATCAAGCGGGTGGTAGGATTGCCCGGCGAAACTGTGGAGATTCATGATGGCGTGCTCTATATTAACGGCGTGGCCCCATCGGAAGGCTTTAGCTACATCGCGGGTCATGCTAATTTTGGCCCTATCACTTTGCGCCCTATGAGTTATTTTGTCATGGGAGACAATCGGGACAACAGCAACGACAGCCGCGCTTTTGGTCCAGTCAGCCGCATGTCGATTATGGGGCGAGCGTGGCTGCGCTATTGGCCGGTGAGCGAATTTACGGTCTTCAAGTGAACTGCTCCTTTCCCACCCTCGCTGACACACAAATCGTGTCGAACCCTCGATGACATCCAAACGTTGGAATAGCACAACCAAGATCATTGTCACCGCCATTTTGGCCCTGTTGGCAGTGATCTTTTTGATCACCTTTCGCGCCATGATCCGCCCCACGATCATTGCGCTTCTGCTCACTTTCATCCTCTATCAACCCGTCAACTGGATCCAACGCCGCACAGCCTGGAGCCGGGGCGTCTCGATCATCTCGATCTACCTGTTGCTGATCTTATTACTTCTGGTAGCCCCGGTGCTTTTTATTCCCCGTTTGGTCGCCTCGTTTGAATCTCTGGTCAGCGTCCTGGATACGCTCACTACCGATCTACAAACATCCTCCACTGCGCCGGTCTTTACGCTGGGCACCTTTGAACTCAGTATCAACGCGCTCTTTCAGCAGTTGGGCGAGGTGTTGCAAAGCATCGTTTCGCCGGCTGCGGCTGGCGCGCTGGGCTTTGCCCTGACGCTGACGACCACTGTGCTGACGACGATCTATGTGCTGGTTCTCAGCTTCTGGCTGCTCAAAGACATGAGCAAACTTCAGCGCTCGATTGTGGGCGCGCTACCCACTGATTATCAAGAAGAGATGCGGTTGCTGGCGCGGCGAACTCTCGGCAATTTGGAGCGCGTTCCTGCGCGGGCAATTTGTGCTGGGGGTGGTGGTGGGGGTGGTCACTTGGATCGCCATGTCGATTGTGGGGCTGCCCAACGCTGCCGGGCTTTCGCTGCTGGCTGGGATCATGGAATTTCTGCCCACGGTGGGGCCGGGGATCAGCGGCGCTGTGGGCACGTTGGTGGCGCTTTTCCAAGGCTCGCTGTGGATGACCACCAATAATTTCGTCTTCGCCCTGATTGTACTGGGCATCTATTTGGTCATTACCCAGGTAGAGAGCGTCTATTTGATCCCGCGGCTGGTGGGGCGGCGTGTACAACTTCATCCCGCCGTCACCTTTGCGGGCATTATCAGCGGAGCGGTGGTCTTTGGCGTCTTGGGTGTGCTGCTGAGCACGCCCACAATTGCCAGCGCGCGTGTCATTCTCCTCTATATTACCCGCAAACTGCGCGACATCGAACCTTTCAAGCCTGCCTATGTGCAGACCGAAATTCGCATCCCAGGCTTGATCGCCGGTCACCGCATTAACGGCGTTATCTTCGATCTGGATGGCACACTCACCGAGATCGACTGGCGCTTTGCCAACGAAATGGCGGGGCGCTTGCATCTGACCGACCGCATTTGGCCGCTGCAAGATCGACGCCTCTTTTTTCAGCGCGTCATGGCGCTTTTGGAAGGGCCAATTAACCGCTGGATCGGGCTACTCTCGTGGCTGCAACTCCACGAAGATGTGCGCCGCATGATGCCTTTCCTCAACTGGCTGCGCGGCTTGCCCCCGGCGGATTCGCTTACGTTACGCCCCGGCACGGTTGTGCTTTTGAAGGAGATTTCCCACCACTACGCCTTGGGGCTAATGACGCTGCGCCCGTGTGCCGAAGTAGACGCATTTTTGCAACAAAGCCCGTTGCCATTCCCGCTCTTCGCCGCCGTGACCACAGGCGAAAAGTCCAATGGCGCCGGCGCGCAGAATGACGCCGTGAGCACGCTGTGTAAAGAACTGGGGCTGAATCCCAGCAGTGTGCTCGTGGTCAGCGATTCGCCTATGAAGTTGCGCCCGGCCCAGGCCATTGGGGCGGTACAGTGTGGGGTCTTGGGTGGGTTGGGACGCGCCGGGGACTTTGGCGACGTCGATCTGCTGGTGGCGGATCTGGGGGAATTGCGTAGCTGGTTATGAGACGGAAAAGTGATGGGCGTTCCGTGATAAAACGTAACTGTTCAGGTGCGTCGCACCCTGGACCTCAATAGATCCGATAAACCTTTATCACGAAACACCCATCACGCATTAATACACTCCGCAGAAGCCCACAAGGACATTTTTCAAAAAGCAGAAATGTCCTTGTGGCGCTTAGTCTAGTTAGGCCGACGTCTTTACCGGCGAGCGGCGGCGCTGCGGACGGCGGCGCGGTGCTTTCGGGCCATCAGCCTCGGCCCCTGTTTTCGCCGCACTGTTCGGTTTGGCCGTGCTGTTTTGTGATCCGCCGTTGCGACGGCGCGGTTCGCTGCTGCGCCCTGCCCCGTTGGATCGAGGCTGATTCTGCGGCAACAGACTCTCCGACTTTGCTGCGCCGTAATCAAACCCCTTCAACTGGCGGCGTTCCACCGGTTCCCCCAACACTTTTTCAATCTCGCGCACCATGTCAGCATCATCGGACACGGCAAAGGTCAACGCCTCGCCGCTCTGCTCGGCGCGCCCGGTGCGCCCAATCCGATGGGTATAGGCGTCCACGGTGTCAGGCATATCGAAGTTGATCACATGTGAAATCTCGGTGACGTCGATGCCACGCGCGGCAATGTCGGTGGCAACCATAATGTCATAGGTGCCATCGCGGAAGCCATTCATGGCCTCTTGGCGGCGATTCTGGGCCATGTTGCCCTGGAGGGCGGCCACTTTGTAGCCTTCGTTGCCCAGATCAATGGCAAGATTGCGCGCCCGCCGCTTGGTGCGGGTAAAGACCAACACGCGTGAGGTCTCAGTCTGTTGCAAAAGCGCCAATAACAGACGTTTCTTCAAGCCTTCGGGCACAGGAAAGAGGGCATGGGAGACAGTTTTGGCCGGGGCAATCATGCCGATCTGCACCGTCACCGGAGCGGTGAGGATGTTATCGGCCAGGCCGCGGATCTCGCTGGGCATGGTGGCCGAGAAAAAGAGCGTCTGCCGCTGTTTGGGCAGATGGCTCAAAATCCGGCGCACATCGGGCAGAAAGCCCATGTCGCACATGCGATCGGCTTCATCCAGCACCAACATCTCCACATGCGAAAGGTCAATGTTGCCTTCGCCCATGTGATCAAGCAGACGACCGGGACAGGCCACCACAATCTCGACACCGCGGCGCAGGGCGGAGAGTTGCGCGCCTTTGCCCACGCCGCCATAGATGACGGTGCTTCGCACTTTCATATGCTTGCCCAGCGTGGCAATGCTCTGGTGGATCTGTTCGGCCAGTTCACGCGTCGGGGCAACAATCAGGACGCGCACATGGCGCTGAGATCCTTTGCTCAGATGTTGTAAGATGGGCAGCACAAAAGCGGCGGTTTTGCCGGTTCCGGTTTGAGCCAATCCCAGCACATCTTTACCCGCCAAAATAGCAGGAATGGTCTGTTCTTGGATGGGGGTGGGGCTTGTGTAGCCCATGGCTCGGATCCCCGCTCGGATGCGCGGATCGAGGGGAAATTGTTCAAAATTCATAAAAGAGTACTCCATGACTCTGGTGAGCCAAGTCGCACTCTTAGCCCTAAAAATATAAACCTGCCCACACGCTGCGGACAGGTATAACGTCTATTATACTCGCGTTGGGCTAAATTCGGTAATTTTGATTCAGTAATTTTGATGATCACTCTCTCCACGTCAGGCGCAGACGGCTGCGGGTGTCGCCGTCCAGCGAGGTGTAGAGCAGGGTTTCGCCCTCCACAATCACAAGATCGCCGTGGCCCAGGCCGATGTTGCCGGGCAGGTCCACAAGGATGGGATTGCCGGGGAAGGTCTCCCACGGGCCATCCACCGCCGGGGTGAGCGAACGAGCCAATCCCAGGCCAAACTGTGTATCGCCGCCGTCGCCCGGTCCTGGCCCGCGCACACCTTCGTAGAGCATATAGACATGATCGCCCACGCGCAGCACTTCGGCAGACGAGATGGTGCGAAAGTCGAAATAGGGATTGGCCGCGGGGCCGGTTTCGTCGGTGGGGCCATAGCTGGCCGCGCCGCCAAAGAGGGGGTTGGCGTCACATTTTTCAAAAAGCGCAATCTCGCTGCCAACCGGCCCTTTGTAACAGCCCATGGCCCCCGGATTCTGCCCCAACCCCACGAAAATATAGAGCGTGCCCTGCTCGGCAAAGATGCCCGGCGGGCTGCCCACGAGGCATTGATAGTTATACTCGGAGAAGGGATGCACGCCGATGCTTTCGGCTTTGCTGCAATCGCGGAACCAATAGTGCCAAATGCCCGTGGCGGGAAGCTGCCCCAGCGGCGTCCACGCTTCGCCGTCGGGCGATTGGACGGCCATCACCATGGCCCGATATTCATAGACCAGCGTGAAGTGAGCGCCGTCCCAGAGCAGGCGCGGATATTGCTGCTGGTCGATATGATCGATTTTGGAATCACACGGGCATTGGGTACACGCCATTTGGCAAACGGGGGTATCGAGGGTGAAAGTGCTGCCTTCATCGCGAGATTTATAGATGACCATGCATCCGGGGAACTCCACCGGCGCGCCGCACTGATCCACCACGCCCGCCGAGCGGTCGCTGGCGTGGACATAGCTCCACCATTCGCCGTTGTCCATGATCACCGTCTCGGATTCGCCCATGGGCAGCCCGGTCACATCGATATCAACGACGAACTCGGCGCGCCCTTCCCAAAAGTCGGCCAGTGTGGGGTGATCATTGACGCCGGGATCCGAAATGCGGACGGGCAGCGCAGGACTGGCTGCCGGTGATGGTGTAGGCACGGGTGTACACGCGGCCAGCATTACAACCCCGGAGAGGAGCGCAAGCAGGATAGATTGGATGAGTTTGGGGTGCATGGGCAGGGAAACTATGTGAAAACCTGAGTCAGGATTAGATGTGGCAAGCCTGGGGAAGTATAGAAGGGGCAAGCGATTTGGGCAAACGTGGCGTGTTGCGTGGCTTGTTTTCATGCGTCAGGCAATGATCCTATCTCAATCCTAACCCGCTCGGCTCCGTGATAGATGTTGAAACGCTCGCCGCGCAGAAAGCCGATCAGCGTCGCGTTGAAACGTTGCGCCATCTCTACGGCCAAGTGGCTGGGAGCCGAGACCGCACACACAATCGGGATGCCAGCCACGGTGGACTTTTGCAGAATTTCATACGAGGCGCGCCCACTGACCAACAGTACATGTTGGTGAAGAGGTAATTTGCCATTCATCAACGCCCACCCCACCACTTTATCCACGGCATTGTGCCGACCTACATCTTCGCGCACACAGAGCAACGTGCCGGCTGTGTCAAAGAGCGCAGCGGCGTGGAGACCGCCTGTACTTTCAAAAAGCGACTGTTGGGCGCGCAGCCGATCCGGGAGCGCACAGATCAGCGCGCTGCTTACGGCAGGGCCGGAAGGTAGAGTGGGGCAACCGCGCATCTCCAGCGCGTCTAGGCTGGCTTTGCCACACACACCACAGGCGCTGCTGGTGTAGAAATGCCGATCCAGCGAGGGCAGATCGGGCAGGGTCTCGGCGCGCAACGCCACGTTGACAATGTTGTAGCGCTGGGCAGCGTCCACAGCGGGGTCGATACAATAGGTGATGTGGTGAACTTCGTGGCGACTGTGCAACACGCCCTCGGCAAAGAGGAAGCCCGCCGTCAACTCAAAATCGGCCCCCGGTGTACGCATGGTAATCGCCACGGTGCGGGTTGTGCCGCCCGCACTGACTAGCCTGATCTCCATTGGCTCTTCGGCGGCCAGCAGATCGCGCCGCTGCCGCGCTGACGCCCTTCTCGACGGTAACAATTTGTGTACGTACTTTGTTGCCAACACGCGGCGGCATGGTGAGTAGACTTTCGATTTGTCAGGCACAGAGCCGTGCGAAATTACGCTGAGGGCTGGATAGATTATAGCGTAAGCGGCTAACTTTAGCGCTCAGCCTAAAATCTAGTACCTCTTGCGTATAACATCTGTAGACCTTTCCCCCCATGATTATAGGAGCAATGAAAGTTTTTATCCTAAGGAGGGGTTGATGCTTCGGTATTTCTCGAATTTACGTGTGGGCACTCGCATCCTAGCCGGTTATGTCCTGGCTTTGATGCTTACGATGGTTGTGGGTGGCGTTGCCCTTCTGCGGATTAGCCAGATCGATAGCACAGTGAAGAACCTCGCCAACAACTTGGCGCAGGACGAAAAGATAACACAGTCGATTGTGAACCATATTGGCACGCTGCGCTTTTTTGCCAATAAGTATATTCAAAATCCGCAGGCAACCTATTTAACCCAATTTAACACCGAGTGGGCGGATCTTGAAGTGCTGTTGCAGCGGGCCGAACAAGAGATCACCCAGGCAGACCGGGTAGCCATGTTCAAATCTATACAAACAAATTCTCAAGCCTATCAAACAGGGTTTAATGAAATTATAGGGTTGTTGGCGCATCGGACGGGTGTGGTAACGGAAAGTTTGGATGTTCAGGGTCCACTGGCCGAAGATATCTTTGCCACACTGCGCGCTAATCTGTTTATCAACAATAATCAGAGTGGACTCAACTATACAGCGGACGCCGAAGCTGGGTTTCTGCTGATGCGGTTTAATGCCTCCAAATATATGATTGATGGGGACGAGCGCTGGGCGACGAAGTTTGATCAAAGGCATACACAGGTAACCACAGCTTTGAACAATCTTAATAAGGTTCTTACTGAGCCGGGCCAGAAGGTGATGGCAAAGGAAGCCACAGATGCTGTAACCCTGTATGCAACAGCCTTTGTCAGCCTGCACGATGATTACCTTCGCCAACACCTTATCCAGTCCGACGTTCTAGATAAGGTGGGGCCAGAGGTCGCCGCCATTGGTCAGCAGATGTCGGCCAGTATCCAACAGGAATTTGAGCAGGCCGCGCTAGAGACTACGGACCTTGTGCGACAAACCCAGATTGTCCTCATAATCACCATGTTGCTGGCCGTAATTTTGGGGCTGACCCTCGGCATCGTGATCTCGCGCGGGATTACCCGCCCGCTGCAACTAGTCTCCGATACTTCGGTGCAGATTGCCAATCTGGCTCTGGCACAGTTAGTGGTCGAGTTGGACGATCTGGCGGCGGGCAATCTCAGCGAGCGCAAGATAACAATTACGGCACAGCCACTGAAATTGGATTCTAAGGATGAGATCGGCCAAATGGCGCGCTCGTTTAACACCATGATTGAAGGCCTTCACGAGACGGGAGATTCGTTTGAGCGCATGGCAACAGAGTTGCGCATGCTGATCAGCACGGTGCGTGGCAGTACGGAAAATGTCTTTGTGGCCGGTCAGCAGCTAAACGATGCTGCTTATCAGGCTGGGCAGGCGGCACAACAAATTGCGTTGACCATTGAGCAGGTGGCCGAAGCAAATACACAACAAAGCCATAGCCTGGAAAGTATGCGCGTGGTGGTGGAGAAACAGAACGAGTCCATTATGAGCATTGCCGACGGCGCGCGTGTACAGTCACAGATCGTGAAAACTGCCAACGAAACCTTACAACATCGGCTGGCGGCTGCCATCCAACAGGTGCAACAGGCCACGCAAGAAAGCAGCCAAACCGTCAGCCAGACGGGGGTCGCCACGGCTGCCGGTGTAGAGGCCGTAAATAAGACCATTGCAGGGATGCGCATGATTGCCACCAAGACTGAACAGGTGGCGGCGCGGGTTGTGGAGATGGGCGAGCGCGGCCAGCAGATCGGCACGATTGTACAGGCGATTGATGCGATTGCCGAACGTACAAATTTGCTGGCGCTGAATGCAGCGATTGAAGCGGCCCACGCTGGCGAACATGGCAAAGGCTTTGCTGTGGTGGCCGACGAGGTGCGCAAACTGGCGGAACAGGCGGCCCGCTCCACTGCCGAGATTACATCGATTGTGCATGGGGTGCAACAGACCGCAGGCCAGGCTGTCGCCGCCATGAACGAAAGTCGCCAGGAAGTGGAACAGGGGCTGAGCCGCGCTCGGTGAAACCGAACAGGTACTCGCCAGCATTCAATCTGCCGTGGGACAAGTGCAGTCACAGATTCGGCAATTGAGCAGTTCGGTGATCTCGATGAACGAAGATAGCGAAGATCTACAGCGGCTGATGGCCGAGGTGCAGAAAGTGGTGCAACGCAACAGCGACGCCGCCGAACAACTGGCTGATAGCAGCGAAGAGGTTATGCAAGCGGTGGAGAGCATCTCGGCAGTCTCCGAAGAAAACAGCGCCGCCGCCGAACAGGTCTCTGCCGCCACCGAAGAGGTCAGCGCCCAAGTCGATCAAACGGTTGCTTCGGCCATGGATCTGGCGCAGTTGTCTGAACGATTGTTGGCCCAGATCAATCACTTCCGCACCGAGAAGACGGCTCCATCTGGCGAAAAGATCGAACGCAACGGCCACCATCCCAACGGATCTATTGCCATTGAAATGGCCCACACACTGGTTGATAAAAAAGCAGCATTGCCGCTCCTCAACTAAGATCGCAAGAGGTGCCAGGATTCCAAATCCTGGCACCTCTTTAATGAAATCGTATCTATTCAGGGCCAGGGTGCAACGCACTCGCCACACAGCATTTCTAGCCCGATCTTGTCCTGGCGAGTGCGTCGCAGCTGAACAGTTACACGAAATCCTATTCAACAGGTTCAACCACTTTATACCTGTTGTTGAGAAACCAATACCTGTTTTCGCACGGGCAACGGGGCCACCTTCCAGCGCATATAGGCCACAAAGGTCACCATTACAAAAAGCACGGCGGTGGTAATGGCGCTCTCGGTTTCGCCCCGCACCAGATGCAGCCCGGTGGCGCTCGCCATCACAATCATCAGTCCCGCCGCGGCCAAAGCCGTCAGCCAGGGCCAGATGCGCGTCAGCCCCGGCAAGAGCAGACCCACCGCCGCCAACACTTCTGCCGTGCCGATGAAAAGGCGCAAGGGCTGCCCCATTTGTTCGTTGATCATTGCCATCATCTCTGGCGGCGCGGCCAGCATAAACCATCCATGCGCCACAAACACAGCCGCCAACAGAACTTGAAAAGTCCAGAGCAGGACATTCAATTTTTTTCTCCCTTGGAATGGTTGTTGTCAAGAATTCAGATCTGACAGGTTTCAGAAACCTGTCAGATCTTTCGATACTGATGCTGACTTCAGACCGTCGCCAAGTAGGCGTCCAGCCGATCCAACGTCTGGTTCATACCCTCTTCCATGTGCATATCCAACACCGTCTGGAGGTCTGCCGCCGAGGCAAATTCAGTCCGATTGATTACTTTGGTCTGGTTATTGCCCAGGTCGATAAATTCGATCCGACTCACCATTTCGGGCATGCCTTCGGCAATGTTGCCCTCGGCATCGGAGAAGGCATCCACGTAGATAAAGTACTCTGGCTCCACAATTTCGCGGTAGATGCCTTTGCCCCACGATTCTTCACCGTTGGGGCTGCGCATGCAATAGTGCCAGACGCCACCGGGCCGAAGATCGATGGTGCAGACAGGCAGCGTCCAATCCGTCGGTCCCCACCAGTTCTTCAGATGTTCCGGCTGTGTCCACGCCTGCCACACCAGCCCCCGAGGCGCATTAAAAACACGCTCCATCACTAATTCCCGATCCGAAGGTTGCACTACTGCACTATTTGCCTTGCTCATTCGGTTTCTCCTCTGTTTGCAGTCGATTTAAATAATCCGCCAGACGATCCAAGCGCTCGTTCCAAAACTGCTCATACGTCTTCACCCAGTCATGCACAGGCCGCAATTTCTCCGCGTTCAGGCTGTAGAGCCGTTGCTTGCCGTCGCCGCGCACCCCTACCAACCCCACTTCTCGCAGCACCCGCAAATGTTTAGACGTCTGCGGCTGCTGCATTTCCAGCGCTTCGGCAATCTCGTTCACCGACAGTTCACCCCTTGCCAGCAGGTCAACAATCTGCCGACGTTGCGGTTCAGCAATCGCGTTGAAAACGTCTGAAGTCGTGGGTAAGCGTGCCATGTCACTATTATATTCCTATATGGGAATATGTCAAGTACCAAATTAGAAAACCATAGCTTTGATCTCAATTTGTATCCCTCTTCACGCTATCGTCAATGAATGCAAAACTGACTCGCCAGGACCGAAAGTGCCGGGGTCTTTGGCCGTATAGTTTATTCTTTGGCCTAGCCTAAGAAATCGTCACCAGGGCCAGGTCGATCACATGCGCCAACGGGAGCGCGCGGCCTTCTGCCCAAGCGCTTGCAAATTCCTCTGGCACAGAATTGCTCTGGGCAAAGTGAACAAGGCGCGCATAGTCCTCGCACTCAACATTTAACAAAGGTACGTCGAGGGTCTCACGTAATTTTTCCGCCGCGCCCAAGAACCGGGCAGCCCGTTCTGTCTCGCCTTGCAGCCCAGCCACACCACCCATTCCTTCCAGCGCAGCCGCCACCCCATACTGTGCGCCCACTGTACGGAAGATTTTCAAACTTTCCGTCAAATAGGGCAATGCCTGTGCTGCCTTGCCGGTGAGGACCGTTATTGTGCCCAGGGCCGAGAGGGTCATCGCCAGGTAGATGCTGAGGTCGAGTTGCCGAAAAATCCCCAGGCTTTCTTCCAGATAGATCAGCGCCTGCGCGTCGTTGCCCTGCCTGTGCAACACTTCGGCCAGGTTAAACAGCGAGGTGGCAATGCCACTGCTATCTTCCCGTTGGCGGCGCAGGGCCAGACTTTCACGCTGATAGCGCTCACTCCTGGCGTAATCACCCTGCTCGCTGAGCACAGCGCCGATATTGCTCAACAAGCGGGTCATTGCCCAGAGGTCGCCACACTGACGATAGAGGGCCAACGACTCTTCAAAGAGAGCCAAACTGCGGGCTGTATCGCCCTGGCGATAGGCGATGTGGCCCAAGTTGTTAAGCGCTTTGGCAATGCCCTCTGGCGAGGCCAGCGTCCGCTGAAGCACCAGCCCTTCTGCGTATAACGCCGCGGCCTGGGTGTAATCGCCCTGTTCGCAGACCACGTTGCCGAGACTATTGAAGAGATCGGCTCGCAGAGAAAGCTGGTCGGGATCGTCAGCGGACAAGAGAGGCAGTGTTTGTTCAAGCCACTGTTTGCCTTCCCTCAACCTGCCGTTGGAATCCCAGAAATATTCCAGGGCGCGGCAAATGCGCGCGGCTATGTCTGGCTGCGGCGCGTCGATGGCGCTTTGCAGCACCGCGCGGAGATTGTCCACTTCCTGTTCCAACAGCGCCAACCAATGTGACTGTTGTGCGCCCTTGAGGGCTTGCGCTGCATCTTCGGCCACCCGCAGAAAATAGACTGTGTGGTTTTGCTGTGTGGTTGCGTGCAGACCATTGGCCGCCAACTGCTCGCCGACATATTGGTGGATGAGTGCATGGAATTCGTAGCGGCCAGAGAGATGGTGGCGAAGCAGCGACTTATCGACTAGGCTGCGCAGGAGGGGCAGGCTGGCAGCGGCTACCTGTTCGGCAGCTTCACGCCGGAACCCACCGCGGAAGATGGCAAGTTGACTTAGCACACGCTGCTCGTCTGTACTTAACAACTGCCAGGAATAGGCAAAGACAGCGGCCAGGCTGCGATGGCGGGTGGGGAGATCGCGTAGTGTGGTCGTGAGAAAGCCTAGGCCCTGTTCAATTTCGGTGGCGATTTCCTGTGCCGTGAGCAGGCGCACCCAGGTGGCGGCCAGTTCAATCGCCAGCGGTATCCCCCCCACCAATTGACAAATGCGCGCCACCGCCGCGCCGTTGGTCGCCGAGAGCGTGAAATCCGGACAAAGGCGCTGTGCGCTTTGGACGAAAAGGTGGACAGCGTCATTTTCGGCAAGGTGTGCCAAAGGCATGGATTCCCCAGGCATCGGCAGCCCGTCAACGGGGAAAATCCACTCACGCTGTAAGTTCAGCCGTTCGCGTGAAGTGACCAGTACGCTTACCTGGGCTGCCGACGTTAAGAGATCGGCGAGCAGATCCGCACCGGCCAGCAGATGCTCAAAGTTATCCAAGATCAAGAGCATCTCTTGACGCTCCAAGTGTGTGAAGAGCGCGGCGCGCGGGTCGCTGGCCGGGGTCACCTCGACGCCCAGCATCCGTAACAAGGTAGTCGCCAACAGCGCGGGATCCGAAAGGGCCACGAGGGGAAGATAAAAAACACCGTCGGCAAAGGCATCCAATTGTTCTGCCGCCACCTGCAAGGCCAGCCGAGTTTTGCCGACACCGCCAGGGCCAGTCAAGGTCAACAAACGGCAATCGCCTTCGTCCAGCAGGCGACCCAGCGCCGCCAGTTCTGATTCACGGCCCACAAAGGGCGTGGCTGCTGGTGGCAGATTGTGGCGGCGGAGTGCTGGCAACGACAACTGGGTTGGCGCAAGGGGTACGCGGTCACCGGCGCTGCGGATCTGTTCATAGAGTGCAATGGTCGCCGCTTCGGGGTCCACGGCTAATTCTTGTGCCAATCGGTGGCGGCAGCTTTCATATTGGGCCAGGGCAGCGCTGCGTTCGCCGTTGAGCACATATAAGCGCATGAGTTGGCGGTGTGTCTCCTCGCGCCAGGGTTCCAGCGCCACCTGCCGGTCGGCATATTGCAGGGCATCTGCATACTGTCCGCGCCGTTCGTGATAGGCAACGAGGTGGGCGAGAGCGTTGATCATCTGGCGATGCAGCCATTCACGTTTGAGCAATGCCCACTCTTCAAACGGATCGCTGTCGGGCAGAAAGAACTCGGCCAGGAAATCACCCTGATAGAGCGCTACAGCGGCCTGTCGGCGACTGGCACAGGCTCGGCAGGTTACAGGATTGGCATGGGGATGACGTTCGCAGGCGGCTAGGTATTCGCCAAAGGCTTTGACATCCAGCCAGAAATCGCTGACCGGATTGAATTGGAGGGCGGTGCGGCTGGTCAACAGAAAGGGCGGCGCTGCCGAGCGGTCGCCGATGGCTTCGCGCAGCGTCAATAATGTCTGGCGCAAATTGTTGCGGGCAGCGTCCTCCGGCAGATCCGGCCAGAGCAGGCCCACCAGCGCCGCGCGCTCATGAGCGTGGTCGCCCTCCACCGCCAAGTAGGCAAGCAGCGCCCGCACTTTGTCATATTTAAAGCCGGTGACGGCGTGGTCATCCACCGTAGCCTGCAAGGGACCGAGCAACGAAAGGGATAAGTGCGCCATCTCTTCCTCCCACAAACAAACACAAGCACGCATATTGTAGCGAAGTCGGCAGCGAGCTTCAACTGACAATGGGCGCGTAAGTACCTCTCAAACTGGGCGAACATTTTGGGAATGCTGCTCCCGGATTTCACTAACGGTTCTTTAACGGTTCGCGGTGAAAATGATAATCATAGTTGTGTTGGAGAATATCCATTCATGCACTACGCGACACTTTCACCCTATTTCACCAGGAGTGTGTCATGCGCCACGACGGCAGAACCTATCGAGCTTATCTTTTGCGGCTGTGGAAAGTCGGTGGTACGGGCCAGACTGATGAGTGGCGTGCTTCGCTGGAAGCGCCGCACACGCGCGAAGTCTTGGCATTTACCACGCTGGATCGGCTCTTTGCTTTTCTGGCCGATCAGATTGGGCAGGGCGATGAAGAGACGCACCCTGCCCAGAAGTCACCCTTCTAGCCTGCTGCGGGCGGGCCTTATCGCACCCCTTTTCACTAATGAAAGGATTTTGTCATGCAAAAGCACACCTATCCTCTGCTGATGTCAATGATCTTTGTCTGTATCTTTGCGGCTTTCCTCACCACCATTCACCCATCTGTACAGGCGCAGAGAGCCGCCGGAACCATTGCCTATGTGCGCAGTGGCGGCAATAACGGCGACCAGATTCGACTGATCGGGGAAAACGGGGAGAATGATCGGGCACTGTGGACTGTACCTGTGTCGGACCCGCTCGATATTTTTGAACTTTACACGCTGGCCTGGAAGCCCGATGGCAGCGCGTTGACCTTAAGCAGTGACCACGAGGATAGCTGTTCGATCTTTGCCTCGGATCTCTATTCGCTTCAACCGGATGGTAGCAACTTCCATCGGCTGGGCAATGGGCCTGCCTGTGAGAGCCTCGCCAGCTATCCACAAGGGGAAGTTACCGTCTCGATTCAAAACTTCACCAGCAAATATCCCACCAACTATTTTGTCTATGTTCAGGGCGCACCGGGGATCATCGGAGTCACCATTCCCTGGTTTGGCACAGCCACCGTTACCTTTCCGAGCGTGGCCGATTTTGGCGCAGTGGGGCAGCAGGTCATCTTGATCCAGGCCGACTACCGTTGGACCATCGCCACCGTGGATGTGATACCGGGCACAATGACGCAGGCAACCCCCAGCCCGGCCCCGGCCTCTGGCGACGGCATTCGCGACTATGGAGCATGGGGACCGACCTGGCGCAACGATGGCTCGCGCTGTCGGCTATGCGCGCTCGTCCAGCACTTGTCTTAACGCCTACGCCTATACAGCCAGCAATCTACAGCCTGGGGTGCAAGGCACGCCCATTCTCACGCCAGACGAAATTTCCCCTTGTGCGCTGGCCTGGGGTCCCACAGCGTCTGTAGCGGATCAGGTGATCTTTCTGGCCTTTCCCAACCTGGGCCAAAATGGAGCGACTCTCTATCGGGCAACCGAAGGAAACACGGCCAGCAACAGCACGCGATTATTTTCGGTGGGGATTGACGCCTTGCTGCTTTCGTTTGGCTGGGCCGTCGATGGGGAAAGTGTGATTTTTGCCCGCACCACGGAGTATATCAATCCTGATTTTGTCGAATCCAATCTTTTTGAATATATCTTTGCCACAGGCAAAATCACGCAGCTTACAAACCTGGACAATGAACTGGTGCGCAGCTTTACCCTCTCGCCTGACGGCCAGACAATTGTCTTTGAGCGGGCAGCCACCCTGGGCAGCACCACCTCGGATCTCTGGATCATGAACCGCAACGGCAGCGATTTGCGCCTGTTGGTGGAAAATGGGCGCATCCCCACTTGGCGTCCGTCCGCATCCCAAACGCCTGCTGCCACCGCCACGCCCACCTATACACCGACGCCGCTGCCAACTGGCGCTATCCAGATATTTCTGCCCACCGTGCAACAAAGTATCGGCAGAGGGCAACGATAGACGACTGAGGAAGCACAAAGTAAATCTCGCAGTCGGGACTGCAAGCCAAACTAAATCAGCACAAAGCGCAACGGCTTTGTGCTGATTTATCAATTTATGCGGTTACCCTTGTCGCTTCGACCGGTTTCGTGATATCCGGTGGACCTGTCGTCTTCACATGATCTCAAATAAACTGCGCCGTGAGACTGCGCGCACAGCGTTTCAGTTCGTGCGGCGGCCCTTCAAACAGCACTTCGCCGCCAGCGCTGCCCCCTTCTGGCCCCAGATCGATGATCCAATCGGCCTGACGGATCACGTCCAAATGGTGCTCGATGAGGATAACCGTGTTGCCAGCGTCCACCAGGCGATCAATGATGCGCATCAACATACCAATGTCGGAGAGATGCAGCCCGGTGGTGGGTTCGTCCATCACGTAGACGCTACCCTGTTTGTGCAGTTCGGTGGCAAGCTTGAGCCGTTGCCCTTCGCCGCCGGACAGCGTGCTGAGCGGTTGGCCCAGGCGCAGATAACTCAACCCTACGTCGTTCATGGCCTGTAACACCGGCTTGATCTTCTTCTCGCGTGAAGAAGGCCAGCGCCTCCTCGGCGGTCATGTCCAGCACGTCGCTAATGGTCTGGCCGCGCAGATCATAGGCCAGCACCTCCGGCTTAAAGCGTTTGCCCTCACAGATCTCACAGGGGGAGGAGATCCCCTCCATGAAAGCCAGATCGGTATAGGTCACGCCCAGCCCGTTGCAGTTGGGACAACTGCCCGTGGAGTTAAAGCTAAACAGCGAGCCACTGACGCCGTTGGCTGTGGCAAAGGCCTTGCGGATCTCGTCCATGATGCCGGTATAGGTAGCCGGCACCGAGCGACTGTTGGCTGTCACACGCGATTGGTCGATGACCAGGGCGTCGGGATGTTGGGCCAGAAAGACGTCGTTGATCAGCGTACTTTTGCCCGATCCGGCGACGCCAGTCACAATGGTGAGCACGCCGGTGGGAATGTTGACGGTGACGTTTTTGAGATTGTGCAGCGTGGCGTTCTGCACCGTCATCTGTCCACGCCGCTGGCGCACACTCTGTTTGATGGGCAGATGTTGCTTCAGGAATTGCCCGGTGAGCGTATCGGCCTGCTTCAGCGCCGCATAGCTGCCCTCAAAGACAACCTCGCCGCCGTGGACACCGGCCTTTGGCCCCATGTCCACCACGTGATCAGCGATGGCGATCACATCGGGATCGTGCTCCACCACCAGCACGGTATTGCCTTTGTCGCGCAGCTTTTTGAGCAGCGAGGTCATGCGCGCCACATCGCGGGCATGTAGCCCCACGGTGGGTTCGTCGAGGATGTAGAGCATCTCGGTGAGGCTGTTGCCCAGGTGACGGATCATTTTGACGCGCTGCGATTCGCCGCCAGAGAGCGTGGCGGTTTCGCGGCCCAGACTCAGATAGCCCAGCCCGATCTCCACCAGATGGTGCAGCCGTTCCACCAGCCGGGCAGCCACTTTCACCGCCACGGGATCGGTGAAACCGTCGAGAAAGCCGATCAGGTCTGTGACTTCCAGATCGGAAAGTTCGGCGATGTTCTTGCCACGGATCTGGCAGGCCAGCGCTGCGGCGTTGAGCCTGGCCCCACGGCAGAGCGGGCAGGTCTGCGAGTTGGTGAAGGCTTCAAAAACCGTGCGGTTGCGGTCGGACATCGCCGCGGCGTCCTTTTTGATGTACATGCGCGTGAAGCGTTCCACCACGCCCTCATAGTTGGAACTGAACTCACCAAACGAGACCTTCAGATCCGCACCGTAGAACAGAGCGTGCAGTTCCTCGTCACTGTACTCCTGGAGGGGTTTATCGTTGTCGAAGAGGCCCGACAGCGAGTACATCTTCCACATCCACTTGCCCACCTTGAACTCCGGGTGCAGGATCGCGCCGCCGTTGAGCGACTTGCTGCGGTCGAAGAGTTTCGCCAAATCCACTTGCACGGTCTTGCCGATGCCCTCACATTCGGGGCACATGCCCTGGGGCGTGTTGAACGAGAAGGCATAGGCCGGCCCGGCGGCGGGCTGCCCCACGCGCGAGAAGAGCAGACGCAACAGCACGGCAATGTCGGTGTAGGTTCCCATTGTCGAGCGCGAACCGCCGCCCACGCGCTTCTGGTCGATGATAATGGGCGCGTTTAGATGTTCAATGTGTTCCACGTCGGGCTGGCCGTAGTGGGGCAAGAAGCCCTGCACAAAGGCGGTGAAGGTTTCGTTGAGCTGGCGTTGGGCTTCGGCGGCAATGGTGTCGAAGACCAGAGACGATTTCCCGGAGCCAGAGACGCCGGTGAAGACGGTGATCTGCTGTTTGGGGATGTTGAGGGAGACATTTTTGAGGTTGTTTTCGCGCGCACCGCGCACTTCAATGAACTGGCGTTCGATCATGCGGTCCTCCGAAGGGTAAAGTGAAGGGAACCATTGTCACCCTTGTTGAAACAGGGCGAACAAATATTCTACCCCATGATCCACAATAAATCGAATCTCGCCAGTCCTTTGCAAAACTAGAGTTTTGGAAAAATCCGCGGCAGAGAAACGTGTTCCGTGAAACGTGACTTCACATTTCACGGAACACTCATTACAGCTTACGCATTCACCCCACGGCTAAACGTAAGCACGCCACTCTCATACTCAACGGTCAGCGTATCCTCGGTGATGGTGAACGCGCTGGCCGTATTTAGCGCGATCAGGAACTCTTGCTCCTGCACCATCACGCTTTCATCGGCACAGGCCATCAGCGTGCTGACGATCTCGCCAAAGACGATCATGCCGTCTGCCACCTGATAGCTGCCTCCATAGCTGTTGCAGCCGCTGGATCCACCCATAGTGCCATCTGCGCTGAACTCGATGGTAATGATGCTGCCTTCTACCACAGGGGTTTCCGAGTCTGGTGTGCCAAATAAGACCAGCGTCCACTGGGTATCGGCCAACGCTGCCGGTTCTTCGGCTGGGGTGGTTGGTGCGATTTCAGTGGCGGGCGTCTCCGGCACAGCGGTGGGCACACTGCCCATCGGCACTGACACACAAGCCGTCAGCAACAATGCCATAATCGCTACAATCATTGCGAATTTAATGTCTGTCAATCTCATGAGGCTCTCCATTTTTTCTCTTTATCACGGTCGGTTGTAGTCGCCCCAATGCGGGCGCGCCTTTAGGACGCCGCCCCACCATGCAATGTTCCCTGGGCAATTTCCCCAAGGCCGTCCTTCATGATGAGCCAGTTCTGCCAGAGCGTAATTAGTTAGATTCACACGAAGTCGGCTCGCCTGAGGAATGCCAAGGTTCGCTCCCAAGCCAAGCGGGCGGCGGCCTCGTTGTAGGCGTGCGGGCGATCCGGCTCAAAGAACCAATGTCCTGTATTGGGGATACCGATAAAAGGTCACCGGACGGCCAGAGCGCCGCAGAGATTCCTCCAGCGCGTCGACATTGGATGATGGTTCATACTCATCCTGTTCGGCAAAGTGGCCCAGATAGTCGGCTTTTGCGGTGTGCCAGTCGCCGCCTCCGGTTCCGTAAAAGAGTACGACGGAACGGATCGATCCGGGAAGGGCGGCGGCAAGGTCCAGCGCATAGTACGCGCCCAACGAGAAGCCAATCACCGCCAGGCCGCGGTCGGGGTTTTCAACATGGTGGCCCAGAAAGAGGGTTGCCGCTGCGATTTCAGCTTTGGCCTGAAGATGCTCGGCATCCAGCGCGCTGCCGAGCGTTTCCGCATCGGCGATGGTTTCTGCCACGTTGCCATGATAGAGATCAGGAGCAAAGGCCACAAAACCAGATGCGGCCAGGCGCGTGCAAAAAGTCTTGATGGTATCATTTAGCCCCCACCAAGCATGGAGGACCAACACGCCCGCTCCTTTGCCGGTGGGGGGCAAGGCCAGAAAACCCTGCGGTTGAGTTTGCGTCATATGGATTCCCTTTCTAGATTAACCCCCGTATTCTCTTTGGTATTATTTCCCCCGCACCATGCTAAATAGGTGTGACAGTTTCGGTTGGAATTGTCTGGCTCGAAACCGTCTGGCTTGCCAGAGAGGCCGCCATTTCCTCGCCGCTGATCACTGGCCCATCTTTGTAGAGATAGCAGGCCACGGCCCGATCTGGGGCGGTCAAGTAGAGAGGAGGATGCTTTTCGTGGCATTCGGGCATGACAAAGGGGCAGCGGTTCGA
This sequence comes from uncultured Chloroflexia bacterium, assembly GCA_963721725.1. Taxonomy (GTDB): domain Bacteria; phylum Chloroflexota; class Anaerolineae; order Caldilineales; family Caldilineaceae; genus RI-153. Next base: position 68,684 of record CAVRLX010000024.1, read on the forward strand.
GAATTTGCAGCCGTGTACCGGTGCACGCGAGGCGCCCACTGTCGAAGTTTTGTTGTCGATGTCGGCCTCTGTGCCCCAGCGAATGTCCGGGTCTGGCACGGGGATCGAGCCGACGAGCAGCCGTGTGTAGGGGTGCTGAGGGTCTTTGATCACCTTTTCCACGCTGCCCATTTCGGCCACAGAACCGCGATAGAGAATGTAGATACTCTCGCTGATCTGATAGGCGGTGGTCAGATCGTGGGTGATGTAGACCAGCGAGATCCCCAGATCACGCTTGAGATTCATCAGGCTTTCCAAAATAGTGGCCCGCAACGATGCATCCACCATAGAGACCGGCTCATCGGCAAGGATAATGCGCGGGTTCAACAACATGGCCCGCGCCACCATAATGCGCTGACGTTGCCCACCGCTCAATTGGTGCGGGTAGCGTCCCAATGTATCCTCTGGGCGTAAGCCAGCCCGTTGCAGACTTTCTTCAATCAGTTGCTGCGCTTGGGCTTTGGAATTGGCTAGTTGGAACTTGCGCACGGGAATCGTCAGCACTTGGTCCACTTTGTAAAAAGGGTTGTAGACCTCGAACGGATCTTGAAAAATGGCCTGAACCTGACGGCGAAAATCTCTACGTTCGCTCCCGCTCATCTGCGACAGGCTGCGCCCACGGAAGCGGATGCTGCCGTGGCTGGGCTGGATCACGCCCAACAGTAGGCGCGCCAGTGTTGTCTTGCCGCTGCCACTTTCGCCAGCAATGGCGATGATGGTGGGTTTTGCTTCGTTGATCGCCACCGATACCTTGTCCACCGCCACCATTTGGCTCTGTTGTAGAAAGCCACCGCCAAACACCTTCGACACATTCTGTGCTTCCAGAAGCTGTATCACGCGAAACTCCCATCGTATAAGTGGCAGGCTACCCAACGCTCTGGCCGAATCTCCACCAGTTCCGGGATGATCTCGGCACAGTGGGCCATGGCCTTGGGGCAACGAGGATGGAACATGCAACCGGGGGGCGGGGCCAATAGGGAAGGCGTCAGCCCGCGGATGCCTTTGAAGATCTCTTTGGTTTGCAGAGTGGGCAAACTGCCAATGAGCAGTTGGGTATACGGGTGAAGGGGGTCTTTGAAAATATCGCGCACTGGCCCCACCTCCACCAATTTGCCGCCGTACATAACACCGATGCGGTCCACAAATTGGGCCATCAGCCCCATGTCATGCCCCACCAAGATCACGGCCGCGCCGATATCCCGTTGCACGCGCCCGAAGGTCTCCATCACTTGGCGCTGCACCACCACATCCAGCGCGCTGGTAGGCTCATCGGCGATGATGACTTTGGGGCGGAGAAGGATGCCCATGGCAATGCAGACGCGCTGCTTCATACCGCCGCTCAGTTCGTGCGGATAGGCATCCATCATGGCCGGGCTAAGATCAACCGATTCCAACACGGCATGAATGTGGCTATCAAGGTTGGCGCTGGATTCGCTGCGTTCATGGGCGCGCACTGTGTCGCGCAGTTGCTCCCCGATTTTCATCATGGGGTTCAGCGAATTCATCGCCCCTTGTGGGATCAGCGCAATCTCGGCAAAGCGGGCGCGGCGCATTTCGGCGTCAGAGAGGCTCAGCAGATCGGTTCCGTCTAACAACACCTGCCCGCCTTCGATCCGCGCTGGCGGCTGAAGCAGCCGGAGCAGACTCAGCGCGGTGGTCGTCTTGCCCGAACCGGACTCACCAACCAATCCCAACCGCTCGCCGGGGCGAAGGAAAAAACTGACACCATTGACGGCGCGGACCGGCCCGCGTGGCGTGAGATAACTTACGTAGAGATTCTTAACTTCCAGCACACGCGCCCCGCATCGGCGGGCCGTGCTCGCTTGGTCTGTGTTTGAGTTACCATATCGGTTTCAAGTATCCACCTTTGTCGGGATTTACAGCGGTTGAAGTCTAGCCCGGCTGAGAGCCATTGAGTCTGGGATTAGCGTATTTGTCCAGCGAAATGCTCATCAAAAAGAGGCCCGTAAAGATAATTGCCAGGGTTGCAATCGGGGGTGCCCACCACCACCACATGCCGCGGAACATGGCCGAATAGGTAAAGGCGTGATAGAGCGCACGGCCAATCGTGGGCACATTTTGCGGGCCAAGTCCCAACACTTCTAGCCCCACCGCGGCCAAGATGCCAGTGCTGACTGCGCCGACAAAGGCTGCCGCCAGATAGGCTGTCAGATTGGGCAGGATCTGGAAAAAGATGATTTCCAGATCGTTTTGCCCCGATAATTTTGAGACAACGACGAAAAGCCGTTCGCGCAGGCTCAGCGTTTGGGCGCGGATCACACGGGCGGGCAGCGGCCATGCCAGCAGCCCCACAATCACCGCCATTAACACCACTGTCATCACACGCACATAGGCAGAGACCGTGATCAAAATGGCAAGGGTCGGGATCACCAGCATAACGTCGGCAAAGCTGCTGAAGATGGTGTCCAGATAGCCGCGATAATAACCGGCCAACAGACCGATAGAAGCGCCGAGCAAGACGCCTACACTGCCGGCCAACAGGCCGATCTTGAAGGTGTTGGGAATGCCGATCACCATCAGGGTAAACATATCGCGGCCAAATCCCTCGGTGCCGAGCAAGTTTTGCCAACTTGGACTCAAATTGAGAGGATTTGCGCCCATATCGGCACGCTGTGGGTTCACCATCCACGAGCCAATGACGCCGAAAAGATATAGCCCGACCAAAAGAAAGAGTCCCAGGGTGAACATCCAATTCTTTATCAGAAATCGGAAGACGCCCCGTACAATGTCCCACGTTCTGCGGCCAATACTTTTCTCAACGTTCTGTTGTCGCATTTCAGAAGAATAGGTTGTTGCCATGTCACTCCACTTTTTTAGAAAGGATCAACCGGAACTTTCGGCTGAATAGGTTATGCGTGGATCGAGCCTGGGGTAGATTAAGTCGATGATCAGCACGGCCAGGCCAACGGAGATCGCCAGCAGCAGGGTAATGCCCTGGATCACGGTATAGTCGCTGTTGATAATCGACTGGTATAGCTGGTAGCCAAGGCCGGGGTATGAAAAGATAATTTCTACTAAAATGGCGCCCGATACCACGTGCCCCAATGCAATGGCAAGGTGGGCAACTTGGGGCGGAATGGCGTTGCGCACGGCATACCACCAGAGGATGCGCCGCGGGGGTAGCCCCTTGGCTTCGGCCAAGAGCATGTAGTCCTCGCCAATGGTATTGACCATGAGGCCGCGCATGGTGAGCGCCCACAGCCCCAGGCTGGAAAGGATGATGGAAAGCGAGGGCAGCACGGCGTGTCGGATAACGTTGACGATAAAAGGCCATGTGAATTCGCGCGCCATGCCGCTGGGATAAGCGCCGCTCATGGGGAAGAGTCCGTTTGTGAAGGCCAGCGCATAGAGCAGCAGCAGGGCCAGCAGATAATAGGGCAGCACGCCCCAGATCATGACAAAGGGCAACAACATTTTTACCACTTTGGGCGTGCCCTTCCAGGCCAACAGCGCGCCGACACCGACACCCAAGACAAAGGTGATAATTACACTAGTGGCAACCAAGCCGATGGTCCAGCCGATGGCGGGCTGAATAATCTCCCACACGGTGGCGGGGTAGGCAGAGAGCGACTCGCCAAAATCCAGTTGGATGGAGTTCCACAGATATTTCACATATTGGATATAGAGCGGTTCGTTTAGCCCAAAGCGCTCGCGATAGGCTTCGAACATAGCTTGACCCTGCTCAATGCCCGAACTGGCCTGCGACATGCGCGAGGTGATGGCCCCAATGGGGTTTCCCGGTGCCATGCGCGGGATGAAGAAATTAAATGAAGCGGCAACAAATATGATCAAGAAAAACATACCAATACGCCGCACAAAATAACTGAGATCTACACCACGCATGTTTGCCAGTCCTCTTCCGCTGATGTCTGCTGTTGCCCGGCATTGTCTGATTAGATAGGAATTTCAGATGCAGGGAGTCAGCTTAAAATACAAGGGATTCACCACCCGCCGTTCGGAATTTTGAACGGCGGGTGGTGACAAGATACTTCAATCCATTGCTACAGGAATGTCTCTACTGGGCCGGTTCCAGTTCGGTCAGCACACGCAGGAAGTGCTGCCAATGGCTGGGCGGTTGTACATAGTTGTTGTCCGAGGTGGGCCAGTTGGTCCACTTTGTATCGTTGAAGAGGATGAACGAAGGCTGTTGGATCAACGGAATAGCCGGCAATTCGTCGGCCCAGATTGTGGCGGCCTCTATCATGAGTTCCGTCACCCGCGGATCGCCCAGCGGCAGGCCACCCATCTCATCCACCAGTGCCGAATATTCATCGTTAACCCAGCGACCGGCATTGTTGGTGTTATCTACATATTCTGTCCCAGGCTCGCCCACAGGATTGACCCAAGACTTGTTATAGCGGTTCATCCCAAACCAGGGTTCGATGACGCTGCCGCAGCCGCTCCAATCGGTGGCACCCTCAAACTGACCACGGCCAGTCTGGTCGCGGAAGATACCCCATTCCAGAATACGCAGTACGGCGTCGATGCCAACCTGATTGAGTTGCTGCACAACCAGCCGGGCCACGTTCTCCATAAAGGGCGGGGCCACAATGTCGATGGAAAGATTAGCTCCATCTGGGCCTTCATAGAAGCCGCTGCCCTCGTTGAGGGTATAGCCCTGACCTTCGATCAACTCGCGCGCCTTGTCGGGATTAAACTCAGCAATGGGCGCAATGATATCAGCGATAGAATCTAAGTAGGGCTGCATGGCTGCATAATCGGGGAAGATAAAGGCCGCTGGCACAGTAGCGCCTTCGTAGAGAACATCTGCCATCTGCTGGCGATCAAACGCATAGGAAAGCGCCCACCGCATTTCCTTGTTGCCCCACGGTTCCACTGTGTGGTTGATGGTGAACATCCGCGCGCAAGGATCGCGCCAGGCAAAGGGCGATTCGGCGTTGTAGGAGCGCAGATTCGGGTTACGTTCCTGCATCGACTGCATAATGCTCAGGCTGGTAGCGCCTCCGAGGTCAAGTTCGTTGGCGACAAGCATTTGATTGATAGTCTCAGTGTTTTGGATCCACGGGCGCTGGATCTCCACCGGGGCGGGCAACTTGAACGCACCGCTTTTGGCACCCCACCAGTCATCATTGCGGGCATAGACCCACTCGGTGGAGGAGAAGCGCTTTACAGTGTACGGGCCGCTGAAGATAGGCGCGCCGGTTTCTGCATTGAACGGATTGCGGAAGGTAATCGGATCTTGACCCTCCCAAACGTGTTTGGGCAATGGCACAATCGCCTGTGAGGTCGTCCCCGCCAAGTTTTCCATAATGAAGCGCGGGTTAGGGGCCGTCAGGGTAAACTTAATCGTGCGGTCGTCCACAGCTTCCACCGACTCGACCCACTTGGTGACTGCGCCGGACCAGTTAAGTTGCGGCGCGTACTCCTTCAACAGATTGATGGTGAAGACAACATCCTCAGAAGTGAGGGGCGTGCCGTCGCTCCACTCTGTGCCGTCGCGCAGCGTGACGGTCCACTCGTCCAATGTCTCATTGGCCTCGAAACCCTCGGCCAACCAGCCATCAATGTTGCCTGTCTCGTAGTTCAACATGAAGAGGGGTTCCATCATGTTTTGGTTCATCCCCTGCAAGATAAATGTGCCGGGAATGTAGGGGTTCCAGATATCAGGAGCGGGAACGTTGACGTTGAGGGCGATGCGGAGAATGCCATCATTCGCCGCGGGCGCGGCCGGTTGGCTGGCCGTTGTTCCACTGGGCTGGGCGGCGGGGGCCGCACAGGCCGTCATCAGCAGCATCAGCATGCCAATCACGAACCATATTTTGTACAAACGGGGCTTTACAGCAGACACTTGAACTCTCCTTTGATGTGATGGATGGATCGAAAATCACCTGCAATCAATCGCGTTGCCAACTTCGTATGGGGGGACAGATAGGATGCAATGTTAGGGTGCAATGTCAAAAAGGGCTACGCTCTTTTGAGCCAGGATGCCGAGCGATGGATGGTTACTTCAGTTCGCATCAAATAAAACATCCAATCCCTGGGCTGTCATACGTAAAGATGCTGTGGTATTTCGTGCTGATGCCGCTATCAGGCGGCGCTGATGATAGGAGCGCTACCGGCTATCAAAATAAGATTGGGCTAATAAAAGGTGAGAAAGCAAGGGGCTTACCGTGAAGGTATCATACTGTTCTTCTGGCAAGAATGTCAAACCCGCAGCGGTTGTATACAGAATACAGAATACGCAATCGATAGTCTATTTTCTACATCAACCCCCGCGGCCGATACTGTAACGCCTCGGCCAAGTGTGCCATGCCGATGGTCTCCTCCCCGGCCAGGTCGGCAATCGTGCGCCCCAGTTTGAGCACGCGGTGATAGGCAGCGCTGAGATCCATCTGCTTCACCGCCGCCCGCATGAGATTCTTGCCCCCTTCGTCCAGATCGCGGAACTTCTGGACTTCCGCCGGTCCCATGTCGCCGTTGACGAGGACGTACGCTTTGCCCAGCTGGCGCAAAGCGCGCCGCCTGAAATTTGCGCGCGGTCTTCCACGCCCAGCCAGACCAAGACGCTAACGGGGCCGAGTTCTGCCCTTAGCGTGGGAACTGACCTCAGTCAGGCTAATCTGCCCGGAACAGACGCAGCAAACGCCCAGACTTCTTGTTGGTTGCCTTGTGCCTTGGCGTTATCAACCTCCGTTTGTGGCCATCGTTCCAACATGGTGTCAACGTCATCAGTGTACCAGGGCCTGCATATAAGCTGAACGGCCATATTCTAAGCTCATGCCAACGAAACCGCGGATTTCGGCCGCCAACTGTACAGCCGGGGGCAGCGGCACGTCTACTACGGACGATTGCTCCATCAGGAGAACGTAGGCTAATGCTGACAGGGTCCAGAAGACATCATCGAATTCACGGATTTCCAGGGCATTGCACAAAATCTCGGTCAGCCATGACCGTGCGTGGGACGGCTGCAAACTCCCTTTATCAATCAGGAAGTCAATAACCCGGAGATGGGGGACGTAGTTATGGGCACCGACTTCTTCAAATATCGCAATGCTGCGCTCAATTTTCTCTTTGGCTGTTGCCCACTCGCCCCCCGTGGCTGCGGCGAGGGCCAACCAGCGCAGAACGTTGCCTTCGCCCTGGCGGAGTTGCTGCGCCAGGAATATCTCCATCGCTTCTAAGAAGCATGCTTGGGCGTCACCAACATCGCCCAGGCTGAGTCTATGTTTCCCGCTCTCGACGATGGAGCTCGCCGTCTCGATCTGGACACCTGCGGCGCGATAAGAGAGTGAGCGCCTCATAATTGAGCATCTCTGCCCGGTGCCGTCCAGCTTCAGTTGTGTACACGAGCGCAGATAGGTTGCGCAGGGCGTCGGCCTGGCCTTTCCGATGCCCGGACTGCTCCGCTAGGGCCAGCACGCGTTCCGCATGGACGCGTGCCGCATCCATATCTCCTTTGAATCTGCAGGAATCGGATAGGCGGTTATGCAAGAAGATCAGTTCGCACACATGTCCATAGCGCTCGAAGATCTCGATGCTTTTGGATAGCTCTTCTCGCGCCTCGATAAAGTAGTTTGACCAGGAGAGCATGAAGCCCAACCCGCCCAGATCCCAACGCTGTCCACCACGGGTCGCCATGCGCTTCCCACAACTCGACGCTTTCACGGAAACAGATGAGCGCACGCTCATTGTGGCGTCGCTCTAAACAATAGCCCCGCTGGTAGGCGATGAATGCCCGCTCGAACAACCTCGTTGACTCGTCAATGTCGGGGTGGGCGGCGACTGCCTCCGCCCGGTCCAGCAATGCAAGTGCGGCGTGGGGATGGCCCAACTGACGCAAAAAGGAGGCCTGCCATGCCAGGCCGCGCATGAGTGTTGTCCTCGCCTCAGTAGATACAGCAGGATCAAGCGCGTCAGTCAGCCGTTGAAAGGCAATGTGTCCTTCATTTGGGTGGACAGCGCCACTCAAGATAAAAACCGAGTGTGTCCATCGCCGGGCGCAACCGTGTGGCGTCTCCCCCTTCGATTGCTCTGCGCCACGCCAACCGAACGTTGTCGATGTCGTTGTCGAGTTCTGCCAGCGCGCCAGCCTGGTCGGCACCTCTGAGCAGATCGGTACACGCGATCAGCCGCCCGATGAAGTAGTCGCAGTGGCGAGCCGACACGGATTTGGCTTCGGCGGCATCTTCGGCCAGTTTGTCCACCCCATATTGGTGCAGCAGTTCGTGCAGCCAATAACGGTTGTCGGCGCGATCGTAGTGGAGTAGCGACTTGTAGATGAGGTGGCCCAGATGTCGTAGGGTTGCGCCGGCCACATCGGCGGCCGCTTGGCGGGTGAAGCCACCTCTGAAGATTGAAAGCTGCCGAAAGACCGCCTGTCCCAGCGCATCCAGGTGCTGCCACGAGGCGTCGAAGACAGCCCGCATGCTGCGGTGACGCGCTGGAAGATCACGAAAATCGCTGGTCAGAAAATCCAGATTCCGCTGTACTTGAGCAGCGATATCGGCCAGCGACATGATCCCCACCCAGCCGGCAGAGAGTTCGATGCCCAGGGGCATACCGTCGACAAGTTGACAGATACGCGCCACATGCGGCAACTCATCCGGTGTGAAGGCGAAGGTTGGCAGCGGCACGCAGCGCGCTTTGCCGGAAGAGACGCACAGCCGGATGGTCCGTGGCGTCGTCTAAGTTCGCATTCAACGGATCAATCGCACCAAGGCCATTGATGGGATAGACCTGCTCTCCCTGCAGGTGCAATCGCTCGCGTGAGGTGGCTAATATGGTTACGCCGGGGGCGGTCTGCACAATCTCCACCAGCAGACCGATGCCGTCTAGTAGGTGTTCGCAGTTGTCGATGATGAGCAACAAACTGCGCTGTGAAAGATAGGTCAGCAGTTGTTCTGTACTATCCCATTGGCCGTCGACAAGAATGCGCAGGGCATCGGCAATCGCCAGCGCGATTTCAACTTTCTCAGTCAGCGCAGCTAGAGAGACAAAGATGATGCCGTCGCTGAACGGATGGTCTTCGTCAGCTGCCAGCCGGTGGGCCACGGCCAGGGCCAGGCGAGTTTTGCCCATGCCGCCAGGCCCCAGGATGCTCACGAGTTGTTGATCCGATTTCCGAAGGTAGCCGAGTAACGCCTCGATTTCCGCTTCCCGGCCCACGAAGGGCGTAGTCGGGCGGGGGAGGTCGTACACGCTGGCGTCATCGGGTTGTTCGGGATGGTACGCATCCGCCATCTCCGGTTCATTGGCAGTCAACGCGACAATCTGGCCCAGACCCTGCAAAGCGTCTGGCATCTCTGTCGAATCGGGGTCCTGGCGCGCATAGGTGACAAAGTCGGCCACCTGCTCAGCAGGCAATTGCAAGGTCGCTGCCATCAACTCCGCCAACTGCTTAGACGGTCGCCGGTTACCCTGTTCGATTTTGCGGATTGTGACTACCGAACAGCTTGATCGGTCGGCCAGTTCCTGTTGGGTCAAGTCCAGTTGGCGACGGCGCAAGCGCAACCAGGCGCCAAAGGTCAATTCTGCTGCCACACAGTTCTCCATCGGGTTTCATATGCGGTGTTGAAGCCATTGTATCACTTTTTGTATCAGTGAGTAACCTCGTTTTCTGAGGCGGAGCGGTGTAGTCTTGGCTAGGCAGTGTTGTCGGTGGCTGGAATTGCCACGGCGTGAGGGATTTGATAGGAGGAGGCGAACAATGTCATCAATAGTTGGTGTATGGGAACTGATTTCGGATACGCATGATGGCCTGATGATCGACACTGGGAAATATCACATCTTCTTGATATCAGAAAAGAATCGATCACCCTATGCCAACGCCAATGAGCCGACCGAGGCCGAAGAGTTGGCGGCTTTCAGATCGGCCTTCGCCGGTGCGGGGATATTTTCGCTCTCCGGCACCACGGCGACTTACCAAGCGAAACTGGGTACGAGGCCGAACGGTCTCGGCCAGACGTACACCGGCGAGTTCATCGTCGACGGGGACCGTCTGGTCGAAAATCTGCCGTCGGGCGTCACGCACGAGTGGCGCAGAGTCGGCTGAAGGGGAGAAATATGAAATTTGGCATTGCACTAAAGCCGGAACTCGAACGACCCGATAATTGGTCACAGACGTTTATGAGAGGTGGCCGAGGTTGCCAACGATACGGGCTTTGAGTCATTATGGACGTCACATCGTCCGACGGTACGGTCGGCAGGGGAGGATAGCCTAGACCCCCTGGTGACGATTGCATCTTTGGTTCATGTCGTCCCCGATATTCTGCTGGGCGTAAATGTGCTGCTATTGCCGCTCCATGACGCAGTTGTACTCGCCAATCAAGCCGCAACGCTTTCTCGGCTCAGCGGCGAACGCTTTGTCCTTGGTGTTGGCGTCGGTGGCAGCGAAGCAGAATATGAGCGCTTGGGCGGCAGATTTCAGGCGTCGTCGCCAGCGCGCCGATGAATCGATTGAGGTGATGCGCCGGCTGTGGCGTGAAGGAGCACTGCGTCGACTTCAGCGGACAATTCTACAACCTGACTGACATGTCTATCAGTCCGCGACCGCGGTCGGGTCACCCACCGCTATGGATCGGCGGTCGTTCGGCGAGCGGCCATCGACCGGGCGGCACGGGTCGGCGACGCCTGGGCGCCGGCGATGGTCGATCCACAGGCACCTGAGCGAAGGTGTTGCCCGGGTGCGGCAAGGAATATCTGGACGCCCGCTGCCGATCATTGCGACCGCAGAGTTTGTGCATCCGATGCGACCAATCCACGAGGCGCAAAAGGAACGAGTCCATGTTGCCGGCACGCCACAAGAGATGATCACGACGTTCCGCGCATACGAAGCGGCGGGCCTGGACCACTTGATCTGCCACTTTGTCGCTGACAACATGGACGAGCAACTGTCGCAGATGCGACTCTTTTCGGAAGAGGTCATGCCGGAATTCGTCGAATAATGAAGTGGATTAGATGTGGTTTGATCTATAGAGACGCAAGGTTCGGTAGAGACGCAAAATTTTGCGTCTCTACTTTCTACATCAACCCCCGCGGCCGATACTGTAACGCCTCGGCCAAGTGTGCCATGCCGATGGTCTCCTCCCCCGCCAGATCCGCAATCGTGCGGCCCAGTTTGAGCACACGGTGATAGGCACGCGCGCTGAGATCCATCTGCTTCACCGCCGCCCGCATGAGATTCTTGCCCCCTTCGTCCAGATCGCAGAACTTCTGGACTTCCGCCGGCCCCATGTCGCCGTTAACCAATACATGCGGCTTGCCCAGGGGCGCAAAGCGCGCCGCCTGAATTTTCCGCGCGGCTTCCACGCGTGCCCGAATCGTGGCCGAGGTTTCGCCACCGTCCAGGCTAGAAAGCTTCTGAAAGGGCACACGGCGCACATCGGCGTGAATGTCGATGCGGTCCATGAGCGGACCGCTGATGCGCCCCTGGTAGCGCTGCACCAGCCCCATGCTACACGTACACTCCTTTTGATCGTCGCCATAGAACCCACACGGACAGGGATTCATCGCCGCCACAAACATAAAATTGGCGGGGAAGGTGAGCGTCCCTGAGGCGCGGCTGATGGTCACCACTTTGTCCTCGAGGGGCTGGCGCAACGTTTCCAAATTTTTGCTGCCAAATTCGGGCAATTCGTCGAGAAATAGAACGCCGCGGTGACCGAGGCTGACTTCGCCGGGGCGCGGCCAGCGTCCGCCGCCCACCAAACCGGCATGGCTGATGGTGTGGTGCGGGGCGCGAAAGGGGCGTGTGCGCACCAGGGGCACGTCGCCGTTGAGTTCGCCCGCCACGGAATAGATGCGCGTGATCTCAAGCGCTTCGGGCAGGGTGAGGCGGGGCAGAATTGAAGGGATGGCGCGGGCCAACAACGTCTTGCCCGCGCCAGGCGGCCCTTTCATGAGGATGTTATGCGATCCCACGCAGGAGATCTCCAACGCCCGCTTCACGTGTTCTTGCCCTTTGACATCGGCAAAATCAATCGGGAATGAAACCGCTTCGCTTTCGTCGAAGGCCAGCGTGTTTTGATAGATTGGGATGGATTTGCGCCCATTGAGATGCTGCACAAGATCGGCCAAAGTGGCGACTGGATAGACGTCGAGATCTTCAATCAGGGCCGCTTCGGGGGCGTCGGGCTGGGGCACAAAGAGACGAGCATACCCCCGTTCCTTTGCCATGGCGGCAATGGGCAGGATGCCGTTGACGTGGCGCACGTCGCCGTCCAACCCCAACTCGCCCACGACAAGAGCGTCATCCAACTCGGTCCACACCTGGCGCGTGGCGGCGAGCACGCCCAGAGCAATGGGCAGATCATAGGCCGGACCTTCCTTGCGCACATCCGCTGGGGCCAGATTGACGGTGAGGCGCTGCTGCGGAAAGATATAGCCACTGTTGGTGATGGCAGCGCGCACACGTTCGCCACTTTCGCGCACGGCGGCATCGGGCAGCCCCACCACGGTGAGCTTTTCCAGCCCGCTGGTAATGTCCACCTCCACTTGCACAGCTTCAGCATCCAGCCCCACCACGGCGCAACTTTGTACTTTTGCCAGCATGGTCATTTCTCCCGCGCACAATAAAAAGATGGGTACGTCACAGGGTGGGACGTAGACGAAGGTACCTCAACCGTACTTGGTCAAAGGGGCTTCTGGCCTGGGTTCGCCGCAGAAACGGCGTAGCACATGGCGAAAATCCAGCGTGGCAATGTTGGCGGCGGTGTGGGCAGGCTGGCGTTAGATAAACGGGACAGCGCACCGGATGGGATCGCTGACCTGATGTTGTCGTACGAAGATGGCTCTATTGTATGTGATGTGTTCATACGGTGCAACACATTTTTACTGAGTGGCTGCCCATTGTGCAACTTGCTGTAATAAAAATTAGTGAAGCTTGAGCAGATCTGCTCTATATGAGTGGGCGCGCCCATGTTACTGTTACTTCTTGATTCCACCCCCCACAACCCCCAAAAGCTTTATATGGGCCGATAGGATGACTCCTGCAAAATCCACGCAGGAGATGTATTCGCGGTGGGGTTTTTTACTAAATTTTTATTTATGGATGAAACAGAGGGAACATCAGATGGAAATTAATTCGGGGGATACAGCATGGGTATTGATCTCGACTGCGATGGTAACGCTGATGACGCCGGCATTGGCCTTCTTCTATGGTGGCATGGTGCGCAAGAAGAATATTCTGTCAACACTGAATCTGAGCATCATCACCATGGCACTGATTAGTATTCAGTGGGTGCTTTTTGGGTATACGCTTGCCTTTGGGCCGACGATAAACGGCTTGATTGGCGGACTCAGCCATTTGGGGCTAGCTGGCATTGGCGCAGAACCCAATGCAGACTATTCCACCACCATTCCAGGGCTGGCTTTTGCAGCCTTCCAGATGACCTTTGCTGTGATCACCCCGGCTCTGATCACGGGGGCGTTTGTGGAACGGGTCAATTTCAAAGCCTATCTTGTCTTTGCCCTGCTCTGGTCAACCCTGGTCTATGATCCATTGGCCCATTCTGTGTGGGCCGTGGGTGGATTGCTGCGGGTTTCGGGCGCGCTGGACTTTGCCGGAGGAACCGTTGTCCACATTGCAGCGGGCTTCTCGGCATTGGCCTTTGCCTTGGCGATTCGCTCACGGCGTGGCTATGGCAAGATCGCCATAGAGGCACACAATATTCCGTACACGGTTCTGGGCGCGGGGCTGCTCTGGTTTGGCTGGTTTGGGTTTAATGGTGGCAGCACGCTGGGGGCCAATGGGCTGGCTGTGGTTGCGCTGGTCAATTCCAATACAGCGGCGGCAGCGGCGGCTGTGGTCTGGATGCTCTTGGCCTGGAATGATAAAAAACCTAGCGTGCTGGGCATTGTGACGGGGGCTGTGGTGGGCTTGGTTGCGATTACCCCGGCCTCTGGCTTTGTGACGCCCCTGGCGGCGATTGTAATTGGCGCGGTGGCGGCTCCTATTAGCTATTACACCATCAAGTTCATTCATAGCCGACATCTGGACGAATCGTTGGATGTCTTTGGTTGTCATGGCATGGCAGGTGTCTGGGGGGCGCTGGCAACGGGGCTTTTTGCCACCACCTCTATGAACGAGTTTGGATTCGACGGTCTTTTTTATGGCAACCCCGATCAGTTGATGATCCAGATCGTCGCTACTGCTGTCGCTGCAATCTTTGCCTTTGTGGTCACCTATCTTCTTGCCAAGCTCCTTGATGCTATCTTTGGATTGAGTGTCAGTGCTAAGGAAGAAGAAGTTGGTCTGGATATTAGCGCACATGGCGAACGTGCGTACGTATAATCGATTGGATAGTGCGGTCAGATCCCAGAGAGGAAGAGACAATGGCTGTTAAAATTGAAGCAATCATTCGGGAAGAAAAGCTTAGTGATGTCAAAGAGGCGCTCAAAGAGCTTGGCATTATGGGCATGAATGTCTTTGAAGTCCGCGGGCATGGTCGGCAGGGTGGGATTGAACTGGCCGGGCGTACAGGTACATATCAGGTTGACATGCTCCCCAAAATACAAATCAATATTGTGTTGAGCGAGCACAACATAGAGAAGACCATTGACACCATCTGTGCTGCCACGCGCACAGGTGATGCCGGTGATGGCCTGATCTTTGTTTATCCCATTCAAGAGGTTGTCCGCATCCGCACGGGCGAACGTGGGAAAGATGCGTTGGTCTATTCAGGCGACATTGATGCCAAGCGCAGCGTAGCCAAAAACGGTCGTTCCAAAGAGCCTGCCAAGCGCTAAGCCTTCTTGGTAAACGACTTCAACCTGGCGCACGATAAAATAGAATATTCCGGCCATCCCAAAAGAGTGTGGAGACAGAAGTCCTGTCTGCGCACTCTTTTTGCTATTGGAGAGGCGCCATGAAAGCCTGCGTTCAGGCGTAGCTTACACATTGCCGCGGCGATACTCTGCCCTACATTTGCCCTAATCGACCTGAGCAGATTTAGCGGTGCAGTTCGCCTCTCGCGGCTAAAACTGCTATACTGTACGCCATTATGCAGAGCAGACAGCCCAGAGCGGCTTAGCAAAAGGGAAAGAAGATGGCGATCCATGAACTGGCCGGCAAACCGGCTCCCGATGAGCTTTTGGTCAATATTCCTCGGCTGATTGCCGCGTATTACACGAGGCGTCCCGACCCGGAAAATATCAACCAGCGCGTATCGTTTGGCACGTCTGGTCATCGCGGCACATCATTGGAGGGCAGTTTTAACGAAGATCACATTTTGGCGATTGCCCAAGCCATCTGCGAATATCGCCAACAACAAGGCTTTGCCGGTCCGCTTTTCATCGGCATGGACACCCACGGCCTTTCGGAACCAGCGCTGATCACGGCGATTGAGGTTTTCGCCGCCAATGGCGTCACCGTAGCCTATCAATCGGGCATGGGCTACACACCAACGCCGTCGATTTCCCACGCCATCCTGAGCCACAACCACAACCGTGCCGATGGCCGCGGGCTGGCTGACGGTGTGGTGATCACGCCGTCGCACAATCCGCCCGAAGATGGCGGTTTCAAGTATAACCCGCCCAGCGGTGGCCCCGCCGGAACCGATGCCACAGGCCCGATCCAGAACCGCGCCAACGAGATCATGGCGAACGGGCTGCGCGATGTGAAACGAATGCCGATTGCCAAGGCACTGAAAGCTGACAACGTCCACGCCTTTGATTTCATCACGCCTTATGTGGCGGCGCTGGCCGCGGTGGTGGATATGGACGCCATCGCCAACGCCGGGCTGAAAATTGGCGTTGATCCCATGGGCGGCGCGGGGATTGGCTATTGGGAACCCATTGCCCAAACCTATGGCTTGAATTTGGAGATCGTCAACCGCCGCATTGACCCGACTTTTTCGTTTATGACCGTGGACAAAGACGGCAAGATCCGTATGGATTGCTCGTCGCCCTATGCCATGGCAAGCCTGATCGAGC
Organism: uncultured Chloroflexia bacterium; assembly: GCA_963721725.1. Lineage (GTDB taxonomy): Bacteria > Chloroflexota > Anaerolineae > Caldilineales > Caldilineaceae > RI-153. The sequence continues at coordinate 84,635 of CAVRLX010000024.1, forward strand.
TGAAAGATCGCTTCGACATCGCCTTTGGCAACGATCCCGACTATGACCGCCACGGCATTGTCACCCGCAGCAGCGGTCTGCTCAACCCCAACCACTATCTCGCCGTGTCCATCTGGTATCTCTTCCAGAACCGGCCCGGCTGGTCACCCGATGCCGCTGTGGGCAAGACGCTGGTCTCGTCGTCCATGATTGACCGGGTGACGGCGTCGATTGGGCGTAGGCTGGCCGAGGTTCCCGTGGGCTTCAAGTGGTTTGTGGAGGGGCTGGTGGATGGCTCGTTTGGCTTTGGTGGCGAAGAGAGCGCCGGGGCCTCGTTCCTGCGCATGGATGGCACCGTGTGGACCACAGACAAAGACGGCATCATTATGGATCTGCTGGCAGCGGAGATTGTCGCCAAGACGCAGAAAGATCCGGGCGAACACTACGCCGCGTTGGAGGCACAGTTTGGTTCGCCTGTTTATAATCGCATCGACGCCCCCGCCAACCGCGAACAGAAGAAAGTCCTCTCTAATCTGTCGCCAGAGATGGTGACGCGGGACAAACTGGCTGGCGAGGCCATCACCGCCAAGCTGACCCGCGCCCCTGGCAACAACGCGCCGATTGGCGGGCTGAAAGTGGTCACCGAAAATGGCTGGTTTGCCACCGCGCCCCTCTGGCACCGAGGATATTTACAAGATCTACGCCGAGAGCTTCCGCGGCGAAACACACCTGCAACAGATCATCGACGAAGCGCAGGATGTAGTGGGAGATGCCTTCCGCGCCGCGGGGATGAGATAGAACGCGGATGACACGGATTTGGCGGATAAAAGCGGATTTTCAGAAAAACCGGCTCCGTGGAATCCTTATTTGTCCTGTGTTGAAAAGGCCACAGTACCGATAGGAGTGCAGAAAATGGCACTGCATCAGTCGGAGTTGACAGGGGAAATTATCAACGCTTTCTACACGGTGTATAACAGTTTGGGATATGGTTTTCTTGAGAAGGTTTATGAGAACGCCCTAACCTTTGAATTATCCAAACGTGGATTTGTCGTGGAGCAACAGAAGCAGGTAACTGTTCACTACGAGGGGCAGATTGTCGGTGAATATTTTGCTGATCTGCTGGTAAACGGACAAATTATTTTAGAGCTAAAAGCAGCGGAAGCGATCAGTGAAGCGCACACAGCGCAGTTGCTAAATTATCTGCGCGGCACAACCTGTGAAATTGGCTTTGTTTTTAATTTTGGCCCTGAACCCGCTTTTGAGCGCCGGTATTTCAGTAATCAACATAAGAAAAATCTGAAGAAAAATCCGCTTGATCCGCACAATCCGCGTTCTATTCTGTTGAAGGAGAGATGATGAGTGACATTAAATTTGGCACAGACGGCTGGCGCGGGCGCGTGGCCGATGATTATACGTTTCAGAATGTGCGACGCTGCGCGCAGGGCTTTGCGTCCTGGCTGCGCGACGAGGGCCACGAAGGGGAAAGCGTTGTAGTAGGTCATGATAAACGCTTTATGGGCGAAAAGTTCGCCGCCACCGTGGCCGAGGTGTTGGCGGGCAATGGCTTTCATGTCTACCTCACCGAAGGGCCGATGCCCACGCCGGTGATCAGCTTTAGCGTGCCTAACTTGGGCGCAGTGGCGGCGGTCAATATTACGGCCAGCCACAACCCACCCGAAGACAACGGCTTCAAAGTGCGCGATGAAAGCGGCGGCGCGGTAGACCCGGCAGGCCTAAAGGCGATTGAGCGGCTGATCCCCGCTGCCGGTGATCCTGCGGCCATCCACCTGATGCCGCTGAAAGAAGCGCTGAAATCCCATCAGATCGAGTATTTCAATCCGCGTGCCGATTACCTGGCGCGCATTCACAAACTGATTGACGTTGGCCCGATTAAAGAGGCTGGCCTCAAAATTGTGGTGGACAACATGTGGGGCAATGGCGCGGGCTGGCTCACAGAAATTCTGGGCGGCAGCAAGACCGAGATCATCGAGGTCCACGCCGAGCGCAACCCCATCTTCCCCGAAATGAGCCGCCCGGAACCGATCCCGCCTAATGTGGATGCCGGGCTGGCGGTTGCCAAAAAGGTGGGCGCTGACTGTGTCTGTATTCTCGATGGCGACGCCGACCGTTGCGGCTTTGGCGACGAAAATGGTGAGTTTGTCGATCAGCTGCGCGTCTATGCGCTGCTGGCCTATTATCTGCTTGAAATACGCGGGCAGCGCGGCCCCATTGTCAAGACCATCAGCACCACCTCCATGCTCAACAAACTGGGCAAACAATACGGCGTGGAAGTTATCGAAACCGGCGTGGGCTTCAAATTTATCGCCCCGGCCATGATCGAACACGACGCCATGATCGGCGGCGAAGAGAGCGGCGGCTATGCATTCCAGGGCCATGTGCCAGAGCGCGACGGCATTCTGTCCAACCTCTATTTGCTCGATTTCATGGTGCGCACGGGTAAGAAACCCACGGAATTGCTGCAAATGCTCTTTGATAAAGTGGGCGAACACTTCTACGGGCGCATTGATACGCGGCTGACCGGCAACGACATGAAGCAGGCCGCCCAGAAAAAATTGGATAACCTCGACATTTCCGGGCTGACGTTAGGCGGCTTCAAAGTTACCGATCTCGTTACCATTGACGGTTACAAGCTAGTCATGGAAGATGGCGGCTGGCTTTTGATCCGCTTTAGCGGCACCGAACCGCTGATCCGCGTTTACACCGAAACCACAGACGAGAGCCGTGTTGACGATATTCTCCGCGACGGGCAAAAAGTGGTGGGGATTTAGGGGGAGACTAGACGAAAGAGGAGGACGATGGACGGACGAAGAGATGCGCTTAGCATATGCATATTCTCCATGTTCATCCATCATCTTTGGTCCATTGTCTTTGGTCCATCGTCCTCTGCTGTCACTTGCGATCTCACATACTTTCGACGCCTATGACTCTGTGATAAAATGAACAATCGAACAGCCCGATAGAGAAAGTAAGCGAGTTCGTATGGAAGAAGAAGGCACAAACCGGAAGAATCCGGTGCTGGTCGATAGCCATTGCCACCTCGATCTGGAGCAGTTTGAGGCGGATCGTGACGCTGTCTATCCGCGTGCCTGTGAATCCGGCGTGGCGGTGATCATTGCCCCCGGTATTGATCTAGAACAGTGCCAGACGGCCAATGCGCTCTCTGTCCGCTATCCTGGGATCTACAGCACGGTGGGGATTCACCCCAATCGTAGCAACCAGTTTGGAATGGCTGTGTTGGATGACCTGCGGCGCTTGGCTGCCCAGCCTAACGTAGTGGCAATTGGCGAAATTGGACTGGACTATTATTGGGATAAAGTTTCCCCGGCCCAACAGGCAACGGCGCTGCGTGCCCAACTGGAATTGGCGGCATCCTTGGGGCTGCCGGTGATCATCCACAACCGCGACGCCAGCGAAGATTTAGCCGCTATTTTGGAAGAGTGGAGCCAGAGCAGCGCCACCCGCAATTCACCCCTTGCCACGCGTCCCTTTTGGGGCGTGTTGCATGCGTTTGGTGGTGATCTGTCTCTGGCGCATCGAGCCTATGATTGGAACTTTGCCCTGGGCATCGGGGGACCGGTCACCTTCAAAAACGCACACGCGCTGCATCGTCTGGTTCCTCAGCTAGACCCGAAGCGGCTGATGATTGAGACCGATGCGCCATTTCTGACGCCTCATCCCTATCGCGGCCAGCGCAACGAGCCAGCCTATGTGACACTCGTCGCCGCCAAGATCGCCGAATTGCTCGACCAACCGCTCCAGTGGGTGGCCGAAACCACCACAGCCACGGCGCTGCAATTTTATGGGCTGTCTGATCGTACCCGAGAGTGTGCGGACAGCCATTTTGAACGAGAACGCTTTTGATGAATAAAGGTAGAGCCTGGAAAAATCATGGTTCACGGACTTAGCGCCGAGCGCGCCCCTCTTAGCCAATTGACCACTGCCTCACCGAGGAGACCTGTGCTCCCAGAGGAAACTGCTTATCTGCAAGCGTTGCAGACATCGCAAAATGTGCAGACGTTGTTGGCGCCTGTGGCAAGTGGGCTGAGCCAAGTCGAACAGCACATGAAAACCGTGGAAACATCGCTCTTTGCGCCCCTGGCCGATGCCTTTGTCGATCTGATCGGCAGTGGGGGCAAGCGCTTGCGCCCGGCGCTGGCGCTCTTGGCTGCCCATCTGCTCCCCCATCGAGACGGCGAACGCCATGAACAGCCGTTGATCTCGCTGGCGGCGGCGGTAGAGATGTTGCACACGGCCACGCTGGTGCATGATGATGTAATTGACGGCGCGCTGTTGCGGCGGGGCGCGCCCACCTTGAACGCCACATGGAATCAGGGTGCAACCGTCATGGCCGGTGATTATATGTTTGCGCGGGCGGCTCTCTTTTCGGCAGAGACGGGCAACGTGCGTGTGATCCGGCTGTTTAGTGACACATTGCAAATTATCGTGGATGGCGAACTGCGCCAGCTTTTCGCTCGCAACAACTATGAACAAGAACGTGCCAACTACTACAGTCGCATCTATGCCAAGACAGCCAGTCTTTTCAGCGCAGCCACCGAATCCGCGGCGATTTTGCGCGGCATGTCTGACCCGCAGGTTCAGCAACTCAAAGAGTATGGCTATAATTTGGGCATGGCCTTTCAGGTGGTGGACGATATTCTCGACTTTACAAGTGATGACAAAACGCTGGGCAAACCGGCTGGCAGCGATTTGCGCCAGGGTACGTTGACCCTGCCCTTTTTCTATTACCTCCGCAGCCACCCTCACCCACAGGATGTGGTGGGGATATTGACCTCGGCGCGGGAGCGTGCCGAAGATGGCGACGAATCCGAACTCGATGACACCGTGCGTCAGGTAGTGGCAGACATTCGCCAGAGCGACGCTATCAATGCCGCTCGCGGCGAGGCTATCGACTTTTTGGATCGAGCAGCGCTAAATCTTGTGGGATTCCCCGAAAGTGTTTACAAAGTGTCGCTGTTGGGGCTGTGTGCGTTTGTGGTTCAGCGCACTAGCTAAAAATCGTTTCTTCTTGTTTGACAATCTCTCCGCCTCCGCTACAATATATTGAGAGCGCGCTCTGATTTTCCCCAATCCTGTTGATAGAGACCCCAACGCGCATTGTCCCAATTTTCTATTTCAAAACTATAAGGAGAGAACGTATGAAGACAAAGCTGTTTTCGATTTTGTTAACTTTGCTAGTCGGCAGTTTGATTCTAGCTGCATGTGCCGTACCGCAACAGCCCGCGGCCAGTGCCCCCGCCGCCGAGAGCGGTGGCCAGGAAAGCGCTGCTACTGACGAGAAGCCCTACATTGCTATTGTTTCCAAAGGCTTCCAGCATCAGTTTTGGCAAGCGGTTCGCGCGGGTGCCGAACAGGCCGCCGAAGAGTTTGATGTAGAGATCACCTTTGAAGGTCCCGAAACCGAAGCCATGGTGGACAAGCAAGTGGAGATGGTACAGGCTGTGCTTGCCAACAACCCTGATGCGCTCTGTCTGGCCGCGCTGGACAGCCAGGCGTTGATCCCGCAATTGCAAGCCGCCCAACAGGCGGGTATTCCGGTGATTGGCTTTGACTCCGGCGTGGACAGCGACATTCTTGTCACCACGGCCGCCACGGATAACATTGCTGCCGCTGGCACAGCCGCAGACAAAATGGCCGAGTTGATCGGCAGTGAAGGCAAAGTGGCGATCATCGTCCACGACCAGACCAGCCGCACCGGTATCGACCGCCGCGATGGTTTCGTCAACCGGATTGAGGCCGAATACCCCAATATTGAAATTGTGGATGTTCAATACGGCGCCGGCGATCACCTGAAATCTACCGATCTGGCAAAGGCCATTTTACAGGCCAACCCGGATCTCAAGGGCTTCTTTGGGGCCAACGAAGGCTCGATTATCGGTGTTCTCAATGCCGTGAAAGAGTTGGGGCTGGAGAATCAAGTGACGGTCATCGGCTATGATTCTGGCGCACAGCAGATCGAAGCGATCCGCAGCGGTGTGGAAGCCGGGGCCATCACCCAGGACCCGATTGGCATTGGCTACAAATGCGTCGAGGCCGCGGTCAAGGCGCTGAACGGCGAAACGCTGGAGCCGATGATTGACACAGGCTTCTTCTGGTACGATGCTTCGAACATTGATTCTGAGGAAATTCAGGCCCGGCTGTACGAGTAATCGCCAGACTGTGCCTTGAAACTGTGCCTTGAATTAGAATGAGTAAGGAGTAATGAGTAGGGCTACACGGGTGACTCATTACTCCTTACTTATTTTGTAGTCAAAGAGGACGCAAGATGCAGAACGACATTCTGGTTCAAATGGAAGGCATCGATAAATGGTTTCCCGGTGTCCATGCCCTGGACGGCTGCCGATTTGAGCTGCGCCGCGGCGAAGTTCACACGTTGGTGGGCGAGAACGGCGCGGGGAAATCAACCATGATGAAGATCTTGGCTGGGATCTATCGCAAGGATGGCGGCCATATTCGGTTTCAGGCACATGAGATCGATCTGCATAGCCCGCGCGCCGCGCAGGATCTGGGCATTAGCATGATTCATCAAGAACTCAACTTAATGCCCCACCTTACCCTGGCCCAGAATATTTTCATCGGGCGCGAACCACGGCGTATGGGCGGGCTGGTGGTGGATGAGCGCGCCCTCAACGAAGGGGCACAACAGCTTTTCGAGATGATGCACCTGAGACTCGATCCACGGCTGCGCGTTTCCAGGCTCACCATTGCGCAACAACAGATGGTGGAGATCGCCAAAGCGCTCTCGTTTGCCTCGCAAGTGGTGATCATGGACGAGCCGACGGCGGCGCTCACAGACAACGAGATCGCCGACCTCTTCGCCATGATCCGCAAATTGCGCGCCGAGGGCGTGGGCATCATCTATATTTCGCACCGGCTGGAAGAGCTAAAGCAGATCTCCGACCGCATCACCGTCATGCGTGATGGCCGCTATATCGATACAGTTGAGACAAAAGCTGTCCACATTGATGAGATTATCCGCATGATGGTGGGACGCACAATTTTTGAGGGTGCACCTGAGATTCCCATAGATGACATGCGGACGCCTGTGTTGGAAGTGAAAAATTTGAACCGGGGCAGCGCCCTGCGCGATATAAACTTTTCGCTGAAAAAGGGCGAAATTTTGGGCTTTGCCGGGCTGATGGGGGCTGGACGCACCGAGGTGATGCGGGCCATCTTTGGGGCCGATCCGGTGGATTCAGGCGAAATCTCTATTCACGGTCAGCCCGTGCAGATCCGCAGCCCGCGTGATGCTGTGGCCCACGGCATTGGCTATCTCTCGGAAGATCGCAAGCATTATGGGCTGGCGTTGGGCATGGATGTGCAGACCAATGTGGTGCTGGCCGCGCTGGAGAAGTTTACTGGCATGGCCGGATGGGTGAATCAACCCGCCACCGCTCAGACCGCGCAGCATTACGTCAGCGCACTTGCCATCAAAACCCCCGGCATCGGTCAAAAAGTGCGTAATCTCTCCGGCGGCAACCAGCAAAAAGTGGTGATTGGCAAATGGTTGACCGCAGACACAGAAATCTTGATCTTTGATGAACCCACCCGCGGCATTGATATTGGGGCCAAAAGCGAGATCTATAAGCTGATCAACCAATTGGTGCAAGATGGTAAATCCATCATTATGATCTCGTCGGAACTGCCCGAAATTCTGCGTATGAGCCACCGGATTATTGTCATGAGCCAAGGACGGATCACCGGTGAACTGCAAAGCCACGAAGCCACGCAGGAGAAGATTATGGCGTATGCAACGATGTATCATTAAAGAAAATGCGTAATGCGTAACCCGTAATGCATCACAGAGCACAGATTACGGATTACGCATTAAATATCCATCGTTCCGTCTCACTGTTCAAAAGGGTAACGCTCCCATGCAAACCACCGCACCTATCGCTGTCCGTCGTCGCCCCTGGTATCAGGGCGATGCTGCCCAGAAAATTTTGGCCTTTGCCGGGCTGATTACCATGCTCATCGTATTTTCGCTGGCGTCGCCCAACTTCTTCACCTTTACCAATGTGGTCAGCATTCTGCTGGCAACCGCGGTGAACGGCATCCTGGCCCTGGGCGCAACCTTTGTGATCATCACTGCTGGCATCGACCTTTCCGTGGGCACAGTGATGACGGTCTCCGCCGTGATGATCGGGGTTTTCACCACAAACATGGGACTGCCCGTGCCGGTGGGCGTGCTGGCCGGGCTGGGAACCGGCGCGCTGGCAGGCTTTGCCAACGGCTTTGTGATCTCGAAAATGCGTATCCCCCCCTTTATTGCCACGCTGGGTATGCTCTATATTGCCAAAGGGCTGGCGCTGATTATCTCTGGGCTGAAACCGATCTATTTCACCGACACGCCTGCTTTTACCCAGATCGCGCTGGGATCGGTGCTGGGATCGGTCATCCCCGGTTTTAATATTCCCAACGCCGTGCTGATTTTATTTGGGGCAGCCATCATTGCCCATCTGATTTTGACCAAAACTGTGTTGGGCCGCTATACCTTTGCAATTGGCAGCAACGAAGAGGCCACGCGGCTTTCGGGCGTCAACGTCAATTTTTGGAAGACCGCGGTCTATACGCTGGCCGGAGCCTTTGCCGGGCTGGGCGGGCTGGTGATATCCTCGCGGCTGAACTCGGCGCAACCGGCGCTGGGCGCAGGCTACGAACTTGACGCCATCGCTGCCGTGGTCATCGGCGGCACGTCGCTGAGCGGCGGCGAAGGCAGCATCCTGGGCACGATTATCGGCGCCTTTGTGATCAGCGTGCTCACCAACGGGCTGCGTATCCTGGCCGTGCCCCAGGAGTGGCAGATTGTGGTCACCGGCGCGATTGTGGTGCTGGCGGTCTATGCGGATACATTGCGGCGACGGCGGTTATGAGAAGTCGAACTTTTGCGAAAAGTTCGACTTCTGGCCTTCTCTGAATCACAACATTTGTCGGACAAAAAACTCGCATAAAATTCGCACATTTCTAATCAAGCTGTGCTATACTACCCCTATTATGAGACAAAAAGCGCGTTGGACACCCTTTGCAAATGTCTCCGCTGCTGTCGGCGCCGCCGTCGGCGGCATGATCGCGCTTAGATAGCCCGCGCCAGCGGAGCATCTTCTCTGCCGGATAGAGCGGGCAACCTGGAAACGTGAAACGTGAAACGTGATGCGTAATGACACGCACCGGTCACAGTTTCACGTTTTGTATTTCACGCTTCACACTTCACAAATAACAATCTCCACACGAGGAGTTACCCATTATGTCCGAAAAATATATGCCACAAGAAATTGAGGCCAAGTGGCAGGCTGAGTGGGAAAAGAGCGGATTGTATCGCACCACGGAAGATCCCAATAAGCCCAAGTGGTATGCAGTGACCATGCTGCCCTATCCCTCGGGCGATCTGCACACAGGCCACTGGTACGCCATGACGCCCAGCGATGCCGGCGCGCGCTATCGGCGCATGCAGGGGTACAACGTCTTCTTCCCCATTGGCTTTGATGCCTTTGGCCTGCCCGCCGAAAACGCTGCTATCAAGAACAACATCCACCCCAAAATCTGGACCTACAAAAATATTGAGCGTATGCGCGATCAACTGCGCCAGATGGGGGCCATGTGGTCCTGGGAGCACGAGACCGTCACCTGTGACCCTGAATTTTACAAGTGGAACCAGTGGTTCTTCCTGAAGTTCTATGAGATGGGACTGGCCTATCGCGAGTTTTCGCCGGTGGACTTCTGCCCCAACTGTAACACCACTCTGGCGCGTGAACAGGTTTGGGGCGAAGATCGCCGTTGTGAGCGCTGCGACACACAGGTGATCAAAAAAGAGCTGAACCAGTGGAAGTTTCGCATCACCAATTACGCCGAGGAATTGCTGGCAAAGCTGGACGAGATCGAGTGGCCGGAGCGTGTCAAAACCATGCAACGCAACTGGATTGGCAAAAGCGAAGGCGCGACGGTACGATTTACGATTGACGATTACCGATTGACGAATGGCGATCCTGATTCACAATCGTCAATTGAGGTCTTCACCACACGGCCCGATACGCTGTGGGGGGCAACCTTTATGGTGTTGGCCCCAGAACATCCATTGGTGGAGGGGATCACCACGGCGGAGCAGCGGGCCGCTGTGGACGATTACAAAGCGCAGGCGGCGCGCATGGACGAGATCACCCGTGCCGCCACGGACAAAGAAAAGACCGGCGTCTTTACCGGCGGCTATGCGGTCAACCCGGTGAACGGCGCGCGTATTCCCATCTGGATTGCCGACTATGTGATGATGGGCTACGGAACCGGCGCGATTATGGCCGTGCCCGCCCATGATCAGCGCGATTTTGAGTTCGCCAAGAAGTACGACCTGCCCATTCAACTGGTGGTGCAGCCGCCCAGTGGCGATGTTCACACCGCCGACGATCTGGCCGAAGCCTGGCCCGGCGAGGGCACAATGGTCAACTCTGGCCCGCTGAACGGCATCCCGGCGGGCAAGGGTGAGGGCGAAAGTGTCAAGGCCGCGATTGCTTGGCTGGGTGAACAGGGCAAGGGCGCAAGCGCGGTGACCTATCGCCTGCGCGACTGGCTGATCAGCCGCCAGCGTATGTGGGGTACGCCCATCCCCATCATCTACTGCGCGCAGTGCGGCACGGTTCCTGTGCCCTATGCCGAACTGCCTGTGGTGCTGCCCGATGATGCCGAATTCAAGCCCACGGGCGAAAGCCCGCTGAAATATCACGAGGGCTTTCGCTCGGTGAAGTGCCCGCAGTGTGGCGGCGACGCCGAGCAGCGAGAGCGATACCCTGGACACCTTCATGGATTCAAGTTGGTATCAGTATGCCTACGTCACGCCCTATTACAAGGCGGGCGAGGCGCTGACCGCCGACGAAATGCCGTGGGACCCAGACGCAGGGCGCTTATTGGTTGCCTGTGGATCAATACACCGGCGGCATTGAACACGCCACCATGCACCTGCTGTACACGCGTTTCTTCACCAAAGCGCTACGTGATATGGGCCTGGTCAACGTCGACGAACCCATGCTGCGCCTGTTCAACCAGGGCATGATCCTGGGGCCGGACGGCGAGAAGATGTCCAAAAGCCGTGGCAACGTGGTCAACCCCGACGATGTGGTGGGCAAATATGGCGCGGATACGGTGCGTGGCTATCTGGTCTTCATCGGCCCGTGGGATCAGGGTGGCCCGTGGGATCCAAGCGCAATTGAGGGCATCAGCCGCTTCTTGTACCGGGTGTGGAGCGTGGTCACCGATGAGGGTAAGGCGGAAAATCGGGCGGGGCAGCCCTCCGCCGACGCGGTGCGCGATCTAGAACGCAGGCTGCACCAAACGCTGTTGAAGGTCACCAATGACATTGAAAATTTTCGCTTCAACACGGCCATTGCCGCGCTAATGGAGTTTAACAACGCGCTGGTCAAAGCACGCGAGACCGCTGTGGTTGGCTCGCCAGTCTGGGATGAATCGATCCGCACGCTGACGCTGATGATGGCCCCCATCTTCCCGCACATTAGCGAGGAACTGTGGCAGCGCATCGGCAACACTGGTTCGATTCACCTGGCGCAGTGGCCGCAGGGTGATGTCGAAAAGGCCAAAGAAGACGAGATCACCGTGGTGGTGCAGGTCAACGGCAAGAACCGCGACAAAATCGTGGTGGCCCCAGAGACGGGTGAAGAAACTCTGGAGCGGTTGGCGCTGGCGACCGAGGGCGTGCAAAAGTGGCTGGATGGCAAACAGGTGCGCAAGGTGATTGTGGTGCCGGGGCGGTTGGTGAACGTGGTGATTGGGTGATGAATTGAGGGAGGCGACGAGGTCATACTTTGGTCTCGTCGCCTTCGGAGGAAGGAATACAATGGCAGATCCATCTACTGCGGAAATCGATCCAGTACAACAACAGGAATGGGTGATTCCGGCAGAACTGCGCCATCAATTGTTGGTTGCGCTTGAAAGCAAGACGGTTACCCTGCCGCGGATGACCTATGAAGAATTTTTGGACTGGGCCGATGAAGGCACCTTCGCCGAGTGGGTGGATGGAAAGGTCTTACTCATGAGTCCTGCTTCTGATATTCACCAGCAAATCGTTGGATTTCTCTTTCAGCTTATCGATCTTTTTGTCAGGGTTCGGGGGATAGGGCGCGTTTATATGGCTCCCTTCCAAATGAAGCTACAAAACTCAGGTCGGGAACCCGATTTGCTTTTCATTCGCACCGAGAATTTGTCCCGGATTCAAAAAACATTTCTGCAAGGCCCAGCCGATCTCGTCATTGAAGTCCTCTCTCCCGAAAGCATCGGCCGCGACCCGCGGGGATAAATTCTATGAATACGAAGCGGGCGGCGTGCCTGAATACTGGCTGCTCGATCCGATCACGCTGCGGGCAGAGTTCTATCAGTTGGGCGACGATGGCCGCTATCAGCTTATGCAACTTCAGGATGGCGTTTACCATGCCCGCATGTTGCCCGGCTTCTGGCTGAAACCTAGCCTGGCTCTGGCAAGATCCGTTGCCATCGCCACTGCGCACCCTGGCCGAAATCACAAAGATTGACCCGTCGCTCATGGATGCCCTGGAACAGGCGCTGCGTCAATCCTCTACAGACGAATCATAAATCGTGTCAAAGTTACCCCCTGCCCAACAACCGCATGAATCAGCACGGATGGGCCGCCTGGGGTGGTCCATTCTGTTTGGGCTGACTATTTTCGCCTTTGTCATGCGCTTTTACCGGCTGGCCGACGTGCCGCCCGGTCTTTTTTATGACGAGGCCTTTAACGGCCTGGATGCCTATCGTACAGCACAGACACCGATCTGGCAGTGGCCGATCTTCTTCACGGGCAATCATGGCCGCGAACCGCTGCTGCTATGGACCATGACTGTTGCCAACATAATTTTCGGCCAGTCGATCTGGACGATCCGCGCTGTTCCCGCGCTATGTGGCGCGCTGCTCACCCCGGCACTGGCTTGGCTGGCCTGGGAAGTGGCCCCCCTGCTGGGCGTGCGCCATCGCCGTGCCTTCGCCCTGTGGAGCGCGACCGCCATCCTCGCCCTGCTCTGGAGCCAGATTTTCAGCCGCTACGGCATTCGGCTTTCGTTTTTTGTGCTGTTGCAAACGCTGATGTGGGCAAGCCTGTGGCGGGCGTGGGGAGGCAGACCACAGACCGCAGACCACAGACCGTCAATCACGCAACACGCATCACGCATTCCCTTGTCACCTTGTCACCTTGTCATCCGCCTACCAGTGGTGGCTTCTGCTGGCTCTCGCTGGCCTCTCCTTCTACACCTACCTGCCCGCCCGGCTGACACCGCTGATCTTGCTGCCTTTAATCGGCGTAGCGCTCTGGCAGCATCGCGCGCAGGTCATCGCCCAGTGGCGCGGGATCGCGCTGGGTGCGCTGGTGGCGCTGATTGTGGCCGCGCCGCTGGGCCTCTACTTCATCGAAAACCCGGTTTCGTTCACCACCCGCATTGGGCAGGTCAGTGTGCTTGGCCGCGAGGACGAGGGCATTGTCAGCAACGTGCAAAAAGTGGCGGGCATGTTCGCCTGGCGCGGCGACGAAAATCCCCGCTCCAACGTTCCCGGCCGTCCAGCGCTGGACTGGCTGCTTGCGCCCTTTTTCGCGGTTGGGCTGATGATGGCACTGGCGCGCATCTGGCGGCTGGCACAACTGTGGCTTCTTGCCGGGCTGGTGACCATGCTGCTGCCTACGCTGCTCAGCGAATACGCGCCCAGCGTGCAGCGTGCCATCGGTGCATTGCCTTTTGTGGTGCTGCTGATCGCGCTGGGATTGGACGGGGCGTTACGGCTCGGCGAGCGGCTTTGGCCGTGCGGACGCCCGCTCTATCTGGCTGCGAGCGCGCTGATCTTGGCGGTCTCGGTGGCGCTGACCTGGCAGGCTTATTTTGTCACGTGGGCGGGCGCACCGGCTCTCTTCCCGGCTTGGGATGTGGGCTTTACGCAGCTGGCCCAGGAGATCGGACGTAACGACGCCGGCGTGCGTGTCTATGTCAGCCCGCGCGGCGGGGAGCATCCCACCGTCGAATATCTCTTAGACGAATACCCCGACATCGCCATGCCCGAAGGTTTTGACGGGCGCATCTGCGCGCGTGTGGCAACGGATGTGGCGGCGAATTACTACTTTCTCGACAATGAAGATTTCCGCGGGCGGGCGCTGCTGGGGGGCTATTTTCCCGACGCCACCCAAGAGACCCGCATCCGCGATGCCGAGGGCGCGGTCTGGGCCACAAGACTGACACAGCCCGCCAATGGGCGCGTGATCTTTCCCGAACTAATCGTACAACCCATAACGTTGAGTGACGGCATTGATTTCATGGGCTATTGGATGGCCCCTGAAAATGGCCTTCCGCCCAACGAGCGCGTCTATGTGCGCCTCTTTTGGAACGTGACTGCCCCGCCCGCGCACAATTATACGGCCTTTGCCCATCTCGTTTCGATGGACGCCAGCGGAGCCACTGCCCAACTGGCCGGTTCGGATCGTCCGCCCGGCGAGGGAAGCTGTCCCACCACCGATTGGCTGCCCGGCGAAGTCGTGGTGGATGAGACTCCAATTCGTGCTGCCCGCCGAACTTCCCGCTGCCCAATACTTTCTCGAAATCGGTTTCTATACCCCCGGTGATGGTCACCGGCTGGACATTCCCGACAACGCCGAGGATCGCATTCTGATTGGGCCGCTGCAACGCCAATAAAAAAGAGGCGGCAAACCTTTTGGCCGCCGCCTCTGAAAAATCACCCAGATCACCTAATCTTCCACCGCATTCTCTGCAATCACCCGGCCAAACCAGCGCGCACTCTCTTTGGACGTGCGTTCCAATGTTTCGTAGTCCATCCACACAATGCCGAAGCGTTGCAGATAGCCCTTGGCCCACTCGAAGTTATCCATCATCGACCAAACGAAGAATCCCGCCACGGGCACGTCGGCTTCAATAGCTCGATGCGTCGCCACAAAGTGTTGGCGCAGATAGTCTAGCCGATTTTGATCGTCAATTGTGCCGTTGTATCCTGTTGCCGGTGCCATAGCTGGCCCCATTCTCAGTGATGTAGAGTTTGGGCACGTTGTAGTCAAAGTACATGCGGCAGAGCAGTTGATATAGCCCTTCGGGATAGACTTCCCAATCCATGTCTGTTTTGGGTAGATCGGCGAAAAGGGTGCGCGGCAGATTGTCCGGGGCGTTTTCATCGCGTAACACGGCCCACGAATAATAGTTGACGCCCAGAAAATCGGTGGGCACGGCGATGGCCTCCATATCGCCCGGCTGAATGAAATCCAACCCGTTGGGCAGATGGCCCTGCGCCTCGTAGATGGCAACCATGTCCGCTGGATAGTGCCGCCCGTAGAGTGGATCGGCGAACCAGCGGTTAAAATAGCCGTCGAACCAACGCGCCGCCGCCTGATCCGCGGCGCTGGGCGAAGCGGGCATGGCATGGGTGAAGTTCAGCGTGATGCCGACTTCACAGCCGGGGCTGTTGCGGCGGATCAGCGGCACGGCCTGCCCATGTGAAAGCAGCACATGATGCCCCGCCCGAATCGCCTCGTTCCAGTCGTGATGTCCCGGCGCATGTTCGCCGATCTGATAGCTGAGGAAGGCGATACACCACGGCTCGTTGTGGGTGATCCAATTTGTCACCCGGTCGCCCAGGTGGCGGCTCACAATATCTGCATATTCCACAAAGGCATCGCCCGTGGCGCGCTGCGGCCACCCTCCTTCATCTTGCAACGTCTGCGGCAATTCCCAGTGATAGAGGGTGGCGTAGGGTGTAATGCCCGCCGCCAACAGTCCATCGACAAGGCGGCTGTAAAAATCCAGCCCTTTCTGATTGACCTGTCCGCGGCCTTGCGGCAGAATGCGCGGCCAGGCAATGGAGAATCGATAGGCTTGAAAATTGAGTTCTTGCATCAATGCAATATCTTCGGGCCAGCGGTGATAGTGATCACAGGCCACGTCGCCGTTGCTGCCATCTTCAATCTTGCCGGGCGTGTGGGCAAAGCGATCCCAGATCGATTCGCCCTTGCCGTCCTCGTTCCACGCACCCTCAATTTGATAGGAAGAAGTCGCCGCCCCCCACACAAAATCTGCTGGAAACTGTCGTTTGGTCATGCTTTTCCCCTATCTGTAAACCATAATGGTTGTGTGTTGGGTTTGATAGAGAAGAATGACTCCCCTGCGACAAGGTCAATTTGCAGGGGAAGCGTTGAGCGAATGCGTGGGGACAGAGAATGCGGCGAATCCGCATTTTTCAGGGCATAAAAACAGGGTGGAACGGTTATGGCTCGACGTTGACGGCAGTGTCAGGCGCTTCAAGAGCCAAAAAAGGGCGATTGCAGCCAGGAGAGAGGAGGTTTCGGCCACTTTGTGCTGAATTCGGCGCACGTTGACCATCATGGCCGATGCGATCATCTGACAGGCCACGCGGAAGAGTCCCCGCACTCTGAGATGGCCTCGATTCAAGCGGTGCTTGACCGAGCGGATGGTGGCCTCGACAGCCGCCCGGGGATTGCCTTGGGTGGGCATGGCCAAGAGGACCTGCCGTTTGAGTGTGATTTTAATCCAGCGCTGCTCCACGTAAAGGGCCGGGGTGCGATTGCCGCCGCGAGGCCGCACGGGACAAATGTCCAGTAGTGGGCAGGCCTGACAGGTTGCCGCATCGGGTCGACCAATAAAACGATTCTTTGCGCGTCCTGGCTCAATCTCAAACCGCTGGCCTTGGGGGCAGGTGGCGGCCAGAGGGATTTCTGCCGAGTCGGTCTCGAACTGAAAATCGACCAGACTCAGGGTGTCTGGGTTGGGTTTGTCGCCTCGAATGGCCGTCTGAACATGCTTGATATGGTGTTCATCCAGAATTTCATCCACACCAGGACTGTTGTAGCCGCCATCGGTGTAGATTTTCTCTACGTCCGTGCGCTCAATGAGAGCGGGCAGTTCATCTTGGAACATGCGGGCATCATCGGCCACATTGGGTTTGGTCTGCACGTTGAGAATCAGCTGTAAATCGTTGTCGGGATGGCAGGTTTCCGTGATGTTGGTCACGAAGCCCTGATACCCCTCCCCATTTTTGCGGCGAAAGGTGGCGTCGGGATCGTCCGGCGCTTGCAGGCTGGTAGCGGCCAGTTCGGCGGGCACTTTGGCCCGCTGTTCACTTTCTTCCCACACAAAGTGCTCGGCGAAGACCCGGGTCAGCAGCTGGTAGGCTGGCTCTTGTGCATAGGCGGCAGCCAATTCTGTCACCAGCTGGGCCATGACGCCCCCCATAGTCTCGATATGGGTGGCGTATTCGTCATTCTTGAGTCGATAGACATAGTGGCCGGACTTGCCTTTCACATAAGAGCTCAGCAGGTCGGCATACGTGGCCTGATCGATTTCTGACAACATGCGTTGCACTCGATGTAAGACTTCGACCAACAGATGAAGCCGACTATATTGGCGAATATGGCTGGCGATTTGGCTAGAATCCGTGCGCAGCTCCTGTGTGCGCACCCCGAAGGCCTCGATCTGCTCATCGGTCACTTGCGCAAAGGCCGCTTCGAACAGGTTCTCGCCTGTCGCCTGCATATGCTCACTCAGGCGACGACGAAATTCATAGACCGTGCGGATGGCAAAGTAGCCTTCACTCAGTTGGGCATAGCCCAGGGCGTAGCGAACCTGTAGATCAAAGGTGAAGTGCTCGTACATCTCCTCGTCGGTCCAGCCAAAGCCGGCCTTGAGAATCTCTAGCCCAATCAGCACGTTCACCGGCACATTGGGGCGAGACGCCTCGGTCGAGTACAGGACCGCAAACGGTTCTTCATCCAGGCGCTCGAACACATCCCGACGGAAGGTGCCAGCCCATGAGGCGTTCAACTTTTCCCGCATCCTGGACGGTAGCTCGTCCAGTGTGCTAAACAAGTGCCCTTGTCGATGCTTTTCGTTCTTTTGAAACATGGCTTTTACTCGCTGGATTAGGGACTACGCCGGTGCCTGACTCTATTCTACCCATTTTCAGAAATATCGCGAGTTTTACCCTTGTTAAGACCTTTTTGCAGTAGAGTCATTTCTAAGTCCTCTAAATCCGGCTCACATCGTGCGAACCGCTTTCGCGCACGCCCGCCCCTGTGATCTCGATAAACTCGGCGTGTTCTTGTAGCTCTGCAATCGTGCGCGCCCCGCCATAGCTCAGCCCGGAACGCAGCCCGCCTACCAGTTGATAGACAATCTCGTGGACATGGCCGCGATAGGGAACCACGGCCTCCACACCTTCGGGAACCACTTTGTCCCAATCTTGCTGATCCTCGGCGCTCTCGTCTTTGGGCTGCTCGGCGGCACGCCGCCCCATGGCCGCACCCAGCGAAGCCATGCCACGCACAACCTTCACCTTCTGCCCATCGCGGATCACCGGCGAACCGGGCGCTTCTTCGCAGCCTGCAAAAAGGCTGCCGATCATCACCGAGTCCGCCCCAGCGGCCAGCGCCTTGACCATGTCGCCTGAGGTTTTGATGCCGCCGTCGGCGATAACGGGGATATCCAGCCCCGCCTCGCGCACACCGGCCACACTGTCCATAATCGCTGTGAGTTGGGGCACGCCAAAGCCCGTGACAATGCGTGTGGTGCAGATCGACCCTGGCCCGATGCCGACTTTGATGGCGTCGGCCCCGGCCTCGGCCAGTTCACGCGCGCCCTCTTTGGACGCAACATTGCCCGCCACAATCTGCGCTTGCGGGAAATGGCTGCGCAATGCTCTGACCATGTTGATACAGTGATCGGCGTGGCCGTGGGCAATGTCCAACACCAGCAGATCGGCCCCGGCCTCCAACAGCACCTCGGCGCGCGCCATCTCGGTGTCGCTCACACCAATCGCCGCGCCCACGCGCAGCCGTCCACGTTCGTCGAGGGTGGCGTGGGGATATTGTTGCTTTTGCATCACATTTTGCGCCGTGATCAGCCCCACCAGTTGCCCGGCGTCGTCCAGCACCGGCAGCTTTTCCAACCGATGTTCAAAGAGCACCGCCCGCGCCTCTTCTGGCGTCACGCCCGGCCCCACGCTGATCACATCCTTTGCCAACGTCATCACATCGCGCACCTGGGTGTGTTCGTGGGGAGCCAGCAACAGATCGCGCTGCGTCACCAATCCTAAAAGTTCGCGGCTGCCGTTCATCACCACCAGGCCGCCTACGTCGTGCCGGTTCATCAGCCGCTCCGCCTCGCCGATGCTGGCTTCCGGGGTGACGCTATAAGGATTATTCACCACATGGCCTTGGGCACGCTTCACATGCCCGATCTCGCTCACCTGGGCTTCGGTGGTCATAAAGCGGTGGATAATGCCAATGCCGCCGATACGGGCCAGGGCAATCGCCATTTCGGCCTCGGTCACTGTATCCATATTGGCGCTGATAATGGGAAGTTGTAACGCAATCGAATTTGTCAACCGGGTGGCCGTGGTCACATCTTTGCGCGAGCGAATCGAGGAACGCTGCGGAATCAACAAAACATCATCAAAGGTGAGACCCTTTGTGCTGCGAATCTTCATAACCCTCTCCTCTTCCAGATCGGTCAATCAAGACGGACATCATAAAGTGGGGTTTGTCCTCAAATTATCATAGCATAAAGTGCCGGTGCCGCTCTCTTTTTGGCCTATGGACAGTCGGCCACGGCCACATCGCCGACCTCGTTTGTGGTCAAGCGGATGTCCAGCGGCACGGCCAGCACTGGCGCAAAGTCCCAATTGATGCCCGTGGCGGCCACTTCCACTGCCGTGGCTGCACCAATCCGCCGCACCAGAACGGCGTCACGGCTGGCCCCCAGGCCGATGTTGTGCGGAAAGAGCGTGGCTCCGTAGACATTGTTGTGGCCGTGGACGGCATCCACGCCGTAGAGCAGCGGAATCCCCAGCCGAGTGGCGCGGGCATAGCTGTCATAGTCCAACACCATCTTGCGCCACTCCGCGGCAGTGTTGGGCCTGGGCGAGCCGCCGCCCCCGCTGAGCAAGGAGCCGAGAAACTTGTCGGTGATGTCTGCTTTGACGATGCTGTCTTTTTCGATCTGCGTGATCTGCCAATCTTTTCGGCCAGGGTCATGCGGCCCAGTAGATCTTCAACGCGCTCTTCCACAGGCAATTGTGGATCGAGATAGGGTAGCACGGCGGGCGTGGCTTCGTCTTCTGCACAGCCCGCCAGGGTCAGACGCCGCGCAGAGCAACACAAACAGCCAAGAACGACGAATGTGATGTGGCATAGAGGTTGTCCGCATTGAGAATGTGGCTATAATCCGCGGAGAAAGCAGAGGTCATGCCGATGAATTGAGAAGCACCGATCATAAGCAGCCACAGGGCGATTGTCAAATTATGGTAAAAAATCAGCCATCGCTTGGGTGGTTTGACTTTCCCCCCAAGCTGCGATAGCCTATCGACCATGCACACACTCTTTGGCAGGAGGCAACCCGCAGGAAGCGGGATCAAAGCGTAGCGGAACCGGGCAAGCGCCCGGCCCATTGCGCCACCCCTGCCGACGAAACGCCGTCCGTTTCCTGCACGCCACGCCGAGATCATCGGGTGGCGTTTTTGTTTTTAACAAGGTTTATTTTTAACAAGTAAAGAGTAATGAGTAATTTGCTTAACACTGTTGGTGGCTATTTTGAACCTCATTTTGAATTCAAGATTGTCTACACACCCTACTCATTACTCATTACTCCTTATCCTCACCCAGGAGAATCCCATGTCCAACAAGACCGAAAAACCGCCTGTCAAGAAAGCCGTGCTCGCCTATTCTGGCGGGCTGGACACGAGTATCATCGTGCCGTGGCTGAAGAACAACTATGGCTGCGAGGTGATCTGCTTTTGCGCCGATCTGGGCCAGGATGACGAACTGCCTGGCCTGGAAGAGAAAGCCATCGCCTCGGGCGCATCCAAATGTTATGTCGAGGATCTGCGCGACGAATTTCTGCACCGATTATGTCTTCCCCACCATGCAGGCCGGGGCCATTTATGAGCGCGATTATCTGCTTGGCACATCTTTTGCCCGCCCGCTGATCGCCAAACGGCTGGTGGAGATCGCCGAGTTGGAAGGGGCCGACGCCGTCGCCCACGGTGCCACGGGCAAGGGCAACGATCAGGTGCGCTTTGAGCTGACCGTGATGGCGCTCAACCCCAAACTGCGTATCATCGCCCCCTGGCGCGAGTGGGACCATCCGCGGCCGTTCGGATGCGCTGGACTACGCCGCCGAGTACAATGTGCCGGTGAAGGCCACCATGGAGCGCATCTACAGCCAGGATCGCAACCTGTGGCATCTGAGCAATGAAGGTGGCCCGCTGGAAGATCCGTGGAACGAGCCGCCCAAGGATATGTTCGAGTGGACCACCGATCCGACTGATGCGCCGGACGAAGCGGAATATGTGGAGATCTACTTCCGTCGCGGCGTGCCCGAGCGGGTCAACGGTGTGGCGCGCTGGGCCTGTGGGGCTGGTG
Source organism: uncultured Chloroflexia bacterium (assembly GCA_963721725.1). Classification (GTDB taxonomy): domain Bacteria; phylum Chloroflexota; class Anaerolineae; order Caldilineales; family Caldilineaceae; genus RI-153. The sequence continues at coordinate 106,080 of CAVRLX010000024.1, forward strand.
CAAGATCTCAACACGATTGGGGCCAAACATGGCGTCGGGCCGCGTCGATATTGTGGAGAATCGCCTTGTGGGCATGAAGAGCCGCGGCGTCTATGAAACCCCCGGCGGCACGCTGCTCTATAAAGCCCACGCCGCGCTGGAGCAGCTTTGCCTCGACCGCGAGACGCTACACTACAAACAGCAGATCGCGCTGAAATACGCCGATCTGGTCTACAACGGCCAATGGTTCACGCCGCTGCGCAAGGCACTGGACGCCTTTGTACAGCAGACTGAACAAAACATCACCGGCGTTGTACGTCTCAAGCTCTACAAAGGCACGATCTCGCTGGCCGGGCGCAAAAGCCCGCACAGCCTCTACCGTGAAGATTACGTCACCTTTGATCAGGATGACGTTTACAATCAGGCCGACGCCGAAGGCTTCATCAAACTCTTTGGCCTGCCGCTGAAGGTCGCCGCCATGCTCCAAAAAGAGGGGCCAGGGGTGAGTGACTACGATTCGCCAGATTATGCGGATTTCAAAAGAGATTAGTCTAACGAGTAAGGAGTAATGAGTAATTGGAGAACGATGTTGGTCATCTTGAAACTGTATCGTTGACAAAGACTACTCATTACTCTTACTCATTACTTCACTACCCCTTCCCACGGAGGCAATCATGAGTGCATCTTTTCTCCCCGTACCAGGTTTCGACGCCGCGGGGATTGCCGCCAATATTAAAAAGAATGGCAAGCCCGATCTGGCGATGGTGACGAGCCGAGTTCCATGCCGGGCGGCGGCGGTGTTTACGCAAAACCAGTTTCCCGCCGCGCCGGTGCTTTATGATCGACAATTGTTGAAACTAAATCCCGATGGCATCCACGGCGTAGTGATCAACGCCGGCTGTGCCAATGCATGTACCGGCGTGCCGGGCAAAGCCAATGCGAGACGCATGGCTGAGACTGCTGAGCAAGCGCTGGGCGCAAGCGACCACTCGCTCTTTGTCATGAGCACTGGTGTGATCGGCGTGCAGTTGCCCATGGAAAAGCTAGAAAAAGGCATCCCTGAAGTGGCAGCCCAACTGCGACCCGACGGCTGGCTAGACGCCGCCACGGCGATCATGACCACGGACACCAAGCCCAAACTCTTCAGCCGCCAGGCCGAGATCGACGGCAAGACTGTCACTCTCACGGGCATGGCGAAAGGCGCGGGCATGATCCACCCTAACATGGCGACCATGCTTAGCGTCGTCGCCACCGACGTTGCCATCAGCCACACACTGCTGCAAGAAGCACTGCGGGCGGCGGCTATGGTGAGTTACAACCGCATTAGCATTGATGGCGACACCAGCACAAATGACACGGTGTTGGTGCTGGCAAATGGGCTGGCGGGCAATGACGAGATCACCAAGGCCGACAGCGAAGCGTTTGCCTGGTTCCGCTTTGAACTGGCCTCGCTTTGCACAGAACTGGCCCAGGGCATCGTGCGCGACGGTGAAGGCGTGACCAAGTTTGTCACGATTCAGGTCACCGGTGCGCACAACAATATCGAGGCCCACACCATTGCCAACAGCATTGCCACCAGCCCGCTGGTGAAGACGGCCTTCTTCGGCAACGACGCCAACTGGGGACGCATTCTCTGCGCGGCGGGCTATGCGGGCGTGGAACTCGACCCTGACAAGGCCGATCTGATCATCCACGACAACGACGAAAATACCGTGCAATTGGTGGAAGGCGGCCTGCCCACAGGCTACGCCGAGGCCGACGCTGCCGCCATCTTCAAACAGCCGGAGTTCACGGTGCATGTGAACCTCAACAGCGGCGAGGGCAACGCCACCGTGTGGACCAGCGATCTCAGCCATGATTACGTGACCATTAACGGGGACTATCGGACATAGGATTGACGGCACTTTGAAACTGCCGTACAATTTTTAGAGGATGGTACGGCAGTTTCAAGGGGCAAGGGTACAAAAGATGGCAACCAAACTAACCCTCCGCGTTGAAGAAGAACTAATCGAACATGCAAAAAGCCATGCGCGCAAGCGAGGGATTTCGCTTTCGCAAATGGTCTCTCAATATTTCGCGCTGCTACCAGCCGAAGCGTCATCGGAGAAAGCAGAAGTTGATGTTTCAGCGCTGCCACCGGTGACAGCCTCTCTGTGGGGACTTCTGGTAAGGAGTAATGTTCAGGAGGAAGACTACCGGATCTATCTTGCCGAAAAATATCAATGAAAGCACTTTTTGACACGAATGTGATCCTGGATGTGTTATTGCAACGCCAGCCTTTTGCCCCAGATGCGCTGGCGCTTTTTGTTGCTGTCGAGACAGGTGAACTAAAGGGTGTATTGGGGGCAACTACGGTCACGACGGTCTATTATCTTGTTGCCAAAGCTGTGGGCCGAGAGAAAGCCATCACGAGTATCCGTCAACTGTTGACTATTTTTGAAGTTGCTGCTGTAACCCGTGCTGTCATTGAGCGAGCACTCACCCAACCGTTTACAGATTTTGAAGATGCCGTTTTGGCTGAAGCAGGCCAACTGGGTGCAGTGGATGTGATTGTTACCCGAAATGTTGCAGATTTCCGCCATACATCGTTGCCTGTTTATACTCCCGCCGAGCTTCTGGCGGCTTTGCTAAGCATGAAGCGTGGCAACGAGATTATCGACTGACATACGTTGCTGCCCTGAAAATAGAATACGGATTGGGCAGATGGAGCGGATTTGCACGGATCAGACACTGCCCCTTTTCATTCCTCGTGGCGCACGACAGCACCGGGGGAACGAAGCTGCGATTGTCACCCACAAGAAAGCACAACTCCATGCACATTCAGGATATCGGCTTTTCGTACACGCCACCATCCGGGCCGGGCATGCTGCGCCGTCTGGAAGAAGGGCTGGGCCAGCTTGCCGCGCTGGGTTACCGGCTGATTGAGATTAACCCGGGACGGAAATGCGGCCCAGCTTAGCGATCAGCGCTTTAAGTTTGATCTAAACAGCGACGGCCAGATGAAGAACCTGCCCACCTTGGGGTCGGGCAGCGGCTTTCTGGCCCTGGACAAAAACGGCGACGGGCGGATCACTCAGGGCAAGGAACTATTCGGCCCCACCAGCGGAGACGGCTTCAATGAGCTGGCCGCTCATGACGACGACAGAAACGGCTGGATCGACGAAAACGATCAAATTTTTGCCCAACTGCGGCTAATGGTGCAGAATCAGGACAAACAGCAACTCTTCACCCTCCAAGAAAAAGGCGTTGGGGCCATCTACCTCAACGCTGCCGATACCCCATTTACCATCAAAGACAGCCAGAATCAGACCTTGGGCCAGGTCGCCCGTTCCAGCATATACCTGAAAGAGAACGGCGAAGTCGGCAGCGTACAGCGAGTCGATGTAGCGACTTAATCAATAATCCAGCGAGGAACCCCATGAAAATCACTGATGTTGTACTCTTCCGCCTGCGCGGGCGCTACACCGGGCCACACTTTCCGCCGGGCAACCGTCAGGCCAAATCGCTCGATCTTTACCCCGAATTTAATGTGGACGCGAAGCCATCCCAAGACGATCACCCCATCAGTGCCATCTATGTCGAGATTCAAACCGACGAGGGCGTTTCCGGCATTTTTGGGCCAATTGAAGAACCCAACGCGTTCACCATCCGCCATGCCCTGCGCCCCCATCTGATTGGCCGTGATGCGCTGGCGACGGAACTGCTGCACGATCAGATGTTGCGGCTGGATCGGCATGGGCGCTCCGGTTACTTCATGACCGGCGTCAGCGCGGTGGATATTGCGCTGTGGGATCTCAAAGGCAAGGCGTGGGGCCAGCCGGTCTATCGGCTGCTGGGCGGGCCGACCCGCGCTGCGGTGCCCGCGTATGCGTCGATGTTGGGCTATTCCACCGAGCCAGAAGCCGCGGCCACATTGGCGGCAGAGACCAAAACCCAGGGGTACACAGCGCAAAAGTGGTTCTTCCGCCACGGGCCAGGGGATGGCATGGAGGGGCTGGCGAAGAATCTTGCAATGGCGACAGCGGTGCGCGAGGCTACAGGCCCGCACTATCCGCTGATGTTTGATGCCTTCTGGGGCTGGGACTTGGCCTATGCCACGGAGATGGTGAAAAAGCTGGCTCCGCTCAATCCGCGCTGGATGGAAGAGCCGGTGGCCCCAGAACGCGTGGGCAGTTTGCGCCAACTCTGCCGGGCGTCCAGCGTGCCGATTGCCACGGGTGAACATGTCTATACGCGCTGGCAGACCAAAGAGCTGCTTGTGGCGGGGGCAGTGGATGTGCTGCAAAACGATCCCGACTGGACCGGTGGCATCACCGAGCAGGTCAAAATCTGCCGCGTTGGCCTCGGCATTTGAGATTCCTGTGATCGGCCACGGCCATTCGCTGTTGCCAGCGCTGCATGTTGCGGGAGCGCAGGCGGCTTCGGTTGTGCCCTATGTGGAATACCTGATCCGCAATCAGCCTGTGAAGCAGTTCTTCCACAGCCCGATCTATCAACCGCAGAACGGCGCGGTAACACTGCCCGATCTGCCGGGGCTGGGCATGGTGTTGGACGAGGCTAAGATTGGGGAGCGCGAAATCCTGTAATTATGACAGTGGACGGAGGACAATAGACGAAAGTAGAGTTGGTCTAATCCGTTGTCAGAGCATAGATAAAACAAAGAGACCTGACACGTGTCGGGCCTCTTTGTTTTATCTATGCAGCTTGATCATACAGCTCGATTACGGAGTGGTATCAACATGCAATTCACGCGTGCCCAGCGGCTGGGTGGGGCGGTGATCGTCATGGAAGATATTGTCAAAAAAGGTGATTTGCTCCGCCGAAAGCGACATCTGGTCGGTCATCACAAACCAGTTGACACCTTCAGTGCAGGGCGGCGTGGTCAACGAGCCAGTGTAACGATAGGTGGTGGTCTGGGCAGGCAGCAGGACGGCAGCGTCAACCGTGGCGTCAATGCTGGCTAGTTCGCTCTTTTCAGTGGGCATATTGGCCCACACCGAGGCCAGTGCCTGATTCTCATCGCCTTCGGTTATCAGAATGCCGACCACGGCAAATGCATTGTCCGCACTTTTGTGAACCATATGCAGTTCGGCAGGAAAGGACTGGCCGTTAATGGTGTGTTCGCCCGGTTCGTGGAAATGGAACGATGAAAACTGAGTTAAGGGATGGCCGCCTGTTCCGCCGCTTGTAGGTGGTTGGCCGCCCAACTGTCGTAGTGATCTTTCAACGGCACATAATAGGCGGGCTGAGGCAAGCGGGGCGGTTCGGGCGGGACCATGCTTTCTACATTGCCTTTGAAGGCAAAATAGTTCCATACAATGCGGCTGACCTCGGCCATTGTCCTGTTGCTGTTATCCCAGTCCATCCAGCCGTCGCGCCAGAGATAGACGCTGAGGACATAGGGGCCGGTCGGCCCCCAGACCAAAGCAACGTCGCTGTGTGACTCGTTGACAAAGCCGTGTTTGTGGATGATCCAAGACGTTTTGGGCCGCGGCAGCCCTCCCCAAAGCAGTTCTTGAAATTCGTCGTGGCTCATGTAAAAGAGCATCTCGCCACATTCTTGGGGAGTAAAGGCAGGCGCAAACACGTCTAACAAGCGCCCTTCTCCTTGCCAACAGCGGTAGATTTCGGCGAGCAAGTGACCCATGTCGGCGGCGGTGGCTTGCAGGTGATCGTCTGGGTTGGTGTTCCAGTCAGTCTGTTGATCGGCGGCAGTGGGGAGGGCGGCAATGTTGCTGGCGTCCTCATAGCCGGTCTGGATGAAAGAATTGTTCAGCCCCAGGGCACGCAACATCTCGGTGACGCGCCGCCCGCCCGCATAGGTATCCCCGCCGCCAGTCCAGCCAAGCACGCTGTTGGCGGCCTGATTGCTGCTTTCGCCCAGCCGAAGTCGATCCACTGCCCCAGCAACGAATCCGGCGCACCGTCCAACTGGCGGAAGGCTTCGGCCACGATGGCGATCTTCATGGTGGACATGCCCGAAAAGGCCACGTCGACATCCACACCGGCCTCCTCACCCGTGGTCAAATCCTGTACGTAAATGGAAGCGAAGCCCGGAAAGTCTGCGGTCACACTGTCCAGCGCCCGCCGCAGCTCGTCCATCTGCAACGGCGGCGGTTGGATCAATTCCAGCGCCAAATGGGCGGCTTGGTGATCAGGATCTGACAACGTGGTCAGAATAGCGTCCATGCTTTCGTCGATCAACAGTGTCTGCCCCGGCGAGCCAAGCGTCCACTGCCAATCTTGTTGGGCGCTGCCCACAAAGCCCGCAGGCAAATTACCCGATGTCCCTTTGTCGAGCCAATTCCATTGTGGCGGCAGCGCTCGCCCGCTCTGAGAGGCGCGGTTATATTCCTGGCCCACCGCGGTTAACCACTCTCGCAGTTTTTCGGCGTCGTAGCGATAGCGCACAGGGACATCGCGCCGCACCTGGGGGATGCCCAGTAAATGGCGCAACGCAATCCCCAAAAAGATATCGCCGGCCATAAACTGCTCTGCTTCGGCGATCATGGCCTCCACATCTATGGCAAAATCAAGATCCGACGGGTGCAAGACCAGCCGCTTGTCGGCAAAATAGACGGCCACGGGATCGCCATCGCGCGCCTCTACCAACGTGCGGATCTCCGCCAACTCTTTGATGCGGCTCATCTCGATCCCGGCCAGATGCACCCCAGGCGGAATCGGCCCTGCCGCGGCTTTGTAGCGCGTGTAGAGCGGGAAGATGGAGAGGATGAGGATAAGAAAAAAAACAAATCGGAGAAATCGGCCCATATTTACTTTTGACAAGATGACAAGGGACAGGGGTGACAAGGTGTTATTGGATCACCGATGCACAAAGAAAATGTTTTATAGAACGTATTATACAGTTCTAGAGTGCGTTGCACGTGTATAGTGACAAATATTTTATAGAACTATGTTTTTGATGGATGGTAATTTATTCCCACTCAATCGTCGCCGGCGGTTTGCTGCTAATATCATACACCACGCGGTTGACGCCGTCCACCTCGTTGACAATGCGGTTGCTCACCCGCGCCAGCAGATCATAGGGCAGGCGCGCCCAGTCGGCGGTCATAAAATCATCGGTGGTGACGGCGCGCAGGCGCAATGGGATTGGCGTAGGTGCGCCCGTCGCCCATCACGCCCACGCTGCGCACAGGCAGCAGCACGCAAAAGACCTGGCTGGTCTGGCGATAGAGATTAGCATTGCGCAACTCTTCGAGAAAGATCGCGTCGGCGTGGCGCAAGGTTTCCAGCCGTTCCCACGTCACTTCGCCCAGCACGCGGATCGCGAGACCAGGGCCGGGGAAAGGATGACGCCAGACAATCGCTTCCGGCAGGCCCAGGGCTTCGCCCACCGTGCGCACTTCATCCTTGAAGAGCATACGCAGCGGCTCAATCAGGTGGAAGGTCATATCCTTGGGCAGACCACCCACGTTGTGATGGGTCTTGATCGTGCGCGCGTTGCGTGTCTCGTCGCTGCTGGCCGACTCGATCACATCGGGGTAGAGCGTGCCTTGGGCCAGAAAGGCGGGTGAATCGACGCCCCAATCTTAGGGCCAGCCGCGCCGCCTCGGCTTCGAAAATACGAATAAAACGGTTGCCAATCAGCTTGCGCTTCTGTTCCGGATCGGTGACCCCAGCCAGATCGGCCAAAAATTCTTCCTTGGCATCGACGGCGACCAAATGCATGCCCTGATGCTGCTCGAAAGGTCTCGATCACCTGCTGCGGCTTCGCCCTGGCGCAACAGACCGTGATCGACAAAGACGCAGGCGAGCCGATCGCCAATGGCGCGATGCACGAGCGCGGCGGCCACGGCGCTGTCCACGCCGCCGCTCAGCCCGCAGATCACATGGCCGTCGGGGCCCACCGGTTGCGCGGATCCGCTCGACCGTCTCTTGGATAAAATGGCCTGGCGTCCAGTCGCCTACACAGCCGCAGATCCGCTTGACAAAATTTTCGAGAAGGCGCGGCCTTGCGGCGTATGCACGACCTCGGGATGAAATTGGATGCCATAGATTGGCGCGCTTCGTCGGCAATCGCGGCCAGGGGCGAATTGCCGCTGTGGGCAATCGGTGGAAAACCAAGCGGTAATGCCTCGACACGGTCGCCGTGGCTCATCCAGACTTGCAGCGATGCGGGCAAACCGGCAAAGAGCGGATTGGTCTACGTGCTGATCGTCAATGACCAGCCGCGGCCATATTCGCGTTCGCTGCCGGGTGACACGACGTGCCCGCCCAGCGTATGGGCCAGCAGTTGCAACCCATAGCAGATGCCCAAGATCGGCACACCACTCTCAACCACGGCCGCCGGCAAGGTGGGCGCACTCGGCGTCGTACACGCTGTTCGGCCCGCCGGAAAGAATAATGCCGACCGGTTGTCAATCGCGCGGCAGCGCCTCTTCCGCGCGATCCCACGAGATGAGTTCGGCATAGACTTGGGTTTCGCGCACACGGCGGCAGATCAATTGGCTGTATTGGCTGCCATAGTCGAGAACGGCGATGGTCTGGTGTTGCATGGTCTCTCCCCGGTTGGCTGTATTGGAAATGCGTCTTGCTTTATACTTACCACTACTTTGTATCTGAAACCAAAATCATACATGCAGCAAAGAGCAGAGATAGAACGCAGATAACGCTGATTGAGCAGATTTTTGCAGATCTGCATTTACCCTTTCAATCTATGCAATCTGCGTTCTATTCTGGAAACCAGAGAAAGAAGCCAGACCATGACCTCTCCCCGAATTTTAGCGCTGATCCCGGCCTATAATGAACAAAACCGCGTGGCCGCCGTGGTGACGCAGACGCACGCCCACCTGCCTGTCATCGTCGTGGATGATGGATCCAAAGACGAAACGTCCGTGCACGCCGAGGGGGCCGGGGCCACGGTGCTGAAACAGATCCCCAACGCGGGCAAGGGCGCGGCGCTGCGCCGCGGTTTTCGCCATATGATTGACGAAGGCTACGATGCCGTGATCACGCTGGATGCTGATGGTCAGCACGACCCGGCGGAACTGCCCAAGTTTATCGACTGCTATACCGCCAACCGTTCGGATCTGATTGTGGGCTATCGCCAATTTCACGAAATGCCGCCAGTACGTCGTCTCTCCAATACCTTTGGCACATGGCTTTTTTCATGGGCCATGGGCACGCAGGTTCTCGACAATCAATCTGGCTATCGGCTGCTCAGCCGTCGCATGGTCGAAGCGCTGATGGAGACCGCCGAGGCTGGCTTTGAGTTTGAATTGGAGCAACTTGTGGTCTGTGTGGAGCAAAATTACCGGCTGGATTGGGTTCCCATTCGCACGATCTACGAAGGCGAAAAGAGCCACATCCGCCCGTTGCACCATGTCAAAAACTTTGTACGCGTCAGCTTGCAGACCCGGCAGCGATTGCGGAGCCGCGCATGAGCGGAGCGAACGGCCTAACGCCTCTTTCTATCGTCCCTGTGGTCGAGATCGCCCGGCGGCTGGCCGACTGGCATCCCGATCAGCAGCGCGATCTGCCCTGGCGCCATGCCCCCGCCGGGCAGCGCGCGCCCTATGCCGTCTGGATCAGCGAGATCATGGCGCAGCAGACGCGCGTGGAAACCGTGGTCGATTATTTCAACCGTTGGATGGAGCGCTTCCCCACGGTGGAAGCCCTGGCCGCCGCTGATCAGCAAGAGGTGCTCAAACTGTGGGAAGGGCTGGGCTACTATGCGCGGGCGCGCAATTTGCACAAAGCGGCCCAGCGCGTGGTGGCCGAGTTCGGCGGCGACCTGCCGCGCCACCGCGCCCAGATCCTCGGTCTGCCCGGCATTGGCGAATACACCGCCGGGGCCATTCTGAGCATTGCCTTTGGACAGCCCGAACCCATCCTCGACGGCAACGTGAAGCGAGTGCTCAGCCGTCTGTGGGACATTGCCCAGCCTATCAGCGAGACGGAGACGCTGAAAACGCTATGGGCGCTGGCGCGCCAGATTGCTGAAGCCGCCCCCCCAGGGGCAGCCGGTATCGTCAATGAAGGGCTGATGGAATTGGGCGCGACGCTGTGTGTGCCGCAAAATCCGCGCTGCCTGCTCTGTCCGCTGGCCGATCTGTGTGCGGCCAACGCCAACGGCACACAGAATCAGCGCCCGGTGATGCCGCCCAAAAAGCAGACGCCGCACTATGACGTAGCGGCTGGCGTAATCTGGCAGGGCGACCCATTTGCCTCGAAATTGTTAATTGCACAGCGCCCACAAGAGGGCATGTTGGGCGGGCTGTGGGAGTTCCCCGGCGGCAAGTTGGAGCCAGACGATGCCGATCTGCCGGCCTGTCTGCGCCGCGAGATTGGCGAAGAGTTGGGGATCGAGATTGCTGTGGGCGCGCCGGTTACAACGGTAAAACATGCCTATACGCATTTTCGCATCACGCTGTATGCCTTCCATGCCAGGGCCAGCGCAGGCGAACCCCAGGCGATTGGCTGTGCAGATTGGCGCTGGATCGACTTGGCCGAAATCGCCAACTTCCCGTTTCCGGTGACCGATCAGAAGATTATTGCAGCGCTGCGGGCCATGGCAACCGAGAAATGACCTATGCTAAAACGCGCGCTCTTTATTATAATTTTGTTCTGGCTTGGCACAGGGCTGCTGGCGGCCTGCGATCTGCCGGATCTGCCTTTTATCGAACGCGAAACGCCTACGCCCCTGCCCACAGCGACCCCACTGCCCACGCCCACACCTATTGTCGAAGTGGTGGACAATGGCGGCGTGGCGCTGATTGACGCCCTGGGGCGGGACATTGCCGAACGACGCACAATTGATGTCTATGAGCGGGTTTCGCCCTCGGTGGTCAATATTACAACCCAGGTCTTGCGCCGGGGTTTCTTTTTCAACACCGTGCCACAAGAGGGGGCAGGCTCTGGCTTTGTGCTGGATGAAGAGGGTCACATCCTCACCAATTATCATGTCATCGAGGGAGCCGAGTCGATTGAAGTGGGGCTGAGTGATGATCAGATCTTCCCAGCCACGGTGGTGGGCGTGGATCCGCGCAATGATGTGGCGGTGGTGCAGATTGAGGCTCCGGCGGAATTGCTGGTTCCGGTGGAATTTGCCGATTCCACCGGGCTGGAAGTCGGCCAGCGTGCGATTGCCATTGGCAACCCGTTTGGGCAGTTTGGCCGCACCCTCACCACGGGCGTGATCGACCGCGCTGGATCGCACGCTGGAAGGGCAAGACGGGCGCATGATCAGCGGCATCATCCAGACCGACGCCGCCATCAACCGCGGCAATTCAGGCGGCCCCTTGTTGGATAGTGCCGGACGCGTCATCGGCATTAACACAGCGATCTTTAGTCCCACGGGCACAAGCGCGGGCGTGGGCTTTGCCGTACCCAGCAACACTGTGTTGCGTGTGCTGCCAGATCTGTTACAGTTGGGGCGCTATCGCCATCCCTATCTGGGCATCCGCTATGCCTATGCGCTTTCGCCGGGGCTGGCCGAGGCGCTCCAATTGCCTGTGGATTCGGGGCTGCTGTTGGTACAATTTTTTAATGATAGCCCGTTGCCAGCCGTGGGCGTGCAGGGCGCACGAGCGCGAGACTGTGTTGGGCAACCGAGCGCGTCTATATTGGCGGCGACATTCTTACTACTGTGGATGGCCGTGCTGTGACCAGCGTTGAAGATCTGCAACTTCTCTTGGAAGATAGCTACCGGGTGGGCGATAGTGTTACAGTTTCGCTGCGGCGCGAGGGTCGCCCGTTTGATGTGCAAGTGCAACTGACTGAGGAGCCGCAGTGAAGCGTAAGCAGTCGAGGTCATGCAGGCGGAGAATTGTGATCGGGGGATTAGTGGATTGATAACTTCTCTAATCCCCGATCTCCTAACCGACAATCCCTATGTTTATCCTATTCAAGCTTGATTCACCCTGTGATTTTGTACAAGTGTCAAAGGAGACACACTATGATTTTAGAAGCGATTAAATCTGAAGGGTTGGCCCAGTATTCTTATATGGTGGGCGACGATAGCGCAGGCGTGGCAGCGGTCATTGATCCGCGCCGCGATGTGGATGTGTATCTCGACCTGGCCCAGCAGAAGGGCGTGCGGATTGTGGCGATTTTCGAGACCCATATTCATGCTGATTTTGTGTCAGGCAGTTGCGAATTGGCGGATCGCACAGGGGCCACGATTTATGTGGGCGCCAAAGGCGACTATGGCTTTGACCATCGTGCGCTGCACGACGGTGATGAGATCGAGATCGGGCAGTTTACGCTCCAGACCATCCACAGCCCCGGCCACACGCCCGAACATGTCTGCTATTTAATCCGCGGGGGCACGGCTGCCGCTGCGCCCTGGGGGCTTTTCAGCGGTGATGCTCTCTTTGCCGGGGAGGTGGGCCGCCCGGATCTATTGGGCAAAGGCACGGAGGAGACGCTGGCCCGGCAGTTGTTCCACACCCTGCGCCAGAAAATTCTTAGCCTGCCCGGCGATCTAATTCTCTACCCCGGCCACGGCGAAGGCTCGCCGTGTGGGGCCAGCATCGGCTCCCGCTCCACAAGCACAATTGGCTATGAACGGCGCAGCAATCCCCTGTTACAACTCCAACAAGAAGATGCGTTTGTACAAACCGTCATGGCGGCGCTGGCCCCGGCCCCGGAATATTACCCGCGCATGAAAGAGATCAACGCGGCGGGGGCCTCTATTTTGGGCGGTTTGCCGGTTGTTCCGGCGCTCACCGCCGATGCGTTTGAAGCTGCCCAGCATGAAAAGAACACAGTGGTGATCGATGCCCGCGAGATTGAAGCTTATGGCGGCGCGCACATAGAAAACGCCATTAACATTGCCCTGCGTTCGTCTTTTCCCATTTGGGCGGGGCGGATTTTGCAGCCGGATCAACGCATTTTGCTGATCTTACCCGACGACAGCCGTTTGGACGAAGCTGTTCGCCATCTGCTGCGTGTGGGGCTGGAAAAGATCGGCGGGTATCTGCGCCAGGGAATGCGAAGCTGGTACGAGGCGGGCAAGCCCATCCGCCACATCTATCAGATGAGCATTCAAGAGTTAAAAGAGCAGATTGACAAAAAGCGCGATTTTCAACTGTTGGACGTGCGCGGCAAGGAGGAATGGGAGGCGGATCGCATTCCCGGCGCGATTCATATCCACGTGCCGGATCTCCTGGACAAAGCCAATAAACTCAACCGAGCGCAACCGGTGGCAGTCTATTGCGGCTCAGGCTATCGGGCCAGCATTGCCACCAGCCTGCTGGAACGCCAGGGCTTCACCCACGTCTCGAACATTCCTGGCAGCATCACCGCCTGGAAGCGGGCTGGCTATGCGCTGGAGAGTAAAGAGTAGCGAATAACGAGTAAGGAGTAGGGTACGTGGCCCTACTCCTTACTCTTATCGAGGTCAGTCTTCCTTCGTGCATTGCACCCCCTATGTCCCATCCCCACTGCTGCCCGGTGGACGCGCTTTTCCACTTTTCGGCGATGTCAGCAATTAGAAAATTTACAGAGAATTTCTGAAAATCTCCGCGTCTTGCTTGCTTTAGATTGGCCTTAGGGCCAGTGCACAACCGCGGAGCCGCCTGCTGATTCGCTACGCCTGTGTTGTTTTGCCCAAACAACGTGCTATAATTCGCGGAGATTTGCTCATAGACTTTTGTCCACTGAATACCCTCGCAGTCGAAGATGACCGGAGACTGGCAACGACGCCCTTTCTCGAAGACGAAAGCAGGCTGGCATGGGTACGTCCAGCCTATTTTTCTATTGTGCCATGTGTTGAAATTTGTTGGTTTGGGCAGTGCCCGATCCCGGTTGGGGCGGTCTCTGCCAAGGGCAAAGAAAGGGATTGAGAGACTGAATGAAAAAACGGCTTGGGGTATTGACCAGCGGCGGTGACGCCCAGGGCATGAATGCGGCCGTGCGCGCCGTTGTGCGCGCCGCCCTGGACCAAGGGGCAGAGGTTTTCGCCATCTATGAAGGTTACCAGGGTATGATCCTGGGGGAAAATTATATTCGTCCGGCCAACTGGGATATGGTGGGCGGGATTTTGCACAAGGGGGGAACGCTTTTTGGCACAGCGCGCAGCCCCGAATTTCGCACGCGGGAAGGGCGACGACAGGCCACGCGCAATCTGTTGTTACACGAGATCGACCGATTGGTGATCATCGGCGGCGATGGTAGCCTGACCGGGGCGAATCTGTTGCGCCAAGAGTGGACCGATCTGCTCCAGGAATTGGTGGACGCCGGCGAGATCTTGCCGGAGGTGGCCGCTGCCCATCCCTCCTTGGCGATTGCCGGCGTCGTGGGGTCAATTGACAACGACATGTACGGCACAGACATGACCATCGGCGCAGACACAGCGCTGCACCGGATCACCGAGGCTGTGGACGCCATTACCAGCACAGCGGCCAGCCATCAGCGCGCTTTTGTGGTGGAGGTGATGGGGCGCAACTGTGGCTATCTCGCGCTCATGGGCGCGCTGGCTTCGGGCGCAGACTGGGCGCTGATCCCCGAAAGCCCGCCCGATCTGGATGCCTGGGAGCAAAAGATGTGCGATATTCTGCCGCGCCGGGCGCAAGATTGGCCGGCGCGACAGTATCGTCGTTGTGGCCGAAGGCGCACAGGATCGGCACGGCAACCCGATCACCAGTGATTACGTCAAAAAAGTGTTGGAGGAACATCTGGGCGAAGATGTGCGCGTGACGGTGCTCGGTCATGTGCAGCGGGGTGGCGCGCCCAGTGCCTATGATCGCGTGCTGGCGACGCTGCTGGGCACGGCGGCGGCTGATGCTGTGTTGGCGGCTGGCCCCGGCGACGAGGCTATGCTCATCGCCATGCGCAATAACAAGGTGGTGGCGCAGCCGTTGATGGAATGTGTGGAGAAGACCCATGAGATCAACCGCTGTATTCGCGAACGTGATTTTCCCAGAGCGGTGGAGTTGCGCGGGCGCGGCTTTCAGGAGTCGTTTCGGATTTTGCGCACGCTGGTGCGGGCCATGCCCCACCCGCCCAAGCCCAGCCAGAAACGGCTACGCATCGCCATTCTCAACGCAGGCGGCCCAGCGCCGGGCATGAATGCCGGCGTGCGCGCGGCGGTGCGGCTTTCGGTGGACCAGGGCCACATTCCCTTTGGCGTCTATCGCGGGTTTCGCGGGCTGATCACCGACAACATCAGCGAAATGAACTGGATGAGCGTCAACGGCTGGGCACCCACGGGCGGCTCGGAGCTGGGAACCAGCCGCAAGATCCCCACTGGCAGCGATCTCTATGCCGTGGCGCGCACGCTGGAGCAGCACGAGATCAACGCCGTGATCATGATCGGCGGTTGGTCTGGCTATCAGGCCATGCTGCGCCTCTATCAAGAGCGACGCAACTTCCCGGCCTTTAACATTCCCCTGGTCTGCATCCCGGCCAGCATCAACAACAACCTGCCGGGGGCCGAACTCAGCATTGGCGCGGACACTGCGCTCAACAACATTGTGGAAGTGGTGGACAAGATCAAACAGTCGGCGGTGGCCTCGAACCGCTGTTTTATCGTCGAAGTGATGGGGCGCTACTGTGGCTATCTGGCCCTGATGAGCGCGCTTGCCAGCGGCGCAGAACGGGTCTATTTGCATGAAGAAGGTGTAAAACTGCGTGATCTCGAGCGCGACATTGATATGTTGCGCAACGGCTTTCAGCACGGCAAGCGGCTGGGGCTGATGATCCGCAACGAAAACGCCAACCCGCTCTATACCACGCCCTTTATCTCAGCGCTCTTTGAAGAGGAGGGCAACGATCTCTTTGAGGTGCGCCAGTCGATCTTGGGACACATGCAGCAAGGTGGCAACCCTACGCCGTTTGACCGGATCATGGCGGCGCGCATGGCCGCCCACGCCATTGAATACATTCAAGAACAAGTGGATCTGGAAACCACCAACAGCAGCGCCGAGATCGGCGCGGCCGGTATGGGATTAATGCACGGCGATGTAACCTTTACCCCACTGTATGATATTCCGCGGCTGGTCGATGAGAAATTTCAGCGCCCCCGCCGCCAATGGTGGATGGAACTGCGTCCGATTGCGCGTATGTTGGCGCAACCCGCCCCCGAATTTTATCAACCCGAGGAGATGCGTGAGCCGCTGACGCTGAAGCCAGCCGTTACTGCACCCGTATCCGGCACGGGAATACGCTAACGAATCCATGATGTCTCGGTTTTGGTTGACCATCCAACGAATGATGGACACCCCCAGGCTCGTCAGTAAAGCTTTACTGGCGAGCCTGGGGGTGATCTTGCTTTTGGGGGGCTGTGTCGAATGGGGCGCACCTCTGAGTGAAGCCGATTGTCTGCCCGGCGAGGTCTTGGACACCGAGATCTTGGACACCGAGATCGAGATCTGCTACGCGCCGTGTGAGGGCGAAGCCTGTGACGATGGACTGTTGACGATTCTCTTCGATCTTTTCGGAGATCTGGTGCGCGAATTTAGTAGCCCCAGCTTTGAGGATTTTGACGCTGCCGGGCGGGATGCCCTGGTCACTTATCCCTTCTATACCTATCCAGAGTTGGTGCGGCTGCGCGAGAAAATTCTCAGCCGTATGGACCGCACCCTGCTTGAATCCGATTAATGCTGACTTTCCCCTTTTTCAGGAATCGACCATGAACTGGCACGTCTGCGAATGTCGCAGTGCAAGCTGTGCCTTTCGCTTCCCGGCAGAGAGCCACGACGAGCGTCGCTTGGTCTGCCCGCTGTGTGGCGCGCCCACAGCCTGTACCCCGGTGGCCGATGATCACGTGCGCGCCCCCGCCCCCCAGGATCAGAGTCACGCCGCTCCGCTGCATTTGTTGCTAGACAATATTCGCAGCACCTACAACGTCGGCTCGCTCTTTCGCACGGCGGAAGGCGCAGGCGTGGCAAAGCTGCACCTGTGTGGCATCACCCCCACGCCACAGCAGACCAAAGTGCAAAAGACGGCATTGGGGGCCGAAAACGCAGTGGATTGGCAACACCACAACAACGCCCGCCATGCCGTGGCCGATCTACGGGCGGCGGGCATGGGCATCTGGGCATTGGAGACTATCGCCAGCGCACCCACGCTTTTTGAAGCTCTGCCGCCGCTTGATCAGCCGTTGGTGTTGGTGATTGGCAGCGAGATGATCGGCGTCGATCCTGCCGTGTTGGCCGACTGTGATCAGATTGTGCGGTTGCCCATGATCGGGCAAAAAGGCTCGCTCAACGTTGCCAGCGCCGCCGCCATCGCGCTCTATACCCTGCGTTTTGGCAGGCGCTGAAAAGATGATCCCTCAAAAAAGGCATTTTTTGCGCAACTTTCATCGCTCCGGTTGCAGGGAAATCAATTTTCGCCCATAATGGAGACATGCCACAGACAGTTGCCTGTGGCATTTTGTCAACGGAGATCTATTGGACGCTATCCGAATCGGTGCTCTCTCCCCAGCGCGCACACAGCGCGTAGCCGATTGGCGGATGAATCTATCATGGCTCAACCCTTTGAGCAGAGGTAATTTATGCAAAAATTAAAAATGGTGTCTCTTTGTCTAATGTTGGTGCTGGGGGCGTGGATCTTGCATCCAGCCGCTGCCCAAGCCGACAGCGGTAACGGGATTCGCATTGACGGCGGAACAGTGGCGCAGGGAACGGTTACGGTTGTGGGCGCTGCCCATCATCCCAGCTTTCGCAAATGGCAATTAGATCTGCTGGTCGATGGCGATCCGGCCCAGGCCAACTTTGTAAAAGTGGCGGAACAGCCCCAGACCCAAGAGGGCGTGTTGGCACAACTGGATACAACGCTCTATCCCAACGGCAGCCACCAAATCCGGCTGCGCGTGGTCTATGGCAACCTGAACTACGACGAATATTTCACGACGGTGACGATTCTCAACGGCACAACGCCCGCCGAAACCCAGACCACGGCGGTGGAAGTGGCCCCGACCCTGAGCCAACCCGAAGCCCCGGCCGCGGTGGCCCCGGCCAACGGCGTTCAACTAGAAGCGGGCAGCCAAGCTGGCATGATTGCGATCAAAGGGGTGGCGAATCACCCTTCGTTTCGCAAATGGCAATTGGATCTGCTGATTGACGGCGACGCTGAGCAGGCCATGTTTTTGGCGATGGGCAAAGCGCCGATCTCCACTGCTGGCCTCTTTACCAGCCTAGACACCAGTGTCTTCCCCGACGGCAAACACCAGATCCGGCTGCGTGTGGTCCACAGCAACCTGAACTACGACGAATACTTTACGCCCATTACGTTTGCCAATGGCAACGCCACCATGACCGAAGGCGTCAAGATCAGCCCTGAATCCACCGCCCCGATCTCTACTGGCTTTGATCTCTCCGCAGCCCCGGCAGACGGGACGCGTTGGATAGAAGTCGATTTGAGCGATCAGACGCTGACCGCTTGGCAGGGCGATGTGGCCGTACTCCACGCATCGGTGAGTACGGGGCGCGCCGCCACACCCACGGTCAAAGGGCGCTATTACATCAACACCAAATTGCCCGCCCAGCGCATGATCGGGCCAGGTTATAATCTGCCCAACGTGCCTTCGGTCATGTATTTTTACTCAGGCTACGCCATCCACGGGGCTTATTGGCACAACAACTTTGGGCAAGTCATGAGCCACGGCTGTGTCAACATGAAACTGGACGAAGCAGCGGCGCTCTATGCATGGGCCTCGGTGGGCACGGAAATCTACGTTCACGATTGAGTCTTGCCCAATCCTCACATTTCGACAGATCGGCGGCCTCGGCTGCCGATCTTTTGTTTCACCACAGGAGATCCCATGAACCATCCCAAACAAGTGCTCTTTCTCTGTTCGGGCAATTACTATCGCAGCCGTTTTGCCGAGATGCTTTTTAACGCCCTGGCCGCGCAAACGCATCTGCCCTGGGTAGCGGATTCGTCTGGGCTGGCCGTGGATCGACCCAACGGCAACCTTGGCCCCATCGCCGCCCCGACACTTTCGGCCCTGCGCGCCCGCAACATTGACCCTGTGAGTGCCGCCGCGCTTTCCGGTGCAGGTAAGCGAGCAACAGTTAGCCGCCGCCGATCTGATTGTGGCCGTCAAAGAGGCGGAACATCGCCCGCTCCTGGCCCAACGCTTCCCGGCCTGGGAGAACCAAGTTGAATACTGGCACATTCACGATCTCGATCAGGCATCGGCGGCGGTGGCCTTGGTTGAACTGGAAGAGGCCGTGCGCACGCTGATCTCACGCCTTGCCGCCGGGGGCTGAAGCCACCCGGCTACGAGCAGCGCCCCATCAATGGGGCTGGCGACGGTGACCAAGCCCCATTGATGGGGAACTGTCCTTCGCACGGGGATTGATCCCCGTGCGTATCACACCGCAGATTTGGTTCGCGATTGCCCTACTCGATCATCCTCTTGTCCCCTCACAACCTCCCGCGAACTGAATCAATCGCACCTCTCCTCGGCGTCAGAGCAAAGAGTCCCGTGTTCGACCTCCGCTTTTTCCCGCGCCGTCGGGACGCCTGCCCCATGACAGCGGGACAGCAGGACGGGTAAAGTAGCGTCATCAACTGAGGCTACTTTACCCCAATTTTCGAGGAGGAACCAATGAAACATCTGCATGTATGGATAATCGGGATCATGATTTTTGTGCTGGCGGGCTGTGTGATGCCGTTGCCAATGGTAACCACCCAAACGCATGAGATGGCCGCGCCGCTGTCAAAAGTCTACTTTGTGGAGCCTGTTGATGGGGCCACTGTAAGTGGCCCCATCAACGTGGTGCTGGGCGGTGAATACTTCACCGTGGAACCGGCAGGCACCATTCACCCCGGCGCAGGTCACCTGCACATTATGGTCGATGCCGATTGCATGGCCGCCGGTCAGGTCATCCCCAAAGACGAGACCCATCTACACTATGGCGCGGGTCAACTGACGGCAGCCTTGGAACTGCCCGCTGGCAAACACACGCTCTGTCTGCAAGCTGCCGACGGCGCACACTTTGCCCTCGCCGAGGACGGCATGACCCAGCAGATCACGGTGACGGTGGAATAACGAGCGTACTGCGTGTTGCGTGTTCTGGAACACGCAACACGTAATCTTCAGGAGCGTTGACATGATAAACTTGAATCGATTGACCAATGGCGCATGGGCGGGCGTGGTGATCGGCATCTTGTTGGGCATGGGGGCGCGGCTTTCCATGCGCGTGGTGGCTGTGGCGGGGGGAATGCAGCCGAATTTTAGCCTGGGCGGCACGCTGGGCATTCTCGTCTTGTTTGCTGCGCTAGGGTTGGTGTGGGGGCTGCTCTTCATAGGAATGGGGGCCTTTGTGCCTTTGCGTACGCCGATGTGGGGCGTGGTTTATGGCCTTCTCTTTGGCGGGCTAACGGCGATTCCTTTTCTTACCGATCCCGGCGGTGAACTGGCCCTGGCCGCGCCGTGGCTGGGCGTGCTTCTCTTTGCGCCGCTGCCACTGCTCGGGGGGATCTTGTTGGGCCAACTCACCCTCTGGCTGGATCAACGACCGACCGCGGCCAGCCCGCGCCTCGTGAATCGGCGGTGGCTGGCCGCGGGGATGGGTGCGCTTGTCCTGGCGATTATGGGCATCGGCTCTCTGCTGGATGGATCACGAATCCCCAGGGCGTTGTGGGATCTGGTTCAAGCCCTGGGGATCTCCTTCAACACGGTCAACGAGATCAACGGGCTGCTGGGAATGCTTTTCTTGATGGGCTATGTGGGATCGCTGCTGGCTCTTTTTCTTGTGTGTGGGCATACACGCGCCGGAAGGGGGACAGTGGTGGCCCTGCTGCTCTTTGCCGCCGGATTTTTCAACCGGGGTGTGCCCTTCACCAGCATGATGGACAGCTTGCGACTGGCGGCCATTGCTTCTGCGCTTGTGCAGGCTGCCGGTGCCACAGGGCTGCTGCTGCTGCTCTGTGGCTTTCCAGACGGAGAAGTTCACGGACGCTGGCTACAGAGGGCGCGAAAAGGCGTGGCCGTGGCCGCGCTGATCTGGTTTGGGTTGCCGGTGGTGGGCATCAATGCCAACGCCCTGCTGCCCGCCCCTCTGCGTTTGGCCGGTCTGATCGGGATCATGGGCGGCGGGCTTTGGATGATGTGGACGCGCTGGCAACGGTCCCCGGTGGCGCTTCAGCGACAAATCATCGGCCCGGTGCTGGGCTTCACTGTCGCGCTTCTTTGGTTCCTGGGTCTCTGGGCAGCCACGTTGATTGTCCCCGATCTTGGGTTCTCTGCCCCGCGCGATCCATTTGCGCCGCTCAGTGTCACCCTCTATCTCATGCCCTGGCTGTTGCCCCCGTTGCTCATACTCCATGCCGTCCTGCGCCGTGGGTTGTGGCAAGTGATAGAATGGAAAACACCCACCGAACAGACCCACGATTGGTTCGGCACACAGACAACGGCGATACGCCCGACAGTGGACTGATTGGGAAACTTCATGAGACAAGATCCGGCCCTCAACCCATCCTTGTTCCCCCGTCTACCCTGGCTCTATGCCCAGGGTAGACGGGTTGGCCGCAGGCTACGCATGCTCTTCTTTGTGAGCTATGTTGCCACGGCGCTGCTCTGGCTGTTGCTCGGCCTGGCCCCCATCGCCGTTCACCTCTTCCAGCCGATACAAGACATACTCCTGGCGCGCCTGCATGCCATCGGGTATACCTTCTCACCCGAAGGCATGCTCTTGCGCGGGATTAACCTCGCCAGCTATACCACCACACCGCTCGCCATCATCGCCGTGCAATATCTTTTCAGCGTCGCCAACATTGGCCTGGGCATTGTTTTGGTCTGGCTGCGCCCGGGGAACCGCGTGGCATGGCTGCTGGCGCTGGGTCTGATTGGCACGGGGGCCATCTTCAACGCCCAGTCCCATGTCGTGCTGGATCTAACCTCGCCTCAGCTATTGACCCTGCTGCACGAGACGCTGCACATTTTCTCCGGCGTCAGCTATGCAATGGCCCTGTTGCTCTTTCCCACGGGCACGCTGCCGCCCTCGCCCTTCCCCGATCTGCATCTGCCCCGTTGGCTCGACTGGCCGTTTCGGATTGCCCTGTTGCTGAGTGTGGGGATCTTTGGGTGGACGATGCTGGGCGCGCTGCATGGTGACCCCGCCAGTTTCGTGGCCTTCTTCGGCTTCCTCGTGCCTATCATCGGCGGGCTGGCCCAACTTTTCCGTTATCGCCGCGCCATGGCCGAACCGGAACGGCAACAGACGCGCACGCTGCTCTTGACGCTGCTTTTGGGGCTGGGGATGGCACTCGCTGCCAATCTGCTCTTTGCGTCGGACCTCGGTTTGATTCAACAAGCTGGCTCCGCCCAGATCGCTTTCATTGTCTTCCCCCTCCTGTTTACAGGCATTCCTGTTGCGCTCAGCTTTATTGTGTTGCGCTATCGGTTGTGGGAACTCAACTTTGTGATCAACCGCAGCCTGATCTACGGCACGCTGACGGCACTGATTGCCCTGTTCTACGGCATGATTGTGGGCAGCGTGGATATGCTGCTACAAGCGCGTTGGCATTGGGTGGCGTCGGCGCTGACGGTGGGGGCGGTGGCGATTCTGGTGCAACCGCTGCGCGCAGCCGTGCAAGGCGGTGTGAACCGGCTCATGTACGGCGACCGTGACGATCCCGTAGCGGCGATTTCGCGCCTGGGCCAACGGCTGGAAAGTGCCGCCCACGCCGAAGATGTCTTGCCCGCCATTGCCGAGACCGTCGCCCGCGCCCTCAAATTGCCCTATGTTGCCATTGCCGTGTCTCAGGATGACGATTTCATCATAGTTGCCACCCACGGCGAAGCCGCCACTGAAGCAATCGATACCTTCCCACTCATCGATCAGGGCGAAATGGTGGGCAAGCTGTTGGTGGCGCATCGGAGCTTTGGCGAAGCCTTTCTGCCATCGGATCGCCGCCTGTTGGCGAACTTGGCGCGCCAGGCTGGGCCAGCCGTCCATGCCGTGTTGCTGGCCGAAGCGCTACAACGATCACGGCTGCGTTTGGTCACGGCCGCGAAGAAGAGCGCCGTCGCCTGCGCCGCGATCTCCACGACGGGCTGGGGCCACAACTGGCCGGGTTAAGCCTAAAAGCAGAAGCGGCCCGCGCCCATCTGGCCCAAAACCCCACCCGCAGCGCGCACCTGCTGGCCGAAATCAAAGAAGAGATCGGGCTTGCCATTGCCGACGTGCGCCGCACAGTCTATGGACTGCGCCCGCCGGCGCTGGATCAGTTGGGACTGCTCTCCGCCATCCACGAACACGTGCGGCGGCTGGGCGAACAAAACGGGCTATACTTCGAGATCGTAGGGCCAGAAGCGTTGCCCCCGCTCCCCGCCGCTGTGGAGGTGGCCGCCTATCATGTGGTATTGGAGGCGCTGACCAACGTGGTGCGCCATGCCGGAGCCAGCCGTTGCTATGTGGGCATCTGCCTGAGCGGCGCGCTACATCTGGTGGTGGCCGATGATGGTACGGGGCTGCCCGCTCAATACCAAGCGGGCGTGGGGCTGACCTCTATCGCGCGAACGTGTAGCCGAGTTGGGCGGGCGCTTTCAGATCCAGCCGCAGCCTGGGGCAGGAACCCGTATTGAAGCCAGCCTGCCCCTCCCCGATTCCGAGGTATAATACCCCCATGACCCCACCGTCTGATTCCATTCGCCTCTTGATTGCCGACGATCACACGCTCTTTCGCAACGGCCTGCACGCCCTTTTCGATGCCATAGCCGCGGTGACCGTGGTGGGCGAAGCTGCCACCGGCGAGGCCGCGATTGTCGGGGCCGAAACCCTGCAACCCGATGTGATTTTAATGGATATTCAAATGCCGGGTATCAACGGCATTGAAGCCACGCGCCGCATTGTGCAGACCAGCCCTCACATCGGCGTCATCATGGTGACCATGTTCGAGGACGACGAATCGGTCTTTGCGGCCATGCCGCGCGGGCGCCCGCGGCTACGTGCTCAAAGGCGCCGATCAGGCCGAGATGGTGCGTACCATCAGCGCCGTGGCCCGGGGCGAAGCGCTCTTTGGCGCCACCATTGCAGCCAAATTGGTGAGCTTTTTCAGCACCCCGCGCGCCGTTCTGCCGCCCACACTCTTTCCCGAACTCACCGAACGCGACGCGCGAACTTTTGCACCTGATCGCACAGGGGCACAACAACCAGTCCATTGCCCACACGCTCACACTCAGCCTCAAAACCGTGCGCAACCACGTTTCCAATATCCTCAACAAACTGCAAGTGGCCGACCGCGCCGAGGCCATTGTGCGCGCCCGCAAGGCGGGTCTGCGCTGATGGTAGCCACGGCGCGCCGCTTGCAATCGAACCAGACTCTCACCTAAGCCGTCTTAACCTGTGGATACGATAGGGAGAGTGATTGGCCGGTTCCTCGGCAATTTTTTTTCATCAAAACACGGGTTAGTCGCCAGTGTTTTGATGGCATTTTCTTTAGGCGAAACCAAAGAGATATTGCTCCACGAAGGTCACGAAATTTCACGAAATGAATCCGTTCTTGTGCTTCTTCGTCTCCTTCATGGAGCATTGACTTGTCTAGAATCGCCTTACAAGGCTTTCTCATCCATAAGGATCAATCAGACGTGTGGGCCTGGGGAGACCGGTGGCTCTGATCTACCAGTCGCTCCAGGTTCCAAGCGAATTCTTGTGGATCGGACAGGTCGAGGATAGGCAGCATACGCAGACCTAAGCGCGGGGTACATGGTTGGGCTAAAATGGGGATAAGTCGATAGTGGCTATCTTCGTGACCCAAGTGTTGAGCGATAAGATTTTCAAATTCACCCAGGCCACTTTGCAAGTACGCTTCGGTGAGGATTGATACAGTATAGCGGCTGGTTTGTACAGCCTGTTCACTAAATTTAATCTTGGGTAATCCAAGCGGCCGCGAAAATCCACTGCCACACGTAGCCCATGGGCCTCGAGTGCTGGCAACAAGTGGGTGCGAATCCAGAGGCGATCTGCTTGTGTGCCACTATAGCTGAGAAAAAAGTCGTAGGCGTAGCCATCGGATAGAGGCAGTGCCGGAGAGATCGCCTTTTTTTGACCGCCCTGATAGAGGGCTACAGGGAAATTCTCCTCGATTTCTGCCTTGAAGATAGGATGTTGATCCTTTCTGGCGGCCACCACTTTCTGTTGGACATAGTCAAATAGGTCAAAAATCCGAATGACACCGCCAGCACCGTTTGCCTCGCCTTGCAACCCGGCCAGCAGATGCGCGGTAAAGAGACTATGGGCCGCGCCCTCCTGAAGATCCACGAGAGTTCGCTGCTGCGCGATGATGCCAATATCACACGCCCGCGCCCGCCGGTCAGGGATTCCAAGTAGGTTTCAGATAAACCAGTGCGTGGAGACGGGACCACAGATTTGGGTTGGCCGATGCCGCCAGCGTGGCAACAGTCCAACACCAGAATCAATTTGCGCGTCTGGGATCGCCCGCAACGCCCGTGTAAACTGCGTTGCCGAAATGGAGGTTGCACCTAATTCTGTCTCTGTGCCAAACTTCACATTATAGGGCAACAGATATTCCCCGGTGGCTGGCCCGCTGTTAAATCGTGCTCCGTGACAGGAGAGATAAAGGAAAACGGTTGATTCACTATCGCTGTTTGCCGCTAGTGTGGAGAGGGCTTGTAATAGTCCAGTTTGGGTAGCCATTTCTTCTGGTAATAGTGTCACCTGCGTTGGCTCATAGGCACACAGGGTCGGATCGACCAGAACGCGCTGAATGGCGGCAGCGTCGTTGAGCACGGTGGCTGGCAGCGGGTTGATATGGGGATAGTGGGCAATGCCAGCGATCAGCGTGTGGGCATTGGGCAGGTAGCTGCTCATCGTTTACTGGCAGAGTGAGTTGCACAGGGAAAGTGCCGCAGGATCGCTGAAAATGGCCGCACACAGGGCTTCAATGTATTCACAGCCTGACCCACTTCCACATTCAACTGGTTGCATGAAAACGACGGCTCTCTCTCCCTCCTCGGTTTCCACATAGAGAAGTTCCGGCCATTCTCCTTTCTCGGTCAATGCGTCACCAAATGTGGCTAAATCGTAGCCTTCGTTTATGGTGCAAACATTGTCTTCAATCAAAGACATGGATGACGTTGAAGTGGCCGTAAGGTTTTGCTGCCATAGCCACGGAACCAACACCGAACACGAAGTGTCGTCCAGCGAGCTTCCCTCGGGCTCGGCGATGTAGAGGCTGCGAGCCGCTGTTAGATCTAAATAGGGAACCGTCATAGTTTGCATCATGCTAACCGTGAGGCTAGCCCTTACTGTACTGTCGGGGGGAACATTTCCATTGACTAGGGCTCGGGGAATGTCACAGCCGGGTGCAATGAAAATCTTGGAAATTGGAGTAGTTTCTGTCAGCGACAGTGTACCTGTCAGGGGATGGAGTAGAAATGAGAGTTGGGGCTGCACAGGCAGCGAAGGAGTGCCGGTTGGGGTGGCAATCGGTTCGGAAGGAATCATGCATTGTGGATGGGATTCCAGCCAGGATTCGATTACATGCTCTTCCATCCAGGACGGATCGACCGTCCATAGGCGATGGCAGCCAGCTAGTAGAAAGATAGAAAGTAACCCGACCAATGCGATTGAGGATTTCATTAGAGTAGCTCCGTGGAATAAAGTTTTGCTAAATACTATATCAAACAGGAATTGTAAAGCCACACAGCGGCCAGATCTGCGCTATCCGATTGTGCTGAATAGGCGTGCCATTATGATAGATGGCATTGGCAATGCGGTTGAAGAGACTAAAAATTCGTTGTGGTTTTGTGCCATGTACGCTTTCTGTCGATGGCACAGCGTTGGAGAGCGACCCCAAAGCTTTGAACAGAAGCATATGGAGTGACTCATTAGCGGGGAGAATGCTACCCAATTTCCATAGAATAGTTGCCCACCACAGCGCATAATCGTAGATCCCCGCCGTTTGGTTCAGGTTTGTAAAGGGCTGAATGGGCACACTAAAATCCCGATTCCCCCAAGTGGCATAAGAAAATTCTCCCCAGCGCGGATCTTGGGTGCGAAAGCACGAGAAATAAAAGGCCAGCGCTTCGTCAAACGATTGGATTGCGGTGAGTAGGGCATCATCTCGGGTGTTATGCTCAAATAAAAGGCAATAATAGTAGTGCAAAATCGCATGTACGCATTCATGCACGATTACATCGCCATCAAAACCTGGCTCCACCACAGGAGGGTTCAGGGTGAGGTAGCCTGTGTAAAGTTGAATTTTACCCGTGCTCCATATAAAAGTGCCGCTTCCGGCTCTGTCGTGCAACACCGCAGTTATATCGTTAATCGGGTTCATAAGCGTTTTCTGGTTCAGAGTTGTGCTGGTGGCCCACTCAATATTCGGCCTCTGAAACCAGCCAGCAAAATCGTACTGGGTCTGCCAGAGATGGTAAAAGGCATTGGCCGCCAGAAATTCCCGAGCATCTCCCCCTGGCAGCGCGCCCAGGCTGTGATCTCCAGGATCGAAGAAACGCGCCCCCTCAACATGAACACGTTCGGCATCTTTAAGCAGGGTAGCTGTGCCGCCCAGCCGCAACATGCGGTTTACCGGATTGTTAGGCGCGTTGCCAGGGCGAGAGAAAACTCGATATGCAATGTCATTGTGGCTCTCTTGCGGGGTCAGATTAATGGGTTCACGACTGTATGCATCAATCCAGAGTGCCCAATGGTGGCCGTACTGATCCAGAAAAGGGATCTGCAAAGAGGGCAGATAAAAGCTTCGATTCGGGTCGGGGGGATATTCGTCATCCATGCGCTGTTCCCAGCCAGTTTCAGTATAGACCCACTGAGTCAGTGTTCGCTCAAAGGCAGCAGCCACCGAGGAATCGCCCTGACTCACATTCACTGGCAGGATGGCCCTTTGAATCAGCGGTGTCTGTGTCTCTGCGTCTATAATCAAAGATTGGGGTTCCAACGTAGCGTAGATTGCCCCTTGCACGATCTCAAACAGTTCGGCAGCGGACGGTTCACTGTCAAACAGGGGAAGTTCTTCGGTAGGGACGGGGTAGAGTGTGCTGACAGCCAATACAAGCCGTTGATCGGCGTCATAGGTCAGGGTAATGGATGCCCCAGAGACAGGAATATCTTGGGCATTCACCTGCTGATAGGCCAGTTGGGTGGTTTCATCAGGCCATTGAGAGACCCGCACCAGCACCAACCGCACTGGTTCAGATCGGCCTGTAAAGGCCAGTTGATACTGATTGAGAAACGCTTCGGCATGATCAGTACTGACGCCCTGAACTTCAGGCCAGAGATCGCCGTAGACATAGGTTGCCAGCCCGGTGTAGGCACTGAGATGCCCGATACACTGACCGCGCTCGCAAAGCTCGACAAAATTTTCGTAGGCCCTCCCATCGTCCTCTGCTTCCGGCGGGGGGAAAGACAAAAACTGGCGTTCCACCGGATCAGGGATCACGGTGCGCGGGTTTACCTCGGCATACCAGGGTTCCCCATCGAGGTCAGGTGAAGTAAAGAGGTCATCCTCTTCACGTTCGGCTAGATTTGGATGTCCCGGCTGGCTCACCTGCACAGGACTTAACGCAACACGGCCAAAGTCAATCATGGCTTCTCCTTTGTCTATAGTCATCACTCCCCAATGGGTAATTTGCGAATCCCTGCACCACTGGCCCAAACCAGGGTCGGCGCTCCGTCCATCTCGGCAACAATTACCTGTGTATTGGTAACATCCCAGAAGGGTATCTGGCCGATCCAGCGTCGCCCACCAGCACAGGCGACGGTAAAAAAACCACCTTGATTGGTAACCGTGTACACGGTGTCGGGAGCCGTCGAATCAGCGGTCAGCGCGCGTATAGACAGCTTTAACGCTGACATGAAAGGAACTTGGCCCAAAGCCTGCACCAGCCAGTTGGTGACGGGCAAAACAGTGGGTTCGCCCAACGTATTACCCGACGAGTCGAGACACTGTACCCAAATCCCAGTAGCGGTCTGTTCCACTGTGTAAAGCCGATCTTTCCCTTGCACCGCCAGCAACCGGGCACTCTGAAGATCGCGCACTCGCTCCCAATCGTGGGGCGGCCACGTCAGGCTACGGTAAAGTCCTTCTTCGGTGGTGACATAGACTACGCCGGCTTCGTTAATCTCAAGCGCGTAGATGCGCTGATCAAGTGGCGGTTCAGCCCCTTGCAAATGCACCCAACGTTGTGTCTCCGGTTGCCACATGTGCAGCCCCAGATCATCGCTGATGACGCCGATCACGCCATTAAAAACGGCTAGGGGCCGCAGGGCGCGTGTAGATTGTGGGTTAGCTGTCCCCACCAGTTGCCATTGTTCCGCCGTGGGCGAAAAGTGAAAAATCCCATGGTCATTTATCCAGGCATAGCGATCCGTCGGGCGTTGGGGATCATAGCGCAGATCCACCACCTTATCTACCCTGGCAGCGCTGTCGGTTTCCAGCATTGATTGCGTACCTGTGAAAATCCCATTGGATTCCACGGTTGACCAGCCCGTCGCTCCCCGTGTAGCAACCCCATACTCGAAGCTGCCCACTGTTAACTCAGTGCCGTTGCTGGCAAGTGTGGTGTACCGGATCGCAGGCAGATCTGGCTCGTTGATCCAACGTTGGTTGATCCACTGCTGATAGCTCAAATCCACAATCACAAACAGGATCAGAACAGCCAGCACCGTCAGTGCTGCCTGCTTTACAATGCGTCTACGCCGCTGTGCCCTGGACCTGGCGTGGCTCTGGCGGAGAAACGCTTTTATAATCGTGCTATAGCCGATCTCATCCGCATCCACCTCTTGCAGCCGTGCGTCGATCTGGGCCAGCCGCACCTCGTTAAGCAGTGCATCGCGGCTATGCTGGCTGTCTGCCCACTCGGCAGCGCGCGTTTCCAGCCAGCGGCGCTGACTCTCGGCAGCCGCAAAAGTTTTGATCCAGTCGCGGCAGCAGAGGCCAGCCAGCCAACATAGCTTCGTGGGCCAGATCTACACGGGGTTCGCCGCCGGCCTCTGCGCTCACCACCACCAAGCGGTTCTGGGCCAGATAATCCAACGTCTCTTCAAACAGGCTGGGATCCACACTGGCAGCGCACAGAGCAGATTTCGGCTGCTGGCGGCGCGTAGGGTCGCGCCCTTCGCCAAATTGAACCAGCCGCAAGAAGATCTGGCGGGCAATCCGCTGTTTGTTCTGATTCCGGTGCGAATCGCTGTCCAAGGTGCGGATCAGTTCGTCAGCCAGTTGTGCCAGGGCCGCCTGAATCCCGCTCTGTTCGCTGCCACTGTACCCGGTCAGCGGCAAGACCAGCGCTTCATAGGCGCTCAGGGGCAGATAACGCCGCTCCAATTTGTCCCACAGGCGCACCATCAGCTCTTGGACAAAGGGCAACAGTCCTGGCTGCCCAGCGTTGCCATCCACCAGCCGCTCCACCAGCGTGCTTTCAATAAAAACACCCACCGCTTCCGCCGGTTTGACAATCGCCTCGCGCAGCGAACGAGCATCCAGTGGCGTAATTTCAAAACGATGGGCCTGCACCAGCGGCCACAAATCAGACTTCAGCAGATCCGTAAAGAAATCAGCGCGCAGGGTGATTAGCCAATACGTACCGCGTAGCGCCACCAGACGGCGCAGGGCCACAAAAAACAGGCTGGCTTCGGCGCTGCCCTGAGTGAAGATTTCCTCCGCCTGATCCACAACCACCAGGAGGCGGGTAGCGTTGGGCCGGGTCTGCAACAGGTCAATTGGGGTAAAATCCGCCAATTGATCGGTCCCCAGTGCCTCCCGTAGCGCAGCCAATGGCTGTGTACCAGGGCGCAGGCTTCGCACCAGCCATTCCCCTTCCCCGAAGAGGTGACTACGACGCAGCGCTGGCAGCAGCCCGGCAAAGATCAGCGATGATTTGCCGCTACCGGATGCGCCGATGACCGCAGCCAGGGGATGGTGGCGCAGCCTCTGGAGCAGACTATCCACTTCAGCCTCGCGGCCATAGAAATGGGAAGCTTCCTGTTCTCGAAAGGTGCGCATTCCTGGATAAGGGCAGTGTGGACGGGTTGGACTAGTGGGTGGAGAGGTTTGTAAGTTGCTGCACAACCTAGCGACTACCTCCGGCCAGAATGCCGGATCTGTAGCGTCTAGCGCTACCAGCATTGCCAAGCGCGGCGGCAGCACCACTTTCTTGAGAATCAACGGGACCACAGGCCATGTGCCTGACTCCAATCCAAACTGTTGGACAAGCACAGCCACAAATTGAGTGAGGGTTTCGCCCAGGGCGGCAGGCGTCAATACAAGTACGGTGTTTTTGCTCTGGCGGGCGGCGCGCTCAAACTCTTCAATACGGGGCGCGCCTGGAGAGAAGTCCCCTTCACTGATGGCGCGCACCCCGGCGCTGTAGAGGGCATCCAGCAGATAGCCTTCCACCCACTCCCGATCTGCTGGCGCATAAGCGACAAACAGATCAAACTCAGGCGAATCTGATTCGTGGTGCATGGAAAATCAACTACTCTTGTGTACAACCAATCGCCGAGGGAATCCTGTAACAATCAACGGGTACTACCTCGACGGATGCGGGGCAGGTCGATGTGAGCAACGATGGAGTTAATAGAGGGTTATGCACATTATGCAAAGAAATTTTTCCTATGTCAACATAGAATTGTAGGGGCATCTCACTTTGGGGGCAGGGTCAGCCTTCCGGGAATGGACCGGGCCATAAGCGTCTACAGCGTGCGGTTCTGGTCCATTCCCGAAATGTCCGCTCCCAGGTTGAGATGCACATTATCACTCATAAAAACTTGACAGAGCCAACCGCTGGCCTGTAGTCTGAAACCACGACTTACCAAGCTGGTTTCATGATTCCGAAAGGTCGCTTTATGCCCGCTCCCATCCAGATCGATGTCTGGTCCGATTTTGTTTGACCGTGGTGCTACCTCGTCTCTGTCAGTTTGGCGGAGCTAGAACAGACCCACGAAATTTCGCTCAACTGGCATTCATTTGAACTGCGCCCCAAAGATGGCCCGCCCATCTCGCCTGAATACCGGGCGCGCATCGAAGCCAGCCGTCCGCAACTCTATGAGACGGCCCGCCAGCAATATGGCGTTGAACTCAATGTTGGCCCGTTTGGGGTGGATAGCCGCCCAGCCCTGATCGGGGCCAAGGTGGCCGAAGCCGCTGGTCATGGCCCCGCCTATCATGATGCTGTGTTGCGTGGCTATTGGCAAGAGGCCAAAAACATTGAAGATGTGGATGTCCTCACGGCTTTGGCCGAAGCCGCTGGCATGGACGGCGACGCTTTCCGCGCCGGGCTGACCGATCCCGAATACGCTGCCGAGGTCGATGAAGATGTGGAATTGGCGCGTGTCTATGGCTTGCAAGGCGTGCCCGCCATGGTCTTTGCCGAAAAGTATCTCGTGCCAGGGGCCGTGCCCACGGCCACCCTGCGCCAGATTGTGGAACAGGTGCGCGACGAAGTTGAAAAATGAGACACTGAGAACATCCAGAAATAGAACGCAGATGACGCCGATTAAAAGGATGAACGCAGATCAGCGAAAATCTGCTCAATCTGCGTCATCTGCGTTCCATTCTTTACCTTTGGATTACTACCAATTCAACCTATTTGAGGCCAACAATGCCATCTTCTCCCATTTCCATCCACTCTATCTACATCGGCCAGCCGCAGACCATCACCGACGAGAGCGGCACATGGCGTTCGGCGATTTTCCGCGATCTGGTCGAGGGACCGATCCATCTGGGCATGCGCAGCCTAGCCGGGGATCAGGTGGCTGATACGGATAACCACGGCAGACCCACACAGGCGGTCTGTTGCCACCCCATGGCCCACTATGATTTCTGGAACACGCACCACGGCATGGCCCTGCGCCCTGGCAACGTGGGCGAAAACTGGACATTGGACGGGGCCGATGAGGCAGAAATTTGCATCAACGACATCTACAGCGTGGGCGAAGCGCGCATCCAGGTGACCGGTCCACGCGTGCCGTGCGGCAAACAGGCGAAGCGTGTCGGCCACCCGGATTGGGTGAAGTTGACCTTGCAAGAATTGCGCACAGGCTTTTATCTGCGTGTGCTGACGCCGGGCATGGTGAGCGCTGGCGACCGCTGGACGTTGGACGAACGCGCCTTTCCCGGCCTGACCATGCACGCCATTAACCGCTCGGCCTATCACGAATTCGATCCCGCCCTGGCCGAACGAATGCGCGCTGTGCCGGATCTGCATCCGTATTGGCTGCGTAAGATGACACCGGCGTGAGTTTTAATGCGTGAATTACGCATCACTCTGAAATACTGACATGACTGTAACAGTACACGAAGCACCCATTACGGCACTGGAAAGCTACGCCACGATTCCAATTGCATTTCAGGTGGGCAGCGTATTTGATGTTACGGAGCAGACCCGCGAAAAGACTCGATTTACGCTGATGGAGCGCCGCCTCGATCGGCCCTATTTAAAGGACTATGACGCCATCCACGGCGAAGGGCCGACACGTTGGGCGCAACAGTTCGACGTATCCCATTGGGGAATTCTAGTGGCATGGCTCGCCGATCAGCGTGTGGGGGGCGCGGTGGTTGCGTTCGACACACCGAGCCTGCACATGCTGGAGGGGCGGCTTGATCTCGCTGTTCTCTGGGATATTCGTGTGGCAGAAGAAGCACGCGGGCAGGGCGTCGGGAGTGCTCTCTTTCAAGCGGCAGAGCGGTGGGCCAGGGCCAGAGGCTGCCATCAACTGAAGGTGGAAACGCAGAACATCAACGTGGGGGCGTGTAAATTTTATGCACGTCAGGGCTGTATCCTCACAACCGTCAATCGTTCCGCCTATCCAGAGCTTCCAGACGAAATCCAACTGCTTTGGACCAAGGATTTGTAATGCGTATCTATCTTGAACAGCTTGGCTGTCGACTCAACTTTAGCGAAAACGATACCCTGGCGGCACGGCTACAGGGCGCGGGCCACCGCGTGGTGACGCGCGCCGAAGAGGCCCAGGTGATCGTCCTCAACACCTGTGCCGTCACCGCCCAGGCAGCCAGCAAAAGCCGCCAGACTGTGCGCCAACTTCACAAACAGAACCCAGCCGCGCGCATCGCCGTCACCGGCTGCTATGCCACGCTGCAACCCCAGGAAACCGCAGCGCTGCCCGGCGTGGCGTTGGTGGCCGACAACACCCAAAAAGAGATGCTCCACGCCCTCTTGGAGCCGTGGAGTGCCGAGTTTGATGATCCCGAAGATGTGGCGCGCCTTCAGCCCGACGGCGTGCCCTTTGCGCCCGCCTTCACTGCGCCGGGCGATGAGTGGGGCCGCACCCGCGCCTTTGTCAAGGTGCAAGACGGCTGCAACAACAAATGCACCTTTTGCATTGTCACCATTGCGCGCGGCGACAGCCGCAGCCGCACGCTGCACGAACTTGTGACCGAGGTGCAGGGGTTGGCCGCGGCCGGATATCAAGAGGCTGTGTTGACCGGCGTGCATTTGGGATCCTATGGCCGTGATCTGCCCGGCGCGCGGCATTGTGATCTCAAAGAATTAACCGCGGCCATCCTCACCGACACCGATATTCCCCGCCTGCGCCTGAGCAGCCTGGAACCGTGGGAGCTGGCCGATGGTTTCTTTGAGCTGTGGCAGCGTGGCCGGGGCGGTTGTGTCCGCACTTGCATTTGCCCTTGCAAGCCGGAACCGATGCCCAGTTGCGCCGCATGGCCCGCCGCTGCACGGTGGAAAGCTTTCGCCAGCTTGTGGAGGATGCGCGCGCTGCCATCCCCGATCTGATTTTGACTACAGATCTGATTGTGGGCTTCCCCGGTGAGACGGACGCTGATTTTGCACAAAGCATGGCCTTTGTCGAGGAACTGCGCTTTGCCCACGCCCACATTTTTCCGTTTAGCGCGCGCGAAGGCACAGCCGCCGCCCGGTTTGGCGGGCAGATTCCCAATGCAATGAAAAAAGAGCGCTCCCGTCAATTGCACGAAGTTGTCGAGCAGACCGGACGCCACGAACGCGCCCGTTTTGTGGGCAGCGTGCGCCCAGTCCTCTGGGAAGGGGTGGGGCAGCCCGTGGACGATGCGCCGGATCTGCGCCTGTGGAGCGGCCACACGGATAACTATCTGCGTGTGCTAGCCCATGCCCCGGCGGCGCAGAATTTGCGCCATCAGATTCTGCCCACCCGGTTGGATGCGCTGCACGGCGATACACTACTGGGGACATTAACGTCGGAAATATAAACACAGAGGATATAAACTGGCGATTAACTGTGAGCCTTGGGAGGTAGAAGGATGAGTCTGCGAGATGTTTTGCTTGACATTCACGCTCTTGAAGAGGAGTTGCTTGGTTTTGAGCGGAAATATGGCATCCGTTCAGAAACGTTCTATGCAGCCTACGTCAACGGAGAAGAACCAGAAGAGGATACGTGGGTTCTTGATTTTGGAGAATGGGCCAGCATTTATCGAACTTGGCTTGCACGTCAGGCCGAATACCGTAACGAAGTGCAGCGTCTGCAAGCCCAAAAAAATAGTCTGACTGGTTTGATTCGGGTTGCGGCATGAGCAACTGGTTGCGTACCGTAGAAGATTACGAACTTTTTCTCTACACGCTAACCGAGCAGTTCCCATCGATTCAGCACACAACTCTGGCTTTGGTACGTCAGGGACGCACCTTGGCGCGAGTCTCAGGAGAAATTTTCTTTGCGTACGAGGTTCGCATTGTGGTGCGCGAGAGGATTTTATATGACCGACTGCCCGCAGTCATCGACTGGTATGGCTATGAAATCTGGAGACGCAAAGAAAAACTCTACTGGTATGATCCACAGCCGCATCCAAGCGAGCCGGCGTTACAAAGTACACATCCACACCATAAGCATCTCCCACCCGATATAAAACACAACCGAGTGGTAGCGCCAGGTATGAGTTTTACTGAGCCAAATTTACCCAAACTCATTGAGGAAGTTGTGGCCTTGATAGAGGGGTTAGGTCTGGTTGAGTGACCTGAGCAACACCTCCGCCGCCCGGTGGGGAAGCATCTGCCGCGCTTGTACAGCGGTGAGTAGCTCTGTCATCTCCGCGCGGGAGACCGCCGCCTGTAGGCGACGCTGCACCGCGGCCTGGAGCAGCTTTTCCACCAGATGAACGGCGCGCATCTCTTCACGGGCCGCGCGCATTCCGCTCTCGCACAGCCACTCCCAATGGGCGTCAAGCGCCGCGCACAGTTCCACCACGCCTGTTTCCGTCGTCGCCACACTTTTGAGAACCGGAATCGTCCAGCCTGTGTTGGGGCGGGTGGGCATCTCCACGGGCATCCACTGCCCATGATGGAGCAGCGGGCGCGCCGCACCGTGCTTTTGTTCCAACATCATCTCCAGCGCGCTCACCGCCCGTTCGGCCCCCGGTCGATCCGCCTTGTTGACCACAAAAATGTCGCCAATTTCCAGCACCCCGGCCTTGATCGCCTGCACTTCATCGCCCAGCCCCGGCGCTTCCACCACCACCGTGGTATGCGCAGTCCCGGCGATCTCCACCTCGGCCTGGCCCACGCCCACGGTCTCCACAATGATGCGGTCAAAGCCGGCGGCATCCAACACCAACAGCGCGTCGGCAGTGGCCGCGGCCAGCCCGCCCAGGTGACCGCGCGTTGCCATGCTGCGGATGAAGACGCCGGGATCACCACTCAGGGCGGTCATGCGCACACGGTCGCCCAGCAGCGCGCCGCCGGTGAAGGGGCTGCTAGGGTCCACCGCCAGCACAGCCACAGTTTTTTCCAATGCCCGATAGCACCGGGCCAGCGCCGTCACCAGGGTGGATTTGCCCGTGCCGGGCGCGCCAGTGACCCCGATTAACTGGGCCTTGCCAGTGTGGGGATAGAGCGCTTCTAGCAGTGCCAGGGCGCGGCTGTCGCTATTTTCCACGGCGCTAATGGTGCGCGCCAGGGCGAGACGGTTGCCCGCCAGCACGCCGTCAACCAGTTCGGCAGAGGAGGTGGATTTACGCATTACGCAACACGCAATAGGGAGGTCTGGGGTAAGCCAATGGACATCACCTGCTCTCGACGGCGTCCGCCATGTGGTTGCGGATAAACTCAACAATGGTGTCGCTGGAGGTGCCTGGGCCGAAGATGGCGGCAATGCCCGCCTCTTTCAACTTGGCAATATCTTGATTGGGCACAATGCCGCCCACGAGCACAGGCACATCGTCCTGGCCCTGGGCACGCAATAGATCCACCACTTTGGGGCAGAGTGTCATGTGTGCGCCGCTGAGAATGCTCAGCCCCACCACGTCCACATCTTCTTGCAGCGCCGCTTCGGCGATCATTTGCGGCGTCTGGCGAATGCCCGTGTAGATCACCTCGAACCCGGCATCGCGCAGCGACTGGGCAATAAATTTTGCACCGCGGTCATGACCATCTAACCCCGGCTTGGCAACCAGTACACGGATCTTTGACTCGTTCATTGGGTAATTCCTCTGTTGGCTCAGAATGGGCGGCGGTGTGGGAGCGCTGCTCTGCCCTCATTGTACAAAAAAGCTGGACCCTCGCCAAAGGCGATTGGACCGGAATGTAAAAAGTGGGAAGGAGGAAGTGGTTTTGGGAAGCTATTTCTCCTAAACCGGTCCACGCTTGTGATAGAATGGGGCCGACTTTGCAAATCATTTGACCGAAACAGGTCTAGGGTGCGACGCACTTGAATAGTCACACTCATTTGACCATTACAGGAGTAATCATGCTCTATCCACAAACCGAGCGTCAGCGGCGCTTTATGCAGATTGCCCGATCGCTGGCCGAGACGTTCCAGGCACGTGCCGCCGCTCACGATGCCGATGGCAGCTTTCCCCACGAAAATTTCGCCGATATCCGCGCCGCCGGTCTGCCCACGCTGGTGATCCCCAAAGAATATGGCGGCTGGGGCGCGAACCTGTTGGAAAGCGTGTTGACCATGGAGACGCTGGCCGTGGGCGATGGCAGCACGGCGTTGAGTTTCACTATGCATGTGCAAGTGATGGGATCGGCTGCCGAGGCGCGCGGCTGGTCGGAGACGCTTTTTGCCCGCCTCTGTCGTGAATCGGTGGAGCGTGGCGCGCTGATCAACGCCATTGCCACGGAGCCAAAACTGGGCAGCCCCAGCCGTGGTGGTTTGCCCGAAACCAACGCCGAGCCAGTCTATGAAAATGGCGCGCACGGCGAACCCGCCGCCTGGTTGGTCAACGGCCACAAAACTTTTGCCAGCCTCAGCCCTGACCTTGACTATTTCATTGTGCCGGCGGCGCTACACGACGGCAGCGGACAGGTGGCGCGCTTTGTGATCCCCGCGGGCGATCACATCCAAATTGACGAAACCTGGAACGCCCTGGGCATGCGCTCCACAGGCAGCCATGACATCCGCATCTGCAATGCGCGCATCACGCCGGAATGGATGTTGGGGCAGAGCGATCCGCGTGCTAGTGATCCCACGGTGTCGGTGGGCAATGCCTGGTTCACGCTGACGGTGAGTGCTGTCTATTTGGGCGTGGCCCAAGCCGCGCTGAACTTCGCCGTGGATTTTGCCCAAAAGCGTGTGCCCACAGCACTGGGCAAGCCGATTGCCGAATTGGAGAGCATTCAGCGGCGGCTGGGCGAAGCCGAACTGGCGTTGACCCAGGCACGCGCCATTCTTTATAGCGTGGCGCGTGATTGGGACGAACTGCCCGATCGTCGCCAAGATCTCTCGCCGCTGCTGATGGCGGCCAAAGTCACCGTCACCAACGCCGCCATCGACGCCGTGGACCACTGTATGCGCGTGGTGGGCGGGGCCAGCATGAGCCGGTCGCTGCCGCTAGAGCGCTATTACCGGGACGTGCGCGCCGGGCTGTATCACCCGATGAACGATGATCAGGCGCTGGCAATGTTGGGCCGGGTGGCAATGAAGAAGGTAGCGGAAGCGGAGCGCCAATTGGAGACAGCCGTATGATAGACGAAAGACGAAAGACGAAAGACGAACGGTTTTGCCTGAGCGTTCTTAACGTTCGTCTTTCGTCCTCAGTCCATCGTCCTCTTTTCTACAGTTGCGCATTTAACGTAAAAATGATATTTTGGCGCTGCGCGTTTCTCGTGTGATTTTAATTGGCCCGGAGGTGCAAGATGCACTCACCATCTCCTGTGCCGCTGACCACCGATCCCAACACCACAGCCCAACCAGCGCACACCGTTTCGTCACAACGATTTTCAATCAACACCCTGATTGGCGTCCTCATCGGCGGCATTCTGATTGGCGTGCTCAGCATTGGCCTGCTCCTGCTCTCGCTGAACCGCCGTTTGCCGCCGCCGATTGTGTTGCAACCCCCGCCCACGCCTGCCCCCACTAGCACGCCCTTGCCCACCGCCACACCCGCGCCGATTGTGGTTTTTGTCTCCGGTGCGGTCACCGCGCCGGGACTCTATACGCTGCCCGCTGATGCCCGCGCCGGGGATGCGATTCTGGCCGCGGGCGGCGTCACCGCCGAGGCTGTCGCTGTCCAGGTGAACCAAGCCGAACGGCTTTGGGATGGCGCACAGGTTCACATTCCCTTTGCCGATCCCGTGACAATCGTCGCGGAGCCAGCCGCCGGTGTATCCGGTGCTGCGCCCGCCGTTGTGGCACAAGCGATGAGCAACACCAGCGCGGGCGGGCTGATCAACA
Source organism: uncultured Chloroflexia bacterium (assembly GCA_963721725.1). Taxonomy (GTDB): domain Bacteria; phylum Chloroflexota; class Anaerolineae; order Caldilineales; family Caldilineaceae; genus RI-153. The sequence goes on from CAVRLX010000024.1 coordinate 145,583, forward strand.
TCAACACGGCCTCGGCGGACCAACTCGCCACCCTGCCCGGCATTGGTCCCGCCAAAGCCGCCGCCATCATCGAAAACCGCCCCTACGCCGCCGTGGATGATCTGGATCGCGTGCCGGGAATTGGGGCCAAAACGCTGGAACAACTGCGCCCGCTGGTGACGACCCAGTGATGACCGGGAAATACCCCCGCGGCCTAAAGTGGTCTGACAGATTCCTGCCTCGGTTTGAAGAGGAGTAGAGACGCAATAAAGATTGTGCTCATCTGTTCTATACTGAGCAGCGCCACAAAGGAACATTTTCTGATCTTCAGAAAATACTTTTGTGTGCTGCTGCGGAGTATAATAGGGTATCGTACAACTGAGCCTACGCCTTTTCACCTCCATCCCAATTTGTTTTACGCCACGCGTACGAAACCTATTTCAGAAAGTGCCTATCAATGACACAAACTTCTTCTTTCGGCACATCTAAACGTGAAAGCCACGACTCATCTTCTTTCTATCAACGAAACTTATATTCAGAACTTTTCCATCAAGAAGCTTCTTCCCAGGAAATGGATGTAACTGTTTCCGGTCCTGAAGGTTGGGCTAACCAGATTTATTGTGCATCTTCCAGTCACATGCAAGCTATCCCTGATAACAGCGTTGCCCTTGCCTTTACCTCGCCACCCTATAATGTGGGCAAAGAGTATGATGAAGATATGGGGTTCAATGAGTATTTAGCCCTCATCAAAAATGTGGCAACAGATGTTTATAGAGTGTTAAGGCCTGGGGGGCGATACGTTATTAATATCGCCAATTTAGGAAGAAAACCTTATATTCCACTCCATTCATTTTTTTGGAGTCTCCACATGGAAATAGGTTTTTTACCTATGGGTGAGGTGATTTGGCAAAAAGGAAGAGGCGCCAGCAATAGTTGTGCTTGGGGAAGTTGGAAGAGTTCTAAATCGCCCAGGTTGCGAGATGTACATGAATATTTACTTGTGTTTGCGAAGCAATCATTTTCTAGGCCGGATAAGGGACAATCAGATATCGAAAGAGACGAATTTATGGCGGCTACTCTTTCCATTTGGGAAATTCAGCCAGAATCGGCAAAACGAGTAGGACATCCAGCCCCTTTCCCTATTGGTTTAGCGAAGAGGGTAATTCAACTTTATTCTTATGTTGATGATGTTGTGCTAGATCCATTTATGGGATCGGGGACTACTTGTGTCGCTGCCAAAGATCTAGGACGTTATTATGTAGGTTACGATATTTCTGAGGAATATTGTGCTCTTGCTGAGCATAGAGTAGCGCAAACGGCTGCCAGTGTAAACACTACAAATCAAGTTGCACCTTTAGATGCTTCTGAAAGGCTTAACGGAATAGAGTCAGAAGATCATTAACGATTTGGTCTATGAAGAGAAGCTGATGGCTCATTTCAAGACGAAAATATTCATGTGCAAGGCATTCCTCGTCAAGCAGAACACTGGGATACGGATGTCAATGAGACAAGGTCATTACAAACCTACCCCAGCGGATCCCGGTTGACATCCTTGTAATACAGGTAAGCCGCCCGTTCCTTGCCCACAGCGGTGAACCACTGCGGACAGTACGGGGCCATCCAGATCGCATCCCCCGCCTGCACAGGATACCACTGATCCGCCAGCCGATAGATGCCCTTGCCCGCCACCAACAGCAGTCCATGTTCCATCACATGCACCTCTACCAGTGGCAGCGCGGCTCCCGGCGCAAAGCTGAAGAGATTCACCGCCATGTCGAAGCCGGTATCTGTGGGCAGCAGCGTTTTAAGCATCGCCCCCTCGTCGCCCATAAAAGGCACGCCCGCCACACCCTCAGTATGGCCGATCACCGGCTCCGGCACAGACACACCCTCCAGCGGGAGATAGTATTTTTCAAACATAGTAAGCTGCGCGCCACTGTGTGACGTCAGCGTGTGTACCGTGTGCGGTGGCAGATAGGCGTAGCTGCCCACCCGCAACACAGTAGTTTCCCCTGTCACAGTCAGCGCCGCTTCCCCCTCGATGACATAGACAAAGCGTTCCACGCCAGGCAAGGGCTGTCCAGCGTGGCTCGCTGTCCCCATAATTGCCAGATATTGGCTGAAACGCGCGCCCATCTGCGGCGAAATTAAGATCACCCCGTCGGTATGCGTCCAGCCGGGGAGCGCGGCGCGCACGTGGCTTTCAGGGGTGATCAGCGCATGGTCACGTTGAATGGTGCTACGGGTAAATCCAAATGGGTTCATGGAATCTCTCCTTTTTTAATCACAAATTTAACGCAAAGGGACAAAGATGCAAAGGGCGCAGAGACGGCAAACACAAGAATCTGTGGGAATCCGCTAACGCTTAAAAATACGTGTTCCAATCTGAGCTTTGCATCGTGGCGTTGAAAAAGTGCTTAAACGCGCATGTGGGGAGCGGTGTAAAACCGCTCCCCACATGGCACACAAGGAGAGAAAGCGACCAATCATCAGAGATAAAAAGGGATAAATGAAAATAAATAAAATGAATACTATGCCAACAGAATAGCAGAGCCGGAGCGGGTGGGCATGGTGCAACTTGCCCAACATTTTTTTGCGGACGATTGTGCAAAATCACACGAATGCTGGAGGATTCGGGATACCGTAAGCACTATGCTAAAATCATACGTTGTCTTTACGGCGGTCGCAGTTCCCGCCTTATCAAAACAGAGGAAAACGTCAAATGAGTTCAGTTAGTTTTTTTGCAGAAAGAAAAGAGAACGAGGCGCACCCGTCCATGCCTGTGGCGACGCTGTCACGGCTGGCGGTGGTGGTGGTGGCGGCCTACATTGCGGCGCAGATGTTATCGGATATTGCCAGTTTGAAGATCGGGCTGGTGGCGGGGTTTGCGGTGGACATGGGGACGTTCATCTATCCCATCACCTTTACATTGCGCGATGTGGTGCACAAGCTGCTGGGTAAGCGCAACGCCCAGGCGTTGATCTTGGCGGCGGCAGGCGTGAACCTGTTTATGGCGCTCTATTTAATGTGGGCGGCCAGCGTGCCCAGCGATCCGTCGTGGGGGCTGGGTGCAGAGTTTGCGGCGATTTTGGCTCCGGTTTGGCGGATTGTGCTGGCCTCGATTGCCGCCGAGGTGGTGAGCGAGTTACTCGATACGGAAGTTTATCATCTCTTCGTCACCCGTATCACCCGGCGCTACCAGTGGGCGCGGGTATTGGTGAGCAACAGCCTCAGCGTGCCAGTGGATAACGCCATCTTTGCGTTGGGCGCGTTTGCGTGGGTGCTGCCCTGGGATGTCGTCTGGCAGATTTTCGTATTTAACTTAATCGTGAAATATGGGATTACGTTGCTCAGCCTGCCGTTGATCTATCTTGCCCCCGATCGGCAGGGAGACGAGTAATGAGTCCATGTTATTAAGGTAGGCTACTTGGGTGAAAGCACGCGATTGAGCGATTGAACGACTATTTCAATCGCTCAATCGCGTGCTCTCTAATTCCCCGTCTGCGCCGAATCAACCTCGATCTGACGACCGTCATTCGCCCGGAGGTAGATCATTTCGCCTTCGTTGCTCCAGAGAAAGGAGCCACTGCATTTGAAGCCTTGTCCGCTGACTTCCGAACGGCCAGAGACGACCTGATAGCCTTGCCCGCTGCGTACGCTGACGCCATCGGGGACGGTGCAGACCTGGTCACCGCTGCTGCCGCTGAGCTGCCAGCCGCTAATTTGCACAGTCGAGCGGCCCGTGTTGCGCAATCCAATCACCTCATTGGATCCGGTGTTTTCAATCACGCGCAGCACAATCCCATCCAGATCGCCGCTGCTGACTACGGGCGTCGCCGTTGGCACAGCCACTGCCGCGCCGCTGCCCTCTCCGGTAATGGCAACTGTATTGACCGGCACGTTAATATACAACTTATCGGCCTGAACCCAGCCACCCTGGCGGTCGGGCAGAGCGCACTTGTAGCCAGCGCCCGCCGCGATCACGGCCGTAGACGGTCATGGGCGTGTTGACAGGAATGGTTGCCAACGTGGTCGTGCTGGAGCCAGGACCGTCGCGCAGCGCCGTCTCTTCCAATGTCAGCGCGTAGGGCATGGCCCCGTCCGGCTCTCCTTGACCGCCCCAAAAGCCAAGCCGCGCTTTGGCGGCTGCGCTTCCCACCTTTCGGAAATCATCGGCCAGTGTCACATCAGGCTTATATTCAATCGGTTGGGCATAGCCCTGGGCCACCATCTCGCGGTTGACGAAAACGCCCTCCGCCGTGTAGATGAAGCGCAACAGCCGCCCATAGCGATCTGTGTCCGAGCGATCTTTAGTTAAAAAGAGATCACCATTGCCCATGAGCCGCTGGTTGGCCTGTTGCGCGGCTTTATAACCGGGTTCACTGCGCTCTGGCGTGTCTATGCCCACATAGCGTACCGTTACGGTTTGGCCGTTGACCACCATTTCGGCGGTGTCGCCGTCCACGGCGCGGATCAACGTAGCAGCCACAGCCCCGTCTGGAATTGTGCCGGGCACGGGTGCGGGTGGCACGCTCTGGCTGCCCCCAGGCTGGCTCGGCGCTGGCTCGGATTGGGGCGGGCGCGGTATATCGGGCTGGGTGACCACTACCGTGTCTTGATTTAAAAGATCATCTAGCCAAGGGGGCAGATCGACGCCAAGCTGAGTGGCGATGAAGATCCCAACGGCCACAACTGCCATGACGATCATGACCAGAGTTTGTAAATTGGAGGATTCGGACTTCTTTTTGGACGTCTTCTTTTTGGACATAGATGATTTGTTTTCCATAACGCTGCGCTGTCAGCGCAAGAGATGCCAATGAAACTGATGCTTGCAGGGTATACGATGAAAGTAGCATGCTTTGGGCGAACTTGCAATCAAAGTTGGCCGGAATTTGTGGCAAAGCGAACTTTGTCGCTATAGCGGTGATACAGTAGCATGAAGCACACAACTTGCCTATTTTCACACAGATTGCGAGCCTCCGTTATGGAATCGTTTGTTTCCCGTGTAACACCGTTTGTTCCCAGCGACAGCCCCGCCTATTGGTTTATCTTTCAAGCCGACAAATTGCTCGTGCGCCGCCAGGGCGAAGGTGTGGACATTCCCCAAGCGCGACAGGCGGATGAACTGGGCTTTGGCCTTGCCCGCCAGCACTATTTGGGCCACTTTGCCAGGAATGGCGATGCGGTGCATTGCTATGCCGCCGAAATTGACGCGGACGTGGCGCTGACTGAGCCGTGGCTGGCCGATGGGTTGCGTCAGCTTGCGCCACAGATCAGCGATACGCTCTTTGCGCTGGCCGGGCGCGCTGTGCAGATTGTCGATTGGGATCGCACCCATCAATTTTGCGGGCGCTGTGCCACACCCACCGAAGCTATGCCCCACGAGCGCGCAAAAAAGTGCCCGGCCTGTGGACTCACCACCTATCCACGCATCTCCCCGGCCACCATCACCGCCGTGATCCGTCACAGCGATGAGGGCAACCGTATCTTGTTGGCACGCAATCATCGCTTTCCGGCGGGGCGCTATAGCGTGTTGGCCGGCTTTGTGGAGCCGGGCGAATCGTTGGAAGAGTGTGTGCAGCGCGAGATTATGGAAGAGGTGGGCATCCGCGTTCAAAATATCCGCTACGTTGCCAGCCAACCCTGGCCTTTCCCCAATTCGCTAATGTTGGGCTTTACGGCTGAATACGCCAGCGGTGAACTTGTGCTGGAAGAGGCCGAGATCGACGATGCGCGCTGGTTTGCCGCTGATGATCTGCCCTCGTTGCCGCCCAAACTTAGCATCGCTCGCCGTCTGATCGATTCGTTTGTGACCAGTGAAACGGGCAGCCCCGCCCGGGATTAACCTTCCATCCAACTGAGAGCCTGTGCCCGATCCGCCGGGGTGTTGACGTTGTAGAACGAGCGCAGCGTGGGATCCCATCGGCGTGCTTCCGCTTCGGTCACCACGCGCACACGCACATCGGCCAAGAAGCTAACCACACGACGTTCATCTGCGGCCAGGCGTGCTTCAATGGCGGGCAAACAGCGCCGATGATAGAGCGCATGTAGCGGCTGAGCGTAGCCATCGACTTGAGGCACGATAGCATCCCAGTCATCGCTACCCAAATCAGCCATCCACGCCAGCAGCTCGGCGTTGACAAAGGGCAGATCACAGGCCAGCATGATTGCCCACTGGGAGCAGTGAGCCAATCCGCTGGCAATGCCGCCCAAACTGCCCATGCCGGGATAATGATCCGGCACAGCCAAAAACTCGGTTTCAATATGTGACTGAGCCAACAACGCTGCGTCGTTGATCACAATCAGCGGTGGCGTCTTGATCACAGGGGTCAACTGCGCCACCATGTGCGCCAGCAGCGCTTTCCCCCGCACAGGTAGCAATGCTTTGGGCTGCCCCATGCGGCGGCTTTCCCCACCGGCGTTAATAACGAGACGAAAATCACAGATCGAAATTTTTGCCACCAAAGCCTCATTGCTTGAAAAATCGCTCAGAAGAGGAAGGGATCGAGAGATTTCGTCCCTCTCCCGATCCCCTCAATCCCGCTGCCGCACCAAAATCGCCGATGCTTCTTGATTCTTTTTTCTTACCCGCGGCCCACGTAAAGCTGTTCCATAGGCAGTACAATCGCTTCTAGCGGACTGACGTTAGGCGGCAGGGCGGCCATTGCCAGTGCCATGGACGCCAGATCCGCCGTGCTCATCATGGGTTCCTGATCGGCGGTGCTGGTGCTGTTGTCCCGTCGTTCGGTGAGAACGTTGCCCGGATGCAGGCAGCCCGCCGAGATGCCATGACCGCGGCCTTCCAGCGCGATGCACTTGGTCAGACCCACCAATCCGTGTTTGCTGCTGGTATAGGGTGCAGAGTTCATCCGGGGCATCTGTGCCGAAATACTGCCAATGTTAAGAATTCGTCCGCCGCCGTGGGTCTTCATAATCTTGATAGCTTCACGCGCGCAGAGGAACGGACCTGTCAAATTCACGTCGATTACCCTACGCCATGTCTCCAATGTGAGTTCGTCAAGCGGGCCGCCATCAAATGCCCCAGAATTGTTAACCAGGATATCAAGCCGCCCCCGTTCTTGGCGAATCTGTTGGAAGAGCGCCATAACCTGCGCTTCGTCGGTGACGTCGGCGGGGATGACTTGGGCACTGGCCCCCAGTTCGGCCACTTCGGTGGCAGTGGCTTCCAATGTTTCTCGTGTACGGGAACTCAAAATCAGCGTAGCCCCCGCCTGGGCAAAGGAGTGGGCAATGCCTTTGCCAATCCCTGTGCCCGCGCCTGTAATCAGTACAATTTTTCCGTCAAGCTGTCCCATGGTCTCTCTCCTTGTGTGGTTATGGTGATTCGTAGCAATCTTGTGCGTTTGCTCTGTTTACTTTGATGAATCTTGTAAAATTTTGCAAACCGTCCTACGATATATAAACGATTTTAATTCTGAGCTTTTATCAGGGTTGAAATCTTTTGGAGAGACTGTTAGAATACATCTGCCCCTAATAACCACCTGTTTGAAAATCGTCTGCGTTTACTAAACTGGTGGGCAAACGCCCATCGAAAAAATCATCTTGCACCTTTTGCTAACTTTGGTTAAGATTGTCCTGTACTCAAAAGCGGGCAACTGCTAAAGTAGTAAAGCGTGATATACTTATTTTCTCGGTTTTCCTCAAACCCATCACTAAAGGAAGGCACAATGAAACGACTTCACTCCCTCATTCTGGTCCTTGCTCTCCTGGTTGCCTTCACCGTACCAGCTTTCGCACAAGAAGCTGATTGCGGTGATCTCTCAGGCGAGGATTGTGACATCCTCTATGGCTCTGCAGAAGCCATGAAGGCTGTTACGTCTGGTACAAGCTCCATCAGCGTCGAAGCCAGCGCCGTAAACATTCCACAGACTCCCTATAAGGATCTGTCGTTTGATTTCAGCCTGGACACTAGCTTCGCCTATGATGAAGATGCGGCGGCTGTGGCTATGGCAATGAACAGCATGGCAATGTACGAAGATGCCGATTCTCTGATCAGCGACATTTCCACCCTGTTGGCTGGCACTTCTGCCCAGCTGTCAATGGAAGTCAACTTCTCTGACGAAGTTGCCATGCTCCTCACCCAAGACCCCAGCATGATGTTCCCATCCTCGGTGAGCCTGGGTCTGGTTATGGTCGATGGTGTTGTTTATCTCGACCTGAGCACGCTGGAGCCAATGCTGGCTGAAAGCGGCATGGGCACCGGCATGTCTGGCTGGATTGGGATTGATATTCTCCCCTTGGTTGAACAATCTCTGATGCAGAGTGCCAGCCAGGGCATGTTGATGGCCCCGGCTGCTGGCACCACCAGTGGTGGTCCTCTCTATACCCAGATTGCGGCTGGCGATGCCATGGGCATGGTTACCCCGTTCCTGACTCTCGAACGTGGTGAAGACATGGAGGAAATGTCCTCCTTTGTTACCAGCGTTGACTGGGATGCCTTTGTCGAAAGCGCCTACTTCGAACAATTGATTGGCTTTGCCCTGATGCAGAACGCTGCTTCTAGCGGCATGATGCCCTCCCAGGCTGAGATTGATCAGACCGTGACCCTGGGTCGTATGTTTGGTCCGGCGCTCCTGGAAGGGATTGCTCTGGAATTGGTCGAATACGTCGATGCCGATGGTTACTTGGCAATGACTGAATTCGGTTTGGACTGGAATCTGAGCGACTTGGCTGCGATTTCGGCCATGGCTGGCGGCGCGGCGATGGAAATTGCCGATGATTCCGGTATTTCGATTTCGATCACAACTGAAAACACAGACATTAATGGCGACATTATGATCGAAGCCCCGGCAGATGCCTTTGTGCTCCCTGCTGAGATGCTGAATGCAATGATGAGCGGCGGCATGTAATCGCCCCGTTTCACAAACAAAAAACCGGTGTCGGAATTCCGACACCGGTTTTTTGTTGAGCATCCCCCCATTTCTTGAACCCGAGGAGCAGCATATGGCGGATATGACCGAGGCCCGCACAGTCGCTATTACTGGTGCGGTGGGTAACCTGGGTATCAAACTAATTGAACATCTTCTCACCCACACGCAGACACCCCGCATCATTGGGCTGGACGTGCAGCCACCTCAGGCGGAGCGGCTGGCCGCGTTGCACACGCTGGCCGCGGCTCGTCCGCATCCGACAGCGCTTGACTTTGTGGCCTGTGATCTGGCCGATGCCCATGATAGTCGCTGGCAACAAGCGATTGAAGATGTTGAAGCCGTGGTCCACTTTGCCGCCCAAAATCCTTACCCCGAAGCAACCTGGGCCGAGGCGGGCGTTTCGTTGGATATGACGCTGAATGTGGCTTTGGCAGCAGCGCAAAGTCCGCGCACAGAGCGCTTTGTCTTTGCCACCTCCAATCACGTCATGGGGCGCTACAAAGACGTGCCGTGGGCGGAAAGCGTGGGCGTGGGTGAACTACGCCCCGATTCGCCGCCCGGCGTGGGCACAGTCTGGCACACAGGCACACAGATGATGGATTCAACGGCCTATGCCACGGCCAAGTTTTCAGGTGAGCGGGTTTGCCGTGCGCTGGCCGCACAAGGGAACGGCAGCACGAGCTTTGTCTGTGTGCGGATTGGCTGGTGTCAACCAGGGCCGAATCGACCGGAAACACTCTCGGCCACAGGATCGCCCACGCTTTCTGGCGGCACGCTGCCCACCGATGTAGACCCGATAGACTTTGCCCGCTCGGATCGTTGGTTCCGCGAGATGTGGCTTTCCAACCGGGATTTTGCCCACCTTTTCGAGCGCACCATCAATGCCAGCGCGGAGAGGTGGCCGTCACCCTATCTTTTGGTCAATGGCATGTCGGCCAACCGGGGCATGAAGTGGAGTCTGGCGGAGACGAGGCAGTTTTTGGGCTATCATCCGCAAGATGACGTGTACGCAGTTTGAAGCAGAGTCATGGTTGCACCTCTACCACAACGCCACTTTCTGCCCAGTTGTAGAGCAGTGCGGCGTTGTCGTTGCTCAGTAAAATACAGCCAAACGTGACGGGATGGCCCAGATCGTCGGTCCACAACAGGGTGGATCCGTCGCGGGTGGGGAAGCCGTGGAAGCCATTCATAAAGGCTTGTCCCGGCACCGGCTGATAGATCCCCATAAAGTATGGCATCCACAGATCCCAATTGCCCGCGTAGGCGTTGTTCTCGTGGGATTGGATCTGGAAAATTCCCGGCGATGTAGGGCTAGAATCGATGCCCGTACTTACCGGCCATTCCCACAAGATCGCACCGTTTTCATAGGCCCACAGGCGTTGCTGACTCAGGCTAACAATCATGCGTTTGTTGCGCACCACTGGCAGCGGCAGAAACGCATCGGGCGAAGGGATAAGAATTTCTTGCCCTGCAAACAGACCATCACCCAGCGTGGGGTTGGCCGCTTCCAGCCAGGGATAGGGCATTCCATAGCGCCAGGCAATGCTGGAAAGCGTCTCGCCTGCTTGCACTGTATGTCTACGCTCGGTGTGATAGAGTCGCAGCGCTGCGGCATAGTCGCCGCGCCGCAGTGCCTCAGTAACAGCGGTTGCCATCTCTGGGGCAGAGACAACTTGGGTGGGGGCCAGAGACCCTTGTTGGGCATCTAAAAAGGGCTGGATGCGTTCGGGTTCCAGCGACCAATCAAAACCACCTTCAGTCTGCGCTCCCAGTGTGACATCGAGCCAATGGCCCCAAACTTGCGGCGGAATCTGCCATTGGCCGGACTGGTCAGTCACCGGGTCGTAGAGAATGACGGTGAGCGGCGCGGCCAGCAACCGATTCACGGCTGCGGCGACGTCATCCAATGGCATGGTGGCCGCAGCTGGCGGGATAGGCATGGTCACCAGTGGCAGATCGGGCTGGAGCATGATCACCGGCAGATTGTCGTGAATCAGCGCGAGGGTGGCCGCCACATCCAGCGTTTGCCCTGGGGCTGGCGGCGTAATCACCGCGCGGCCGTCCACAATCTCGATGCTGGCAGCGGTGGGCGGGAACGAAAAAGCGGGGGCCAGCCCATTTAACGTTGCAACCGCCGCGTCTCTGTCCATGACAAGCACAGGGTCAACCACTCTTGGCTCGGCCAGCCCCAGCATTGCCAACAGCCCATCCGGGGAGCGTCCGGCAGCGTGCAGTCGTTGCGCCGTCTGCCAGCCATCCAAACGTACGCCCAGATCTGTTGGCGCAATTTCACGGCGCGTTCCCGCCACATTGATCCCCATGCGTTGCGCTGCCCAGGCTTCCTCCAGTGCGTTTTTGCCATCGCGCAATGAAAGTCCCGCTGTGTCGATGCCCGCAACACTGGCTCCCGGCAAAATCAGATCGCTAAAGGCGTAGAGATAGCCCGCCACAATTGTCAGCGCTGCCATCATGCCCAGGATCACCCAGAGTGTGTTGAGCAGGCCGTCGTTGGAGCGGGCAACTCTGTTCCTGCGCTGAGGCTGGATCTGAAATTGTTCAGGAATCATAGGTGCAGTTGGTTTTGCCTCGGCGGTGCGGACGCGCTTTTGCAGCATGGGTACCCCTCTTTGCCCCGGTGGTGTTGATTCTTTCTACGACGATTTTCCCTGATTCTCGGTTCCCTTGCGTAAAAAAGAAGTCGAACTTTTTCAAAAAGTTCGACTTCACCCCGTTATTCACCCCGTTGTTCAACTCATTGTGTAATGCCATTTTAGCCTGAGCAAGATCAGGCCAGTGCCAGTTCACGTGCCTGATCGCGTTCCAGCATGGGGCGTAGATAGTGACCGGTATAGCTCTTTTCAATCGAGGCCACATGCTCTGGCGTACCCTCCGCCAGCACCCAGCCGCCCTTGCCGCCGCCCTCTGGCCCCATGTCAATCAGCCAGTCGCAGTTTTTGATCACGTCCAGATTATGCTCGATGACCAGCACAGTGTTGCCGCGGTCAGCCAGCTCGTGCAACACATCCAGCAGTCGGCGCACATCTTCAAAATGCAGACCCGTGGTGGGTTCATCCAAAATGTAAAAAGTATTGCCCGTATCGCGGCGGCTCAACTCTTTGCTCAACTTAATCCGTTGGGCCTCGCCGCCGGAAAGCGTCGTGGCTGGTTGGCCCAGGCGAATGTAGCCCAGACCCACGGAAGAAAGAGTTTCCAAACGGCTGCGAATCCGAGGAATGTTTTGGAAGAACTCCAGCGCTTCCTCCACAGGCATGTCGAGAATGTCGGCAATCGACTTGCCGCGGAACTTGATCTGCAAGGTCTCGCGGTTGTAGCGCTTGCCCTTGCATTCCTCACATGGCACATAGACATCGGGCAGAAACTGCATCTCAATCTTGATGATGCCGTCGCCTTTGCAGGTTTCGCAGCGCCCGCCCTTGACGTTAAAACTAAATCGCCCAGGTTTATAGCCGCGCGCCTTGGCTTCGGGGATGCTGGCAAAGAGTTCGCGCATGGCGGTGAACAGCCCCACATAGGTGGCCGGGTTAGAGCGGGGTGTGCGACCAATCGGGCTTTGGTCGATCTCGATAACCTTGTCCAGATGCTCGGTTCCTTCCACGCTTTCGTGTATACCGGGGCGGGCTTTGGCGCGATAGAAGAGTTGGGCCAACTTTTTATAAAGCACTTCCACAACCAGCGTAGATTTGCCGCTGCCGCTGACGCCGGTCACCGCCACAAACTTGCCCAGGGGAATACGGACATCCACACCTTTGAGATTGTTCTCGCGGGCGTTCTTGATGAAAAGATATTCGCCGTTGCCCTCGCGCCGCACCTGCGGCACACCAATCCGCCGTTCGCCACGGATGTATTGTGCCGTCATGCTGTTGGGGTGATGGATGAACTCATCGCGCGGGGCCGAGGCCACCACATGGCCGCCATGTTCGCCGGCACCGGGTCCAATATCCACCACCCAATCGGCGGCCAAAATCGTATCCTCGTCATGTTCCACCACCAGCACCGTGTTGCCCAGATCGCGCATACCCTTGAGCGTGCCGATGAGGCGGTCGTTGTCACGTTGGTGCAGACCAATGCTCGGCTCGTCCAAAATGTAGAGCACGCCCATCAACTGGCTGCCGATCTGCGTTGCCAGCCGAATGCGCTGGGCCTCGCCGCCGGAGAGCGTGGTGGCACTGCGCTCTAGGGTAAGATAATCCAGCCCCACGTTGACCATAAAGCCCAGACGGGCGTCGATCTCCTTGAGCACTTGGCTGGCAATCGTCATCTGGCGACTGTTGAGCAGCGGCGCTTGTTGATCGTCGCCACGCAAAATTTCTACCCAGTTCAGCGATTCGGAGACGGGCAGCGAGGTTACATCGTGGATACTCTTGCCGCCCACGGTCACCGCCAACGCCAGCGGACGCAGCCGTTTGCCGCCACAGGTGGGGCAGGGGCGAATGCCCATGTATTCTTCCAACTTGCCGCGGATGTACTCGCTGTCGGTCTCGGTGTAGCGGCGCTGCAAGTTGGGAATCACGCCCTGAAATTGTGTTTCATACGAGCGGTTATAGCCGCGCCCGTTGCGATATTGGACACGCACTTTTTCATCTTGGGGCAGGCCAAAGAGGATCAAATTACGCTGTTTGGCGCTAAGTTCCTTCACCGGCACGTTAATAGGCACGGCGTATTCTTTGCACACGGATTTGAGCAACTGGGCGTAATAGCCATCGTCATCGTCGCCATTGCTGCTGTTGCGCACCCAGGGCAACACCGCGCCCTCGGCAACGCTTAGGGCGTCGTCAAAGACCAATTCAGGATCAAACTCTTTTAGCGTACCCAGACCGTCGCAGGTGGGGCAGGCACCGTGGGGGCTGTTAAAACTAAAGGTGCGCGGCTCGATCTCCTCAAAGCTCAGCCCACATTGGGCACAGGCAAAATGTTCGCTGAAAATCCGATCCACCGCGACTTCGCGGTCGTTGCCGTTGCCGTCCACAGACTGGCGTTGCAGTTCCGAGACGATGATCACCCCTTCGCCCAGGCGCAGCGCCGTCTCCACCGAGTCGGTGAGGCGGATGCGATCTGTGCCGGGCAGGCTCTCGTCGGGGGTATCGGAGTCGGGGCGGGATGCGCGCACCACAATGCGGTCGATGACCACCTCCACCGTGTGCATCTTATACCGGTCAAGGTCAGGCACTTCGGTGACCTCGTAGAGTTCGCCATCCACACGCACACGCACATAGCCCTGGGCCTGGAGATTTTCAAAGAGGGTTTTGTGGTGGCCCTTGCGGTCGCGAATCACCGGGGCCATAATCATCAGCCGTGCCCCTTCGCCCATCTCCAAAATCAGATCGACAATTTGCTGTGGTGTCTGCTGGCTGATGGGTTCGCCACACTGGGGACAATGGGGCTGGCCCACACGGGCATAGAGCAAGCGCAAATAGTCATAGACCTCGGTGACCGTGCCCACGGTGGAACGGGGATTGCGCCCAGCGCCCTTTTGGTCGATGGAGATGGCCGGGCTAAGTCCTTCGATCTGGTCCACATCAGGTTTCTCCATCAGCCCCAAAAACTGGCGGGCATAGGACGAGAGCGACTCAACGTAGCGCCGTTGCCCTTCGGCATAGATTGTATCAAAGGCCAGGCTGCTTTTGCCGCTGCCGCTTAATCCGGTGATCACAATCAGCTTGTCGCGCGGGATTTCCAGATCCACATTTTTTAGGTTGTGTTCGCGTGCGCCCCGCACCACTAATTTGTCCAGTGCCATGCTGATCCTCGTTTGTCTATATGTTCACCCGGCAGGGCGAACAAATGTTCAGTGAACTCTTATTTTATTGTATTTTTCATCACGCTGCAATTTATGCCGAAGCCTCGCACTCTCCAAATGGAAGCCAAAAGACTCACAAAAAACCGCGTTCGTGGTACGATCTTCCAGGCTGAAAGAGTCATTGCTTAACTTGTCTCTATGTCGGCGCAAAGCAACAATTGACCATTATACTAAAGTGGTCATCAAAAGCGTGTAGCGTAACTTCTATTTCCCTATTTACAATTGAAGGTGGTTCTATGAAAAAAATCTTGATTTTGTTGAGTCTGTGTGTACTGATTTTGGCGGCCTGTGGTGGCGATAGTGTGGAAGATACCGCACCCGTTGCCGCGCCGACAGAAGCCGTTGCCCCCACCGAAGCCGCACTCTCGGCAGCAGCGACAGTGAGCGTCGAAATGCATGATATGTATTTTGGCGCGGAAAATAACAACGTACAAAATCCGCCCGTGTGGACTGTTCCCGCTGGGGCCGAGGTCACGTTGGAGTTGAACAATATGGGCGCGCTGGAGCACAACTGGGCCATTGTCAACATGGGTCAGGAAGTGCCCGAACCCTATACTGGTGGCGAAGATCAACCAGAGCTATTCTTTTGGAGTGCAGATGTCGTTGCTGCTGGAACGACGGAGACCTATACGTTTACCGCGCCCAGCGAAGTAGGCGACTATCTTGTGATCTGTACCGTGGCGGGTCACTATCCGCTCATGCAGGGGCGTCTGACTGTCGAATAGAGACGGAGTTTGCATTCCCGGCCCAAGCCTCTGGAAAGAGCGCTTGGGCTTTTTTGATTGGAGGAAAATCATAGGCGTAGTAGGGTAGTTCCCCACTCACAAGGAGGACTCTCCCGCATTGTGGGCGCTTGGCAATCAGCCTATAGTAGCGATGGATTTAAGCGTTGCTATCCAAAAGTATCTTATCTGCGCTTACTCATCAAAGGTATCTATTCAGGTCCAGGGTGCGACGCACTCACCATACAGAATGTCTAGCCCGATCTTATCTTGGCGAGTACGTTGCACCTGAACAGTTAAACGAAAACCAAAAGGAAAATTTCTATGACTATGCAAGCCCCAAATTTGGACTTTGCTCAACTGCAAAATCACCTGGAGGGGATTGATTACCCGGCAGGCAAAGAAGAAATTCTTCAGTTTCTCATGGAAGATGCCGTCCCTAGTGATGTGACTGCACCGCTAGAAACATTGCCTGAGCAACTCTATCACAATGTCAGTGAAGTAATGGACGCCCTCCAGCAGTCGGTATAATCGGTATAAGAAGCGACTAAGGGATAGACAGAAGAGCTAAATCTTCCACTCCTTTAATCACTACTCGCAAATCTCTGATTTTTTAGAAGGAAACTCAATGTCTGATGAGAAGCAGCACCCAATCTCATTCCAATTACTGGCCCCCTATAATGAAGAAGTAGCCTTGTGTGGAAGTTGGGACACGTGGCAGCCCCACCCCATGACCCGTGGTGAAGACGGTATCTGGCGTGCCGAAGTCTCCCTGCCTGATGGCAGCTATGGCTATCAATTTCAGATAACTTCAAACAATTCGGGACTGCTGGGCAAAAAACTACGCGTTGGTGATCCTGTTGCTCCCTTTTTCACCGAGGATGGAAAAACCAGCCTTAATGTGGTCAATGGCGAACCAATATCGGTGAGTTACGAATGGAAACATGATCAAGAATGGCTCCCTGCCAATGCAGAGATGATCATATACGAGCTACACGTAGGGGATTTTAGTGGACCTTCCGACGAGAAGCGTGTGGGGCGCTTTGAGAGTGTAATTGCCAAACTCGACTACTTGGCGGACCTTGGTATCAACGCCATTGAGCTGATGCCCGTGAATGAGTTTGCCGCGCCCCATGACTGGGGTTATGCCCAACTTAGCCCCTATGCTGTTGAGAGCCGCTACGGCACGCCCGACGATCTCTGTCGTTTGGTAGATGAATGTCATGCCCGCGGGATCCGTGTCATCCATGATGCGGTCTACAACCATCTGGACATTGACGCGCCGCTCAACCAGATCGATTCTGGGTATTGGTTCCATGAGCAGAACCCGGACGAGCCACAGTTACAGTTTGGGCCTAAGCTCAACTATGACCATTTTGACGAAAATCTGGGCATCTGGCCGGCCCGCCAATATATCTTTGATGCGCTCCATTACTGGGTGCGCACCTATCATGTGGATGGCATTCGCTTTGATGTGACCCGCGCACTGAAAAATTTTGAGCTGCTGGGCTGGTTCCGCGAGGCGCTCCAATCCAACGAGGATATGAAACCGCTGATTGCCATTGCCGAACATATCCCCGAAGACCCGGCCATTGCTGGGCCACAGGGGCCGATGGACGCGGCTTGGCATGATCGCTTTGGCAAACAACTGATTGCTACCATCACAGGTCGCGAAAAGGACGGCGCACAGCCCGGCACCGACGGGCTGTTACAGGCGCTTGATCCCAACGGGCACGGCTATGCCAGCGCCTATAATCAGATTAATTACCTTGATACCCATGATCAAGATCGGGCCATGTGGCAGGTGCAACAGGCGGGATTTCCCGAAGAGGCCGCTATGCGCCGCATGAAATTGGGCGCAACGCTGCTGCTGACTGCGCCGGGCATCCCCATGTTGTGGATGGGTCAGGAATTTGGCTTTGCCACCCCGCGTCAGGAGACAACAAAACCGTTGCCCCTAGACTGGTCGTTGTTGGAAAAAGGGCCGAATCAAGATCTATTGGCCTTTTACAAACGTCTGATTAAGCTGCGCAAAGAAACCCCGGCTCTCTATAGCGAGAACTTTATTGTGGTGGCGAACTGGGCTGATCAGGGCTTGGTCTCGTACAAGCGCTGGACAAACGAGGGCAGTGTGGCGATTATCGTGGCGAATCTTAACGACGAGCCAAAGCCGGATATACGGTTGGAATCGCCCCAGATCGAAAACGGGCGCTGGTGTGATGTGCTTGAGGGCCGCGAGTTCGAGGTTCATGACAACGCGTTTCAAACGGGATTGAGTGAGAGTGGCGTCAAGATTTTTGTGAAAATGGGGTAACAAAATTAGCGGGTAATTAAAGATAGATCTAGCGTGTAGGGTAGCTTACCCTACGCGTTACTTGTTGTGTTCATGCTGAAAGGTGGCTTTTGGCTCCCAGACTTCTCGCTCAAAATAGGCTGCGCCCAGCGGCTCGGCGCGCCAGTGTAACGCCTGCTCAATGCGCTCCGCATGATGGCCGTGGAGCGCATCCCAGGGGATGTCGGCGGGGGGAAACCAGCGAATATCCAGCGTCTCTCGCGTGACACGTGGCGTGCCTTTTATCACGTGGGCGGCGAAGAGCAAGATGTATAGATGATGGACCGTGGCTGTTGTGGTGTGGCGAGCGTCAAAGACGCCGATCAAGCCGTCAATTTCTACCACCAACTCACTTTCTTCCCATGCCTCGCGCCGTGCTGCCGTGGAGGGCGCTTCTCCGATTTCACAGGCTCCCCCTGGCAGCGCCCACAGCGCCGTATCTGACCGCTGGATCAACAGAATCTGCCCTTCGTTATTAAAGATGGCTGTGTCCACCACTGAATAGGGTGTGACGTAATTCATATCTTCCAAGAAGAGGGCGTGGATCTCGGCGGCCGTATCGGCATGGGCCAGGCTTGTCAACTCTGCCGAAATTTCCACAATGCGATGATAGCGCTCGATCTGATAGGGGTCTTGGGTAAACATCAGCCCGGCATTGCTGAGGGCGCGCAGTTCATCAGCCAGACGCACGAGGTGTAGGGACGGAGACAACGTCATAAAGATCGATTCTTTCTGGGATTCAGGGGTGTGACGAAAGGGGTTTTTCCATATAGAGCAGGCGCACAAAGCGTTTGCCAGATTGCACACGGTTGCTGTCGCCGGTAAGGTGGAAGCCCAGGCTTTGGAAGAATTTCAGCGCACCGGGATTGAACTGTTCCACGCCCAGACGCGCGGTGGAGATGGCCGCCTCATGCGCCAGCCACGGTTCCAAAACTGCCCAAGCCGTACGGCCCACCCCCTGGCGCTGAAATGGTTCGGCCACCATCACCATGCCGACATAGACAAGGTTCGGCTCCGGCCACTGTAATCGAAAATCCAGCAGCCCGATGAGTTGCGCGCCCGCCGCAGGGTTGCCTGCCTCATTGGGCTGCAAAATACCCATACCATACCGCCCATTTTCCGCAGCCATTGCTTGCAGATCACGCAGGGCCTGATTGGCTGGCGCACCGGGAAGCCCGTACATATCCCAATAGCCAGGAGTGAGATCATAGACTCGCTGCAACGTCTCAACATGATATTGGAGATCCAGCGGAATTAGCGAAACCGGGGGCATCTTAGCGCAGTTCTTTCACGTGTTGGCGCAGGCGGGCAAGCTGATGGGCAGCTTCCTCCAGTGTTTGGTCCAGGTGTGAAAACTTTTCACGCTCGACACGCACAAACCGTGTATACGGGGCAATCGCTTCGTGAATACGGCGCACGCTCTGGGCCAACTCACTTTCAAACTGGCGGTTGAGCGCCTCGTCCAGCCGGTCGCGCATCGCGTTGATCTGGGTGCGTAGCTCCTCTTTGATGCGCGCCCGCCGATAGGGCAGCACATACAGCCCCAGTGCCGCCAGCGCACTGGCCCCCAAAACGCCGGTCACGTCGAGCAGCGTGGTCTGGAGTAAAACCACCAAAATTGCGCCCAACCCCAGCGCGCCCACCTCCACCGCCGCCGTCTGCAAAATGGCGCGCTGCACATCTTGGGCCAGTTTTAGAGCTTCGGCCTCTTTATCATACGAATCGACCACAGCGCGAGCACTGTTGCCCACGCTCTTAAGCAAATTTTGGCGGTTAAACTCAAACTCGTTGCTCACGTGGCCCACCATGCGCTCGGTATGTTGTGAGGCGCGCCGGTTAATAAAGTCAATCACCGACTGCCACTGCCGATAATCTTTGTCCACCAGCCAGTCGATTAGTTCGCTGACATGCTGTTCGATCTGGAGACTGGTATCGGCCACCACTTTGCGCTCGAACTCGCCGCGCAGTTTTTCGCTGTTCACCAGCTCGAAAACACGGGTCACACGCAGCGTTTCGTCAAAAAAGCGATCGCCACGTTCCATCATTTCATAAAGCACATTATCGACACGGCTGCTCTGATATTGAAAATCGCGCTGCATGTCGCTCTGGTACGCCTGGAGTTGGGCCTCAATGGTGTCCAGCGTTTGAAAATCCCCGTGCAGCAAGCGCTGGCGATCATTAATCAGCGCCCGGTATCTTTCCACCAAATTGGAGGCCACGCCCAGCGGATTTTCCAGCTTCAATTGGATGCGTTGTGTGCTGTCCAGCGTGGTGAGAATATACGATTCCAGCGCAGCAAAACGGCTCTCGTCCCAATCGGACCCCGTGTGGCGGCCATTCTGTTTGGCGCGCAAGGCCAGCCGAGCGCTGACGGGGAAAATTTCTGGCTCCACGCCTAGCAGATCATACGCGTTCTGTGCCACAAATTGAAGCACTTGGGCCTGATCATCGGGGCTTTGGAGCAGATCAAACTTATTAACAACGACAACGATCTTTTTGCCCCAGGTGCGGATCTGTTGCAAAAAGCTACGTTCACTCTCGCTAAAGGGGCGGTCGGCACTGGTGATAAAAATGACCAGATCGCTGCGCGGCACAAACTCGGCGGTGATGGCCTCATGTTCGCGGATCACAGCATTGGTGCCGGGCGTATCCACCAGATTGACCTCGCGTAGCCACTCCACAGGCAAGCTCATGGTGATTACGCCGTTTGGATCCAGCGATTTTTCCACACGGTCGCCATAGCGCAAAAGATGCAACTGGCTGGTGGTGGGCACGACGCCTTCAGTCAGATAGCGCTCGCCCATCAGCGCGTTGATCACGGCACTCTTGCCAGCGTTAAATTCGCCGACGACGACAAGCAAGAACATCTCATCCAATTGCTCCAAGCTCTGGCGCAACAGATCATGGTCAGATGCGGGTGCATCCAACCGGGCCAATGTCACTTGGAGCAACTCCAAGAGCGAGCGTTCTTGGCGTAAAATTTTATCCTGTTCTGGGGTCAGCAAACGACGCAAGCGATATCCTTTTTCGGCAATGTAGACGATTAAAATTTCGCCCATTGTAGCATAGGCCCCTGGAAAAGGTAGAACAAGGGGGCGGGGGCGCTCCCCAGCATAGTCTATACGTCTGGCAGGGGCAAAGGGTTTCCCCGCTGGAGATTTTCAGATCGAATTTCACTGCCCAAAGCCTTTTGATCCGCAGATTATACAGATTGCGCAGATTTCTTGTACCTGTTCAGGTGCGATGCACTCGCCAAGACAAGATCTGGCTTGCAATGCTGTGTGGCGAGTGCGTCGCACCCTGGAGCTGATCAGATACGTAGTTGTCTCTCCTATTCTCGGCGAGGTCTCGGCGCGCTCTGGTTTTTGCCGGGAAGGGACGCTGTTCAATTTGCATCGGAGCCGGGGCCGAGAGATCGCTCAAATTGCACATGACGCTCGCGAATGGCTGTGCTATAATGCGCGCACGTCAGCGCCGATCATTGGATTGGCTCTTTTCACAACCGGAGGGAGTTCGTCGATGCGTCCTACGGATGAGATCTACGATTTTGTTGCGATTGGTGAATTGGCCGACACGACCAAACAGTTTATTTATCACAGCCTTGCCTATAACGTGCGCCATTTGAACAAAGCGCTCGGTATGGAACGGGTGGGACCGATGGTGATGCAGCAAGCGCGTGAGTATTTGGGGCGCGTGCGCGAAGGCTTTGTGCTCAGTGTCCGCACTGCCGATGTCACCAGCAAAGATGAACTGGGATTCCTCTTGGAACGGGTGATGCTGGATTGGGAGATGCTCAGCGCAGAACTGGGGCTGAGCCAATCCGACAGCCCACAGATGCCAGGGCGTGTCGAGGCTGTGCGCGATCAACTGCTGGCTTTTGGCATGGCTGCCGTGGCGCTGGGCATGTTGCCCCGCCTACCCAGCGAAGAAGTCACCTTCCCCAAAAGCTATCGCACCCCCGCCACCTACGCGGATATCCCCGTGCCCACCACGCCCGCCGCCATGTTACAGCGCATTGAAGAACTGGAAAAGATGATTTGGCAGATCGCCTCGCAAGATCTGATTGAACTGGCCGAGCGCCGCTACGATCCACTGCGCCGCACTTATGGCTTTTTTGAATCCAGCGCCTGGCTCACCCGCCACGAAAGCAGCCGATTTGGCGTCAACCCGCGCAACAATTCGCTGCTCTAACCGATAGCTTTCCGATTTAGCCGCAAGACAAAAGGTCAAACGCCTTTCAAACGCAGCCCACGCTATTTTAGTGTGGGCTGCGTTTTTGATCGCCCAGAAGTGGAACTTTTCTGAAAAGTTCCGCTTCTTCTAGCCTATGTTGAATAGGATAGTTGCTGTGAAAGTTCTCTGGATACCCCTCACGTTATTCCTGTTAATGTTATTCCTGTTAATACTGGCTGCCTTGCCCATAGCCGCACAGTTGCCCACAGAGCGCCCAATTTTCCGAGACGTTGCCGAACCAGATGCGCTGCTCGCCTTCCACTCAGGCGATCAGTTCCCCGACAGCCTAACCTTGGAAGTGCGCCGCAATCAGGGATCGTATCTGTTGCATGATCTGATAAGCACCGAAGCGACCCGTCTCACAGGTGCGTTTTATCTGGCCGAGCCACTGCCCCAGACTTTTGCGCTCGCCAACGATCCCACGCCAGCAGACTCCTACGACGATTTGGCAAATGTCTATGTGGGATTTTTGCCAGTGGCAGCCCAGGCCCAGCGCCTTGTGGTCGAAATCGGCGCGGCTGATGTTGCCAGGAGGGAGACACCCTAGTATGGGAGATGGATAGCAGCCTACTAGACTATGCGATGACATCCAACCAGCAAGATCCGAACTGCGATACCGGCTTTGAGGGCTACGTAGATCTGGCCGAATCGCAGATTTTGCCGCGACCGCAGATCCACGGCGATGAATCGTCTATGATGCTACCCAAAACCGCGGCGTTTCCATTGCCAGCCCCGATCATGGCGCGACAATCGTGATTGAATATGACGATGTGGAACCCGCCCCGGCGGGCAGCACGAAAGAACGCTATGATTTCGAGATAGTTGTGCGGCGGTCTGTACGCCATACATCCTACACGCCAGAGATCGTTTTTGCCTATGGCCCCATGCAAAATCCCCGTGCCGTGGAAACCATCGGCTTGGAGAATATCGACGGCAGTCAGGCCCTCCACTATCCGTTGCCGGACGATATCCCCTTACACGAAGGACTGATTCTCTGCTTCGATTGGATGGAGGCAATTTCTATTACCTATCAAGCGCGGATTGACCCGCACAGCCCCTACACCACGTTGGTCAGCCAAGTGGAAAACAGCGTAGGGTATCCCCATAGTGGACACGGCCAGAGCAGCCATGGGCTGCCCATGAAGTCCGTTCTCCACTTGCCCGCCATGCAGAAATGACTCCATAGACGCTAGGAAAATTCACGGGTTTCATGCTAAAGTGTATGAAACCCGTGAATTTTCCTAGCCAAACTGGGGCCTCATGACTCGTCTGATCCCTCTATCACTGATCTGTGTGGCCTATGTCATTGCACTTGTATTGACCCTTTCCTTCAGTACCCGACTTCAAGCCGCACCACCGCCTGGCGAGCAGCTCCCGCCTCGCCCACTTACCGCCGCCGAGCAAACCGCTGCCCTGACCACTACGCCCATCGCAGGTGCGTCCGTGGCGGTCTTTATCGAACTCACCGATGAAGCCAGCGTGCGCACCTTCGCCCGCCAGCGTACCCGTGCCTCGCTCAGCATCGCCACCACAGCGGCACAGGCGCAAATAGCCCGGATTGAAGCGGCCCAAGCCACGTTGCTCGCCTCTGCCCTGCTGGCTGATGCACCGTTGTTGTTCCAAACGCAGCGCGTTCACAATGGGGTGGCGGTGATCATCGACCCGGCACGCATGGCCGAGATCGCCGCGCTGCCCGGTGTGGCGTCGGTGCATCCTCTGCCGCTGCACATGCCACAACTCAGCCAATCTGTGCCCCATCTAGGCACGCCCGCACTTTGGGATCATTTGCGCGCCACTGGGCTGGATGGCGAAACGGTTTCGATTGGCATCATTGACACCGGTATTGATTATTTGCATGTGGATTTTGGCGGGCCGGGCACAGGCTATAAAACGAATGACACCACGGTGATCACCGATTCTAGCGTTTTTCCCAATGCCAAAGTGGTGGGAGGCTACGATTTTTCCGGGGACCGCTACGACGCCCGGCCCGACGGTGTCTCAGTTCCCCAGCCTGATCCCGATCCCATGGACTGTTGGGGACACGGAACCCACGTTTCCGGTATCGCCGGGGGCTATGGCGTGCTTCAAAATGGCAGCCCCTATCAAGGAGAGTATGGCAGCGATCTTGGTATGAGTCAGTTTGCCATTGCCCCTGGCGTGGCCCCGCGCGCCAAGCTCTATGCCCTTAAAATCTTTGGCTGTACGGGCTTTTCACAGCTAACCACCTTGGCGATTGAATGGGCCGTGGACCCTAACCGCGACGGCGATTTCTCGGATCGGCTGGACGTGCTGAACCTTTCCCTAGGATCGGCTTTTGGTTCGCAACTGGACCCAAGCTCTGTGGCGTTGGAGAATGCATCGCTCACAGGCATGGTCATCGCTGCCGCGGCAGGCAACAGCGGCGATACGTACTTTATTGCCGCCTCGCCAGGAGTGGCAGCCGGGGTTATTAGCGTTGCCTCGTCTGCCATTGTGCGCGTGGACAAGGCACGCCGACGCTTTGTGGATATTATCTCGCCCTTTTCGGCACGCGGGCCGCGCCGTGGTGATCTGCTTCCCAAACCCGACATCACCGCGCCTGGCAGCAACATACAATCGGCTGCGGCGGGCACGGGGAAAGGATCCATGACCAGCAGCGGAACCTCAATGGCGACGCCACACGTGGCCGGGGCGGCGGCGCTCTTGCGCCAGCTTCACCCAGAGTGGAGCGGCGACGAAATTAAGGCGCTTTTGCTCAACACCGCTCGCCATGATCTCTTTAGCTCTCTTTCCTATCCTCCCGTGCTCTATGGCGCGGGCCGGGCCGGGGCTGGTCGGCTGGATCTGTTCAACGCGCTCAAGGCCGAGATTGTAGTCTATAACAGCGACTCACCTGGGCAAGGAACGCTTTCGTTTGGTGCGCCCACGGTCTCTGCCGAGACCATGGCATTAAAATCTGTGCGTGTAATCAACAAAAGCGCCATCACCCAGACGCTCGTTGTCCAATATCTGCCCACGGTGGATCTGCCAGGGGTGCAGATCGAACCCCTGGGGCATAACCCGTTGACGATTGGTCCCTTTGGGCAGGCCAATGTACCGGTGGTTTTCACGGCCCAAGCCAATGCGCTGCACAACGTACCCGATCCCACCGTGGCTCGGCGCACCTATTTCGCCCGCCATTGGCTTACCGAAGAGACAGGTCATCTCTACTTTTGGCCGCCGCTTGCCCGTTTTCATGGCGAATTTTTGTCATCCACCCAGCCCAATGTGCGCGGCGAGGCGCAGTTTTTGCTATCACCGGTCACCAGAGTACTGTCATACACGCTCATGATTTCGGCGACAAGCGCGCCCACACTCACGGCTGCGACTCTGCGCTATGCCCTCAGCGAAGAGTACCCTGTGCTTTATGCTCTCCACGGCGAGCGGATTGCCACAACCAATCGGGTCACCATGACCGGCTCGATGACGGTAACCGCGGAGACAATGCGCTGGCTGGCAATGGATGGGTTTGACGTCACCCTGGCGCATGCTAACGGCACTCTGACGGGAACAGTGCAGAGTGATCAGGCCATCATCCGCCAGCCGGTCTATGCCGCCCCCCGGCCAGCCGCGTCCATGCGCGCACAGCCTTCGCCCATAGACTTGGGCTTTGAGATCCACGGCGAACGGCAACTAAAATTGGTCGGCGATGGGCTGAAACCGAATCAATCTCTGGATGCCAGCGCTTTCCCCACGGATACTGTTTCGTTGGTCAGCGTGCTGGATCTAGCCTTTGCCAGCCCCAACGAAAGCGGCAGTACAGGCGAGGTTGACCATGCCGATCTGCGCCATGTGGGGATCGCCTCTAATGTGCGCACTGATCTGCCTGTGGGGCTGCCCAGAGAGATTGCCAACACACAGATTATTTTTGGAATCAGCACCTATGGGGAATGGTCCACACCCAACGAAGTGGGTTTCCGCATCCAAATTGATACCAACAAGGACGGCACCACAGATTACGTGTTGCGAACATCCAGCGTGGGCGCGTTTATTGGCACGGGCGCCAACGATGAATTTGTGGGCGTGCTGGATGATCTTACCAAAAATCAGGCGAAAATCACCTATTTTTTGAATTTGGTCTCATCGGCCGAGTTCAACACCGCCATCTTCAACAACAATGTATTGCTGTTAGCGGTGAACGCCGCCGATTTGGGCTTGTCACCCGCCCAGAGTGAGTTTAATTTTACAGTTAGTGGGTATAGCCGGAATACAAGTCAGGGCGACTTGCTGATCGATCAGAGTGGATTGCTTACATACGATGTGGCACGTCCGGGGCTGAGTGCTACAGGCAGCGAGCTGGGGAATCTGCCTATCTTTTATGACCTGCCAGGAGAGCATCTGACCATTCACTTTGATCGAAATGCCTATGTGAAACAACAAAGCAAAGGTCTGCTTTTATTACATCATCACAACGAAAAAAATCTGCGTGCCGAGGTTATTCCCGTTACTTTCCGCTGGGGCTTTTATCTGCCTTGGCTTTCTGGTCAATAGCAGGGCGTTTAGTTTAGAAAGAGGAGCCTGCCGCATCCGGGACAATAGGTGAGGCTATGCTCGCGGCGCACATCGCCAATCACGCCTGTGGGAACCTGGATGTGGCAGGCTCCACAGATGTCTTCTTCAAGTTTGGCAATGGCAATGCCATGTTTACGCTTACGCAGATGTTCGTACTGCTCCAAATCGGCGGCGCTGATCTTTTCCACCGTCTGTTCGCGCAGCCGCTTCAAATAAACAAACTCGCGTTTGCGCTGGTGCAGTTCATCTTCCACTGCCTGTTGTTTATTCTGCCAATCACTTTCCAGCGTTGAAAGGGTTGCGGCCTGCTGTGACAGCGTATTACTCAGTTCTTCAATCGTAAGGAGCGCTTCCACCCCACGGTCTTCCACACTGCTCTTGTGGCGCTGCATCGATTCAATGCTGGTCTGTAACACTTCCAACTCTTTGGGATTGCGCACCTGCCCGCTCATCAAGCGTTGTTCCGATTCGCTGATCTTCTCGCTGAGCGATTGCGATTCTAGTTCAGCATCCTTTTGGGTGCGTTGCCAAGTCTGTAACGATGTTTTGGTGTTGGTAACCTTGTCGCGGACCGATTTTAACTCCCCCGACCCTTCGGCCATCCCTTGCAATTGCAAAAGTCGGCGTCGCACTTTATCCCAGGTCAAGTCAATTTCCTGTAATTGGTAGAGTGTTCGGCTCGTACTCACAGCAACTCCTTCAGAGAGATGGGGACCAGTGGCGAAAGCGAGATCGTCCCCGCATTATATCACCGGAGATCCTCGCCATGCAACCAGAGGTGGCTTGCGAAAATTGAAGAAATCCACAAATACGCATATTGGCGGTGCGAGTGCCATTGAAGAATGTATGATATAAATGATATACTCAGGCCAACAAAGCAGGACTTCAGCAAAAAGACAAGATCTTCTACTTGACCCGTATAATAATCAAATCGTTCGGGTTTTGTTGTTCATTTGAGAGGAAATTATGGCAAGCGTTTCTGAATATCGCAACATTGATAAAGATATTGATACCATCCGTGTCATGATCGTTGAGGATCACCCTCTTTTTGGTCAAGGGCTGCGCCGCGTCCTTGAGGGCGAAGATGATCTACGCGTGATTGCAGAAGTGGAAGATGGCGCTGAATCCGTGGTGCGAGCGCTGGAACTTCAGCCCGATGTGATCTTGATGGACATTAACCTTCCGGGGAAAAATGGCCTGCAAGCCACCCGTGAAATCAAAAATAGCACCAACGGTCATGCCATTGGCATTATCATCTTGACCGCTTATCATGACGATGAACAGCTTTTCCACGCCCTGCGCGCCGGGGCTGCCGCCTATTACCCCAAAGATGTTATGCCCAGCGAGCTGATCCCGGCGGTGCGGGCTGTGGCCGAAAACAGCTATGTCATCGGCGAAGAAGTGATGAACCGGCCCCAAGTGGCGCGCTGGATGATTCGGCAATTTGAAGAGCTTGCCATCTTTGGCGAATCGCCCGACGAAATGTTCATGCCCCTTAGCCCGCGCGAGATGGAAATTTTGCAATTCATCACACGGGGGGCCAGCAACAAAGAGATCGCCCACGCGCTGGGTATCAGCCGCCAAACTGTGAAGAACCACATGAGCAGCATCCTGCGCAAACTGGCTGTCAACGACCGCACACAAGCGGCGGTGTTAGCTCTACGTCGTGGCTGGGTGCGGCTCGAAGATACCACATCCCTAGGCTAACTACATCCCTTCATGTTTCTCCTTTTGTGGATGGGGAGCGCATCGGCGGCCGCCGGTGCGCTCCCTTTTTTTGTCAATTGGCCTATTTTTTGCCACAATGAAGGTCACATCGACACTTGTCTTTTATTCAAGGATGAAACAATTCATGACACGTATGCCGCCGGATCAAGGCGGACAGGGATTTATTGAATACGCCCTGATCATCATTCTCATCGCCATTGTGGTGCTTTCCATCTTGCTGATTGTGGGTGACGACCTGCGCACGGTGATCAATGACCTGTTGCAACGCTGGTTTCCTTCCCAATCGGCCATTCCTTTTGCGTTCTGGATGACATGAGCGCCGCCTTTGGTCTGTGGGTTGACAAGCTCTGGCAGGCAGGGGCCGATCTGCTCTTTCCGCCCCAATGTGTAGGGTGTCACACGCCGGGGGCATGGCTGTGTAATGGCTGCGCCCAGCGTGTGGAGCCTCTGCCAGCGGCCATCTGCGCCCGGTGTGGGCGCGCCCTCGCTGTACCCTCTCCAACCTGTTCCCAATGTCAATCGGCTGATTTCCCATTCCTCTGGGTGCGCGCCGCCGCGCTCTATACCGAACCTCTGCGCGCCGCCATCCACGCCCTCAAATATGAGGGGCGGGTGGAACTGGCCGAACCGCTCTCTCGTTACTTGGTTGCCACTGTCCAGCCGCTGCGTGAACGTGGACAGATGGGCGTCTTGGATGGCTGCCTGCCTGTGCCACTGCACCCACGCCGGTTGGCCGAACGTGGCTATAACCAATCGGCGCTGCTGGCCGCTGCCTTTGCCCGCCGCACAAGGTATCCGTTTCATGAGGATTGGGTCTGGCGCAGTCGAGATACTCAATCCCAGGTGACGCTTTCGGCGGCAGAACGGCAACGCAACGTGGCCGATGCCTTCAGCGCCAGCCCAGCGGTGGCGGGTAAGCGCCTGTTGCTAATCGACGATGTTACCACCACAGGGGCCACACTCATGGCCTGTGCCAAAGCCGTGCAGGCAGCGGGCGCGACAGAGGTTTACGGATTGGTCCTGGCGACACCCCATCTGGCCCCTTAGCCAGGGCTGGGCTACGCCAAATAGTCAGTTGACAAGCCTTGGTTGCGATCCTACAATGGAGGTCATTGAAGAAGTATCTGTTTTTTCAATTGCCCCCTTAGTATTCTCTTCGTGGTTGGCGCAGGGTTCCTCACACGAAACCGTGCGTTCAAATTCACACAGTGTTGTGTGTCAGAAAGGAGATTTCCCCTTATGAAACTAGACGTTCATGGCCGAAACATCGAGATCACCGATTGGATTCGAGAATATGTGGAAAAGAAGGTGAGCCGTTTGGAGCGCATTCTCCCCCAAGCTCGGGAGGCCCACGCCGATCTAGTGCAGGCAGATACACGCTCAGCGTCAGATCGGTATACGGCGCAGTTGACCATCTGGACCAATGGGCAGATCCTCCGGGCGGAGGAATCAACGAGTGATATCTTTGCCTCGATTGATGCCATTGCTGATAAGATGTACCGCCAGATTGAGCATTACAAGGGCAAACGCTTCGAGAGCAAACGTCGCGAGTCAGCGTCGATTGCCGAGGCCGAGGTAGCCGCCTATTTGGCCGATGTTGAGGAAACAGACGAGGATCGCAGCAATGTGGTGCGTTCCAAACGCTTTATCGCCCAGCCGATGAATGTGGATGAGGCCATTGAGCAAATGGAACTGTTGGGCCATGATTTCTTTGTCTTTTACAGCATGGACGAGGGCAGCATGAATGTGGTCTATAAGCGGCGGGATGGCAACTACGGGCTATTACAGCCGCAGAACGGCTAATCCCCATCTTTCGCTTGTAAGTAAAGTCCGGGGCAATTGCCCCGGACTTTTTTGTTTATAGGTAAAATAATACAGGTGCGACTCACTTGCCAAGGGGAGCGTGGTTGCCAAAAGACTGCATGGCGAGTGCGTCGCCCCTTAGACCTAAATTGATCCATTGATGGACTATAGGGCTGGCTACGCAAAGAGAATATCTTCTACGGCACGGGTGACTTTACCCGTATAAAGCCAGGATACTTGTCGCAGCGTCAACGCCTGATCAAATTCAGTGAGGGCCGAGATCCCATTGGCGGGAACCACCACTGTGTACCAGCGTAGCCCGGCGGAGGCTGCGGTGTGGAGCACGCAAATGCTGGAGACAGTGCCAACAATGACAAGATGATCGACATGCCAGACATGGGCCAGATGATGCTCCAGCCAAGTTCCATAGAAGCCATCATAGCGGCTCTTTGGGCAGACCAGATCGCCGTCTTGTGGGGCCAGTTCGTCGACGATCTGCCAGCCCCAACTCTCCTTTTGACAGTGGGGCGGCCAAATCGTGAACTCTGGATCATCGGCGGTGTGGCTATCCTGGGTATAGGCCACGCGCACGCCAGCTTGACGCGCCCGTTCCAACAGCGCAGCCAGCGTGGGCAGGGTGGTTTGCGCCGTGGGGACCACCAGTGTGCCGCCCTCTTTGACGAAATCGTTTTGCATGTCCACTACCACGATAGCCGTGCGCTGGCTGGGCAGGGTTACCTCTGCTTGATAGTTGATCTCTGGCACAGCAACAGTATTGCCCGGAAGAAAAGGAACACTCACACCTATACTCCTTTCATGTTGAAAGTCTGGAAGAAGTCGAACTTTTCCGAAAAGTTCGACTTCTCTTTCCTATACGCTAGCCCATTCATGGGTGCAAGTCAACCATTTGCCAATCAAAAACGCCCACGGAATGAATCCGTGGGCGTTTAGTGTTCAGGTTTACTAGGGTCCGGCTAGGTACGACGCCGCACAAGACCGATGATGAATAACAGAATAACAGCTCCCAGCACAGCAATCAACAGACTGTAAAGATTAAACCCTGTTGCGCCGGGTTGATCAAAGATGGCATTCATTACAAACCCACCGATGACGGCACCGATGATGCCGACGATAATATTTGCCAGAAGCCCCATGGATGCATTCTTGCCCATGATGATGCTGGCGATCCAGCCGGCAACAGCACCCAACACAATCCACAGAATAATATCCAACATAGTCCCTCCCTTTGCGAAAATAATGATGGTAATGGATAGAAATAGCTTACGCTATGTAGAGTGTAGCAGAGCTTATGGCTGCGTGGGGGCACATCTTTCTATATCCTTTGCTTCGACTTGAAAACTCCTCTACAAATTTAGAGTTGACAATCGAACCTTCCTTGGATAAAATTTAGCCATGACTAAGAATTATCAGGCAAAATTGAAAAGTCCGCTCACTCCTGCCCATGAGGATTATCTCAAAGCAATCTACGTCTTGGAGATGCATGGCGAAGAGGTGACCAACTCTGCGCTGGCATCCTACATGGGCTTTGCCCCGGCCTCGGCCACCAACATGGTCAAAAAGCTGGCACAACTCACTCTGGTGGAATATGAACCCTATCAGGGCGTGCGGCTGACCAAACTGGGCCGGCAAGTGGCATTGGAGGTGTTGCGCCATCATCGGCTGCTGGAACTTTTTCTTCACGAGACGCTGGCAATGTCGTGGGATCGGGTTCACGAAGAGGCGGAAAAGTTGGAGCATGTGATCAGCGAGTCGCTGGAAGATGCCATTGCCAATGTACTCGGCCATCCTACCGTCGATCCGCACGGCGATCCGATTCCTAGCAAAGATGGCGAGGTTGCGCGCCAGGCTGGCATCCCGCTGAGTACTGCCTTGGTGCGCCATCCCTATGCTGTGGTGCGTGTGCTTCATCAGGATCAAGAGCGCCTGCACTATCTGGGCAGCTTGGGGTTATACCCAGGCACACCAGTGGAAGTGCAAGAGAGAGCGCCATTTCATGGGCCGCTGCTGATCAATGTGGCCGGAGAACAACACGCCTTGGCTTATGACATTGCCGAAAAGCTGCTGGTGACGCTTACCCACGGGGCATAGTTTTTTTAGGTAAAAATTTTAGCCCAAGCTAATTTATAATTTTTCAATTACAAAAATTTCAATCAGCTTCTATCAAAAGAAAGGCTTTACACGTGATTCGTCAGTTCCGTTTACAAGTCCGTTTACAATGGCTTGTCCTTGTTTTAGTTATAGTATTGACCGCTTGTACAAACGACACGGCCTCGCCAGAAAATGACGATGGCAAACTTCAGATCGTCGCCACAGTAGGCCAAATCGGCGACTTGGCCGAGCGCATTGGCGGCGACCATGTTTCGGTGAGTACGTTAATGGGCGCAGGCATAGATCCGCATCAATACGTGGCAACCGAAGGCGACGTGGAACGGCTGCAAAACGCCGACATCATCTTTTACAATGGCAACTTTTTGGAAGCGCGCATGGTGGAGATTTTCCATCAATTGAGCGAGCGCAAAACCGTTGTCCCCCTCACCGAACGTATCGATCAATCCCAACTGCTCGAGTGGGCACAATATAAACAGTACAAAGATCCGCATATTTGGTTTGGGATTCCCCAATGGGAGCAAGTTGCCGGCGTGATTCGGGACACGCTGATTGAAGTGGATCCTGATCATCGCCAAGCCTACACAGCCAATGCCGACGCCATGTTGGCGGACATGCAAGAACTGGACGCCTATGTGCGCGAGCAAGTGGCACGCCTGCCCGAAGCTCAGCGTATTCTTGTCACCGCCCACGATGCCTTTAATTATTTCGGCAAGACCTTTGGCTTCCAGGTGCGCGGTCTGCAAGGACTCAGCACCGATTCCGAGGCCAGCACTGCTGATGTGCAAACATTGGCCCAATTCTTGGTGGATAATAAGATCCGCGCCGTCTTTATCGAGTCTTCTGTGGCCGTGCGCAATGTAGAGGCGCTGCGCGAAGCCGCCGCCGCCAAAGGCTGGGATGTAGTGATTGGTGGGCAGCTTTTCTCGGACACGATCGGCACGCCAGGCACGCCCGAAGGCACCTATGTGGGCATGTATCGCCATAACATCAACACCATTATCAACGCCCTGTTAGGAGAGGAATAGCCCTATGGCCGAGCAACCTTATGCCATTGAAGTAGAAGATCTCACGGTGGCCTATAACGAGCAACCTGTGCTATGGGACATTGATCTGCATGTGCCAGAAGGTGCGCTGATGGCCGTGGTGGGGCCAAACGGGGCGGGCAAAAGCACGCTGATCAAAACAGTTTTGGGATTGGTGCAATCCGCCGCGGGCAAAGTGCGTATCTATGGCAAATCCTATGCCGAGCAGCGCCGTCTGGTGGGCTACGTTCCCCAGCGCGGCAGCGTGGATTGGGATTTCCCCACCAGTGTGTTAGACGTGGTGATGATGGGGCGCTATGGGCGGCTGGGCTGGCTTCGGCGACCCGGCCCGCGTGAATCGCGAGATGGCACTGGATGCTCTTTCCAAAGTCGGGATGGCTGACTATGCCGACCGCCAGATCAGCCAGCTTTCCGGCGGTCAACAACAGCGCACCTTCTTGGCGCGTGCGTTGGTGCAAGACGCCCAAATCTACTTTATGGACGAACCTTTCCAGGGCGTGGACGCTACCACCGAGCGCGCCATTGTCGCCATCTTGAAAGAACTGAGCGCAACCAACAAAACCGTGGTCGTCGTCCACCACGATCTGCAAACCGTGGCCGAGTACTTCGATTACGTGATGTTGCTCAACGTGCGGCGCATTGCCGCCGGACGTGTGGACGAGGTCTATACCTCGGAAAATCTACGGCGCACCTACGGCGGGCGCGTGGCTTTCATCCAAAAAACGGCCCCGCCCCAACCACCGGCCCCGGCCCGGCCCGAGTTGAGCATCCCGGCTCAGGGAGATTGATATGGACCCTGCACAACAGCTCTTGCATAATCTCTTTTTCGACTACACCCTGCGGACTGTGGCCCTGGGCGCAGCCATCTTGGGCATTGTCAGCGGTGCGCTGGGATCCCACGCCATGTTGCGCCGCCAAAGTTTGCTGGGCGATGCGCTCTCCCACGCCGCGTTGCCCGGTGTCATCCTTGCCTTTTTGATCACCGGCGGTCTGAAAAACCAGGTCGTGCTCATGCTGGGGGCTGCCGGGGCTGGGCTGGCCGCGATCTTACTCCTTATCGGCATCAACCGCTATACCCGCATCAAAGAAGACAGCGCCCTAGGCATTATCCTTTCGGTCTTTTTTGGCTTTGGGCTGTTGCTGCTCTCCTACATTCAACGCAACCCAGACGCACGCCAGGCCGGGCTGACCACCTTTCTCTTTGGGCAAGCCGCTACCTTGCTCCAGCGCGATGTGATTGTCATGGCGGCGTTTGGCGGTGTGGCGCTGCTCTTGTTGATGCTCTTTTGGAAGGAATTTAAGCTGCTCAGCTTTGATCGGGATTTTGGGGCCAGCTTGGGCTTTCCCATGCAGTGGCTGGAAATTCTGCTCACCGGGCTGCTTGTGATCGCCGTGGTCATCGGGCTACAAGCCGTGGGCGTGATCCTCATGAGCGCAATGGTGGTGGCCCCGGCTGCCGCCGCCCGCCAATGGACCAACCGGCTGGGCATCATGGTCTTGCTATCGGCCATCTTTGGGGCAATCTCCGGTGTCAGCGGCGCGCTGATCAGCAGCTTGGGCAGTGGTCTTTCCACTGGCCCCGTCATTGTGCTTTGTATCAGCACCATTGTCTTGATTTCGCTGTTGCTGGCCCCCAACCGCGGCCTGCTCTGGAACTGGCTGCGCCAACGCCGCAACCGTCGCCATCTGCGCACGCAACAAGTGCTGGAAGGTCTCTACCTGTTGGCCGAGAGCCACGCCGATCCCGAACATCCGCACTCCATAGGTGCGTTGCGCGTTTTGGGGGCGGGGGAACGCGGCGTGCGCCATACGCTGCAATATTTGGCCGCCGAAAACCTTGTGCGCCATGTGGACAGCGACCGCTGGGCGCTGACCACCGCCGGTGTCGAATCGGCCCGCCAAGCCGCTGCCAACCGCAACGGCGCGGCATTTACCCCCCAACGCCAGGGAGATTCCCAATGACCATTACCCAAATTGAAATTCAACTCGTGGCTGCGGTGGTGGCTGTGGCCTGTGCGTTGCCCGGCGTTTTTCTCGTCCTGCGCCGCATGGCCATGATGAGTGACGCCATTAGTCACACAGTGCTCTTGGGAATTGTGCTGGCCTTTTTCATCTCCGGTTCGCTCCAATCGCCGCTGTTGATTGTGGGTGCAGCCGCCATGGGCTTGATCACTGTAGCCCTGGTGGAAACGCTCAACCGCACTCGCCTTGTCAAACAAGACGCCGCGATCGGGCTGGTCTTCCCGGCCCTTTTCAGCATCGCCGTGATCCTGATCTCGCGTTATGCCCGCGGTGTGCATCTAGACGTAGACGCTGTTCTGCTGGGCGAACTTGCCTTTGCCCCTTTCGACCGGCTCGAATTCTGGGGGCTGGATCTGCCCACGTCGCTGGTCACCATGAGCGTAATTTTACTGATCAACCTGCTCTTTATCGCGCTCTTTTACAAAGAACTAAAACTCGCCACCTTTGACCCCGGATCGGCCGCCACATTGGGATTCTCGCCTGTTTTGCTCCACTATGGCCTCATGGGGCTGGTCTCAATTACCGCCGTGGGTGCGTTTGACGCTGTCGGTTCGATTCTCGTCGTGGCGTTGATGATCGCCCCTGCGGCCTCGGCCTATCTGCTCACCGACGACCTGCGCCGCATGATCGGCTATAGCGCGCTGATCGGAGCCTTTAGCGCCATCAGCGGCTATTGGCTGGCGCGCTTCCTCGACGCCAACATTGCCGGATCAATGGCAACCATCACCGGTGTCGTCTTTTTGCTGATCTTTCTCCTTGCCCCGCAGCGTGGTGTCGTGGCTGTAATGCGCCGACGTGCCCGTCAGCGCTGGACCTTTGCCCAGGCGGCCCTGGCGATCCACCTCTTTAACCACGAGGAGACATCCGTAGAATCCGACGAAAACCGCCTTGATCATCTCACCGAACATCTGCATTGGGATCCAGCCTTCGCCCACCAAGTGGTGCAGAGCGCGCAACGTCAGAACCTCATCGAACGCAACAACGGCCACCTGATCTTGACCCATGAGGGCCGCGCCCTGGCCCAAACGATGATGGAGCGGTAACGGCAGGCATGGCAACTTTGCATCAAATCATACGTAGTAGAGTCTGCGCTTAGGATAAAATCGACTCACGATACAGGTGCGTCGCATTCGCCAGGAGTAGTATTGGGTGTGGAAAGCGTGTGTGGCGAGTGCGTCGCACCCTAGACATATATATAGCTCGAAGCGGCCTCAATATTGAGGCCGCTTCTTTGACTTGCCCTGCACAGATCAGCGAAAATAGTACTTTGCCTTCCTATTCAACGGAGTTGAACCCATGCCCGCTACCTCGCCCACGAAACTGTATTATGGCTGGATCGTTGTTGCCGTCGCGGCCCTGGTCGCTCTGCTAGCCGCAGCCAACCGCTCGGCTCCTGGCGTTTTCATCATGCCACTGCACCAAGAGACCGGCTGGGACATTTCTACAATTTCGATAGCCGTAGCCATGGGGCTGTTGGTGTTGGGGCTTGTTGCGCCGATTAGTGGGCGGCTCATGGATACCCTCGGCCCGCGCAAGGTGACACTAGTAGCACTGCTGCTCACCGCCGTCG
This sequence comes from uncultured Chloroflexia bacterium, assembly GCA_963721725.1. Taxonomy (GTDB): domain Bacteria; phylum Chloroflexota; class Anaerolineae; order Caldilineales; family Caldilineaceae; genus RI-153. Next base: position 182,384 of record CAVRLX010000024.1, read on the forward strand.
CCATGATCGCCAGCGCTTTTGTGCAAACGCCCTGGCAATTGGCCCTGCTTTGGGGGGCTTTTAGTGGCGTCGGTACAGGCATGGTCGCCAGCGTCCTCGGTGTCACTGTGGCGAACCGCTGGTTTCATGAACGGCGCAGTTTGGTGGTGGGCATCTTTGGCGCATCCACCTCCGCCGGACAGTTGATCTTTGCGCCCACGTTGATGATCATGGCGACTACGGTGGGCTGGCGCATGAGTTCGATTGCGCTGGGCGTGCTGGCCCTGCTTGCCTTGATTCCTGTTCTGCTCTGGCTGCGCAATGAACCCGCCGAACTGGGCATGGTCCCGCTGGGATCACAGCCGGGGACAGCGGTAGGCACGGCCCGCGCCGCTGCCGATCCCCATATTATGAAGAAAGCTGTGCGCTCGTCTGAATTCTGGCTGCTCTGCACCACATTCTTTGTCTGCGGAGCCACCTCCAACGGCATCGTCGGCACGCACCTGATCCCGCACTCTGTCGATCACGGCATCGCCCAGCCCGTGGCCGCGGGCATGTTGGCCCTCATGGGCGGCATGAACTTTATCGGCACGCTGGCCTCGGGCTGGCTCACCGACCGCTATGATCCGCGGAAGTTGCTCTTTATCTACTATAGCTTCCGCGGCATCTCGCTGCTCTTCTTGCCCTCTGTCACCGAGCCGATGGGGTTGGCCGCCTTTGCCATCCTCTTTGGGCTGGACTACATCGCCACGGTTCCGCCCACCACGGCGCTGGTGGCCGATAACTTTGGCCGCCGCAATGTGGGCACAGTCTATGGCTGGGTCTTCTGTTCGCACCAAATCGGCGCGGCGCTGGCGGCCTATCTCGGCGGTATTGCGCGTGACACGTTGGGCGATTACGGCATGGCTTTTCTGGTGGCTGGCGTTGTGGCGGGGATGGGCGCGCTCTTCTCGTTGATGATCAAACGGGCGCAAGCCGTGGCGGTGGTGACGGCAGGGGATTAACTATAACTTCTCAAACAACGTGCGCCGCATCACCCGCTCCACCACATTGGGGAAGAGGCACGCAGCCACAGCGGAGATCTTGTTCACGGGGCCGGGGATCAGCGTCCACCGCCGGCGCGGAATGGCGTCCAAAATCTGACGGGCCAGTTCTTCGGGCGGCATGCGCTTGGCCTCGCGGCTGTTGTCCGGGCTATAGCGGCGGGCGTGGGCCGTGCGTGTGGGGCCAGGGAAGATCGTCAATACATGGACATTTTGCGGGGCCAGCGCCACCCGCAAACTGCGCGCATACGAAGCCAGCCCATCTTTGGTGGCGGCATAGACCGCCGCGCCGGGATAGCTGGCATAGTGCGAAAGCGACGAAATCAGCACCACCGAGCCGCCCGGCTGCAACCGATCCGCCCGCAGCAGCCCGGCTGTGATCACCAGCGGCGCAGTGAGGTTAATGGCAATCACCGCCGATTGACGCTCAAAGGGGATTTCGCCAAAACGCCCCACGGCATTGATCCCGGCGTTGTGAATCACCAAATCAAAGGGGGGCTGCGTCGCCAATTCGCCAACCAACCGATCCACATCGTCCGCTTGGCTTAAGTCCGCTTGCACAAAATCTACATCTTCCCCCAGCGCCGCCGCCGTCTGTGCCGAGCGTTCTGCGTCCACATCCACCCCCAGCACCGCATAGCCCGCCGCCACACAGCGCTCGGCCAGCGCCCGCCCAATCCCATCCGCCGCGCCTGTGATCAATGCCCGCATCTAACCCATCCCTTCCTATACGGTCGTGCGCTTTGGGGCATTTTCCGGGCGGCGAGATTGTCGCGGTGTTTGCCACGCTGTCTGAATCATCTGAGTCACACTACTTCTTCAATCGCCACGGCGCGCACAGGGCAGCCGTCGCAGCCACGGATTTTGAGCGGCAGGGCAATAAATTGCACAGTCGGCGCGGTGATCTGATCCAAATGGGCCAGCCCTTCGACAATGACCACGCCAGCGCGCAGCAAAATCTGATGCACCTCGGTGAGTTCGGCCTTGTTTTCCGGGCGCAACGAAGCCACTGAGGGCTGTTCCACGCCCACAAGGGCGACGCCGCGCTCCACCAACCAGCGCGCCAACTCCGCCGAAATGCGCGGCATGTGGGTGCGATAGTCATCTTGCTCGGCGTGTTTGTACCAATCGGTGCGCAGCAACAGGCGCGTCCCCGCGCCAATGGGATCCGCCACCGCCGCCAGATCAGCCACGCTGAGCAGCCCGTTGGGGTCAACATGAGTTACGTTCACCACCAGCGCCGGGCCGATCAGCGTCTCCAGCGCAATGGTGTCAATGGTCTTGCCGCCGTCCACAAAGTGCAGGGGCGCGTCCATGTGTGTGCCGGCGTGGCTATAAAGATGCACCGTCGTGGTGTTATAGCCCGCGCTGGCAATCGTCGAGTGCGGTTCCGTGCTGACACCGCGCATACCGTGATAGAGGGGGAGGGAGAGATCAATGATTCGTTGGGGCATGGTAGGGAGTAGGGATTGGTGAGTGGTGATTGGCGATTGGGGGCGGACAAGTACCCAATCGCCAATCGCTGCTTTTAATAAATCGACAAATACCGATCCAGTTCCCACTGGGTTACGTAAATCCGGTATTGGTCCCATTCCTGGGTTTTGGCTTCAATGAACCGCTCGTAGACGTGCTGGCCCAGAGCTTCTTGCATGACGGCGCTCTCTTTGAGTGCGTCCAGCGCTTCGCCCAAACTACCGGGCAGAATATCCAGCCCGGCGCGCGTTCCATCCATCTGATAGAGATCTTCCTCGGCGGGCAGAGGCGGTTCCAGTTTGCGTTCAATCCCATCCAGCCCGGCAGCCAACATCACGGCAAAGGCCAGATAGGGGTTGGCGCTGGGATCGGGACAGCGTAGTTCGCAGCGTGTGCTCTGCGGGCGGTTGCGCGAGATGCGCGGAATGCGGATCAGGGCGCTGCGATTGGTGCGCCCCCACGAAATATAGACGGGAGCTTCATAGCCAGGGACCAGCCGTTTATAGCTGTTGACCAGCGGGGCCAGGATCGCCGTCATGGCTTGGGCATGGACAAGTTGCCCGGCGATGAAGTGCAGTGCGGTGTCACTTAGCCCATATTCATTGTCCGGGTTGGACATAGAGGTCTGGTTGCTTTTGGATTTCCACAGGCTTTGGTGAACGTGCATGCCAGAACCGTTGATGCCTGTAATGGGTTTGGGCATAAAGGTGCAGTGCAGCCCGTTCTTTTGGGCAATCGCTTTGGTGGTGATCCGAAAAGTCATAGCATTATCGGCGGCAGCCAGGGCAGGACCATAGCCAAAGTCGATCTCGCTTTGCCCGCTCGCCACCTCGTGATGAGCCGCTTCGACGCGGATGCCCAGCGCACTGAGCGCGTCGATCATCTGGCGGCGCACGCTGTGGGCCAGATCCGTGCTGACGTCAAAATAGCCGGCTGCGTCGTGGGGCGTCAGCGGATAGAGACCGCCCTCTTTGTGTACCCGAAAAAGGAAAAATTCCAGTTCGGGGCCAACCATAAAATCAAACCCCAAACTCTTGGCACGGTCCAGTTGGCGGCGCAACACGTGCCGCGGATCACCGGCAAAGGGCACACCGTCCGGCGTAAAGACATCGCAGATCACGCGCGCCGTGGAAAGTTCCATCTCCCAGGGGATGGGCGCGAACGTTTCCAGATCGGGAACCAGATACATATCACTTTCGGCAACGCGGGCGAAGCCTTCCACCGAGCTACCATCGAACCAGACCCCCTGGTCCACGGCCTGATCCCAATGTTCCACGGGGATGGTGACCTGCTTCATAATCCCGATAATGTCGCTAAATTGCAGGCGGATGAAACGAATATTATTGCGTTTGACCACGTCATCAATGGCCGCCAATTGATCACTGCGGTCTGCTGAGGTAAGCATGTCGTATAACATGAATGCAATCTATCTCCCTTCTGTACACAGAGAAAAATAATGGGTGAAGGTGAGGATCGGCCTGTTGGGTGCAGTGGACAGAATTTTATCATGCTTCTGTGCCCACGATCAACAGCTTTTCATCAACGTATAATAAAAAAGAGCGTGTCGTAAAAAAACGTGTGGTAAAAAAAAGGACAGCAGCCAGTCCACTCCGGGCTGCTGCTGTCCTCAAAATTTCCTAACTGTTCAGGTGCGACGCACTCGCCAGGACAAGATCGGGCTAGAAATTCTGTGTGGCGAGTGCGTCGCACCCTGGACATGAATAGATACAAAATTTCTCAAAAAGAGAGGTTAGACGCCGTAGTACATCACAAATTCGTGCGGGTGCGGGCGCAGGCGCACAGCGTCTACATCGGCAATGCGCTTGTTGGCAATGTAGGTCTCGATCAACGCTTCCGAGAAGACACCCCCCTCGGTCAAGTAGTCGTGATCGGCTTCCAGCGCATCCAGCACTTCGCCCAACGAGCCTTTGACCGTGGAGATTTTCTTCATGGTTTCGCCTTCAAAGAGATCCATTTCCGACGGCAGACCGGGGTCGATCTCATGCTTGATGCCGTCCAGACCTGCCATCAACATGGCCGAAAAGGCCAGATAGGGATTGGCCGCCGGATCGGGGCAGCGGAACTCGACGCGCTTGGCCTTGGGCGACTGCGACGACACAGGAATGCGGCAGGCCGCCGAGCGGTTGCGGGCAGAATAGGCCACCACCACAGGCGCTTCGTAGCCCGGAACGAGGCGGCGATAGGAGTTGGTGGTGGGCGCACAGATCGCCAGCAGCGAGTTGATGTGCTTGAGGATGCCGCCAATGTACCAGATCGCCATTTTGCTCAGACCGGCATATTCATCACCGGCAAACAGGGGCTTGCCATCTTTCCACAAGCTCTGATGCACATGCATCCCGGAGCCGTTGTCCTCGAAGAGGGGCTTGGGCATAAAGGTGGCTGTTTTGCCATGCTTGGCCGCCACATTCTTCACAATATACTTATAGATCTGCATCCAGTCGGCCATCTGCACCATCGGCGCAAAGCGCAGGTCAATTTCGGTCTGGCCGGCGGTGGCGACTTCGTGATGATGGCGCTCCACACGCAGACCGGCAGCCACCATGTCGTTGACCATCTCCGAGCGCATGTCTTGAAAGGCATCAAACGGCGAGACCGGGAAATAGCCCTGTTTGACGCCGATCTTGTGGCCGGGACCCCAGTTGCCTGTGTTCCAAGAGGCTTCGTCGCTGTCCACTTCGTATTGGCTGGAATAGCGGCCGGTTTCGTAGCGCACCTGATCGAAGATGAAAAATTCGGCTTCCGGGCCGCAGAACATGGTGTCGGCAATGCCCAGCGATTTCATATGGGCTTCGGCAGCCAGGATCACGTTACGCGGATCACGGCTGAAGCGCTCCATGCTGATCGGCTCGAAAATGTTGGCGATCAGGCTCAGCGTGGGGTGGGCGCACACAGGGTCGATAAAGGCCGTGGCAGGATCACAGATTAGCAACATGTCGCTGCTTTCAATCGACTTGAACCCACGAATCGACGAGCCATCAAAGCCCAGACCTGTGTCAAACAGGTCGCCTTCGTCATAGAGATCCACAGGCACAGAGAAATGCTGCCACTGCCCATAGAGATCGGTAAATTTCAAGTCGATAAATTGGATGCCCTGCGCTTCCACGGCTTTGGTGACATCCTTGACTGTCTTACATTCGAGAGCCATCGAGTAGAACTCCTTGACGTGTGATGAGAACAATTAACAATAAAAGTTGTAACGATACAGGTGCGACGCACTCGCCAGGAGTAGATTGGTCTTGAAAAGCCTTTGCGCCGCACCTGTATCGTTACTAAAAATTAGCGACGAAACATAAATTGAAACAGGATAAATGCTGGGATAAAGGATCAATCATAGTGCCCACACTGCATCTTTGGCCCGCGCGGAATGGGAGATGCCCATGCTTAGAGCAGTATAGCCAGCCAACATGAGAACGGGCACAGACAACCTTTACAAAACGCGCCCCTGATCCGTTGTGCAGACTGCACAAAAATGTAAGGCTCGCTCAGAGTTTGCGGCTAGGTGTTTTGATCGGCTACACTGGGGAAAATTTGAATTGTAAGAGTTTGGGCACCCCGAAAGAGAAAAGCCACAATGTCTAGACAAACACTCTCTATTGACAACCCCGATATTCAGATCGTCACGGGCACATGCCCCCACGATTGTCCTGACACGTGTAGCTGGCAGGTGGCGGTGGACCGTCGCCAAGGCCGCGCCGTGGACATTTGGGGCAATGCCGATCACCCTATCACCGCCGGCAAGCTGTGTGGCAAAGTGGATCGCTATTTGGAGCGCACCTATCACAGCGGGCGGCTGGTGACGCCGCTGCGCCGGGTTGGGCCCAAGGGCAGCGGCCAGTTCGAGTCGATCTCATGGGACGAGGCGATGGGCGAAATTGCAGGGCGGCTTCGGGACATCATCGCCGAATATGGGCCTGAGGCGGTGCTGCCCTATTCCTATGCCGGGACTATGGGCTATCTTCAAGGCGAGGGCATGGCATCACGTTTTTTTAACCAGTTGGGGGCCAGTCAGCTTGCCCGCACCATCTGCTCCGAGGCGGGTTTTGAAGGCTATCTCTACACCATCGGAGCCACCGAAGGCACGCCCACCGAATCGTTCGCCAAAGCAAAGTTGATTTTGTTGTGGGGAACCAATACGCTGACCAGCAACCTGCACCTGTGGCCCTTTATTCAAGAGGCGCAAAAGCAGGGCGCGCGTATCATCGCCATCGACCCGGCGCGCACACGCACGGCGCGCGCCGCCGACGAATGGCTCCCGATTCGCCCCGGCACTGACGGCGCGCTGGCATTAGCGATGATGCACGTGATCATCGCCGAAAATTTGCATGATGCCGACTATGTGGCGCGCTACACTGTGGGCTTTGACGCCCTGACGCGAGCGCGTGGCCGAATGGACGCCGCAACGCGCCGCCGACATCACCGGCATCCCCGCTGCGCGCATCACCCAACTGGCGCGCGACTATGCCAGCACACGCCCGACAGCCATCCGCATTAACTATGGGCTTCAGCGCCACTATGGCGGCGGCATGGCCGTGCGCACGATTGCCTGTCTGCCCGCGCTGACGGGCGCATGGCGCGACGAAGGCGGCGGCATTCAACTCAGCGCCAGCGGCAGCTTTCGCCATTTGGATCGACACACGCTCTATCGCCCCGATTTATTGGCGGGGCGCACGCCGCGCACGCTGAACATGAACCGCTTGGGCGACGCCCTCAGCCCCGACCGCGCCCACCTGGCCCAGGCCCACTATGCCCCGCGCCCGGTGGATCGCAAGCCTGATCCCGCCGAAGCTGGCCCGCCGGTGAAGGCGCTGATCGTCTATAACTGTAACCCGGCAGCCGTGGCCCCGGATCAATCGGCAGTGATGGCAGGTCTGAAGCGCGCCGATCTCTTCACCGTGGTGCTGGAACAGTTCCAAACCGACACGGCGGACTATGCCGATATTCTGCTGCCCGCCACCACGCAGTTGGAACATTGGGACATTGTGCGCCCGTATGGACACTTCTTTTTGGGGCTGAACCGCTCGGCAATTGCGCCGCTGGGGCAAAGCCTGCCCAACAGCGAGATCTTCCGGCGGCTGGCGGCGGCACTGGGCTACACGGACCCCTGTTTTGCCGAAGATGACGAAACGGTGTTGCGCCAGTTGATTGAAGCCCAGACGCACCCTAGCTTTGACACTGTCACCTGGGACGCGCTGCTAACCCACGGTTTTGCCCGCCTCAACCTGCCCGATCCCTATCTGCCTTTCGCCCAGGGCAACTTCCCCACGCCCAGCGGCAAGTGTGAATTTTACAGCGAGCGCATGGAACGGGACGGCTACGATCCCGTGCCGACCTATACGCCGCCAAAGGTGGCGATCTGGGGATTGGGGATTAGATAGTGACGCGACTACCCCCAATCCCCACTCCCTGATCTGCATCTCCCCGCCGGCACACTCTTTCCTCAATAGCTCGTTTGCCAACCTGGAGCGCTTTCAGGGGCGCGAGAAGACGCCGCTGCTGCTGATCCACCCGGACGATGCCGCACGGCGAGAGATCGCCAACGGCGCGTTGGTGCGTGTGTGGAACGACCTGGGCGAGGTGCAACTCACCGCCCAGATCACCGACGGCCTTGTCCCCGGCACGGTGCTGGCGCCGGGGATCTGGTGGGCCAAACACAGCCCCGATGGCCGCAACATCAACCAGATCACGCCACAGGACGAGACTGATATGGGGGCCAGCGCCCGTTTCTATGACACGCGGGTCTTGGTTGCGCTGTCGGTTTCTGTGGTCGAATCAACGCCCGCTGCTCTGCCATGATTTCTTATGCGTAGTTAGGGCTTGTCGCCTTGCGGTTGGGTGTAATGGTACGGGAGAAGTGCCGGGGACTGTTGGGGAAGGTGCTCACCGACGAGTTCGTCTTCGAGCGGGACGAGAGCGGGGTTGCCAGCCGCGCCCGCCCCGCCGGCAAAACCAGCAGCACCTTCTATCCCTCCAAAAGTGCCGACGGCTGGAACTATCGCTTCCGCGCCAACCAGTGCCACGCCTGCCCGCTGTGGGACAAGTGCCGCGGTCCCAAGGTGGCCGAGGCAACGACCCCCGAGCCGAAAGCCGCACAAGAAGCAGCACAAGAAGCAGCACAAGAAGGAGAAAAGAAAGCAGCGCAAGAAACAGCGAAGAAAACCAAGAAGCGCCGCGGTCCCAAACCCGACAGCCACCGCCAGGTCTTCATCAGCCGCTACCGCAGCCAGCAGCGCCAAGCCATCCTCTACACCCAGACCGCCGCCTTCAAAACCGACATGAAGCTGCGCCCGGCCATCGAGCGCACCATCGCCGCGGGGTGCCCTCGTGCGCTACAACGGTGCTCGCCGCGCCAAAAGCATCGGCCTCGCCAGGGCCGATTTCCAGGTACGCATGGCTGCCCTTGCCTTCAACCTCAAACGCTGGCTTGCCCTCACCCTCGCCAAAGAGAAGGCCCAGCGCCATCGTTCCGCCCAGGTCGACGATGGCTAACTTTTCACTGTCTCCCTCTTGCCAATCCCCTCTCCCCACGACGGCTCCCCACCGCCGTCTGTCCATCCTTGCCCTGCACCCCCCCCGCCCTCCCCCTCAACCGGCGAATCTGGACTCATTTCGGGCCACGAAAGGCACTTTGCACTTCCTTTCCCTTTCATTGCTCAAAAAAAGCGCCGCCTTGCGGCGACGCTCTCCCTGCTCCCTATTTGTGAATCACTCTCCTGACGGGGATTTTTTTGATTTTCGGTGGAACGAATGCGACGGTTCCGTCACAGTCCCCTGACGGAGAGTGATTCACAAATCGAAGAGATAAAAAAAGTGGTCTTGTTGTGAGAGAATGAAGTTGTCTAAGCCACACGCCTCACAGAAAGACCACAATGAAAACTATACACCAAAACGCAGAGGAAGTCACAAAGTTTTTTATTGAAAATGCCGAGGCCGTATGGTCGTGGGTGAGCGCCGAACAGGCGGCCCAGGTGCGGGCGGCGAACCGGGACGACCTGCTGGTGCGAGTGTGGGAGCGCTTCGAGTTTGGGGACATCGAAGCAGGCTGCCAGGGGTATCGGCTGTATGCGGGCGGGCGCGGTCAGGAGGCAGAGCACAGTGTGGGGCAGTTGGTGCGGACGCTGCTGGTGAAAGCGCTCAAAGGGTGGTCGTTGCGGCAGACGGTGAACGAAGTGCGCAGCCACAGCCTGGTGCGCAGTTTCGTGGGATATCGGCTCAATCAAAAGACCCTCAGCTATGCCACCTTGCAGCGCTTCGACACCTGGGTCAGCCAGCACCACCCCCGCCTCTTCTTCGACGAAATCCTGCGCCAACTCGACGCTGACTTCCCCGCCGATGCCGGCCAGGCGCAGGTGGGGGACACCTTCGCGCTCGTCGCCAACGTGGCGCGCCAGAGCCGCACCGAGTTGATGCGAGACGCCGCCCGCCGTCTGCACAAAGCCTGGACGGCGCTCAGTCCAGCGCAAGCGCTGCCCGGTCTCACGGCGGAATTGAGCGAAGCGCTGTGGGGAGCCGAGCGCGAAACGCCTGACTACTGGCTGGACAAGGCGGCGCGAGACGAGCGTGAGCGCCAGACAGCGCTGGCCGCCAACCGCTTTCTGGGCCTGGCCCAGGCGGCCTGCGTCCAGTTGCCCCAAGGCGAAAAGCTGCTGAGGGCGCTCTCCACGCGCTGGCAAGGTGTGTTGGGGAAGGTGCTGACCGACGAGTTCGTCTTCGAGCGGGACGAGAGCGGGGTTGCCAGCCGCGCCCGCCCCGCCACCCAGAAGGAGCGGGGCAGCTTCGTGCTGGGCAGCAGCGTGGACCCCGAGGCCACCTTCCGCAAACACGGCGACAAGGTCGAGTTGGGCTACAACATCCATGTCAGCGCCAGCCCGGCCTTTGTGCGCGAAATCTACGCCACCACCGGGGCCACCCCCGACGGCAGCGGCGTGGCGGCGCTGATTGCGCACCAGCGAGAGCAAGGCTTTGGACTGCCGCCCAAACTCATCTACGACCGCGCCGCTGGCTCACCCAAGACCTTCCACGCCGTGGACAAAGCCAGTGCGGGCCAGACCCAACTGGTGGCCGCCCTCATCGACCACAGCCAGAACCAGGCGCGTTTCGGTCCTCTGGACTTCACCCTCCACGAAAACGGCTCGCTCACCTGCCCCGCAGGTAAAACCAGCACCACCTTCTATCCCTCCAAAAGTGCCGACGGCTGGAACTATCGCTTCCGCGCCAACCAGTGCCACGCCTGCCTGCTGTGGGACAAGTGCCGCGGTCCCAAGGTGGCCGAGGCAACGACCGCGGAGCAGAAAGCCGCACAAGAAGCAGCGCAAGAAGCAACACAAGAAGCAGCACAAGAAGGAGAAAAGAAAGCCGCGCAAGAAACAGCGAAGAAAATCAAGAAGCGCCGCGGTCCCAAACCCGACAGCCACCGCCAGGTCTTCATCAGCCGCTACCGCAGCCAGCAGCGCCAAGCCATCCTCTACACCCAGACCGCCGCCTTCAAAACCGACATGAAACTGCGCCCGGCCATCGAGCGCACCATCGCTGCCCTCGTGCGCTACAACGGTGCTCGCCGCGCCAAAAGCATCGGTCTCGCCAGGGCCGATTTCCAGGTACGCATGGCTGCCCTTGCCTTCAACCTCAAACGCTGGCTTGCCCTCACCCTCGCCAAAGAGAAGGCCCAGCGTCATCGTTCCGCCCAGGTCGACGATGGCTAACTTTTCACTGACTCCCTCTTGCCAATCCCCTCTCCCCACGACGGCTCCCCACCGCCGTCTGTCCATCCTTGCCCTGCACCCGCCCCGCCCTCCCCCTCAACCGGCGAATCTGGACTCATTTCGGGCCACGAAAGGCACTTTGCACTTCCTTTCCCTTTCATTGCTCAAAAAAAAGCGCCGCCTTGCGGCGACGCTCTCCCTGCTCCCTATTTGTGAATCACTCTCCTGACGGGGATTTTTTTGATCTTCGGCCTCAATTGAACCAAACTGCAAAAATCGAGGTTTTTTGGCTCGAAAACGGCGATTTTTGCCCCAAAAAGTGAACCAAACCCATTTGCACGATTTTCAAAAGTGAACCAAACTTTGTTTTCAACATAAACAGGGCCTTTCTGGATTTCGCTTTACCCTGATTATACAGAGTCTCTGCTTGAAACGCAACCGAGCTTTTACTGGTGATTACCCATAAGTCAAGGATGGGAAAGGGTGTCGAGCCACATGAGTGAGTGTAGCAAGGGTCTGAAAGAGAGCAGAGAGGCCGCGTAGGACCAGATAAGGGCCATCAGAGATCGGTCTTGCGGTGCAGTTTGCCGCCCAAACTGCGGAGCCAGTGGAGAGCAGGTGCTGGCCAGGTGTCGATGAGGTAAAAAACGAACTGAGCAGCGGCGAGAACCAAGAGAAAGAGACGCTGCATGCGCTCGAGCGTCTGCACACGCATATCCTCGACATCGAGACCTTGTTCCTGGTCGAATCTGTAGCCATGCTCGATGCGGGAGCGCAGCCGCAAATCGTCGTAGACGGTGCGCATGTCATCGCTGGAGTGCAGGGGTACATTGGTCAGCAAGACACAGGAGCGGTTGATGCGTTCTTCGTGGGCAACAAGCACCCACAGGTGCTGGTGCGTCTTGGGTAAGCGGATCAAGAACCAGCCAAACTGCATGGTGGCTGTGCGCTCTTGGCGTGCATGGGTGAAGTGGACGAAGCCGGTGTGGGAAAACGCCACCACATCGACCAGGTCCCCTAATGCCTCACGCTCCCAGCGGTCGAGCCGTTGGTTGTAGACCTCAACGATGCGTTCGAAGTGGCTGACTCGGGTGACGAACTCCTGGTCGTCCAGGGCGGCAAACCATCTCTGGTCGTCGAATGCCGCATCGAGCACATAGCGGCGGGGCAGGGCAGAAAAGTGCTGGTTGGTGGCGTCAATAGCTTTCTGGATCTCCACGTTCTCACTCAGAAAGTCCGTCTCATAGGAGAACCAGTTGGCATAGGCCGTGGCGGGTATGCGGCTGTTGACCACGGTTGCCGTAATGCTCGGATAGCCGCTCGTCAGACGCGCTCGGCCCTGCTTGTCCGGTGGCGTGCTCTTGTACACCGTGCTCACTCCCTCCAGCGCTTCGGTGTAGGGCTTCTCGAAATTCACCGGGTCTATCGCCACCACCAGATAGGCCAGTTCGTCTCGGGCCACACTCGCTTGCGAGATGCGGGCGAGTCCCGCCGCCAACTCAGCATGGCTGAAACGCTCATTGTGCAACAAGCCGTAGATGCGCTTCGCCGCAGGCCACACCTCGCTCTCCAGCCGTGAGACCGCCTGCGCCATCTGCGTCACCACCGGAGACCCACTCGCCAGAATCCCTTGCACTGCCAGCGGCACCACCCGCCCCAGACGTTTGTCCGGCAGAATATCCATCATCGGTGCCAGAAACTTGTTCAGGCTTGCCTGTACTTCCGACACCGGTAGTTGCTCCAGAACTTCTTTCACTGCTATAGTGCTCATGAGCTTCGTCTCCTTGGCTGCTTTCGGCTTTTCACCTTTAGCATACCTCAGGGGCGAAGCTTTTTCATCCCTTCACTATTTAACCCAAGTTGCTACCTTAAAAAACTACGTATAGCGGTAAGAAAAGTTGGAGAAACCATGAGGTTTCCGTACGATTTATGGACGACCAAGCCTATAAATCAGACAGGAGAACCTCATGGACACACAAATTATACTCATTTACTGCTTGTGCGCCGATCTGCTCGATACGTTGGATCACCATGAAGACGAGCAATGCCAGGTCAGCGACGGCGAAATCATGACCATCGGGATAGTGGCTGCGCTCAAATTTGGCGGGAACTACAACTCGGCTCGGTTGCTGCTCAAGGAACAAGGCTATATACCTGGTATGCTGGGCAAAAGCCGCTTGAGTCGGCGTCTGCATCGGGTCAAGCCCTACTTTCTGACGCTATTCAGCCTGTTGGGTGAATGCTGGAAAGCAGAAAGTGAGGAAAATATTTACATTGTCGATACCTATCCCATCCCGGTTTGTGACAATATCCGTATCGCCCGCTGTCGGTTGTACCAACAAGCAGCCTATCGCGGCTACAAATCCAGTAAACGACGCTACTTTTACGGGCTAAAAATCCACATGCTTGTCAGCGAAACGGGACGTCCCATAGAATTTTTCCTCACCTGCGGCAGTTTCAGCGACACGATAGGGCTGGAACTCTTCGACTTCGACCTGCCCCCGGGCTCGATGGTCATCGGCGATAAAGCCTATAACCATTATGTCATGGAGGATATCCTGGCCGATAAAGAGATTCACCTTTATCCGATTCGCAAGAAAAACTCTAAGCGCCCGCTCGCAGGCTGGATTCACTTCTTCCAATATCACTACCGTCACGCCGTAGAAACTGCAGGCAGCATGATTGAACGTTTGTTACCCAAGTCTATTCACGCCACCTCAACGGCTGGGTTCGAACTGAAAGTGGTGCTCTTTTGCCTTGCATCCAGCATCGCTTGGTTGCAACCCGCTTAAACATCCGCTATCTATGCGCAGTATTCGTAGGTAGCAACTTGGGTTATTTATGGGTAATCACCAGACT
>CAVRLX010000025.1:0-80706 GCA_963721725.1 uncultured Chloroflexia bacterium
AACGGCAGTTCGTCCTCACCCGCCAGGCCGAAGCCACCAACAACCAAGAGGTGATTCTGCGCCTGGAAGAGCAGGTGGAGGGCACCGCGCACTATCGCCTCTACCGTTCGGCGCGCTACGTTCTGCGCCGCTCATTCACCAGTGATTTTGATTTTTGATGTTGTTGATCGTATTGCTACTGTAAATGTGCCAAGGAGGATGCAATGCTCACAATACTGCTGCTGGCGGCAAATCCTAAGGACGCACAACCCCTAGATCTTATTAAGGAGAGCGATGCAATATATAGAGTTCTTCGGCAGACAAAGTTTAGCGAACAGTTTATTCTGCGCTCACATTTAGCCGTGCAAGTTTCTGATGTCCAAGATCTGCTCTTGCGTTACCAACCAGATATTGTGCATTTTAGTGGGCACGGGGGTGATGCTGGCGAAATTTATCTTCTTGATCATTATGGAAATGCAAGCCCTGTAACAGGAAGAGCTTTAGAAACTCTCTTTGCGCTCTATACTGAACACGTAAAGTGCATTGTTTTGAACGCTTGTTATACATCGACTCAAGCAGAGGCTTTGGCTAGACATATTCAATGTGTTGTGGGCATGGGTAAACCCTTTTCCGACTCCGCAGCTCACAAATTTTCAGAGGGATTTTATAGAGGATTAGGATACGGCAAAAATGTAAAAACAGCATTTGAGATGGGATGTGCAGATATCCTGCTTCATGGTTATGAAGAAAATGATACGCCCCAGATACTTGCATATCTTGTAGATCCGGCAGATTTGTTTTTTCTTTCCCCACATGGTTTCATTACGAAATCGGAGACACAAGTCGAGAGAACTGATGATGGAGTGGGTACTGTATTTGCAATTGTAGAAGGATTAACCAATCAGGATCGATTATTTTCTGAGTCAATTCGGAACCAAATAACAGAATTCAGTAAACTTATTTCTTACTTAACAGAGGAGCAATATCGGATTATTGAATGGCTACGTGGTCAACGACGGGCTCGTATCAGTGGAAGTGCTGGTTCCGGAAAAACTCTGGTGGCTGTAGAAAAAGCCATCCGGCTTAACAATGCGGGACTACGCACCTTGATTTTGTGTCATAATCCTACTCTTGCAAGCTACATCAAGAGCCTTGCTAGAGATTCGGGTGTAGAAGTATATGATTTTGTGGGTTGGATAAGCTCCATTCTTGAGCGCTCTGAAGATAGTGATGGAGAGGTTTGGAGCAACTATATTGAACCGCTGCGAGAGGATCTGGACATTGCACACCTGTATCTTGTAGATACTCAGCACAAATATGATGCCATCCTCGTTGACGAAGGTCAAGATTTCCGTGAAAACTGGTGGTCTGTTATAGAAGACGCATTGATATCGCAAGAAGCAGGAATCTTGTACATTTTTCATGACGATAACCAGGCTTTACTCCCAAGTCGGTCTGTGTACCCAGTACGCGGAGCACCCTACTCCCTGTCGAAAAACTGTCGTAATGCTGGTAAAATCTTCCAAATCATTAGACATTTCCACAGCAATGCCCCCGCCCTATCTCCACTTCTTGAAAAGAAAGGTATTGTACACTACTCGGTTTTTAACGAAGCGCACGAGCGAGAAGATACTGCATCTGCCATCCAAGATGCCCTTCACCACGTTGAACCTCAAAATCTAGTTGTTCTCACTTCTGAATCACCACCTATATCTCAGAGTTTGCTGTTTAATCTTCAAATCGAACAAGCACCAAGTTTATCTTGGCAGATACCGGTCGAGAGATATCTGAAAATACTTAGCAAAGCAAGCGAACTTGCTCGCAGACAACAACCAAAGATTCCACAGCTAAGTCATAGTCCTTATCCAACAGATGCAGACATTCATGCAGTGCAGCTATTTTCACAAAGAATTATGAGTAGTCTATCTTCAAGTATACATGAAGTAATGGGTCCAGGTGATTATCGTTGGCACTACACAAATTCAGGTTTGTCTCTCAAGACGAAGGATCAGAAATATAATCTATACAAGCTTGCTAGGTATTTTAGTGTCGAAGATTGGCCAAAAGGACTCCCAGAACCTGATAAATACTGGGTGAAGCCTATACGTTATCCAACAACACATAACACTAAAGAGATTCATCTTTCCGATATTGCTAGTTTTAAAGGCTTGGAGGCTGATGGTGTTGTCATGTTTATTCGTTCGCCCCGTGACAACATTGAACAATTTCTTTACGTGGGATTATCACGAGCACGATATTACCTACACCTCATTTGTCATCCCCAGGTAGATTTACAGCAACGGAATTTTAGCTGGTACCGAACTATGAACGATAGTCGCGTCGACTGATAATCTCGGGTGGGTTATCTGTTCAAATCGACTTGTTTCTTGTTACTCATCATTTTAGGTCCACATATATGAACCCACTCGACGACAAAATCAATACCCATTTTCCCGGCCTGGTTGTGCGCAAAGATCTGGTTAAACAGGTCAAGGGCAACGCCATTGTGCCCTCGTACGTATTGGAATACCTGCTGGGCAAGTACTGCGCCACGTCGGACGAAGCCAGCATTCAATCGGGCGTGGAGACCGTACGCGAGATTCTGCGCAAACATTATGTGCACCGCAGCGAGGCCGGGCTTGTGCGCTCCACGATCCGCGAGCGCGGTCGCCACAAGGTCATCGACAAAGTCAGCTTCGATCTCAACGACAAGCGCGATGTCTACGAAGCGACCTTCGCCGATCTGGGCATCAAAGGCGTGCTAGTCGACGCCGAGACGATCAAGCAGCATCCCAAACTGCTGGTCAGTGGCGTCTGGTGCATTGCTGATCTGGAGTATGAACACAGCGAAGATCGCAATGTCAGCCCCTGGATTCTGGCCTCGCTCAAGCCCATTCAGCTTTCCAACTTTAACTTTGACGAGTATGTGGCTGCGCGTCGCCACTTCTCCAGCGACGACTGGATCGACCTGCTCATGCAGAGCATCGGCTTTGATCCCCACTTCTTTGGGCGGCGCACCAAACTGCTGCAACTGGCACGCCTGATCCCCTATTGCGAGCGCAACTATAACCTTATCGAACTTGGCCCCAAAGGTACAGGCAAGTCGCACATCTATTCCGAGTTTTCGCCCCATGGCATCCTCATCTCTGGCGGCGAGGTGACAGTCGCCAAGCTTTTCGTCAACAATGCCAGCGGGCGCATCGGTCTTGTGGGCTACTGGGACACCGTGGCCTTTGATGAATTTGCCGGCAAAACCAAGCGCGCGGACAAAGCGCTGGTCGACATCCTCAAGAACTACATGGCCAACAAATCTTTTTCGCGTGGCATCGAAACGTTGGGGGCCGAGGCTTCCATGGTTTTTGTGGGCAACACACAGCATACGCTGCCCTACATGTTGCGCCACAGCGATCTTTTTGATGATTCTGCCGCCCCAGTACCACGACTCCGCCTTTTTAGATCGCCTGCACTTCTATATCCCCGGCTGGGAGGTGGACATCATCCGCGGCGAGATGTTCTCCGAAGGCTATGGCTGGTATGTTATCTGGCCGAGATTTTGCGCAACCTGCGCAACCGGGATTACGCGCACCTGTATACTGACCATTTTCAACTGTTGGAGGAGATCTCCACACGCGATCGCACGGCGATCCAGAAGGCCTTTTCGGGCTTGATGAAGGTGCTGTATCCCCACGGCGAAGCCACGGCGGACGAAGTGGAGGAATTGCTGCGCTTTGCCATTGAGGGGCGCAAACGGGTGAAAGACCAACTGATGCGCATTGACCCCACCTATGCCGACGTCACCTTTGGCTATCGCAATGGCAGCGGTCGTATTCAAACCGTCAAAACGCTGGAAGAAGATCTGCACCCGCACCACTATTACCGGGAATTTCAAGAGGAGGCACAGCCAGCCGAGATCGCGCCCCAGCAACCGGCGGCGCACTTGTCCACAGCGGCAGCGCCCACAGCAGCGGGGCCACAGGAAGCCCACCTGACCTTTTACGAGAATCAGAAGGGGGTTAGTTACGAGGCTCTCTTTGCTGACTATCTCAAGGATGCGCGCCAGATTGCGCTGACCGAGCCCTATATTCGGCTCTTCTTCCAGGTGCGTAACTTGATGGAACTCATGGAAACGCTGGCGAAGATCAAAGCCGACGATGTTGAAATCAGCGTTCATCTGGTCACCGGCAAGGACGTCTATAACGGCGATCAACAAACCGAATATCTGGAGCAGATTCAGCGCGCCTGTGTTGGGGTGGGCATCCGGTTGACGTGGTCGTTCGACGATACCATCCACGCCCGCCATATTGTCACCGACCACGGCTGGAAGATTTCGCTAGACCGGGGCCTGGACATCTTCCAGCGTTACGAGATGAACGACGCCTTTGACTTCGCCAATCGTCTGCAACGATTCCGCACGTGCAAAGCGTTTGAGGTGACCTATCTGCGGGTGGAGGGTACGACAGAACCGACATAGTGTTGGCGCGGTATTATTATTCCAGTGTAGAAAAATGTGTGTATGCAAACGTGGTGTGAAATTTATCTGCACCACCAGAAGGATGATTGTATCTAAGTTCAAGGGGGAGAAATTGATTGTTGATAGCACAACTGTTCAATGTATTTGTGCAAATGTCCGGAGTATTATTTCCGAGATCCACCTTTGCCGTCTCAATGAGCCAGATCTGGAAGGCATTTACAGTTCTGTCTACAGACTGTGTTGGCAGGGAATTGAGCAGTATCCAGAGGAACGCTGTTTGTATCGAGCTGCGAGCCGACTAGAAGAAGCGGTACGAAATGCGCGCACAATTCTAGCTTACTCGCATACAACGGACGAAACACTGGGATCTAATTTTAAGGTAGAGACAAAGAAGATCGATGACGGATGTGATTCACAACTTCTTCGGCTGTATCGTATTGCTATGCAACGGATGCCCTCCTGGGCTGAAGCTTGGTCAAATCTTGCTTCATTTTCTTTGGAGAAAAAGGAATATGCTGAGACACAAGAGTACCTGCTGAATGCTATACGAGATGGAGATACTTGGGAAGAAGTAGAATTTTGCCTGCATAAGTATTTACAGTCATTTAGCCTATGGGGTATTGCGGGCACAGGTGTCACAGGCTATGGTGTCCAAGATGATACACCTGTGTTATGGGCATGGGAAGCCATTAAAAGAGATTGGCAACTGCTTACAGTTTCTGTGGAAAAATCCAGACATTTAGAGTCTGCTCAGGTTAGCTATGAATACCGGAAAGCAACCTACGCAATTGCACGAACAAAATATGCTGTATCTGTACTGCCTGAATATGTTAGTAATGAACATCTTTCACGAGTCACCTACTGGACTTTATGCCAGCTCATATGGAGGGATATAGAGGAGCCTTACGCACCAGACACTGTTGCGGAGAAGATCGCTTTAGCGGTAGTGAGTAAACAAGGAGCTATATTGCAACAGTTAAATTTTGATTACTTGTTGCAGCAGTTTTCCCTAGACATTGATATGTCAGATGATGTTTTAGAAGCAGAGCAACAACTACTATGGATAGAGAATTACACATTTCAAACGATGCAGTTTGCACGGTATATAGTGTCTGGAGACTTCGATCAGGCTGTGTTTATTTTACAGCAGCAAATTCAACATACAGGAGAGAAAGCAAGAAAACAGTACCAACGGTTTCAGGCAACATGGGGTGATGATAGTACTAGTAGAAAGCTTGCTCGGATGGTCAACATTCATTTAGATCGTATAGCAGATCAAGAGGCAAAGGATGCCTGGAATAATCTTCAGTTTGCTTCTATCCAACAGATGACTTACCTTGTTTTTGCCATTCGTTCGTTTCCACAGAAAGCTTTTGTAACAGATACGGTACGACGTGTTGTCGCAGTGCAACCCTGGTTGGGCCGTTTTTTGTCAAGCCATGAAACGTTGCATTATTGGTTAGATGAAGTGCTTTTGTTGGACACGTTTATAGAGGATAAGCGTGTTCAGGAAATTGATGCTTGGCTTGCGTATGTGAAAAGCGCGAGCGGCTCGTATTCTTGGGAGCAAGTAAACGAAACCATGGATACTGTCGCCAATGCTCTCGAAACTTGGCTTCGTAATCCAGGTTACCGGCAATTGTGGCCTGAACCAGCTTGGGCGTTAGGTAAGCACGTGTGGCAATGGCTTGATCAGGATAGCAAAACATTTATTGAAGAGAGCGAAAGACAGTATCGTCATTATGTTCTTTCATCTGAAAGTTATGTCCACGACTATGCGGGTATTTTTCTCGGTTATCAAAAAGCGCTGGAGATCACCCTAAGTAGAGTCCTAGTCGCTCCTTATGGGGAAGTGAAGAAAAAGAACATCAGATTTTATGAACTGCAAACTCGGGTTGAGCGTGAGGTAGACGATTGGCTGTCAGCAGACATGGAGATATGGCGAAGAATCCTAGCTGAACGACTTGAGACCATTCGGCAACTGCGAAATGCTAGTATCCATCGAGACGTTCTGGAACGAACTTCATTTATGCATTTACGCCATTTAATCATGGGCATGCGTTACCGAGGGCGTCGAACAGTAAATATTTTTTGGCTTGCCTACGCTATCGAGCGCGCTTTAAATCAGGAAAAAGCGTAGTGCATCATCCAGCCTTAGTATTCGGGTCTCCCCTCATCAGGTAACCCGTATTTTTAGCGCAGATGACTCAGTAGGTAAAACGATGAGGTTCTCTGGGATCTCAGGGGGGTGACTTTATGCAAGACATCGAACGGTAGCACTAAAAGCATTCCTTATGCACTGAATGCGGTTTGCCCAGCTTACCGTTTCGAATAACTCGGTTTGTCAACCCCCTGAGATCCTGAAGAACCAACGATGATTCGTGCAACGCAAAATCAACATTCGCACATATCACCCGCTCGCCCCCCTACCCCCAGATCTCCCCAATGGCGTCCAACTTCTCATCGCTCAGATACCCGTAGCGGTTGATCCAGCAGCCGTCGGCGGGGCTGTCGGCCACCAGTTGAAAGCGGCGGCGGAAGTCGTCGAGCGGGCCGTAGCCGTGGACCAGGGCGTGGATCTGTGTTTTGCCGCGGGCGGCGTGCATCACCTGGGCAATCTTGCGCTGTTGGGTCTGGGTGGGAATGGGATGCGGTTCAGCTGGTTTCGGATAGCCATAATCAGCCAGGGAGCGCGCCGTGGGCTGATCGTCGAGATCGAGCAGATTGACCAATGCCTGGACCAACAAACTTTCATCCAGCCCCGGATTGGCTTCAAGCAACTCCCGCCCCCAAAACTCAATGATCTGTGACCAATGCATGGTGTAGAGTTTGGGTGAAATCGAGGCGCAATAGGGCGCAGACCCGGCGAAATCCAGCCCGGTGATGGTGGAAAAAGGGGTCATAAACGCATTGGCCGAAAGCGCTTTGTCTGCGCCGCCGAACTCATGGATGGCGGACTGCCAATCGGCCAGCAGATCAACGGAGAGCGCGGCCTTCAGGCGCAGCCACTCGGCGATCCCGGCAAAGCGTTTCATGCCCTCAACGAGGGTGAACTTCCCTCGATCCGGCCCGGCCAGATCGACCAGATCCCAATTGGTGAGGCTGCCGTGGAGATAGGTGTAAAAAGCCGCCACATCATGCTGGATGCGCTCAAAATCAAAGCCGTGCTCCCCTGCCCAGCGCTGTACGTGGGGGCTGAAATCCTGAAACGCTTCGCCCAGTGTGTAACAGGGGTATTCGGGCCAGTCGGGGCGGATGCCGTCGATCTGGGGGTAGTGCGAAAAGATATCGCGCACCCAGGCCCGGTTATAGGCGCGCACGGCGGGGCTGGCCAGACTGCCCGTGTCGGCCATACGTTTCTGCGGGAGCGTGCCATCGGGCAGGCGCGGGCGGTCTTCATCGCGCAGGCCAGGCGGTGCGGTGGCGCTGGTCTGGATGTAGACCTGGAGACCGCGTGCTTTGGCCGCTGTGATGAATGCGCCGATGAGTGGCCCCACGGAATCCGTGAGATCGTTGGGCTGGCGCGGCTGATAATGCAGCCCTTCGTAAAACTCTGTGTGGGTGCGATGGCCGGGTCCGCTGCGAAACCAGAAATAATCTTTGCCCCACACGGTGCGGTCAAAGAGGCGCGGGCTGGAGCCAGCATCCGTGGGCGGCTGAAACTGTCCCTGGCCTTCGGGCATGGGGGCCACCACCGAAGTGTTGATGGTAACCGCCGTGGCCCCAGCCCGATCCACAATGTTGGCGAGGGTGGCTTCGATGCCCTCGTCTTGGATAAAGGGCGTCATCACGGTGATGCCCAGAAAACGTTTTTGGGGTGACATAAGCAGTCTACCTGTCTATGGATGGGGTGTAGTTTGATAATGGACCAAAGGGGATAGTTGGCTGGGGATAGCTGCCGTTGTGTAGCCCCACCATGCGTTCGGCCCGATCATGGGCGGCAAACTCTGCTCCTTTGTGAAAGCAGACCACCCAGTCGTCGGGATCGTCTGCGGCGGCCACAAAGACGGCGTCCTCGGTCTCGACCACGGCGAGTTCGTCCCAGCGCTGTGCCGAAAGCGTCATAGCCGAATCTTAATCTGGCTCTCCTCGACCCAGACTTCGTAGGAGCGCAGGCGGATTTCGGGATAGGCTAGACACTGGCCGGTGGGCACGTGATATTCCAGCCCGTGCCAGGGGCAGGTGACGATTTCGCCGTCGTAGGCCCACTGAATGTGCCAATCGGTCTCTTTGTTGGAGATCAACGTGCCAGAGACGCGACCCTGGCAGAGCGGCCCCACCTGGTGTGGGCAGAGGTTGGGCAGGGCAAAAAATTCACCGTTAATGTTAAAAACGCCGATCTGGCGGCGGTTGATCTCCACAACCTTGTGTTTGCCCGCGGGGAAGTCCGACACGCTCCCGATGATGTATTCCTGTGGCATTGTCTGAGGATTCTCCGTGATTCATCATTCACCGCAAAGGCGCAAAGAGCGCAGGGAAGAAGGCAAAAGGCAAAAATAGTTCAGCAGCTCGTCTGGAATCTGCGCAAATCCGCTCAATCTGCGTCATCTGCGTTCTATTTTCCCTCTGTGTTCTTTGCGCCTTTACGGTGAATTTTATGGGGTGAGATTGGTCCGGCGCGCTTCGGCGTCGATCTGGAAGAAGCGCAGCGCGTTTTCGCCCATGATCTTGCGTCGCCCTTCCGGCGACATGGGCAGTTGAAAGACCTTGCGCGGGTGGTCAAAATCGTGGTGCGGCCAGTCCGAAGCAAACATAGTGGTCTCTTCGCCGCCATAGAGATTGATCAGCGTCACCAGATCGGCAGGGTTTTCCGGCTCTTCCACAGGCTGCGTGCCGTAATAAAATTTGCGGATGTAGTGGCTGGGGCGATTTTCCAAAAAGGGCACTTCGCGCCGCCGCTCCAAGTACTCTTTGTCCAGCCGGTTCATGATAAAGGGAACCCAGGAGATGCCAGCCTCAATGAAAGCCACGCGCAGGTCGGGATAGCGCACCGGCACGCCGGTGGTGATCATGCTCACTAGGTTCGCCATGACTGCGAAGGGGTGGGCGATGGTGTGGCGGGCCATTTCGGTGTCGAAGCCCTGGATCTGCCACGGAAAGACGGGATGGATCACGGTGACGCTGTGCAGCAGCACAGGCAAATTGGCTTCCTGTGCCGCGGCATAGATGGGATCATATTTGCGGTCGCCCCACAGGGGATCCACGCCAGCCAGCCCCAGATAGACGCCTACGATGCCCGGCTCTTTGGCATACTTTGCGATCTCACGCGCTGCGTCTTCGGGATCTTGCGGCGCGGCCACAATGCAGCCCAGCAGCCGGTTTTTCTGCGAACACCACTTGTCCACCAGCCAGGCGTTATAGGCACGGGCCAGCGCCGCTGCGTACTCTTTTTGCGGCAACACCGGCAACTTTAGCAGGTGATCGGGAAAGAGAATGGCAATGTCAATGGAAAGTTCGCTGAGTTCGGCGCGCATCTGCTCCGCTGTGTGAACCATGCGTTTGGAATCGTGGCCGCCGGGGAAGGGAGCCGAGAGGCCGCCCGTCCCCGCCGAGAAGCCGGGGATGTCCAAATAGCGTTCCGGCACGTTGGAAAGGGCCTCCAGCGATTTGCGCCAGGGCATGTCGCAATAGGGCGCCAGTTCGGCGGGCGATTCGTGGACGTGAACATCGGCGTCCACCACAATGATATCTTCGAGACGGTCGCGGGTGGGGCGGTTGCTGGCTTCGGTCATGGGATCTCCCGATCTCTTCTTTAACTTCGTGTTGGCTTAATCGAGATGTATTCAATATTGGCGCGAGCGGGCAGCCCAGCCACCAAGATCACGGCTTCGGCGATGTCCTCGCCCTGCATCATGCGGGCGCGGCGTTCGTCGGAGACAGGAGCGCGGCGGTGAACCAGGATTTCGGTCTCCACCTCGCCGGGGTGGATCACACAGGCGCGCACGTTGTGGGCGTTGGCCTCTTCGTTGGTGACCTTGGTCAGCGCTTCCATGCCGATCTTCGAGGTGCTGTACGAGACCCCGGCAAACATGCTGGGCAGGATGGCCCGCGCGAGGCAATGTTGATGATCACGCCGTCGTTCTGTTCGATCATCCCCGGCAGCACGGCTTTGGTGAGCACATAGGCGCTGGTCAGGTTGATCTCCAAAATGCGCCGCCACTCTTCGGTGGTGGTTTCGGCAATGCTGCGGTTGACTAGATTCGTGCCGGCGTTGTTGACCAGCACATCAATGCGGCCCAAGCCAGCGCGGGCTTCTTCCAGCGCCGCCACTGCCTGCGCTTCGTCAGCCACATCAGCCACACAGATCACGGCCTGCTGCCCAGCGGCGCGGATCTCCGCCGCCACTTCCTCCAACCGATCCTGGCGACGCGCCACCACCGCCACATCCGCCCCGGCCGTGGCACACGCCACCGCCACGGCCCGCCCAATCCCACTGCTGGCCCCGGTGATCACTACTTTCTTTCCCTCAAGTCGTTTCACGTTTATCTCCTTGATTTTTAACGCAAAGCCGCAAAGGCGCAGAGAACTGCATTGTTATTTTTCTCCCTTTGCGCCTCTGCCTCTCCGCGTCTTTGCGTTAAGTTTTTCTGATAGCTTTCCACCGCAAAGGAGCAAAGAATTGCTTTGCGTCTCTGCATCTTTGCACCTTTGCGTTAAGTTTCCGATTGCTTTTGACGCGGAGTCGCGGAGGTGGAGAGGCGCAGAGAATAGCGTTGTCATTTCACTCTTCGCT
Organism: uncultured Chloroflexia bacterium; assembly: GCA_963721725.1. Taxonomy (GTDB): domain Bacteria; phylum Chloroflexota; class Anaerolineae; order Caldilineales; family Caldilineaceae; genus RI-153. The sequence goes on from CAVRLX010000025.1 coordinate 11,184, forward strand.
CTTCACTCTTCGCTCTTCACTCTCCGCGTTAGACTTCCAACTTCAACAACTCATCCACCACCACAGGCATGCCCGTGGCGATGGAGTGGTTGGCGGCAATGCCCATGAGGATCGAGGCTGCGCCGTCAATGTGCGAGGCCGCGCGGTGGAACGGATCGTGGGGGGGATTGGGCGCAAAAAGCTGCTCCAGCATCACACTATCACCGCCGCCGTGCCCGCCCACGCCTTCGGGAACATCCACGGCATAGGGTGCGCCGTGCATGGGGAAGACCCAGATGTGCTTGCCGCCAAACTCCAGGGCGTGGCGGTCCGTGTCGGCCAACGTCTCTTCTTCGCCCGCCACAAAGGTGCGCCCCACCGATTCCACAACCTCTACCTCAATGCGGCCCCGGTTGCCGGTGATGGCGGTGCGATAGCCTTCCCACGGCGAATAGGCCAGCAGTGCATAGGTGAGGAGCGTACCCGTTGGCATAGCGTGCCGTGACGCTCATGGTGTCCTCGGCGCTGATGTTGTCGCCAAAGACATTGCGATCGCGCAGATAGCCGCTGTCCTTTTCCGCCTCCAAATAGAGACCGCGCAGAGCCTCGTTTTCATCCAGGCGCAGGGCAAAGGGATCATTGTCGGCCTCGGCCACGCCAGTGTAGCGATCGTAGTTATAGGATTCGCCGCGGGCCTCGGCATTTTGGCGACCATAAAACATCAGATTGCCCAGGGCAAAGACCTGGCTGCGGATAGGACTGAATCCACCAGTTGATGAGGTCAAAATGATGGGTGGCCTTGTGCACGAGCAGCCCGCCGGATTTATCCTTTTCGCGATGCCAGCGACGGAAGTAGTCCGCGCCGTGGCGCGTATCCAGCACCCACGAGAAATCCACATGCAGTGGTCGCCCAATCACGCCGCCCATGATCAACTCGCGCACCTTTGTCGCCAATGGACTGTAGCGATAGTTGAAGGTCACGCGCAGCGAGCGGCCTGTGCGCTCAATCGCCTCGAAAATCGCACGCGCCTTTTCGTCATCGGTGGTCATGGGCTTTTCGGTGATGGCGTCGCAGCCCAGTTCCATGGCGCGGATAATATAGGTGTGGTGGGTGGCGTCCATGGTGGTGACAATCACCGTGTCGGGTTTGGTCTCCTCCACCATGCGGTCAAAGTCGGCGGCATGATAGGTGGGCAGTGGCGACAGTCCGAACTTTTCACCAATCCGGGTATTGTACCGATCCATGCGCGTCTGGCTCAGATCACAGAGCGCCACCAGTTGATTGTCGGCGGCAAACGTGCCGCAAATCGCGTCGATAAACATCTGTGCCCGGCCCCCTGTGCCAACCAGAGCAAAGCGTTTTTGGGAAGACATAGTGAGATCCTTTGGTGGGTGGTGGGTATTGGGCATTGGATATTAGGGAGTGGGTAGAGATGCCAAAACCTAATATCCAGTAGCCAATATCTAATATCATTCTTTACCCCGGCGCGCCCACAGGCTTGCCGGAAAGGTCCAACGGCGGCGGCGGCCAGTGGATGCCGCGCTGGCCGGAGAGGCCGCGGTCGGGTTTGGGCGTATAGGTACGAGCAGGCAGCCCCACGAGTTCGCCGTTTTGCACCCAGGCTTCGTCGCTGCCGTAGAGTTCCCCGATTAAAATTTGGCGCAGTTCATGTTCGACCTCGGCCAGTGCAGCATCGCCCGCCAAATTGTGCAACTCGTTGGGATCGCTTTCCACATCGAAAAGCTGGGTCACGTTGCCCACGGAATAGTAGATCAGCTTGTGGCGCGCCGTACGTACCATGCGCGTCGCCATGGCGTCTTCGCCCACCTCGCCGTAGAGATGCTCACGGCGGGCCTCGCCCACCATCGAAATACCGTCCACACTGGCGGGGATGGGAATGCCCGCCAGATCGAGCAGCGTGGGCATAACATCTTGCCAGCCCACCAGCCGATGGTCTGTACGGTGATGGCCGACGCGTGGGTCCCCCGCCGCGCCCATCAGGATCATAGGCACGTTGGCAGCATTTTCGTAAAAGAGACGCTTGGCCCACAGGTTGTGCGTGCCCAGCATGTCGCCGTGGTCCGCCGTGAAGAGAATCACCGTGTTGTCGAGTAGTTGCTCTTCGCGTAGCGTGCCGATGACCAGTCGCAGTTGATGATCAATGTGGGTGCAGAGCGCATAGAAAGCGCGGTGAATGGCGCGGATCTGGGCCGGGCGGATGTCGCCCCAACTGCCCGCCACCGCTTGCAGCGCATAGGGCAGATCCGCCACTCGCTCGGCCCACGCGCCAATGGACGGCGGCGGGGGCGTCTCATCGCGGTAGAGATCCATATACCATTGGAGCGGGACCAGCGGCGGGTGGGGATGAGAGTACGAGAGAAACCAAAAGCCAGGGCGGGTGGGGTCGCGGCGGCGGATCATGCGACACATCTGGCGGGTGGCCCAATTGGTGACGTGGGTCTCTTCGGGCAGATGCCACGGGCGATAGGCATAGTCGTTGTTGCTCATGCCGTGGCCGTAGCTCTCGCCGGGATAGCCCTGCTCGGCCAGCCAGAGGTCGTAATCGTCAATCGCGCCCAGGATGGGGCGGCCTTCCTCGGCCAAAATCACGTCGTCAAAGCCGATGCGATCGCGCTGCGGGAAGACGTGCAGCTTACCCACGGCATAGGCTTGATAGCCCGCATCGCGGAAGGTCTGCGCCAGCGTGGGCAGGCGCGGCATCGGCTCCTGCACCTTGAACACACGGTCGCCGTGGGTGCGCGGCGTGGTCCCTGTCATCAGCGTGCGGCGGGCGGGAATACAGACAGGGCATTCGCTATAGGCATTGGTGTAGCGGACGCCGTTGTGGGCGAGTTGATCCAGCGTGGGCGTGTGGATGACGGGATGGCCTGCGCCGCCAAAGAGATGGGCAGGCCAGTGATCGGTGGTGATCAGCAACACATGGGGTGGGGCGGACATGGGAAACGCTCCAACGGGATGGATGGGTTTGGGCGTAGCGTTTTCCAAGCATAGCGGAGAGTGCCGGAAATGGCAATTAAATTCATAAGTCCCCGGCACTTTCTGTGAAGTGCCGGGGACTTATGCAGACTTAGTTTCGTGGAATCGCCTTATTGCTCGATGGGGGCGTCGGCCATGTTGCCGTACTCTTCCCACGAGCCGTCATAATTGCGCACATTGGGGAAACCCAACAGCTCGCGCAGCACAAACCACGTATGCGCGCCGCGCACGCCGGTCTGGCAATAGGTGATGATCTGCTTGTCCGGCACAAAACCAGCCTTCGTGTAGAGATTGTAAAGATCCGTGGCGCTCTTGAAAGTGCCATCGCTGTTCACGGCGTTGGTCCACTCCACGTTAATCGCGCCGGGGACATGACCACCACGCGCCGAGCGCACATCGGTGCCGGCGTATTCCTCAGGGTTGCGTGTGTCGCACATCACCGTGTCGGGATCATCCACATGTTCCATGACATACTCGGCCGTGGTGCGAATCTCCAGGTCAGCGTCGCCCGCCACATACTCGCTGGGCGTGGGTTCGATAACGTCGGCGGTCAGCGCCTGGCCGTCGGCCTGCCACTTGCCCGAGCCGCCGTTATAGACGCGCACATCGTTGTGTTGGTAATACTTCAGCACCCAATAAGCGCGTGTGGACCACAGGTTGTTGCCATCGTCATAGAGCACAACGGTGCTGTCCTGTTCGACGCCCAGTTTGCTCAGCAGCGCCGAGAGTGCCTCCTGGGTCAGGATCTGGCCGCGGGTGGAATCCTCAGGATTGGTAATGTCCGCGCCACCGTGGACAAAGCGCGCGCCGGGAATGTGGTTGGCGGCGAAGGCTTCGGCATCGGTGCCCACGGCCAGCAACACCACATTTTCATCGTCCGCGTGTTCCACCAGCCAATCGGTGTCCACGAGGACATCGGGCTTGGCATAGGTTTCGGGGATAGCCGCCGGTTGGGCCGCCGGTGCGCCCGGCGCAGGAACCACACAGGCACTCAGAATCACGGCAAAAAGCAGCAGCAAGGGTAACAATGTTCGCAGTTTCATGGGATCTCTTTCTTGAATGGTTTGGTTCTTGTTGGTGATCTTCTTGTTTTGGGCAAGGGGTTGCCCATTCTTTTGTAGACACGGATAGAAGGGAACACAGATGGAAATTCTTATCTGTGTTCTGCTGCATCCGTGTCTACAAAACCTCTTTAGGCTCGACGAGCCGGATCAAGATTTCTTGGTCAAGGTGATCCGCCACTCCGGCGCGCCGGTCTCTTCAATCTGGGCGGCATAGCCCAGCCGAGCCGCTTGGGTGGGGATGGTCTCCAGCGCCGGCGCGTGATCCGTGATCACTTCCAGCCCCAACTCCGAGGCAGGCAGCTTCTTCAACGCCTGCACCGTCTTCATCATCGGGTACGGGCAGATCTCGCCGCGCACATCCAGTTGTTTCAAAGCCATGATTTCTCTCCTTATTCAAAAATGAAAGAATGATCCGCAGATTACACAGATTGCGCAGATTTTCAGAAATGGAACACCGATGCCACAGATTGAATGGATTTGCACTGATCTGAAAGGGATACTTCTCTCCCCTTTTTGTGTTCTTTGCGGTGAACTTCTGGAATCTGCGTAATCTGCGCAATCTGCGGATAATATTTCTGCTTTTACGAAATGCGCTGGATGGCCTGCACGCCTAGCCACGCGCCGATAGCGAGGAAGACGGCAAAGAACCAGCCATTCACCGCCAACGATGGAATCGCCGAGAAAAAGGCGCCAATCGTGCAACCCATGGCGATGCCCGCACCGTAGCCCATAAGCGTGCCGCCGCCCGCGGCTTGTAGATAGCGCACTGGCTGCCGCGGCACGCGGATCTTGAACTCGCCCGCGAAGAGCGCCGCAATCAGCGATCCCACCACCATGCCCACCACCAGGAAGAGCATGTGGTGCAGAATGCCGGTTTGCCCCACCTCCAACGCACAGCCGGGCAGACTGGCCGCGCCTTGCAGCGGGCCAGGACCCACGCCCAGCGCATTAGTGAAGCCCAGCACCCAGCGCGAAACCTCGCCGGTGAAACCCCACGGGTGCGCCGTGATAAAAAGCAGCACATTCAGCCCACCCAGCACAGCCCCGCCCACCACCATCGGCCAGCCATGCACAAAAAAGCGGCCCAAGCTGTTGCTGAGTTTGGCGGCGAAAGTCTCGTCGTCGCTGCCCTCGAAAGGCATGTCCGGCATCACCAGCCCGCTGCGGCTCTCCCACCAGATCACCAGCAGATAGACCAGCAGCAGTGCCAGCAACGTCACCGCCACCGCGCCGCCATGCCCCAAAAAGGTGGGCAGCCACAGCCGTGGCCCATCGGCAATTGAGAAATCCCACCACCAATTCCAGGTGTAGCTCGCCACTAGCAGCCCCAGCATAATGCCGCCAAAGCTCACCCACGAAGCTACATAGCCTTCGCCCATGCGGTAGATGCTGCCCGAGACACAGCCACCCGCCACCACCATGCCAAAGCCAAAGAGCAGCCCGCCCAGCACAAGATGCCAGCCAATCGGCAGCACGTTGGCGTCGGGCGGCAGGATGCCCAAACTGGTGTTGGGGATCTGTTTGCTCATAAAGACCGCGAAGCCCAGTGTTGCTACCACCAGCCCGGCCAACACGCCTTTCATGGTGCGCCCATGTCGCAGCAAAAAGATATCGCGGAAGGCGCTGGCAAAGCAGAAGCGACTGCGCTGCAAGACAAAGCCAAAGGTGATCCCAAAGGCCCAAAAGAGCGCCATGTTTTGCCCCAGCCCTGTGGCAATCAACAGAATCGCCAGCGCGCCCAACGAGACAAAGATGCCGTTGATCACGTTACGGCGCAGAGCAATGCCCTCGGTGTAGCCCAGCGACCCAAACGCAGCCTGTAACAGCGACGGCGGGCGGGGTTGTTGAAGATTGCTGCTCATAGAAGATTGTCTCCTTCGCGGATTGCGAGTTATATCTCACGTTTCAAACTTCGCACTTCAAACCTCACGCATTCAAATAATGCGACCACTCCAGCCACGATCCGTCATAATTGCGCACCCGCGGAAAGCCCAGCCGCCGCAACAGCACATAAGTGTGCGCCGCCCGCGCCCCGGATCGACAGTAGGTGATCACTTCTTTGTCCGGGGTGATACCCAGATCGGCCAACTCGGCGCGTAGCTCTTCGGCGGGGCGCAACGTATCCCACGTCTCCACAGGCACGCCGTTCATCCAATCCCAGTTCAGCGCGCCGGGCAGGTGACCCTGTCCAAACTCGCCCGGTGTGCGGGTGTCGATAATCACCACATCGCCATCGTTCAGGCGGCCGAGCAGCCAGGGCCGTGCCGCGATTTCGTCATCGGCGGGGCGGGGCACAAAGTGGGCGGGCTGCACCACCGGCACTTCGGTCGTGGCGGGGCGAGATTCGGCAGCCCAGCGATCCCAGCCGCCGTTGAGAATGGCGGCGTTGGTGTGTCCATAGCGGGCCAGCGACCAGAGTACACGCGCCGCCGGCATCCCCCAATGATCGTCATAGAGCACCACGACGCTGTCGGCATCCACGCCCAGGCTGCCCAGCCGCTCGGCATAGACATCTGGCGGCAGCAACATGCCCGGCACGCCGTCGATCTGCGTTGCCAGCGATTCCAGCGCCAGCCGCACCGCACCGGGAATGTGGCCCTCGGCGTAGTTCTCAGCCGTGCGCACATCCACAAGGCGCAGCCCCGGATGGTCGAGGTGTGCGGCCAGCCAGTCGGGATCCACCACCAGATCGGGCAGATGTAAAACGGTTTGGGCAATTGATTGGGATCGGCTCATCATGTTCCTTTTCAAAACGACCAATAAATTGGGCCACTAACCGTGAAAAGCCGCCACAGCGGCTAAAAGTCTAGCGCCTGAAGGCGTTTTTCACGGTTAGCAACGGGTTTAACCTGTATAGGGCATAAAAAAAGCGCCCAGGCAGTCTGGGCGCTCGTTCATCGGTGCGTGCCGTTCTGCCATGTGTATACAAGGCGAAGGCGGGCAAGGTTCAGTTCTTAGCGTGGGATGTCATTAACCATCCCTGCCGAAAACAGAAGCGACCGCCTCCGCAGACAACAGGGACAACAACAGCTTTTCGGACAACCAACGGCTTGCATCAACATGGGCAACGGTTTCTATCCATCAAGAGTGGAGTTCTGAGGGCGATTGTACCGTTGCCCCTGCGCTCTGTCAAATAGAGTGCTTTCTGTGGGAGAAACTTTGTTAAAAGTTGCGCAGTTGACCCAAACCTTGTTTCAGAAAACCTGTCAGGTCTAAAAACCAACGACTGTGCGTCAGAGGTCGCGTACACGAGAACAATGGCTGAAGCGTACTTGAAAGCGGCGCGCCGTGTCAAACGTCAAGCAATGAATAGCCAATCGGTGTAATTCCGAATGGGGGAGTCGTCGAAACGTGCCGGGGACTTGGCGAAATCGCCCTCTTTGTGGGAAGTCCCCGACATGTTTTGGATAGATGATTTTCGTGTAGCCAAGAGGAGCCGGACGAATCCCCGACACTTTTTTACCCAGCCAGCGCGATCTGTTTCTCTTGCCGTTCCACCTGGAAGGCGAGCAACAACAACATGGCCCCGGCAATGGCCGCCAGAATCGCCACTTCCCCGGCGACGTTGCTCCAGGAAGCTCCCTTTTGGGTGATCTCCATGATCGGGTTCATGAGGTAGTAGGTGGGGAAGAGTCGCCCGATCCAGGCTGGGATGCCGGGAAACATCTCTACGATCCCAGGCGCATAGAGCACGATGCCCAGCCCTTTGACAATCGCCATGAAGGTATCCATATCTTTAGAGACCGAGCCAAGCAGAATGCCCAGCACCGAGGCCGCCAGCGCACCCAACGCCATCACGCCGATGAGCAAGCCGGGCTGGTTGCCAAAGGCCTGATTAATCGCCAGGGTGATCAGCCCCACCATCACGCCCACCCATACCCCCAGCACCAACTTGGCGATGTAGACATCCATCAGGCTGGTGACGGTGGTGGTCAGCGCGCTGAGGGTGTGCTGTTGTCGCTCTTCAATCAGGGTGGTGGCGGCAATCAGCAGGCCGCCCAGTGTCACCGCCATAATCAGGATCAGCGGCAACATGCGTTCGCTCCACGAGAGATCCATCTCGCTGCCCAGAAGCACCGGCTCCACCGTGGCCTGTTGGGGAACCCCCGCCACCGCTGCAAAGGTGCGGTTGAGGGCCGTGTCCAGGATCAGAAGGCTCTGCGCTTGGGCCTCTCCCCAGCGCAAAGCCGTGAGTTTGACTGTGCCGCCGTTGACAAGCGTTTCGTCCAGGCCAGCGGGGAGGATCAGGGCCATCTCTTCCACCCCGCGGCGTACCGCCTCGCGTAGGGCCGCCTCGTCTGCATAGAGCGTTGTGCGAATGTGATCGGTCTCTTGCAGCAACACGATGACCTGTGACGTGTCCGGGTCCAGCATCCCCAACCGGGGCGTCTGCGAAAAGAGATCGCCAAAGACCAGATTCGCCAGCAGGGTCAGGATAATGGGAATCGATCACCGCATAGACGGCCAGAAAGTTGCCCGATCCCTGGCGAATGTCCTTCATCACCAGAATGCCGATCCGCCGGGGGCTGATGTGTAGATCAAGGTTCATTGGAATCTCCTTCGTAGGAAAAAGCTGCCCATCGCCAGCGTGGCAACCCCGGTGATCAGGGCATAGAGCAGATTTTGGCTGATCTCTGCCCAGCCGGCGCCAAAATTCAAGACCCGGTGCAGGCTATCCACAAGATAATACGACGGGATCAGATCGGCCCAGCCTGTGTTGATGGCGGGAAAGATCACCACCATCGCGGGCAGAATCAGGCCGATGATTGCCAGCATCCCCCAGCCCATGGCCGACATGCTGTCACGGGCAATGGCCGCCACCAGAAAGGCAATGCCTGTCACCATCAGACTGCCCACCAGCAAAATGGCGATGATGGGCAAGGGGGCGGTGAAGAGTTTGCCTGTGGCGGTAATCAGGATCAGCACCTGGATGAAGGCCAGCCCCACGCCCATTATCGTCTTGCTGGCGAAAAAGTGGCCCAGACGCAGCGGCGTAATCAGCACTGCCCGCGCCGTGCCTGTGCGCGCCTCTTGGGTGATCAGGGTTGCCAGCCCCAACGTTTCCATTGCCAGGATCGCCAAGAGCAGCAGCGGCAGCAGCCGATCGCGCAGGGGGATGGACTCGTCCAGCCGATCTGGCCCTAGCACCTCTTGGGTCTCCTCGAATGCAAGTTTTGCCAGCGGGCTGCCCGACGGATTGCTCCAGTTGATACCCATGCCCAGGATATCGGCCAGCGCGCCGCGGAATTCGCGCGGTGTGCTGGGAGCCATGTAAAGCGCGAGCGTCACCGGATCGCCCCGCTCAATCGCCTGGCTCTGGGCAGCGCTGATCACCAGCCCAGCCATGGTTTCGCCAGATTCCACAGAGGCCATCAGCGCCTCCTGATTGCTGAACGTGTTAACATCTTCCATTGCGCCCAGCATCCGTTCGTCCACCTGGGTCAGCTCTGGGCTTTCAAAATAGATGCCCATGCTGAATGGCGCGTTCCCCCCGGCGGGCATGAAAAAGTAGAGGACGAGATAGGCCACCATCCCCAGCACACTGATCAGCGCAAAGAAGCGGTTGCGAAAATAGAGTTTGATATCTTTCTCAATCAAGGCTGCAATCATCCGACCAGCCCCCTTCCTGTCATCTCCACAAAGATATCTTCCAGGGTTGCCTCTTCGCTGTGAACCGTGACAATTCGTTCATTGGCAAAGAGATTGTAGACCAACTGTGGGGTGTCCCCCTGATCCAGCGGAACTTCCCGGATCACCGTCTCGCCATTGGCACCTTCTATCTCCACTTTAAGCGCGCGCTGTCCATATTTGCGCTTGAGCGCCGCCGGACGATCCAGGGCTACGATCTTGCCCTTATTGATAAAGCCCACCCGATCCGAGAGTTTGTCCGCCTCCACCATGTCGTGGGTGGTGATGAAGACGGTAGCGCCGCGGTCAGCCGCCTCGCGGATAATGGCGTGGATGGTCTGCGACGAGACGGGATCAAGGCCGTCGGTGGGTTCATCCAAAAAGAGGATACGCGGCGTGTTCACCAGGGCGCGGGCCAGCATCAACCGCTGTTTCATGCCCTTGGAATAGGTCTCCACCCGATCCTTTTCGCGCCCGGCCAGCCCCACTTTTGTCAAAAGCGCCATAGCGTCAAACGACTTGATCCCAAACAGCCGAGCAAACAGGGTCAGGTTTTCCAGCGCGCTCATCTGTTCATAGAGGTTCACATTCTCAAACGAAACCCCGATCTGGGCCTGAATCTTCTTGGTCTCGCGTGTAATATCCATACCCAACAGGATCGCCTGCCCGTGGGTGGGGCGCAGTTGCCCACTCAGCATCTTCACTGTGGTGGATTTGCCCGCACCGTTGGGGCCAAGAAAGCCCAGGATCTCGCCAGGCGCGACATCAAAGTTAATGCCATCCACGGCGACGAGATCCCCATAGCGGAAGGTTAAGTCGCGCACTGAAATCGAAGGGTGAGCCATTGTAAAAACTCCTTGTGTTAAACCAATTCGTACCTATCCAGGTCTAGGGTGCGACGCACTCGCCAGCTGTGTCAAGCGTTTTGGTCAGGAAAGGGGAAGGGTAACGGTGAAACTAGTCAAGTGACCAGGGGTGCTGACGGCAGAAATTGTGCCGCCGTGGGCCTGGACCAACGAGCGCACAATGGCGAGGCCCAGGCCAGATTCACCGTGGGTGCGCGAGGCGTCAGCCCGATAGAAGCGTTCGAAGATGTGGGAGAGGTGTTCGGGGGCAATGCCTTCGCCGCTGTCCTGGACGCGAATTTCCACTGCGCCGTCACGGGCCTGGGCCGAAAGCTGAATTTCGCCCCCTGCCGGGGTGTGGCGCAGGGCGTTGCCCACCAAGTTGTTGAGCACTTGGGCCATACGGGATGGATCAACCGAAATGGCGGGCAGATCGTCGGCTGCTGTTAGTTGCAAGGCGACGCCTTTTTCTTCGGCGGCGATGGCATGGGCCGCAAAGGCACGGTGCAGCAGTGTGCGCGGGGAAATAGACTGGCGACTCAACGAGAGTTCCCCGGCATCGGCCAGGGAGAGCAGACGCAGATCTTCAATCAGCCGTTGCAGATGCTGGGCTTCGCTGTGGATCACGGCGTAAATGTCGGCCCCGCCTTGTAACTTGCCATCGCTCAGCGCCTCGGCATAGCCCAAGATCACACTGAGCGGGGTGCGCAGATCGTGGGCGATGTCAGCCGTCATCTGGCGGCGAAGCTGGGTGGAGCGGGCCAGATCGACGCTCATTTGATTAAACGAAAGGGCCAGTTCGCCGAGTTCGTCCTGGGATTGGACGGAGACCTGCGCGCCCAACTTGCCCTGGGTCAGCAAGCGTGTGGCTGCCGTGAGTTCGCGCAGGGGGCGGGTAAGGGTGCGCGCCAATAAAAATCCAAGTAGCAACGCTATCCCCATCGCGCCCAACACGCCTAGAACGGTAGCACTGCGTACCCGTCTCAAAAAAAGCGCCTCTGGCGAAGGGCCAGGGTCCATCCAGGGTAGATTGTTGGGGTCAAGAATGGCATACCCCACCACAGCGCCGTCTACTTCAATGGGGATAGCGTCTTCCTGTTCCTGCGTCGAGATCTGCCTGTTGGGGCGCTCGCGCTGGCTAAATATCACCCGGCCTGTGCTGTCAACCACGGTGACAGGCAGCATCTCCATCTGTGAACGTCGACGGCCGCGTGTCACAATCGCGGCGATGCCATCCCAACTATCCGTCTGTGCATAGAAGCGGCTCAACTCCTCCACCAGATCGGTTTCGTAGCGATTCTGCAGAAAGCGGTCAAACTCGCGCTGGGTGCTGCGGCTGACGGCCAATGCAACGAGCAGCGTGCCGGTGATGCCCACAAGCAGAAAGGCCAGTGTGAGTTTGGAAGCAAGGGAGTGCATCATGGTGTGCTAATCGGAGACCTCGGCGAAACGATAGCCCACGCCATAGACCGTTTCAATGTAGCGCGGGTTGCGCGGATCGGCTTCGATCTTGGTGCGCAGGTTGCGAATGTGAACGTCAATCGTGCGCTCATAGCCCTCGTAGGCGTCACCGGCGATCCGTTCCAACAGATCGGCGCGTGAAAAGACCCGGCCAGGGCGACCCATAAAGGCGGCTAACAGGCCAAACTCCGATGGTGTCAGATCCACGCCCTGACCGTCCACGCTGACGCTGTGGGTTTCCAACTCCAGCCGTAGCCCGCCCACCTGGAGTTGACGCGACTCGGCGGGGTCTTTCTCCAAACGGCGCAACACGGCGCGCACACGCGCCAGCAATTCACGCATACTAAAGGGCTTGGTCACGTAATCATCTGCGCCCAACTCCAGCCCCAGCACCCGATCCGATTCTTCGACTTTGGCCGTGAGCATAATAATCGGCGTGTCACGTTCTTTGCGGTGGGCATGCAGAAAATCGTAGCCATTCATGGCCGGCATCATCAGATCAAGAATGATCAGATCGGGCTTTTCGGCACGCGCCACAAAGAGCGCCTCGGCCCCGTCACGGGCGGTGACCACCCGAAAGCCCTCGCCGCTGAGATAGCTCTTGACCAGCGTACGCAGTTGCTCTTTATCGTCTACGACAAGAATGGTTTTGTTCATGGGGTTGTAGATGGGTTTATGCATAGGATTGAATATATCTGTAGAGGCTTGATATATCAAGCCTCTACAGATGTACGGGTGCACTTGGTGAGAGGAGAGCTGCCAGGTTTCTGAAACCTGGCAGCTCTGGTGAACAGCGGATGGGTTAGCTATCGCTGCTCTGGAAGCCATTCAACATGCCCCGGAACATTCCGAAAATGCCTTCGGATTCCACAGTGCCGCGTCCTTGCGAACCATTGCTGCCCTCAAAGCCGCCATGTCCGCGTCCGCCATGTCCACGCATCCCCTTGCCAAAGCCGCCAAACCCATCTTGGCTCAGAAAAGCATCGGCCTGTTCCTGGGTGATGACGCCATCCGCTACGGCTTGGGCAATCGCCTCGTCACGAGCGCCCTGCATGGCCTCTTGCAAATAGGGCTGTAATGCATGGCGGGCGGCCATATGATCGGCCTGTTCCTGGGTGATGTCGCCATCGGCCACGGCCTGGGCCAGCGCTGCAGCGTGGGCCTCAGTCTGGGCTGCGTCTAGATCTTCCACGGAAATGCCCAGCGCTTCGGCCAACAGCGCCTTGTGATCAATGGGGCTGTCGCCCATGCGTCCCATCATGGGGAGGCGACCCTTGCCGCGCTCTTGTAATTGCGTGGCCTGTTCTTCGGTGATCAGACCGGCTTCCACGGCGGCGTCTAGCGCTGCGGCGTGGGCTGCGGTCTGGGCTGCTTGCAGTTCTTCCACCGAGATGCCCAGCGCTTCGGCCAGGAATTCACTTTGCTCGCCGCCTCGCAAGCCATCTCCCAAAGGACCCTGCCCACCGCGCCGCCCGGCAGTCACATCGGTGGGGGTGGCGGCTTCGGCAGTCTGGGGATAGACTGCCGCTGTACCCAGCACAAAGACCATCACCGCTACCGCGCCCAAGAGCCAGCGCATCCAGGTTGTTTGCTTTTTCATGATTAAGACTCCTCTTTCTCTAAACTTGGTTGGAAGCTGAGAAAACAATTTTTCTATCAGCTTAAATCAGTTGTCTGACCGGTCTGCCTCAGTGTAGCGGGCAAATGTTTAGAGAATGTGAAGATTTAACCAGAAAATTGTTGGGCTTTTCATGATCATACCGATAAATTTTCGTGTAGCCATAAAGAAGCAAGCATTTACCCTTACCCTTTACCCAAACAAAAGAGCCAGCTACTTGTCCAAGTAGCTGGCTCTTTTGTAACTATACAGGTGCGACGCACCTAGACCCGTATCTACACAGGTCTTTTACTATTTACATACTATTTACAGTGGTGGTACAAATTAACGGGGTTGCGCTCGGTCGTGTTCGTCAAAGCGGTCAGTTACTTCACGTTCAACACGCTCGCGAGTCCAGCCGTAGCGTTCTTGCAGTACGCCATACAGCTCTTCTTGGTGACCCTTCACACGATCCAGATCATCATCCGTGAGATCGCCCCACCATTGCTGGGCATTGCCTTTTAATTGTTTCCATTTACCTTCAAAGATATCCTGATTCATAACAGTGCCTCCTTGCACAGTGTTTCTCAAGTCTCTTTCAGTTGATACACGCTGCACAATGCAACGCACTTGTACTTTACCTCGTGGGGCGGGCGTTGGCTATCTATCTTGATGCAGAAAAGAGATACATAGTAAGATAGAATAACCCTGGTTTGCCTCGCGCTTACTCTTTCTGTATGATAGATTGGATTTTATGTTGCAAACTGGCACCATCCAATTGTTCACGTCCACGCTAAGCGGAGCTAATGTATGAATGACCCAAAAATTCATCCGATCATTCGATACGGGGGGCCAGTGTTGGGGGCCATTCTCGTCTATTTTCTGCTGTCGACGATGGTCGACGGCTTCCGGGCTGATCAAGAAGCGGCGCGCTTGAGCCAATCCGAGGTTGTTGAAACGGAGGAAGCGGGGGTAGTCGCAGAGCCAGCCGCATCCTCCGCCCTCACAAGCACTACTTCCCTCACAAGCACCACGGAATTGACAGCGACCACGAGATCACAGCGACCAGCGAGCTAACCGTCAGCACAGAGATTCGCGATACCACAGGATTGACAGAGACGGCTGTGCTAACGACAACGGCTGATCTGACAGAGTCTGCCCAACTGACCGAGACTGCCGATCTTGCCGCCGCCGATGGAGTGACTGTGACGACGGAGGCGGAAGCCACGCCCACGCAAGCAAGCAGCGCCGAAACAAGCCCAGCCAGCGACGCTCTCTATGCCGGATTGCCCGCCGAGATCGCCGCGTTCTTCCCGGATCAGGCCGACCCAGCGGCAGGTGAACAGGTGGCTACGGCCAACGCTTGTTCCGCCTGCCACAACATGCAAGAAGGCGTGGTCCAGGTGGGGCCAAGCTGGTACAATCTGGCGAATACTGCCGCCACCCGCGTCGAAGGCCAGAGCGCTGCGCTCTATCTTTATACCAGTATCGTAGCCCCCAATGACCATGTTGTGGAGGGATTCGCTGCGAATTTAATGCCCCAAATCTACGCAGATACTTTGAGCGATGCGCAACTGGCCGATGTGATCGCCTATTTGCTCACGTTGGACGGGGGAGAATAGCCACCCCAGAGATGTAAAAAAGAGGGTGACAAACTCGCTGTCATCCTCTTTTTTTATTGGAACGAGCCAGGACAAAATACTTTGTCAGTGTTTCCGGTGATAGGAAGGTAATGATACAGGTGCGACGCACTCGCCACACAAGCTTTCACAACTAATCTACGCTTGGCGAGTGCGTCGCACCTTGTGGCGAGTGCGTCGCACCCTAGAACCTGTAGGGGAGTACCCAATCTCAACCAGGGATGCTATACTCTTCTGCCACTGGCTATCCCTACCCCCAGCAGAAAGCTCATCATATGCCCCTATCCACAACCCGTCCCATCAGCGCCGAGGATCTCTATCGCCTGCACACGATTGGCAGCCCGCAGCTTGCGCCCGACGGGCAGCGGGTGGCCTATGCGCTGGGCCGCGTGGACCGCAAGAGCGAAAAGAAGTACAGCAATCTCTGGCTCACCCCAGCGGCGGACGGCACGGCGCAACAGTTCACCCACGGCGATTGGAACGACAGCCAGCCGCGCTGGTCACCCGATGGCCGTACGCTGGCCTTTCTCTCGAACCGCGGCGACGAAAAGCAGGCGCAGATCTACTTGATCCCGGTGGGCGGCGGCGAGGCGCGCAAACTCACCGATCTGCACGGCACAATCGGCGATCTGCGCTGGTCGCCCGACGGCACAAAACTGCTGATCCAGTTTCGCCACAAGGACGCCGACGCCATCGAGCGGGACCAGGATGAGGATAAAAAGAAGCTGGGTGTGGTGGTGCGCCACATTACCCGCTTGAGTTATAAGGGCGACGGGCTGGGCTTCCTGCCCCAGGAGCGTTGGCATGTGTGGACCATTGACGCCGGCAGCGGCGCGGCAACCCAACTCACGCATGGCACACTCCACGACGAAACCAACCCGGCTTGGTCCCCCGATGGCAGCCAGATTGCCTATCTCTCCAATGGCACAGATGACCCCGACCGTGCCCCCAACGCCGATGAAATTTTTGTGATGCCGGCCAGCGGCGGCGCGGCGCGTCCACTGCAAACCTTTGCCGGCCGCAAGGCGGCGTTTTCGTTCTCGCCCGATGGCAAATGGATCGCCCTGACTGGCTCGGCAGGGTTGGATCAATTCTGGCGCACGTTGGATCTGTGGGTGGTGGCCGTGGACGGCAGCACGCCGCCGCGTAATCTGACCGAGCGCTTTGACGTCGCCGTGGGGAATGTTACCCTCAGCGATGTCGCGGGCTATTCCCTGGCCGCCGAGCCAGTTTGGTCAGCGGAGAGCGACCGGCTCTATTTTCAAATTTCGCGCCACGGCAGCACCACGCTCCATGCCATTGGGCTGGCCGAGGATGCCGAACTCGAAACCGAACCTGAAACCGTAGTGGGCGGGCCGGGCGCAGTGGGTGATTTTAGCTTCAGCCAAGACCGACGCCGGCTTGTCTATGTGCATACCACAATCACCGAGCCAGGACAGATCTGGCTGCGCGATTTGGCGGTGGACTCCACCACACAGGTCACTCAGGTCAACGCCGAGCTGCTGGGCGAAATTGCCTGGGGCGACTGTCGAGAACTCTGGATCGACGGTCCGCACACACGGCTACAAGGTTGGATCATGACGCCGCCGGGCTTTGACAACACACAGCGCTATCCGGCCATTCTGGAAATCCACGGCGGGCCGATGTTGCAATATGGCAATGCCTTTATGCACGAATTCCATTGGCTGGCGGCCCAGGGCTATGTGATCTTTTTCACCAATCCCCGTGGCTCCCAGGGCTATGGCAACGACTTTGTCAGCGCCATTTGGAACGATTTTGGCGGCCCCGCCCACGAAGATCTAATGGCGTGGACCGATGCTGTGGCGGCGCTGCCCTTTGTGGATGCAACCCGGCTGGGTGTCACCGGCGGCAGCTATGGCGGCTATATGACCAATTGGATTATCGGCCACACGGATCGGTTCAAGGCCGCCGTCACCCAACGCAGCCTGAGCAACCTGCTCAGCTTTAACGGATCCAGCGACGTGTGGGTTTTTCAGATGATGTTTGGCGGCAAGCCCGCCTGGGAAAGTCTGGACGATTATTGGCGGCAATCGCCCCTGGCCTACATTGGCAACGTGACCACGCCCACGCTGGTGATCCACAGCGAACAGGATCTGCGCGTCGCCATTGAGCAGGGCGAACAGATGTTTGTTGCCCTTAAGATCCACGGCGTGGAGACCGAAATGGTGCGCTTCCCGGAAGAGTCCCACGGTCTTTCGCGCGGCGGGCGCACGGATCGACGCATTGCCCGCCTGGGGCACATTTTGCGCTGGTTCGAGCGCTATTTGAAATAACGAGTTCACCGCAAAGACGTAGAGATCGCAATCAGAAAAGACAGACAGACTATGAAATTTGACGCTTCACTCTGGGTAGACGATTTGCGGCAGGCCCCGGCCACGGCCCGCGCCGCCGAAGATCTGGGCTTTGACGCCATCTGGACCAGCGACACGGCGCACAATCCTTTCTTTCCACTGGTGTTGGCCGCCCCCGAAACCACGCGTATGGCGCTGGGCACGGCGATTGTGGTAGCCTTTGCGCGTAGTCCGATGGACGTGGCCTATCAGTCCTGGGATCTGCAAAAACTGAGCGGGGGGCGCTTTCTCTTGGGGTTGGGCACGCAGGTGAAATCTCATATTGAACGGCGGTTTGGCATGGAATGGCGCTCGCCCGCCGATGCCCATTTGCGCGATTATATTGGCGCGCTGCGGGCGATCTGGGCGGCTTGGCAGAGCGGGGAGCGGCTCAACTATCGCGGTGAATTCTATAAGCTCACCCTGATGACGCCCTTTTTCGATCCGGGTCCAATTGACCATCCCCATATTCCCATCTACACGGCGGGGGTGAACGAGCGCATGTGTCGGCTGGCGGGGGAGATCAGCGACGGGTTCCATGCCCACCCGTTCCATACCCAGCGCTATCTGCAAGAGGTTGTGATCCCAGAGATTGAGCGGGGGGCGCAGCGTGCAGGGCGCAGTCGCGACGAGATCGCCATAAGCAGCGCTATTTTCGTGGCAACCGGCGGCAGCCAGGCCGAAATCGACGCGGCTGTGGCAACTGTGCGCCAACAGATCGCCTTCTATGCCAGCACGCCGGATTATGCCGCGGTGATGGATCTGCACGGGTGGGGGGAGGTGCGCGAGCAGTTAAGCGGGTTGGCTTCGCGCAAACAATGGGCCGAGATGCCCGCGCTGATCACAGATGAGATGGTGGCTGCCTTTGCCCTCGTCTGCCCGCCGGGGGAGTTGGCGCAGCGTATTCGTCACAAGTACACAGGGTTATTGGATCGGGTGACACTTTATATGCCCTTTACACCATCCCAACCGTGGGCGCTGTGGCAGATGATTTTGAAGGGTCCCCATTAAACGAGGAATCATGGTTGCGAATGAGAAATTTCCCCCCGATCCCTCTGTGAACAACGCTGGTTGGCCGACAGACCCGCGCTATTTAGATGCCATCTTGAACAGCCTGGGCGATGGTGTGATTGCCACCGATGCGGCCGGCGTGATCCGTTTTATGAATCCAATGGCGGTGACGCTAACCGGCTGGGAGCGTTCGGACGCTGACGGACAGAGGCTGGAGAATATTTTTGTTTTGGTCGAGGCCGAGAGCAACCAGCCAACGGATAGAAGATGGGTTGCGCAGGTGGTGCAGCAGTCGATTCCGGTGGCGCTGGAGAGCCGCTACCATCTGATCCGTGCCGATGGTCATCCCATTCCCATTAATGGCACCGTGACCCCGATGGTTGACCAGCGCGGCGCGGTGATTGTCTTTCGAGATATTAGCCCGCGCAAAGCCCTTGAAAAAGCGCTGCACGAATCGTTGGAGAAATTTCACATCATCTTCGAGAACACGTTCCGATGGCATCAATATCTATGAAGAAGATGTGGTAAATGGCTCGCGGCGACTGGTGGATTGTAACGAACGCTATGCAGAGATGGCGGGGCGCAGCAAAGCCGAGCTAATCGAGATTGGCAACACAGGCAAACTGCAAAAGAAAGTGGGGTCGGTAACGCCCAACGTGGATAACCAGACCCTGCGCGCCCAGCACATTCCCTATCGCGGCGTTGTTTCCTGGCTGCGGCCCGATGGCAAAGAGAACATGGTTGAATATGCTGCCATGCCCGTGGAGATCAATGGCAAACCCTTCACGATTGGGATGGATCGAGACATTACCGAACGGGTAAAGATGCAAGATGCCCTGGATCAACGGGCGCGACAACTGGAAGCGCTGGCCCACGAACTTCAGATCCAAAATGACGAGTTGGATGCCTTCGGCCACATGGTGGCGCATGATCTCAAGAACCCGCTCACCATGATGATGGCCGCAGCGGAGATTTTGGGCTTTGATTATGTGGAAACGCTCGCCGCAGAGGACCAAAACTACTTTCAGGTCATTGTAGATAGCGCCCGCAGAATGAATACGATTATCGATGAAT
This sequence comes from uncultured Chloroflexia bacterium, assembly GCA_963721725.1. Classification (GTDB taxonomy): domain Bacteria; phylum Chloroflexota; class Anaerolineae; order Caldilineales; family Caldilineaceae; genus RI-153. The sequence goes on from CAVRLX010000025.1 coordinate 30,832, forward strand.
TGCTGGTGCTGGCGGCCACGCGCAGGCAAGAGATTGCCTGCCGACCTCTGGAAATGGGGTCCATCGTTGAAGCCGCCTTGGCACAGCTTGGTCATCTTATGGAAGCGCATCAACCCGTGGTGGAATGGCCGGAAGCATGGCCCATCGCGCTGGGTCATGCCCCCTGGGTGGAGCGTGTGTGGGCCAACTACCTGGGCAATGCCATTCTCTATGGCGGCCAGCCGCCCCGTCTCACCATCGGCGCAACCGCGGCGGACAACGGCACGATCTGTTTTTGGGTACAGGATAACGGCGCAGGCTTGACTGCCGAGGAGCAGGCCAAACTCTTTACGCCCTTTACACGGTTGCGTCAGGGGCGGGCCAAAGGCCACGGGCTGGGGCTTTCCATTGTCCAGCGGATTGTAAAAAGGTTGGGTGGGCGGGTTGCCGTGGAAAGCCAGCCAGGGCAGGGAAGCATATTTCAATTTACGCTGCCTGCCGCCTAACGTTATCCTTTGGGAGAGGGTTTTGTCTTTAATTCCACAATGCAGCCCAGCAACTCGGCTGTGTCCAAATAGGCCCAGAGCGCGCCGGGGTTGAGCGTGGACCCGCCGCTTTGGATGATCTCCGCATCCAGATCCGACGCCACCTGTTTTGGATCGTCCACGAGAAAGAGCAAATGGTGGATACCTTCGCCTTTTTCTTCCAGAAACTCGGCGTAGATGTTGCCCCCTTCCAGCGGTTGGATGAACTCTAGTTGCACGGGACCCGTTTCGAGGAAGGCCAGCCGCATACGGAAGTTGCCCGGCTGCCCGCGATAGGTGGCCGTTTTGGCAAGATCGCCATCGGCTGGCGGCCAGTCGATGATATGCGGTGGCTCCATCTGAAAGCGCGCACTCCAGGCGCGCACCGCGGCTTCGGCATCACGCACGACAATGCCCACCTGCACCACAGGGCCTAAGTTGATGCGCGGGGAACCCGTCTGTGCAACGCTGTTTTTTGTCACCTTACCCCTCCTTTTGCTTGGAAAGACTGCTCCCGCATGCGCGGCCCGTTCAGGAAACGCCCCAACCAAGTGTAGCGTACTAGGGCCTGATATGTCCACAACAGGAAGGAGGTCACGACCACGACGATGAGCACGAACTTCCCGAGGGCCGGGATCGGCCAGTCTCGCGCCACGTACTGGACCGCGATGATCAGTGGCAGGTGGGCGAGGTAAAGCCAGTAAGCCGAGTCCGACAGGTATTGCATCCGCAGGCTTTCGACCGGGCAGACCCGCCGTAACAACCCCATGAGGCCGAAGGTGATGAGCCAGGGGTAGGCCGCCTGCAAAGCAACCGAGAGGATCCGGCGCGGCAGCGGGGCGAGCCCGTAGCCCGCGGGGCCTGTCCACCCCTCCGTGAGGGCCATCCCCAGCGGCAGGATGACGAGGAGTCCGACAGAGAGCGGCAGCCACCATCGCTCGCCGACGCGACCGGACCGGTCGTCGAACCCGAAATAGGCCGCCCCGAAGCCGAAGAAGATCGCGTAATACGCAAACACGTGCGGGATCGGCAGGAGCCCGGTGGAGGTATCTGGCCCGAAGATCGGGGAAGTGCCACTGTCTCCCATGTACCACTGGGGGATCATCGTCAGGGGGATCAGCCAGAGGTAGCGGGCGGGCGAGAGGACGAGCCACTCGGGCCGCCGGACTGATGGGAGACGCGATCCGAGGGCGGAGAGGGCGGCATACCCAAGGACGAGCCACCACAGGAACCAGAGGAACCACAGATGGTTGAAGAGGTGCATCTGCATCAGCAGGTCCGCCACGCCTGACTTCCGTCCCGATGTCGCGCCGTGTTGGCGCAGGTACTCCGCGATCGCGGCCTTGCGGCGTCCTAGACCGTCCTCGTTGAGCTCGAGTTGAAGGAGCGAGGCGAAGTAGCGGGTCGTCTCCTCGTCAAGGGTCGCGACATCTAGTGGCGTGCTACCGCTTGGTTCGCCGCGTTGACCTTCGCGCCGTGACGGATTAACACGTCGACGGCCTTCTCGTGGCCCAGGAAGGCCGCTGCGAGCAGGGCCGTCCCGCCGTCCCGGTCCGCGGCGTTCACGTCGGCGCCTCGATCGATGAGCAGCTCGATGGCCTCTGCCTGACCGGTGGCCGCTGCCCAGATCAACGGCGTCCCGCCGTGTTCGGGGTCGACGGCGTCCACCGCCGCCCCGCTCGCCAGGTACCGCTCGATGGCACCGAGGTCGCCCACTCGCGCGGCCGCCCAGATGCTCGACACATGCTTGGCCGGGGGAATGCCGCCGGACTCCTGAGGGGCGGACGACATCGCGAGGGTGGAGATCCCTATCGTGAGCGGGACGATGGTGACCATCCCCAGCAGCAAGGGGAGGAACACCCGGTGGAACCGGTGCTTGACCAGCGACCTGCGGCCTCGACGGTGGAGCAGCATCGCGCTGAAGAAGCCGCTCATGACGAAGAACAGCGGCATGCGAAAGCCATGGATGGCCGAGAAGACGATCCCGAAACCAGGATCCTGCCGACGATCCGTGACTATCCAGAATGACGGGAAGAACGAGAGGGAAGCGTGCAGGACGATCCCCAGCAGCATGGCGCCGGCCCGCAGGGCGTCCAGGTCGGATCGTCGGGCGAAGACAGGGTTTTCGTTGCTCATGGAAGACATTCGCCCGAATTTGTTCGATATTGCGCAAGAACTTTTGGAATTGACGACTGACGCTCAGCGGCCTGACCCGCGGAGTCAAGTCTTGATCCAACGGATGGAGCGGTGGGTCCGATTCGACGTTCAGGCGGAACGCCGGGGCACAGCACTTTGTGGAAAACTCGATACAATAATGCTGTGTCCCCGTTCATCTGCTTGCGGGCGCTGCGAAGAACGGAAACCGCCTCTGCATTTGAAGCGTCTTCGATGACGCACGGTGAAGTTGCAACCACACCCACCCATCGCGAAGTCGCAACCCGCTCGGACCACGTCCGCACGCCCAACGCACGCCGCGGCAAAGCCAGCCGAACAAAAATTTGGAGCAGCGAAAAAAGAAACTCCACAAGGGTTTGATGCTCTGGCGTCGGCGGCATGATGAATAGATACTTCTCAGCATCCGGCTGAAATCCGGCGGATTTCAGCCGCCCAAACTCTCCCACACATCCAGCTTGCGTTGGGTGCGTTCGATCACGGCGTCGGTAAATTCGCTGGTGCTGGCATGGCCGCTAATATCGGGCGTGCGAATGCCTTCATGCACCGCTTCCATCAACGATTCGCGGATGGCGCGTGCCGCTCGATCTGATTCGGCGGATTCGATCTGTTTGAGCAACGCCGCCCCAGCCAGGATCATCGCCATGGGGTTGGCGACATTTTTGCCCTGCAACGAAGGCGCTGTGCCGTGGGGCGCTTCGGCCATCATGATCTTGACCCGGAAATCCTGGTCAAACGAGAGCAGCAGCGACTCGGCCCCGGCAATCGTGCCAAACATTTGCAACACCAAGTCGCTCATACAGTCGCCATCGCGGTTGAGCGTGGGAATCACCAACGACTCACCATCCTGGGTCAGCAACAGCGCGTAAGTGGCATCAATCAACCGCGGCTCGTAGCGCACCTGTGGATAGCGCGTGGCGGCGGCGTCCATCTCCTCTTTGAGCATGCCCTCGTAGACTGGCGACACGGTGAACTTTGGCCCGCCGAAAACTTTGGCCTCGGTGCGCTCTGCCCGATAAAACGTATATTCGGCCACGGCGCGACAGGTGCTGCGGCTGATCTTTTCGGTACGATAGGCCCACTCATCGCCGTTTTCGTCCACACGCCACTCTTTGGCCCCATAGGCATCATCTACGGCCATCCGCACCACGGTAATTGGCGCAAAAACACCGCCCACGGGACGCACGCCCGGAATGCGCCGCCCCGTGCGTACAATCACCTTGCCGTCTACCTCAGTGCGCAAAATAGCATTGGGGCTGCCCACATCATTCATGGTTTCAGGCGTGATGGTGGCGGCTTTCAGCCCGTACCCCGTGCGGCGCATGGCAGCCGCGGCGTCTAGCACCACTTGGTTGTTGGTCTTGCGCCGATTTTCCAGGCTCAGGTCATAGGGTTCAAAGATAAGCGGCACGCGCACCACGCTTGGATCGAGCACACGCAGCGCCTCGTCTAACAATTCCTGCCCCGTCTGATCGCCTTGCATTACCACAATCGTGGTTTGGGGTTCGCTCATAATAATCTCCTCGTTCCATCAGCCAGCGCGGCCAGAATGGCCGCACCAGCGGCTTGTCCAGAAAGATAGGCGCCCTCGACGCGCGGTCCGCCAAAGGCATCCCCGGCAAAGGCCAGCGGTGGCAACCCGGCGGCCACCAGTGTGGGGGCTTCGTGGATCACATCGGGGATTGAATAGCGCCAGCGTTTTATCTGGGTCTCCACCAGGTTGCTGCTCGGGGTAAGATAGGCGTGCATATACTCTTGCAAGGTCTCAACGATTTCCAGGTCTGGCGCATCCCAATAGCGACGGCTATAGTCCGGATCGGCGTGCAGGGTGACGACGCTCTCGGTGGGCGAAAGACCTTTTTGCTGGTTGTCGGCAATCCAGGGAACTGTGTTGGCCGAGCGGTGTACTGCCCCGGGCGCTGGGATCGTAATCTCACCTTCATAGCGAAAGATGCCCGCAATACAGGGCGAATAGATAATTCTATCCAGCGCCACGCGCTCATCCGCCGCCAGCACCACCCTTCCACTGTCCAGGATGGCTAGGGTTTGGGGAACCGGCGGCGTCATGATCACAGCGGCAGCCCCATATTGATCGCCATTGTCGGCGTGGGCCAACCAGCGTCCATCCACCAACGCCAAGCTGGCAATGCGTACGCTGACCTCGACTTCCAGCGCTGCCGCCAGATGTTTTGCCAATTTGTTCATGCCGCCGCGCACGGCATAGCGGGCATGGCCGACGGGATCATTACCGGTAAGGCTGTCTGTAGTAAAGCCCATGGTCCATAGATAGACCAGATCGTCGGCCACCCATTGGTCGATCTGGGCCTGAAACTCCGGCGAGCGGGCAGTAAAATATTGCGCGCCATGATCTGCCGCACCGTTGCCAATCCGCCGGGTGGCAAGCCGACCGCCCACGCTGCGCCCCTTGTCCACCACCAACACCGCATGACCCGCGGCTTGCAACTGTCGCGCCGCCATTAACCCCGCCAATCCTGCGCCAATTACGAGAATTTCACTTTCACGAACTGTCACGCTTGCTATCCTTTCAGTAGGGTCCCCGGTTTAGGGTAACTCTGCCATCAATTGTTGTACCCAATCGGCCAGGCGTTCACGCACAGCCGCGATACGGTCTCCGTTGGGCGGCTGCACCGGCGTATCCGTTGCCTGGTTGCCCACATACAGCCCCCGGTTGATCTCCACCATCAGGCCAGGGTAGTGCGCCCCGAAGCTTTCGGTATACGCAGGATCCGTATAGCGCCGCAAGATGTAGCCCCCAGGAAAGGGCTGGTTCAGCGCCACTATCGGCGTCTGCTCGGCGTTGGGTTCCAAGAGAGTCAAATCCCGAAACAAGGGTTCGGCGATCTCAGCGGCGCGCCGGGTCAAGGCTGGCGATGCGCTGATCCAGCCGCGCTGGGGATGGCTCTCGCCGCGGCCATCGCCATTGTTGGAGATACAGAGCAGCGGTCGCACCTTCCCGGCATCGCCATAGGCAGTCGGCCCACGCTGCGCCATGGTGTGGCAGTCGAGGAAAAAGCGCATCTCCCCGGCGTGCTGGCGCACGCTTTCATCCAAACGGCGATGATAATCCGTCCAATAGCGCTGGCGCAGGGCGATCTGGTCGGCCGTGGTGAGCGGCGTGCGATAAATGGCATTGCCGTAGCTTGTCGTCGTCTTCACCACACCGTCGGGATCTTCGAGCGAATCGGGCGGGCGGTTGGCATCAATCAGGACCCGCGCAATCTCAAACGAGACCACCCCCAGGGCCTGGGCGGGACGATCCAACGTAGGCTGCTGAAAATCATAGAGATCATCCGCCCAGAGATCGCTTTCATTGTAGATAGTTGTCTCGTCAATGGCGAGCCGATTCACCACCTCGACGGGGACAAGCAGCCCGCCGTGGGGGATGCTCTGGACAAGGGGAAGCATGAGCATGGACATCTACTCTCCGGCCAGCAAATCGGGCACGAAATTCCCCTCGACCATAATCACGGCCCCATCTACGGTGATGGTGCAATAGGTGGGGATGACGTCCATGTGATGGGGCGAGGTCCAATCTGCGCCGGTGGTGGAGGCGTAGGGGTCGCCGAAGGCCACATGCACGCCGGGCAGCTTTTCGTCCTGAAGTAGATTGCCCACCAAGCCAGCCAGCGCAATGTTGGTGCCAATCGCAAACTCGCCCACGCGGTCAGAATTCTCGGCGCCAAAGATGTAGCCGCGCACGTCAGTTTCAATGGCCTTGTCTTCACAGAAAATCTCAACCACGCGGCCCTCTTTGATGGTGAACATCACCGGGCTGTCGAGTACACCGTACTTTTCGCTGAAATAATCGCCCAGCACATCCGCCGCCAATAGACCGTCACAGGTCCACGGCGAGGTATAGACCTCCCCTTCGGGCAGATTGCCCCACATGCCAGCTTGGTGATAGAGACCGTGACAGGGAACCCAGCGCCGGTCAGGGTGGAAAGTCGCCACGAGATCCGTGCCTTTGGGGTTGGTGACATGAATTTCGTGTGCGGATTTGACCCATTCATAGACTTTCATGGTTACCCGGTGAATTTCGTTATAATCGACGCGCATCCCTTGTGTCATTAGCTCGGCGGTGATGTTGATCATGTGGCCGTGGCGCGCCCCACGCTGCAGCACCGCCGGTCGATATTGCTGGCGAAATTTTAGCTCACCGGGGCGACTGCCTGCGGTGTAAAAGCTCACCTGGGGCTGAAAGCGCTCCACCAACGCCATAAGTTCGGCAGGGGCCGTCACCATCGGGCGCTCGCCGTACTCTTCCAGCTTGTGCCATTCCACCGTGGCCCCAACCGACATAGCGGCGTTGGCAATGGCCTGGCTGAGCAAGGTGGATGCTTCGTCACCCAGAATGAGCACTCGCTCACCGGGTTGTACCGCCATACAGGTCTGTACCGCCGTCATCGCGCCCTCGTACATCTCGGCCAGCGTGTATTCATGTGACATGAAAGTATCCTTTACTATAGGGTATAGGTGAGCAGTAACATGGATGGGTAATCTTCAACTATCTAATCCCCAATCCCCAGTTTTTAGCCCAAAATAATCGGCTCTTCTGGATAGGATATGAGCGCCGGGTGTTCGCTTTGGGCCAGCGCCACCACAATGGTCAGCGGGCCAAGCCGTCCCCAAAACATGGCAAAAATGATCAGCAGCCGTCCCGTCAAGTCTAGTTCACCAGTATAGGCCAGCGAATAGCCTGTGTTGGAAAAGGCGCTGATCACCTCAAACGCCTCGCGGAAGATGCTGCCTCCCATGGAAATCGAAATAAAAAGGGTAATCGTCGCCACCAATAGCGTCGCCACGGTCATAATCGCCACCGCTTTGCCAATCGTCTCTTCGGGCAAGGTACGCCCAAAGGCCACGGCGTGGCGATGGCCGCGGGTGGTCGCCACCACAGAGACGAGGAGCACGCCCACCGTGCTGGTGCTGACACCGCCCGCCATGCTTGCCGGCGCGCCGCCGATAAACATCCAAACCATAATGATCAACTGTGTGGCCTGGCTCAACTCTTCCAACGGCAGAATTGTCAGGCCGGCGGTGCGCGCCGAGACAATGGTGAAGATGCTCACGGCGACCTTTTCGCCAAACGAGAGGTGGTCTAGCACACTTGTATAGATGGAGCGGTCGAGCAGCATGATCGCCGTGCCAACCACGGTCAGCAGCACCGTGATCATCAGCGTAATTCGTGTGTTGAGCGAAAGCATCATTCCACGGCGCAGATAACGCCCCACATCATAGACCACAGCCACGCCAAAACCACCCACCAAAATCAAGCCACCCATGACAAAAAGCGTATAGTAGTCGCTGCCAAATCCAAAAAGAATCCCATAGTCGGAGCCAGCAAAGAGATCAAACCCGGCGTTGCAATAACTGCTAATCGAGTGAAAAACCGCATACCAGAGCGCCTGCCCGTCGGGGAAGACCGTGCGCCAGCGCAGCCAGAGCAACAGCGCCCCAATCGCCTCAATGCTCAGCGTAATCGCCAACACAAAAAGGGACAACCGAAAGACGCCGCCTTCGCGGTTGACGCCCAGGGTTTGGCGTGCAATGGAGCGCTCGTTGAGGGTCACCTGTCTCCCCACCAGCCGGAAGAGGAGCACGCTAAAGGCGATAAAGCCCACACCGCCAATTTGAAGCAGGAGCAGGATTACCACTTGACCAAAAAGTGAGAAATCGTTGGCTGTGTTCAAAACCGCCAGCCCTGTGACCGTGGTGGCGCTGGTGGCGGTGAACAGCGCATCGCTCCAGCGGATCGGCGTGCCAGAGGCCGAGGCCACGGGGAGTTTCAAGAGCAGCGTTCCCAATAAAATGATCAGGGCAAAGCCACCGATGAGCACTTGGGGCGTTTGGAGTTTTGATCGCTCGTGCTCTGGCGTGCCTGGGCGAGCAGGGGGGCGGGGCTTTCGATTGCGTGTAGTAGGCGGAGCAACAGGAGGAGGAGCTTTCTTGAGCGAAATTTTCGTCAAGTAAAGCTCCTCCTCTTTCGGCACGGCTGGTGCTTTTGCTTTCCCCCGTTGCGGTCTATCCTCTGTCATGCCATCCACGGCTCTCTGGTGTGGGCGCACTGGCCCCAATCTACTCTCTGCTGCGATTATGCTATGGAGTAGGGTAGAGGTCAAATAGGTAGATAAGCTGTCATATAATACTTTGTATAATGTAAATTATACAAAGTATCAATAGGGGCGTCTTAAATAGGAATATTAATAAACAAGAGCACGCTTCTATCTTCCACTATCGGATGCGACACTGAAAGCGTATGGCAATCTGGTCGCGAGGGGTTTGGACAAAGGCTGGGAAAAAAGAGAGGCGATACCCTTCCGACGCAAAGTATTGCTGGGCCAAAATGGCTGCTTTCACCATTTGACTGACGGCCTTTGCACCCGTTGCCTGAATTTCAGCATGGCCTCTCTCCTGGATTTCGCTGGCAAGCGCCCTGGCGAGCCCTACGGCAGTTGCCCCGAGTTCTACACGAATGACAAGATCCTCCGGCGGTTCAGGGGCAAGCAGAGTATGAGGGACGATGGACGGGGTGGCTGAGGGACTATCCAAAAATTCAGGCAAGGAAGGCAACCCTGTTGATAAATTTAGGGCCAACCTGCGCACAAAGGGGTGGAGCGCCTCATCTTCTGGGTAGACAAGCACGCCTGAGGGTACAGGGAATTCGTGCGCATGGCGGCTGGGGAGATCGCGTACGGCCCCTGCGATCAACTGCCCTCCGCCATTGACAACCTCCTTGATCAACAACCACAGGCGCGGCTCCTGTTGTAAAGAGTGCAGTTGAGACCAAGACCCTGGCACAATCAGGCAACTCACCTGGGAGGCCAGCGGCAGGGCATCCTCCAGGCCGATATCGGGCGAAAGCGCGAGTCCAAATGCACCGGGAACGGGTTGATAATGGAGGCCAACCACGCGGACTGGCAACCCCAACCGGCGCAATTCCGTCACGAAAAGGGCGGCGATCCACTCCTGAAGATGAGCCGCCCACAGGACAAAGATTAATGGACGACTCTTCACAATTGACCCCTCTCCTTGAAGTGGCTGCGATTAGACAACGGTCATCGTTGGTAGCCTACAGTCTATTCTGTTCTTGTCTCAAACGGCTACCCGTTCACTGTCACATCACTCTCGATTCTCTTTCAAAACGAAACAAGTCCGATTGCCCACCGATCTGACGTATGGTATCGTATAGGCAGCGACTCCCACAGCTCTGACACAGTTCTGACGAGGATCTCTCCGCCTATGTCAATGGAATTGCATGCCCCCACAGACCTTGCCCCTGCCATCAAAGCCGCTCTGGAACAATGGCACGATGCCACCCCAGACACGCCCCTGGCCGACTTGCTTGTGATCCGGAGCCAGGGGGGCAATCTGCATCATGCTGCCAATCAACTCTTGTTGAATCTGATCGGCGCGTGGGCCACCAAGACGAAATTCTGGAATCATTGTTACGTCTGCGCTATCTGGAGCGCATGGAAACCATCAAAATCATCAATCGCCTCAATATTCGGGAGGCCACTTTTTATCGCAAGCAAAACGAGGCCATCGATCTCCTGGCAAATCTCCTCTATGCCGAAGAAAGCCCGTTGCGCCAAGAACGGCGCGCCGCCCTTGAACTTCGGCTGGAACTCTCCACCTATGAACGGCTTTTTGGGGTGGATGCCTCCCTGGAACAACTCTGCACATTGCTGGAAACAGCCGATGCGCCCTGGCTTGTGCTGCTACAAGGCATCGGTGGGATTGGCAAGACAGCCCTGGCCGATGCCCTCATGCGGCGGGCGATTGACCGTGGCTACTTTGCCGATTTTGGCTGGGTCACGGCCCGTCCACAGCGTTTCCGCCTGGATGGAGCCATTGTGCCACTCGCCCACGCACTTTCGACGCCGGCCACCCTGCTTGAAGCGCTGGCAACGCAGTTGTTGGACGAGCCGCTCCCCTCACCTTTTTCTGTGCAAAAAGTGCAGGCGCTGCTAAAGCAACGCTTGGCTGCCCAGCCCCATCTGCTGGTAGTCGATAACCTGGAAACGCTCTCTGATCTAACCGAATTGTTGCCCATGCTGCGTACCCTGGCGAATCCGTCCAAGATTCTGCTCACCTCCCGTGAGCATGTGGTGGACGACGGCTTCATCTACCCCTACACCATCCCCCCCCTCTCGGAAGAAGACGCCCTGGCGCTGGTGCGCCACGACGCCACCACCCGCCATTTAACCGAACTGGCCGCCGCGCCCGATTCTGCGCTGCGCGCCATTTACGCCACCGTGGGCGGCAACCCGCTGGCCTTGCGCTTGGTAGTCGGCCAGACATATCGCCATGCCCTGGACACCGTTTTGGAGGATCTACGCATGGCGCGCGGGCGCTCGGTAGCACAACTTTACACCTATATTTATCGGCGTTCGTGGGATGCGCTCAATGAGGATGAACAAGAGCTTTTCCTGTCCATGCCGCTTGTGCCCGAAGAGGGAGCCGGATTGGCGTTTCTGGCTGTTGCCAGCGGGCTGAGCATGACACCCCTCCACGATGCGCTAGAGACATTGCTCTCGCTCAATCTGGTGGATCACCGCAGCGGCCTGCACGAAAGCCGCTACACCATCCACAGCCTGACCCGCACCTTTCTTTTGGAACAGGTGATCCAATGGCAGATGTAAATAGAAAACGTGACTATCCCGGTCGCTTTGCCGCAGCCGTGGGGCGCAGCGTCGACCAGATGCTGGACGTGTTACAAGCCCAGGGCAAGGCTGTGCCGCCGGAAGAGACGCGCGCCCTGGCCCGTCATGTGCTGGACTTCGCCTTGCCCTTGCCCGATCTCTGGCCCACCACACGTGAAGTGATGGGCCTCTTGGCCCCGCGCATGGAGCAGGCCGGCCATCGGGATGACTGGCAGCCTGTGCTGGAGCAGGCCATTGCCCGCAGCCAGCAATATCACGACCCGGCAGCCGAGGCTGGCCTACACTATCGTTTGGGCATGCTGCACGAGCTACGCACCCGCTTCGAGAACGCCTGTGCCGAATTCGCCGCCAGTGCTGCGCTCTATGCAAGCCTGGGTGATGCCCACGGGGAGGCACGCGCCTGTAGCCGCCATGCCTATGTGGAGCGCTTACAGGGCCACCATTCCGAGGCCGAACGGCTGGTGCAACAGGCGTTGGCACTGCTGCCCGCCGATGCGCCGGAACAGGCCGATTGTGTCTTTATTCAGGGCGTCATCGCCTATGACAATCGCCAGTGGGCCGAGGCCGTGGCGTATCTTCAGCGGTCGGTGGCGCTGTGCGAAGGGCAGCACGATCAGCACCGCATCGCGCGCAGCCTGCGCAATCTGGGGCCAGCGCTCTATCGGCTGGAACGCTACGATGAGGCGATAGGGTGCTACGAGCGCGCCATTACCCTCTTTGGTGAGATTGCCGATCCTGTGCAGCAAGCCGCCACACGCATGAATCTGGGGATTATTCAATCGCTCCAGGGGAACCCTCAGCGTGCGCTGGATCTCTATGGGCAGGCAGAGCCGGTCTTTCGCCATGTGCAGGACGATCTGCGACTGGCGATGATCTATACCAACGCCGCCATTGAACACCGCAAGCTCCAACACTGGGAAGAAGCGGAAGCGTGCTGTCAGCAGGCGATTGGCGCTTGGCAGGCGCTACACAATCTTCGTTCCACCCTCAATGCCCTGGATGAATTGGGGTTGGTCTATGCGGGGCAGGGTTTGCACACAAAGGCCATCCAAACCTTTGATGATGCACTGGCACGCATGGCCGAGAGCGTCGACTTCCCCGGCAGTGCGGCTATCCGCGAAATGCTGCTCGGCCACCGCGCCGAGGCGGCGCATACGATGGAAAAAGAGCAGGGGCAGGAACCCCACTAACAAAGGTTTCTGCCCCTTTTCGCATTAACCGAAAGCATTAACCGAAACTTGGCTCGTGCTCGCCGTTGGTCCCGTTGCCGTGCCCCGGCGTCGGGGTGGGGGTCGGCGAATTCACCAGATGGGCTGGCGTCGTCGCCTTCTGCGGGGCGAGACGGGAACCGGGCCGAGCAAGCCGGTGACGATTGCCAGCGTGCCCAGGCCGAGCACCACAGGGAGCATAAACTGGTTGCGATCTTTTGTCTGCATGGGATGACCTCCTCAGGGTCGAATCAAACGTGGGGATAAAAGTTGCTGTTTGAAGCGCTTCACGGGTGAGGAGGCGGGGGTCTGTCATTTTCTCGCGGGGAAAGAGAAGAAGATTTCAACGCAAAGATGCAAGGTGCTAAAGGCGCAAAGAAGAGCAGAGGAACAAGCTTGAAAAGACTTTCCTGCGAAAACCACAGAGAGGAGAGCGGTTTTCACAGAGAGCGCAGAGGATTCAGAAGAGAACAATCTGCAAAATCTGTGAAATCTGCGGATCAAAAGGCTTTTTGCAGGAGACTCTTCAATCAGGCGCAAGGCGCGCAGTACGCTGGCATTTGCAAATCAAATGCCAGCGTACTTTTTGTAACTACATCGTTTCCGGTTAAATTTGTCGCTCCCCCGGGATTGGGTTAGTCTATACCGTGGATTCCGACATTACCCGCCACCACAAAGAGAGGCCTTGATGATTCTCTATCTTATCCGCCACGCCCAATCACAAAACAACGCCCTGGCGGAACAGATTCGCGAACGTGCCGGAGATTTCGACGAGCTTTCCTATGATGACTATCGCCTGAACCGTGTGGCTGATCCATCGTTGACAGACATTGGCTTTCAACAGGCCGAGATTTTGGCCGACTATTTGCAGACCGCCACGCCCAAACACCGCGCCGGCTTTGACGATCCGGGCGAGCTGGAACCGGGTGAATTCGAGGGCAACCCCTTTCGCATTACGCGCATCTATTGCAGCCCCATGTTGCGCACCTTGCAGACCGCCCGCCCCTTGGCAGCGCTGCTGGGCATCCGCCCGCGCACGTGGATGGACATTCACGAACATGGCGGCATGTTTGATCATACCGGCGACGGGGGCACAGTCGTGGGCTATCCGGGGCTGAACCGCACACAGATTGGCGAGCAATTCCCCGACTATGATCTCAGCGACGACATTACGCCGGAGGGCTGGTGGTTTGGGGCAGAAGAGGACTACCCCTCCTGTCATGGGCGCGCCATTCGCGTGGCCGCCGAGATTCGGAAAATGGCGCGCGAATGGCCCCAAGAGCGCGTGGCCCTTGTCTCACACGGCACTTTTTTGGATAGCTTGCTCAAAGGGCTAACCGGACGGCTGCCCGGCGATGAGTTCTATTATGGACTGTACAACACCAGCATCACCCGCCTGGACTTTACCCGTCGTGACGAACTTGGGCTGTTTACGGTTGTGCGCTATACGAACCGAGTCGATCATCTCCCGGCGAGTTTGATCACCTAACGAATCCCGATGGCTTAGATAACAAGAGAAAATAAGGAGAAATCTTCATGGATTTTCAAAAACCGGCGCTGGTGGCAAGCGATCTCGAAGGCGTGCTTGTGCCAGAGATCTGGGTGGCCGTGGCCGAAAAGACGGGCATCGAGGCGCTGCAACTCACGACGCGCGAGGTCTCAGACTACGACGCCCTCATGACCATGCGCATCCAGACCCTGCGCCAACACAATCTGCGCATGGCCGATGTGGAGGCGGTGATTGCCACCCTCACCCCCCTGCCCGGTGCGATTGAATTTGTGCGCTGGGTGCGCCAACGGGCACAGTTCATCATTCTGTCGGACACGTTTTACGAGTTCGCCGCGCCGCTCATGGCCCAGATGGATCTGCCCACGATCTTTTGCCATTCGCTCCAGATCGACAGCGAGGGCTTTATGGCAGGCTACCGGATGCGGCTAGAGAATCCCAAACGTCGTTCGATCAAAGCCTTCCAAAAGCTGGGCTTTCGCACCTTTGCCATGGGCGATTCGTACAACGACGTCACCATGATCGCCAAAGCCGACGTCGGTATGCTCTTTGATCCCCCGGCCAACGTGGTGGCGGACTATCCCAATTTCCCCGTGGCACGCACTTATGGCGAAGCCCACGCCTTTATTGAGGCCAATTTCCTGACCCAGCCTGTTTTGCAAAGCGCATAGCCCTCCGGGATGGGCTACAACGACGTAGCCTTTTTTCACTCCTGATCCCATTTATTAACCACGCTTAACACCCTGCATCAACCTCCCTTTACCCTCTTTTTCCCCTTTCCACTTGATTCAGAGCCGAATTGTGGCATTGCTGTCTTGAAAAGAGAGGAGCGGCTGTGATACCGTATACAAGCCCCATTGCCGGGCTTATATTGCATTGCTGACCATCATCGTCCCTTTGTATTCTGATTTGAGCGAACATGTCGCACAGAGATCCCGCCCCATCATCGTCCCTGGCTCGGCTGGTTACCATCTCCGGCACGATTTTGGCAATTTCATATCCAATTCTGGCACTTTCGACGGGGGTACGTGCCCTCTATCAACTGCTGCTAAAGCCAGAGATTACCCACTATCTCGGTCCCACGCTGAGCGGCGTGGCGGCTCTTTGCTATCTCGTTGCCACGATTGGCTTTGCCTATCGCCGCCAGTGGGCATGGCAGCTTTCAGTGGGGGTGCTCATCTTCGAGACAGCCATGACGCTGATCATCGGCATCTTAAGCTTTATCATCCCCGACATAATTGGCAGGACCGTGTGGCGACATTTTGGGGTTGATTACGGCTTTTTCCCGCTCTTTCAACCGTTGTTGGGGCTGCTCTGGCTGTTTTGGCCCGAAACCCTGCGTCTCTATGGCCTGACAAAAGCCTCGTCCCCATCCGTCGCGGATTCGCCCCATGTCACACAATAGATTGCTATCCGAAGAGCCGCTCGCGTCAGGGCCAAGCTGGGCCTGGGTCCGCCAGTATATAGCAGGCAGCATGGCCCGCTTCCCGCGCTGGTCGAGCCGCACACCCTGGACGCTCATGGGAATTTCGACGCTGATCACGCTGCTCGTCTTGTTGCCCCTGGGCTATCTCATCGTCCGCGCCAGTGAGGTGGGCATCGAGCGCGCCGCCGATCTATTGCTGCGTACACGCACCCTGACGATTATTTTCAACAGCATCGGGCTGGCGGTTTCCGTGACGGTGGCTTCGTTGCTAATCTCGTTGCCGCTGGCCTGGCTCACCGTGCGCACAGACCTGCCGGGTCGCAAACTCTGGACGATTTTGGCTGCCATGCCGCTGGTCATCCCCAGCTATGTGGGCGGCTTTGCGCTGGTGGCAACGCTGGGGCCAAAGGGCATGGTGCAAGAGTGGCTGGCCCCCCTGGGCGTGGATCGCCTGCCCTCGATCTACGGATTCCCCGGTGCGCTCTATGCCCTCACCCTGTTCACCTACCCCTATCTCTTCCTGAGCATCCGTGCCGGGTTACGCAACATCGACCCGGCGATTGAAGAGGCGGCACGCTCGCTAGGCTATAACGGCTGGCGCACCTTTTTGCGTGTCACTCTGCCCAACCTGCGCCCGGCTATCACCGCGGGGGGGCTGCTGGTGGCGCTCTATACCCTGAGCGATTTTGGCGCAGTCTCGTTGCTGCGCTTCAACAGTTTCACGCGCGCCATCTATACTGGCTATCTGAGCAGCTTTGATCGCAGCCTGGCCTCGCTCTTGGCGCTGGTGCTAGTCTTGCTGACGGTTTGCCTGCTCTGGGCCGAACAGGGAACACGGGGACGGGCGCGCTACTATCGCAGCAGTGCCGGGGCCTTGCGCCGCACGGGGCCGCTGGCCTTGGGGCGCTATCGTTGGCTGGCGCTGGGCTTCTGCCTTGTGATCGTCAGTTCGGCGCTGATTGTGCCCACGGCGGTGGTGGTCTATTGGCTACTGCGCGGCCTGATAGCCGGGGAATCACTCTTGCCCATAGGTCAGCCCATTCTCAACAGCGTGCAAGCCGGCGCGTTGGCCGCACTGGCGACGAGTGTGCTGGCCCTGCCCGTGGCCTATTACAGCGTGCGCCATCCCAACCGCTGGAGCGCGCTGCTGCATCAGACTATCTATACCAGCTATGGCTTACCCGGCATTGTGATTGCCCTTAGTCTGGTCTTTTTGGGGGCCAATTATCTGCCCTCGCTCTATCAGACCCTGGCGATGTTGATCTTTGCCTATGTGGTGCGCTTTTTGCCCCAGGCATTGGGCAACGTCCAGGCCAGCCTCTTGGCGATTAACCCGCGGCTGGAAGAGGCCGGGCGCAGCTTGGGAGCCAACCGACGTACGGTCTTGTGGCGGATCACGATTCCGTTGTTGCGACCGGGGATGCTGGCCGGGGCAGCGTTGGTCTTCCTGACCACGATCAAGGAACTCCCGGCCACGCTGCTGCTGGGGCCAACGGGCTTCACCACGCTGGCAACGCAGATCTGGTCCACCACATCTGAGGCTTTTTTCGCCCGCGCCGCCGCCCCTGCCCTGTTGCTCTTGGTAGTTTCGGCCTTTAGCATTCTTCTCATTGTCAGCCAGGAAGACGTATGAGCAGCCATAAAGATCGCCAGGCAGACGGAAAACCGGGTCTATCCCTGCGTGGGGTGACCAAATATTTTGGTAAAGTGGGCGCGGCCAATGGCGTCGATCTTGAGGTCAACCAGGGCCATTTGCTGGCCTTGGTGGGTCCCAGCGGTTGCGGCAAAACCACGACACTGCGGCTGATTGCTGGCTTTGAATCGGTGGACGAGGGCACAATTGAGATCGGCGGACAGATGGTCTCCAAAATAGGAGTGCACATGCCGCCAGAGCGCCGGCGTGTGGGCATGGTCTTTCAGGAGTATGCCCTCTTTCCGCACCTCAATGTCCTCGACAACATCCGTTTTGGCCTGCTTTCGGCACCGGAAGCCTATCGCCGACGCCGTTGTGGGGAAATTCTCGATCTCGTGGGGTTGGTGGGCATGGAAAAGCGCATGCCCCACGAACTCAGCGGCGGCCAACAACAGCGCGTTGCCCTGGCGCGTGCCCTGGCCCCCGAACCGGCACTGGTCCTGCTGGACGAGCCGTTTAGCAATCTGGATGCCGGGCTGCGTGTGCGTGTGCGTGCCGAGGTGCGCGCCATTCTCAAACAGGCCGGGGCAACCGCGGTCTTTGTCACCCACGATCAAGAAGAGGCGCTAAGCCTGGTGGACAAGGTGGCGGTGATGCTGGGCGGTAAGGTATGCCAGGTAGCCGCGCCGCAGGAACTCTATTGGCAGCCCGCCAGCCGCGAAGTCGCGGAGTTTATCGGCGATGCCAATTTCATCCCCGGCCACAGTCACGGTCGCCGTATTGAGTGTGAATTGGGGCCGTTGGAAGCGCAGTTCACCGCCGACGGGCCGGTGGATGTCTTGATTCGGCCCGAAAACATTGAGATCAGCCCTGCGCCGTCGGGGGACCGGGTGCCGCGTGTGCGCAGCCATCTTTTTTTTGGGCATGATCAACTGGTGACCGTGCAGCTTGCCACAGGCCGCGAGATTCAGGTGCGTTTGGGACCAACCTATCAGCTTGCCAACGGGCAGCCCGTCTCCGTGCGTGTGCGTGGGCTGGTCATGGCCTACCCAGTGCAGGAGGGGAAAACGGGAGATTAGAGAGTGGGAGATGATGAGATTGGGGAATCCCCCAATTTTTCTTTATTTGACGATGCCGTCATCTGCCTGTAGACTCCAGGCCATGGCGGCATGATGATTTGCAGAATGTAATCCAGAGTTTTGCCAGAGTTTTTGCTAAGCATTAGAGTGCATTTGTGAGGATACAGGTGCGACGCACTCGCCAGGGGTAGAACGATGTCGCACCCTCGACCTGCATAGAACAGATAGGTGCGTTTTACCCAAACTTGATGTCGCCCCACCCAAGGAGAATCGGATGTCTCAGGCCGTCACTGTTGAAGATCAACCCCACGAAAGCTCTGCCGTGCGCTCAAAGGTCTCTGCGCTCATGGTCATTTTTGGCGCATCCGGCGATCTTGCCAAGCGCAAATTGCTGCCCGCGATTTATAGCCTCTATCACAAAGGGCTGCTGCCCAAAGATTTCACCGTGTTGGGCTATGCCCGCAGCGACTACGATGATGAGTCATTCCGGCAGCGCGCCTACGAAGGCGTTGTCGAATATGGCGATGACGACGTTGACGACGCCACCTGGAACGAATTTGCCCAGGGGCTTTTTTACGTGGCCGGGGCCTATGACAGCGAAGCCGATTTTCAGCGCCTGCACCAACGCATCGGCGAGATCGACGATCTGCGCGACACCGACGGCAACCGCCTTTTCTACCTTGCCACGCCGCCCGCCGTCTATGAGACCATCGCCACCCAACTGGGCGCGGTGAATCTGGTCTCGCCCAGCAGCGAAAGCTGTTGGACCCGGCTTGTGGTGGAAAAGCCCTTTGGTCACGATTTGAAGAGCGCGCACGATCTCAACGAACATCTGCTCAGCATCTTCAACGAAGATCAGATCTACCGCATTGATCATTATTTGGGCAAAGAGACCGTGCAAAATATTTTGGTCTTTCGCTTTGCCAATGGCATTTTCGAGCCGATCTGGAACCGCAACTACGTGGATAATGTCCAAATTACCGTTTCCGAAAGCATTGGGGTGGAGCAGCGCGGTGGCTATTATGACAAATCCGGGGCACTGCGCGACATGGTCCAAAACCACATGTTGCAACTTGTCTCGCTGACAGCCATGGAGCCGCCGGTGGCCTTTGATGCCAAAGCCGTGCGCGATCAAAAGGTCAATCTGCTGCGCAGCATTCGCCCGCTGAAGCCAGAGGACGTCAAAGATTTTGTGGTGCGCGCCCAGTATACCGCCGGCGTTTTGGGCAAAGAGGAGATCCCGGGCTATCGCGACGAAGAGGGCGTGACCGACGATTCCACCACCGAGACCTATGTGGCCTGGAAACTGGAGATCGACAACTGGCGCTGGAATGGCGTGCCTTTTTATCTGCGCACAGGCAAGGCGCTGCCGCAAAAGGTCTCGGAGATTGTGATCACCTTTCGCCGTGTGCCCCATTTGGTCTTTCAATCCACCGATGGCATGGAACGCCTCAGCCGCAATGTGCTGGTGATCCGCATTCAGCCCAACGAGGGCATCAGCCTGAAGATGAACGCCAAACAGCCGGGGCCATCGGTGAAGTTGCAGACGGTCAATATGGATTTTGACTATGGGGCCAGCTTTGGCGGCAATCCGCCCGATGCCTATCAACGGCTGCTGCTGGATGTGATCTTGGGCGACAGCACGCTCTTTACCCGGCGCGATGAAGTTGAGGTCGCCTGGGACCGGGTGACGCGAATTTTGACCGGTTGGCAGGCCGAAGAAGAAGCCGCCGCCAAGTCCGGGTCCCCTTTGCGCCTGCCCACCTATGAAGCCGGCAGTTGGGGACCCGCCGAGTCCGACGCCATGTTGGCTGAGGATACCCAATCCTGGCGCAAGCCCGACCGCCATTAACGACCAGAAGTTAAACTTTTCGGAAAAGTTCAACTTCTCCCGGTGCATCCTGCTCCATAGAAAGGGATTAAGATGACAATCCCCATTAGCCCCGCTCCACAGACAGCCACGTCTCGGCGCGTAGAAGTGTTGCCGACAGCCGCCGATATCGTCCGTGTGGCGGCAGAGTTGATCAACGCCGCCGCGCTGATCGCCATTGCCCAGCGCAACGCCTTTCGGATTGCGCTGGCGGGCGGCTCCACCCCGCGCCCGATCTATACCCAGTTGGCCGAAGACCCAGACATTGACTGGCGCAAATGGCATCTCTTTTGGGGCGACGAGCGCAGCGTCCCCCCCACCGACAGCCAGAGCAACTATTTCATGGTGCGCGAGACGCTGCTTGATCATCTCGCGACGCCACCGGGGCTGGTGGTGCGCATGGCGGGCGATCTGCCGCCTGCTGAAGTGGCTGTGCGCTACGAGCAATCTATCCGCGATCTTGTGCCGGCCTATGCGTTTGAAGAGGCGGGCTTTTTGCCGCGCTTCGACATGATCCTGCTGGGCATGGGCGACGACGGGCACACGGCCAGCCTCTTTCCCCATACCCAAGCCCTGCGCGAAGAGCATCGCTTGGTGGTGGCAAACCCTGTGCCAGCGCTGGACACCACTCGCATTACCTTTACCTATCCACTGATCAACGCCGCCCGCCGGGTCATCGTCCTGGTGAGCGGCGCACAAAAAGCCGAAGCACTGCGCGCCGTGCTCAGCGGCCCCCATGATCCCCAAACATGGCCCAGTCAGGGCATTGCCCCCCTTGACGGGCAACAGATCTGGCTGGTGGACGAAGCCGCCTTTGCCCTCGTGGATGATCTATACTGAGCAGCGCCACAAACGAACAGCTTCTGCTCTTTAGAAGATAGTCTTGTGTGCTGCTGCGGAGTATAAAGGCCTCGCCAAACTAGACCGAACCCGGGTTGTTGGTTAGAATGCTCTCTGGATGCGTCTGTTGTGTACAGGCGCTTATTTTGGATAGTAGATGCAACCGGTTGCAATCGTTCTTTATTGTCGATGCCATTGAATCAAAACGAATCAAAACGGATTAAAAACAGTATCAAAGGAGTCTTTGCATGAAGTCATTGGGCAAAATATCGGTCTTCCCCAAACTGCCCCCGTCCCTTGTGCGGCTTCAGGAACTAGCCTATAACCTCTGGTGGATCTGGCAGCCAGACGCACAGGCCCTCTATTCACAACTGGATCCCGACCTGTGGAAACGGGTAAATCAGAATCCCGTCAAGTTTTTGCGCAGCGCCAAACAACAACAGTTGAACAAAGCGGCGCAGGACGCTGCCTATTTAGAGCAATACCATGCTGTGCTGGCCGCGTTTGACGCCTACATGGATCCGCAGGCCAGCACTTGGTTTCGCCGCCAACATGGCGAAGACAGCGGGCTGACCATTGCCTATTTCAGCGCCGAATTTGGTCTGCACGAAGCGCTGCCCATCTATAGCGGTGGCTTGGGCATCCTCAGCGGCGACCACTGTAAAGAGGCCAGCGATTTGGGGCTGCCCTTTGTGGGCGTGGGCTTTCTCTATCCCCAGGGCTATTTTACCCAGCGCATCACTGGCACAGGCGAACAAGAGGCTATCTACGAAAAGATCGACTTTTCCGAAGTGCCGGCGCAGCCCGCGCTGGACGCCAACGGCCAGCCGGTGATGATCCATGTGGATCTGCCCGGCCGCACGGTCTATGCCAAAGTCTGGCGGATTCAGGTGGGGCGCATCCCGCTCTATCTCATGGACACCGACGTGGAGCGCAACGCCCCCCAGGATCGGGAACTCAGTGCCCGCCTCTATGGCGGCGATCAGCGAGATGCGCATCAGCCAGGAGTTTGTGTTGGGCATCGGCGGGGTGCGCGCCCTGCGCGCCCTGGGCTATGCCCCCACCGTCTGGCACATGAACGAGGGTCACAGCGCTTTCTTGAACCTGGAACGCATCCGCGAATTGGTCCGAGTCCGCGCAGATGAACTTTGACGAAGCCATGGAAACTGTGCGCGCTGGCTCGGTCTTCACCACGCACACGCCGGTGGCCGCCGGCCACGATGCCTTCGCCTTTGAGCTGGTGGAGAAATTTTTCTGGCAATATTGGGGCCAGATCGGCATTGATCGCAACCGTTTTATGGAGCTGGCCTCCCACGATCAAGGCTGGGGATCGCAATTCAGCATGACAGTGCTGGCCTTCCGCCTCAGCGCCTATCACAACGGCGTCAGCCAAGCTACACGGTCACGTTTCACGGAAGATGTGGGCCGAACTCTGGCCCGGCACGCCCGTGGAACAGGTCCCCATCGGCCACATCACCAACGGCGTCCACACGGGAACCTGGCTTGTGCCGGAGCTACGCACGCTCTACAGCCAATATCTACAAGCCGACTGGATGGAAGAGGTGGACGACCCACAAACCTGGCACGCCGCCGACGCCATCCCCGATGCCGAACTGTGGAAGGTGCATGTGGCGCGCAAGTACAAGCTCATCGACTTTGTGCGCGACCGTGTGCAACAGCAATATCTGCGCCACGGCGAAGGCTCCAAACGCATGGCAGCGGCGGCTGGGCTGCTCGATCCCAACGCCTTGACCCTGGGCTTTGCCCGCCGCTTTGCCACCTACAAACGCGCCACGCTGATCTTCCGCGACATGGAGCGGCTTAAACGCATCTTGCTCGACCCCCGACCGCCCGGTGCAGATTATCTTCTCTGGCAAGGCCCACCCGCGCGACGAGCCGGGGCGTGCCCTGATCCGCCGCATCTATGAGATCAGCCAAGACCCAGCCCTTGAGGGCAAAATCGTCTTTGTGGAAAACTACGACATGAACATCGCCCGCCACTTGATTTCAGGCGTGGATGTCTGGCTCAACAACCCGCGCCGCCCCTACGAGGCCAGCGGCACCAGCGGTGAAAAGGCCGCGCTCAGCGGCGCGCCCAACTTCAGCGTGCTGGACGGCTGGTGGCGCGAGGCCTATGACGGCCAAAATGGCTGGTCGATTGGCGAAGAGCGCGAATATAAAGATCTGGAAACCCAGGATGAAGCCGATGCCCAAAGCCTCTATGCCACGTTGGAAGACGAAATTGTGCCCCGCTATTATGACCGGGACAGCGACGGCGTGCCCCATGCCTGGGCAGAGAGCATGAAGGCATCGATTAAAAGCTGTGGCCCAGCCTTTAGCATGAAGCGTATGATCAAAGACTACACCGAACAATACTATGTTCCGGCCATGCACAGCGCCCTCCAATATCTGGACAACAACGCTGCCGTGGGGCGGAGCATGGCCGCATGGAAGCGCCATGTACGCCAGCATTGGGGATCGGTGAGCCTTCAGATCAAACAGAATGCTCCTTCCCAAGCCAGCGTTGGCGATCCGGTGACCGTTGTGGCCCAAGTGTGGACGGGGCAGATGAGCCAAGACGAGATCGCTGCCGAGATTGTCATCGGCCAGCAAAACGAACTCAACATTATCGAAAATCCGCAGACCATCCCCATGCAACCCAGCACCGACGGTCAGGGCACTCTGGAATATACCGCTGCCATCACACCTGAAGACAGCGGTCAGCTCACCGTGGGCGTGCGTCTGCGCCCCGACCGCAAGGAATTGATCAACCCCTATGAACTGGGGTTGAGTCGCTGGGCGTAGATCATCGCCCGCCCTGATCTCTACACTGAGCCGCCTGCTCCAGACAGTCTAGCAGGACAACAAGTGAGTCGCTTGTTGTCCTGCTTTTTATTTTTACCTTTTCTCTCTTCAAAACCTTGACAAATAATTGACACAACCTTAATCACCTGCTATAGTGCAGAGACTATTTTTGTCTACCTTTGTCCAAGGAACCCATATGGCCGCCAAATCTCGTCGCAACCGCAGGGTTGCTGCTTCCCAACAAACCACAGAAGGGCCGGAATCTCCTGAAGCGCGCCCCACCTACAATCTGCGCGCCGTGGTTCAGCGGACTGGGCTAAAGCCCGACACTTTACGAGCCTGGGAACGCCGGTATGGGCTGCCTGTGCCAGAACGCACAGCGGGCGGACATCGCATCTATTCGGAAGCGGACATTCACTGTTTGCTCTGGTTGGTGGCGCGCCAAGAAGAGGGCATGAACATCTCGCAGGCTGTGAGCCTCTGGCAAAGTCTGGCAGCCGACGGCAGACAGCCCACGCTGGATATGCCGACCATCACCTCTCAGCGAGAAGAATTGCCCCTGTACAAGATAGCGGCGGGAGGCATTGTCGATGACCTGCGTCGGCGCTGGATCGAAGCCTGTGCAGCCTTTCAAGAACGCGAGGCCGAGCAAATTCTGTCCCAAGCCTTTGCCCTCTACCCACCCGAGGTCGTCTGCATTGAAGTGTTGCAAAAAGGGCTGGGGCAGATCGGCAACGATTGGTATCGTGGGCACATGACTGTGCAACAAGAGCATTTTGCCTCGGAACTTGCCATGCGCCGCTTGGAAACTTTGCTGGCAGCGACGCCCGACCCCACCCAAGATCGACGCATTGCTGTGGTCTGCCCGCCCCACGAAAACCACACCTTCAGTCCGCTGGTGTTAACCTTCATGTTGCGCCGTCGCGGCTGGGATGTGCTCTATCTGGGCGCGAATTTGCCCCAGGAGAAACTGGCCGACACGGTACGGATGACGCATACGGCGCTCGTGGTATTAGTGGCCCAGCAACTTTTTACCGCGGCCACCCTGATGGAAATGGCCGAGACGTTGGCTGCGGAAAATGTGACCGTTGCCTATGGCGGCCAGATCTTTAATCTCATCCCCGATCTGCGCAAGCGGATTGCCGGTCACTTTTTGGGTGATGATCTGCCATCGGCTCCTCGACAAGTGGAACGTTTGCTCTTGCGGGCGATAACCCCACCCACTGTGACGCCAGTTTCGCCCCGCTACCAGAGTGCGCTGCCCCATTTTTTGGATCAGCAGAGCTTCATCGATGCCCAGGTCTGGCAGGCCATGGCGGCAAAGGGGATGCCTCAGGCACACATTTTCGCCGCCAAACAGAACTTTGGCCGGGATCTAACGGCAGCCTTGACATTGGGCAATTTGGATTATCTGGGCAATGATCTCAACTGGATCGCGGGCCTACTCTCCTATCGACAAGTACCTGTCGAGTTTTTGCTCGACTATTTGAACGCCTATTACGCAGCCTCAAAACGACTCTTAGATGAACGGGCGCATGTAATTGTTGAATGGTTTGCCAACCTGCTTGGTCAGTATCACACACCACCCCAAAACCGAGCACAAGTCGCAGATGACAGCCGCCACGGCGTGGCGTAGAATAGAGGACAGGCGAGTGGATTTTCTAACTAAACAGGTGCGACGCACTCGCCAGGGGCTGATGGGGTGTGAAAAGCGGGTGTGGCGAGTGCGTCGCACCCTCATGTAGAGGAGAAGACTTTATGCACGTTATCATTACCGGGGGCAGCGGGCTGATTGGCTCGGCCCTGACGAAGAGTTTATTGGCAGATGGACACCGGGTTACCATTCTGAGCCGCTCCCCTGGGCGCAAGCAACACCTTGTGCCGGATCGGGCCGCCGTGGTGGAATGGGATGGTAAAAGTGCGGCGGGCTGGGGCCATGGGGTCAACGAGGCCGACGCACTTGTCAATCTGGCCGGCGCGGGCATTGCCGACAGCCGCTGGAGCGACGAGCGCAAACAGGCCATCCGCCAGAGCCGCATCCAGGCTGGACAAGCAATAATGGAGGCGTTGCGCGCCGCCGAACGCAAGCCGCGTGTCCTGATTCAAGCGTCTGCCGTGGGCTACTATGGCCCCAGCGACAGCACGATTCTCACCGAAGGCGCTCGCCCCGGACACGATTTCTTGTCCCAGGTCTGTTTCGATTGGGAAGGATCCACCGCCGCGGCCGCGGAGTTGGGTGTGCGTCGCCCCGTGATCCGCACTGGGATTGTGCTTAGCACCCAGGGCGGCGCGCTGCCCAAAATGTTGTTGCCCTTTCAGCTATTCATTGGCGGGCCGCTGGGCAGCGGTAAACAATATTTCCCGTGGATCCACATTGACGACGAAGTGAACGCCATCCGCTTTTTAATTGACAAAGAGGGAGCAGACGGCCCGTATAACTTGGCCACGCCCAATCCGCCCACCAACGCCGAATTTAGTAAACAACTGGGGCAGGCGATGAGCCGCCCGTCGCTGATGCCTGTGCCCTCCCCGGCGCTGAAACTGCTCTTTGGCGAAATGTCCACAGTTCTCCTCGACGGCCAGCGTGCTGTGCCGCAACAGTTGGAAACCGACGGCTTTGCCTTCCGCTATCCTGCTGCGCTCCCGGCCCTGCAAGACATCTTGCAGCGCAAGAAATAACCCATGATCTATACACACCGCTTCCGTGTGCAGGCCCCGCTGGCCGCGGTGCTGGATTTCCATCGCCGCTCAGCCAGCATGGGATCCATCACGCCGCCGCCGATTATCGTGCGCGTCCATGAGGCGCCGGCCATGCTTACCAGCGGCGACACAATGGCCTTTACCATGTGGATGGGACCGTTGCCTGTGCGCTGGGTGGCGCAGATTGAATCCCACGAAGGCATCGGCTTTGTGGATCGACAGGTGCGCGGCCCCTTTGAAGCGTGGGTCCATCGCCACACGTTTGTACCCATTTCAGACACAGAAACAGAGGTCCACGATCAGGTTACCATGCAACTGCATCGAGATAGCCGCTGGTGGCAACTCGTCGGCTTTGGCATGTGGCTGGGGTTGCCCGCTCTCTTTGCCTATCGTGGCTGGCGCACCCGCCGCCTGTTGGAGACGTTCACATGAGTTCGTCGAGCACTGTGATCTGGTGGATTCGGCGCGATCTGCGGCTCGCCGATAACCAAGCGTTGGCGGCGGCGCGCCAGGCAGGCGATAACGTGCTGCCCGTCTTTGTGGCCGATCCTCGGCTGATCCATTCGCCCTATAGCAATGAACGGCGCTGGGCTTTTTTACTGGCCGGGCTGCGGGCGCTGGATGCTGATCTACGCGCCCGCGGGAGTCGGGTGATTTTCTGCGCAGGCGATCCGGTGGCGGTGTTGCCCGATCTGGTACAGCGTACCGGCGCGGTTGCCGTTTATGCCGAGGCCGATGGTTCGCCCTATGCCCGCCGCCGCGATGAAGCTGCGGGCCAACGACTGCCCTTGCTGCACTTTACCGACGGCGTGACTGCGCTGCCCCTGGGTTCGGTGCGCAAGGCCAACGGCGCTCCCTATGTGGTCTATTCGCCCTACAAACGCCAATGGCTGGAACAGCGCCAGCCCACACGTGAGGAGATCATCCCCGCGCCGGAAACAATCCACACCGAGAGCGCCCTGTCCGGGGCGATCCCGCACAGCCCAACCCTGCCTGATGATCTGCCGTTTGCCGCTGGCGAGGCCGCCGCGCTGGATCGGCTCACAGCTTTTGTCATGGGGGATGATGCGCCTATTTATCACTATAAAGACCTGCGCGATCTGCCAGCCGACCCCGGCACATCTCAGCTTTCGCCCTATCTGCGCTTTGGCATGATCTCGGCGCGGCAGGCTGTGGTCTCCGCTTGGAACGCCATCCACACCGCGCCGCACAAAGCTGCCCGTGCCAGCGCCGAGACTTGGCTTTCCGAATTCATTTGGCGAGACTTTTATATCACGATTCTGCATGACTTTCCGCAGGTGCGCCGCGGCAGCTTTCGCCCCAAATATGACCGTGTCGCCTGGGAGAACGACGAATCTCACTTTGCGGCCTGGAAGTCTGGACAGACAGGCTACCCGATTGTGGATGCCGCCATGCGCCAGATGGCTGCCACTGGCTGGATGCACAACCGCGCCCGCATGATTGTGGCCTCGTTTCTGGTCAAAGATCTGTTGATCGATTGGCGGTGGGGTGAACGCTGGTTTATGCAACAATTGGTGGATGGGGATCCCGCCGCCAACAACGGCGGGTGGCAATGGTCGGCGGGCACGGGAGCCAGCGCCGCGCCCTATTTTCGCATCTTTAACCCCACGGCTCAGGGCGAAAAATACGACCCCACCGGGAGCTACATTCGGCATTGGCTGCCCGAACTGCGCGCCGTCCCCGACGAGTACATTCACAACCCGGACCAACTGCCCAAAGCCATGCAAGCGCGTGTCGAGTGTCTCATCGGACAGGATTACCCAGCCCCGATTGTCGATCACGCGGTGATGCGCGAACGGACACTGGCCGCTTTCAAAACGATCAAGGAGGAAATGGCATGAAAATTGGTGTAGTGGGAACGGGATTGGTGGGCGCAACCGCTGCCTATACGCTGGCCGTGCGTGGCATCGGCAGCCAGATTGTGCTGGTGGATAAAAATACACAGCGCGCCGAGGCCGAAGCCGACGATATTCTACATGCCGTGCCCTTTGTACAGCCGACGCGGGTCTCGGCGGGGGATTATGCCGATCTCAAGGGCAGCCGCTTGGTGATTGTGGCGGCGGGGGTGGGGCAGCGCGCTGGCGAAACCCGCTTGGAACTGCTGGCGCGCAACGCTGCCGTCTTTGGGGCGATTATCCCCGCTATTTTAGACGCAGCGCCCGATACCATCTTGTTGATCGCCACCAACCCGGTAGACGTGATGACCCATTTGGCCGCCCACTTTGCCGCGCAACGGGGTGTTCCCCCGCAGCGTATCCTCGGCTCTGGGACCACGCTGGACACAGCACGCTTTCGCTCGCTGCTGGGACGACACACCGGCGTCGATGCGCGCCATGTCCACGCCTATGTCGTGGGCGAACATGGTGATTCGGAAGTGCTGCCCTGGTCTCTGATCCGTGTGGGCAATGTGACACTGGACGAATTTTGCGCCATGCAGGGCGTCAGTCTGGACGCTGAGCAGCGGGCCACGATTGACACACAAGTACGGCGTGCCGCTTACAAGATCATCGAGGGCAAAGGGGCGACCTATTACGGGATTGCCGGTGCGCTTTCGTCGATTGCCAACGCCATCCTGCGCGATCAGCGCACCATCCTGACTGTGTGCAAGC
The DNA here is from genome assembly GCA_963721725.1 of uncultured Chloroflexia bacterium. Classification (GTDB taxonomy): domain Bacteria; phylum Chloroflexota; class Anaerolineae; order Caldilineales; family Caldilineaceae; genus RI-153. The sequence goes on from CAVRLX010000025.1 coordinate 59,889, forward strand.
GCACAGCTCATGCAGCCGGCGTGGATGATGTTACCCTGGCCTTGCCCCATTTGGTGGGCGGCGATGGGATCATGGGAACCTTTCCGCTGCCGCTGAAGGCGGACGAAGCCGCTGCATTGGGGCACAGTGCACGGGTGATTCGCAGTGCAATCGATCAACTTAGTCTTTAGGAGAAACAACCTTATGGCCTTGCGTGCTGAAACAACATCCTTATCCCCAAAAAACACCGGCACGCCGCGCCGAGATCAACTGGCGCTGTGGGGCGGCATTCTCTTTAGCCTGCTCTTTACGGTCCTAATCTGGCTGCTGGGCGGACGGCTCGAAAGTGTGCGTTTGCTGCCCGACGCTGGCGCAAGCTGGTATTACTGGAAGCTGCCCGACCCCACCTTTTGGACGCGGGCCACCGCGTGGGGGTTCTATTTGCTGCATCAAGTGGCGCTGTGGGGCATCATCTATTACGCCCAGACCTATCGGAAGCACCGTTATACCAACGGGCTGCACCGCATTAACGTGATTGCGCTGGGCGTCAACGCCTTTTTCATCGCCCTGCATCTGGTACAGACCCACATCTGGTACGACGGGCTGGCCCAAGATGTCTCGATCTTCAGTTCACAAGGGTCGGTGATTGTGCTGCTGGTTTGGGTGCTGCTCATGGAGAACAACCGGCGCGGTCTCTTTTTTGGCAAACGTGCGCCGATCTCCCAAGAAGTGATCCGCTTTGCGCGCGAATACCACGGCTACTTTTTCGCCTGGGCCACGGTTTACACCTTTTGGTATCACCCCGCCGTCTCCACGCCCGGCCATCTGGTGGGCTTCTTCTATACGTTCCTGCTTTTACTCCAAAGCAGCCTGCTCTATACACGGATGCATACCAACCGCTGGTGGACCTTCGCGCTCGAGGTCTCTGTGCTGATCCACGGCTCGCTGGTGGCGGTGATGCAGGGTAACGGCATCTGGCCCATGTTCCTCTTTGGGTTCGCCGGCATCTTTGTGATCACCCAAATGTACGGGCTGGGGCTGTCGTTACGAACCAAGCTCATTTTACTGGCCGTGTTTGCCGGGAGCGCGCTTTTCATCTATAGTGACCGTGGCTTCAACAAGCTCGATGAAATCATCCGCATTCCCCTCATCGACTATCTCGCAGTCTTTGTGCTCGCCGGCCTCTTCTGGCTGGGGTTGAAGATTGCCCGCAGGGTGCGGCAGCCGAAGCTGGAAACCGGTTGATCAACGGGGATGCTCAACGCTAAGGAGTAACGAGTAAGGGGAGATACCTATACAGGTGCGACGCACTCGCCAGGCATAGATTGGGTGTGAAAAACCTGTGTGGCGAGTGCGTCGCACCCTAGACCTCGAAGGGGATTCGACAAGTTCTCTCACTCCTTACTCGTTAAATAGACATGAGTCCATCACCCCAAACCTCCCCAATCTCGCGTCCCCCAGGCTTGGCTGATGGCGGCGCGGCCCAAAACACTCCCTGCTGCGCTGGCTCCCGTGGCCGTGGGCACGGCGCTGGCCCTGCATGATGGACTCTTTGCGCCAGGCCCAGCCCTGGCCGCAGGGCTGGGCGCGCTGCTGCTTCAGATCGGCTCGAACTTTGCCAACGATTATTTCGACTTTTTCAAAGGCGCCGATACCCCCGACCGCCTCGGTCCTGTGCGCGTCACCGCCAGCGGGTTGATCACCCCGGCCCAACTGCGCTGGGGCATGGTGCTGATCTTTCGGTTGGCCGCGTTGGTGGGAGTCTACCTCATCACAGTGGGCGGCTGGCCGATTATCGCCATTGGCGTCGCCTCAATCCTGGCCGCCATCCTCTACACCGGCGGGCCATTTCCCTTTGGCTATTACGGCCTGGGTGACTTCTTTGTCTTCGTCTTTTTTGGATTGGTGGCCGTCTGCGGCACCTACTTCGTCCAGGCATTGGCGTTGCACCCCGCCGTGGTCGTCGCCGCCATTCCACCGGGAACGCTGGTCACCGCCATTCTCGTGGTCAACAATTTACGCGACATCGAAACCGACCGCCGCGCCCGCAAACATACGTTGGCCGTGCGCCTAGGACGCACAGGCACACAGATCGAATATCTGCTTTTGGTGGCCGTGGCCTATCTAAGTTTACCGCTGCTCTGGTGGCAATACGGCTACCATCCCCTGGTAATGCTGCCCTGGTTGACACTGCCGCTGGCCGTGCGCCATCTGCGCGCCGTACGCCATGAGAGTGGCAGGGCGCTTAACGCTACCCTGGCCGGGACTGCACAACTGGCCCTCTTTTTTAGTCTCTTGCTGGCAATTGGTCTGGCATTTTGAATCATTCGTACAAGTTGCGTCCATATTTCGTGCTACCCTAAGCCAGCGCCACACTCGCCAGGGCAAGATCGGGCTAGACATTCTGTGTGGCGAATGCGACGCACCCTGGACCTGCATAGCTACGCTGCTCTTTGAAAATTGTCCTTGTGTGCTGCTGCGGAGTAAGAGTAACGTGCGTAGACCGAGTTCCGATTATTCACCTAAAGGAGATTCTTATGGATCGTATTCACGTCATGAATCTGGTAACCTCGTACCAACACGGACAGCTAAGTCGCCGCCAATTTTTGCGCCGGGCCGGGATTGCAGTGGGCAGTATCTCCGTGGCGAACATGCTGCTGGCTGCCTGTCAAACCGTGCCGCTGAACGCCCCACCGTCTACGATGCTCACCACGCCCGAAGCTGCCCCCGAAGCCGTTGATGCCGAGGCTGGCATGGCTGAAGGCATGGTGACCTATGGCGAAGGCGACGCCCTCAGTGGCTATTTGGCCCTCCCCGCCGATGGCGCAACGGGACCAGCGGTAATCGTAATCCAGGAATGGTGGGGGCTGAACGATCATATTAAAGACCTCGCCGACCGTTTCGCCGCCGAAGGGTATGTGGCCCTGGCCCCGGACCTTTACAAAGGCGCGGTGGCAACTGAACCCGACGAAGCGCGCAAACTGGTGATGGAATTAGACATGGCCCAGGCTGTAGTCGAGATCGGTACAGCCATCGACTTCTTGCTGGCCCACGAGGGTGTCACCGGCGAAAAAGTCGGCGTGATTGGCTACTGTATGGGCGGTGGCTTGGTGCTGCAAACCGCCGTCGCCAACGACAAAGTGGGCGCGGCCATCCCCTACTATGGAACCTTGCTCACCCCCGCAGAAGCCGCCCAAGTCAAAGCACCTGTGCAATCGCACTATGGCAGCGCCGACCGTTTTGATCTCAACGCGTTGCAAGAGATGACCACGATCATCCAAGAAGAGGCCGGCCAGCCCGCCGAAGCGTATGTCTACGACGACGCACCCCACGCCTTTTTCAACGACACCGCCGAAAGCTACCGTCCAGAAGCGGCTGCCGAGGCTTGGGAGCGGACATTAGCCTGGTTTGAGGAACATCTGGGCTAAACGGACAATAGTAGATATTGGGGAGCAGATTTTCTAATACCTAATCCCCAATATCTAATACCCACACGGAGAACGACCCTTTGGCAGACTACGATATTCTTTTTGTGGGAACCGGACACAACGCCCTTGTCTGTGCGGGCTATCTGGCCCAGGCTGGCTATCGAGTGGGCATGGTAGAGCGGCGCGCCGTGGTGGGCGGGGCGGTGGTCACCGAGGAGCATATCCCCGGTTTTCGCTTTGATCTGGGCGGCTCGGCCCACATTCTGATCCACCACACCTCGATTGTACAGGACTTGGAACTCCACAAGTACGGCCTGCACTACATCGACATTGACCCTCTCTTTTTTGCCCCCTTCCCCGACGGCAGTCAGCTTTTCACATGGCAAGACATCGACGCCACCTGCCAGAGCATCGCCACAGTCTCCGCCGCCGATGCCGAGCGCTATCGCCACTTTATTGAAGATTGGCGACCGTTGGCCGAGTCCATGGTGCAGACGTTTACCCATGCGCCCACACCGCTGAACTTGGCCCGCTATCTTGCCTTTGAAAGCGGCGCAGCCCAGGATTTTCAGCGGCGGCTTACGGCCATTCTGGGTGGATACGGCCACCTGTTGCGCACCTCGTTTGAATCGCCCCAACTCCAGGCCATGATCGGCTGGATGGCCGCCCGATCTGGCCCTCCCCCCACCGAACCGCTGAGCGGACCCTTCGCGCTTTGGCAGCCCATGTACCACGTGAGCGGCGTCAAACGCCGCGCGGCGGATCGGGGATGCTGACCCAGGCCCTGGCCCGCATGATCGAGGCCCACGGCGGCGAAATCCACACCCACGCGCCGGTACGCCGTATCCTCGTCGAGGGGAAGCGGGCCGTAGGTGTGGAAACCCTCCACGGGGAGCGGCTCACCGCCAAACATGCCGTGGTCTCCGGCGCACACATTCACACGACATTGGATCTATTAGGGCAGAGCGTTCCCGCGGCGCGGGTGCGGTTGGCTCGGCAAGCACGGGTAGGGAATGGGTTTGGGATGATTGTTCGTTATGCGATGAATGCTCTTCCTGACTACACGAAAAATTTAGCATCGCAAGAAATCGGCCCCCAACACCGTGCCCTTCAGTTTATCTGTCCCGATTTGGATTATCTTGATCGTGCCTATGGCGACTATCTGGCCGGGCGACCGTCGCAACGACCAGCGCTGATTGCCATGACCTTCTCGGCAGTGGACCCGACGCTTGGCCCCCGAAGGCAAACATGTACTCTTTTTGTGGGGGCAATATTATCCGTATGAACTAGCTTCAGGCGAGTCGTGGGATGAAATCGGGGATCGGGTGGCCGACGAGATGTTGGCGACGTTGGCCGAATATGCGCCCAATGTGGCTGACTCGGTGATTGGGCGGCTGGTGGAGACGCCCCTCTTTTTGGAGCGCGAGTTGGGGCTATTGCGCGGCAACGTGATGCATCTGGAAATGTCGGTGAACCAGATGTTCACGCTGCGCCCGGCGCTGGACATGAGCAACTATCGCGGGCCGCTGGATGGACTCTACCTGACCGGGGCCAGTACGCACCCCGGCGGCGGGATCATGGGCGCAGCCGGGCGCAACGCGGCCGCGGCGATTCTGAGTGATCTGCACCGACCGGTTTGGGCGGTGTGGCGGTAGATCGAATCACCGCCCACCCGTCAACCCAAAACGGCGGCAAAGGCTTATAAGCGCGCTTCTAATTCGGCGAGGTCGGCCAGCACCAAATCGGCTTCGCGCAAATGATGCCGGTCGGCCAGCCCTGTGCAAACACCGGCGGTCAAGACGCCGAGGAGATGAGCCGGGCGCAGTTGAATCTCGCTGTCGGCCACCATCAAGACTTGTTCGGCAGGCAGTGCGAGGCGGGCCAATGCTACTTTTACACTTTCGGCATGGGGCGGCCACTGGCGTACTTCATCCCCCCCCACCAAAATTAGGGAAGCCCTGGACAAGGGCAAGTTTTGAAGAAAGATTTCAATCTCGGCATGAGAACGAGTGCTGATTATGGCTACACGATATTCCCGAAGCAGCGTAGCCATGATAGAGTCTGTACCTGGCTGGGGTGTCAACTGGGCTAATGAGGGATGGCCGCGCAGCCAGCTATATAGGCTCCAGGAAGGGTCACGTCCCAGCCAGCGCAACAGGCCGATCCAGCGGTTGATCAAACTCTCGCCAGCGCGCATCCACTGCCGGGCCAGGGCCAACCGTTCGCCAGCCGGCAAATAACGCTCGGCCCACATCGTATGCTCGACCAGCCAATCAGCAGCCCCCCGATCCAGCGCGGCCAACGTGCCATCCAAATCAAAGATGACCCCGTGAATTTGACGACCGCGCACAATGCCTGGAATGCGCACGCCAGTATCCTCTGGGGGGTGGGCAGCAAAAGGTTCGCGGTCAGTGAGTTTGCGATAGAGATAGACAAGCACAATACGCAGGCTCGCCATGACCGGCGTTGCCAGCAGCACCCCCAGCGCGCCAAAGACTACAGTGGCGCTGATAATGCCCAAAAGGGCCACCGTGGCGTCGAGTTTGACCCGCCCGCCGACCAAGCGCGGCACAAGAAAAATATTCTCGATTTGGGCAATCACAAGGTAGAGCACACCCACCATCACCGCAAAGGGCAGGTTGGGCGTGGGCAGCCAGAGAGAACCTTGAACGAGCGCCACGACTGTGCCGACCGCGCCGCTAATGGTGGGGCCGACACTGGGCAGAAATTCCATCACCGCCGCCAACAACACCAGCCCGCCCAGATTGGGCAGGCCGACAATGCCCATCACCACCCACACAATCAGCCCCATTGCCAGTGCCAGCACCAATTGCCCCTGTAAAAATCCATCCCAGGTATCACGCAGTTGACGGCCTAGTTGTACAGCGTCGTTTTGATACTCAGGTGGAATACGCGCCAGCAGGAAACGCTGCAAACGCGGGCCATCGCGCAGGAGCCAGAAGGCCAGCACCAGGGCATAGACCAATATAAGCAGCCCTGTGGTGAGATCCACTGCCAACGAAAAGAGACCCGCGGCCAACGTAGAGAGTCCTTGTTGCAGGGCGTTGTTCAGCTGGATCAGCAGGCCATCCAGCGCCACTTCGTAGCTACCCAGACGAAAGACCGGCACCGCACCCGCCGATTGCATGGTGACCAGCAGCTCTTGAAAGAGATTCTGGAGCGAGGTCAGCGAACTCAGCAGGCTGGGGATGAAGAGGGCTGGCACTGCGGCCAGCACGCCAAGAAGCAGCACATAGACCGCCAATGTGGATGACCCCCGGCCCCAGCCTGTGCGGTCGCCGGATCCGATCCACAGGATGGCTCAGCACAAAGGCAAGCAGGCAGCCAATAATCGTGGGCACAATCATGACACGCAGAGCAATCAATAAAGCGATCAGGAGAATCAACAACAGCGCAGCCACAACGGTTTTCGTGGTGCTGTTCCAACGGCTCGAATTCATGGCAACGTTCCTTTAATCGATAGTTGCGCTGATCATAACATTGGGACTGTGCTTTGTGCAGAATTGCGTCATAGAGGATGGACACCATCCACCACATCTAAATGTGGTAAAATAGCCGTATGAACGAGAAACCTACAGCAGACACAACCACGGAAATCTACAAACTAACCCAATTCGGTGAAGATCGCATCGGCTATGTGGGCGCGGACGGCACGATCTATAAACTGCGCTGGGACGAGGGCCACCCCATCGGGCACGTGGAAGAGCGCGGCCAGTACACCCACATCTTTCGCAACACCCTCCACGACGAGCGCGAGTTGGGAACGGTGGACGCCCACGGCACTGTCTATAGCCACGGCCTCTTTGAAGGCGGCAACCTGGGCTGGGTGGAATCCGACGGGGTGGTGATGCAGGGCGGCATGATTTTGGGCGAAGAAGAGGTGGGGCGGGTGCAAGGGCCACAGCCCGCCGCCGCCGCCGCCGCCCTCTTGTTGCTCTTTCTGCCTGACGACGCCGAAGCCAACCACCGCTCCGCCCAGCACGCTTAATTATGCCTATGCGAATTATAGACACCCCCCGTATGACCTTTCATTATCGTACCCACGGCGATGCCGACGGCCTGCCTGTGCTGTTCTTACACGGAACCTTTGGCAGCAGCCGCTGGTGGGAACCGCTCTTCGGGGTTTTGCCCGACGCCATCTATGCCATTGCGCCGGATCTGCGCGGCTGTGGCGGCAGCACCCACAGCGCCAACGGCTACACCATCCCCGAACAGGCCGCCGACATTGCTGCTTTTGTCGAGGCGCTGGCTCTGCAAGAGTTCAACCTTGTGGGCCATTCCAGCGGTGGCGCCATTGCCATTGACTATGCCCTTACCCACCCCGACCGGCTGCGGAGCCTGATCCTGATTGACAGTGTGCCTGTGGAGGGCATTTTTACGCCGCTAGAGGGGCTGCGCCTGCTCGCCGAAATGCGTACCAATCGCGAGCTACTGGCGCAAGCGCTGGCTCTGCTCATGCCACACACACCGCCCACCATCATGAGCGCTGGCGAATTTACCCGCTTCTTTGCCCAATTGGTGGAGGATGCCACGGGCATGGCCCCCGCCGCCTTCACCGAAATTGCCGTAGCGCTGGACCATTGGAACCGTTTCGAAGAGGCGCGCCAATTGACCCTGCCCACGCTGTTGGTCTGGGGCAGCGAGGACACCATCGTCGATCGAGACGCCATGACACGCACGCTGATCGCCATCCCCGGTGCAGGCAATCTGGAAGTGTTGCGCGGCATCGGCCACAGCCCCATGATCGAAGCGCCCGTCACCCTGGCCGAACGTATCATCGACTTTATTTCCGAAGAGTTCGAGGACTACGCCGAGGCCCGCGCCATTGCCGAGGCCAACGCCCCGCACCCCGAATAGTACCGGCCGAGTTCACAACAGGAGTAGACAATGGAAGATCTGCGCGCCCAATGGGAAAGCCGGTATCAAGAAGGCCCCACACCGTGGGACACAAGCATTACGCCGCCGGAAGTGGTGGCCTTTTGGCGCTCCGGTCGCCTGGCCGCCACAGGTTTGGCGCTGGATCTGGGCGGCGGCACGGCCACCAACGCCCTCTATCTGGCCGAGCGGGGTCTACACGTTGCCAGCATCGAGATTGCCTCCCCGGCTCTGGCGCGTGGACTGGCACGGTTGGCAACCCAGCCCGCCCTTCGCCGCGCCCAGATTAGCCTGATTCAAGGATCAGTGAGTGCGCTCCCTCTGGGGGGCGGCTGCGTGAACTATGCGTTGGACATTGGGTGCTTTCATGGATTGCCCCTGCCGCTTCGCCATGACTACGCGCAAGAATTGAAACGGGTGATGATACCGGGTGGTTATTACCAGCTTTACGCGTTTGCCGAGGATGCCGATGCGCGCGGCGCGCGTGGTCTGGCCGATGATGAGGTAGCCGCACGCTTCGCCGATGCTTTTACCATTGTCGAGATTGAAACGGCGACGCCTAATCCCCGCCCCTGTTATTGGTATCTGCTGCAAAGACAGTGAATCGTGAGGCATAGAATTAAGAGATGCTGTGTAGCGCCGTCTCGCGCCATGCTTGAGCCGCAGCCTGGCTGTGTGAGCCGTTCGAGGCGAAAGTTAGCTTTGCCAGGTCGGGTTGACATCGAGCCAGACGCCGTACCAATGGAATCCGCTGTTGCCCAACTTCGCCAGATTTTCTCGCTCTTCCTCTCGCACTTTGACCAGAAACTAAAATTCTAGACCTTCTCCCCTTAAATTCTAGGGTGCGACGCACTCGCCACACACGCTTTTCAAGACCACTCTACTCCTGGCGAGTGCGTCGCACCTGTATCGTTACGGATTGTGATCTTTTTTCTTCTCTTCTATACTCCCTCTTACACCACGACTTCATCCTATCCTTCGGATTGCATATCTCCGCAGACTCCGATTCATCACACCCTCATTCGTGGTAGCGTACGCCGTCCCGTAGATGAGCGCGCCCATCCTATCAAAGGCATTGATGTTGGGTCTCTTGTTGCCAGATCCGCAACAAACCCATTGCACTCTGTTCGCAAATCAATCAGCGAACAGGAAATTTGCAATGGGACGCAGTCGGGACGAGCAACGATTGGATGAGATTCGCACTGTAATACAAGAAAATCCAGATCAGAAGCAAGCGTGGATTGCACAACAAGTAGGATATGACAACAAAACGTTGCAGCGCGCGTTAAGCCAGTTGGAAGATCGTGGCGATTTGTTGCAAGAGAATGATCACGGGCAATTGCGCTGGTTTGGACGACGAAAATAGGGTGACAACCAATTTCTATAAAAGTGGCGTTATTTGGCAACAAGCTGTGATAGGTTGTTGCCAAAGGAGGAAAGATGACTAGAGACAACGAAAACCGACGACATGAATTGATTCATGAAATGCAGCGACTCTACAAGCAGCGCCCCTACAGCGATCAAGAACTTGCCGATCGATTGGAGACAGATCGCACCAACATTCACCGCATTCGCAAGGTCATGAGCAAACAGATGGGCATCCCGATTGAGCCGGATCCGACCCAACGCGGGCGTTACTTCATCCCCAAAGAGTTCACCATCAGCCACATTCCGCTGAACCGGATTGAGGCAGCCGAACTCTACATAGCGGGGAGGCGCTTGCAGCAGCAGACGCGCACGAGCCAGCGTTCAGTCGCCAGTGCATTGGAGAAACTCGCGCATGCGTTGGGCAAACCGTTGGCCGAGCGCATGGTGAGGGCGGCCGCCGTGGTGTTGGATCAAGAGCAGGATCCACGACAGGAAGCCATTTTTGCCACACTGGTGGAATGCTGGCTGGATGGCATCCCCGTGCGCATCACCCATCGCAAATTGCATGGCGAAGCGCGTACCTATCGGGTACACCCCTATCAACTGGAGCCGTCGGTGTGGGGGGATGGCATCTATCTTATCGGTCATAGCGAATGGCACGGCAAACTGGCGACCTTCAAACTGGCCCGCATTGAGAAAGCCGTAAAGGGAACCGGCACATTCACCATGCCAGACGATTTCGACATCCACGAATTGCTCAACCATGCCTGGGGCATCTGGCATGCCGACGAAGAACCAGAGACGGTGAAGCTCCGCTTCAGCCGCTACGTGACGCCACGTGTACGCGAAACGCTCTGGCATCCGCAGCAGACGCTGCTGGTCCACGACGACGGCAGCAGCGAGTGGTCCGCGCGCGTGGCCGAGCCGCGCGAGATGCTGCCGTGGGTGAGAGGGTGGGGCGCAGATGTGGAGGTGCTGGAGCCGGATTGGGTGCGGGAGGAGTTATCAAAAACGGCCACAAAGCTCAATCGCCAATATTCAGGAACGGTGGAAATGGTGAGGCTGTCACATTACATTCCCTATGCCAAGACCAATCGGCGCAATCAAGATGAAGTCCATGCGCTGCTATACCACTTGATCGATGTGGGGCAGGTCGCATTGGCCCTATGGCAAAACGTCTTGACGGATGGGATTCGTTTGCATATGGCGCAAACCCTCGGTGTGAGTGTGGCTGACTGTGGGCACCTCATGGCTTTCTTGGCGTCGCTCCACGATCTGGGCAAGGCTAGCGCAGCCTATCAGAAGAAATATGGTCCAGCTTGGTTGTTGCAAGAACTCGAAAGTGCCGGCATGGGATTGCAAGGTATTGGCGACGCCTTTCATGAAAAAACACCACACGGCACAGTCAGTATGTGGGCGTTGAAAACGTTGCTGCCCGAAATGTTGGGCTGGGACAAGCGCATCTCTCGGAAAATCGCCATAGCTTTGGGCGGTCACCACGGTGCATGGCCGCCCCCCGGTGCGGATAACATGCTTGATGATGGCAAATATCCTCAATGGGACGCCGTACGCCGCGATCTGATAGGGGAACTAAGCAGTGTATTTACACCGCCCAAGACTTTTTCGCCACCCCCCAACGACGTGGACACAAACACCTTCCTCACGATTCTATCGGGGCTTACTTCTGTCGCGGATTGGATCGGTTCTCGCAATGATGAGGTGTTCCGGTATGTGCAAAAGCCTATGTCCAGCCGCCGCTATGCGGAGACGGCTAAAACCCTTGCCCAGAAAGCGTTGACTGATTTGGGTTGGATAGGTTGGCAGCCAACGGGACGGTCTCTCTCTTTCGCTGATGCCTTTGCCTATCTTGGTATCGAGAAACCTAATTCGATCCAAGAAAAAGTAATCGAGCGCGCAGCGGCGCAGGGAACGGGTACACTGCTCATTCTGGAAGCTCCCACCGGCCAGGGCAAAACAGAAATTGCCCTGTATATTGCCGAGCGCTGGTTACAACAGCAGGCCGGGCGCGGGCTTTACGTTGCTATGCCCACACAGGCTACCAGCAATCAGATGTATAGCCGGGTGGGGGCATTTTTACAAAGGCAATACCCAGACTTGCCGCTTAATTACCATTTGGTACACGGACAGGCTGCCTGGGCAGATGACCTCAAAAAGGAGGTTGAGTTGCAAACTGTCGGCGATGATCGCGAAAGCCGCCTGAACGCTGAAAGCTGGTTCATGCCGCGCAAGCGTACATTACTGGCTCCCTTTGGCGTCGGCACAGTCGATCAAGCCTTCATGAGTGTACTGCAAACAAGGCACTTTTTTGTGCGTCTCTTCGGCCTCAGCCACAAGGTCATAATTTTCGATGAAGTTCATGCCTATGACACCTACATGAACACACTCTTTCACCGGCTGCTGACTTGGCTAAACGCCATTGGCACATCCGTCATTATTCTGTCGGCGACATTGCCCCAGCAATCACGCCGTGAATTGGTGAAAGCATATACAGGCCAAGATTTAGCAGAATCCAAAGCAACCTATCCCGCTCTCACACTTGCCAATCGCCAAACCCAGGAGACGTTGTGTCTGCCTAAACCTGATAGTTACACTGTGGCTCTGGATTGGTCTGTGGATCGTGATCCTGCTTCTATCGCAAATTTTTTGATAGCCCAATTGAAAGACGGTGGCTGTGCCGCTGTTATCTGTAATACAGTGGCGCGCACGCAAGAAATTTACCGGATGCTGGACGCTGCCCGTCAGTCTGGGGGGCTTCACATTGAACAGGCGGATCTCATCCTTTTCCACAGTGCCTTCCCACCTATCTGGCGCAAGGAAATTGAAACTGCGGTCTTGGCTAAATTCAAAAAGGCAGGGGACCGCCCATTACGGGCGATTGTAGTTGCCACCCAGGTGATCGAACAGAGTTTGGACATCGACTTTGACCTGATGATTAGCGACCTGGCCCCTGTTGACCTGATCTTGCAGCGGGCAGGACGTTTGCACCGGCACACCGCCAACAACGACAAGCGCTATGGATTGCCACGCAGGCTGGTCATCACCAAGCCCACAACCGATGAAAGCGGCCGACCTGATTTTGGCAACGATTCGGCAATCTACGCCGAGTACATTCTGTTACGGTCTTATTTAACGCTTCAGAACCGGCAGGAGATTCAGATCCCGGAACATACCAGTGCGCTCATTGAATCTGTCTATGATGCCAGCCAGCCACTCGAGTTGCCCGCTTATCTCAGCGCAGATCTGCTTCAGAAAATGTTGGACAAGATGGTTAATGAGGATTGGGAAGTCCAGTCAAAGGCAACCTTGGGGCTGATCTCAACGCCACAAGATCGTCAATTGACGGCACAAAGAATTGTGGGTTTGGAAGAGGAGAATCCCAACTGTTCACAAAACATTTCAGGCAAAGACACGCGACATTGATTTTAGCGTTACGGTTATCTGCCTGCATCAAGGCCCAAACGGAATCTACATTTATGGAGAAAACCAGGGGAAAATCAGACGTTGATCTTAACCAGCCCCCTGATGTAGAGTTGACAAAATTTTTGCTGCAAAACGCTATCTCTATTCAACGTCCGTGGTTAGGAAAATTCTTTGTCGAGCAGCCAGGGCCAGCCAGTTGGCAGGAGAATCCCTCCTTACGTTACTGTCGCTATATCCTGTTTGAGGATGGCGCTTACCAAGAGTTACCCAATCACTATCTCACCCTAAGCCGAATGTTTGGACTGGAAATCATCAAAAAGGAGTCGTTGAATGCATGAACCAAGTTTCAACTTGATTGATCAACCCTGGATTCCCTGTATTGATCAGGCCGGGGAGACTGTCACTTTGAGCCTGCGCCAAGTTTTGACACAAGCCCATGACTTGAAGGCCATTGCAGGTGATTCACCCCCAGTGACGGTTGCCCTGCATCGTCTGTTATTGGCCGTTTTGCATCGGGTTTTTGGTCCCGAAAACGAAGATGCCTGGGTCGAACTATGGGAAGCAGACTCATTCTCCGCCGCACAAATCGAACGGTATCTCACCGAAAATCAGCCGCATTTTGATTTGTTTGGGGAGCGTCCCTTCTATCAGTCACCAGACAAACGCATGAAAGCCAAGTCTATCATCAATCTTAGCCATGATCGGGCATCGGGCAATAACCCAACCTTCTTTGATCACCACACTGAAGAAGAGGGGGAAAGTTTACCCCCGGCTCTGGCCGCACGCCTTTTAATAACGGCACATGCCTATGGACTGGCTGGATTGAGCGGCATCAAAAATCAGAATTTTACAGACGGGACATGCGCAGGGGGAATTGTTTTTCTGGTTGAGGGGGAAACGCTCAAGCAGACATTTCTCCTGAACATGATTCAATATCCTCCCAATACACTCTTTGAACCCCAAACGGAAAGGGATGCCCCAGCCTGGGAAATGGACGATCCTTATACACATCGTACATTCCCCTTTGGCTATCTCGACTATCTTACCTGGCAGAACCGGCGCATTTTGCTGCACCCGGAATGGGTGGATGGGGTGCTGACTGTGCGAAGCATCACAATGGGACCAGCATTACGCATGGACGCGGCTGTATTGGACCCGATGAAGCATTACCGCAAAGACGATAAGCTTGGGCATCTGGCGCTTAGCTTCACCGAGGACCGCGTGCTATGGCGAGACAGCGCTACCTTATTTGAAGTGGGCCGGGAAACGTCTGGGAAAATGCGCCCGCCTGCCACCCTCGACTGGCTCAACATGATTATTCACGAAATGGATGTGCCAGACAAACACACTATCTATCGAACGTTGGCACTGGGAATGTCCAAGAAGCAGGCCAAAGTCTTTTTCTTCCGCCAAGAACAATTTCCCCTGCCACTGGACTATTTAACGAATCATAGCCTCGTCATTGCCTTAAACGAAGCCTTGCAACAAGCCGGAACCATCAGTTTCGATCTGCTGCAATCTGTTCGGTTAATGGGGATGATCGAACAGTTGCCAACTGTCGAAGAGCGCGAACTGGCAGAAACAATGGCAGGGGCTAAATTCTAATGCAAAAGCAACGATTGTCAATTGGATTGACCACACGGGCATGGAGCGTAACTACTGGGCCAGCCTTGATCTCCCCTTCCAATCGTTTGTTGTGGATTTAACCCAAGATCAGGACGGGGCGCTGGCAACGTGGCGTGAACAATTACGCAAATCTGCCCGAATCGCCTTTGAACAGGCCACTGCATATGTCGGCAATGGGGGGCGATCTTTTAAGGCTGTAGTGCGCGGGCGTGGATATCTTGGGTATCGTCTTAAAGAAGTTTTACCAACAATGGAGGAAAAAGTATGAGTCAAACACATGGATTTGTTACCTATCTAGAAGGGTTGAAGAAGATCGCGGCGCACTGGCAACCCTGCGTCGTGGGCTGGGGCAGACCCCTGGCAGCGTCCCGGATATGTTTCGCTACATCATTCCGTTGTTGCCCCAAGAGGCATTTCCCGGCAGTTGGACAGAACGCAGTTATTACCTGATCGCCTCGCTCTATGCCTTGCATCCAGAAAGCAAATCATCGGGCAACTTGGGCGAACACTTCGCCGCCAATCTCGATCCCAACCCGGATCACAACGCAGCCATTGAACGCCGTTTCGTGGCCCTGCTCACGTCGGATCCTGAGGATCTGCATATCTACCTGCGTCAGGCCATCAGTTTTCTCAAATCTAAAGACGAGAAAGGTCACGTGAACTGGCATCAACTCATGTGGGATCTGCTTCAACTGGGCAATCCAGAGAGTGCCCCCCGTGTGCAAAAGCGCTGGGCCAATCAGTTCTGGCGGCGCATTTCGACCGAATCCGATTCAACAACGAAACAATCCGTATCCAATTAACCCTATCACCAAAACCCTATCACCAAAACAAGGAACCGCACCAATGTTTATCGAATTACACCTGATCCAAAACTTTTCACCCGCAAACCTCAATCGCGATGACACCAATAACCCCAAAGACTGTGAATTTGGCGGCCATCGCCGCGCCCGCATCTCGTCCCAGGCCATGAAACGCGCCATCCGCCACGAGCCGGTCTTTGTCGAAACCACCCAGGCCAAACTAGGCGAGCGCAGCAAATGGATGACCCGCCCTATCAAAGACCAATTGGTAAATCTGCATCAAAAAGATGCAGCCGAAGCTACCTCCGTTGCCGCCGCTTTCGTCTCGGCCTATGCCAGCAAAATGGATAAAAACCCAGAGAAAACCAGCGTCCTGATCTACTTCAGCCAGGAAGAAGTCGATGGCGTTGTGCAAGGGCTTGTGAACAACTGGGACGAAGCCGTCGCAGCCGCAGCAAAAGGCAACACCGTGGCCGAACTGGTCAAAACACTGGAAAAGGAAACCACATCCCGCACAAGTGCGCCGGATATCGCCCTTTTTGGCCGTATGTTGGCAGAAAAACCCACCCTCAACATTGACGCCGCCTGCCAGGTGGCCCATGCCATCTCCACCCATCGTGTCAACATGGAAATGGACTTTTACACCGCCGTGGATGATCTCCAGGACAGCACAGACGAAGAAGGAGCGGGCGCAGGCATGATGGGCTTTACCAACTTCAACTCGGCCTGTTTCTATCGCTACGCGCGTATTCGACTTTCAACAGCTTCAAAAAAATCTGGGCTGGCGCGATCCACAAACAACCCGTGGTAACCGCGCAGAGATCGCCGAGGCCAACCAAAGCGCCCTTGATCTGGCCCAACGCACTGTAGAAGGGTTCTTGCGCGCCGCGATTGACGCCATCCCCACCGGCAAGCAGAATAGTTTCGCCGCCCAAAACCCCACCAGTTTGGCGTTGGCAACCGTTCGCACAGATGGCAAAAGCTGGAACCTCGCCAATGCTTTTGAAGAACCCATCCGGGCACGCCGTGACACCGGCCTGATCCGCCCCTCGATTGAAGCATTGGACAGCTATTGGAGCGACCTAACCCAGCGCCGCGATGACGCAAAATTTGAAGCCATCGCCGTCTTTGCCGATTCTGCCAAACATGCCCAGGCCCTAAACGCCCTCTCGCCCGCCTATCAGCCCACACTCTCCACTTGGGTCACGGCCATCACCCAGGCATTGCCCAAGGAGTAAGCCATGCCAACACTTCTTCTTCGCTGTGCGGCTCCCTTGCAAGCATGGGACACGCAAAGCAACTTTGGGGTCAGGACCACAGGGCGCGAGCCTTCCAAAAGCGGTGTGATTGGGTTGCTCTGTGCCGCACTGGGCCGCCCCGCACCGAACCTCTGGACGATCTGGCGGCGCTGCAAATGGGCGTCCGTGTGGATCAAGAAGGGCAGATTCTGCGCGACTGGCACACCGCAGGCGCAGATGGCTATCTCCGGGCCAGTGGTGGCATCGAGCGTAAAAATGTCATCACCTCCACCCGCTATTACCTATCAGATGCGGCCTTTTTGGTCGGGCTAGAATCGGACGATCCGGCATTGTTGCAGGAAATTCATCAGGCGCTGAACAATCCCGCGCTGGATGCTCTTTCTGGGCAGAAAATCCTGCCCGCCTTCACTCTCTCCCTATCTGCCCGACGGTTTGCAAGAGGATGATCTGTTGACCGCCCTCCAAAACTACCCGTGGACAGGACGGAGTCGACGACGCTATGAAGCCCTGAAACAGGACAATCCCAGAGGGGTGAGGGTTATCATCGAAGATCTTGACCGGGCAAAATCCGTGACAGTGGGCCAGATTTTCAACGACCATCCACTTTCATTTGAAAAAGGCAATCGCCACTTTTCACAACGACGTGTAGCCATTGATCGGATTGCGTGGCCTGAATTTTCTGAAAACATTGCGATCTAACAAGGAGAAACCCATGCACCTCTCCCGCCTCATTCTCAACCCGCGCAGCCGCCCTGTGCAGCGCGATCTGGCCGATCCATACCAGTTGCACCGCACGGTGATGAGCGGCTTTCCCGCAACCTTGCCCAACACGGAACGCGTCCTCTACCGGCTGGACGAAGATCCCCGCGCCGGGCGACTCTCGCTGTTGGTCCAATCCCAGGAGCCGCCCGATTGGTCTGCCCTGCCCGCCGACTATCTGTTGCCGCCCGATCCCTTTGATCCCGTGGGCGTAAATCCGGCCGTGCGTTCTTTTTCCCGGAATTAGCTGTAGGGCAGATTCTGCGATTCCGTCTACGTGCCAATCCAACTGTCAAAAAGAAAAGGGAGGGCAGAAAGAACAGCAACCGCGTACCTTTGATTCATGCCGAAGCCCAAGAGGAATGGCTGCATAAAAAGGGTAAACTGCACGGATTTCGACTGCTTGAAATTCAGATCAGCCAACCGAGCCACGACCGTGGCCGTGTGCGCCGCGAGGAAACCGTTCATACGCTCACGCTCTTAACCGTGCAATACGACGGCATCTTGCAAGTTTGTGATGATTCCCGCTTCGCCATCACCCTGTCCGAAGGCATTGGCAGCGCCAAAGCGTTTGGCTGTGGCCTGCTCTCCCTGGCCCCGGCCCGATAAAACACGTTTCACGTTTCACGCATCATGTCTCTACTGCAAAAAGGGAGAATTCAGCGCAAAGAATTCAGGCGAGAAAATCTGCGCAATCTGCGGAATCTGCGGATCAAAACGCTTTTTGCAGCGGAGCCATGCATCACGTTTCACGGAGGCAAACCATGCGTATCCAAGATCTTCACATTCTCCCCAAACTGCGCGACGGCCTGGGCTATCTCTACGTCGAGCGCGGCATCATCGAACAGAGCCAGAAAGCCGTCGAGCTAATCGACAAAGAAGGGCGCACCCATATCCCCGTCGCCTCGCTTTCGGCGTTGCTGCTGGGGCCAGGCACATCCATCACCCACGAAGCGGTGAAGCGGCTCACCGACAACGGTTGCTCCATTGTGTGGACGGGCGAAGAAGGGGTGCGCTGCTATGCCCAGGGCATGGGCGAAACTCGCAGTGCCGAACGACTGCTGCGCCAGGCCAGCCTCGTCTCCGACCCGGCCCAACGGTTGGCCGTGGTGCGCCGCATGTACACCTTTCGCTTTGGCGAAGAGGTTGATCCCGATCTCAGTCTGGCCCAAATTCGCGGCATGGAAGGGGCCAGGGTGCGCGGTATCTATGCCCAGACCAGCAAAGCCTATCGTGTGCCCTGGAACGGTCGCCACTATGTACGCAACCAGTGGGGAGCCACCGACACCATTAACCGTGCGCTCTCGGCGGCCAACGCCTGCCTCAACGGTCTTTGTCATGCCGCCATCGTCACCGTGGGCTACTCTCCTGGCCTCGGCTTTATCCACACCGGCAAACTGCTCTCGTTTGTCTATGATATTGCCGATCTCTACAAGATGGATCTCACTGTGCCGCTGGCCTTCCGCATCACCGCCGAATCGCGTGAAAAGGTCGAGAGCCGCGTGCGCGATGCCTGCCGCGATCTTTTTTATGAAAAGAAGCTGTTGGGCCGTATTGTGGATGATATGGACGCGCTCTTGGATCTGGGAAGCCAGCCCGAAAGTCTGGCCGCCTCCGAGGTTGATCCGGATCTCGACCCAGCGTTGCCCGGTGATCTATGGTCTCCCAATGGGAATCAGGCTGGGGGTGTCCTCTATGACGTGCAGCCCGAAATTGATTTCTTTGGCGATGAGCCAGACTCATATGCAGAGGAGGCATAGGCGATGGTGGTGATTATCTTGGAAAAAGTACCCACCTCGGTACGCGGTGAGCTAAGCCGTTGGCTCATCGAGCCACATACCGGGGTCTTTGTCGGCCACCTCTCTGGCATGGTGCGCGATCGCCTGTGGGATCTCTGCTGCGAGAAAGTCAAAGATGGCGGCGTGCTCCAACTTTGGTCCACCAACAACGAACAGCGCTATGAAATTCGTGCCTTTGGGCAGACGAAGCGCGCTGTGATAGACTTTGATGGACTGAGTTTGATTCGATTGCCGCTTACGAAGGACTAACGATTAAGGGTTTTCCCCACGCACGTGGGGGTGAACCGCAATCTCATCAGCTGGGCGAACTGTGCGCCAGTTTTCCCCACGCACGTGGGGGTGAACCGAGACGCTGACTGTGCACACGCGCGGCACGTTTTCCCCACGCACGTGGGGGTGAACCGCTTGCCGTACTGAGGACAGTTTTCCCCACGCACGTGGGGGTGAACCGCATCGGTCCAGCACGAACGTTTTCCCCACGCACGTGGGGGTGAACCGGCTCTGTTGCACGGCGTCTATCCGTTACGGCGTTTTCCCCACGCACGTGGGGGTGAACCGCGTCAGGTGATCAACTGGGCGATGGCATCAGTCGAGGTTTTCCCCACGCACGTGGGGGTGAACCGTGGTGGGCAGTCATCACCTGATGGACCGACGCTCGTTTTCCCCACGCACGTGGGGGTGAACCGCGAGCTGCAGCAATTCTGCCAGGACGTGGCAGTCGTTTTCCCCACGCACGTGGGGGTGAACCGAGATCGGCCGCTGGCATCGTCGGCCAGCGTCGTTTTCCCCACGCACGTGGGGGTGAACCGACGTGTCGGACCGTAGACGTCAGCGGCCGAGTCGTTTTCCCCACGCACGTGGGGGTGAACCGGATCGAAATCGGACAACGATGCCATGGACGTTTTCCCCACGCACGTGGGGGTGAACCGTCATTCCGTCACGAGATCGTCGAGCGCTGGTTTTCCCCACGCACGTGGGGGTGAACCGATACACCGAGACTCTGCCATCGATAGCGGTTTTCCCCACGCACGTGGGGGTGAACCGCGATCGGTGAAGCATCTGGTGCGGCGATACGGTTTTCCCCACGCACGTGGGGGTGAACCGACGACAGCCTCAGGCCGTTCACTGCCATGCCGTTTTCCCCACGCACGTGGGGGTGAACCGTGAGCTGGTCATCGAGTGTTGACGCGTCGACGTTTTCCCCACGCACGTGGGGGTGAACCGCACGAATGGCAATCGGCACGACCGTGAATCGTTTTCCCCACGCACGTGGGGGTGAACCGCGACGCATGGCACTAGCGCAATCATCGGACTGTTTTCCCCACGCACGTGGGGGTGAACCGGCCGGCAGCCATGCACGAAGTCAGAATCGTCGTTTTCCCCACGCACGTGGGGGTGAACCGGTGATTAACCGCAAGTGGACATCGATGATAGGACGTTTTCCCCACGCACGTGGGGGT
>CAVRLX010000026.1:0-75467 GCA_963721725.1 uncultured Chloroflexia bacterium
AACGCATTGGCTTGCCAGGACAGCCAGTGCATTTAACTTCGATCCAGTGGGCCATGAGGGAGTCTCCTTCATTCGTAATGCGTAGTGCGTAGTGCGTGAGAGAGGTACGCACTACGATTTATCCCTGTTGCAGACGGGCCATGCGTTCCACATGGCGGTGGAACCGGCAGTGGATTGTCGCCCCGCAACAGGGCGATGATCGCGCGCGTGAAGCGTGCCAGTTGATCATAGGGCGAATCGGTGGCTTCGTCGGCGGCGAAGTGAGCGGCGGCGGCTTCCAACACCGGCAGCAGTTCGTCCACGCTGGCCCTCGCGCCGGGCGGCCAGGGCTGCTTCACAATCTGATCGGCCTGCCGTTCGATGGCGTCGGCGGCCATGCGGTTTTGCAGAGCGGCTTGTTCCTCTGGGGACAACTGCGCCAGTTGCTGCTGGACCTGGGCCAGGGCGGCCTCCACCTGGGCACGTTTTCCGCCAGGGACAACTGCGCCAGTTGCTGCTGGACCGCCGCCGCCAGATCGAAATCGTCGACGGATTCGCCGCCACCAGCACGGCGCTGGCGCATCCGTTGAAGGGCCGCCCGGTCGCTCTCCAGATCGTCCAGCCCCAGCGCTTCGTCAATGGCCACCACCGCTTCCAGCGCGGCCACGGCGTCGTTCAGGTGACCGGCGTTGGCCAGGTAGCCCGCATGGTTGAAGAGCAACACGCTGCGCCGCTGTTGGGTTTCATCGTCGTCAGCGCCGAGCAGGGCCAGGGCACGCTCCTGGCAGGCCCCGGCATAGACGGCATTGCTGCGGCGGTCGCAGAAGCGGGCCAATCCTCCCAGAACGAAATCTGCAAAGACTGCGTCAAGGCCGGGGCCATCTGCGCGGCCACCGTCACCAGATCGGTCAGATCAAGATCGGCAGCGGTGAGGGCCGTGGCAAATTCTGCCAGGAAGGGGGCAAACCCGCTGGGCGTTTCGGCGTGGCTTTGTAAGGCCTCCACCGCGGCGGCGACCTGAGCGGCGGCATGGCCGCGACCCGCCGCCGTGATCAGCGCCACCAGTGCCCTGCGCGGGCGTGGCCGAGACCGGCTGGCTGCCGCCACCCAGCGCCGCCAACAGTTGCGAAACCTGCGCCACTTCGCGCACCATGCCCAGCCGCTGAAAGATCGCCAACCCTTCGCCATAGCGCTGGCGGGCCTGGGCCAGATCCCCTGCGCCTGGGCGATCTGGCTGAATTTCGACGATGTCAATGGCTGTACTCATCTTTCGATGATTTTTTTCTACGGTAGCAAAGTTGACTAGTGGTTATGTTCTGGTAGGCTGAGAGGTATCGGATTCAATAATCAATAGGATGAGAGAAAATGGCCCGCAAGCGAAAACGGCCGCAGGCGACCCGGGAAGAAATCCTTGCATGCGTCCAACGTACCTGCCCTGTCTGCGGCGGCACGATGTGGATCGATTACGAGAACTATCGAACGGTCACGCTCCTGGATGAGGGGGTGCGGTTACGCCTCAAGGTGCGCCGATGCCAGAACAAGGCGTGTGAACGCTACCACAAAGCGTATCGTCCGGAAGCAGAAGGGCGCTGGGCCTTGCCTGAGCACGAGTTTGGGCTGGATGTGATCGCCCAGATCGGCGCCCTGCGCTATCAACGGCATCAGACGGTGAGTGAAATTCACACAAGTCTGAGCGGACGAGGGATGGTCATCAGCGAGCGGACGGTGACGAATCTACTCGACCGTTATGATGAATTGGTGGCGATTCATCTGGGCGAGAGTGCACGGCTCCAGGCCCTTTTGCAAGAGCAGGGGCGGGTGATTCTGGCGCTGGACGGGATGCAGCCGGACGTTGGACACGAGGTGCTCTGGCTCGTTCGAGATTGTCTGTCTGGGGAAGTGCTGTTGGCACGCTCCCTTCTGTCTGCCGAAGGGAAAGCGCTGGCGGCGTTGCTGCTTGAGGTGAAAGAGAATCTCCTCGTTCCCATTGTGGGCGTTGTCAGCGATGGACAACAATCCATCCGCAAAGGCGTAGCTCTGGCGCTACCGAACGTGCCCCATGGACTCTGCCACTTTCACTATCTGCGGGAAGCAGCCCGGCCCATCTATGAAGCCGACCGTCATGCCAAGAAAGAGCTCAAGAAACGCGTGCGTGGCGTCCGAGCCATTGAACGCACGGCAGAGGCTCAGCAAGAGCCGATGGACCAGGTCATCCAGGACTACTGCGGTGCCGTGCGCAGTGCCCTGACCGATGATGGACGACCACCGCTGAATGCCGCAGGTCTGCGCCTGCAGGAGCGTCTCGTTGCCATTGCGCAAAGTTTGGATCGCATGGCGGAAAAAGGGGGCTTCCCCCCCAACTCCAACGGCTGAACGCCATTGTGCACAAGGCGCTCGATGAGACCAGTCCTCTGTGGGCGTCTGTGCGGAAAGCCTACACGTGGGTCTACGCCGTGGCCGCTGTTTTGGAGAATGCGGATGAACTGAGTCACACTGCCGTTCGCCGCAAACTGAGCGGCATCATGGGCGCTATGCAGCGTTGGCAGTCGCAGACTGGCAAGCTACAATCGGCTGTGGCCCATTTCTTGAAAGTGACCCGCAGCTATTGGCCTGGGCTCTTTCACTGCTATGCAATCCCAGACTTGCCCCGGACCAACAACGACCTGGAGCATCTCTTTGGCCGCTATCGCCATCTGGAGCGACGCATCACCGGCCGCAAAGCCACCGCTCCCTCTTTGGTTCTGCGGGGAACAGCCCGTCTCGTCGCCGCCGTCGCCACGCAACAGCACTCCTTTGGCCCACATGACCTGGTGCCGCACGATCCACAAGCTTGGCATCGCCTGCGTAGTCAGATGGAGGCACGCTGCCAACAACGACGTCGTCAACTCCGCTTCCGACGAGATCCGGCGGCGTATTTGGCTCAAGTCGAGCAGCGTCTGCTCAAGCTAACTTTGCCACCGTAGTTTTTTTGAAGTTAGGGTGAATTGACGGTAGTTGGGTGTGCCAACTGAGAATAGATGTCGCTGGTGAACCCGAGCAGGCTAATGACGGACTGCTGAAGCTGAGTCAAGGGCGTGATGTGAGCAAATGAGTGGCTTGGCAGTGTGACAAAGGTCAGGTTAATGTTCTTGAATGCCTGCAATAGACGTTCGGTTGTTGGGCGCTGGGTGGTACGGGCTGGATTGCCAGCATAGAGACCGACTAATGTCTGCTTCTGTTCGTGGAGGGAACGACGCACCACAAACTCAGTCAGGGTCAAGAGCCGCAGGGCCACCGAAAAGAGATTGACCAAGCCAACAATACGCTGGTCCTGGTGCAGGTAGAGAGGGCGCAGGCCCAAAGGACGATTCTTCAGGCGGGAAAACCCCCGTTCATTGGCGGGGGATTGACGATAGGTGAGCACCGCATCCCCTAGGTCCATCTGTTCTTGGGGCGCATTGGTTACAAAGAGACGCCAACCAAAGTAGCGGCGCAAGACGGCGATGGCGTTCTGGTCTTGAGTGAGACGAAGCTGATAGTAGACGTTGGTTTCCACACGAGCGGGTTGCTCCTTGTACTTGCGGATGTTACGTTGGGTCTCTTGTCGTTCATAGTCAACCTGGATCAGCTCTTCCACCCGATGTTTCTTGAGCACTTGCTCTACTTGCGCCTGTAGAGCGGTCAGGTCGATGGCACGAAACGTTTCCCCCGACCAGGCTTTGGCGCCAGGGTGGATAGCTGTTCCATCGCCCGCTGCAGACGTCCATCAAGGCCCCCTTGCGCCTGTTTGGCAGGCTATCGGAATAGACAGCCAGGATGCGTTCCTGCCACCGAAACAATCCAGATGAGAGTGCCACCTCTTGCTGGCGTTCTGTTTCATAGCCTTTGGCAACCGTTGTGTTCCCAGCAGAATCTAGCTCGGAATCTGGCTCAAAGTCTGGATTCAGACGTCGAATTTCGAGCAGGGTCTGCTCTCCATCCAGCACTGGGTTGACCAACGTCCGTAACAGGGCACTGTTCTCTCCCTTCTGGCTCAGCGGGACAAGATAGAAATTGTGGCTGGCTGCCATCTGCGCCCGAGTCTGCACCGCTTCCATCTTGCTGTCACCGATGTAGAGTAACCCGTCTCCCAACACCTGACGGCTCTGCTCAAACACAGGCAGATAGAGTCCATCGTCAGCCTGATTGCCCGGGACGACCAAGGTGGCTATCGGTACGCCCATCCCTTGCAGTTCGCTCAGCATGATCTTAAACTGGGCCAGATCGGGTCGGTGATCCTTACTCATACCATAGCGCAGCAGAGAACTCCCTTCCGGGTCGTGATAGACCGCAGCGCTGGTACTGTCCAACCAGACCCGTTTCTTAGGCAGTTCAAAGACCTGTACCAGGTGCCGGCCCATCTTTTGTTCAATCCGTTGCCAGTCTACCTCTTGACTCAGGTAGTCCAGCACATCCGCCAGCCGGTCATCTGTAAAATCTTTCAGACCGCACTCCTTCTGGCACCAATTTCTGAAGCGTGCGCAGGTGCGCTTCTGCCCAAGGTTCTACCTGACTTAAGCGATGGTCTGCCTCTGACAAGATATAGGCTAACCAGACCCCAGCAATCCAGCCAACGCTTAATCCCTGGTGGTTGCCATGCACGGGGATAACCTCATTCAATATCTGAGGTACACCCATGACCCGTAACTGCTCTATCAGCACTGGAATATCGTCTACTCGTTCTGTTTGGACGTCCCTTTCTGTTCCCATAACAGAAGATTAGAATGAATTTCGCTTTTATTCCAAAAATCATCGAAAGATGAGGCTGTATTTTGGGGATCTTGTAGCTGTTGTGAGATAGCCAGCGACTGCTTAATAAGTTGCTCGGCCTGCTCCCACTCCTGGCGCGCTGCATGGACATTCGCCATCATCGAGAGGGTGGCGGACTTGCCTTGGATGTCGCCGAGTTTCTCCTTGATGGCGAGGCTCTGTTGGTAGAGGTCGAGGGCACGGTCGAGGTCGCCGCGTGGTGACGTAGACATAAGCCATTGCGTGCAGGGTGGCGGACTTGCCTTGGATGTCGCCGAGTTTCTCATCTGTGGCGAGGCTCTGTTGGTAGAGGTCGAGGGCACGGTCGAGGTCGCCGCGGTGACGTGAAGGGTTGCCAATTCATGTTGGACGCCCGAAAGGGTGCTTTCATCGTCCAGCCTGTGGGCGGCGGTCTCGGCCGCGCCCATCAAGGTGTATGCCTCGGCATAACGGCCAAACTGGCGCGGGTTGACGCTCAGCCGCCGGGCATAGGCAGGGAAGCGCGCGGCAGGTTGGGCGCTGGCCTGGGCCAGCAGTTCGTCCAGCCAGAGCTGGGCCAGGCGCGCCATGCCATCGTCCTGTCCTGTGTTGCCGTAGAAGCGCCGTACCAGCCCAGTCGGCATGGCTGGCTATACCGGCATCCTCGCTAGGGGCCTGGGCGGGGTCGGCGCGGCGGCGCAGGCTACGCCGTAGCACTGGCTCCAGCCGGTAGGTGGCGGCACCGTCGCCGCCGCTGAACCAGCCATCCACACGCAGCAGGCTGCGCTCTGTCCAATCGTTGAGGCGCTGGCGCACGCTCAGCGGCTCGTTGCCCGGCTCGTCCAGCCCCTCGCCCCAGAGCAGGGCTGCGGCCTGGGCAAAGAAGGGGGCCGGCAGGCGGCTCAAGGCGATTAGCTGCGCCTGGGCGTTTCTGCTCAAATGGTCAAAGCTGCGGCGGAAGGCCAAATCAAAGGTGACATGGTGACCGGCCAGCCCCTCGCGGCGGGCCGTGTCCAGTTCCGCTTCCCACCCGGCCAGGGATTTGGGCGGCGCTGATCTCACGGCTGCGGTCATACTCCCCGGCCAGCAGGGCCAGGGCCAGCGGGTGGCCTTCGGTGGCGTGGGCAATCTGTTGCGCCAGCCCCGGGTGGGGGTCGCCCTCTTTGGCGCGGCACACTGTGGCGGCGGAAGAGACGCGGCCCCGCTGGCAAGGTCCACGCCGTGCAGGGCGCGTGTCTGGGGCGGATAGACTGTTTTGCCGTCCAACCCGGCGGGCTGGCGGCGGCTGGTGAGCAGCAGGGGCAGGCCACTGTTGGCAAGCTGGCGCACCAGCCGGTGCAGCCGTTGGGCGTTGGCGCGGGTGGCGGCGGAGTGGGTGTCGTCCCCTTCGTCTCCCGTTGTCCCCGGCGCATCCAGCGCTTGCAGCACGCTTTCGTAGTTGTCCAACAGCAGCAGGGGCGGCGCAGGCTGCACCGGGCGCGCAGCAGTTCCTCGGCCAGCCGCTCCGCGGGTTGGGCGGCAAGCTGTTGGGCGGCGGCATCACCGGCTACCCGCGCCAGCAACTGCCCAAAGACGCTCTCTGGCGAAAGGCCGGGCAGATCGGCCAGCGAGATGCCCACTACGCCGCCGGGGAAGCTCCAGCCAAAGTGGCGGGCAAAAGCCGCAGCCAGGGCGCTTTTGCCAATGCCGCCGGTGCCCACCACCGTCACCACCCGGTGTTGATCAAAGGTGCGCGCCAGGTCGTGGCGTTCACGTTGGCGACCCAGGTAGGGGTTGGGCGGGGCCAGCGAGATGGGCAAGTTTAGGTAGCGATCGCGCGAGAGATTGGCTACATCAGGCTGCCCGGCAGCGGCGGGCAGTGTCCACACGTCGATGCTGCTGACATAGAGCACCGGCAGCCCGGCGGCATAGGCAACCACAGGTTCAATGGCGTTCGCGCCAGACGCAGGGCTTCGTCCAGTGGCTGGCGGTTCACCAACGCGGCATAAAGCGTCTCGGCAAAGGGAGCACTGGCGGCATCGGGGAAGTTACCGGCCATGCCAATGGCTGCAGGCACGCCACTGTTCACCAGGGCACGGGCCAGGTTGGCATCACTCTCCCCTCTCCCGATGGGAGAGAGGTCGGGGGTGAGGGCACTCTGGCAGGCGCTGAGTACGACGAGACGCAACACACCACGTCCGGCCATGCGCACCAGTCAATCTCCGCGCAGAGGGACGGCTTTGCCGTGGATATCCTCTAGTTGCAACAAGGCCAGCATCCCTGCATCCGTGGGGATGACGGTGCCGTGGCAGCTTAAATGCAGGATGGCCGGCCCACCGACCAGGGCAGCGCGCAGGTGTTGCTGCGTAGGCGGCAGACGGCGACCGACAAGGAGACGCCTGCTGCTGCGCAGCACGCCTTCAATGGCGCGGCTTTCGCTCTCAATGTCCAGCGCCTGGGTGATGGGCTGTCCGGCCTCATCCACGAGCGGGTCGGCGGCCAGCACCAGCACATGGGGTGGCCCATCCGGCGGCGGGGGCGTGGGGCGTGCGCCCTCCAGCAAGCGCAGCATGGGCTGATCACCGGCCCAGAACGCGCCGGGCCGCGTGGCGGCATATTCCCAGGGGATGGAGGCGCTGTAGGCGTCGGTGATCAAAAGAGGCGCGGGTCGGCATCGGCGTCAATCCGCGCTTGCAGGCGATCCCCGCCCAGGGCGCGGTAAAGACGCTGGCCCAATCCATATGGATCGAAGCGATAGGGATTGGATGATTTGGAAATTGTGGGTAACTGGGCCAGGGCAGTGATGGCGAGGATGGCATCCTCGTGGGTGGCAGTGATGTGGCCGTCGGCGGCAGTGAGGTTGACGATCACAGGCATGGGCGGCTCCGGGTGCAGGCTGCAGGTGGTATACGTACTACGCATTACACATACTATTCTATAGACAAAATCCGCTCGATCTCTCGAAAAACCTGGCTCAATGTTGGTTGTTCAGCCGCTTCAGCCGTTTCTTGCGGCCCGATGTGCTTGTGGTGCGGGAATGTTTTCAACGTTGGGTAATGGGGCGCGTTGTCATAGCGAAAGATATGAACTCCGTTGCGAATATACGTGTAGGCATAGCGTACAATTTCTGGGTGTCCGGCTTCTGTATCAATAGTCTCATCGATGGTTAAGTGTGAACCATCCCAAAAAGAAGACACGTGCCCGAAAAAGACCGCGATGTGCATCAAAGGAGTGCAACTTTGGATTTTCGAGAAAGGAGATCGCCGAATTTTGCTGAATGCCACGCTGCAAACTCTCAAAATAGTCGAGGATTTCCATCAATCTTCCGTGATAGAAGAAGTGTGAACATTCATGCGGTGGTGGAGTTCATACAAGCCCGCCCAGACTATAAAATCGCGTTGATTCTTCTGTCTCGCCTTGCAAAAATTGTGCATAAAATTCTTGCGTGGTCATGGCGTAGCGTGCCTCAAACATCCGCAGGTGTTCCCTTAGATCTGGCTCTCTCCCTTGTCGATGGGTGCATTTTTGCCGCTGGGTTTAGATACGATTAAAACGGATACGGCTTCCTGCGGCTCCACACCTTCGGTTCACGGTCAAGGCGAACAAGACCATTGCCCTCATAGATGGCTTGAATCATTTCTGACATACTTTGTTCCCTCTTTCGTTTCCAAAGTTCGATTAGAGATTACGTCTCTATTCTATCGCAGCCTTGCCACTCTCACCAACGCCATTCTCAAATTCCGCTTCGGCCACGTCACGTTCCACGTCTAGCGCCGCCGTCGCCACCGCCCAAGAGACGAGAAACCAGCTTCCGCAGCCGATGAGCAGGGCCATGCCAATGCTGGCCGGGGTCAGTGGCACGTTGCCGCGCATAATGCCGATCCCCGTGAGCAGCGCGGCGAGCAGCGCACAGGCCAAGCCGATTTTCACCGGGGTGTTGAGTTTAGACCACATGGGGTACTCCTTCATTTTTTTTGACATTATTTGACGATAGACGGAGGACGATAGACGAAGGAGCACAGACGCCAGAATACGCACCACGCATTACGCATCATGCCTCACTCCGCCACCCGCACATCCTGTACATTCAATTGCAAGGCTTTGCGCCCCTGCCATTCGTTGACTTCCAACTGAAAGAGCAGATCAAGATAGCCGCCCGCTGTGATCCCGGCGGCGTGGTTGCCCAGGCCAAAGCCAATCGCATCAAAGGTATAGTAGTTGGGCGCGCGCAGCACCAATTTCAGATGATCGCTGTCGCGGCCCACGGTACGCACATCGCGCACATAACAGCGCCGAGACAAAAAGAGCGGCGGGCTGTTCTCCTGGCCGCAGGGTTCCAGCCGGGCCAACTGGCTGTGCAGCGCCCACGTCACATCATCCAACGAGACCTCGGCGTCGATCCAAAGCGTGGGGCGCAGATCATCCCGCCCGCCCAGTTGCTGGGTGGCAAGCGCCGTGAGCGCCTCGGTCATTTCGGCCAGCCGCTCATTCCGCACCGTAAAACCGGCGGCGCGGCTGTGTCCGCCGTGGCGCACAAGCATATGGCTGATCTCGTCCAGAGCGGCGGTGATGTTGAATTCGTCGATACTGCCGCGCACTGCCGCGGGCTTCGCTTTCGCCCTGCATCACCGCCACCGCCGGCCGATAATAGCGATCCGACAGCCGCCCCGCCACCAGCCCCACAATGCCATATTGAAACTGGTCGCTGGCAACAAAGATCAGCGATGGGTGATCGGGCAGGCTTGCCAACTGCTGATCGGCTTCGCGCTCCGTGGCCAGCGTGCGGGCGCGGCGCTCGTCGTTGAGCGTCTCCAATTGTGCCGCCCGATCAAAGGCATCGGCAAAATCACGGCTGCGCAGCAGATCATAGGCCAACTTGGCATGGCTTAGCCGTCCGGCGGCGTTGATGCGCGGCGCAATCCGAAAGCTGATGGCTGTGCTGTCCACCGCCTGCGGAACCACGGCTGCCCGCTCCATCAGCGCGTATAGACCCACGCGCTTGCCTTTGCGGATCTCGGCCAGGCCGCGGCGCACCAGCGAACGGTTTTCACCGATGAGCGGCAACATATCGGCCACTGTCCCCAGCGCCACCAGATCCAGCAGCGTCTGTTCCAGTTCGGCGGCGGCCTCTGGCGAAAGCTTGCACCAGGGCTGCCCGGCGGCGGCGCGCAGGACAGCCTGGGCCAGCCGATAGGCCACGCCCACCCCGGCCAGCCGTTCAGCCAGGCGCGGGTCTTCGGCGCGCTGGGGGTTGATCACGGCCAGGGCTGGCGGCAGCTCTCGGCCCAGCGAATGGTGATCGGTAACAATCACATCCACGCCCCGCTGCATTGCCACGGCCACCTCGGCCACGCTGCGGATGCCGCAATCCACGGTGATCAGCAGATCAGCCTTGCCCGCAATGCGCTCTTCAATGGAATCAACATTCAAGCCATAGCCTTCGTCCACACGGTCGGGAATATAGGCCCCGACGCGCCCGCCCGCTGCCTGCAGCGCCTCCACCAATAGCGCCGTGGCGGTGACCCCATCGGCGTCGAAATCGCCATAGACGCAGATCACCTGGCGCTGTTTTAGCGCGTGCAAGATGCGCTCCACGGCGGCTTCCATGTCGGCCAACTTGTAGGGATCTTCCTGGATGGCATCCTCACCGTTGAGAAAAGCAGAAATCTCTGTCACTGAACGCACGCCGCGGTTATAGAGCACCTGCAGCAAGATCGGGTGCTCGTTGCCCTGGGCGATAAAGTCGGCAGGGGCCAGTGGATACTGCTCCCAACGTTTGGTGTGGATCAAGGTACTCTGTTTCTCCTCTCGAATCAAACAGCCATAGGACGGACTGTCAGTCCGTCCTACCATTATACCCTTAGACGCGGCCATGAGGCGAAGAGATAAAGAGAAGGGTGAAAGGTGAAGGGTGATGTGTCTACGTGCTATCGTCCTTCGTCTATCGTCCTTCGTCTATCGTCCATACCTGCGGTACAATGACCGGAGTGTTTATCTCTGGGGAGTTCGCGTATGAGTTCGACTTTGGAACGGTTGCGCCGGTTGCACAGCTTGCGCCCGCAGCAAGCCGTGCAACCAGATCTGCCTCAATCTGAGCTATCCTCTGATCGGTTGCTCGCCCCGCCCGAATTTTCCGAGCCAGTGGCGCTGGAAAGCCTTGTCCCCGGCGAGGTGATCCGCAACGCCGGCGGGGATTGCTACGTGGTTACGGCGCGCTATGGGCTGGAGACTGTGCGCGGCCAGCGCGCCCTGGCCGATCTGTTGGGGCGCTCCCCCGCCGGGCTGGCCCCGCTCTACCCTGCCGCCAGCCTGCATGATCCCTTTGATTTTCGGCGCGTGGCCTTCATCGACACCGAAACCACCGGACTGGGCGGCGGCGCGGGGATCTACGCTTTCATGGTGGGCGTGGGCACGTTTGAGAGCGACGACAGACAGCGGACGACGGACGACGGACGACAGACATCAATACCCAATATCCAATATCCAGTCCCCAATCCCCACTTCGTCGTCCGCCAATTCTTCATGCGCCACCCCGGCGAAGAACTGGCGCTGCTCACCGCCGTGGCCGAGGTGTTGGGCGAACGTGAGGGCGTGGTCACCTTTAACGGGCGCACCTTTGACGTGCCGCTGCTGCGCAACCGCTACCGCTTTAACCGCCACTATCTGGACGTAGAGATGCCGGCGGCGCTGAGCAACGAATCCGCACCTCATTTGGATCTGCTGCACCCGGCGCGGCGGCTCTGGAAAGGGCGGCTGGAAAGCTGCGCGCTGGGCTTTTTGGAGCGGGCAATTTTGGCCCACACCCGCCGCGGCGAAGATGTCCCCGGCAGCCTGATCCCCATGCTCTATCAGCGCTATTTGCAAGGCGGGGACGCCACGCCGCTGGGCGGCATTTTCTATCACAATCTTGAAGATATCGTCTCTATGACCTTTCTGGCCGAGCGCATCTGCCGCCACGTGGCTGATCCTCTGGAGGCTGATGACGGCGAGCTACACGGCGCTGATCTGCTGGCGCTGGGGCAGATCCACGAGGGCTGTGGCCGCCCCGACAGTGCCGAGCGTGCTTTGCGCCAAGCTGTGAGACGGCTGGACTCCGCAGCGCCGCGCGCCGAAGCCTTTGACACGCTGGGGCGGCTGCTCAAGCGACAAACGCGTTGGACCGAAGCCGCCGATCTCTGGCAACAGTGGATCACTACCCTGCCTGGCCCTGATCCGCGCCCCTATGAAGAGTTAGCGAAATACTGTGAATGGCAGGCTGGCGATCTGGAACAGGCCGAAATGTGGACGGCGTGGGCGCTGCACAATCAACAGACCGCGCCCGCCTATCAACGTTCTCGCCAAGCCGTGGACGAACTCACTCACCGCCTCGCCCGCATCCGCGCCAAACGGGCCGGGGATGATCACAGCACGGAAACGTAGTCAACACGTGGGGCATATAGCCTAACACGCATCACGCACACGCAACACGAATCACCCACCATGCCGAAAGGACCGCACCAATGGCCGCAAAATTTCCTAGCCAGCCCTGGGCCGATGCCCTCAAAAGCGAGATTAACAGCAGCGACGCCTATGCCAAAGCTGCCAAAGATTGGGAGGGCGATTTTTACTTTGTCATTGAAGAGAGCGGTGAGATCGTCTATATGGACCTCTGGCATGGCGAATGCCGCGAGGCCACCTTCACCGCCGATGCCGGCTACAAATCTCCGGCGTATAAAATCACCGCCAAGATGGACAACTGGAAAAAGGTACTGGGCGGCAAACTCGATCCCGTGCAAGGCATGGTCACCCGCCAGCTTAAGTTGGACGGCAACCTTGTGCAGATCATGAAGAACGTCAAAGCCGCCCAGGAATTGGTGCGCTGCGCGGCAAAGGTGGAGACGGAGTATTGAGCGTAATCCGTAATGCGTAATCTGTGTTTCCACGCATTACGGATGTATCTACAGGGTGCGACGCACTCGCCACACAAGATTTTACACCCCATCTCCCCCTGGCGAGTGCGTCGCACCTGTATCGTTGGAACAGGCATTACGCATTATCCTTTCCGCCCCTGCACACACGAAAGATAGACCCACCCATGTGGTTTTTTTCCAGTCCGCAGATTGTCTTTGGCGAAGATGCCCTAAGCTATTTGGAAGAGATCCCCGGCCAGCGCGCGTTGATTGTCACCGACCCGGTTTTGGACGGGCTTGGCTTTAGCCGTCGGATTGGCGATCTACTCCGCAAAGCCGGGCTGACGGTACAGGTCTTCGCCGAAGTGGAGCCAGAGCCAAGCCTGCAAACGGTGCATCGCGGCGTGGCTGTGCTCCAATCGTTCGCGCCTGATTGGATCGTGGGGCTGGGCGGCGGCAGCGCGCTGGACGCCGCCAAAGCCATGTGGGCGCTCTACGAACGCCCCGATCTCGAACCGGAAGAGATCTCGCCGGTCTATGCCCTGGGTCTGCACAAAATGAAAATGATCGCCATCCCCACCACCAGCGGCACAGGCAGCGAAGCCACCTGGGCCACCGTCCTCACCGACACCGCCGCTAGCCGCAAACTGGCATTGGGCAACCGCGAACTCATGCCCACCGTCGCCATTGTCGATCCCAGCCTCTCGGCGCACCTGCCCGCCCGCATCACCGCCGACACCGGGCTGGACGTGATCACCCACGCCGTGGAGGGTTACAGCGCCACCTATCACAGCGATTTTACCGATCCGCTCTGTGTTAAAGCCTGTGAACTGGTTTTTGACTATCTGCCACGGGCCGTTGCCAACGGCGCAGGTGATCCCGACGCCCGCGAGAAGATGGCAAACGCCGCCACGATTGCCGGGTTGGGCTTTGGTAATTCTCTGGTGGGGCTGGCCCACGCCCTGGGCCATAGCTTTGGCGGCATTTTCAAGATCCCCCACGGGCGCGCCGTTAATCTCTTCCTGCCTTCTGTCATCGAGTTCAGCGCCAACGCCAACGTGGGGCGCTACGATTCCTTCGTGCGCTACCTGGGCTGGGGCGAGATGGATCTGAACGCCGCCGCCACAAAGCTGGTCGAGCGCATCCGCCAGCTCCAAACCAGCGTGGGCCAGCCCCCCACCATCGCCGACCTGGGCATCGCCAGCAGCGCCCTGGAAGAGCAGATGGAAACGCTTTGCATCCACGCCATCACCGACAACTCTACCGTGGCCGCCCCGCGCCCCGCGGAAATGGAAGAACTGGAAAAACTCCTGCTCTATGCCTACAGCGGCAAGCGGGTTGATTTTTAGCAGAGGACGACAGACGACGGACGACAGAAAGAATTTTGGTTTCGTCACACCAAGTGCGTAATTTCTAACTATCGACAAAAGTGCTTTGTCTATCGTCCCTCGTCTGTCGTCCGCTCCCCTTTGCCCTGGATCGGCCCCATGCTATAATGCCCCCACGTTGTTCGATCTGCGTTCCATCCGCCCGGACTTCAGAAAGGGAAACCCTGTGTCCGCCCCATCCTCCGCCCCTGATACACGCCTGAACAACCAACAGGTGGCCGACATTTTCAGCCGCATCGCCGACCTGCTCCTGATTCTGGGAGACAACCGCTTCAAGATCATCGCCTATCAAAATGCGGCCCGTATGCTGGAGGGCCTCAGCCGCGATATCCACGACTTTCACGCAGCGGGCACGCTGCGCGATCTGCCCGACGTGGGGCAGGCCATTGCCGAAAAGATCGCCGAACTGCTGGAGACCGGCACGATTGCCTATTATGACGAACTGGCCGAACAGGTTCCCCTGGGCGTGGTGGAGATGTTGCAGGTTCCCGATGTTGGCCCCAAAACCGCGCAACGGCTCTGGAAGGAACTGGAGATCACCAGTGTGGAGGCCATGAAAGCCGCCGCCGAAGCAGGGCAGATCCGCAAACTCAAGGGCTTTGGGGCCAAGAGCGAAGAGAAGATCCTCAAAGGCATCGAACTGCTGGGCAAACGCCAGGAAGGGCGCACGCCGATTGGCAAAGCCCGCCCACTGGCGCTGGAACTCATCGCGGATCTGACGGCGGCGCTGCCCGCAGGCACGCTACAAAAAATCGAAGCGGCGGGCAGTCTGCGCCGTTGGCAAGAGACCATCGGCGATCTTGATCTGCTGGCGGTGACTGAACAACCGGCGGCGGTGATGGAAGCCTTTCGCAGCCTGCCCCAGGCCGTGGATGTGACCAACCAGGGCGAGACCAAAAGCAGCATTGTGCTGCCCAGCGGCATGTCGGTGGATCTGCGTGTGGTGCAGGCCAAAGAGTGGGGCGCGGCGCTGCACTATTTCACGGGCAATCAGCGCCACAATGTGGCCGTGCGCGAACTGGCCCAACGCCAGGGCTGGAGCCTCAACGAATATCGGCTGTTGGCCCAGAATCACCCAACTGTTCCCGACGGCGAAGAACGCCATTTCGAGAGCGAAGCCGAGCTTTACGCATTCTTGGGGCTGGATTACATTGCCCCAGAGATGCGCGAGGCCAGCGGTGAAATTGCCGCCGCCCAAAGCCACACCTTGCCCCCGCTGATCACCATCGACCAGATCCGCGGTGAGGTCCACAGCCACACCGATTGGAGCGACGGGCGTGCCACCCTGCGCCAGATGGCCGAGGCGGCACGTGTGCGTGGCTATGAATATTGGTGCGTCACCGATCACAGCATCGGCCTGGGCGTCACCGGCGGCGTGGACGGCGAGCGCCTTTTGCAACAGCGCCGAGAGATCGACGCCCTCAACGCCGAGTATGCCGACGCTGGTCACGAGTTTCGCCTTTTGCAAGGCGTGGAACTAGAAGTGCTGGCCGACGGCACACTGGCGTTGAGCGATGATGTGTTGGCCCAGTTGGACATTGTGGTTGCCAGCATTCATACTGGGCAGCGTCAAGATCGCGAGACGATTACGGCGCGCTGTCTCAACGCTGTGCGTAATCCGCATGTGGATATTCTGGGCCACCCCACGGGGCGGCTGATTGGGCGGCGGCCTCCGTCGGATCTGGATCTGGAAGCGGTGTTGGCGGCCTGTGCCGAGACGGGCACCGTGGTGGAGATCAACGCCGACCCCGCCCGCCTTGATCTCAGCGGCATCCACGCCCGCCGCGCCGTGGCATTGGGCTGCAAACTGGCGATTAACTGCGATGCCCACGCCACCGACGGCATCGACAATCTGCCCTATGG
The DNA here is from genome assembly GCA_963721725.1 of uncultured Chloroflexia bacterium. Classification (GTDB taxonomy): domain Bacteria; phylum Chloroflexota; class Anaerolineae; order Caldilineales; family Caldilineaceae; genus RI-153. The sequence continues at coordinate 15,845 of CAVRLX010000026.1, forward strand.
CATTGCCACCGCCCGCCGTGGCTGGGTGCGCGCCGACGATGTGATCAATACCCGACCGCTGACAGAGATGTTGGCGCTCTTAAAAAAGTAACGCAGGGAGAGGGAGATGGCGAGAAAACGCCAGCGCAAACAAAATCGAGCTTTGGATGAGATGCGGCCCGCAGCGGAGCCTGTGTTTGATGATCCCGCGCTGGACGAGCCAGTTTTTGACGCCGAGCCGCCGCCAGCCCACATGCCTGTGGAGCCGTTCTTTGCCGAGCCGAGCTTTGACGACGCTGATCCCGACGAAGACGAACGCTTGCACGAGGCCGCCCCCTACGACTATCGCACCGAGGACGAAGGCGAACCCCATTTTGACGCTTCCCCTGCAATGCCAGCGCAGCCGCACCTGGCCGCCACGGCCCCGCCGCGTGTACGCAACCGCCGCCTGGGCCGCACCGCCCCTTTTTGGGTGCTGGCGCTGGGCGTCTTTATGTTGATTATGACGCTGGCCTGGCTGGGGCTGCGCGACGAGACGCCGGACTCGGCCAGCCGTGAACTGGCAACGCCGCTGCCAGGGCTGGCGGGCAGCACCACCTTGCCGCTGGAAGTGGAGATTGTGGCAGCGACGCCCGCCCCCTTGCCCACGGATACACCGCTGCCGCTGTTGACGGTCAATCAGCGGGTGCGCGTAGGCAACACCGATGGGCAGGGCATCCGGCTGCGCAATCAGCCCAGCCTGACCGGACAAACCTTGGCGATCTACAAAGAGGGCGATCCCTTTGTGGTGCTGGAGCCAGACGGCAGCGACGTGGCCTATCCCGTCGAGGCGGACGACTATCGCTGGTATCGCATTCAAGTGGTGGATACGCCCGGCGAAAACCTCACAGGGTGGGCCGTCGGTGATTTTCTGGTTCCCGCCACAGAATAGACGGCAAAAGATGGATTGTCGAAAAATCTAAACGCCCTTTACAGGGTCAAAATTTGACGAAAATTAGCGAAGCCACTATACTCTTGCAAAGTTACACACGGTCCACTAGCTCAAATGGCAGAGCAGCTGACTCTTAATCAGCGGGTTGTAGGTTCAAGTCCTACGTGGATCATCAAGAAGAGTAGACTACACAAAAGGCAGCGCCGTTAATTCTCGGCCTGCCTTTCTGTGTTTTTATGGACTGTTGGCAAAAGGAAAACCATGACTGCACCAATTCTCTTACTTTCTTGTTACGAACTGGGCCATCAACCGGTGAGCCTGGGCTGGCCGTTGGCAATCTTGCGCGGGGCCGGGCTAGAGGCTGCCGCGCTGGATCTCTCTTTGGAAGAGTTGGCGGCGGAGCATGTAGCGGCGGCGCGCTTGATCGCAATCGCCGTGCCCATGCACACCGCCCTGCGCTTGGGCGTGGAGGCTGCGCATCGTGTGCGTGCCATCAACCCAGATGCGCATCTCTGTTTTTATGGCCTTTATGCGTGGCTGAATCGGGACTTTTTGCTGCAAGGCCCGAACGCGCTGGGGGATTCGGTGCTGGCAGGAGAGGGGGAGCCAACCTTGCTGGCCCTGGCCCAAGCTGTGCTGGCGAATGATGACGTGACCACTATCGCCGGGGTGACCACGGCGACCCAGGCCGCCCGGCCTGTGCTCAGCCGGATTTCGTTGCCACAACCGGATCGATCCACCCTGCCCGCGCTGGATCGCTATGCCCGCTACATGGAAAACGGCGTGGCCCACTTGGCGGGATACACCGAGGCCAGCCGCGGCTGCCTGCACACCTGCCGTCACTGTCCGGTGGTTCCCATCTATGGCGGGCGCTTTTTCGTGGTCCCCGCCGAGAGCGTGCTAAATGATGTGCGTGGTCAGGTCGAGGCGGGGGCGCGCCACATTACGTTTGGTGATCCCGATTTCCTCAACGGCCCCGGCCATGCCCACAAGCTGATTACCACACTGCACAGCGAATTTCCCGATCTTACCTTTGATTTCACCACCAAAGTTGAGCACATCTTGGAGCATCCCGACCTCATGCTAGAGTTTGGCGGTTGCGGGGTCACCTTTGTGGTTTCGGCCTTTGAGGCGGTGAGTGCGCGCGTGCTGACACGTCTGCACAAAGGCCATACCCGCGCCGACATGGAAGCGGCGCTGGCCGTGTTGCGGCGGGCGGGGATTGCGCCGCAGCCCACGTGGATGCCCTTTACGCCGTGGACAAGCCTGGAGGATTACATTGATTTGCTGGCCTGGATTCGCGCGCACGATCTGATTGCGTATGTGCCCGCCGTGCAGCTTTCGATCCGCATGTTGGTGCCGCCAAGCAGCGCCCTGTTGGACGATCCCGAAAGCGCGGCGTGGCTGGGGGAATTAGATGCTGAAAACTTTTCCTATCGCTGGGCGCACCCTGACCCGCGCATGGACGCGCTCTATCGGCAGGTGGCCGCCATTGCCGAACACATGGCCGAGGACAACGGCGCAGCCTTCGCACACATTGAGACCGCCGCCTATGCCATCGCCGGGCGCATCATGCCCATGATAGAACCAGTGCCCATGCTCGCTGTGCCGCCGCCACGCCTGACCGAGCATTGGTTCTGTTGAGCAGAGCCAACCACCGACCAGTTGGGTCGGTAAGACAAGAAAAAGATTATCGCTCCCGCCAATATTTATCGCCGCTGCTGGTGCGGCCCATGTAGCCGTAGTCGTACAGTTCTCGACGCAACAGGGCCGGATCGTGGAAGGTGTGCCAGCGGTCGAGCAGATCGTTGACCTCTGCTTCGCTGTAAAGCTGGTTGCGTCTGAACTTATTGACGAGATAGACCAGGATCGCTTCCCTTGCCTGGCTCTTGCGCGGCCATTGGGTCACCAACCCCTCCCGATTGACAAAACGCTGTAAGATCGGGGGCAGGGTCTCCTGTACATCAGACTCTGACGATGTCTGCGGGGCCGAGGATGGATCTTCATTCTGAAATGAATTGGTTTGCATGGTGCGTCTCCTGACAGTAACCGGATATGGGTATGCCTCATCACCATATCTTGAACAAGACCAATCGTCAACGTAAATTCTTGGCATGTTTACCTGCCCCAACTAGGCCCAAACCAGAGAGTTTTTGTATACACGGATGGAAGGGAACACAGATCAAAATAATCCGTGTATACAAAAACGCTTGCACAAAAAACGAGAACTTCACCGATACGAACACAAAGGCGCTCCCCATGAACCTTGACCAACGTGCCACCGCTGAGGGCATTCTTTTCACTGATCAATATCAACTTACCATGGCGCAGCTCTACTTTCGCATGGGGCTGCACGAGCGTACGGCACAGTTCGAGCATTTTTTTCGCGCCTATCCTGACTATGGCGCGCATCAGGCTGGCTTCTGCGTCAATGCCGGGCTGGAATGGCTGGTGGATTGGATGGGGCGCACACGCTTTCGCCCCGAAGATTTGGCTTATCTGCGAGGCATGGTCACCCGCAACGGCAGCCGCTTGTTTGGCGATGATTTTCTGGAGTGGCTGAGCGAGAACGGCGATTTTTCAGGGATATCGCTGCAAGCCATTCCCGAAGGCCGCGTCGTCCACGCCAACACGCCGCTCACGGTGGTGCGTGGACCACTGGCAATGGCGCAAATTTTGGAAACCTCGCTGCTCAATCACCTGAATTACCCAATTTTGATTGCCACGCGTGCCGCCCGCCTGCGCGAAAGCGGGCGCGGCAATTTGCTGTTGGAGTTTGGCATGAGGCGCGCCCACGAGCGCGGCGCCAACGCTGGCACACGCGCTGCGCTCATCGGCGGCGCGGATTTTTCGTCCAATGCTGGCATGTCGCATGTGTTGGGCTATGCGCCCAAAGGCACCCATGCCCATTCGATGGTGCAAGCGTTTTTGGCCCTGGGCATGAGCGAGTATGACGCCTTTCAAGCCTATGCGGACGTCTACCCCGACGACTGCTTGCTGCTCGTGGACACCATCGACACGCTGGAAAGTGGCGTGCCCAACGCCATCAAAGTCTTTGAAGGGCTGCGGCGCAAAGGCTATGATCCCGTGGGCGTGCGCCTGGATTCGGGCGATTTGGCCTATCTCAGCATCCGCACCGCCAAAATGCTGGATGATGCGGGCTTCCCCGATGTCTCGATTGTGCTTTCCAACAATCTCGATGAACTGGTGATCTGGCAGATCACCACGCAGATTGCCGAAGAGGCGCATCGCTACGGCGTCGATCCGTCCAGCGTGATCAAGCGGCTGGTCTATGGCGTGGGCACGCGATTGATTACCTCGGAAGGCGATCCGTCGCTGGGCGGGCGTTTACAAACTGGTGGCGATTCAAGAGGGCGACGCGTGGAAGCCCGCCATCAAAATTTCCGAATCGCGTGAGAAGACACCCACGCCGGGGAACAAACGGCTGTGGCGCATCTACGACGAGCGCGGCCAGGCCACCGCCGATCTGATGACGCTGGACGACGAAGATCCCACGACGCAGGCGCGGCTAACGTTGCGTCACCCCTCAACGCGCATGAAACGGCGGCTGCTCGAGCGCTCGCAGATCTCGCAGATCGAAGCGTTGCTGGTCGATGTGTGGGTGGAGGGTAAACTGGTCTATGACCTGCCCGATGTTGAAGCGATGCGCGCCCTGCGTCGGGCGGATGTGGACCGGCTCGATTCCGGTGTGCGCCGCCTGATCAACCCGCACGTCTATCATGTTTCACTGTCACAGCAACTGTGGGATCTCAAAGATAGATTGATTGAGTCGCTAAGCGTTGAGGAATAGCCGCAGACGAATCGCGAAAGGAGATCGCAATGGAAGCAGCTCTGGACAATGCCGGTCAAGCGTGGCTCTTGTTGGATGTGGCGATTGCCATGCTGCTCGGTTCGGTCCTCGGCATCGAGCGCGAACTGGCCGATAAACCGGCGGGGCTGCGCACGCACATGCTGGTGGCGGCGGCTTCGGCGCTCTTTGTGGGGCTGGCGACTACGCTGGTTGTCCAGTTTGGCAGTGTGGTGGGCGCGGAAACGCTGCGCGCCGATCCCATTCGCGTGTTGGAAGCCGTGGTCACAGGCATCAGCTTTCTGGCCGCGGGGACCATTATCCGCCGTGATAATCTGGATGTAGAAGGGCTGACCACGGCGGCGTCGATCCTGCTGGCGGCGGCGGTGGGCATCGCCGTGGCCCTGCACCTCTGGCTGCTTTCCGTGGGCGTGGTGATCTTCGCCCTGTTGATCCTGCGCGGTTTTCGCTTTTTGGAAGGGATTCTGTTGGGGCGGAAGCGGAGAGCGGGTGATTAAAGAGAGCTGTCAGGTTTTCTGAAAATCTGACAACTCTCTTTAATCTTTGACACAACTCTCCGCACTCTTTACAATCGAAGATTGAACTTTGTTTTACATTTCCCTGCCCGGCGTACACCGGATTTCAGGAAGGAAACCCATGAGTCTCCGTAACCCCAACCAAAACCCCGACATTTCGGAGAGCAGCACTGGCAGCGAGCGCGTCACTGGCGGTCCGGCCCGGCCCGATGGCCGCAAATATCACATTTGGACCATCGGCTGCCAGATGAACGTGGCCGACAGCAACCATGTGGCCGCCGAATTGGAGAAGATCGGCTACAACCCCACCGATGTTGTGGACGAGGCCGATGTGGTGGTGCTCAACACTTGTGTGGTGCGCCAACAGGCCGAAAACAAGGCCATCGGCAAAACCGGCAGCCTCAAGCCGTGGAAAGAATCCAACGATAAGCGCACGCTGGCGCTCATGGGCTGCATGGTGGGCGTGAAGCCCAGCCCGCAATTGATGGCAAGCTTTCCGCATGTGGATGTCTTCATGGCGCCCAGCGAAGCCAGCCCGCTGATCAACCATCTGCGCGAGGCCGAGATCGCCGCCGAAGTGTCGCACATTGAGCGCGCACAACTGACCCGCCGCTATCAACTCCAAGACGAAAGCCAGCCCATCGGCACGGTGCAATCGATTAAACATCTCGCCCTCAGCGGCGACGTGCCGGTGTCGGCGCATGTGCCGATTGTCTATGGCTGTAGCCACGCCTGCACCTTTTGCATTATCCCCTTCCGCCGCGGTGTGGAACGCAGCCGCCCCATCGACGAGATCGTCAACGAGATCCGCGGGCTGGTGGCGCAAGGCGTGCGCGAAGTGACCCTGCTCGGCCAGATTGTGGACCGCTACGGTTACGACTGGATGGAAAATGGCCGCGGCAACAGCGCCACCGTGGCGGCGTACACGGGCAACGAAAATACCCAATCCCCAATCCCCAATCCCCAATTCGATCTGGCCGACCTTCTGCGCGCCGTCCATGAAATCGAAGGGCTGTGGCGCATTCGCTTCCTCACCAGCCACCCCAACTACATGACCGACCGCATTCTGGAAACCGTGCGCGATCTGCCCAAGGTCTGCGAACACATTGAGGTGCCAGTGCAGGCGGGCAACGACGAAGTGCTGGCGACCATGAAGCGCGGCTATACCAATGCCGAATACCGGGCGCTGGTGGCGCGCATTCGCGAGATCATCCCCGACGTTGCCATTAACACCGATATTATTGTGGGCTTCTGTGGCGAGAACGACGCGCAGTTTGAGGATACCTATCAACTGTTGGCTGATCTCAAAATGGACAAGACCCACTTGGCCCGCTACAGTCCGCGCCCCGGCACGGTGAGCGAACGCCGTATGATCGACGATGTGCCGGAAGAAGAGAAAGTGCGCCGCCATCAAGCATTGGAAGCGCTGCAAGAAGAGGTCTGCGCCGAGATCAACGCCCGGCTGTTGGGCGAAACCGTCGAGGTGCTGGTGGAGGATCAGCACAAGGGCAAGTGGCGCGGGCGCACACGCCAGAACAAACTCGTCTTTGTCGAGAGCGAGCTTCCGCTGCGTGGGCATCTGGTCGAAGCGCAAATCACATGGACGGGGCCGTGGAGTATGCAGGCCCGCTTTGTGCGTGATGTCTCGCCCACAGGGGAGCGCATCGCACTGCCCGTTATCACCTATGGCAATGAGATTGCTCTGATCGCTGCTGACTAAAGCCCATCTGCGTAATGCGTGATGCGTATCTCAGAACACGCATCACGCATTATGCCTCAGGCCAGGAATCCCCATGAACCCTCTTATAGTCAACCTGCTTTTCTTCCTGCTCGGCTTTGTGTTTCTCACAGGCGGCGCGGAGTTCCTTGTGCGCGGATCCAGCCGATTGGCGCTGCGGCTGAAGGTGCCGATGGTGGTGATTGGTCTGACGATTGTGGCTTTTGGCACCAGCCTGCCCGAACTGATGGTGACGCTGATTGCCAATTTACAGGGCGGTGCTACGGCGGATATTGCCATCGGCAATGTGGTGGGTAGTAACATTGCCAACCTGGCGTTGATCCTGGGCATTGTGGCGATTCTGCGCCCGGTGGATGTGGAGCGCAAACTGCTCTTTCAGGAATACCCGCTCATGTTACTGGTGGCTGTGGTCTTTTACGTCATGGCCTGGGATGGTGTGATTAGCCTGTGGGAGGGTGTGATTTTGGTGGTGGGGCTGCTGGGCTTCACCTATTACAGCTATACCTCCAGCCGTGATCTGCCGGCGTCTGAGCAGCGAGAAGTCGAGGAATTCGCCGAAGATGTGGTGATCATTGAGGAACGCGTTCTCCACGGCGGCGCTGTTGCGTGACATTGGCTTTATTCTGATTGGTATCATAGCGCTGCTCATGGGCGCCAACTGGCTGGTCAACTCTGCCACGTTTTTGGCCCGCTACTTTGGCATCCCCGAACTGGTGATTGGGCTGACGCTGGTAGCCGTGGGCACAAGTCTGCCCGAACTGGCAACCTCGGTGGTGGCGATCTTGCGCAAAGAGGGCGACATTGCCCTGGGCAACCTCGTAGGCAGCAACCTCTTTAACGTGCTGGCAATCGTGGGCATCACTGCGATAGTGCGCCCGCTGCCTGTGCCCGCCGGGATGCGTGTGGTGGACTTCCCGATGATGCTGGGCGTGTCGATTCTGCCCATGCTGTTGGTGCTGCCCCGCCCGCATGTTATGAACCGCTGGAACGGCATTGTCATGGTTGCCATCTACATTGGCTACAATATTTGGCTCTTCACATCAAGCTAGTAGAGTACGGCACAAGGTAACCCAGGAGATATTTACGACCCCTTGCACTAGCGAGTTCGCCCTCATTGTTGGAGCCTCTCGCCCGCTGTGATAGACTCAGGGGTGTGGACGATACGTACTGCGTATTCCGTATCAGCCACACGCAGTATGCAACACGAATCACGCCCCACAACTTTTTAGCAATCGAGGTTTTTTTGACGAACACCACAGAATCCACCGAACAACCCACCCCACGCGCCGATGTCACCCTGTCTGATCTGGCCCAACCGCTCCAAGACGCTGTCGCCCGTGCCGGGTGGCCTGCGCTCATGCCCGTACAGGCGCGCGCCATCCCCTATTTGCTTGAAGGGCAGAATGTAATGGTGCAGGCGCGCACGGGCAGCGGCAAGACTGGCGCGTTTTTGCTGCCTATGCTCAGTAGCCTGGACGTCCGGCGCGACCAAACCCAGGCATTGGTCCTGGTTCCCACCCGCGAACTGGCAACTCAGGTCAACCGCGAGGCCCAGATGTTGCTGGGGCCAGCCGGGCTGCGTACGGTGGCTGTTTATGGCGGCGTGGGCTACAAGGAGCAGATGGACGCGCTCAAAGGCGGCGCACATGTTGTGGTGGGCACGCCCGGTCGTGTGTTGGATCATCTGTTGCGCCGCACGCTGACCCTGGACAATCTGAAAATGCTGGTTTTTGACGAAGCGGATCGGATGCTCTCCATGGGCTTTTACCCCGACATGGTGCAGGTACAAAAATATCTGCCGCGCCGCCGCCTCAACACCTCCATGTTTTCGGCCACTTTCCCCGAATACATCATCCGCACAGCCCACCAGTTTATGCAGTCGCCTGAGCTAATTTCGCTGAGCCGGGATCATGTACACGTGACCGACACCGAGCACATCGTCTATGACGTGCCCGGCGTGGGCAAAGATCGTGTGCTGATCAAACTCATCGAACTGGAAAACCCAGCCTCGGCAATTATCTTTTGCAACACCAAAGTCAACGTCCATTTTGTGACGGTGGTGTTGCAGCGCTTTGGCTATGACGCCGACGAACTCAGCGCCGATCTCTCGCAGCGTGACCGCGAACTGGTCTTGGAACGGGTGCGCCAGGGCACATTGCGCTTTTTGGTGGCAACCGACGTGGCCGCGCGCGGGCTGGACATTCCCGAACTCTCGCATGTCTTCCAATATGAGCCGCCGGAAGATTCCGAATCGTACATTCACCGTGCCGGGCGCACGGGTCGAGCCGGGGCCAGCGGCGTCGCCATCACCCTGGTCAACGGTCTCGAACGCTATGCCATGCGCCGCATTGCCAAACAATTTGAAATTGAGATCGAAGAGCGCGATGTGCCCACTGATGAAGATGTGGAGACCATCGTCAGCGAACGCTTGACCGCATTGCTCGAAGCCCGCCTGCGCGAGCGCGACAAACTCCAGGCCGAGCGCAGCCGTCGCTTTGTGCCATTGGCGCGTGAACTGGCCGAAAGCGAGGACGAATCGGCCATTATTACCATGCTGCTGGACGATTATTACCAAAAATTGTTACATGCCCCTGTGGCCCCGCCGTTGGAACCTCACCAGCCCGCGGGAAAATCGACAGCCTTCCTCGCCCTCATCTTCCGCGCCGCGCCGTCGTTCGAGGCGTCGTCGCTCTTCTTAGACTGGATGCGTTTACGTTATGCTGCGTTCTCTCCCCTTGCTTCTGTGCCTGCTCTTGCTGCTCGTCGCCTGTGGCCCGGCTGAGCCAGAGGTGACGATGGTCGAGCCAACAGCTACCATTGTGCCTGTGCCCACCTTTACGCCTACGCCGTTTGTCGAGAACACCCCCACCCACAGCCCGACACCGCTCATGCCCACGGATACGCCGGTTGCCACGCCGGAATCGGCCACGGCTGCGCCAACCGTGGCCGTGGTCCCCACCGAGACCCCCGTCACCGAGTCGCTGTTGACAGTGAACGCCGCGGCCATCAACGTGCGCGGCGGCCCCGGCACCGAGTATGCCCAGATCGGCGTAAGCACGGCGGGCAGTCAGTATCCCATCACCGCGCGTAACGCGGCCGGCGATTGGTGGCAGGTCTGCTGTTTTGACGGGCAAGCGGGCTGGCTCTTTGGGGGATTGGTGACTGTGCAAAACGCCGAGAACGTAGCCCTCGCCGCCGACATCCCCGTGCCGCCTGTGCTGCCCACGGCTACGCCTGCGCCCGCCGTGGTGGATCTCCCCACGGCCACGCCCGAAGCAGTGGTGGTTGCGCCAGTAGCCGCCGAACCAGTAGCCGCCCAACCAGTGGCTCCACCTTCCACCGCGCACAGCGGCAGCGCCGGGAATTTTGATCCCAACGCACAGTATCAAATTGTGGGCTTTCGGGTCTTGGGCTTTGGGGAGAATAACGGCGGCATCTTCAACGCGGGCGGTCAGCATCATATCTTTGTCACCGTGCTCGATCAAAACGGCAACGGTGTGGATGGTGCGGTGGTCAAAGATGCCGTGGGCGACAAACTCAACGTGGTCACCGGCAGCAAGGGGCCGGGCAGAGCAGAGATCAGCATGGCCTGGGACCCGTACAAACTCTACGTCGCCGCCGATTCCGCTGGCCCGGTCACAAGCCAGATCTCTAACCAGATGAACACAGCCAATCCGCACATCCCTGACATTGTGGGCAGACTCGGCCCTGTGGACAATGAATACGCCATCTGCCCCACCCTTGACGACCGCTGCACGCCGCCCTTCTATCACGCCCATTGGTCGTATGAGATTACGTTTCAGAAGGTGAGATAACGAGTAATGAGTAAGGAGTAGAGCGTCACAACGCCACCTTACTCATTACTCGTTAAAATTCCCCTACGCCAGCACCCGCTCCGCCACATACGGGATCGTCATTGGGCCTTCGGGCAGTACGGCGATGGGCACGTCGTGGCCGAGGCGATCTACTGTGCGCCGAATTGTCTCGTTGAGATCCGAGATTGGCTCAATATGAGCGTTTCGGATATCCTCGGCGGACATTTCGCTGTAGAGCGCCACCTTGGATTTGAGAAGCACTTGGGCAAACTTCTGCACCTGCCACTGATCGAGCATATGAAAGCCCGGCGTGTAGATCGTCTCTAGCATGGCCTGCGCCGAGCCGTGTTCGGCCAGCAATTTGGCAAAATTGCCGTGGTTGGGAAAGCCATCATTACAGCGCGCCGCCACAAGCATTGTCCCCCCCTCTTCCATCACCTCTGCCGCCGCCGCCATCCCTTTCACCGTTTGATACAAATTCTGATCCAGCGGATAGCCACTGTTGGTGGTGATCACCAGCGGGAAGCGCTGCGCGCAGGCCACCATCGCCGTCTCTTTGACGATCCGACAGCCGACTTCGTGGGCTTTAATCGGATCTCCGCAATAGAAAGCTGTAATACTGCGGGTGTGGTTCAACGTTATATTCAACAGAAATGCCCCAGGCAGCACAGACCCGTTCTCACGAATCTGGGCTTGGGTAGGGTTCTCGTCGAGAATGCCCCATGTGCTGCGCGGATGCCCAATCGCCTCGGCGCGGTGATAGTGCATAATCGCTTTGAGGTTGGCAATGCCAGGGAAGATCGCTTTGTAGCCGCCGGAAAATCCCGCCATAAAGTGGGGCTCGATGAACCCAACCAGAATACGTTTATCGGCTTCCACATAATCCCGATTGAACTTGAGCGCAGGCCGCTGCTCGTCTGCCGGGCGCACCTCAATCATGGTTTCGTCGTCGTAGGCGTTGTGATTGATCACCCGTACGCGCTTCATCACCTCTGCACCGACGATTTCGCGTAGCTCGACCTCGGTATTGGGACGGTGCGTGCCGGTGCCGACGATGACGGTGAAATTCTCCGGCGGCACATGGCTGAGTTCATCCAAAAGCCAGGTCAGTAGCCGATCTGACGGCAGTGGGCGTGTGCCATCGGCGATGACCACGGCCACACGATCCGTAGCCCGGATCGAAGCCGCCAGCGGGGGGGCATCCATAGGATTACGCACTGCCTCTTGAAATGCCGCCTTTTCATCGGGCAGCCCCGCCACAAAGCGTGGGCGTAAAACCGTGATAGTAGAGCCGGGGATCTCGACATCAAGACCACTGCGGCCATATTGCAAATGAACGTTCATAGGGTTCCTCGTTGGGTAGGGTGAGTAGGCTGCCTCGATTGTAGCACCGGCAGCGAGCAGGGACAAGCAGCGAGGATTTTCCGCAGGGCAATCGCGGACCTAGAATTAGTAACAGCGCCCCATTTATGGGGCATGTGTCACCTGTCAGTCGTCCCATGTATGGGGCGCTGATTTGTATTTTTCCATCGTGTCCAACCATCATTCGTTTATGGAGTCTTGCTATGAAATCCACCCATTCGTCGTTCAAACCCTTGCTCTGGTTTGTGTTGGGCGCATTGGCGCTGTTGCTGGCCTTGCTGGCTCAGCCCTTACAAAACGCCACAGCCCAAACTGTTCCCAGCCCGTTGACACCCACCGCCACCGAGACCGCTACGGTGACCCCCACAGAAACGGTCGTCGAACGGCCCACGATTACGCCGACACTGACCGCTACGGCGACCACCGTAGTTTCGCCCACCGCCACCAGTCCTGTGACGGCGACAGTTACGGCTACGCCGGTTGCCACCGCAACACCCACCGCCGTGCCCACCCTTGATCTGATCTACTATACCGTGCAGCCAGGGGAATCGCTTTCGTCGATTGCCCGGCGCTATTACACCACCGTCTCCGTGCTGGTGCGCCTGAACAACATCAGCGATCCCAACCGCATCTACGTCGGCCAGCGTCTGCGCATTCCGCGCCCGGCCCAGGCTCCGCTGCCCTACGTGCCACCCACGGCTACCCCTGTTGGCGGGGTTGTGGAGACTGCTACACCTAGCGCCGCAGATTTCGTCAATCCCTTCACCGCCTATTGGCCTACGCCAGCCAACGGCATCGACGTGCTGTCTCCTGTGCAGAGCATGGCCTACCATAGCCCGATTGAGGTGATTGGCTTTTCGCAGACCGATGAGGCGGGCATCATCGTAGAGTTGATCGATGATAACGGCAATCTCCTGGCCCAGCGACAGACCATCGGCGGGGCTGGCGTGCGCTACGATTTCTTCCAAACTTATCTGCGCTTTGATGTGACGGAAGCACAGCCAGCCTATCTCAAGATCTATACCGAGAGCCAGGGGCCAGATGCCGAGGGTGTGCTGGAAGTGCCGATTATGCTCTTGCCCGGTCAGCGCACCGTGGATCTGATTGCGCCGTTGGTGGGCGAGGTGCTGTGCGATTCGCTCTATGCTGCGGGCTATGCCACCTCTCCCAGCGAGACCGTCATGTTAACCACAGGCAGCCACACCCGCGTTGACGAACTCGAATCGGTAATGTTGATGCAAGATGGGCGCTATGGCAGTTTTACCTATAGCGCAGACTATGCCGTGGCTGAGCCACAATCGCTTTTAATCGGGGCGTATACGCTGGAGACCGATGGCATGATCGCCGACTTCACCCGCATCCCAGTCACCGTCTACCCCAGCGACAGCGAGGTCTGTGGATATCAGTAAGGGTTTAGCTTAGCTGTGACATAGCATTCGCCAATGACAAAGGACGAACCCACGTCTGTAGGTTCGTCCTTTGTCATTGGCCCCTTATGATTGCGGCCTATGGGCTGGGCTTTATTTGCGCTCGACATAGAGCTAGGCTGATTCTAGATCAGAAAAGAGTTCCCCTTTGCCCCCATCGCTTGGCGTGAGCAGAATGCGCCAACTTCGTGAAACGGAATCCCATGTCAGCCGCAGGATGAACGCTCTGTTTGCCTCATGGGTGAGCGCTGAAACCTGTGTCTCTGGTTCATTAGGAGCATTTCTCACCAAAGTCCGACAAAATGGGGGGCACACATGGAGCCTGCCACCGCAAACATGAAACAGCCGCTGAGAACGTCGAGCATTCGCCATGCCCCTGGTCGACTAAAAAGTGGGGTGAATCGGCTGGCCCCATAGGCTAGGGTAAAGAACCAGAGACCAGAGGCCAGAATGGCCCCCAACCCAAATAGTAGCCGTTCATCTGCGGGGTATCGGCTGCTCGCCGTGCCCAGCATGAGCAGCGTATCGACATAGGCGGCGGGATTGAGAAACGAGAAGCCCAGCGCTGCGAGCACGGTGTGCTGAAGGCTGGCGCAGTGCGCGTTGTTGATGGCTTGGCTGGGGAACTTGCGCTGTCGCCAAGCAGAGTAAAATGAGCGCACGCCGCACCCAATCAGGAAGGCAGCTCCCCCCAGCGCGGATAATGTCGATAGCGTTGGGGTCGTGGCAATCACAGTGCCTAATCCACCCACACCGATGCTGGTGAGAAAGAGATCAGCGGCGGTGCAAAGGAACGCTGTCACAAAGAGGTGCTGACGGCGAAGCCCTTGCCGCAAGACGAAGATGTTCTGTGGCCCAAAGGCGATAATCAAACTGGCGTACAGGATAAAGCCCTGGCTCAGGGTGGGGATTGCTTCGGGGAGCATCGTCGCCATCGTCTTCTTTCCTCTCGCTACGTCCAGAGGCCGGTTCGACCTCGGTTTTGGCTTCGCATCATGGTGTGCAGAGCGTATCAGGCGAACGTAGCGAAAACGTAGCGAGGGGTGGCAGATGATGATGGGCAGGGGGAGCCGTGCTCTATTCTCTCTTTCAGCACCTGTCGCCGGGCGTGGGTCCATGAGTTCGTCCATGTGCATCCACACGACGCGGGCGTAGCGGAAGACAAAGGGGGAAACAATGGCGACCACCACGCTGACATAGATCAAAAAGGTGGTGGTAGAGACTTGGCGGAAGTAGAGAACCAACATCAGCGGCACAAGGATGAGAAAAGCCAGCACATAGCCGATGAAGATAGAATTCATAAAGTAGCCGCTCTCACGCTCATAGCGGATGCCGCACACCGGGCAGTGAGTGTACATGCGCCAGAGACCGGCAAAGACGGGGCCGCGTAGACAGTGCGGACAGCGAAAGCGCAGCATAGCCAAGAGACGGGAGGGTCTCGCCTGCTCATTCATAGACATAGCGAACATTTCTAGCGGTTATTGTAAGGACAGTACCGTCGGCGGCAGGGCATCCCCCACCATGTTGGCAAGTTCCACCTGCGTCAGCACACGTCCTTTGCCCGCCAACGCCGTGAGCGCCGCCTCCAAGGCATTGGTGCCAAAGCTGCGCCCATCCAACCGCGGCGTGGTTGTTACCAGATGCGAAACCCCGCGACTGCGCAAGATTTCAACATCTTCAGGCGTGGTGGTATTGGTGACAATGATTTTGTTGGTCAACTGAGCAGGCAGATGTTGTTTGATGTAGTGAAAGTCATCGGCGATCACTGAGGCCCAATCATAGGCGTGTTGATATTTGGGCACAATTTTTTCCTGAGCTTCGCCTGTGGGGTAGAGCCACTGAAGCGGAATCCGGCCCATGACGGGCAGCATGATCCGCGACAAGAAATGCAGTGTCGAGAGGCTGCGGATGAAAATAGGAATGCCCAGCCCAAAGGCCAGATCCCCAAACATCACCGCATAGCCCGCGTCGATGAAACTGCGCACCATTGAATAGCGCGCCACCCCCACGCCAAAGAGGACACGTTTTGGATGGATAGGCGGCAACAATGGTTGCATCCGTTGCGCCATCTGGCGTTCAAGCAAAGCCCGCACCCCGCCGCCATCCACCACAGGCGCTTTCACCCCCGCCACAATTTTGTGAACGGTGTGGAGCGGGTAGTAACGCCCATTCACCTCCAGCCCCAGATCTGCCCCACCAAAGCCAAACGCATCCACATCTGCATCTAATTCCAAAAAGAGCCGTCGCATCCGTGCCTGGTCGCCATCCGCCCCTATCCGTTCCAACCGGACAGGCTGTCCTAGCAGGGTGGTTTCCAGGCTATGGTTGCGTTTGCTGCTGCCCAGGCTAATGGAAACGGCGCGCTTCATGCGCTGATCACGCCCGCTTCTTTGCCCGCCTGGGTGAAGACCGACAATGCAAAGTCAATATCCTCGGCAGAGTGTGCCGCCGTGACATTGGCGCGCAGACGAGCCGCGCCTTCTGGCACAGCCGGGGGCAGCACAGGCAAGACGAAAACACCATGTTTCTGACAATATTTGGTCATGATCATGGCGCGCTCTTCGGTTTCCACCATAATCGGCACAATTGGCGTTTCGGTGACACCGGTGTCGAAACCAGCCGCCTGTAATCCGTCGATAAAATGACGCACGTTGCGGCTGAGAATGCGATTACGTTCCACGCCTTCGTCTTCCATAACGTGAAAGGCTTCGGTGATGGCGGCGACAACGGCAGGCGGCAGCGCCGCACTAAAGACGAAACCGCGCGCGGTGTGCCGCAGATAGTTGATCAGTTTATAACTGCCTGCCACATAGCCGCCCAGCCCCGGAATGGTCTTGCTCAGCGTGCCCATTTTCACGTCAATCACATGGGGCGTGTCGAAATACTCTTCAATGCCATGCCCCGTGCTGCCCAACACTCCCAAACTGTGGGCTTCGTCCACCATGAGGCGGGCATTGTAGCGGCGGCAGATCTCCACCGCTTCGGGCAAGCGGAAGATGTCCCCATCCATGCTAAAGACAGCATCAGCCACCACCAGTTTGCCGGCGTCGGCTGGAGCCGCTGCCAACTGCCGTTCCAGATCCTCCATGTCATTGTGGCGATAGCGCACAAACTTGCCACGCGCCAGCAGACAGCCATCCACAATGCTGGCATGGTTCCACTTGTCTGAAAAGACCCAATCTCCGCGGCCAATCAGCGCGCTGATGGTGGCAAGGTTGGTGACATAGCCTGTGGGGAAAACGATGGCATCTTCGCGTTCAACAAAGCGCGCAATCGTCGCTTCCATAGTCTTGTGAATGTCCAACGTGCCGCCCAAAATGCGTACACCGTGTGTACCTGTGCCATATTTTCCCACGGCGGCTTGGGCTGCGGCCACAATGCGTGGGTGATTGAGCAGCCCTAAATAGCTGTAGGTGGCAAACATCAGCTTGCGCTGACCCTCGGTCACCACCCAGGGACCGTCGATCTCTTCGACTGGCTGGAAGTAATAATAGAGATCCTGCTCTTTGGCCTGTTGTGTGCGCTTCCACCACTCTTCGATCTTCCAGCTAAACCCATCTTCATGGGCAGTCATGTCAGATCCGTTGAGCAAAGCGGAGCCGTTTACTGAATAGGCAGGGCTGGGGGAAATGTTATCCACATGCAAACTTGGGCCGTGAGTAGGCATTCGGGTCGTTCCTCTTCCATAAACTAAAATACAAAGACAGAACACAGGACAGCCAATCCGAGGTACCCCTGTTATAACAGGGGAATTGTCCTCCGCGGTTTGTCCCGTCTAGGAGACAGATGGGATTTTGTACAGTATCTATTCAGGTCCAGAGTGCGACGCACTCGCCAATAAGGCTTTTCACAACCAATCTACCCCTGGCGAGTGCGCCGCACCTGTATAGTTACTTTGTACATTTGTAAAATTGTAGCTTAAAGAGACAGCCTGTGCAAAGAAGCGCTTTGTTTGCGGTTTCACAAATTCAAATGGTAAAAAGAGAGTACGATTTTTTGTTTGATGGAAAGCGAGATCAGAATGACAATTCAAGCGACCCAGACCAATCAGGCCCAACAGCCCAACAAGAGGGGTAGCGACCTCTTTTTGCCCAATCCCCTGATCCGCCACGGGGATGTCCAAACTCTGCTGACAATGTTAAAACCACAGGGCGCGTTTTCAGTGGTGCGCCACGAACAACCCCTTTTGCTGGATGGAGGCTACGATCATACGGGCGTAACGCCGGATCAAGCTGTGCGGCTGCTGGCCTATTACACACCACAGCAGAGCCAAGGGGCACGCCGTGGGCTGGTGTTGATGTTGCACGGTTGGGAAGGCTGTAGCCATTCTAATTATAATTTGCTCATTGGCAGCGCGCTGGTGGAGGCGGGCTATGATGTCGTGCGGTTGAACTATCGCGATCATGGCAATACCCATCATCTGAACCAGGGCATCTTTTATTCGACGCTGATTGAAGAAGTGCAAACCGTAGCCGAAGGGGTGGCGCACTGGGCCGGAGATCAGCCCTTTTATGTAGTGGGGGCTTCCTTGGGCGGCAACTTTGCCCTGCGCCTGGCAACGCGCTGGCAAACGGCGCACCTGCCCCCTTTGCGCCGTGTCATTGCCATCAACCCGGCCATCAATCCCATCAACACCAGCCATACTTTGGATCGACTACCCCTCTATCGGGACTATTTCCGCAAACGCTGGCTGGCTTCGCTTCGGCGCAAAGCAGTGCTTTTCCCCGATCTGTATGACTTTTCAGCCATGCCGCAGACCTCGGCGCTGCGTCCCCTCACCGACTGGCTGGTGAAACATTATAGCCCCTATGCGGACGCCGACGACTATTTCGCCTCGTATGCCGTCACCGCCGAGCATCTGGCCGCCCTAGCCGTGCCGACCACGATTATCACCGCCGCCAATGATCCTATTATTCCCGTGGAGGATTTTCGTCAGTTGCCACCCCATCCCCTGCTTGACGTGCAGATCCATCCTTCGGGCGGCCATGTGGGCTATGCTGAACTTTTTCCGTTGCGCTATGCGCTGCCCGGCTATGTGTTGCGCACGCTGGCACACGCCGAGCCAACGCCCCTTTTCGTGGAATCGTCTAGCGCTGTGCTACAATCCGCACTGGCATAGGGCGCGTGATGATGATTGAAACGTTCTTTTTGCCGCTTTGCGTTAAGGTAGGGACTTCCGTTTGGAATTGGAAAGGCAATCACTGTGCGGATATTGATTACCGGGGCGGGTGGACAACTAGGGCGTGCATTGGCCCATCAACTTCGCCCACACCACACCTTGATTGAATGGACACATGCCCAGCACGACATTAGCCAGCCCTCGGTGGCCGCGGCTGTGGCGGCCCTCTCGCCCGATGTGGTGATCAATGCCGCTGCTTGGACGAACGTGGACGGGGCCGAGACCGATCCCAACGCCGCCTATGCCGCCAATGCGTTGGCCCCGCTCTATCTGGCCGAGGGGTGTGCCCAGTGCAACGCCGCGCTGGTGCAGATCAGCACCAACGAGGTTTTCGCCGGGGAGGCGGGGCGCTTTTACCGCGAATATGATCCGGTGGCCCCTGGCAGCATGTATGCGCGCAGCAAAGCCGCTGGGGAAGTCGCCGCCCGCCAGCGCTGGCATCGTCTCTACGTGGTACGTGTGGCTTGGCTCTATGGACCGGGCGGCACTCACTTTCCGGCCAAGATCAGCGCCGCCGCCGACAAACATGGCGCGCTGCGTGTGGTTTCCGACGAATTTGGCAATCCCACCTATGCGCCGGATGTGGCGGTTGCGATTGGGGCATTGATCGAAAGCGGGCGCTATGGCACCTATCACCTCATCAATGAAGGTCACGCCAGCCGCTTTGATTGGGTGAACGAGCTATTTCAATTGACCGGGCGCAGCCAGATCCCGGTGACGCCTATCCTCCGCCACGAATGGCCGCGCCCAGCCATGCCGCCCAGCCACGCTGTCTTAATCAACAGCGCTGCCGCCGCCCTGGGCATCCAACTGCGGCCCTGGCAAACCGCGCTGGCCGACTATGTGCGGCATGAATCTGTGATGAATCAAAAGTCAGTGTTATGAGATGGGGAGAAGATGGATATTAGGGATTAGATATTGGGCATTGAGAGCCAATATCCAATACCCCTTCTCCCCCAACAGCGCTGAAGAGAAAGGGATGAACCATGAGCGACAATAAACCACGAGATGCCAAATTGCCCCACCCCAAGCCCAAAGGCGAGCGCGTCGAGATCCCTCTCCACACCACACGTGCCAACGCAATTGTGGAAGATGAAACCTACGATGCGCTGCGGGCCGAAAACCGGGTAGTCATGCGCCATAACATCGCGCTGAATTTAGAGAATTTCGCCGCTGCCACCGATCAATTTGAACGGCGTTCCACCCACGATTATCCAGATCTGAAGCCTGTGCGCCCGCCTTTTTTCTCGGTGTTGATTCCCAACTACAATGGCCGTGCCCATTTGCAAACCTTGTTTGATGCACTGTCGGCGCAGACCTTTACCGACTTTGAGGTGATCCTGGGTGACGACGCCAGCAGCGACGATTCGGTGGTCTTTGCCGAAAGCTATGCCGGGCACATGGCCGTGCGTGTCATGCTCAACCGCCAAAATCGCGGCTTTGTCGCCACGGTCAATGCTGCTGCTGCTGCCGCCCACGGGCGTATTTTGGTGCTGTTGAACAATGACACGGAGCCGGAAGCTACTTGGCTGGCCGAAGTGGCGAAGCAGATGTGTATCCATCCCGACGCCGCCATCGTCGCCAGCAAGATCCTGCTCTTTGACCAGCGTGATCATCTGCACACAGCGGGCGATACTCTGGGCGTGGATGGCATTCCCCACAACCGCGGCGTGTGGGAATTGGATCGCGGCCAATATGACGCCGCAGTCGAGATTTTCGGCGGCTGTGGTGGGGCCATGGCAATACGCAAAGAGGTCTGGCAAGCGTTGGGCGGCTTTGACGAAGAGTTCTGGATGTATCTGGAAGATGTCGATTTTTCCTTCCGTGCCCGCCTGGGTGGGTGGAAGGTGGTCTTTGCGCCGGCGGCGCGTGTCTATCACAAACTGAGCAGTAGCGGCGGTGATACCCTTTCCAGCTTTTACGTAGGACGCAACACGCTGTGGGTCATCGCCAAAAATATGCCAACGAGCCTGTTGTGGCGCCATCTTCCGCACATTTTCGCTGCCCAAGCCAGCATCGCACTGGACGCTCTGCGCAACATTCGCGGCAAGGCGGCACGTCAACGGTTGGCAGGACAGTGGGCTGGGCTGCTGGGTTTGCCCCGCCAACTGCGCAAACGGCGCACCATTCAACAGCGGCGTTGGGTAGGGGATGACAAGGTGGCCGCTCTTCTAACGAAATAGCCTTTTCTGGTCAGTTTGTCAGCCAAATGACAACAAACCTCTCCTTGATTTCTGGCATGATAGTACTTCCGTACTACTGTCAAGATATTAAGGAGATTTTTTATGAATGCTTCTGAACTCTTAACCCCTTCTATGGTAGAGCTTGTGTTGCCCCTCTTGGGTTTCAGTATTTTGCTTAATTTTGTGCTCATATTGGCGTTGATGGTGCGTTCATTTCATCGCCAAATCGTACAACAGTTGTACCTGATTTGGCTGGGCATTGCCCTGCTCTGGCAGACCAATAAACAGTCATCGCAAAAATCTTGAGCGATTGATTTGAAGATATGTCATTGCCCCAAAGTCGAACTTTCACCAAAGTTCGACTTTTTGTATAGATCTGCCCATAACCAGCTCCTGAAATTGATACAGAATTTTCTGGATAGCCTGTCAGGGCATTGACATATTCAAACCCTGTGCAAGGCAAATGGGATAAGGTACTATGGTACTAGAACGTGATATAGACTAAGCAGCGCCACAAAGGAACAGTTTCTACTCTTCGAAAAATCTCCTTGTGTGCTGCTGCGGAGTATAGAAGATTTAGGAGTTGTGCCTATGCTTTTTCAACGGGCATTTCAGAAAAAAGAATCTGAGATTCGGGTAATCTGTCCATACTGTAGTCAGCCGCAACCTCCACCCACCGTTGCCCAATCGCCACCATGTGGGAAAAGAACATCGGTCTCCGCGCCGCTTTTTGTGCGCCCATCGCGCCATTGATACCCATAGAAACAGGATTAGGTCATGCCGGGGCGTGACCTAATCCTGTTTCTATGGGTATTTACACCACACCTGTTGCACTACAATACGATCTAAAAGGTCTGAATGCAGCCGCTGAATCGATTCCGAAATTGAAGTAATGACTCCGCCGATGAAACAAAATCGGCGTCGTGCGCTATAATAGCGGTTGCGTGTTTTTTTGTTGTTGACGAAATGCTCTGCTATGAATCCTCACTTTCCTTTTCAAAAACCCGAAATTATGAGTCCTGCTGGCTATTGGCCGCAGTTAAATGCAGCCATCGAGGCCGGCGCGGATGCTGTCTATTTTGGCCTGAAACACTTTACGGCCCGCGCCAAAGTTGGCTTCTCGCTGACCGAACTGCCCGATGTCATGCGTACGCTGCACAGCCGCGGTGTCAAAGGCTATGTCACTTTTAACACGTTGGTCTTTGACCACGAAATGGACGAAGCCGCCCGCACCCTGGCTGAAATCGCCGCGGCCGGGGCCGATTCTATCATTGTGCAGGATGTGGGCATTGCCCAACTTGCGCGGCGCATCGCGCCCGAACTCGACGTCCACGGCAGCACACAGATGAGCATCACTGGCGCAGAGGGCATCGCCTTGGCCCAGCAGTTCGGCGTGAGCCGGGTGGTGCTGGCACGCGAACTCTCGCTGGCCGAGATCCGCACCATCCGCGCTACCAGCAATTGCGAACTGGAGATGTTCGTTCACGGCGCGCTTTGTGTCTCCTATTCGGGCCAATGCTTTTCGTCCGAAGCCTGGGGCGGGCGCAGCGCCAACCGCGGCCAATGCGCCCAAGCGTGTCGACTGCCCTACGAGATGATCGTTGACAACGTGCTCAAACCATTGGGCGACGCCCGCTATCTGCTCTCCCCTGGCGATCTCTACACGCTGAACCAGATCCCCGAAATCGTGGAAATTGGCATTCACGCCCTCAAAATTGAAGGGCGCTACAAAGATGCCGATTACGTGGCGCTGACCACAGCAGCCTATCGCCAGGCCGTAGACGCCGCTTGGGCGGGGCAGCGCTTCCAGCCGGCGCCGCTGGACGAGATCCGGCTGGAGCAGGTCTATTCGCGCGGGCTGGGGCCGCATTTTGTCACCGGGACCAACCATCAGACTGTGGTGGAAGGGCGCGCGCCGCGCCATCGCGGTGTATTGGCGGGGCGCGTCGATCATGTGCAGGGCGACCGGGTGACCATTGTGCCAGATCCCAAACTGGCGCCGGCCCCGCTCAAGCCCGGTGATGGCGTCGTCTTTGATGCGGCAAACTGGCGCAGCCCCGAAGCGCGCGAAGAGGGCGGGCGCATTTATCATGTCCACACACGGCGCGGCGGAAAGCTGGAATTGGAGTTTGGCAACAACGCCGTGGACTTTAGCCGTATCCGCCCTGGTGACCTGCTGTGGCGCACCCATGACCCTGAGTTGGATAAAGCCGTCAAGCCCTTCACAGAGGCCGCACAGCCGTTGCACAAGCAACCTGTGCGCGTGACAGTGCGGGCTGCTGTGGGCGCGCCGCTCCACACCGTGTGGACGCTGATTGAACATCCCCACATAAGCGCCACAGTGATATCGGAAGCCATGTTGACGGTGGCGCAACAGCGCGGCCTCGGCGAATCTACGCTGCGTGAACAGTTGGGCCGCCTGGGAACCACGCCCTATGCCCTGGCCGAACTCCACTGTGAGATTGACGGGCAGCCCTTTGCGCCGGTTTCGCTGCTCAACGAAATGCGCCGTCAGGCCGCCGAGAAACTGGCCGATCTACAACGCCATCCCTTCACCCGCACCATCAACGATCCCATACAGGCCGTGCAATCGTTGCAGGCTGATCTCCCCGGCTCGAATTCGCAACTCGCAACTCGCAATTCGCAATTCGCCATTTGCCATTTGCATCTGCTTGTACGCACGCCAGAGCAATTGGACGCTGCCATCAATCTGCGACCGGCCAGCATTACGCTGGACTATCTCGACCTCTACGGGCTGCGCCCGGCAGTGGAAGAGGTGACGGCGGCAGGGATCACGGCGCGGGTTGCCAGCCCGCGCATTCTGAAGCCAGGCGAAGAGCGCATGGTGAACTTTTTGCTGCGGCTCAATGTGCCGATTTTGGTACGGTCGGCGGGGCTATTACACACACTGCGCCAGGCCGAAACTCACCCGTCGCTGATTGGCGATTTCAGCCTCAACGCTGCCAACGCCATCGCCGCCCACACCTTTTTGCAACTGGGCGTGGAACGGCTCACCCCCACCCACGATCTCAACGGCGCACAGGTGGCAGATCTGGCGCGAGCTGTGGGGCCAGGCGCGGCTGGAAGTGGTGGCCTATCAACACCTGCCTGTTTTCCACACCGAGCATTGTGTCTTTTGCCGTTTCCTCTCCACAGGTACAAGCTACAAAGATTGCGGCCATCCTTGTGAACAACACCGCGTTGCCCTGCGCGATGTCAACGGGCGCGAGCATCCGGTGATGGCGGACGTGGGCTGTCGTAACACCGTTTTTGGGGCAGAGGCGCAAGAGGCCAGCGCCCATTTGGCCGCATGGCAGCGCGCGGGCATCGTGCATTATCGCCTGGAATTTGTGCATGAATCGGCGGCACAGGTGCAAGCCGTAACCGCTGCCTTTCACGAGGCCCTGACCCACAGCCACAACTTCCCGGCGCTGGCCGAGCAGTTGCGCCGTCTGGCTCCCCAGGGCAGCACCCAAGGCAGCCTCTTTGTGGCCGAGAATTATTTCGATCTGCCGCTGATGCAATAGGCGTTCTTCATGCACAACCTCCCCAATATTGTCATCATCGGCCTGTCAGGTCATGCCAACGTGGTTGTGGATATTGTCGAGCGCGGCGGGGAAATACCGAATTGCCGGTCTGATTGCGGCAACTCCGGGAACGCAAACAGCTTTTGGCTATCCCATCTTGGGCATGGATGAAATGTTGCCCGCCCTCGTTGATCACTATGATCTTGTGGGGGGGCTGATTGCGATTGGTGATAACTGGCGGCGACATTGGGTGGCGGAGAAGATCGGGGCGTTGCTGCCGGGCTTTGCGTTTGTGAATGCTGTGCATCCATCGGCGCAGATTGCGCGTGGTGTAACAATGGGGGGTGGCAGCGTGGTGATGGCTGGGGCGGTGATCAACAGCGATAGCAGGATTGGCGATTTTTGCATCGTCAACACCAAAGCCTCGCTGGATCACGACAGCGTGATGCAAGATTTCTCTAGCCTTGCCCCCAACGCCACCATCGGCGGCAGCGTCCACATTGGCGCGTTTAGCGCGGTCTCGCTGGGCGCCAATGTCATCCACGGGCGCAGCATCGGCCAACATACGGTGATCGGTGCGGGCGCGCTTGTGCTACAAGACGTGCCAGATTTCTGTGTTGCCTATGGGGTTCCAGCCCAGATCATACGGGCGAGGGAGGCGGGTGAAAGGTATTTATAGCGTGAAGATCCGTCTTGCGGTGAATCGTTACAAACCAGCCCGCTCGTCTCATGAGCGGGCTGGTTTGTAACGATTTTGACTAAGCGTCTTTATTCCAACGGACTCAGCCAGCGTATGGAATTATTGCCATCGGCAGCCCAGCCCTGGGTCTGCCCATCGTCTGAGCGGATCTGGAACCAGATAAAGCCATTGACCGATTGTGGTCCGGCCAACACGGTAAACTCCGCGCCGCTGTTAACGCGTGTTACCAACTGGGCGTTGGTCCCCGGCGTCGTGCGAAGCGAGAGCTGCCCGTTGTTGTCCATAGTCACTCGCACCCGATCCCCCACACGCGGCGCCCGGTTGACAGGCTGCGTCGCTACCACACCCGTTGTGGCCGCCGGACTGAGCCACTCGTCGCCGCCATCCCCCTGCACTGCCCACCCCACATTGCCTTTCCCATCGTCTATCCGCCACCAAATATAGCCCTCACCTGCCGTTGGCCCTTCCAGCACATCGACGACTAGACCGCTGCCCAGCCGTGTGATCAACTGGGCGTTGGTATTGGCCGTCTGGCGCAGGTTTAGCCCGCCGGGGGCGCTGACGCGCGCCTTTGTGCCCACGGTTAGCGTGCCACCCTGCACCGGGACCGGCGTGTCGGTGGGAAGTAATTCGGGCGTGGGTTCGGGGGTGGGTTCAATCACAATCGCCGGGGTATCCGTGGGAAGCGGGGCGCTGACGATGGCTGCTGGCTGGGTAGATTCGCTCACCACAGGCGGCGGGGTTGGTGTGGGGCGAGGCTGGAAGCTGCCACAGGCCAACACCGGCACGAGCCAGATCAGTGAAAAAGCCAGCAGTCCACCAAGCAGTCGGCGGCTGGGAGGCGGGGGAGAATCGTTTTGTAGCAACGGCGCACACAGATTGGTGCGCCGTTGCCAATGACTATAATTTGGCATGGGCAAAATAAAGATAGACTCCTGGTAAACTGCGATGACCACGGGCAACCCTACAAACTCACCGCTTTCACCCAGCTAATATCGACGACACTGGCAAGCTCGCGCTCAATTGCGGCTGGGATCGCTTCATCAGTGCCCAACACCATAATCGATTCGCCACGCGGGGCGCGCCGCCCCACATGCATAAAGCTGATGTTCACATCTGACTGGCCCAATAATGTGCCCACGCGCCCGATAATGCCAGGGCGATCTCGGTGCGAGGTAAGTAACAAAAAGCCCTCGGCGGGGAACTCCACCCACATTTCATCAATCGCCACCAAGGTGGGGATGCCATGCAACATCGCCCCGCGCACCGTCATCTCTTCGCCACGACAAGTTACGCTCACGGTGAGCAATTCTTCGTAGCGCTCATGATGATGGTGCGATTTGCGCTCCATAATTTCAATGCTTCGACGTTCGGCCAGCAAGCGGGCGTTGACTAGATTGACGCGGTCTTCCACAATGCCTGATAGTGTACCCTTGACCGCCGCCGCTACAATGTAATCCAGGTTGTACTCTGCCACTGAGCCGTGTGCCGTCACCTCCAGGCGGTCGATGCCCTGGGTGTTAAGTTGACGCAAAAACCGCCCCATGCGTTCGGCCAAATCAATGTAGGGGATCAAAAAATCCAGTGCTTTGGGGGGCAGAATCGGGGCGTTGACGGCATAGCGGGCCGGGCGACCTTCGAGCACGTCAATGACCTGCAGCGCAACATCGACGGCCACCTTTTCCTGGGCCTCCACGGTGCTGCCGCCCAGATGCGGGGTCAACACCACTTGGGATAACGCGCGCAGCGGGCTATCGGCGGCCAGCGGCTCGTCTTCAAAGACATCCAGCGCCGCGCCCGCTACATGGCCGCTTTTGACTGCCTCGGCCAGGGCATTCTCGTCGATGACACCGCCGCGCGCCACGTTGAGAATGCGCACCCCGGGCTTCATTTTGTGGAACTGCTCAGTGCTGATCAGATGGCGGGTGGCGTCAGTCAGCGGCACATGAAAGGTGATAAAATCGGCCCCAGCCAGCAAGCTATCCAGATCGGTGAGGGTGACACCGCGCTGCGCTGCATATTCGGCGGTGACATAGGGATCATAGGCCAGCACAGACATGCCCAGCCCTTTGGCCCGCTCCACAACCTCTTGGGCCACACGGCCCAAGCCCACCGTGCCCAGCACTTTATCGCGGATCTCGACACCCATAAACTGGCTGCGCTTCCACTGTCCGCCGCGCACATGGGCATCGGCCTGGGGAATGTTGCGCGCCATCGCCATCAGCATGGCAATCGTATGCTCGGCTGCCGCCACCACGTTGCCTGTCGGCGCATTGACCACGATCACCCCGGCGTGTGTGGCGGCGCTGAGATCGATATTATCCACACCCACGCCCGCCCGCGCCACCACTTGCAGATTCTTGCCCGCCTGCAACACATCAGCGGTGACCTGGGTGCTGCTGCGCACAAGCAGGGCCTGATAGTGCGGGATCTCTTCGATTAACTGGGTTGGGGTCAAATTGGTTTTGATGACAACTTCGAGATTATTCGCCGCATAGAGTGGGGCCAGCCCACTCTCCGAAAGCTCATCGCTGACTAAAACACGTTGTACCTCTGCCATAATTACATGCTTTCCGGGGCGCTCATGCCCATTAAATTCAGAACCCGTGCCAGCACACCCCGCGCTGCCAGCGAAAGCAGCAGCCGAGCGCGGCTCAGGTCCGGTTGGCCGGGATCGACCACATAGCAATCCCGATAAAATGCATTAAAAACCCGTGCCAGTTCCATGGCGTAATGGGTCAAGTTGTGCGGTGAAAGTTTCTCCACCGCCATATCGATCTGCTCTTCCAGTTCTAGCATTTTGCGGATCAAGTCTAGCTCCGACGGATGCAGCAGGCGCGTCAGCAGATCCGTATCCGACGTGGCTGCTATTTCAGCAATATCGAAGCCTTCCGCCGTTGCCTTTTCCAAAATCGAGCAGATGCGGGCATGGCTATATTGAACGTAGTAGACTGGGTTGTCGTTGCTCTCGGCCACGGCCAGATCAAGATCGAAATCCACACTGCTTTCGGGGCTGCGCGTAAGCAACATAAAGCGCACAGCGTCGGGGCCGACCTCTTCCACCACTTCGCGCAGGGTCAAAAATTCGCCCGACCGCTTGCTCATCTTCACTTCCTGGCCGTTGCGCATAAGTTTGACCAAGTTGTAGAGCAGCAGCGTCAACCGCTCTGTATCGATGCCCAGCGCCGCCACCACCGCGCCCATACGTGGCACATGGCCCTGATGATCCACAGCCAGCACGTTGATCACACGGTCGAAATTGCGGCGCATGAATTTGTCATAATGATAAGCGATGTCGCTGGCAAAATAGGTGGGCACGCCATTGGAGCGGATCACAACTTCATCTTTGTCGTTTTTTGGATAGTTACTGGATAAAAACCAGTGCGCGCCGTCGCGCTCGCCAATGTCACCTTTGGCGGAAAGCATCGACAGCACTTCCTCAACCAGCCCCTCGTCGTAAAGGCTCTGCTCGCTGAACCAGCGGTCAAACTCCACGCCCAGCAACCCCAACTCATCTTTCAGATCCGCCAGCACAATCTCGCGCCCCAGTGGCTTAAGGGCAGCAATGGCTTCGGCGTGGGATAGTCCCACCAATTCATCGCCCACCTGCGCGCTGATTCGCTGGGCGTATTCGAGCATGTAGTCGCCGGGATAGCCGCCCGCAGGCAATTCAACCTCTTTTCCGTGTACCTGGAGATAGCGAGCCAGCAACGACTCGGCAAAGAGTTGAAACTGATTGCCAGCATCGTTGACATAAAATTCGCGCTGCACATTATACCCCGCAGCCTCCAACACGTTGGCGAGCACATCGCCCAACACAGCGTTACGCGTGCCGCCAAAGTGGATCGGCCCCGTGGGATTGGCGCTGACAAACTCCACCTGCCAGTGCTGACCCTGGCCGCGGCTGATGTTGCCGAAGTTTTCGCCAGCGGCCACAATGGCGGCTACCTGCCCTTGCAGCCACGCCTCGGACAGGCGCAGATTGATGAAGCCCGGCCCGGCCAACTCGACGGCGCTAACTAGGCCATCGGTGGGAATGTTGCGCACAATTGCCTCGGCAATCTGGCGCGGATTGGCCTTGCCGCCCGTCTCCTTTTTCACCGCCGCCGCCACCACCATCGCCACATTGCTGCTGAAATCGCCATGTTCCGGGCGGCTGGGGCGCGAAATATCGGGCGTGGGTATCTCAATGGCAGGCAGTTCGCCCGCAGCGGCGGCTGCCGCGACGGCCTCTGCCAGGATAGTCTTAAGTTGGTCACGTACCATAGTCATTCCTACAATTCTGGTGCAAACGCTGATGATATTCAACGCAAAGAAGCAAAGATAGGAAGAGACAAAGCGACTTTTGCACCTTTGCCTCTGGGCAACTTTGCGTTAAAAATTCCTATACGGCTTCCATGTCATACCAATTCGGCCCGGCTTCCACGTCCACTTTGAGCGGAACCTGGAGCGTATAGGCGGTTTCCATCTCTGCGCAGACAACCTCAACCGTGCGCTCTAGCTCTTCAATCGGCGCTTCCAGCACCAATTCGTCGTGAACCTGAAGCAACATACGCGCCCGTAGCCCTTCGTCCTCTAAACGCCGATGCAGCCGAATCATCGCAATTTTGATAATGTCGGCGGCCGTGCCCTGAATGGGCGCGTTAATGGCAGCCCGTTCCAGCCCCTGGCGCTGTGTATAGGGCATGCGTGCGCCGCTGCTCAGTTCCGGGAAGGGCCGTTTGCGCCCCAACAGCGTCTCGACGTAGCCCTTCTCTTTGACGAAGACAAGCGTATCGGTGATGTACTTTTGCACGCCAGGATAGGTGGCAAAATATTGATCGAGAAACTTTTGCGCCTCTGCCGGGTTCATTGCGGTGCGGCTGCTCAGGCCATAAGCGCTGACGCCGTAGATGGTGGCAAAGTTGATCATCTTGGCAAGGCTGCGTTGGTCACGGTTGACTTTATCCAACTCTACGCCAAAGAGCCGCGACGCCGTGGCCGTATGAATGTCCAGCCCCTGGCGAAATGCCTCGAGCAGCCCCGGCTCGCCTGTCACATGGGCCAGGATGCGTAACTCCACTTGGCTGTAGTCGGCGGCGACGATCACCCACCCCGGCGGGGCCACAAAGCCCTTGCGGATCTCGCGGCCAATTTCCGTGCGGATGGGGATATTTTGCAGGTTGGGATCGCTGCTGCTCATGCGCCCGGTGGATGCTCCCGTCTGGTTGAAACTGGTGTGAATGCGCCCGGTCTGCGGATGGACCATCACTGGCAGGGCGTCCACATAGGTGCCGCGCAGCTTTTCCAATTGGCGCTGTTCAAAGATCAGGCTGATCACAGCCCGCTGGTTTTTGCTCAGGTCAGACGATTCCGCCGCCAGCTTTTCCAGTTCGCTAAAAGCGGTGCTGTAAAAGCCGCTTTGTGTCTTTTTCAGCCCTTTGGTGGGAAAGTCCATTTCATTGAAAAGCACATCGCTTAACTGCTGCGTGCTGCGTAGATTAAATTCATGGCCCACAAGGGCAAACAATTCACGCTCAATCTGCCCCAAGCGCTCGCCCAGATTTTCGGACATTTGCCCCAAAAAGTCTGTATCGACGAGAATCCCGGCCATCTCCATATCGGCCAGCACAGGGACCAGCGGCAACTCCAGCGTTTCGTAAAGTGTCCACATGCCCGCTTCTTCCAGGCGCGGTTTGAGCAACGCAAAAAGATGCAACGTCACGTCTACATCGGCCCCACAATAGGCCACCACGCGCTCGATCTCCACTTCGTCAATTGTGATCTGCTTGCGCCCGCTGCCGATCAGCGCGCTAATTTCCGTCATCTGCCAGTTGAGTTCACGGTCGGCGCTGCTTTTTAGATCCAACGAGCGGCTGGCCGGATCAAGCAGCCAGGCCATGGTCATGGTGTCGTGTAGCGGACCGGCCACCGTTAGCCCGTGCCGTTCACAGACCATGAGATCATATTTGATGTTGTGGGCAACTTTGGGCAAGCTGGCATCGGCAAAAAAGGGCTGCAACGCTGTTTTCACGTCGTCCCGATCAAGCTGTTCCCCGGCGCTGTGATGCACGGGAATATAGGCCGCGCCGCCTTTGTCCCAGCCCACGCCCAGCCCCACCAACGCCGCACGTGTGGGATCTTTGGACGTGGTTTCAACATCAAAGGCCAACAGGGTGGTGCCTTCCAGCGCTTTGACGACCTTGTCCAGATCGGCGCGCGTTTGCACACACAGATAGGGGTGTGATTCCACCGTGGGAGGGGCAACACTCTCTTCGGCAAAGAGCGCTAATTGACCGTCGGCACTATCGCTGGCACTGTTGCTGGGACCATCAGTAACCGCTTCGGAGAGGTTCAACTCGCGCAGAAAGCTGCGGAACTCTAGCTCCTCAAACAGTCGCCGAATGCGATCCGGATCATAGCCGGCAAAGCGGAAGCGCCCTGCATCAAAAGGAATATCCAGATCGGTGACGATCTCGACCAACTTGCGATTGCGCCGCACTTGGGCTTCGGCCTCGCGCAAATTCTGCTGGGCTTTGGGACCGCGGATCTCGTCCACATGGGCGTAGAGATTGTCCAGGGTAGTGTATTCATGCAAATATTTGATGGCCGTCTTTTCGCCCACGCCCATGACGCCGGGGATATTGTCCGACGTGTCGCCTACCAGCGCTTTCATGTCAATAAACTGGGCTGCGGTCAGCGCGTCGTAGCGTTCGGCCACCTCGGCAGGGCCATAAAGATCCGTGCTGGGATTCGGCCCGCCACGCGTATAGAGGATCTTGACACGCTCGCTCACCAATTGAAACATATCACGGTCCCCGGTGAGGATCAGCACATCGACGCCTTCGGCGGCGGCTTTGCAAGCCAGCGTCCCCAGCACATCGTCGGCCTCATAGCCGGGCATGGTGATTACAGGGACGTTGAAGGCGTCTAGCACATCTTGAATGCGCGTAATCTGGCTGCGTAGATCGTCGGGCATCTGATCTCGCGTCGCTTTATAATCGGGGAAATCAGCATGTCGCCAGGTTTCGCCTTTGTCAAAGGCTACGACTACATACTCTGGCTCATGGTCGCGCAACAAGCTGAGCAGCTTGCGCGTGAAGCCAAAGACCGCTGTCGTCAGTTCCCCGGTGCGCGTCATCAGCGGCGTTTTCACGCCAAAATAGGCCCGATATGCCTGTGAGTGTCCATCGACGAGCAGCAAAGTTGGCATGAGAAATGCTCTCTAGAAATAGAGGGATAGTGGAGAGGAACGAGAGAATATCTGAAATTTCCACTATTTCCCTTCGACAATGACCAGATCGCCAGCGTCGATTAATGTTTGCACCTGGGAAATTTTAAGGATCGAGCGCATGGTGCGCATCTGCCGCCCAGAGTCGAGCCGGTATAAACCCGTAGGCATGTCGATAATATAGTTGTTGCGCGACTTGTTCACAATGGTGATCACGTCGGCTTTGTCTGTGAGCCAAGTTAGCCCATCGTATGATTTTCCAGCCACAGTAGGGTTCCTCCCAGGATAGTGGAGATTGCAATAGAGAAGCGCCTACACCTAAAAAGCGCGCCCTTCATTGTACTAACGGCTGCGGCTTTTGACAAAATCGACCGGGCTAAACCCTGATGTCGTCCCGCGCCGTGCTGCCATGCGCCAGCCGGGGCGCTGTGGATCTGCGCTTAGATTGCGCCACGCGTTGTAAGCTTGCCAAAGGCTGCTGGCAACCATCATCCCAAAGCCACCCACATAGACCAACAAAAAGGGAATGCTCCACCACTTTTGGAGCACCAGTGCCACAATGACAGAGGCGATGGCATAGAGCAGGCAGAGGAACTCGCCCACCACAACGCCATCCAGTTTGAGCACATAGTCGCTCTGTTGCCACTGTTCACCGGCGCGGTTGGTCTGGAACTTGGGCGTGCGTAGAAAAGGCGATGCCTGTCCACGCCAAGCCTGCCAGACCGCCAAGCTGTTGTTGAACGAAAGCCCCATGCCCAGCAACATGAGCAGCGGCAACGCAGACCAGCGGCGCAGCCATGTGCGCGGGTGGAGCGTTCGCTGGCCCACGGCATAGAGCAGCGGCGGCCCAAACGAGGCAACGCTCAGATAGGCCAGCGGCCAAAATGGATCGCTATCCAAAAGCAGAAGGGGCAGCGAGACCAGCAACATCAGCAACATACAAGGGTGGATCAGATACATGCCCAGATGCAACGTGCCGGCTATGCGTGCGGGCAACGACCATTCACTCTGCCAGACGCGCGCAGCGAGTTTGCGCAAGGTTTGCACGCTGCCTTTGGCCCAGCGAAACTGTTGGCGTTTGAAGGCCAGCAACTGGGGCGGCACTTCGGCGGGCACTTCTACCTCTGGGAGATAGAGCGGACGCCAGCCCGCCAACTGGGCACGGTAACTCAGATCGAGGTCCTCGCACAGCGTATCGGCCTGCCAGCCGCCTACGGCGCTGTCTTCAATACAGGCGCGCCGCCAGATCCCGGCCGAGCCGTTGAAGCCACAAGGATAGCCTGCCGCTTGGCGCGCGGCCTGTTCCACGGCGAAATGACCGTCCAACGCCAGTGCCTGGCTGCGAGTCAGCGGCGAATAATCTGCGTTGAGATGTGCCCAGCGAGTTTGCAAAAACCCAATACGCGCGCTTTGATCACCGAAAAAGTGGGGGATCGTGCGGTTCAGGAAATCCGCGGCGGGCATAAAATCAGCGTCAAAAATGGCAATGAAGTCACCCGCACATTGGGGCAGCGCCTCGGCCAGCGCGCCAGCCTTAAAACCACCCCGCTTTTCGCGGTGAATCACCTGTACGTCTACGCCGCGCTCTTGCCACTCGGCGGCGCGGGCGCGGGCAATCGCAGTCGTCTCATCTGTAGAATCGTCCAAAACATAAATATGGAGCTTGTCGTGGGCATAGTTCAGACTGGCGCAACCGTCGATTAACCCTTCGACCACATGCTGCTCGTTAAAAATGGGGAGTTGAACGGCCACATGCGGCCAAGTAGTTAGCGGCGTGGCGGTGATGGGTCGGTGCTGTCGGTGTCGATATTGTTGCCACGTTAACCAGAGTGCCTGCGCGTTGTAAAGGGCGAGTCCGATCACACTGAGGGTATAGAGAATCTGAAGCCCGATAGAGATGCCAAGGATCCAATTCAGAGAAAACAACATGCATTTGAACTCCCATAAGTAGTGAACACAGGGATGTGACCGACCGTGGCGCTTTCGTCGTCCACAGGATGGTGACAGTGTCGTTGGTGCGGCTGGCAAGGGAGCTTGCTCTGCTCCGTTGCCACAAACGATGGGCTGCGCGCCGCTGTTCCATGCCAAGGTCGCATCCCATCGCGTCCAGTATAGCGGATAGAATGGAGCCAACCAAATCATCCCGTTTTGTGGAAAGCGTCCCTCGTGGTCTCGTGAGAATCCTTGAAACCATGTAAATTATCCTCAACCTGCGTATGATACAATAGGCGTGCCGCTCTGGTGGCTCAAACAGCGGGCATCCCCGGCCCCGTAAGAGTCTAGGCGGTGTCTTTCATCAACATCCGAAAAGGGTTTTTTTATGCAAAGTGTACGAATGCAATCAACCATCAACTACACAACGTTTCGAGAGTTGGAAGAGACTGTCGCTGCAGGTATCCCTGAGATTATGCTTGATCTCATCGATACTTACATCGCGGATACGCAGCAAACGTTTGCTGCCCTGGTAGGTGCGCTGGCTACGGGGAACATTAAACAGGTGGAGCGGAATGCTCATTCGCTCAAGTCGAGTTCAGCAACCTTTGGCGCAGAAGTGGTCGCCCACCTATGCGCAGAGGCCGAACAAGATGCCCATGAAGGAAAGATTGCCCCCATTGCCAGTTTGATCTCCACGGCTCAGGAGAAGTTTATTGATGTCGAGCGGCTCTTACAGATAGAACGTAAACGCTTGATGGCATCATCGTAGGCGAAGGGGGCGGGGATGACCATTAATTACAATTTGATCGGGGCTGAGGTCGAAACCATCGTTTTGGACGTTGAATCGATCCAGCTTTTTTATACACAAATTTGCGATAGCGATGAGGGTGTGGTTGCTGAACTGACCGGGCTTTATCTGAAAAGCTTGGATACTCTTGTGGCAGAAATGCAAGAGGCCGTGCATCAAGCCGACCCTGTCCTGTTGCGCCGTGCTGCCCATACGCTTAAATCCAGTAGCCGGATCTTTGGGGCGGAACAGCTTTCGTTCAACTGTGCCCAACTAGAGGAAGTGGCCGTCTCAAAAGCCTTGATCCAGGCTCCGCCTCTGCTGGTAAAAATTATCGCTCAAGCGCTCCAAATGCATGAGCTTTTGCCGTTGGAATTTCGGCGGCTAAGTAGAAATGATGTGATGTAATCGTACTGTCATCACGTTCTCCATAAACAACAAAAGCGGCCAGCATGATCTGGCCGCTTTTGTTGTTTATGGAAATCCTGCCTTTTCTTAGGCGGTTTCAGTTTCCATTTCATGGTGCTGGGCCACCACGCTGCTGGTGAGGTGGCTGGGCAGCGGTTCGTAATGGTCAAACTCAATGGTGTAGATGCCGCGGCCCTGGGTCATGGATCGCAAATCTGTGCCATAGCGCAAAATCTCGGCCAGCGGGATCAGCGCCTTGATAATCGTGCGATTGTTGCGCTGTTCCATGCCCAGCACACGCCCGCGCCGTGTGTTCAGATCGCCCATAATATCGCCCATGTACTCTTCTGGCACGGTGACCTGCATGGTATAGATCGGCTCCAGCAGCGAGGGGGTAGCCTCCTGCATTGCCATCTTAAAAACCTCGCGCCCAGCGGTTTGGAAGGCGATATCTTTGGAATCTACAGGATGATGTTTGCCGTCAAAGACCACGGCGCGCACATCCACAATCGGGTATCCGGCAATCACACCCTGATCTAACACTTGGCGGATGCCCTTCTCGATGGAGGGGATAAAGGTAGACGGAATTGTCCCGCCTACAATCGCGCTTTCATACACAAAGCCACTGCCCCGCTCCATAGGCTCCACGCGCAGATGAACATCGGCAAACTGCCCGGCCCCGCCTGTCTGTTTTTTATGGCGATAGTGGGCCGCGCCGCTGCGGGTAATGGTCTCTTGATAAGGAACTTTGGGCAGTGCTGTCTCCACATGCACCCCGAATTTCGTCTCCAGATTGCGAATCGCCACATCCACATGGGAATCGCCCAATCCTTGTAACACGGTCTGGCGTGTGGTGTTGAGGTACTGAACCTTCAACGTGGGATCTTCTTCGGTCAGCGCGTGCAGACCCTGCCCCATTTTGGCGCTGTCGGCTTGGGTAGCCGGGGTCACCGCCACAGTATAGAGCGGCCGTGGATAGCTGGGGGCCATCACCACAAGGCCGCTGTGGGCATCGCGCAGGGTGTCTGTGGTCAGGGTATCGTCCAGCTTTGTAATCACCCCAATGTCGCCGGGAACCAGCGCATCCAAAGTCTGTAACTCTTTGCCACAAGCGGAAAAGAGATTTTGAATACGCATCTCTTTTTGGGTTCGCGAGTTTTGAAGATGCACATCTTTTTTAAGATGGCCGCTACAACCGCGCACATAGTTCATGCGGCCCACATAGCGGTCGATAAGCGTTTTGAAGACATAAACGCTCACGGGGCCATCTTCCGAAGGCGTGAGGTCGATCTCCTCACCGTTAACCGTCGCCGTCATAGACGCCTCGTTGGGCGCAGGCACATAGCTTGTCATGGCGCGAGTCAGGCTGTATAGCCCCACGTTGCCTGTGGCTGTGCCGCAAAAAACCGGGATAATCTTGCCCTGGCGTACGCCGTCATGCAGGCCGTGGCGCACCTCGTCTTCGGTGAGCATTTCGCCCTCTAAATATTTCAAAATTAATTCATCGTTGGTCTCGGCGGCGGCATCCATCAATGCCTCGCGCGCCTGGTTTACGGCCTCTATCATCTCCGCAGGAATTTCAGAAACGTTTCCCTCTTTGCCCATATAGGCTTTCATATCCACCAGATTGACCACACCGCGGAAGGTATCCGCCGAGCCAATCGGCAACTGGAACGGAATAATCGTGCCATCAAACGTGGCGCGCAGATCGTCGATTACGCGCTGATAGTTAGCATTCTCTCGGTCCATCTTGTTCACGAAGACCAGCCTCGGCTTGCCAACGCGGTCCAGCCGATCCCAGGCTAGCTCTGTGCCCACTTCCACCCCGGCCACCGAATCGACTAGCACCAAGCCTGCTTCGGCCACCTGTAATGCGCTGATCACCTCGCCGGCAAAATCAATGTATCCAGGGGTATCGATCAGATTCAACTTGATGTTTTGGAAGAGTACGGGCACGACAGAGAGGTTGATCGAAATACCCCGCCGCTGTTCTTCGGCATCCCAGTCGGAGACGGTGGTGCGATCTTCCACGCGGCCCACGCGCGAAGTTGCGCCACTGTCGTACAGCATTGCTTCGACTAGGGATGTCTTTCCACATCCGCCGTGCCCGAGTACAGCCACGTTACGAATTTGTGCGGTCTGAAATTTAGCCATAAATCCTCCTTGTACGCTGTTGGCTTGACGCTGGGATGAACAAAAACCGTTGAAATCGCAGAGGGCGATTCCAGCCGGGTTGCAAACTGTAAACTGTGTGGTGGGCAAGGCATAAATATCCCCCTCGACCTGATCGGATTTTGACAGAAAGTGGGGAATTTGATAAGGGCGAGCAAGGATGGCCCGATTGTACTGAAAAAGCCAGACGATGTCAACGAGCCATGTGACCAGCCAGACCTGTTGATGTAGCGGAAGAAGGGCGGCTCACGGGCAGATCCCTTCTTTCTAATCAACGGGGTGATCACGATACCAGTACATTACAAACAGTAGATTATAAACAGTTAATTAGAAAGAGGAGGGCTTCACACGAGCCAGAGGTAGCGTTACAGAGGAATAGCAGAACGAAAAAGGCTCCCTGTGTGTTTGTACAAAGGGAGCCTTTTTTATGGTTGAGCGTCAGGCTGGCGGCAGAGCATACAGATACCAATAGCTCTCTTTGGGGTAGAGCGACTGCACACGGCTGTCCCAAACGAACTCGCTGGGTGCCGTCATGCCACGGATGCGCCGGTCAATTGCCTCGATTTCGCTTTTGAAGGTGGCTGGGGCCGATTGTTCCAGGGCTTTCCAGATCTCGCCAACGCGTTGGCGGTTGCGGATTTCAAATGGATATTGAATCCGACACTGGCGACGATCTTCCTGGCATTCGTCTAAAAACCATTTCAAGCTGTTAAGCCGGGCTTTGGCCTCGCGCACCAGCAGATCATGAAAGCGGCTACGAAAGTCTTTGATTAACTGTTCGACCTGTTTCTTCTGATCGTCCCACTCACTTTGCTGGGCCGCCGAAAGCTGATCGCGTTGCGCCGACAGCCGATGCATCCGCGCCAGTAGATCGCCGCCGCTGCTTTGGATCCGTTCGTCGCCGCGCTCTGTGCGGATCACCACCGTGCGATAGACCTCATCATCGACAATAAAATTGTCGAACTCGGTAGCCATTTCGCGCACCACGGCCAGATCAATCGCTGGGTCCGTCGCCACAGTTGTGCTTAGTTTTGACATAGGAACTTTCCTTTCAAATAGGGGTGGTCAAATAGGTGTCGGGGAAACTGGGATGCCTGATCCTATCCGATCCCTTCGGCGGTGTCCAGCCAAAGTGTCACCGGACCATCGTTGACCAGCGCCACCTGCATAGACGCACCAAATCGGCCACGGGCAACCGACAGGCCCGCCGCGACCAACT
Organism: uncultured Chloroflexia bacterium; assembly: GCA_963721725.1. GTDB lineage: Bacteria > Chloroflexota > Anaerolineae > Caldilineales > Caldilineaceae > RI-153. The sequence goes on from CAVRLX010000026.1 coordinate 54,761, forward strand.
GTTCGCAGAACGCTTCGTAAAGGGGTTCAGCTTCTTCCGGGCGAGCGGCTCCCACAAAACTAGGACGGCGACCTTTGCGGGCGTCGCCATAAAGCGTAAACTGGCTCACCACCAGCACCGCACCTTTGATCTCGCCTAGTGCCAGATTCATCTTGCCGTCGGCGTCTTCAAAGAGGCGCAATCCGGCAATCTTGCGGGCAAGCCATGCTACTTCTGCTGGGCCGTCGCCGTGGGTTATCCCCACCAACACCAAAAAGCCACAGCCGATCTCACCAACAATTTCACCCGCCACGGTCACCCGCGCTTCGGCCACCCGCTGGATCACCGCCCGCATGATTCATCCTTTCCCTGCACCTTACTGCATACAATCGGAGCCGCCAAGTATTTAAGCCTCCCTTTTCAGACCAACAGCGCGCGCTCATGGCGCAACAACCATTCCTTGCGCCAGAGACCGCCGCCATAGCCGATTAGTTTGCCATTGCTGCCGATAATGCGATGACAGGGCAAGATTATAGAGATCGGGTTGCGGCCATTAGCGCCCCCCACAGCGCGGATGGCGCGTGGATTGTCCAGCGCGCAGGCAATGTCTAGATAGGAGACGGTTTTGCCATAGGGAACCTGGGTTAGCTGCTGCCAAACTGCGCGCTGAAAGTTTGTCCCAGCAGGGGCCAGAGGAAGATCAAACACTTGGCGTTCCCCGGCAAAATAGGCCGTGATCTGCGCAACGGCCCTTTCAACCAAGTCACAGCTCACAACACTTTCCTGCTGCGCCTCCACAAAGTAGAGAGACGTAATGGCCTCTTGTGTGCTTTTGATTTCAATCAAACCAATCGGCGAAAGGGAATAGCCGCAATAAACGACCTCATCCATCACTCACCTCGAAAAAAGCTGCATCCGGCGAGCCAGGGATCAAGCGCGCTGCTTCGCCTGTGAGATGGTCACAATAGGCCCAATCGATCAGGGTTGCCTCAAGGGTATCGCCGTGGGCCTCTGCTTCAATTTCCGAAATCGAGCAATTATGATTTTCCTTGCTCTGCATCGTCGCCAGATCGACGTTGCGGCAAAATTCGCGCACGCTCACCCCAATCACACCCCCGTGTGCCACCACAATGACGCGCCCTTGTGGGTGTGTCTGGGCAAGCAAGGCCAGCCCCTGTTGTAACCGTGTACGTAACGTTAGGTAGTTTTCCCCGCTGGGGAAGCTCACCTCATGCTGGCCCGCCCGCCACGCGTCCATAATCTCGTCATGCAGCCGCCAACTGGCTGGTGTGGGCGGTTCATCTTCCAGCGCCCCTACATTTACCTCTCGGAAATTTTCCATTACAGTCACGGGAAGATCCACAGCGGCAGCGATGGTTTCGGCAGTCTCCAGTGCTCGCCGCAGCGGCGACGTATAGATAGCGTCAATTGGCTTGTCCTGGAAGAAGCGGGCAGTCTGAGCCGCTTGGAGCCGCCCTTTTTCAGTCAACGAATAATCCACTCGGCGATGGGAAAATTCTTTGGTCAGATTGGCATAATTTTCGCCGTGGCGAATAAGGTAGATTTGGCTCATCGTAGGACGTATTCAGCCAGTGCTTTTTGGATATCGTAGATGCTTTTGTCGCTTTTGAAGGTTTTGGACACAGGCACAGCCGTACTTGAGATCCAGATTTTTAACTCGGATTCCAGATCAAACGTGCCCGCGGTTTCCACAGAAAAATGGGTAACGGAGCGGTAGGGGATGGAGTGATACTCAACCTTTTTGCCGGTCAACCCCTGTTTGTCCACCAGCACCAGCCGTTTGTTGGTAAACACAAAAAGATCGCGCACCACAGCATAGGCTTTTTCAATGCGCTCGCTGGATGCCAGGATATTGACGAAATCTCGCTCTAATTTTTGTTGGTCGATCTCGGACGCATTGCCAAGAATCCCACTAAAGAGTCCCATCGATGCTCTCCTTTCTATTCCTATGCGGGTAGGCGCCGAAACGCAATGAAACCCGTTGAAAGTGAATGTCCAAATTTCCGTATCTATTCAGGTCCAGGGTGCGACGCACTCGCCACACAGCATTACACGCCCGATCTTGTCCTGGCGAGTGCGTCGCACCCTTATTATACACGCCGGTTGTGACAAATCCATGTCATTAGCCCCAGAAATGCAAAAACCCCAGCCGAGTGGCTAGGGTTTTTGCTGTTTTTGGTCTGGTGGCAAACTTAGAGAGTTACCCCTCGAGGAGATGCCACCAGACCCATACTACGATTACTATCCATGTTGGCATCACCTCCTTTTATATAAGATAGCTTTTTAAGGCTGGGTCGCTGTCAAGAGCAGAAGGTATTTATTGGCTTCGAGAACAGCTTCTGTGACCTAGCTGCGGGCAGTATCCCACATTTCGGGAGGCTTGTCAAGCCATAAAAAATGCCAAAATTACTTGTTTTTGTACAAATACCTCTCCATACCCTACGAATCTCTGAGGAACAGTCTTCGCTTTGTGCGCCGGATGGACCTCTGATCGGTCACGTGGTTGACGAAGGCGGTCGTTTCTCGCCCAGGTGTTTAAGTGGGCTAACCTTCTCTTCGGCGGGCTTGAGGACGGGTTTGCCTTCTTCCTCGGCGTCGGGAGTCGATTCCTGCGTGGCAGGACTGCTTTTGCCTGTCTCTGGTTTACGCAGCAGATCTTCCCAGGGGACGCCACCGCGCAGATGCAGATCGCGCTGTGGAAAGGGGATCTCGATGTCGCGCTTTTTAAACTCGCGCCAGATCATAAAGTGCAGATCGCTGCGTACCTGCATCATGGTGGAAATGTCTTCAATCCAGACAATCAGCTCAAAGTCGATGCTGGAATCGCCATAGCCTGTAAAGGCCACAATCGGATCAGGATCATCCAAGACCATGCCGTGCCGATTGGCGGCGGCCAACAGTGCCTCGCGCACCTCTTGTGGATCATCATGATAGCTGGCTCCCGCCTGGATGCGGATGCGCACACGGCGGTTGGTGTGGGTGTACGTAGTGACCGACGAGGTGAGCAGGCTCTGGTTGGGCACAATCATCTCGATGTTATCGAAAGTGCGCACCGTGGTGGAGCGGATGCGCAACTTCTCGACAATGCCCATTTTACCCTCCACTTCCACAATGTCGCCGGGGCGAATGGACTGCTCGAAGAGGAGCAAAATACCGCTGACAAAGTTCGCCACCAATTCTTGCAGGCCAAAGCCGATGCCTACGGAAAGCCCGGCCCCGATAATCGCCAGGCTGGAGAGGTCAATGCCTAGTGAGCCAAGCGTAGCCAGGATACCGGCGCTCAGCACAATGTAGCGGCTCACCGTGCGCACCGAGTTATTGATGCCGGGATCGGTGCCAAAACGGGGCAGAATGAGATCGGTCAGCGCGCTCTGTACGATCCACGAAAGCAGGATAAAGCCATAGAAGACAATGGCCGCGGCAAAGAACGCCCCCAAGGTAATTGGGTTTTCGGAAAAGGTGAAAAGGCGCAGCGCGGCCAGATCGACAATGCCGCTGAGCAGCCGTGAGATCGTAAAAACCAACAACAAGATAAAGAGCGGTAACAACAGCCGTTGTTGATAAAGATGGGCTGTGCGCTCGCTTTGCAGCGCATAGAGTACGGTCACCACCAGCCGATAGACGAGCAGCAGCCAGAAAAAGATCAACCCCTGGCGCAAGAGTCCCGTCTGCCAACCATGTTGGTCGAAGATCAGAATGGCGATTTGGCCCAGGGCAATGGCAACAATGGGTGAGAAGGTATGTTCCACGGCGCGCAGCCAACGCCGTAACATGCGGTTGAGCGGACTGCGCTGGTTCACACGCCCATCGCTTTCATCTTGAATCGAGAAAAAGCGACGACGCAGCGCCGTCAGTTGTGATGAGGCGAGTTCGGCCACCAACGCCAGCATGGCAAAGACCAGCAGTTGGCGCTGTACTACAGGGCGGTTGAGTACCAAGAGGATAATCTCAAACTGGTCGGCGAGACGCTCGAAGAAGGCACTTGTTATCATGGCTTATTGCCCTCCTGTGGCGGCGCTGACTTGGGCTGCCGCTTCTTCAGGCGTCAGTCGCCCTTCGACTAGGTCAGCCGTAACACGAGTCACCGTTTCTAGAAACGCTATACCCTGTGGCGATGGATAGGGAATGGCGGTGGCGGCTTGGGCCACAAAGCGGGCAATGTCGGGGAAGCGCGCAGTGTCGACGAGGCGATTAGCGGGAACCTGCTGGGCGCGCTCTACCAGCAATGTCTGGGCTTCGACGCCGGTCAAATAGAGCGCAAACGAGAGCGCCGCTTGTTGCCCGTCCCCCTCGCTGCCGCTTGCAAAGGAAGCCGCAGGAAAATAGATCGCCCGGCTGTAGAGCAGAGGCGTGGCCGCCCCACCGGGGCCAGCCGGCAACGGCACAACATCCAGCACATCGCTGCCCAATTCCGCTTGCAGTATCGGCAACAGGGCTGGCCCACCGCTGTAATAGCCCAGCCGCCCGCTGGTGAAGAGGGCCAGGGCGCGTTCATCGTCGCCGCCCAGCAGCACACCGGCGGTATTTTGGGCACGCAACAGCCAGCGGAACCACTCAACGAGCGCGCTCTCTGACGGCCAAGGCGACGGCGGCGTGGTTCCCTCCACCGCCGCTTGCACCGGCGGCGCGCTGGCAAATGCGCCGATACCCCACAGCGACGGGCGATCTTCGGTGAGCAGGGCCACGCGCCGCCCGATCTGCGCTTCATTAAGCAGTTCATCCAGCGTGGTGGCGGGTGTGGTCACACGGTTACGATTAATATAAAGGGCGGTTGTCTCTACGCTAATGGGGAGAGCCTGGGCTTGTCCGTCAGCGCTGACACTGGCAACCGCGCTGGGCAAGAGTCGCCGCAGCGCTGCGGCGTCCACCAGCGTGGCTGCGGGCACAATGGCTGCATCCGCCATGAGATCGGGTAGCCAGCGCCCTGGCCCCAGCAGCAGCGTGGCGCTGCTTTCGTCACTCTCTGCCAGGGCAGCGCGTAGGCTTGCTTCGTCTTCAAAGGCGCGCAATCCAACGCTAATTTCGGGGCAGATGGCATTGAACTGATCGGCCGCGCTTTGTAGCGCATCGGTCACTGGCTCTGTCAATCCGGTCAGCCAGAGTTGCACCGCACCGCGCCCGGCACAGCGAATCGAATCCGGCTCGAAAGCCGAGATGCCATTGGCCTGATTGATCAACTCCACCACTTCGGCGGCGGCTTCGGACGGCGTAAGTACGCCACTTTGCACCCACACATAGGCATCGCCGCCCAGCTCCAAAATCGTCGCCATCTCTGGGCGCAACGGATAGGGAATGGCTGTGGTCAACTGCTCTACAAAGGGGGCAAGCAGCCGGTTATCGGTGACATCCACATTGGCATTGGCGGGGATGGCTGGGTACGTTTCCAGCATGGCGCGCTGGGTTTCGGCGCTGGTCACATAGCGCATAAAGTCTATGACGGGCGCAATTTTCGCCTCATCTTGGGTCGTAACCGAAAAGCCATCCACCGAGACCAGTGGCGTGCTTTCGCCTTCGGGGCCGCTGGGCAGGGTGGCAATGCCAATGCTCTCTTCGCCCAGAGCTTGGATAAATTGGGCAGCCAGCGCGGGCGTCGCCACTCGATAGCTAACCTCGCCGTTGATAAAGCGCTCGTCAGCGGCGGCGGCGCTTTCGCTCAGACGCACGGCGTCGAGCAACTCGGCTTGTTGCAGCCAGCCCAGCCATCCGGCAAAGGCAGTTTGATCGACGCCGACCTGATTGGCGTCGTCTATCAACTGCCCGCCAAAGGCCCCAATTCCCCAAAAAAGATCGGCAAAATCCAGCGAAAGGGTCAGTCGATCCCCCATTTCGGCCTGGACAAGCAGATCAGCCAGCGGCAGCGCCGGCGTCTCAATATCGTTGCGGTTGTAGACCAGGGCCACTGTGCGCAAAAAGATCGGCAGCCCATAGAGCCGTTCGTTGGTGCGGAAGGCGTTTAAGGCCACGGGACGATAGCGTTGTAACAGTTCCGGCTCGACAAGGGGGCCAATGGAGTGTACCCAGTTGTTTTCGATGAGGGGCAAAATTCTCTGGTGGGGGACAAGCAGCAGATCAGGCCGATCTGTGGCACTGCCATTGCTAAAGCGGCTGATCAGTTCGGAGGCGGCGACAAACTGCGCGTTTACATAAATATTGGGGCGATCGCGCTTGAAGGTTTCAACGGCGGCTGCCAGCGCTGCGGCGGCATTGCCCTCCCAACTGTGCCAGAGCGTGAAATCACCCACGCTTTCACAGCCATAGCCATTTGCCAGATTTACGGGGAAGCCAATGGCCTCGTTGATATTTGTGGTCGCTTCTTGGGCGGCATCGGCGGGGGTCAGCAGCCCTTCCAGCACACGCGTATAGGCTTCGTTGCCCAGGCGCAGAATCGTGTCTGCGGTGCTGCCATTGGGATAGGCCACCGCCGAGCGGGCCTGGGTGGCAAAGGCTGCCACCACCGGGCTAAGGCACGGGTTGATCTGACACGCGTGTTGGCGGGGATGCGTGCCGTCTGGCGCATGAGCGTGGTCTGCTGTTCGGCATTGGTCAAAAAGCGCGCCAGATCCAGCGCCAGGTCGATCTGCTGTTTGGACGAAGCACGGCTGAAAAAGAGCGTCTCGACCCGCAAGAAAGGGCCAGGCGTGCCCGTGGGGCCAGCGGGCAGCGGCAAAACGCCAAAGGCATCGGCCTCCATCGTCGTCTGCAACGTTTCCCGCGCCTGCGAGCTATCCACGAGATAGCCCAGCCGCCCCTCGGCGAAGAGCAAGCGCAGGGCATTTTGATCATTGCTCAGGATGAAGGCGGGCACGTCCTGGGCGCTTTTGAGCCAGTTGAGCCAGTTGGCAAAGCCACCCTGATCGAGGATGACGCGGCCTTCTTCATCAAAGAGACGTCCGCCAAAAGCACGGATGCCCCAAAACGCGTTGTCAAACGCCGTGTTCATGCCGATCTCGGTGCCAGTCTGGGCCTGGGCCATCAGTTCATCCAGCGAGGTGGCGGGCTGGGTCACCAAGGTCTTGTTGTAATAAAGGCCCAGCGTATGGACCGCCACCGGCACGCCATAGAGCTTTTGATCATAGCGCAGCGTTTCCAACGCAGCAGGCAGATAGCGCTCGCGCAGGGTCTCGTCCAACCCGCTATCAATAGACGTAATCAGGTTGGTATCAATCAGCGGGCGCATCCATTCGCTGGGGCCGAGAAAAAGATCGGGGCCAAAGCCGATCGCGGCAGCTTCTTCAAAGCGTTCAAGCAACAGGGCGTTCTCGACACGGCTGAGGATAATGTTGGTGTTGGGATGGAGATCGGCATATTTGTGCATGATCTCCTGGAGCACGGCGGCTTCGCCTTCGTCCCAGCCGTGCCAGACCAGGATTGTGCCTGTGGGCTGGGCCGGGGAGGCGGATAGTTCCCAATAGGCTGTGCGCACTGTGAGCAACAGGGCAGCCAACACAAAGAATGTCAGCGTTAACATTTTAATTCGATGAATCATAAGATTGTCATGTTGGTGTTTAGTAAAAAATGGTAACTATCCAGGTGCGACGCACTCGCTAGGAGTAGAACGGTTGTGAAACGCCTGTTTGGCGAGTGCGTCGCACTTTAGACCTGAATAGTTGCAAAAAATGTAACAAAACTTGTACAATTCTGTGGTAAACTAGATGAGTATGAACCGAGCATACCGCAAACTTAGACAAACAACCAAATTTAGTTTTGAGTCATAAGGGAGGAAGGGATGCAGTTACGCATAAATGGCGCAGCCTTCGAGGTGAGTGACGAGCCAGGGCAGCTTTTGTTGTGGACGTTGCGCGATGAACTGGGCATGACGGGAACCCGCTTTGGCTGTGGCGCGGGGATCTGTGGGGCGTGTACGGTGCATGTGGATGGCGTCGCCACCCGTTCGTGCATCACGCCGCTGGCCGCCGTAGCCGCCAAAGAGATCCGCACGATTGAGGGGCTGGCCGATGGCGAAACGCTGCATCCTGTGCAGCAGGCCTTTATCGATCAACAGGTTCCCCAGTGTGGCTGGTGTATGAGCGGGCAGATCATGACGGCGGCGGCTTTTCTGGCACAGACGCCCACCCCGGCAGACGATGAGATCGAAGAGGCAATGGGCAACAACTACTGCCGCTGTGGCTGCTATGTGCGTATCCGCGCCGCAGTTCATCAGGCAGCAACCGCACCGCGCACAGCCGTTGTGCAACGATAAAGGCGAGTGAATTCTATGCAACAAGAGACAACCTCACAGACAGAACCACTTTCACAGACAGCATCGAAGCGGCGCTGGCGTCCCACACGGCGCGGATTTTTAATCGGCACTGGCATTGCCGGCGCGGCCATTGCCATCGGCATTCCGTTGGGGCTGCCCCCCTGCGTTTGCAGATTGCGCGCATGTTGGAGAGCGGCGGCGGTCCTCCGGCATCGTTCAGCCAGGACCCCCAGGTCTGGTTCGAGATCACGGCGGATAACCGCGTGCGGCTCTTCCTGAGCAAAGTCGAAATGGGGCAGGGCATCCACACGGCGCTGGCCCAGATCGGCGCGGAAGAGTTGGGCGTGGCCTGGGAACAGATCGACGTCGTCCAGGGCAGCACCCACACCGGACCCGCTGATGCGGGGGGAACCGGGGCCAGCAACTCGGTGAGTTCTGTGTACGAGCCGCTGCGTACCGTTGCGGCCACTTTACGCGAACTCCTCCGCGAAGAAGCGGCGTTGGCGCTAAATCAGTCCGTCGCAAGCCTTGCTGTCCGCGAGGGCATCTTCAGCGGCGGGGGCAAGCAGATCAGCTATGGGGAGATCGTCGCCCATCGCCAAGCGCGCGGCGGCGGGGAATGGACGCTGCCCGAAGACGCGCCCGCGTTGAAAGCTGTGGCGGATTTCGAGGTCATCGGCCAGTCCAAGCCGCGCCTGGACATCCCCGCCAAGGTTACCGGTGCGGCGGTCTATGGCTACGATGCACGCGCGGAGGGGATGCTCTACGGGGCCGTTTTGCGCCCGCCCACGATTGGCGCGCGAATTACAAGAAGTGACCGCCGGTGACGCTGCTAGTGTCTCCGGTGTGGTGGATGTGGTGATCACCGACAAGATCGCCGGCGTGGTTGCCACCTCGCGCGCGGCGGCACGATCCGCTGTGGCAAAGCTCGCCGCCACCTGGGAGAGTGGCAAGCCGTGGCAACAGGCCGAGATCGAAGCGATGGTTACCGTGGGCAAGGGAACCGGGGTCACCATTCAGCGCGAGGGCAACGCTGCCAAATCGTTGGGCGAAGCCACCACCTTGACCGCCGAGTATCGCTCGCCGCTGGCGGCCCACGCCTCCATGGAACCGCAGGCCGCGCTGGCCCATGTCACCGCCGAGCGGGCCACGGTCTGGTGTTCCACCCAGGCCCAGGCGTCGGTGCAGGGTGAACTGGCCGACGTGTTGGGCATGGACGCCGATCTGATTGAGGTGATTCCCACCTATGTGGGCGGCGGTTTTGGGCGCAAGCTCAACACCGAGGCGGCACGTGAGGCGGCGCTGCTTTCGCAACAAACGGGTAAGCCGGTGCATGTGGGCTGGGATCGCACCGAAGAGATGCGCTATGGCTATTTCCGCCCGCCCACCCACAGCAAACTTTCGGCGCGGCTGGACGACAACGGGCGCATCTTGGCAATGGACCATGAAATTGCCAGTGGCGACGTGGCCTTTTCATTCTTCCCGGCCTTTGTTGGCAACATTCTAGGCGCGGATTTCGGCGCATGGCGTGGGGCCATGATCCAATATGGCGGCGTGAAAAATCGGCAGACTATCTCCTGGCGCACGCCGCTGCCTGTGCGCACAAGCTGGTGGCGCGGGCTGGGTCTGTTGGCGAATACCTTTGCCGTGGAGAGCTTCATGGATGAAGTGGCCCACCACGCCGGGCAAGATCCGTTGGCTTTCCGGCTGGCCCACCTCGCCGACGACGATTTCGGCACGCGGATGAAAGCCGTGCTCACCCGCGCCGCCGAGATGGCGAACTGGGGCGGCAGCCTGCCCGACGGGCGCGCCCTGGGGTTGGCCTGTTGCACCGATGTGGATACGGTGGTGGCCCAGGTGGCCGAGGTCTCGCTGGATGAGACCGGCGGCGTGCGTGTGCACAATGTGTGGGCGGCTATGGACCCTGGGCTGGTGATCAACCCCAATGGCGCGGCGGCGCAGGTGGAAGGCGCGGTGATGATGGCGCTGAGTTCGACGCTGTTGGAAGAGGTGACAATCAAAGACGGCGCAATTGTGCCGGGCAACTTCGACCGCTATCCGCTGTTGACCATGCGCCAGGCTCCACACGTGGAGGTGGCGCTGCTGGAAGCGCCGGATCGCAAGCCGCGTGGCGTGGGCGAGCCGCCCATGGGACCGGTGGCCGCTGCTGTGGGCAACGCCCTCTTTGCCCTCAGCGGCAAGCGCATCCGCCAGATGCCCTTTACGCCGGAGCGTATCGCCGCGGCGTAAAAAAACGGTGCTTGGGGGAGTAGAATTGTTGACTCTCCCAAGCACCTATTGGCGGAAAATCGGGTGCATTTCAGGTTTAGGGTAGAGCAGAATCGCCTCGTCCACCGGGGGCTAAAGACCCCCGGCTCTAGCGCTATGCCCCCTGAAGGGGGCTTTCGGAGCGATGGACGGCCCGAAAACCAGCCGGATTTATCCGGCGTCGCTCGATAGCTCCGGGTCTTTAGCCCGGAGCGGCTTCCACAGCCGCTAGTTCGCCCTAAAACTGAATTACACCCTACTATTTGTCTGTATTGTACTTTTTCTCTCTTCCAGATAGACTAAATGCTAGCCTTATAATGTACGAGCACCCCTTCATCGTAGCTCACTCCACTTTGCTCGTTATGGATGGCTCTTCAACAGAGAGCTATCCATGTTGTGTTGCACTCAAATAAAGTAGCCTTAAACGCAATGAACGCCGTACAATAATCTGTACATTGTTTGGGCTACTTTGTTTTACGGTACAGCGTCGTAGAGTACAGCACACATCAAATTATTTCCCACTGAAAATGGTAAAACAGAATTGGTAAGCGGCGGATAAGGTTGTAGCCTGGAACTCTTGAAAAGCTGAATTACTATACAGCCAATTATGAATATACCAATTAATCTGCCTCCATCCCCTCGTCTGTCGATTGAATATTTGGCAGCCAGTTTCAGCGATGTAACCAATTCTTACAAATTTTATTGGCTGTTAGCCATCCTGGAGCATTTGAAAGAAACTCAAGAACCAGTTATTCCATTCCGTATTTTGGTTGCCCGTATGATTTCAAATGTTTGGTATCCGAGCAATTATTTTCGTCTTTCTTTTGGCAAACAAGATCGGTTGGGGGATATTGCTTTGTCTATTCGGGAAGAACATCCTCTATCAGCAAATTCATCCAAAAAGGAAGTTACTGAAAGTGTTCTGGCTTATTGGGGAAGTAGGCACTCGCCTATATCTGAACAAATTCGTAGCTTGGGAGTTTACGTTCCGTACCGTTTCTTACGACCATTCTTTAGCCGTGATCTCACGCGGAATGCCTGATTGGAAGGTCAATAATCAGATTCGCACTATGGCGAACGATGCTTATCAAGATCTGTCCTCACCCTGTTTGTATCAATTTGTAGAGCAGAACAACGAACCTTGTATTGAAATTCATCCCCTATGGGTTGAATATTTACAGAGCAATTGGACTATCGTTGCCGGTTATTGTTTTTGGAATTTAACCAACTATTTACAGAAAAACAATCCAAATGTGCCGAACATTGCTGGCAAACTGTTTGAACCAATGCAGCGTAGCCTGCAAACTGCGCGTCAGTTTTGGAGAATTGCGTTGAATCAAATGGGGAACTGCCGCTGTATTTACTCTGGGATGGTGATAGATGCGAGATAGCTTTTCACTCGATCATTTTTTACCTTGGAGTTTTGTAGCTCACGACCTTTTGTGGAATATTACGCCCACCTCAAAAAGCCTCAACTCAGCCAAAAGTGATCAATTGCCTGATCTAAAATTATATTTAGCACCGTTTGCTCGTCTCCAATATGATGCACTTCAGGCGGTGGCGTCTCAGAATAAAGAGCGATTAATTGAGGACTACGTTTTACTTCTCCGAAAATCATCATTAGATGAAGTTACAGGCGTATCTTTTACGGCCTTTCGTCAAACCCTACAGGATACAATTGCTCCCCAACTTCAAATCGCCCGAAATATGGGCTTTACTGCCGATTGGAGTTATGTGACCTGATGATTGTCCAATCTCCTAAAAATCCCTACAGCCACTTAACAGTAAAAGAACGACAGTGGCCCTCATTCCCAACGAAACAACTCTTTGAGCGCGGAATGATTCAGGGAAAAGTATTCGGATTTTGGTTGCGGCATTGGGGTCGATGTGAAATTTTTGAAGACAAAAGGTTACGACATTACAGGCTATGATCCACACTATGCGCCAAATTATCCCACTGGACGTTTTGATACGATCCTTTGTCATTACGTGCTGAATGTTTTATTGCCTGAAGAACAGGTCGCTGTGCTGATGGCTGTATCGGAGTTACTTCAACCAAGCGGGAAGGCTTACTTCACCGTCCGTCGGGACATTAAACGAACAGGGTTCAGAGTTCACCCAAAGTACGATCAAAAGATCTATCAGTGCAACGTGGTTTTGCCCTTTAAGAGTGTTATTCAGGCCGAACATTGCGAAGTTTACGAATATCAACATTTCAATCGACTTATACATGAAAGCAATGATGATTGTCCTTTTTGTTCGCCCTCAGAAGAAAGAGAATTGATTTCTGAATCAGCCACGGTTTATGCCTTGTTGGACAAATATCCTGTATCTCCAGGTCATACGCTCATTATCCCCAAACACCATTCCTCATCATACTTTGACTTGTCAGACAAAGTGCGAACTGCATGTTGGTTAATGGTTGACCGAGCCAAATTATTGCTTTCAGAAAGATTTCAGCCAGACGGATTCAACATCGGGATCAATGTAGGTAGTGTAGCAGGTCAAACGGTTCCGCATGTCCATATACACTTAATCCCGCGTTATGCTGGAGATGTAGAAAATCCAGTGGGTGGCGTTCGCAATATAATCCCTGGTCTGGAGACTATTTACAAAGTGCTAAACATTAGGTGATTCTCAGTCCACTTTGTACAAAGATGGAAAGAGAGGGAGTAGGTTAAGCTGCATGGAATCCTAACGACCAAGAAGGTGTCCAGATGCTCAACCTACTCTCTCCTATTATGACACTGTTGGATCCATTTCGCCCAATTTTTCATGAGTATACCTGGGACAAAGTGCAAGTCCTGTGTCGCCTGCACAACCCGAAATGCTTAAACTACCAAAACCTTTCGTCCTGCGGCTGGTCAATTCTCTTGCTTATGCCGCCTGACTGTACAAAGTCGAGATGAGCAATCCATAGCACAACCTCACGCACTGCCATTTTGAGGAGAAACTCATGCCCGTCAATCTCATTTCCTGTGGTCCAACTGCCAATGAGAGCGAGGGAAAAAGTTTTAATCATATAAAGACCCGGCTCATATCAGAGGCAAGTGGTCATGATCTGATTCTTCTAACCAATCTCGCTTTCTCAATTACTCACGATTTGAAATCAGATGAAGTAGATCTGATAACAATCGGTCCTAGCGGTGTGCGGGTGATCGAGATAAAACACTGGAACGCCTCCTGGGTTAAGGCCAATACCCAGATTGTAGAGTGGAAGCGGAGCGTCTTGGCGGAAAAGCGCGCAAGATTGCCACAACACTACAGAGTATTCCCGATCTTCCATTTGTGTCTGGTGTCTTCTTGTTGTCAGAGGAGGGTGCCAAAATTAGAGATGTTGTAGGCCAGATAATTCGTGGTATCAAACTTTATGGCCTCAAGGAGTGGAAAGATGTTGTTGGGTTTAATGAGCCTTATCAACTCACTTCTCCGCAAATTTCGCTTCTTGCTAGTCGTCTCCAGCCGCATAGTAGTGTCGCTATTGATGGCTCGCTGAGAAGGCTGGCTGGCTATGTAAATTTAGAATTACAAAGCCCAAAAGAGAACCGGTTTCACCGGATCTATACAGGGCAACATCCCTCCCGGCGCGATCAGGTGGTGCTCTATCTCTATGATCTCTCGGCAGAAGATGCACCCAATGCAGAAGAGAAGGCGAAACGGGCTTTTGAAGCGATTCATCGTCTTCAACTCATGCTTGGGGCACCCATAAAATCCTCGATTCTTATCAGGAAGCAGCCTGGATTCCCAGGAGAAATGTACTTTTTTACACTGGTTGATCCAGCAGCCCCCACCCTCCAGGAACGCATAACCGACAAGACATGGGATACTGATAGACGGCTAGTGTTCGCAAAAGCGAGCATCCAGGCGCTGAGCCAACTTCATGCTGACCAAGATGATCAACCTATGGTTCATCGCAACATAAATCCTCAAACACTTTTGGTTAACATGATAATAGCCCTGATTCACTGGCTTTGAATACACCCGTATTCCATCAGAAGTAAGCATCGCCTGAACGACGCCACCTGCAGATATCGATCAAAGAACCATGGCACCTGAAGTACGCTCCTTTGGGCGAACAGCCGCAGATCAACGATCAGATGTCTATTCGCTTTGTGCCTGTTTGCAGCTTCTCTTTGAAAATTCGGAAAATTCACTCGCTGAAAAAGCATGGAAAATATTGACAGATGGAATCGTAGACAAGCCAGTTTCTCGCTCTTCCCTCAAAGATTTGGATTTAAGCCTTGTCCGTGTTGCTTGGGGAATCCGTTCCTATGCTGATTGCTCCACCAGCTAGGTTTTGGACCGAAGATCAAGACCTCTCATTCCGAGAAAACAGATATCGTATTGTAGCCAAACTAGGATCTGGGGGAGAGGGGCAACATTTAAAGTGTTGCAACTGGATCATTCAACAGGTCAAGAACTAGGTACATACGTGGCTAAGGTTGCTCATGATGAGGAAAAGGGCAAACAGACACTTCGTGCCTACAGTCTTGTCCGGTCACACTTGAGACACACGGGGCTTTCTACAGTATTTGAAATCTCGAATGTATGGCAGGAGAATGAATTTGTTGCACTGATGACATGGATACCTGGTGCTCCCTTAACAAAGGAGTACTCCCCCTGCTAGCCGAGGATCACCAGGAGGCATCGGGACAAGCACTGGCGTTACGCTGGTTGCGTGATTCCTGTGCAGCGCTCAAGAGTTTGCATATTAATAACTTGATTCATGGGGATGTGAGTCCACGGAATCTGATCGTAACAGGGAGTGAATTGGTACTAACGGATTATGATTTCGTGCAGAAAATCGGCGAACAGCGGAGGGGGCCCGGAACCCGTCTCGACCGTGCACCTTTGTCCCACCCAGCTTCGCCAGCGGATGACATCTTCGCCCTGGCAGCCAGTTTTTTTCATGTTCTTTTTGATAGAGAACCATTTTTGCAGGCAGATTTACAACATAAGACAAAAGGGCTGCACTGGGAAGGTCTTTTAACAGAAGAGTATTCAGGACTAACAGAGTTCTTGAAAAAGGCGACTGCGCCAGAGCCTGCCCAACGGTTCCAGTCAGTTGACGAAGCAATTCGTTTTCTTGCAGATATTGAGAAACCATCGTCTGAAGCATATCTGGGGGTAACCAGAGTGGAAAGAGATCTGCTTGCCACTCTGAGTGAACAACCATCCCATGATGGTCCTGTGTCACCTAAAAGTGATGCTGAGTCAGAGATGTCTGCAATGGAACCAGTACCTTTGATAACAACCAGCCGTAGCCCACAACATGTGCTTTGGCTCAAAGACGTGTTGCAATCATATCCAGGTTCACGTTGGGAAACCGTGAAACCCGGGGGCTGGACAGCTTGTTTGCGTCTCAGACCTACGTAGAAACAGCGCTGGGAAAAGACATTGATGCAGGATATTCAGGAGCGCCGAGTACGGCTTGTTGTGCTATGTGGCAACGCTGGTGACGGCAAAACAGCGCTGCTACAGCACCTGGCGGAGCGGCTCAATCTGGGACATCACTACTCATCAGAGCGTATTTTGGAAGGACAGGGAGCCGATGGGCCTTGGGTGCGCATTAATCTGGATGGATCGGCTGCATGGCAGGGGCGTTCGGCAGATGAGCTTCTTGACGAGTTTCTGCAACCTTTTCTATCTGGTCCCCCTGATGAAGACATTTTTCATTTGTTAGCAATTAATGATGGGCGTCTTTTGGAATGGATCGAAGGCGCAGAAAGAGCGCAAGGCGAAAAACCTCTCTTTTCTACTCTCTACAATATGCTGAACCGATACGGACGCAAAAGTTCATATCGTTCTGAAAATTCTTATGTACGGTTTGTTGGTCTCAATGAACGTCTTCTTGTCGGCGGGATAGTGCCCAACCCCATCGCCCCAAATGAAAAAACAGTTGATACAGAGTTTCTCCATCGATTAACCGATCAACTTTATGGAGGAGAAGAAGCCGCCGATCTTTGGATCCTTGTCTTCGCTGTACCGCCCAGGATCGCTGCGAGGTCTTCCGGGCGGCACGTTTTTTTGGTCCAGATAATCTGCCCAGTGGCATCGAAACGGAGGTTTGGCATACGTCGCCGTCGTCGTTTGAGGCATTGCAAGCTGTCCACCTGCGCGGGATGATACTCACATTACCATGCGTGAATTGCGGGCCGCGTTGGTCTACATTCTCTTCGGTGTTCGCTTCTGCGATGACTATCACACAAGTACACAGACGGATCTTATCCCTTACTGGGATCGAGCCTTTGATGCTGATGCCCCGGCGCCCGCCAGGGGGAGGTACTCAGCGAGATGATTCGATTCGATCCCGGATTAGAAGCGCATCCCAAAATTGACCGTATGCTATTAAATCAGATTCAACAAGAGGGGGATGAGCTACTCTTAGCGCCCAGAGTACAACTAGCCTCTGCACGACGACGTGCTGATTTTGAGTGGACAGAAACCAAATTAGAGCAGGTTACCGATCAGCCCAATGCCCTGGGTTTGGCGGCGGGTCAAAGCTTGCAAATGTTCCGTGATCTGCCACTGGTGGATAAAGAAGAGGTGAAAAAACTTTGTGCCAAGCTGTGCGCAGGCATTTCTAGACTGGAAGATCTACCGTCCCAGCCTTAAACCGGCCTGGCGTTGTGCCTTTACGAATTACTCCGCGCACGCGAACCGAGACTGCATTCTGGGTCGAGAAATCCATAGACGATTTTCGCCTGGAGGCGGATTTACTGCCAGAAACTTCAGGTGTGGAACATCTACACCGGCAGGTCTCCCTGATCTCTATCAGTATGCCAACGGGCAGGAAGAACGCTTACGCATGGGTGAACTCTTTCATCTGTTGTTGCAGTCCGGCTGACGGCTATCAATTAGGCGATGCATCCACAGATGATACCTTTACGCACCTCTCTATCTTCGTTCAGCGCCTGGTGCGGGAAGATGAGCAGACATTGCTGGCGTGGACACCCATCCAGGATGAAGTGATCTACCAGATTGCTTCTGAAATTCAGCAAACCGCCAATGGCCCACAACAGCAGATGGCGATCACACCGCTCTCTCCGGGAGGTTAACTGTGAGTACCAAAGAGAAAACTGCAAGAGACATTATTGAAGATGTGCTGACCCCGGTCACGGCTTGTGAGATTTGGACCGCCAACTATGACAAAGTGTTGCCCCTTTCCGTTAGGATTTTGATCTGACCGCTGTGCTGCCTGCCATTTTTTACATGTTTCGTTTTGGTTTTCGGCGAGGAAAGGGTAAATTCCTGGAGACCTTTGGCGGGAACACCGGCACCGCCAGAGAGCGTAAGCAAGCAGCGACTATTGAACGGATCGCCAGCGTATTAGCCCAGAGTGCTGAATTTGCTGGCTTTGAGGACGAAGCCACCCGGGCCATTTTGGGAGACCTGCTTCTGAGCTTCTGTCTGGAGAACCGCAAACGAGCACTGGGCCAGCAGGAGCAAGTGCAGCGGGTTGCCCCTGCACACTACATGTCCGGTTGGATTGATCTGCCAGATAGTGTTGTTCATTTACGACTTGTTCCTGAAATGGTTGTAGCTATGCTAGCAGACCAGAACGGCAAAGAGATTCGCCAGAGCCAGGCACAGGAACGAACCTGGTTTGCTGCGGACAAGGCTATGACGAAAACGTGTTGCTCAATGCCTTTGACCAGGGCATGGTCAGCAGTGGTCTGCTTGCCAACCGTACAACAGCCGATAGGTTTAATGAAGAGGCACGGATTGGGCTGGATCAACTGCTCATGGTACGCCTGGCGCAACAGTTAAAAGAGGCTCCCTGATAAACTACGTGGTGCGATGATCGGATCTCCAATCAGCAACCGATCGCCGAACAGGCTGCCCGACGATTTTCTCAGGATATTCGCCGTTTTGTGCGCGAATATGCCAATGTTATTCCCCGCCATGCCTTTGTCGAATTGTTAGAATCATGCATGTCCATTGGCCTAACGACAATTGTTACCAGTGCCATAGATCTGAGCTTTGCCTGGGCAGAAACAGGCGAGATCCCGCCCCGCCAGGAACAGGTCCGCCAGAGCTATTTGTCGACTGTTCCAACGGTATGGATGAGGGGTTGCGCCGTCTATCAGAACAGTCTATGGATGACTTTCTGCGACGTAGCGAACGGTTTCCCGTGGGCGCTCATGGCCGGATGCGTCTGCTGGATTACAGCGCCCGCAACGACCGCAAGCTCCGCCAGCAAGAATTACTCACCGCTAGCAACTGAGTGGATCAACCTGTTACGTATCCGCTCGATGAACGGGGTGAGCGTGCCGAACAGATTCTGAATAACCTGGATGAGAAAGCTATTAGGCTGGTTGATGCCCTAGCCGAAGAGTATTCGGTTGCTGCTGAAATTTTGAACAACGATGATACGGAACCCAACCCCGTCTGGCGTCTGGTCCGAAGCGCTCACCCTCCTGCAGGGGCGCAGTAATACACAGATACAGGTTCTCAAACTTCTTGACTCTTCCCTCTTGGTTTCCCAACCCAATGGCATTGCCGACCAAGTGACGAGTGAACCGTAAAGAAGCTTCCACTGGTAGACAAAGCCGGGATGTGCGTTCTCTGGTCTGAGCAACGCTACGCTGGACTATCTTGTCCACCTCTGGGTATTAAAGCCAGGCAATGGCGGTGGTCATATTTCATTCAAACATTTCCTGGGAATATTACAAGACTGTTATGGATTCTGTATCGATAGTGCCCCGCTACGGGGATGACCATTTCCAATGAAGAGTTGCAGCGAAATCGCCAGGTGCTGGAAAGACGCCTGCGCGTGATCTGGGCCTGCTGGTTGGCGTCAACGATGCCGAGGCCATGAAACATCTGCTACCACGATTTGAACGCATTCAAGAGGAAGAATCATGAGTTGGACAAACCTGCATGCGCAACTGACGGCACACACATTTGCAGAAATACTGGGCAAACGGAACGTGGCAGCATGGCCTTTGTCCGCTGTTTTATGCCTGATGTGGTAGAGAATACTTGCCGCTGACCCCTTGTTTACACCCACAGTCTGGAAGATCTACCGGGTGGCTGATGTTTCGGATCAAACGGTGCGTACAATTACGGCTGACCAGGCTGTTGAACTGCGGGAGAGCAAAGGGCCAGCTACTGGCTCTGGTGGATACAGGGCGCGCAGGGGCTGGAATGGATGGTATCTACAGCGCTTCTGCGCAGGAAATAGATGAATCTCGCTTCTTTGAACGCGTACTTAAACTAGCTGGTGAAGCGATCACTCGCCAGCGTTCGGGAACATTGCGCAAAGAGGCTGAACTGGCGATTAGAAGAGCTAGAGGGCATGGGGGACGGCATAGTATTTCTCTGTGGACCCAATTTGACTATCTGATCCAGGTGGCGACGGCTCAGAACCATCCTGGTGAATTACTTCATCTTTTGGGGTTGTGTCCGGTACAGCCCGTCGCGTGGAGATGGCCTGGGCTGATGCGCTGGTTACCTCAAGACGCCTGATTGAGCATTTGCTCAATAGTAGCAGCGCAGGCTTGAGCCCTACGCAGCGCATTAACAGTCTCAACTTGCTCCATCCATCTGACGATCAACGAAAAAAACTGGAACGTTTTTTGCGAAATGCGGCCACCCAGCCTCTACTGGAAGCATTAGGTGCTCTGGCTCAGCAACCAGAGCTATGGGTAAATTCGCTACGTCTGGAGAGCACAGCCGAGTCGGTACAGAGCATTGAACTGCGCCTCTGGCGCACCGCAGGGGGGCGAATTGCCAAATGGTCTGGATTGACTGAGGATAGCGAAAAGATGAGCCAATCCGCCTCTGTTTATTATGGATCCACAGGCCACCAGCAGCAGAGAGTACTCCAACTCAAAGTACAGTGGAAAGCGCACCCCAACACGTTGTGAAGGGATCGGTGCAATACCATGTACAGATGATGACAGATATGGATGAAGAGATTGCCTCTCGGGAAGTGATGCATAGCGCAACTACCTACGAGACCTGCTTTTTCACCAATGATGATTTTTCCCTGTTAGATGAAGATGCATTGGCGAATGCAAAGATTATTATTTCAGTCGTAGGGAATAGTGATATTGAGGCTGTGGAAAGCGAGGAGATTCGGATTAAATTTGGCAACCCGCCACAACAGGAAGCTTCCAGTGTTGCCAGCAAGGTGCGAGCGCTGGTTGAGGGAGCCATCGAGTTACAAAATTGGAGACGGTCTCAGCGTTAATTGCATCACATAGAGGTCTCGTTGAGGATAGCAGCGGCTAT
>CAVRLX010000027.1:0-36515 GCA_963721725.1 uncultured Chloroflexia bacterium
CTGAACTGAAAACGTTCTTATAACAATATAGTTACTCCTCAAGAAGATGCTATTCAATTGTTAAGGTGCGTTGTTCAGGGATGGGTGTAGATTGCTGCTACAGTCATTCGGAAGAGACCGCTTGCGTCCAACAAGCGGGTCTCTTCGCGCTTTAAGCACGAACGCTTTTTTCTCTTTTCGGTTGGCGAATAGTCTACTCGGCTTCAGGCCATTTGACAAATTCCACCAGATCCTGGGTCGTGAGCGGACCCAGGGTGTTAGAGAAAAAGTGAAGCAACACGTCTAGCGTCTGGAAGTCAATCCGTAGTGGCGGATGATGTACATGTTTGTGGATTGTGGATGCCGCCAGCCCTGTCTTTTCGGCAAGATGGGCAGGTTTGAGCGGCTCGCCTGTTTTCTCCCGGTATTGCGCCATTAACTCCTCAAGATGCCATTGAATCATCTCTACACCCTCCATCCCTTGTGGCATTTTCGCTTCCCGAACATATGTTTCGTTCTTTGCCAAAAGAGTAGCAGAATGTGCAGCCGGGGTCACCCCCCCATTAATGGATGGGTGCAAATAAGAGTTGTCATTGGATTCTCTACCAGGGGTAGAGGCACCGATTTTTTGTGAGGAATCAGGTGTTTGATCCCTCAATTTGTCGACCAGGATTGACCGTTTATTCCGTTTCCTGACAACTCTTACTTGCACCCTTAATGGATTTCCGGCGCCATCGTCTCATCCATCGCCCATGCGTGTCCCTGGTTGACGATTCGGCGCAGATACTCAGCACGCTGGTCGAGTTCGCTGGCGAGGGTTATTAGTACAGCCTGAGACTCGGTCTTAGGGGGCGCCGATGGACAGCCGTCACAGGTGCCAGCGACCTGAAGTTCGGCAATCTCAAAGGCAGTTCGGTAGGCCAGCGCCTCGATGTCTCGCATATAGATAAACACTTCCGCCGAGGCACGCTGTTTCCGCTCTAGCTCGACGCGCACTTGCTTAGCCTGTTGACCAATAAGGCGCATGGCATCACATGCTTCTTCTAACGTCGTCAGAAATTTCTGGGGCAAAGGTGTGGGCACTGTCATCAGAGGCATCCTCTTTCTGAACGAATCGGTGAATCCCCTCCCCCTGTCCCGTGAAAGGGTGATTTGAGCGCTCTCAGAAACGGTCTGGAGGAGATCAGGAAAATAATAAAGTTGTCTTACGGCTTGCAAGGGAAACAGAATCCCCTTATCAATATGATTGCGCTTGGGTGAGTTACCTTTCTTGCCTTTCGGTGAACATTACTGTGCAGAGCGAGCCTGCCGAATGGCCTCGATAGCAGCCTGCCGTACCGCTGGGCAGACCAGAACCGTCGTCCGTTCTGCCATGATCGTTACCTGCTGCTCTTCATGGCGTAACCATCCTAGGACCATCAAGTCTGGCAACTCAGGCTTTGCTGCCTCTAGAAAGTGGTGCAATTCCTCGGCCTGATGACCACGAACGGCACCGGATGGGGTTGCGAAATCGATGGCTTATCTGTGGCCAGAAACAGTTCAATTAAAAGCAGTGGCTCCTCTTGTACAGTAATGCTGCGTTCTCGATATTCAAGAATCCGACCAACTAGAAACACATAGTTGTTTCGACGCATCGGCCCCTCCTCTCTGCTGTTGCACATTTTCACACTTCATCTTCTTCTCCTTCAAGGCTAATTGCTAAGCCTCTTCCACACATTCAACATGGGCATGAAGGACGTTACCTTCTTGTATATGTATTCAACACAAAAACGGTGTCTCTCGGCAATACCCTGTTTGCGTACCCCTGTACCCCTCAAATGTGTTAGCTTCTCCTTTTTGCCCTTTGCGAAAGGGTATTGACTTCAACCAGAGACTTGTGGTGAGCTACGCCAGCATCCATCAACTTTAGGAAATGAACCCAATAAAATAATTTCCCATGAGAATAATTTTGTATTCCATCTTTGCTGCTTCCTGCTAACGCAAAACCTAAGTCACTAGTACTACAACGAGACTTTGCAAAAGAGTGAAAAAGCTGCAAGATCCTCTAAGAGAGGAGAAGCAGAAATGGAAGAGATACACGATGTGCCACCGGTAGTGAAGCTGAAAGCAAGCAGCGTGGCAAAGAAACTATTACCGGAGTTGCGAGTATATCATCAGCAGTACGGTCCGCTGTTCAAGCGGCGAGAGCAACGGGAGCAGAGCGAGAAGTACCTGCAGGGACTACTCTCGGACCTGCCGAACAAGTCAACGGAGGCGATGGTGTTACACAGAGAAGGCGATAATCCCAAAGCAGTGCGAGCGGCCCAGCAGTTCATCGGAAAGGGCGCCTGGAATGATGAAGAGATTCTGGGTCGACACTGGCAGGAAGTCGAGCAAGACTTGGGCGATGAGAATGGCGTGCTCATCTGTGACGGCAGCGACTTTCCCAAACAAGGAAGCGATTCAGTCGGTGTGAAACGGCAGTGGTGCGGCCAGTTGGGCAAACGCGCCAATTGCCAGGCTGGGGTCTTTCTGGGCTACGCGAGTGGTTCTGGCTACACGCTATTGCACCGGCGTCTCTACATGCCCCAAGAGTGGCTGAGCGACGAGACGTATGCCGAACGACGGGAGAAATGTGGTGTGCCCGCTGACTTGTCCTTCCAGACCAAACCGCAGTTGGCTCTGGAGATGCTCAAAGAGGTGGCGGCAGCCGGTTCCCTCTCTTTTCGATGGCTGACTTGTGACGAAGCCTTTGGGCGAGACACCGCCTTTCTGGACCAGGCGGCAACGTCTGTAAACTACTTCGCCGAAGTGCCCCAGGATACGCAGGTGTGGCGCAGCCGACCCAAGACAGCCATTCCAGAATGGTCAGGGCAGGGTCGCAAACCCACCAAGGAGCGACTTGGCCCCGATGCCCCTGCTGCGCAAACCGTGGCTGTGCTGGCCGCATCCCTGCCTGACACGGCTTGGTCTCGTCACACCGTCAAGCAAGGCAGCAAAGGACCGATTGTGGCCGACTTTGTCTGTCTGCGCGTGGTCGCTGTGCGCCATGCCTTGCCCGGTCCCGACGTCTGGCTGGTCTTGCGACGGCAGATCGACACCGGCGAACTCAAGTACTATCTCAGCAATGCGCCCACAGATACAACGCTGGACACCTTCGTCTGGTTGAGCGGCATGCGCTGGCCGATTGAAACTTGTTTCCAAGACGGCAAGCAAGAGTTGGGCCTGGGCGACTATCAAACCCGCAGTTGGCTTGGCTGGCATCACCACATCACCCTTTGCATCCTGGCTCACTTCTTTCTGGTGCGCCTCCAACTCAGGCTCAAGGACGATGCCCCTGCTCTCACCTTGCCCCAGACCGTCCTCTTGCTCCAGTCTATTCTGCCCAACCCTGTGTTCGATCCATCTCTCGCTCTCGATATCATCCAGTACCGTCAACGGCGCAACCATGCCGCTTCCCTCTCTCATCGCAAAAAACGCTTCAATCGTTCCAAAGTCTCGTTGTAGTGCTAGGGTTAACTGCGCAACAGATTTTGTTAGGTAGGATTCACTATGTCAACGCTCGCAGAAAAAATTGATCATCTCTTCAAACAATTTACCCGCCCCGATGGGCGTGAGTACACCTACCAGGATGTTGAGTTAGGAACCGGCAAAGCCATCACAGACACCTATGTGTGGAAGTTACGCTCCGGTCAGGCGACAAATCCTAGCTATCGTGTACTGAAGGCACTCAGCGACTTTTTTGAGGTACCCGTCAGTTATTTCTTTGGCGAAGAGGTGGCACCAGATTATCTTCAGCAAATGCAACTTGCTTCTCAACTGCATAAGGCGGGCGTTGCCAACATCGCTCTACGTGCAAGTGGATTAGATGAACGTGGCCGTCAGGCAATTCTGGACATGATTGAGTATGTGCGCAAAGCACAAGGGCTAGAAAGTACTCTGCCTGATGAAGAGTCAAAGGATGCATAGCTGCGGAAGGGGGACATATGGCCATCACTGTGGTTACTCTTGATGACCATCTTCTGATTCGTGAAGGGATTCGGCGTATGCTCGACAGCCACACAGATGTCGAGTTGGTAGCGGAAGGCAGTACAGGGTCAGATCTTCTTCCTCTGGTGGAACAATATCAGCCAGATATTGTCTTGCTTGACCTGGGGATGCCTCAAACTGTACGGGAGTCAAGGAAAGGACAGGGAATCGAATTCTCCGCCTTTCCCGTCATTGCCCAGCTGCGTAAGAGCCACCCCAAAACCCGTATTATCATTGTCTCTCAATATGGCTCAAAAACGTTGGCCGAAGGGGCACTGGAAGTGGGTGTCAAAGGGTACCTGCTCAAGAGCGATGCCCTGACCCAGAATTTAGTTGAAGCTATTCGCATGGTTCACTGGGGTGGGGTTTACTTTTCAGATACCATCACAGGAAAATTGATGGAAGGCATTATTTTTCCACCAAAGTCGCTGTTGACCCAGCGTCAGCAAGAGATCATCCGCGAGATGGCTGCCCATCCAGATCGCCTGCAAAGTGATCATGCCCAGCATCTGGGTATCTCCGAACATACACTGAAACAACATCTTCGCCAGATTTATCGGACGCTGGGTGTGTCGAATCTGACGGCAGCCGTTGTCAAAGCCATTCAGTTGAAGATTATCCCCCTAGCTTACATCGCTCCTGTGGTCGATAGTACGCTAGACCATATCCCTCCCCATAATGTGAAATGAAGTTTTGCCATTGATAATGGTATCAGATTTCTACTTAAAAAGGACCCATCATTATGACTACTATCAAGCAAGCCATCCAGGAAGCCGAAGTTCTTGTTCAGAGTTTACAAGGATTCAAATCAGACAATGAGCGCAAAGCGTTGTAGCCGGATGATCCGATCCTGCAAAAAATTCTTGAGGTTGCCGCTGAGTATCTAGATGAGCCCGAGGCAATTGCAGCCTTCGATTTCACAGCCAACCCGGATATCAGCCGGTAAAGGCTATTCTTGCTCATAGCAAAGGAAGAAGTGGAAGGAAACGTTTGTCAAGATGGAACGGTCCTCACTCTCATCTGACCTTCTGGATGCTACCTGTCGCAAAGCCTTTTCCATGATTCATCACCACGGATGTTCTACAGTGGCCCCATCTCAGCGAGGCTGTGGCAGCCTACCAGAAACGCTGCAAAGAAAATCCTGAGTGGCATTATTTCTATGGATTGCCAATTCTAGGTTGCTCCGCCGTCGGCGGAAATCCTGACCAGGCCATCCCCCTCTCGGCAGCCTGGATTCTGTACGATCTGGCCTCAGATATCTTTGATGATCTGCAGGACCAGGACAAGCCTACGCTCCCCTGGTTGCAATGGTCACCGGATCAGGCCATGCTGGTGGGGGTTGGCACTCTCTTTACAGCAGATCTCTGCCTCACGTTTCTGGAGGGAGAGGCAGAAGCATGCGCTGCGATTCAACGACGGGTTGCCCAGGCCGGGCTGCAAGCAGCCCATGCTCAATCTATTTCCACAGATACGCTCTCTGTTCCGGACTACTTTCATCGTATCATTGCCAACACCGGCGCTGTTCTGGCTACGATTACCTGGGCAGGGGCACGGTCACACACAGACAATCCAGTTTATCTGAATGCACTCTACCAGTATGGACTAGCGCTGGGAACACTGCTCCAACTCTGGGACGACTGCGTGGATCTGTCGCCAGCAGATCTGGTCACAGATCTATCACGCCATACCTACACCCTGCCCATTCTGTATGCGTTGGAGCAGACCGACCATCCATCGCACAAGCGACTCTGCTCGCTACTCTACCCGCGTCAAAACATGACAGAAGCAGAGGTTGAAGATCTGCTCCATCTTCTACATGAAGTACAAGTTTGGCCCTTCATGGTTGCCGTTGCTAAGGCCTATGAACAGAAAGCGTTAACGGCCCTAGTGGGTCATTTGCTTTGCCTGTAGGTATTCATGGAGTTTGGAAGGGCGGCGAGAGAGGCTGCGATGCGTGCAGGCGCCGGAACCGCCCAAGGCGTGGCGACGGTGACGGCTGCGCTGCCGCCGCACACTGCGTTTTCCGCCCCACACAAAGGGTGTAGGCTGCGTGTTCCAATGACGAGCTACGGCTTCGAGCCAAGCGATTAGTTGGTCAGGCGACTGCGGGTGCTGTCCAGCCAAGGCACGCCCGACAAAAATGCGTTGCACGGATTCGGCCATGTTCAACCAGGAGCCGGCCAGCGGCGTATAGAGCGGCATGATACCGTTTTTCACCAACCAAAGAACCATCTCGGGCGTCTTGTGTCCCGCCAGATTGTCCCAGACCAACAGCATGCGCAGGGGCGGGAGATGCTCTGGTAGGGTGAAGCGAAGCGACAGCCCTTCTTGCCAGCGAGACCACATTTGGCGAGTGACATCGACAGCCGGGGCAGGCGGCAAGGTTGCCAGAATCTGACCAAGTTGCTCTTTGAGCCAGGGGTGCAAGACGGCGTTGGGACAAATCGGAACACCCTTGACATGCACAGTACCATCGGCGGGATGAAAGAGCGTGAGCAGCTTAGTGGTGCCGTTGCGGACGTATTCGGATGGCTGTCGGGCTGGCTCGCCTTTAGGTTGCCAACTTGGCCCTGGCTGCGGCACCGTCTGATAGGGCCCCGCTTCGTCCTGGCACCAGACGGAGAGTCCCAGCGCTTCGCCAAGCGTGTAGGCCTGCTCAATTAGGATTTTTTTGCCTCTGCATCTGGATCGGTTACGGTGACTACACCTGCTTTGCGCTTGCGCTTCACCTCGCCTGTCTTACACCAAGTTCGGCTCTCTTGCCAGGAGAGACCTGCCTGGTGTAGCACGCTCCAGATGGTGTAGGTGCTCACGTTGGGCAGCCCATCGGGCGCTTGCCGCAGGGCTTGCTGCAACGTGCTCAAGGACCAACTAGCCGTGCCATCTTGTTCTCGATCGGGTGTGCGTCGGGCTTCATCCAGAATCCGTTCCCGCTCTGCCAGACCATACTGAACCTGGGCACCACCGCCATAGCGTGGTGCCAGCGCAGAGAGCCCTTCTTGATTGAAGCGGCGCACCAACTTGCTCACTGGATCACTCGCTTTTCGTCCCGCAGCCCTGGCGGCTTGTTCATACGTCTGCCCGTCTGCCACCGCCAACAGCATCTTGGCTCGGGCTACGTGACTGGCAGGTTCGCTAGGGGCGCGACCAATCTGCACCAGCAACTCCCGTTCGTCTTGACTCAAGTCTCGCAGTTGTTCTTTCCGATGGCGGCTCATTCTTGCACCTGATCACTCTATCACTCCGGCACGTTCTATGAGCATATTCGATTCTGCTCATCTCTGCTGGTCCAAATACCAACGTTCATGCCAAACGACCCACTAGTGCATCATCCACGCAAAAACTTCGGATTGTGCGAATGAGAAAAGATGTGGGAAACTATCTGAAACTCAAGGAGGTTTCCCATGCAGAAGAAGTATAGGACTTTCGCTCAGGAAGGAGAAAGAGCGGGAATGGTGGGATTACGTAACTGGGCTCTGAGATAGTCTGAGAATAAGTCGGACTTGACGTGATAGATGGTCTTACCTAGGTGTCGGGCGTGGGCTTTCATGATCAACCAAGCATGATAACAACAAGCGAGATGATTGCGCTGAGCGCGTTGCTTGCGGCACTGGCATCGTTGGCTGCCGGTAAGTTGCTTGAGTTCACGATGAAACTGCTCGATTTCCCAGCGGACGTCGTTCGCGTCTTGAGCGACCTGGGCCGGGGTTGACGAGGCTGGGGTCATATCCAACTGATTGGTAATTACCCAGTCAATGTCGCCGTTTGTGGCAACCAGCTTGAACAGTCTGACCGAGAAGGGCACTTTTTTCAGCTTGACGAGAAGGCCGTGGGTCAATCGCTCTGATGTCCATTCGATTTCATCCAGATGCAGATAGCCTTCTTCTGGGCTGGGGCTGACCAGACGATCGGATTTCAGCGTGGTGTAAAAGAGTAGTCCCAGCCGATGCAGATGCTTTAGGTTTTGCCACGAACTGTACCAGCTATCGAACAAGACCGTCTTGGCTTTTATCTCTTTTCCCGCTATAGCAGCGGTGAGCATCTCAGAAAATGGTCATTCTTGGTCTTGCCATCATGCTCTTTAGCATAAATGCGAAAATCTATCGGCGTGAAGTGCCCTTGACCATCCGTATGCACCAAATTCACTATCCCGATGCCATCGACCAGCCCACCTTCCGCACCACTATACTGGCGCTTCACCATCTGGATGACTCGTGAGTACTCTTTGTTTTGCACGCTGTCATCCACAATCAGATAGCTCTGCGCACCATCTTTGATGAAGCCACGGGCTATCTCCCATAGATGATTCCCACTCAGCCTTTCCCGTGATAAATAATCACTCACGATGTCATGGCTTGTCTTTTCCAGATGCGCTGCCAGGTTGCTACATGTATAGTTCACTGGCGTACTTATCAAATATTCAACGTACTTTTGTTTGCTTAGTCATTCCGTCTATTCTCCCTATTTTCACCCCAAGCGAAAGTCCTAAAGTATATCGTGCGGCTGTCGGATGAAGAACGAAGTGAATGCGAACAAGTCATCAAGAAACTGAAAGGCAGTGCGAGCCAAGTGCGTCGGGCGCAGATATTATTGAAAGCCGATGTGGATGGCCCGGCATGGACGGACCATAAAATAGCCGATGCATTCAATTGCAGAATACGGACGGTAGAGAAGCTTCGTCAGCGCGTGGTTGAGGGCGGATTTGATGTCGCCCTCCAGGGTAAAAAACGTGACCATCCCCCGACACCGCCTAAGCTTGATGGGGAGGGTGAAGCGAAGTTGATTGCCCTGCGGTTAAGCGAACCGCCTGTGGGCTATGGTCGATGGACACTCCAACTGCTGGCGGATCAGCTCGTCACTTTGGAAATTGTTGAAAGCATTTGCCCCGAGACCGTGCGTAAGACGTTAAAAAAAACGGGATGACCAAGCGTATGGTGCAATACTGGGTCATTCCACCGGAGCAGAACGCTGAGTTCGTGGCTGGTATGGAAGAAGTCTTGGAAACCTATGCCATGCCGTATGACCCAGAACAGCCGGTCGTTTGCATGGATGAACAGCCCATTCAACTGACACTGGAAACCAAAGAGCCGGTTGCGGCCACCGCTGGACACCCGCAGCGCGTCGATTACGAATATGAAGTGTTTGCAATTGACCCACTAACAGCAAGGCTATCCGATGGCTTTTCAGGGGATTCGGAAGGGTAGTCAGAAAGCGCTTCCTGACTAAAGGGGAGCAAAGCGCTGAGCTTTACCTCTTTGGGAGAAACCACATCCACGCGTACTTGCAGCAATTCCAGTACCCTGCGTTTGGTTTCAAAATCGACATCCTCCAAGCTGGCCTGAATCCGCTCAGCGAACTGGATTAGCCCTTCTTCGTCGACCAGTGAAGGCAGGGGTTTTTGGGACTCTCTACGATTCCGGTCTATTTCGGACAGCAGTTGTTTCCGTCTGGCCAACAGCCCGTCCTTGCGTGTCTGCACTACTGATTCTGGGGAGTCCAGGGTGAGCATCTCATCCAGCAGGATACCCAGTTTGCGCTCAACTTCAGCCAACTCATTTTGCACCACCGCAACTTCTGCCTGCTTGTCTTCCATCTTGGCAGTGACTTCCGTGCGCCGCTGGGCCAGTTCGACGCGCAGATTCTCTGGATTCAGCAGAGCGCCTGACACAGTGTTCCAAATAGCATCTTCAAACTTCTCCTGACGGATACCTCCGGGCATATCACAAGAGCACATCCAGCGTTCCTTCTCTGTAACCGGACAACGATAGTAGGCACGCTTTAGATGATTCTTGTAGCGCCCGGTCCATCGTCTGCCGCATCGACAGAAAACGAGACCACGTAGCAAGTAGTGACGTCGGGTGTTGCGTGTGGCCTCCTGCTTATTCTTTGCCAGCATCCCTTGGGCGTGTTCCCATATCTCCGCATCAATAATCGCCGGGACATCAACCGCAATCCATTCGTCCTTCGGTGTTGCCTTCTGGACAATTTTGCCATTCACCTTTTGGCGTCTAGTCTTGCCAAAATACCAAACACCCTTGTAGGTTTCGTTGACCACCATGCGTCGCACAGTGCTGGGACTCCACGCACCTGGCTGTGCCTTCTTCGCCACAGCATCAAATAGGTCACCGCGGGTAAGAATGTGCTGTTCATGTAGCGTACGTGCAATGGCATAGCAGGTCTGCCCCTCCAAAAGCCAGGCATAAATTTGACGTACAACCCGCGCTTCTGCCTCGTCAATCACCAGCCAGCCCTTATGCGGTTCACTGATGTAGGTATATCCATAGGGCGCGCGTGCACCGGTGGCGATGACGTAGCCGGAACGGGCACGACCCATCTTGCCACGCCGGGAGCGTTCGACCCGCTGGCGGTTCTCGTATTTCGAGATCGCGCCCTTTATCATCTTGGACAAGTCACCTTCCGGTGAGTCCTCGTACTGACCGAGCACATAGTCTACGTGTACCCCGGAACTTGCCAGTTCCATCTCAAGGATGGCCTGGTAGGCAGGTTCACGGGAGAGTCGGTCAAGATCGTGTACGATGACGATATCAACGTCTTCGCTGGCAACAAATTGCAGCAGTTGGTTCAGGCCAGGACGGTCGATTTCCGTGCCCGTATGTTTGTCGCTAAATTCAGCTACGATGATGTATGCCCGCTCCCCCGCATAAGCGCGACACGACTCCAACTGGGTTGGCAAGCTATAGCCTTTGGCTTGCTCTACCGTGCTCACCCGTGTATAGACAACCGCTTTTTTGGTATCCATGACTCCCCCTTCTCCTCCATCAAACCACGGTGTCGCCGTTAGGCGTTTCGCGTTTGAAGCGCAGTGCTACTATACTATAATTATACAACAATTCGCGGTAAATATCGAATCAAGTATTGACAAATAGACTCCAGTCTGAGAGAATAGAGACATGATAGAACAAATACGTGAAGTCATGACGCCGGAACAGGCGGCAGATTATTTACAAGTAAATCGAGAAACGGTCTATCGGTATATCCGCGAGGGTAAACTGGTGGCCTCAAAACTGGGGCGAACGTACCGGCTGCCCAAACGCAGCCTGGACCTGCTGCTGTGGGCCACGCGCACACGCGAGGATATCACTTTGCGTGAGTACACCGGGGC
The DNA here is from genome assembly GCA_963721725.1 of uncultured Chloroflexia bacterium. GTDB lineage: Bacteria > Chloroflexota > Anaerolineae > Caldilineales > Caldilineaceae > RI-153. The sequence goes on from CAVRLX010000027.1 coordinate 11,111, forward strand.
AGAAATCGCTGGCTTCCTGGAAGCAGATCAAGTGGATGAAGAGACACAAGAGATTTTTAGCCGTTTCCTCGCCGCCAATCCATGATTGTTGACCACAAGACCCTCCTCTTCTACGACGCTTCGTGCCTGATTGCCGCTGCCGGATCGCCCACGGGCGGCTCCGGTCTTTTGTTGTCTCTCTGTGTGCGCCGTTTGCTGCGCGGTGTCGTCTCCCAGGCAGTGCTGCTTGAAGCCGAAGACAACATCCAGGCCAAGTTCAGACCCCAAGTCCTGAGCGTCTATCACAATCTGCTACAGACGGCACACCTGAGCATGGCACCGATTCCTCAAGTTCCACCGACAAGCGCCTGGCTGCAGGAGGTCAATGCCAAGGATGTGCATGTGGTGGCAGCGGCACTGGCTGCCAAAGCGCCCTATGTACTCACCCTTGACCGCAAACTGGCGACAGAGATAAACCGGACTGCGCTGCCCATAGAGGCTCTGTCCCCCGGCGACTTCATTCGCAACGTACTTCCCCCACCACGTCAACTATCCGTCCTTGCGGTCCTGAAACTACAAAGGCATATCCAGATGTATACACCTTGGATGCGAATCGTTCGGTAAATTCCCACGCCTGCCACAACTCCCAGAACCACAATTTTTCTCTCTCAAGCGCAGAAATAGTGTGGCTGTCCGACCCATCACTGAGAGACTTCCGCTCCATTCTTGCGCGCAAGTTTGCTATCAAGGGCAGCAACCTGCGCAGGCTGCGCCCCATCAATATCAGCGTTGTTGCCATTGGATTGTGCAGACTGGCGCTGCCAGGCCCGCTCCATGAGATAGCGATAGACCTGGTGCAGGGCTTGCTTCACCTGCTCATCTAAGTGCGGCGATGACGAGGAGTTGTCCGGTTTCTCAATCTGTTTGTACTCATCGAATGCTCCTTACACGAACTTCGTGTGACTCCTCTACTTTCCTGCGCGGTTGACAAAGCGTATGGCATCGGCAATCTGGTAATCCGGCCAATCGCCCTTGCCCCGTTGGCTGGTCCACTTCTCGTTGGCCAGAGGGGATGCCAAGAGCATGGCTCGCATCGGGCGGCATCGCCCTTTGTCCAGCGGGCCAACAATTGAGTAGCCGGATGACAGTCAAAGAGTGGTCTCCGCCATCGAGAGAGGTGTCGCCCAAGAAGCGTCGGCGATGGGCCTCGCCGTAGTGGTCCTCGGCAAAGATGAACGCCCACCTGTCAGTCCCCGGCACTGGATGGCTCGTACTCCGGAGTGCTGCCTCCTGGGGCTTGGGGGCCACCCTCGGTTTGTAGAGGAAGAGGTTGGTCTGTACCAGACTGGTCTGGATTAGCTGGTTCTGGTAAATGGTCTGCTGTGTCATCGGGTTGGGGGAACTTTTCACCCAGTATAGCAGGCTCATTCGCCGATTTCACCTGTTTTTGTGTGGTTGTATAGCCAGCCTGTTGGCGTGCGCGAATCTCATCCAGCAAGGTTTGCATGGGAATCCCATCCCGCTGGCGCAATACTGCCAAGACCCGACGAATCGTCTCGTCGTCTGGGTATTGGCCGCACGTCCAAGTTCTCAATACTGATGCGGTGAATGTGGGGTGAAATTTCCCTCCCCCAGAGCCGGTCGCACCAGAAATTGAAAGCGTGGCAAGCGAAACTGCTCCGACGCCATAAGCAACTGCTCATCTGGCGTATACTCCACATCGCGGTAGTCGATAATCTCAGGCAAGGAGTATTTGAGGGAAAATCCATAGTCGTCGAACTGGGCTACACCGCCCAGACTCGTTCCCGCTTCTTGAGTTTGAAGGGAGCGTAGTGAAGAATTGGCGGGCCAGATAGAGCGCATCGTCCGGGTTGGATAAGGTGCCGACACCGCTGGGGTCCAAAACGACCTGGGGCTTGCCACGTACCAGATTGGCAAAGACAATCATGCACGCCGAATCGCGCGAGCTCTTGCCGCTGCCGGGACCGGCCACGAAGCGTAAAGAGACTCTTGAAGGCGGCGTCGGGCAGGCGGTAGTAACGGGCAGCTTGTTGGGGGGAGAGGAAGGAGCCGGTCAGCGGGGCGATAACATATTTCTGCTGTGCGCGCACCATAGGCGCGGCGGTCTGCGCAGCCGTAATTTCGGATTTCTTCTCGGATTCTGACATGGTTGCTGGCTCCACGAACAACAGACCGGTGCTTTTGCTACAATAGGCTATAAACCATTGCCATCCACAGACGGGTGAGAATGGGCGCATGAGATTGTGTGAGAGGCCGGATGGGAATATCCGGCCTCTCACTGACGGCAACGGTTGCCTGTCCGACCCAGACAGTAGGCCCTGCGCAAGTCAGAACGAGACTTAGGCTTGGGGCTTGTCTGTGACAGGCGCAGTGGCTTTGACCTGGGGATTGGGTCGCCGGTTGGGCGGCCTGCTCCTTGTCGGGCTGGGCGGTCACGGCATGGGGTTCTTGCTTCGCTTTGGGCGTGAAACAAGCTATGAGGACCTTCAGCGGCCATGAACCTTCGCGGTCGCAGGTGAAAACACTGGCGACGTGGAAAGCCTCACCGGTCTGGATTGTGTGACCACAATCCATTTTCATCGCGTGCTGGCTGTGTAGTGCTTTAGCTGTGGCATATGGGATGCACCCTCTCTCTGATGAGATGGAACTGGTAACGGTTGCACACAAGAGCTTCAACTCCTGCATGCAACCGCAACCTCGTGGTAGGACCACGACATCCTAGATGCTACACTTGAGCAACGACAACCAAGGACGGTCTGGACCCGGACAAAGTCCGTTGTCGTACACGTATGGGTGGAGCGCAGATGGATATCGCATCTGCGCTCCTGGGCTGTAGCATCGCTACGGCTGAGTCCGTTCCCGTGACCAGCGTCAAGCAGGATTCATGCGTTGATGTTCGACTTTGGTCCGCAGGACGGAAAGCAGACAGGGTTCGAAGTAGCGATCCCGCTCAATGGGAAGTCCCCATTTACCCCGGTTGGCGACCAGTTCGGATAGACGAAAGTAGCCGAGTTCCGGCTGATCCCCATCGACAAATCCATAGAACAGGTCAGCGCCATCGTACTCGATGGCATACCAGGTCCAGTGAAAGTCTGGATAGAAGAACTTGCACTGGACTACGGGGTCAGGATGCTCCGCAGTGGTACCTAGCGGGAGGCAGCTGTTGGGAAATCTCCTGGGTGAGTAGCTTCATCAAATTCACCTCCTCTCTGGATGAAATGAGTAACACCTGGTCCAGGTAGGAGGGCTGGGAGTGACCAGCCATACCTGGAGCAGATATTGCTCTCATGCCAAAGAGATGGGCACCCGCAAGCGTAGCCAGGGTGGGCACAGCGTAGTGAGCAACAGCCCTGTCTAATGTACTGGGTGGGGTGACTTGTGAGCTTCCCTGCCCACGTCAGTACAGATTGCAGAAATCTGTGCTCACGTCGATAGGTGAAGCCGAAGCCAGGCCTGCCCTCCGACCCTAGCCGGAAGGCAGGCAGATTACACCTACGTCGAATCGTCGAGAAACTCTCCCAGGTAGACCCCTGAGACTTCTTGGATGACCTGGACAGGAGCCGACGGCGGTGACGGCAAGTAAAGCAGAGCCGGATTAAGAGACAATTCCAACACCTTCAGGCGGTGGTAACTGCGCTCGAAGATATGGAAGATACAGACATGGGAGCGCTCGCCGATGCGATCCTTGTGGGACTTGGGCACAACCGTACGCCACTCGAAGTATTGCTTGGTGAGCAATAGCATCCTCTGGTTGATACCCATTTGGGTGGGTCGCTCGGCTTCGTCCTGGTAGAGTCCGTCCGCCCACAGGCCAAAGCGTTGGGCATAGATGCAGATATCTCTTGCTCCTCGGCCTGGGAGAAAGCGAAGTTGCCCTGTTGCCAGAGCCGGTCAAAATCTCTGGGATCCATGTCAACCTCCTGATCAGCCTGCGCAGAATGCCCGGCTTCTCGACCAGCTTGACGATGACTTTCTCGTCTTTCCAGTAGAGGGGGCGTGCGGTCTCCATGCCGATATTGCGGGCACTGACTTCGCTGACCCCAAAGAGGTGCTGGGCCGTAAGTTGGGCGTTGCGCTGGTTGAACTCTTCGAGCAGGGTCTGGTAGCTCTTGCCCTTGGCCTCCTCATTCAGGGCCGCCAGATAGCCGAGGGTATCTGAAAACTCTTTGGCGCTCTGTTGATGAATCTGCCGATCTCGTGGGCAGCCGCCTCTGCCTTCACCCGCTGGTGGCGGATAATCTCCAACTGCTTTTGGGCCTCGGTTCCAATCTTCTGTTCGGTCTGGCTGGGCGCTTGGCCGAGGCTGGCCCCGGCCCCATAGATGACTACGCCGTTGTTGGACTGGGGCAACGGCGTCAACCCCAATTGACTGGTTTCACGTTTAGCCATGGGTCAATTCCTTCCTTGACAGATTGTGTGACACGTATTCACATAGAACTCTGAAAGCCGATCCATACGGCAGCGTCCCTTGTCGGCCAGGGCAGCGGGTAGCTGGCCCATATGCAGGGCGGCGATTATTTCACGTCCGGTCTCATCCAGGGTGGCTAGCAAGGCTTGTTGGTATTCCCCACTGAGCCGCTCTATAGGCTTTACCCAAGCCGCGGCACTGAGGGCGGGTGTTTCTACAACACAGGGCAGGGTCTGTACGACCGCCAGGGTAGAGATGAACTTCTCGACAGCGTAGCGGGATAGGGCACCTATCTCGTCCAGGCCGGATAAAGCCAGCAGCGTGCTTTGCGAGAGACCTTCTGCTGGGAGTAGTAGCTGGTCTGCGTACTCATCTGGGCTTGAAAGTAGGCCCGTAGGATTCAACTGTCGAGTCATCCACCGCCCCAGCCGGGTGTTCCAGGGACGATGGGTGTCAGGCTTCGCTTCGGACTGGCTTAGCGCTGCTTCCTCAGGCTTCCCAGCCGCGTCATTTACTGGGGGATGGGGTACGTAGATCCTCAACGTCTGCAAGCGGGATAGTGGACCGCTGTAGGGTCGAATGGCTCTGATGTGGCTCGCTGCATAGGGCGTTGCATCCATACCGTGATTGCTAGTTTGGAAACAACTGTGTATGCCAGAGAGCAAGGAGAGAGGCAAAGACTTTGATGTCAAAACCAGGATTGGTGCGAGCGCGTAAATGGTTGATGCCCATACTCACTAGCTGGCTGTTGACAGTTTCGATGGCTTTGCGATAGAGACGAAGGTCGTACTCATCAGCCCAGTCGTGCTGGGACTTCATGTTTTGCTTGCGAATGGGGATGAGACGGAGACCATCCTGGGCGAGGATAGGTTCAGCGCCCAGGGTATCGTTGTACGCTTTGTCAGCGAAGAGGGCAGAGCCATCAGGCAGGTTGACGGTGAGTTCGTAAATGGGTGTCAGGTCATGAAAGGAGCTAGGCAAGAGTTGAAAGGCAACGGGGAGACCATCGGATGTACAAATCAGATGCAACCGCCACCCGAAAACCTTCTCATCTTTGGCTTTACAGTAACCGCAGAAGGCCCGCCCCCTTACTTTTTTGCAGCGGCGTGCGCGTTTACGCTTGCATACGGGTATCGGCATGCTATCGATGATGAAGGCTTCTCCCTGCACACTCAGGTCCATCAGGCATTCCAGGCAGAATTCGAGAAAGTCAGCGTGCTGGTGTAACTGTCGGTTGAAGCGAGAGACACTCAAGCGTCGTTCCGCCGGGATGTACCCCGTCTCTGCCATAATCAGTAACGCTCGCTCCAGGTTGTTGTTGAAGTAACGGGCCGCTACCACCGCCACCAGCATGATTTCGGCTGGTACCATCTTGGGTTTGTATTTTGGCTCACCTAGAAATTCGTCACTCAAGTCATACAAAATGCAGAACACAGTGATAACAAACGTGGCGTCCATTTCGGCTTTCTCCTTGCTGTCGAGTCGTTGATGACCCGATTTTGCAATGAAATCCCCCGTGCCACAAACTAGCAATCACGGTATGACTTATCTTTTGCCTCGATCTCTGTCTTGACAAGATACTGTTGGCGAAATCATGCCGATGCAATGGCAGCAAAACGAGAATGACGTGTTTGTGAGAGGGGAGTCTCTGCAAGCCAATCAGTGACTCGATTCAAATTGATGGCAGCCGCCATCAAGACATGCTGCAAATGGGTCTTGGCCAGGCCGATGTATCGTGAACGGCGCAAGTCGGTGACACGGACGGCCTGCGAAAGGGTACCTTCAATGCCAGCGCGTGCGTTGTACCGTTGCTTGAAATCGGGCGAGGTCTGGCGCTGACGTGCAAGCTGAAGGGCTTCAAACAAGGGCCGGGTCCGAATCGTGATCATGCGGGGTTGGCTTGCCGAATGGGTGCACAGTTCACGGACGGGACAAGCCAAACAGTCGGCACGTGCGAAGCGAATATTGATGATGTCATGGGCGTGGCGGTCGTGGCCCGGCATCCATTGCAGGCTCGTGTGACCTTGGGGACAGATGGCCTGCTTTTGCTCCCAATCGATGCGAAACTGACTACTGGCAAACCCCTGTCCTGCTTTGGCTTGCCAACTGGGCTCTTCTGGCACTGGCGCAATGAGGTCAATGCCATGTTGGCTTTGACTGGTCACCAAGTGAGACGCACTGACGTAACCGGAATCAACGATGTGCTCTCCCGGCAACAAGTCGCGCACGGCCAAGTGGTCCTGGATGACGGGCGTCATGGCGAAATCGGAGGTGGTGGCGGGCGTTGTTGTTACATCGGTGATCACGTGGGGCAACTCAGTATCGCACGTCTCGGTCACGTGGACCTTGTACCCCGTCCACTCTGTGCTTCGCTTTTGACTGTAGCGTGCCTGTGCATCATGCGGTGAGCTAATCAGCAACGCCGCTGGCGGCAGATCCTCGGCGCTCCGCCAGGTGACCTCTTGGTCAGTGCGACTGAATTGTTGTACCCAGATCTGACGCAGAATCTGCACGGCTGGAACCTCATATAGCCAAGCCATAGTCGTGGACTTATAGATGGCTTGCAGAAGTTGGAAACCATCCGCACCGCTCTGCTCGGCGAGCTGATAACGCTCCTCGCGACCGGCAGGGAGACGATAGTCTTCAAAGCGTTGGGCGTAGCGCTCAAACCAGGGAATAGGCACCCAACTGCGTAACCACTCCGCTGCCACCGTGGCTAAAGTCTCTAGGGTGTGCCGCAGCGTTTCGCAGACACACTCCAAGCGATTCAAAACCCGGATCGCCGCCAAGATATGGGTTGAATCTGTACGCTGTCTCCCGCGTAGCCTCAGCAGGCCCTGACTCTTGAATACGCTCAACATGGCATTCAACAATTGCTCTTCAGCTTGACCAGTAATCAGACGTGTGCGAAATTCGCTCAAGACGGAGTAGTGAAACCCTGTATCGGTGAGCGCAAGTCCCAATGCGTATTTCCAATCGATGCGCGCCCGCACTGCATCAGCCGCTTGTCGATCTGACAAGCCTTCGGCAAACTGCATCACCGTCACCAGGGCAAGCCGCCCCGGTGATTCGGCGGGTTGTCCCCGCTCTGGGAAAATGGCTGCAAACTGTTCATCGCTATACAACTCGCCCAGGACGTCTCGCATTCTCATATAGCGGTTACCTTTGGCAAAGGCCGCCTGTGCTACCATTCGCGTTTCCATCGGGATCCTCATCGACTCAGGCTTCATCATCGTGGCCTCCTTGTGATCAGTTCATGCCATATCATCAGAAGCCATTATGGATGAAGCCACAGAAATGTCCTACTGACCATTTCGCCAACAGTATCTTGACATTGGGGTTCACTATAGCGGTGAGCACCTGCTGCCCAGATGATAGATGGCGTCGGCTCTGGTCTTGACGGGCAAATTGTGGACCTTGGCGTGGGCGTGCGCCTCGCAAATCGCGGGCAGATCGTCGGTCACGCCGTCGCCCACCGCGCCAAAGGCTTCATAGGTCACAAAGATCTCGTGGGAAGTCATGGCGTTGTCCTTGTGGAGAGATCACTTTTGACGGTAATGAAATCGCTGCCCCAAGCCATAAGTGAAGGCAAAAATTCTGTCGCCATTATAGCAAAAAAGCCGGGGGGGGTTGTCGTTGGATTGTGTTGGATTTGCATGGGCTGACTGGAGCGGCCTTATGATTACCATGGACCAATGGACATGCCATTGTGGCCTATGGCATCGAAACCGTCAGCCCGACCGAGTCGCGCATTCTTGTCTATGACAACAACTATCCCAAGCTGCGAACCTACATTACAGTAAACATGACGGCCAATACATGGCGCTACGTCACCGCATCGACCCCAGGCCAACCAGAAGAGGCCTATGAGGGTTCGGCCGTTTCAGCCAATCTGCGGCTTGTGCCACTCAGTGCCCGTGATTTGCCCGTCGGTAAATATTTTGCCTGCCCTTTCTGTCCCAACCCAACCGTAACCAGCGCGCGCAGTCCGATGCATCCGCCATGATCACAGGTGAGCTTGACCTGGAATACACTGGCGAGGGTGCCATTTTGGTGATGAACGATGCTGGCCAAAAAACCGGACACGAGCGGGGAACAGGCGTGTTTGTCAATGAAATTCCGGGCGCTGAAGTGTTTCACTTCCAGGGAGGTCTGGGCAAGGAAATTCCACCAGGGATCGGAATTCCGTTTGAAGAACACGATCAGACTTTCTATAAAATGTTTGTCCACGGTACAACCGTGAACACCCCAACCGTAGGCACACTGTCGATTCATGGCCCGGCTTCTCAATTGGGTGAACGACATCGATCTGGATGCAGGCGAGATCTTCGAGTTCAGCTTCAGCCCAGATGGGATCACGTCGCCTTTACCGCCACTGAAACAATCACTGCGCCTGAAATCTACATTGCCCATGATCCTCTTCATCTAGCCGACCCCAGCATTATCTTTGACGTGGAAGGCGTGAGTTTGCTGGCTGGTGAGTACATTCAGTTGGATCTTGACCCTGTGCTTGAACAGATCCAGCTTAGTCACACAGGAATTGAAGCAGAAAACTTTATCGTCGATATGAAGCACATCTGGCCCGATGGTGATGAACAGGATTACGCCAAAACCATTCATCTGCCTGCCGACAAGACTTCCGCCTTTATCGACTTTGGGGCTTGGGATGGTCTGCTGGAACCGCATGTTTATATCGATAGTATGTTGCAAAACCCCTCTGTCAACCACCGCTTGATGGTGAGCAACGTCACCGGCGCTTTTCACCCGGAACTGACCACCGATACGCGCGGCATGAGTTCTTTTTGCGGATGGTGAAAGAGAAAAAGCAGCAGTAAAAAAAGCGCCCCGGTCACATGACCGGGGCGCTTTTTTCGCAGGCGCAAGTGGCCCGACGCATTCTAGAGCGCCGGGCTATCAGGGCGCTCATCGTTGCCCAAATCACGCGCTTCGGGTGCGGGCGACGTGGGCGGCTGGTTGACCGGCGGCACAGGCGGCGTATAAATGTCATCGGGCTGGCGGCGCACTGTCGGATCCGTCACCACCACCGAACTGGCGGGCGTGGCCGGGCTGCTGGGCGTGAAATCGCTGTCATCGGCATAACTGCGGCGACTAAATGATCCGCCCCCCAAAGCACCCGGGTCCAGTTGACCATACAGATGATACTGGAAGTAGGTGCTGATTACTACGCCCAGCGGAATCGTAATCAGAAGCCCAATCCCACACAGGATCATACCGACAATCCCGGCCACAGTGCTTATGATCAAACTACCCACCACATAAACAATCGCCACCATCAACACATTGCCAATCTGATCGCGGGTCCACTGCCAGATGGCAGTAAACTGGAAGGCATCGCTGATCTGCTCGTTGCGGGCAAAGGCAATCGTAATACCCGGTTGGATCAACATCAGAAAGAGGGCGTAAAGAATGGTGACACAGCTCCCACACAACAGGAGTATACCCCCAATAATCTCGCCGCCGCCCCCGCTATCGGCCAACATGGCCCCAAAGACGGTGGGGATCACCGCCACGATAATCGGCAACGACCAAAGGAGCATTACAAGAAATAGCTTGAAGCCACGGGTCAGATCCTCGCCCCATTGATCCCATTCAGGCAGCACAGGACGTGTTTTTTGCTGCACATTGCGCATCAAGCGCACCCCATAGCCGGTTAGAATGAAAAACCCAACCACGCCGACCAGTACCACGCTGAGCAAGCTGCTGACCAAGAGGACCAGTGTGCCAATCGTGGTCTTTTCAATCCAGCGATCTTCCTCGGTGAAAAATGTTAACGCACGGGCAATATCCATAAACGTCTCCTTCGTGTGAACCATCTGCAACGGCGATGAATGGCAAACTCGCCCCAAACAGTCGCTTTATTAAAAGTCTGTCCCTATTTAGGTGCGACGCGCTCGCCAAGCGTAGAAGAGTTGTGAAAAGCGCCTGTGGCGAGTGCGTCGCACCCTAGACCTGTATCGTTATCAAAGTCTAGCAATCAAAGTCTAGCACAGCCATGAGAGGCGTACAATGACTCTCGCTAGACAATACGCACTGCGCCGTGGAAAGTTGCGGGTCATTCCCCGCCCAAGGCCGCGGCAATCTCAGCGCGCACCCACTCGTCGCTCTCGGCGATCTGCCGCGCCGCTAACGCCGCCGCTGCTTCAACGTGACCATGACGGCGCAGTACTTGGCCCAACGCCCACGCCGCATGTCCGCGCGGCAGCGAATCGGGATCATGGAGGCCGCGGGTCAGCGCCGGGATCGTCTGTGCATCGGCCCAATTGCCCAGCGCCACACAGACATTGCGCAGCATCCCCGCCCGCTTGGCGCGTTTGATGGGCGAGCGGTGAAAGCGTTTGGCAAACGCGCTGGCGTCCAGCCAATAGGGGGTTTCAGGCTGAAAGCCTTCTAGCAACGGCGGCGCAATCCGGCTCTCCTGGGCCTGCAATCCCCGCAACAATGGTGTGCGCGGCTCCAGCCGTTTGTTCCACGGGCAGACCTCCTGGCAGATGTCGCAGCCGAAGATACGGTTGCCAAAACCAACGCGGAACGCCCGTGGAATCGGGCTGCGCGCTTCAATGGTCCAATAGGAGATACAGCGTTGTGGGTCAAGATGATAGGGGCCGACGAAGGCGTTGGTGGGGCAGGCGTCGAGGCAACGGGTGCAGCGGCCACAGGTAGCGAATAGTGAAGGGTCAAGGGGGAAGGGGGAAGGATTATCGAGGGGAATTTCCCATCCTCCATAATTGTCGGCGGGGGGCAGACCAGCGGCGGCGGTGGCGGGAGAGAGATTGGGCACATTGATCGGGCGCGGCGGCGGATCATAGCTCAGCACTTCGGGGATGAGCAGCGTGGCAAGGAAAAGCCAACTGCCGTCGCTGGGATGAATCGTGCAGCAATTTTTGCCGGTGAAGCCGAGGCCAGCGTGGGCGGCCCAGATCGCGTTCCAGCACGGGGCCAGTATCGACCAGGGCTTTGCCCTCTGTTGTGCGTCCGGTTTGGGTGCGGATAAAATCATCTAATGCATAGAGCGCCGGTCGCATGATCTCATGGTAATCGTCGCCCCAGGCATAGCGGGCAATGATGCCCCGGCTTGGATCACCCAACACGGCGGCAGGCAGATCCAACTGATGATAGTTCACCGCCAGCACCAACATGGAATGAAAATCGGTCTTGCCGTCGGCCAGCAGCGCGGGCTGGCGGCGCTTTTCCACAAAACGCTCCAAATAGCTCATTTCTCCGGCGCGGCCCAGGGATAGCCATGTTTCAAAGAAATCAGCATGGGGCGCGGCATCCACCGCGAACGACGCGGCAATGGTCGAAGCCCAGGCCCAATGCCTGGGTTTTGATAGCTTGGGTGAGATTAGCGGAAACAGGCAAAGCGCTCTTCATTGCAAACCAGCGTACTTTCTCCAATGGCAGCCCATAGTATACTACGCCACGAGGTTGAGCACTGAATTTATATTTTCCCCCTGAGAGGATAGTTCCATGACCCGCATTCACTGGACCCTGTTTTTAATACTGGCCTGGGCACTGGCTGGCTGTGTAGCGCCGACCACACCTTCCGTACCCGCCCCCGTCACCAGCGCGCCCACGGCCACGGTTGCGCCCACGGTGGAACCCACGCCAACGGGCGCTGCTGAACCTAGCGAGGTGATCACCACCACCGAGACGGTTGACGTCCCTGCCCAGCCTGCACCGGCGGAGGCAACCGCCCCCTTTGACCCTGCCACCACCACCGTTCGGCTGCAACCTGTGATTGAAGGGCTAAATCAGCCGCTCTTTGTCACCCATGCCGCCGATGGCACAGATCGACTTTTCGTCATCGAAAAGCCTGGTCGCATCTTGGTCTATGGCCCAGAGCGCAGCGACGGCGCGATCTTTTTGGATATTCAAGATCGGGTGGGCAGCAGTGGGTTTGAACAGGGTTTGCTGGGGCTGGCCTTTCCGCCCACCTTCAGCGAAAGCGGCCACTTTTTTGTGAACTATACCGACCGCGGCGGCAATACAGTGGTGGCCCGCTTCAACGTGGCTGCGGATGACACCAATGCCGCCGACAGTAACAGTGAATTCATGGTGCTGACGCTGGCTCAGCCCGCCGCCAACCACAACGGCGGCATGGTTCTCTTTGGCCCCGATGGCAACCTTTGGATTGGCACTGGCGACGGCGGGCGCGCCAACGATGCTTTTGGCAACGCCCAAGATCCACAAACACTGCTGGGGGCCATGCTGCGCCTGGACGTGACCACGGATCCAAGTGTCCCCTATACTATCCCCGCCGATAACCCTTGGGTGACAACTGACTGGCAAGGCCGAGATGTGGCCGACGAGATCTGGGCGTTGGGGCTGCGCAACCCCTGGCGCTATAGCTTTGACCGTGACACCGGCGATCTGTGGATTGCCGATGTGGGGCAGAACCAGTACGAGGAGATCAATCAGGTGGAGATCTCCCCGGGCGGTCTGAACTTTGGCTGGCCGATCTTGGAAGGGCTGCACTGCTTCCAAAGCAGCACGTGCAGCAGCGAGGGCATGACCATGCCGGTGGCCGAATACGATCACAGCAATGGTTGCTCCATCACCGGCGGCTATGTCTATCGGGGCGCGCAGTTCCCGGCGCTGAACGGCGTCTATTTCTTCGGCGACTACTGCACGGGACTTTTCTGGGGACACTGGACCCCCGCCGATGGCGACGCCCGCCTGGAATTGCTCTTGCGCACAGGCTTGCAGATCAGTTCATTTGGCGAAGACGAAGCCGGTGAACTCTACCTCACCGATCTCATGCGTGGCGGCGTCTATCGCTTGGAAGTAGCCGAATAGCCCATGCTCACTGCCGACCTTGTGCGCCCGCGTGTGCGTGTGCGCGGCGACACGATCTTCACCCAGCCGCTGCCGCCGGAAAGCAGAGCCATTGAGCGCACAGCCACCGAGTTGATTGCGCTTTTCGCCGCCCATGTGGACCATCCGCGCCGCGATCTGGACGCCACGCTGGAAGCCTACGAAGGCGTGCGCCTCGACTATCCGATTATCCGCGGGCTGGCAAAGGTGCTGCGCGACAGCGCCACTTTCGCCGCCGATCCAGCGATTCCGCCGGCGGCTCTGCGCGAAATGCTCTTTCAGCAGGCCGCCCAGCGCGGACCAATCCTGTCTGCGGCCGCGCCGGTGGGCGTGGACCGCGCCGATCTCATCGCTGAGGTCTCCGCCCACTATGCACTTTCGCCGCGAGCAGTGGAAGAAGCGCTTTACGCCGACCTGCTCGAAGAACAGATCTTGACCAAAGTGGGCACGCCCTGGACCGCGCCCGCCCTCATCGCTCGCTATAATCTGGAACTGGCGCGCGGGCTGCTCTATCGGGCCAGTGAAATGCGGCTGACCGTGCGCGGCAATTACAAAGATCTCTTCAAGTTCATCAAACTCTTCAAACTGATGCACACCATTCATCCACTGGCCGAGGGCGGCTATGCCATTACGTTGGACGGGCCGATCTCGCCTTTTGTGCGCGCCACCCTGCGCTATGGCGGACAAATGGCCCGCTTTTTGCCCGCGCTGATGCTCTGTCCCGATTGGACAATGGAAGCCGACATCCACGCGCCGTGGACGGGGCAGCGACGCGCCGCTGCACTATCGGTTGGATGCATCAAGCGGGTTGGTGAGCCATTATAAAAGCAGCGGCGAGTTTGACAGCCGTCTCGAAGCGGATTTTGCGGCGGAGTTTGAAGAGAAGTTCGGGCGCAACGACCGTAAATGGACGCTGGGTCGAGAGGATGAGATCATCACCGTGGGCGATACGGTGATGATCCCTGACTTTTCGTTTACCCATGTGAAGGATGGGCGGCGGGCGCTGGTGGAACTGGCGGGCTTTTGGCATCCAGACTATCTCAAGCGCAAGGCGTGGAAACTACGCGAGGCGGGCCGCCACGATCTGGTGGTGGTGGCCTATAAGAGCGTCAACACCACCGACGAAACCTGGCAAGATGTGCCCGGTGAGGTGCTGCTTTTCACCAGCAAGCCGGTAATCAAAGATGTGTTGGCCGCCGTGGAACGGGCCGCCGTGTAGGGCTATGGGGAGAGTGAGGCCGACCGCGCTTGCCATTCTGTTTGCAGCATGGCATAGACGAACTCGTCGCCCCACTCGCCTTTGAAGATCTCGTTGTGAATAAAGTGTGCCTCGCGCCGCATCCCCAGCCGTTCCATGAGCCGATACGATCCCGGGTTGCGTACGTCACACCGCCCAAAAATTCGATGCAACTGATAGGTCTCGAAGCCCAGCGCCAACATAGCCTGGGCGGCTTCCGTGGCATAACCGCGCCCGGCATAATCAGGATTAAAAATAAAGCCGATTTCCCCTTGCTGATGCTCCTGGCTGCGCAACACAAGGGAGACTTCTCCAATCACCCGGCCCGTCTCGTACAAAACGACAGCCAACGCCAATCCTGCCCCCTCTTCGGTCAGTCCAATCAGCGTTTTTTTGCGCGCCAGCACTGCTTTTGTCTGGTCCAGCGTGCGCGCTTCCCAATAGACAAAGCGTGCAACGTCGGGTAAGGAATGGAACGCGTACAGATCAGACAGATCCTCGTCTACAAACGTGCGTAGCTGAAGCCGTGCGGTGTGAATGGGATCTTGCACTGTTATCCCTTGTTTCATGTGTGTATTCATGGACTCATTTCCCCACGCAGTAAGTGATTGCAATCTATAGCGTATGCACCTCTGAATTTCTAAAAATCTGCGCACTCTCCGGCTCTCGATTGACGCAGTGGCCGAGGGCATTCGCATACCCTTGCACAGATGCCACAAAGGACCGCTCTTGGCTTATAGCCAAGAGCGGTCCTTTGTGAATGTTCAAATCAGATTTTGCAAGTTTGTTTTATACCGCCGAGCGTGTGCGCAGCTTTTGAAAGAATGTCTTGCGCGTCTTGGCAACCTTGGGGGCCACCACCACCTGGCAATAGGACTGCTGCGGGTTACGGGCGAAATAATTCTGATGATACTCTTCGGCCTTGTAGAAATGCTCAAGAGGAGTCAACTCAGTGACAATGGGGTTGTCCCAGACTTCAGCGATCTCGTCCATGACAGTCTGCGCCACGCGCTTTTGTTCGTAGTTGTGGTAAAAAATCGCCGAGCGATATTGCGATCCCACATCGGCCCCCTGGCGGTTGCGCGTCGTGGGATCGTGGATAGTGAAAAAGATCTGCAAGATCTCGGCAAAGCTGATCACACTCGGATCAAAGGTGACTTGCACCACCTCGGCATGGCCGGTGCGCTCGCTGCATACGTCCCGATAGGTGGGGTTGGCAACATGCCCACCGCTATAGCCCGACTCTACTTTCTGCACCCCGGCGATCTCCAAATAGACCGCCTCTAGACACCAAAAACAGCCGCCGCCCAATGTGGCGATTTCGTGTGGATTGTTCATCGTTTTCCCACTTTCTCGAAAGATTGCACTTGAAATCGACGCAACTATATAGCACCAGCTACACTCTTTCAGCGAGCCACGGTACAGTTCGCCATCACATACCAAATCCTATGCCCACGCCGCCGCCACCCAATCTTTGGCACGGCGGATGCGAGCATAGGATTGGTCGATGCGCTCGGCGGGGACAACCCCACTCTGCACCAAATTGCGCACAATTTCTACAATGCGCGCCGTCATATTCTCTTCCACATAGAAATTCATGCTAAACGAAAGCACATCCACCCCAGCCAGAATGGCAAGCCGGATTGAGTCTTCCAGGCTATAGTGAGCACGAATGGCGTCCATTTGCAGATCATCGCTGATCACCAGCCCATCGTAGCGCAGGCGGGTGCGCAGCAGTCCGTGGATCACCGAACGCGACAGCGTGGCCGGGTGATTGGGATCCAATCGACTGTTGAAAATGTGCGCGGTCATCACAGCATCCACCCCCCCGGCTCGAATCAACGCATCGTAGGGCTTTAACTCCTGCACGCGCCACCGTCCCGTCACGTCCACAAAGCCTTCGTGTGAATCGACAGTGGCGCTGCCGTGGCCGGGAAAATGTTTCAGCGTACACAAGATGCCCTTGGCCCGGTGCGCTTCAATAAAGGTAGAGGCATGGCGTGTCACCACCTCTGGGCTGGCCGAAAAGCTGCGTTCCAGCTTTCCAATCACAGGATTGGTGGGGTTGCTGTTGAGATCTACCACCGGGGCCAAGTTGAAATTGATGCCATATTGGCGCAGTGCCCCGGCAAAATTGGTGGCATATTGGGATGTCAACGCCAGATCATCACGCGCGCCCAACGCCTGGGCCGAAAAATCGTTGTGTAGCCCAAATTTCTCGTTGAGACGGCTCACCTTGCCACCCTCTTGATCCGTGGCAATCAAGAGCGGTAGACTGGACCATTGCCACGAGGTCTGTTGCAATTTAACCGTCATGGCTGTCAACTGTTCTGGCGAGGTCACGTTGTAGCGGAAGAGTACCACGCCGCCCACATGATGCTCTCGCACATCGCGCAGCAGCGCGTCTGTCGTCGGCCAGTTCCGTGGTGCGAAAGCCAATCAGCAACATCTGACCGATCTTATAGTCTAACGAGACTTCTTGGGGGCTGGGGCTGCTGGCAACGGCAGCGGGGAGAACAGGACGGGCGGCAGAGAGTGGACGGGCAAAGCTTCCACCCTGTGCGGCGACCAGGGCCACAGCGGCGGCTTTGCCCATCTGGACAAACAAACGGCGGCGCGAGATCAAAGAAAAACGTGACATAGACAACCTTATTTCACTCTATACTAAGCAGTGCCCCAAAGGACCATGGTTTGCTCTATGAAACATGTCCTTGTGTGCTGCTGCGGAGTATACAAAAGCGGGAAAGACGACATACCGGACGCAGCATACTCGAAAATCAGCCTACGGTCGAATTCTCCCAGAATCAGGACACAATCCCCACGCTTGGCATACGGTTTCTAGAGCGCAGACAAAACATAAAAATAGTTGTCGTGGCCGGGGATGATGATGTCAGCGATCTTCGCCAGACGGTTCATGCTGGCGGCGGCGGCGGCGAAGTCAGTAGAGTTAAAATAGCCGCGCCGTTCGTCCCAATACTCACGCGTGACGACGGCGTCGGCGGCCAGCACCACCGATTTACCCGCCCAGTCAAAGCGCAGGCTATAATGATGTTCAGTATGGCCGGGGGTATGGATCACGTCGATTTCACCCAGCAGCCGATCCGTAACCGTTTCTACGGTCTTGTCATAAATGGCGGTGAGTTGAGCCGCCACCGGCGCAGCAGCCAGCCAGCGCGCTGCCGGAAAATGGGGTAGCCCATAGTGATGATCACCGTGGGCGTGGGTAAGAAAGACGGCGTCAATAGCCTCAGGTTTCAGCCCCGTGCGCCGAAAGAGTTCTGCGTTCATATCGCTCTCCTCTTTAAGCGAAGGGTCCACCAACAGGCGCACCCCGTCGAGTTGAATGAGTGTACAGGTACAAATCGCAGGCCGATAGGACTGAGTCTCTTTCTCGCCCCAGTAGCGGTTGCGAGAAAGGTTGCCAATGGTAATAATATCCCAACGATTAATCATCGTTTCTCCTACTTATGATTCTTGGGTTGCAGCATGTCCATGCTACATTGCTACGCTCATCAAAGAAAGGACAGTATACCATGCTTGACAAGGTTCGTTTTGGTCGCACCGGCCTTCAGGTCACACGCCTGGCCCTGGGCGGCTATCCCTTTGGCGGCGTGAACCGCGCGCGTGATTGGGATCCCTTCACCGAATGGGGGCGCGCCGTTGCCGTAGAAACTGTCCACGCGGCGCTGGAGGCTGGCATCAACTACATCGACACCGCTCCCAGTTATGGGGATGGCAACAGTGAGTCGATTATCGGCGAGGCCACCCACGACCGTCGCGAGCGTTTTGTATTGGCAACGAAAGTGAGCTACAACAACCTGTCGCCCAAAGAAGTGATTGCCAGTGTAGAGGCATCGGCGCGGCGGCTGCGTACGGATGTGATTGATGTGATCCAATTTCACGGTGGGCTGTATACCCAGGCGCAGGTGGATCACATTCTGCGCGGCGGGCTGTTAGATGCGCTGATCTCTCTGCGCACGCGCGGGCTTGTGCGTTTTTTGGGCTTCACCGTGGAGGAACCGCTGACGGCGCGCCCGCTGGTGGCAAGCGGCGCGTTTGACGTGATCCAAGTGCGCTATAACTTGATTCACCAAGGGGCGGCGCTGCATGTGCTCAACGAGGCCACCACCGCTGACATGGGCATCGCCACCATGCGTACCATGACATCGGGCATTTTCCAGCGCCTTGCCAGCTATCTGGTGCCACAGCGCCCCGAAGAGGAGCTATACGAACTGACGCTAAAGTTTGTGCTCTCGGATAGTCGTGTGCATCTGCCCATTGTGGGCATGCGCTGGCCCGAAGAAGTGGAGCGTAATGTGGCGTTGGTTAACTCGTTTATGCCGCCTTTTGACGTGGCCGAATTGCCGCGTCTGACCGCCCATATTTACCGCAGCGAGGATGAGTTGGAAGGGTAGAGAGTAGCGATTGGGGATTGGCAATTAGGGATTGGCGATTAGTGGTGTGGTGTCAAGGTTAATTTGATTGCGGAGAAGGCATACCCAGATGGCGTCCCACTCGCATCTAGAGATGCTCACTCCGCCTCTTTTCCAGCACTTGAGCCTTGATACGACAGTAGTCCACCAGACCGAATTTATCAGGGAGGGGACGAGATCTGTGCCCGCTCTGGGCGTACACAGAGACAGGGTAATTAAAGGATTGGACGATTGTAGAAACCTCCTAATCGCCAATCCCCAATCGCCAGTCCCCAATCCCTATGCCCCCAACACGGCGAGGAAAAGTTCGGGATCGTCCAGGTTGATTAGGTCAATCTCCCAGGCCAGGATCTCGCCAAAAATCTGCGCCGATTCTTGCTGGGCGCGCGCCATGACGCGGATGCCCAAGTCGTGGCACGCGCCGATGAGATCAGCGTTGAGATTTTCGGGGCTGACCTCTACAATGCTGGCCCCAAAGCGGGTATGCGCGTCTTGAACGCCCGCTACGTCGCCTACGTTGATCTTCAGCGGCAGTTCGGGGGCAAGCTGCGCGCAGAGACGCATCCACTCTTTGCTCCCCGACCACAAGAAGCAGTCGTTCTCGAAGCCGGTGCTGTAGATCAGGTCGATGAGTTGCTGGGGGTGGGCAAATTTTACGTCAAAGTAGACTTTGGCCTTGCCCTTGACCCACGCCAGAAATTCATCCAAGCGCGGTACGCGCTCGCCGCGGAATTGGGGCGAAAACCAACTTCCGGCGTCGAGTCTGGTCGATCTCGGCGGCGGTGAGCGCCAGCAAATGACCACTGCCATCTGTCGTGCGGTCCACTGTGGCGTCGTGCATCACATAAAAGAGACCATCGCGGCTGGTCCAGACGTCCACCTCCACATAATCCACGCCCAGGTCGATACAGGCCTGGGCTGCGGCCAGCGTATTCTCCGGGGCGACGCCATTCGCTCCCCGGTGCGAAACAATTTCCACTTTTTTCATACCCACGTCGAAAACTCCTTTTCCTAAAAAAGCCGGGATCTGGTACAAAGTATAGTGTGTAAACCGGATCAGATCCGTAGTACCATCACCACCCACACCCACAACGGAGAGAACGCATGTCTGACCCCATTATCACCAAGTTTGAAGTGCATCAGTACGAGTTCACGCAGCGCGATCTGGGCTATGATTACAACGGGTTCAACCTCGTCTATGAGCCGGGCAACACGATTACACGCGGCGGCTATGTGCTGCGTGTCTTTACAGATCAGGGAATTGTAGGCGAGTATGCCGGGGGGAGTTCGCTGGATTATGCGGCGCTGGCAAAGCTGGCCCCCTATTTTATCGGCAAAAGCGCGCTGGAACGCGAGCGGCTTTTCAGCGATGTGAATCGGGTGCAACGGCAGGTAGCGCGGATCGGCTTGTCCACGGTGGATATTGCGCTGTGGGACATTGCCGGCAAGCTTTTCGGCGTGCCTGTTTACAAGCTGTTGGGCGGCTACAAAACCAGCATTCCCTGCTATGCCAGCACCTATCACGGCGATCACCAGCCCGACGGCATGTCCACGCCCGAAGCCTATGCCGATTTTGCCGAACAGTGTTTAGATCTGGGCTATCCTGCGTTCAAGATCCACGGCTGGGGCGCGCGCCCATCCGCCAAGAGATGGAAACCGTCCACGCCGTGGGCAAGCGTGTGGGCGGCAAAATGGATCTCATGCTCGACCCCGCCTGTGAATATGTTACCTTTGGCGACGCCCTCAAGGTGGGCTGGGCCTGTGATGAAAACCGCTTTTTCTGGTACGAGGACCCCTATCGCGATGGCGGCACGTCGCAGTTTGCCCACCGCAAACTGCGCCAGTTGATCCGCACGCCGCTGCTCATGACCGAGCATGTGCGTTCGCTGGAGCCGCACATGGATTTTCTGGTTAACGAGGCCACAGATTTCGTGCGCGGGGATGTGGGCTATGACGGCATTACCGGGGTGATGAAACTGGCGCACGCTTGTGAAGGGTTGGGCGTGGACATTGAATTTCACGGGCCGGGGCCAGCCCAGCGTCAGTGTATGGCGGCCATCCGCAACACCAACTACTACGAAATGGGGCTGTTGCATCCCAAAGCGCCGGCCAGCCATGATCCCGATCTCTATATTGACTATCACGACACGCTCGAAGGGGTAGACGAACAAGGCCATGTGCCGATCCCACAAGGGCCGGGGCTGGGCGTAGAAATCAACTGGGAGTGGGTGAACAAAAATCGGGTGTCGATGGTGACGCTGGATTAAGGATTGGGGATTATGGGCAGTTGGCCGAAGTCTACCGTTCCCACGCGGAGGGATGAGGCATGGTAATCAAGGCCATTGCCGCTGACGTATACAAGGTCTGCTCATCTTCGCCCTTCACTTGGGTTACGAAGCGTAACCCAAGTGAAGGGCACACGGTTAAAGGTTTGGCAAATTTTACAAATCCTACCCAAAGTGCTATACTTCTTTGTGTTCAGTCGAGGGGATGATTGGTTTCGACGGGGCAGATACGTTTTGGAATTGCAAGCCGTAGAGCGTCGGCTACGTAAAAAAGGCGCAAACCCTATAAATGCCAAAACAGGCAAGGTCTTCAACTTCGCTTCCCGCACCCCCGCTTTCGCAGCGGTGGCTGCCTAACCCGAAGTGACCAAATGACCCTCTGAGGAGGGTCACGGTCCGTATCGGTGCGGCCAGCAGGCCGAACGGTAGCCGACATATACTGCGAGCTGCTACAGTCTGACGTCGATAAGACTGTCTAAGAGTCATCGAATCGCTGGCTTCTAACCCTACGTCACCCCGGGGTTTGCTGGTAAAATCTAATGTCTGGTGACTACGCTT
Source organism: uncultured Chloroflexia bacterium (assembly GCA_963721725.1). Lineage (GTDB taxonomy): Bacteria > Chloroflexota > Anaerolineae > Caldilineales > Caldilineaceae > RI-153. Next base: position 32,867 of record CAVRLX010000027.1, read on the forward strand.
GTAGACGTTTCACAGCTACTGTTTCGGACGCGGGTTCGACTCCCGCCATCTCCACTGAAGAGTGCCTGGGACATCCCCCAGGCACTTTTGATTTCCCCCGGGTTGACAGGCTGCCCCGCTTGCCCCCATAATTTCAACGTGTGTCTCCCGATTTTGATAACGCTCACGTGTAAACACCCATGTCTCAGTTTGATCAACTTGAAGTGGTTCACCCCGATGGGGCTGTGATTTTCTATGATCTTGATCCCGCCACCGGGATCGTCAACATCGGCCACCATCCGGACAATGACATCGTGTTGGCAGGAGATCGCATCCGCTCGTTCCACGCGCTGGTGGATCACCGACAGCAGCCCTATCAACTGCTCTGGCTGGATGATGAAAGTGGCTATCCAGAGCCGCTCAGCCCCTGGCAGACCTTCCGCGTGGGTGAATATGAGTTGGTGCTGGTCCACAATGGACGGATAGAGGCGGCCCTATCATCCTCGCTGCCGATGACGAAGCCACATATCCTTGCGGCCACCCCCGCCCCAGTAATGCCAACATCTGCTGCCGTTGCAGGGCGCTGTCAGGTTGCGCCGGGGCAAGCTGTTGCCCACACATTAACCATCCATAACAGCGGCAGCCAAAATGCAGGCTTCATGATTGAGGCCAGTGGGCTACCCGCCTCATGGGTACACATTTCGCCGCCTAGTGTGCAATTGCAGCCCGGTCAACAGACCCAGATCCAAATCGTGATCTCACCACCGCCGGAAACAGCGGCAGCCATCCATCGCCTGGCATGGCGGATTGTCTCGCCCCAATATCTCGGATGGCAACAATCTGAGGTGGTGGAGGTGCAGATTGTGGGCCAGCGCGCCGTGACGTGGGGAGCGGTTATGCCGGATTTGATCCGATCTGGGTTCTTACGCACAAGCGGCGTGGCGTTGTTGCCGCTCACCAATGCAAGCAGCGAGCCGATTGCCTATCGCCTGCTGGGCAAGGAGATGCACGGCGAAACCCGTGTGCGTTTTGAAGCCGCCGGGGTGCAGATCACCCCACCGACAGAGCCACGCCGCGCGGAGACCCTTCAAACGGTCTACCTTCCCCCCCACAGCACCAGTCTGATCAAGGTGATCATCACGCCCACCGAACGCCGATTTTTGGGCATTCGCATGCAAAAATCGCGCGTGCTGATCCAGGGCGAGCCGGGCGTCGTCGGGGCTACACAGTCGGCGACCCTTTCGTTTGAAGGCCACCCGGCCCTGAATATGGGCTATTTACTTGTGCTGATAATGGTCATGGCGCTGGTGCTGCTTCTGCTCTACCGGGAGAGCGTGGGGGCGTGGGTGGCGGGCTGGCTCTATCCCTCGGCCACCATTCAGGAGATGGTGGCGGTTGCGCCAACACCGACGACGGATCTGCCTACGCCTATTGCCAGGGTTGCGCTGGAAGGTGCGACAGGCGGGCAGCTTTTGGTGAATGCCAACGCGACCACGTATGAAGCCATGTTCAAAGAAATTAGCTATCGTTACAATCTGGATTGGCGGGTGTTGGCGGCGCTGGCCCACCGCGAAAGCAGATTGAATCCGCTGGCGCGTGGTGGCTCAGGCGAGTATGGATTGATGCAGATTTTGCCCGCAACATGGAATGAATGGGCGACACTCGTGGAGGTGGACAATCCGTTTGATCCGTATAGCAATATTTTGGTGGGGGCGGCCTATCTTTCGTATTTGCAGACCAGTTTGGCCGAGATGGGGCAGCCAGATCTGCGCTGGGCGTTGGCCGCCTATAATTGGGGGCCGGAGCGCGTGGCAACCCTGATCGACAGCAACGGCAGTTGGTATGCCATTCCCGTACCCCAACGCCAATATGTGGCTGATATCCTTATGGGCATCGACCACGCGCCGGGGTGGGTGCAAGCGGCGGATAGCTTACTAGCGCTGATGGGGTGGGCACAGGCAGCGTAAAATAGAACGTTGCGCCTGCGCCCGGCTGCGGATTCCACCCAGATCTGCCCGCCATGTCGCTCGACAATCTTTTTACAGATGGCGAGACCAATGCGGTGCCCGGATATTCCTCACGTGTGTGCAAGCGTTGAAAGACTGGAAGATGCGTTGATTCTGCTTTGGCTCAATGCCAATGCCATTATCACGCACGGCAAAACGCCAGAAATTCTCCTGTTTTTGGGCGGCGAGGTAGACTTGGGGCTTCTGCCCAACTTCGTGAAATTTAATTGCATTACTGACTAGATTCTGCAACAACTGCTCCAGTTGTGCCTCGTCCACCATCACTCCGGGTAATTGCTCAACGGTTACAGTGGCCTTGGATTCATCGATTAAGGGGTTCAGACCGGCCAGCACGCTCTATGACCCCGTTACTTTCCACGAGTACAGCCATCTTTCCACGCGTCCCCAAACGAGAATACGTGAGCAGGGCATGGATCAACTGGCGCATGCGATCCACGCCATCCAGCGCATAACTCAAGAATTCCTGGCCTGTTTCTGGCACGTGTTCCGCATAGCGTCGGTTAAACAGCTCGATATAGCTGGTGACCATGCGCAACGGTTCTTGCAGATCATGCGAAACCACATAGGCGAACTGTTCCAGATCCGAATTGGAGCGGGCCAGTTCTTCGGACTGTTGGGCCAGAATGGCAGACGCGCTGTTCCGTTTCGGCCTGTAACGCGCGCATTTTCAATGGCGAGGGCTGCCTGACCGGCCAGGGTCATCATCATGTTAAGATCGTCTTCGCTAAAGGAGCGCTGATCAGAGCGGTTGAAGGCAGCCACGGCACCTATGGTACGGTCGTGAAGTTGAATCGGCGCGATCGCCACCGAGCTATCCCCCCAAAAGTGGTGACGATGAATTCGCATGGACGGGCTTTCGCGCCGATCTGGGTAGCCTTTCGACGACAGCACAGGCTGGCCTGTACGCACAACCCCAGCCCACCAACCCCGCCCATAGCTGTTCAAAATCGGGCAGCGGCGCTTGTATCGAGGAGATCGTCGCCAAGGCCATGCCAGGATTGGCGCAGAGTGTGCTGTGACACATCCAACAAAGTAGTTAAAACCACATCAGCCGCCAGCGCGCTTTCCACACTTTCGCCCAAAATCGCCAGAACGTCAGAGACGTGGCGAGTGCCAATTAACTTGCGGCTGGCCCGATACAGACGTGTTGGTATAGGCCAGGGCGGCTTGGCTCTGTTCATACAGGAGGCCGATCGCGCGACTCGGAATGCCGCACCGACTCTTCGGCCTTTACCAATGGAGTAACATCTTCGAAAATGATATGGACGGATATCAACGTTCCGCTCGACTCATCCAAGATGGGGAATGCTGTCACACGCAGCCAGCGGGAGCGACCATGCAGATCGAAACCCATGATTTGCGGTTTCACGGCCATGTTACCCTGGTTAGCCTGGGCAATTGGGGACTTCTCTCGGATCCAGCGGTTGCCCAGTTTGATCATAAAACGGGTTTTCATATGCAAATAATTGTGGGCAAGCAATTCGGCACGGGAGACTCCCAGAATCGTTGATGCCGCCGAATTCGCTGCTGTTGCGCCGCCCTGGGCATCCAAAAAGATGGCTCCCTGAGTGGTGATTCAAACAGTTGCTGATAAGGTTGGGGGGGAAAGGGGAAATTTCAGTCATTTTTTCTCAGATATCTGG
>CAVRLX010000028.1:0-16581 GCA_963721725.1 uncultured Chloroflexia bacterium
TGAGCGCGTCGGCGCTGTGGGCGTGTACGGCTTGCGGGGCCTGTGTGGACATCTGCCCCGTGGGCAACGAGCCGATGTTCGACATCCTGTACATGCGCCGTCATGAGGTGTTGGTGGAAAACGAATTTCCGGCGGAGCTAAAGACGGCATACCGCGGCATGGAGCGCAACGGCAATCCGTGGAACCAGAGTGCCGCCGACCGCATGGCCTGGGCCGAAGGCTCGCGCGTGCCCACGGTGGAAGAGAACCCCGACTTCGAAATTTTATGGTGGATTGGCTGCGCGCCCCTCGTATGATCCGCGGGCACAAGGCACAGCCAAAGCACTGGCAACTGTGTTGACCCATGCCGGCGTCAACTTTGCCGTGTTGGGCGACATGGAAAGCTGCACGGGGGAGCCGCCCGCCGTTCGGGCAATGAATATCTCTTCTACGAAATGGCAATGGCGAACATCGAAACCCTCAACGAAGTCGCCCCCAAGCGCATCGTTACCACCTGCCCACACTGCCTGCATACACTGGGCAAAGAGTATCATCAGTTCGGCGGCCACTATGACGTGATCCATCACACGCAACTGCTCTCGGAACTCACCGCCGCCAAGAAGATCAGCGTGGTTGCCAACGGTGAGAGCGATACCATCACCTTTCACGATCCCTGCTACCTGGGCCGCCATAACGGCGTTGTGGACGCGCCGCGCAGCGCCCTGGGCAGCACGGGTCTGCCTCTGGTGGAGATGCCGCGCCACGGCAAAGGTTCGTTCTGTTGTGGTGCAGGCGGCGGGCAGATGTGGAAGGAAGAGGAACATGGCAGCAAAGCCGTCAACCGCGAACGGTACGACGAAGCCGCCGCCACCGGAGCCAAGACCATTGCCGTGGGCTGTCCTTTCTGCCTGACTATGATGACCGATGCTGCCAACACAGCCGGCGACGGCATGGTGGTCAAAGACGTGGTGGAGTTAATCGCAGAGCGATTGTCGGTGGAGACGAGATAAACGTATAGCGTACTGGGTGTTGCGTGTTCCAGAATGTCAACCATGGTATCTGCATCTCTGCCACCAACCATGTCAACCCTCTGGAATACGCAGCACGCAGCACGCTATATGCCCTATTCCCCCATGTGTACCCCTGGTTATGTCCCCACGTGTAACTATTTTCTGACATACTAGAGACCCTTGTATGTTCTACAGGGTGGGGAGGAGAATCCAATCCACTGTGTGAAAGAAGGGTATCTATGGATCGAAACAGTTCTAGAGCGACGGCAGAAAAATTGACCCACTGCCGGACCATTCTTGCTCAAGTTGAGCAAACCTTGCAGGAGATGAACCGCAGCACCAAGATGGACAATTGGTCACCGGAAATCGGGCAAAGCTATCGCATGGTGCTCTATGATATTTCCGCGTTGGATGCGTTTTTGCTGGCCTATCGGATGGAACAAGGCTAGCCTTTCTGAAGTACGTTTTCCTTAGGCCGGCCCACTGTGGGCCGGCCTTTGTGTTGGTGATTTTTGGATGGCTTGATTTCTCTTTTTTTCTCTTCTATACTTTGCATACCCCTTCATTGCTCCCTCATCGAAAACTTAACGAAGTGTTTTTTTGTTTGGTTACCTCACCCACCACTTCAGGAGGAACGATCATGTCTCACCACCGTCTGGACCTGCCCCTCAACCCCAACACCGCCGAAGTCAACGGGCTGATGCACATTTATAGCCTGCTCACCCACATTCGCCAGACTACCGATCGCATTTTAGGGGTGGAACGCACTCAATCGGCAGAGGCCATGCGCTATCTAGTGGATAGCTTTGCCCGCTTTTCCTTTGCCTATCACAACGCTATCTGCAAATCGTTGAGCCAAGACGAGGAGACCAAAGACAATCCCACGCTGTGGGCGTTCTGGCAACAGCGCGCTATGGACCGGCTGATTGACTTTTGGCAATCCATCACCTTTTTGCTCTATGCCGTGAAAGATCCGCAAGTGGAAACATTAGAAAAGGTCACGTTGGAAGCAAAACCGCGTGACTTTACACGGATCTGGATTCAGCACTGGGCGCAAATGGAGCAGGAATCCCAGCCGTCCAATCAGGCATGGCGTAGTGTTGTCAGCGAAAAGGCACCGCGCCAGCGCGGCCTCTCGCCGGAAGTTGAAGAGTTGATGAACCTGACCATTCCCAATTATCGAAATAATTTCCAGATGGCGCGCTTTAGCTATGCTCCGGCCATTTTCATTACAGGTGTGCCCATTGATAGCCTAGAAACCCCCTGGGATTGGCAGATTGTCTGGCATGAGATGGCGGGGCATATTGTCAACCAACTAGAGGGAACAGATGATCCGCAGCAAACGAATGAGCGCCCCAAGAACATGATCAAAGAAGTATTGCTCCCTCGCGTTCCTGACTCTATTTTGGGAAGTTGGGGCGAAAAGTATGGCGGTGAGAGCAAGAAGGTGGTTAACCCTGATGGATGGTTGGCGGAACTTTTGGAGGATGCGTACAGTGTTCTCTGCCTGGGACCGGCCATGTTTGTGACATTGCGGCGGGTATTGCGCCAATATTATCAGGATTTCTCAAGCCTGCGTGATGATCGTCATCCCCCGGTGGAGTTGCGCTGCAAAGTGGCCGGGGCAATTTTGATCAAAATGGGCTTTGAAGCGTGGTTGCAAGATTGGCTAAAGGAAAATAGGAGCGAAGCAGACCTGCAATCCTATCAAGATCTCCTACCTGTGGCCGACCTTTTACATGGGTCTCTCATAGATAAAGAATTTTCCGGCTATGTGGTGCGTGTTTATGATCAATCAGTACATGAATTAACCAAGAGCATCCAGAAGAAATTGCTTGGCGAGATAACCGATTATCGCCAACAGTTTGTGCGTAGCACGATTATGGAAGTGGCTGCCATTGCCCATGCGAAACGGCAAGATGTCAATGAGGGGATACACACCCTGGTAGATCTGGTCACCAACATGGTACAGCGCAGCGGCTGGCCGAAATTTGATGATCTACCGTCACCGTGGGGTGATTTGCCCGAACCGCCCACGGTGACGGCGATAATCGCCGCTGCTTCTTTGGCATTTGAAGACGACGCAAAGCAGGCCTCGCGGATTGCGGATAATAGTATGCGTATGCTCAATGGCATCACCCTGGCCGACATCACAGAGTATCGGACCAAGTTAGAAGCCACCATAAAACCGCGGCAAGGTACATTCGTGAAGCTTTCCGATGAAGAGTTAGCCGCCATGTTTGAGGGGAGCTATCGCGATCTGCTGAGCCAGCCCTTTCAGACCGTGGATGCACTTGCCCTTTCAATCACAGCCAATCATTCTCACCCACACCAGGACCGCACCCTTCATCTCAAATTTCAGACTGCATTAGATTTGAAGTCACATACAATTACAGTTAAGCATACGGATTTGGATCATTTCTAATTTAGAGGCAGTAGATTTCTCTCTGCCATAGGGTTCGGGCAACAGCCGCGCAGTCGAGAGAGCGTGAGGCGGGCCATGTACAGGCTGAAATATGCCCTGGCTTGGTCCGTCTCTGCGGTAGAGAAATGCAAACAGGCAAGAGTGTTGTAGGGGCTGGCTAACTCGGGCGCGAGTTCAATGGCACGTTGGGCTAGATCACGTGATCGAGAATAATCCTGAAATTCATAAAGAATGTGCGCCAAAAGACTTTGTACCTGGGCTTTCTCAAACCGGTTGGTCTCATTGGACAAGAGATAAGCCTCTTCTACATCTCGTTGATTCGCCTCAATGGCGCTCTCGTAGTCGGTTAAATTGGGTGGGCAAATGGTGCGAACATAGACCTGCGATGCCTGCCACAACGCGCGGTTTGCCTGGAGTTCTACGGCACGTGCAGCGTCGTTTAGCCCCTGATTTATACAAGCCTCTTTAGTCTCTTGTCTGTCATCAACCAGGGCAGTAAGACCATAACTCAACCCCAACCCGGCGTGGGCCTGCGCTTGCATCTCTGTACTCTCAGCCTTTCTACAGCATCCCCGTGTAGGCGTCGCGGCGGCGCGCCACTGTTCGCTGTGCATCAGCGCCAGGGCATGGAGCCAGTGACTGCCTGACCCATGCGCTGCGGCGGGCATTTGGGTAAGGCGGCTGGCCGCTTCAGCGTAATTTCCCGTGGCATAGCGCACTGCCGCCTCGATCAGCGTACGCGCATAGGGGCGGGACAATGTCACGGTCATCGCGCTCGGCTCGTCGAGAAATTCAACGCGCTGGGCGGGCTGCGGCGGAAATTGCAGCGTGGTGGAGATGGTATCACCCTCGCAAATCAGCGTGATTCCCATCAGTGCATCGCCCTCGGCGCGCGCACCTCCGGCCCGACCCATGTCATCAATTATATTGGTTTCCAACGAGCCGCAGCCCTCGCTTTGCAGCGCCACCGGCAGCGGATTGGGTATGGGCGGCGTCACCGTGGGCGGCAGCGGCTCTTCTGTGGGGGCCGGCGTGGGCTGCGCTGTGGGCGTCTCGGCCAGCACCACTGCCGGGGCTGTCGGCGTAGCAATCTCCGCCGCCACGGGATCTTGCTTCCACGGCTGCCCAATTCCAAGCGCAATCCCCACTACAATGACGATAGCCAGCAGCGCCCACAGCCACGGCACAGGGCGGCGGACCATCACAGGCTCGGCGATCAAGGGGGACAACGGGGGTCAGGGCAACAGGGGTCACAACGGGGGTCACAACAGGGGTCACCTCGAAAAGCTGACCGTCGCTGGCGCGCAAATAAAGCACCGGGATGCCCCGATCGGCGCTATCGGGTTGACCCGCCATGGCCTTGCGCCCCTCGCTCAGCGCCGCGTCAATGGGATAGCCATCGGCCAGCGCTTCGTAGAATTCTTGGCTAAAGGCCAGTGCCGAATCGTCGCGGACCGCCGCCTGCATGGCGATCACCGCGGGGATGCCCTGGCGTAGGAGCGTTTGCGCCACGCCAGCAAAGGGCAGAAGCTGTGACGTGCGTCCCCCTTCACAGGCGTTGAGGAGCACCAGCCGCAGCGTGCGGTGACCGTGGAGCAGGGTTGCCAGGGTAGTGCTGGGCGTGCGCACGCTTTCCCCGGCAGCCCCTTCGGTGATCAGCGCCCCTTCATCCCGGTCAGGATCATAAAAACCGTGGCCCACAAAGTGCAGAACGTGAACGGCCCCCTCGCGCAGCAGATTTTGCAACGCATTGGTGGATGCCTGATGCAGTCGCGTCAAGCGGATCTGCCCGGCCCGCGATGGGCGCTGCCAGCGCTGATTGAAGACGCTGCCATTCGCCCTCCGTATCCAGCGGCGTCAGATCCTGGGGCGAGGCGATCATGGCGACCACATGTAGCGGCGGCGTTACCCGCAGCGGCTGTAACGGTTCGGCCACATCCAGCGAACGCACCAGCGGCGTCTCGTGCGAGAGGGCCAAAAAGCGCCCACTTTCGCCGTCATAGAGATATTCCCAGGGCAAATCCAAAAAGACGGGGACATCGCTCAAGTGCAGGCGCAAACGCAGACCCCGGTTCTGACGGCGGGCTTCGTCCAGACTGCGGCGCAAGGCTGTGCGAATTTCGCCCTGAAACAGAGTGTCAAACAGGCGTTGCCCCACGCCTTTCAGATCGGGCGTGGCCGTGCGGCGTGCGCCCACGGGAAGTTGCAACTCGTCCATGCCCTGCCAAAAATGGGCGGCGATGCCAGCAGCGTCGGGCAATGTAAAGGCGTGGGGAGCCGAGCGAATGGGCGCGTTGATCACCCGCGCCCGGTAGTGGCCCTCCCACGCTTCCAGCAGCAGTTCAAATTCTAGATACCGTCTCTCGTCCATAAACGCTATCCGTTCGGTTTGGTTGCGGATCTCTGTGCAATTGTGGCAAGGTGCCGCTTCGTTGTCAAACGTCTCGATTCTGGTCACCCCATCGATAACACAGTAAAGTAGAGCTATCGTGTGACAAAATCAAGAGATTGCATCCATAGGTGAATCATGAAAATTAGCGAAATCAAACTTTCCGTATTGGCGCTGCCCAGTTCGACGCCGCTCTTTTCGTTGGACGAAGAAATGGTGGGCACGCAACGGCGTTGGCAACGGCGCAGCCACGGCCCTGCCGAAGATCACATCCACGTGCTGCATGTGCGCACAGATGAAGGCGTTGAGGGCGTTTGCACCGTGGGCGATGCGCGTTACACCGCCATGCGCCCGGCGGATCTGGCACAGTTGCGCTTGTTGGCAATTGGCGAAGATCCCTTTGATCGCGAGCGGCTGGATGAAAAGCTGCGTGTTGCCACCCGCGGCATTTTTAGCAAAGAGGGCTGGTTTGGCGCGTTCGACAATTGCCTGTGGGACATTGCCGGGAAAGTGGCGGGGCTGCCCGTCTATGCGCTGCTGGGCCGGGCCAGAGCTAGCGCGCCGGCCTATTACAACTTTCACAGCGCCACGCTGGAGGCAGCTCTTCACGGCGCGCAGGTGGCGTTGGATGCCGGATTTGTCGCCTTGAAAGATCATTTTAGCGCCGAAGCGGAGACCAACATCGCTTGGTGTCGGGCCGTGCGCGAAACTGTGGGGGCAGGAGTTGAACTGCTCCACGACGCGGCGGGCTGTGTGTATACGGTGAACGAGGCGCTGCGCGTGGGGCGAGCCTTGGACGAGTTACGCTATGGCTGGTTCGAGGAGCCGTTGCCCGACCGCAATCACGCTGATTTGCAAAAGCTGTGTACTGCGCTGGACATTCCCATCCTGGCCCCGGAAACGCTGATGCACGATCAAGATCTCTGCGCGCACTGGCTCATCTCTGGGGCGACGGATCTGCTGCGTGCCAACGCCCGTCACGGTGTCACGCAGACCATGAAACTGGCGCACTTGGCCGAACTGCACAACACCACGATTGAACTCAACGGTCCCGGCGGGCTGTTTGGGTTGGTCCATGCTCACCTCTGTGTGGCGATCCGCAACACGAGCTATTACGAATATTTCCCCGGCGGCTCGCGTGACGAAGCCGGGCGCGAGATCGGGCTGCTCAACCCGCCCGTGCCACAGCGCGGACAGATCACCCCGCCGGACGCTCCAGGCTGGGGCGCAGAATGGGATTGGGCGCAGTTTCGCAAGAAGGTGGTGGCGGAGTTATGAAATAGGAAGTAAAAAATAAAACTATGCAAACCAGATAACCGACGCCGAATTTTTGATCAGAGTACATCACACGGCTTGGTCTGGAAGGCAGCCCCACAGCAGAGGTACGGCCTCGTTGCGGCATGGCCGCTCGTTGGCATGGAGGCCGATATTTCAATGGATGCCCGGGGCATGGTCGTGGCAACTGGGGAACGGGGACGGTGGAGAAATCGTTCGCGAAAGGTAACGATCTTCAATCCATTTGAGAGAGATAGTAGCCGCCCTCTGCACAGGCGAGGCAGAGCGTTTGCCCATCGTTTATGATCTCGCGCCTGTTGAGGATCTCTTCACCACAGCGGGCGCAGTGAGCGCGCACACCAGCATAACTGACAATATCGTGGATGGGTGTGCGCAGTGTGACAGCCTGCACACAGAGCAGTTCGGCGGCAGGCACACGCTGATAGCCCAGCAACATCGCTTCCCAGCGGCTGACTGCCTCTGGGGCATAGGCCAGGGCCAGCGTCGCGCGACTGCGGGCTGGGCCAGATGCGCACTGCGCGTTCACTTTGTGTATCAATGAAAGTGGCGGCAACCTTGCCATAGTCCACCACGCGCAGGGTGCGCCGCCCCACCCAACAATTGGTGGCAACGGCGACGCCATCGGCATAACATCCATCCGTTTCCACAAAAGTGAGCAGCCGTTTATTCTGCTGCGGCAGGCTCAGCCCCAATACTTCGCCGGCCAGCATCCCCGAACGCACGCCCAACACTTGGCGCGGGCAAAGGTGCTGGTGCAGATCAGCCGATTGGGAAAGCAACTCGTCCAGTGATTTTGTCATCAAGATTAGTATCGATGCAGATCGAGGGTGCGACGCACTCGCCACACAAATTTTTTACAACCAATCTACTTATGGCGAGTGGTCGCACCTGTATAGGTATCAAGGTTATTCCTGCAACAGACCGCCCCACACTTCCATGTCCAGTTCGATCTCATGGCGGTTGAGGATGTTGTCCAGTTGATCGGCGGCTTGGGGAAGATCGGCCAGATCGAGCGCCACCATGTCCAGGTCGTCCAGCGTGGCGTCGGTGACATAGGCTTTTTCAAACGCCTGTTTGGGGTCGAGCCAATAGCCGCTGGCTGCCAGCTTGCCCCATTGGGTCATAAAATAGATCAGCACATAGCGCCGCCCGCTGGGGTGTTCATCGGCAATGCGCGCGCCGTCCAGGCTGATGGGATAGAGAAAATCCACATCGGCCTGGGTGCGCGCCGCCCGATAGTAGCGGAGCCGTTGGGTACGGTTGAAGCGGTAGATTGCGCCGGGAATGAGCATAGGATTGGGCAAATGGGTGATTGAGCGATTCCAGATCGCTATTCGTGCTTTTTGCCGGGTGTGTCCTGTAATTTCAGCATCTCGGCCAGCGGATCCCCATTATCCCTCATCCCCTGTTCGCTTTTCGATGCCGTTTGTCTGTCTCATCCCTCGTGGCTGGGCTGACCAATGGAATGTTCCAACAGCGGGCTTTCCACCACATGATCGCCCACAGATACATAAATCTGCCCCGCTGTGACGGTGACAGAGAGCACGCTGCGCCGTTCCATTAGCGCCGCCAGTTCGTCAATAAAGCCACGCCTAAAGCTATAGATTGGGATCTCTTCGGCGCGGTGGATCTTCTTGCCGGCCAGTTGGCTGAGCAATTTCTCCACATCGCGGTGGGTGTAAATGGCGATGCGCTCGGCGGCCCGGCTGCCGCGATGAATGCGCTCGGCGTCGGGCATCCCCACTTCGATCCACGTCTTGAGTTGCCCCGTAAGATCACGTACCCAGACGGCGGGTTCATCGCCCGCCGCCACGCCCTGGGTCAGCGCGATCCCTTCGGTGTATTCCAGGCAATAGGCCAGCACGCGCACGGTCATATACTCGGCGGTCTCGGACGGCTGCCGCGCCACGCGTAGATCGAGGGTCTCGTAGACGCCGCGATCCACGTTGGAGAGTTCAATGCTGAGGTTGTACAGAGTTGCCGAAAGGGCCATAACGCTCGTTTCTTAAGCCAAACCAGAGAAATATTGATCCACGAAGGCCACGAAATTTCACGAAGGCATGTTACGGCACAGGTGTGGCTTCAACTTCGCCTTCAGCCTCCGGCGTCACAGGGATTTCTTCGCTCTCGGCTGGCAAAGGCACACCGGAGACCTGGGCCATCTGTTGCAAGATCTGCTCCAGCGCGTTGATCTGCGTGCCGTATGCTGTCCAGTCGCCAGAGCGCAGCGCCTCTTGGGCCAGGGTATAGCGGGTATTGGCTTCGGTGATTAGCTGCTCCAATGTTGCCAGTTCCAGCGAACTGCCGCCCGCTTCGCCCAGGGTAATTTGCGCGGCGTCACTGGTCACCGGCAGCACTCCATCGTTGCTGAGCAAAGTCGTAAAGGCGGTTTCGTTGAGAATCTCGCTGCCGAAGATCTCCGCCAGCGCCAGCCCCAGATTTTCGGCCATCACTACCCGATCCGCCGTGGCGAGGATCACCCGCTTGAGTTCGGGAATGCGGCCATTGGCGGCCTGCAAATAGAGCGGCTCTACATAGAGCAGACCGCTGCCCACGGGAATCACCAGCAGGTTGCCGCGGATCACCTGGCTCCCCTGTTGGTTCCACAGGCTTAGCTGCGACGAGATCACCGGATCCTGATCAATACGCGCTTCCACCTGTTTGGGGCCATAGAAGAGCGTATCTTTGCCAAACTGATAGACGACCTTTTCGCCATATTTGGCCGGATTACTCTGCGCCGCCAGCCATGCGATCATGTTTTCACGGTTGGCCGGCGTAAAGGGCAAGATCTGGATAAAGTCCAAGCCTTCTCGCCCTGGCAATTCCATCAGCACATAATAAGGTTCCATGAGTACGCTAGAACTCTCGAAGACTTCCTGCGGCCATTCCCACACATCCTCGCGGTTGTAAAACTCCCCCGCATCGGTCATGTGATAGGTGCGGAAAATCTCAGCCTGAATCGAAAATAGCTCGTTGGGATAGCGAATGTGGCGCAGCAGCGATTCAGGCATCTCGCCCATGGGCACAAAGAGATCGGGGAAAATCTGGCTATAGGCCGCAATAATCGGCTCGTCGCTGTCCACGACATAGAAGGTGGTCTTGCCTGTGTAGGCATCGGTGACAATTTTCACGGAATTACGAATATAGTTGAGCGGCCAGCGCGGCAAGAGCGGATTGTTCGATTCCAGCGGCGTGCTATAGGGGAAGAGGCTGCTGGTAGTGTAGGCATCCTGATACCAGTAGAGCCGGCCATCTTCGGCCAAGACAATATAGGGGTCGTCGTCGAAGTGTAAGAAAGGGGCCACTTCTTCGACGCGCTCGGTGATCAGCCGCCGCCACAGCAACTTACTCTCTGGCATAATGGCGTCGGTGAGCAAGAAGTTAATGTCACCAAAGCGCAGGGCAAAGACAAGCCGGTTGAGCCATCCGCCAATCGGAATGCCCGTATCGGCCTCAAAGCGGGTAAAGACGTTGCCCGCCTCGGCGGGATAGTCAAACTCGGCCTGTTCGGTGCGCACGATGACATAGCCATTGGTGCGCTCGCCAAAGTAGATCTGCGGCGTGGTAATGTCGAGCACACCAACCGGGGGCAGATCTTTGAGCAAGAAGCGCGGCAGGCCGTCGCGGGTGACCTCGGCCACTGGTGAAATCGCCACACCATAGCCGTGTGTGTAGACGAGACGGCGGTTAACCCAGGTTTGCGCTTCGTCGGACAGCCCTTCGGGGTAGAGTTCGCGGGCGGCCAGCATTACCTGTTGCGTTTTGCCGTCAATCAAGTAGCGGTCCACATCAATGTCGTTGAAAATGTAATATTGGCGCAGTGCCTGAATCTGATTATAGGTGAGGAAAAGCGGGCGATAGTCCCACAGGCGAATGTTGAGAATCGTCTCCGGTTCGGCCAGCAACGCCTCACTGGTGATCTCCTCCACGGCCCGATAGTTGACGACCTCTACACTATCCAGCTCATAGGCCGCACGGGTCAGATCAATATTGTGATCAATGTACTCCCGCTCCAGGGTAAACTCGTTTGGCTCCACCTGGAATTGTTGCACCAGACCCGGATAAAAGTTGCCCGCCACTAGCGAGATCCCAAACCAGACCACCAACACCCCGGCCATGATACGCCATGTGCGGCGCAGAAAGACATTCGCCAAGAGCAGCAGCGCAGCAATAATCGTCACGACAATCAAAATATTATAGGCAGGCAACTGGGCGTTGACATCGGTGTAGCCTGCTCCAAAGACCGCGCCGCGGTGGCTATAGAGCAGTTTATAAGAATCTAGCCGATATTGCCAGGCGATGAGCAACAAAATCAACGCCCCCAGCGCGCTCAGGTGGCCGCGCACCAGCGCGTTGGCATACCAGCCGCGCCAGCCGATGCCGCTGACCAAGCGCCGTGGCGATTAACGTCATCACCACCGTTGTCATTAACCAATTGCGCGCAAGTTGCCAGACCGGCAGCGTGAAAATATAAAAGCCAGCATCGTGGTTGAAGATCGGCTCAGTAATATTAAAGGCGGTCTGGTTCAGATAGAGCAGCACCTGCTCCCATGCGCCGGACAGCCCCGATCCCATAAAGAAGGCAAAGACGGCCACCACCAGCATTATAATGGGCATCACACGCAGCCCAAAGGCCAGCGCGATTTGGCTGAGCGGCGTCTCGTCCAGCCCGCGTGGCTCGAAGCGCCGCGCCAGCAGAACGTTAAGCATCACAAAGAGCCAGAAGAAGATCGCCCCCACCGTCAGCAATGTCAACGAGGCCGTAATCCGTGTGGTGAAAACCGAAGCATATTCCAAACTTTGATACCAGAGCCAGTCGGCATAGTAGCTCAAGCTGCGGTTAAAAAATGTAATCACCAAAAACGGAATAATGATCCACCAAAGGCCGCGCAAACTGCCCTGGGGCATGGGGCTGCCGCCACCACCGCCACCACCCGGTCGTCTGCCGCCATCACCTGGCCCGTCGTTACCACCGCCACGGTCAAGCAACTCTTCTTCAATCGACGGCCAGTCTTCATCGTTCAACGAATCGATTAGTTCACGAAATGGATCGCGTTGTCTCATTCAAATCATCCTTTGGGTGTAGGTCAGATTTTCATCTCACCCTGTCGAGATGTCAGGTCCGGCGTTATATACCTCATTGTACCAGAGATAGACCGCTCCTCATATCCGGCGGCATGAAGGGGTGGCATCTGGGTTTGGTCCCTCGATATGATATAATCGCTGGTATGTCTCAAAACCATCTGGCCGCGTTGAATCTCCAGTTTATGCACAACACCCCCCGCCAGCGGCATTTTTTGGCGCACCTGCTGCCTGCTTTGTACAGCGAACCCTGGCTCAAGGCCATCTGGCTTTCGGGTTCGTTTGCCCGTGGCGATGCCGACCGCTGGAGCGATCTCAATCTGCACTTGCTGGTCGATGATGATCGCGCAGCCACCTTGCAAGCGGATCTCACGGCAATCTTGGATGGCGCTCTCCCGTTGGGCTGGCATCATTCTCTTGAGGCGGCTGAGTTGATCAAAGGTCTCACCTTTGTGGAAAATGGGCTGGACGCCCACGGTGGGGTTGCCTTCGATCTGCGCTGGACAGATCTCGGTCGTCTGCAAAATCAGCTTGAGCGCTATCGTCCGTTGCGGTTGCTCTTTGCCCACCCTGCCCTTCCCGCCGATCTGTATGATTTTCTATCCGCCCCACGCCCGGCGCTCTCTGCCCCTGATGCTGAGATCATCGCTGCCACGCTGGCCTATTTCTGGGTGCAACTGGCCCGCCTGCCTGCGGCGCTGAACCGGGGCGAAGATCTGGCGGCCCAACAGCTTGTGGCCGAAAGCCGGCGGGCGCTCACCGATCTGGTGGTGGCGCTGAATGGCGCACACCGTCCCGCGTCGGTGGCCCGCATTAACCAATATTTAGGGCCAGCCCAACTTGACGCCTTCCAGAAAACGCTCCCCGCCGCCGAGATCACCCCTGCCCTTTGGATTGGACAGGCCGTGGCCCTGATCGTGCTCTATCGCTGGTATGCACCGCAACTGGTGGAGATCTATGGCGTTGCCTATCCCCATGCCCTCGAACGCACAGCCCTAGCTTTGCTCTCCGGCGAAGTGCAGGGCTGGCCTGCCCTGATCCGCACTGGTTGACCCTTCCCCATGCGCATTGTTTTTGTGGCCCCCTTTGGCCTGGGTCAAAAGACCACGGTCTGGGCGCGTACGCTGCCCTTGGCGCGTCATTTGGCTGGGCGCGGCTGCCAAGTCACGCTCCTCATCCCGCCCTGGGACACCCCCAGCGACGCCGGGCGCGTTTGGGACGATGGCGGCGTGCGCCTGATCAACGTGGCGTTGGGCGGCGGGTTACCACTGATCACCGCGCGGCTGCTGCGGGAGATCGACCGCTTGCAGCCTGACATTGTGCATCTCGTCAAGCCGCGGGCCTATGCCGGGATCGTGGGCTGGCTGCTCTGGCAACGGCGGCGCTGGGCCAGGCGGGGGCCGCGGCTGCTCTTGGATGTAGACGATCTGGGAAGCGGCGTGGTCGCCGATCGGCGGCTACGCATGGCCTGTGGCGCGCTTTTTGGATCGGCAAGAGCGCTGGGGCATCACCCACGCCGACGGCATCAGCGCCGCCAGCCACTGGCTCGAAGCAAAAGTGGGCGAGATGTCACCAGGGACGCCGCTGCTCTATCTGCCCAATGGGATTGTGCCCCCCGCCGAGGCCGTGCCAGCGCTCCCTATGCTGTCAACGCCAACGGTGCTGCTCTTTAGCCGTTTTGTAGAAGTGGACCCGGCGTGGATGGGGGCGTTCTGGCAGTCGTTGCAACAGATGACACCGAATGTGCGGATTGTGGTGGGGGGGCAAGCCCTGCAACCGGCGCGTGAAGCGGCCTTTCGGGCGGCGCTTAAAGCCGATCAGGGCACTGTCGACTGGGTGGGCTTTGTCTCGGCGGCGGAGTTGACGGCGCTGTATGCGCGGGTGCACTGTGCCATCTTCCCTGCCGCGGATCTGCCGTTGAATCAGGCCAAGTGTAGTGTGCGACTGGCAACCACTTTGCTGCGCGGCGTGCCGGTGGTTGCCAGCGCCGTGGGCGAACAGGCGCACTATGGCGCAAACGGGGCGGCGGCGCTGGTGGCGGCCCATGCCTCGCCAGCCGAATTTGCCGAGGTTGTGGCTGGCATACTGGCCCAGCCCCAGCGCCAGCGCGATCTGGCGGTCAGCGCCCGCCAGCGGCTGCTCGCTCACTATGATTGGGCAAGGTTGGGCGAAACTTTATACGACTTCTATCAAGCACTGGGATAACCCGATTAGCCTGGCAGCGGCAGTTTGGGGTATTTCGGCCCGCCTGCTTGGATCTCGGCGGCGCGGCGTTCTTCTTCGACGGCGATATGGGCGGCCACTTCCTTGCGGGCTTCGTAGCGTTTACGATCTTCCGAAAGCCAGCGTCGCGGGTCAGACGCATCCACCACGGGACGCGCCGAGATGAGAAATCCCGTATGACCCACCATGTCGTCATCAGGGCGCAGGCGGTCAGGCACAGCTTTATAGCGGCGCAGCAACAGTTCTTCCACCTCAATATTGGCAAAACCGCTCTCTTCCAGCGCGCCGATGAGATCAATAACTTGATTGGCGGTGGGCACAAGGCTGGCGAAAAAGCCGCCAGGACGCAATGCCTCGCGTACCGCCTCAATGTGATTCCACGGCGCGCGCACGTCTAAAAAGACGGCATCAACACCGCGTTGGCGAAAGCCATCGCCAATTGAGCCTAGATGCATCTCCACATGGTCCAACAGCCCTGTGCGCTCCAAATTTTCACGGGCAATGGTGTAGTTTTCCGGGCGCACTTCATAGGTATAGACTTTGCCGCCGGGCGAAATCGTCCACGCCAGCGCAATCGTGAGCGCGCCGGCTGCCTGTGCCCGCTTCGATCACATGACTGCCTGCCCGCAGGCTCAGACGATGGATCAGATAGGCCGCATCTTTGGGATAGATGATCTGGGTGTTGCGCTTGATGCGGGTCATGAGATCGGAGAGAGACGGCTCCATCAGCAACATCGGGTGACCGATCTGGCTATAGACCGTGGTTCCCAGGGGCTGCCCAATCAGATCCGAGTGTTCCAAGTGGCCGAGATTGGTGTAAAACCGGCGACCGGGGTGCAGTTCAATCAGGTAACGTTTCCCGGCATCGGTGACCAGAATCACCAGTTGCCCGGCAATTGTGATGGCAGATCGGCGGGAAACCCAGGGATAGGCATGGGGCGTGGCGTCGCTCACAGGTTCTCTTTGCTCCGAATAGATGGCGGCTGCTTAATGGCCGCATTATACCCCAGCCGCGGGGAGCGCCCAAGCCAGCGCTGTCTCAACGGGATCGCGCGCATGGAGTCTGGCGGATGATCCCAAAAATTGCTGAAAACTCGGCCTCTTGATATTGTCTGTGCATACGTCTGCTTGTTTATCCATGCTTGACAGGAGGAAGCTTGATGCGTAAACCGATAAGGATGTGGGCGGTATTCATAATGGCGCTGTGGCTCTTGGCGGGGTGTGCGCCGCGCGTGGGCACGTCTCTTTCCGAATCCATGGGCAGCGACGAGTTATACTTTGATTTGCCTGTGCTGGTCATTGATTTTGATAACGTCGGCCAGGCGTCGATTAACCTGCCCGCCGCCCAACTGGGCGCATCGTCGGGGATCAATCTGGACGCTCTGGCCCTGTCGCCAGAATGGGTTGGCTATTTCACCACGGCCAATATCCAACATTTGCAGATCATCAACGACGCCCAGGGGTTGACCATTTTGGTCAACGGACAGCCTGTGCCGTCGCTGGTTTGGGATGAAGATTCGCTGGTGGCAACCGCCGAGACTGTGGGCAGTCTGGGGATTGCCCTGCCTGTGCTGGACAAAGTGTTGCCGTTGGTGCAACAGATGGGGCTTGGGATTGCGCTGCGTTTTCCGCTGGGCGACGGTGTGGATGTGATCCCGCTGGGGCAGATTACTGAAAGTCCGGCGGCGGCTACGGCCCAACAGGTGCAACAGGAATTTCTGGCTGCCGTGGGCACGCCGCCGCGCGATTAACCTGCCCGTGGTCTATGATGCCGAGGGGAATTTCACCGTGGGCGATCTGAGCGCCGCCGAGTTGACCGCCTTGACCGGCGCTTCGTTGGATGCGCTGAAACTGGATGCTGGTCTGATCGCAAATCTCACTGCCGCTGGCGTCAAGACCATGAGCTTTGAAACCGCCCCCGATGGCATTCACATGGCTGTCAACGGTCAGCCCTTGCCCACGATCTCGTGGGGGCGTGGCGAACTCCAAAATGTGATTGACATTGCCAGCCGATCGGGGCTGCTGCAAGCGGCTCGGCCCGATCTGGACATTGCCAGCATTCTGGAAACCGTGGAAAGCCTGCTGCCGGTGATCCAGACCGCCGACGCCTCGATTATGATCTTCCTGCCCGGTTCGGCGTTGGGAAATTAGCCAATAGAGGACGTACGCACCTAACC
>CAVRLX010000029.1:0-62105 GCA_963721725.1 uncultured Chloroflexia bacterium
TGTCCGTCCCTCGGCGTCCACAGTGAGGGCAACACAAGCTTCCTGAAAATCTGCCCAAGTCCAGTCGTTGACCGCGTCCGCACTGTATCCGGCTGTTTCGAGCTGATCCAGGTTAGCATAGAGCATCACCGGCATGGCGATCCAGGGCAATCCATACATCTGGCCGTCATAGGTGTAGCGATCCAGCGCCGTGGGGAAGTAGTCTTCGAGGTCAGCGGCAGGATGATCATCGCCCTGGAGGCGGTCGCTGATATCCAGCAGCGCCCCTTTTGATGCAAAGTCGGGCAGATGTTCCTGGTCCATCCACAGCAGATCGGCAGCCGTACCTGCGGCTACAGTCGTCTGCAATTTGGTCCAATACTCGGCGGGGCTGGATTCCTGTACGATCTCATAGACATCGGACTGGGCATTCAGATCATCAATGATGGCCTGTAACTCGTTGGCTTCGTCTACGCCTGCCCAAGTCGCCAGTTTGATCTCCACTTTGTCGCCACCGCCGCTGTCAGCCGCGGTCGTATCTTGGCCTCCTGTTTGCGGCGCGGGGCATCGGTAGGGCAGCCTGCCAAAAGCAGAGCAAGCATGGGAAGAATCAGAAGCGTAATCCAACTATTACGTGACATTGGTGCCTCCTATAAGTGTGATTGATGGGGGGTATAAAATGTGGGTGGTTTTTGCCTAATTCCATTCTAATCCTTTACTAAGCGATTTGTCTTATACTTGGATACAGATGCGGACACACCTGGGGATACATCTTGGTCCAGAAATAAGGTAGTGAATTTTGAGTAAAAAAGGAGTTGTGTGATAGTGTGAAAAAAAGGGATGGAGAATCACATGACGAATTCGAAAACACGAGACTGAAAAAGAACGGGCCGAAGCCGAGATCAAAAGCCGCTATGCAAGTCTGAAAGGAACGCTGACAGAAAGAAGTCGGCGACTGTTTGCAGGCAGTGAAGCCCTATCCTTTGGGTGGGGCGGCATAACGGCGGTGAGCCGCGCCACCGGTTTATCGTTCGAAACAGTGCGACGAGGGCTAGACGAATGTAAAGAGATTGAATCAGGCCAAGCCCCACTCTTAGGCCCCCATCGAAGCCGATTGTCTGGGGGTGGGCGTAAGAAACTGACGGTAAAACATCCAGAGCTGCTGCCAACGCTGAAGCAACTGGTCGAATCAACAACTCGTGGCGACCCGGACTCCCCTTTACTCTGGACTGCACAGAGTCAGCGGAATCTACCACTCGGTACACAAAAAAATCAGCTGGGTTATTCTCACTCGGACCCTAAGTCTTCATCTATGACTGCAAAACTATGGCTCCGATGGTCCTATGCTCTCTTTGTGATTTGACCCGCTTGCTACTTTCCGCTACAGTTTTTGCCTTGACCGTTTACAAAAGCTGTTCGCCAGCAGTGGCTGCCCCGTCTTTACTCACCCACAACGGAGTTACTCATGACCCAACCCTTTGCGCTTTCTCAGACCAACGCCCTGCACTTTCGCCCTGTCGGCCCACCCCGCGGCGGACGTGTCGTCGCCGTGGCTGGACATCCCACGGATCGCAACGTTGCCTATTTTGGGGCCTGCGCCGGCGGCGTCTGGAAGACGGTAGACGGCGGCACCTATTGGGAGAACATCTCCGACGGCCAACTTCGGCAGCAGCGCCATCGGCGGCAATCGCCGTCTCCGAAGCCGACCCCAACGTGATCTACATCGGCACCGGCGAATCCACCATCCGCGGCGACGTGAGTTGGGGCGATGGCGTCTATCGCAGCACCGACGGCGGGCGCACGTGGACCAACCTCGGCCTCAAGGATACTCACCACATCGGCGAGATCCGCATTCACCCCAAAAATCCCGATATCGTCTATGTGGCGGCGCTCGGCCACGCCTTTGGTCCCAATGCCGAGCGCGGCGTCTTCCGCACAATGGACGGCGGCCAAAGCTGGGAAAAGGTGCTCTTACGTCAGCGACAAAGCCGGGGCAGTGGACCTCTCGCTTGATCTCACCAACCCGCGCATTCTCTACGCCAGCATCTGGCAGGTGCACCGCCACTTCTGGGAACTGGTCAGCGGTGGCGAAGACAGCGGCCTCTGGAAATCCACCGATGGCGGCGACACCTGGACCGAACATCAGCCGTGCCAAAGGGCTGCCCAAGTCAGGCATCATGGGCAAGATCGGCGTCAGCGCTTCACCAGCCCAGGCTGGGCGCGTCTGGGCCATGATCGAAGCCGCCGACGACAAGATGGGCGTTTATCGCTCGGACGACTGGGGCGAAAGCTGGCAGATGCTCACCGACAACCGCGATCTGCTGGCGCGGCCCTGGTATTACATGCACATCTTCGCCGACCCGCAGCGACGCCGACACCGTTTACATCAACAATCTGAAAATGTGGAAATCGACCGACGGCGGCAAGAATTACACCGAGATCACCACACCCCACGGCGACAACCACGACCTCTGGATCGACCCGGCCGATCCGCAGCGCATGGTGCAGGGCAACGACGGCGGCGCTAATGTCTCGTTCAACGGCGGGGCCACGTGGAGCAGCATCTATAACCAGATGACCGGCCAGTTTTATCACCTGGACGTGGATAACCAACTGCCCTATCGCCTCTATGGCACACAACAGGACAACAGCAGCATTTCCGTCCCTTCGGCCAGCGAAAAGGGCGCGATTCCGTGGGGCGATAGCTACATCGCGGGCACGGGCGAAAGCGGCTACATCGCCGTCAACCCCGACGACGCCAACATTGTCTTTGTGGGCGCGGTGGGTTCTTCCCCTGGTGGCGGCGGCGCGCTGCAACGCTACGATCACCGCAGCAAACAGATCCGCCTAGTCACCGTCTGGCCGGAGACCTATTCGGGCTGGGGGCCAAAATCGCTGCGCTACCGCTTCCCGTGGACCTTCCCCATTCTCTATTCGCCGCACGACACCGGCACGATCTACACCTGTGGCAACCACGTCTTCCGCACACAGGATGAAGGCCAAAGCTGGGACGTGATCAGCCCTGATCTCACGCGCAACGACGAGAGCAAACTGGGACCATCGGGCGGGCCGCTGAATCTGGACACCAGCGGCGCAGAGCACTATTGCACCATCTCTGCCTTCGCCGAATCGCCCCATGAGCGAGGCGTGTTGTGGGCGGGCAGCGATGATGGACTGCTGCACCTTTCCAAAAATGGCGGCGACTCGTGGCAAAATGTCACCCCGCCCGATCTGCCCGAGTGGAGCTTTATCACCGTCGGTGGAGCCATCGCCCCACGATGCCGCCACGCTTTATCTGGCCGCCACCCGCTACAAACTGGACGACTACAGCCCCTATCTTTTCAAAACCACGGATTACGGCCAGAACCTGGGCGCGTATCGACGGCAGCTTCCCGCAGGATCAGGTCACGCGCATGTTGCGCGAAGATCCCCAACGGCAGGGACTGCTCTACGTTGGTACCGAGCGCGGCATTCAGATCTCGTTTGACGACGGGGCGCACTGGCAGCCCATCCCTGGCGATCTGCCCAACGTGCCGGTCTACGATTTCAAGATCAAGGACAATGATCTGGTCATCGCCACCCACGGTCGCGCCTTCTGGATCTTGGACGATCTCACGCCGCTCAGAAAATTCGAACCACAGAGAACACAGAGGGATTCACAGAGAACACAGAGTGCTGAGACGGAAACCTCTGTGAACTCTGTGCAATCTCCGGGTCCTCTGTGGTTCGATTCTCCGGCTCTCTTCCCGCCACGGCGCTCCTTGCGGCGCTGGCAGCCGTGGAATGTGGGCGGCGCGCGTGGAACAAGTCGCAACTATGCCACAGCCTTTGGCGGGCTGATCACCTATTTTGAAGAAAAGACAGAAGACGGTCAGATCGTGCGCAAGATGATCGACAGCGGCGAAAACCCGCCCCAGGGCGTCATCGTCTACTACGGGCTGCCCGACGATTTCGCCGGCGATCTCAAATTGGTCTTCCTCGACGGTGACGGCAACGAGATCAAAACCTTCCGTCCCAAGCCCAAAGACGAAAAGCCCGCCGAGAATGGCAAGGTCAAATCGGCGGCGGCGGTGGCTGGCCCAGAGGAAGACCTCTACCTCACCGTCAACCCCGGTCTCAACCGCTTTGTGTGGGAGATGCGCTACCCCGAACCGGAGAAACTGCCCGAAGATCCCATCACGGGCAAGGCGGTGATCGGCACAATGGCAATGCCTGGGGCATACAGCGTGCGCCTTCAGGTCGGGCGAGAATGCCATCACCGAGACCTTTGAGATCTATGTCGATCCCAAAGCCGAAGCCAGCGCAGACGATCTGCAAAAGCAGTTCGACCTTTGGCAGACGCTCAACGCCAAAATCGACGAAACCCACAAGGCCATCAAGCGCATCCGCCGTGTGCGCGAACAGGTGGCGTATTGGTCCAAGCAGATTGAAAAAGGCGACAGCGAGGATAGCCAACGCAGCAGCGCTCAAAGAGCGGGCCAAAGCCCTTATCGATCAACTGACCGAAGTGGAAAAAGAGCTTGTTTCAGTTGATGCCAAAACCGCCTTTGACCGCTTACGCGTGCCCACCCGGCTCAACGCCAAACTGGTTGGGCTGGTCAGCATTGTGGCCGCCGCCGATGTCGCCCGGCCCAAGCAAGCCTACGATGTTTATGAACATCTCGCCGGGCAGGTGGATGCGCAATTGGACAAGTTGCAGTCAATTCTCGATGAAAGCGTGGCCGATTTCAACGCGGCCGTGGCAGATCTGAAAGCCGCGGCGGTAGTGGTGTAAAGAGAAGACGAAAAACGATGGACGAACGACGAAGTGATTTACTTCCTACCGTTCGTCCATCGTCTTTCGTCTATCGTCCCTGTGAACTCAACCAAATTGAATCGACCCCATGAAACCATCCCGAAACTTCATCAACATCACCCTGGCCGATTTTATCGTGCGCGCCGCCTACCAGATGGGCAAGACGCCGCTGTTGCCCATCTTTGCGGCGGCGCTGGGCGCGTCAGACGTGCTGCTCGGCTCGATTGTCTCGATCTCCACCCTCACCGGCATGGTGACCAAGCCGCTCTTTGGCGTGCTCTCGGATCGGCAAGGGCGCAAATGGTGGCTCATCTTGGGCACGCTCTTTTTCGCCTTTGTGCCTTTTTTGTATCGGTTTATCAACACGCCAGGACAGCTTGTCCTTATCCGCGTGATCCACGGCACGGCCACGGCTATCTATGGCCCAGTGACTGTGGCCTATGTGGCCGAACGGGGTGGCAAGCGCAAAGCTGAAAGCCTGGGCTGGTTCGCCATGGCCCGCAACGGCGGCTATATCGTCGGCCCGGCACTGGCGGGCTGGCTGCTCCTCAGCCTGGATCCGGCCACGGTTTTCACGGTGATCGGGTTGATTAGCTGTGTCGCCTTTGTGCCGGTGCTGATGCTTAGCGACCACCAACCATCGACCGCTAACCACACCATTCACCATTCACCATTCACCATTCATCACTTCCTCACCGCCTCCCTGCGCGCCAGCGCGCTGACACCGTCGGTCTGGCTGTCGGGTGGATTGGAGGCGGTAGTCTACGTGGGGCTGTACGCGGCCAAGGCGTTTCTGCCCATCTATGCCCTGACAGCAGGCTACAACACGGCGCAGATCGGCCTTTTCTTCTCGGCCCAGGAGAGTGTCCACCTTTTGCTGGAACCATTCGGCGGGCGGCTGGGCGATCGCGATCGGCTACTATCGGGCGATTGCCTTGGGCATGGGGGCATGGCGCTGGCGTTGCCCCTGCTTACGCTGGTCAACGGTTTCCCGGCATTGCTGCTGTGGCGGGGATCATCGGCGTAGCCCAGTCGGTCGTTTTCCCGGCCACCACAGCGCTGGTCTCTCGCCCAGATGACTTCGCACCATCTGGGCGCGGGCATGGGGTTGGTGGGGACGTTGGAAAACGCGGGCAAAGTGGTGGGGCCTGTGCTGGGCGGCATCTTAATCGTGTGGCTAGGCTATACAGGCATGTTCTGGCTCATGGGCGTGCTGCTCTTGAGCGGAGCCGTGGCGATTGTGGCGTGGACTGGCGCAACGTCAAACAGAGGGGCTGTGACCGAATCGCAAAGGTAGGTGCGTGGGCTAATGAGCGGCAAAATCGGCCAGCACGATCTCCGCCGCCAGCTTGCCTGAGAGCATGACCATGGGCACGCCACCGCCCGGATGCGTGGTGCCCCCAGCAAAGTAAGAGGCCACGCACAGTTTCGGCGCGGTTGTGCGGACGCCGAACGCGGCCATGCGGTCATTGACGATTGGCCGTGAGCGCGCCGCGCGCGCGCCGGTCATCCGTTCCAGATCAGGCGGGGTGAGTATGGTCTCGTGGCGGATCTGGCCGCGCACGTCCAGCCCAAAGTCGCGGGGATAACCGAGTCAGGATCAGATCGCGATAGCTTGCGGCGTTGTGTTGCCAATCAAAACGACCATTGTCGGCGGGCGTGTTAATCAGCACAAACCAATTTTCACAGCCGGGCGGCGCGTGGTCCGGGTCGCTTTTGGCGGTAATTGCCACATAGATCGTGGGGTCGTGTGGCGGAATGCCTTCCTCGAAAATCTGGCGGAATTCGCCGGCATAGTCTCGGCTGAAAAAGACGTTGTGGTGGGCCAGTTGAGGGTGTTCACCCTCGATGCCCAAGAGCAGCACAATCCCCGACGACGATGGCGCTAGCGCTAGCAGCGATGTCAGTTGGCGCTGCACCGGGGGCGTGGGCGGCAACAGCTTTTCATAAACCGTGGCTACGTCCACATTGGCGATAATTTGATTGCTGGCGATCTGCGTGCCGTCGGCCAGGCGCACACCCGCCACCCGCTCTCCGTCCATTTCAATCGCCGCCACGGCGGCGCCTGTGCGGATCTCCACGCCCAACTCCTGGGCCAATCGGGTCAACCCACGGGCAATGGCATAGATCCCGCCTTGGGGATACCAGACGCCTTCGCTAAGCTCCACATGGGCGATTACGTTGAGCGTGGCCGGGGCCAGATAGGGCGAGGCGCCGGTATAGGTGGCAAAGCGTCCAAGCAATTGACGGGCCTGGGGCGAATGCACGTAGCTTTCAATCGCCCCTTGCATAGTGCGCAAGGGATCGGCGCGCATCATGCGCAACGGGTTGCTCTTGATCAGTGCGGCCAGTGTGGGCGGCGGTCCATAGATGAACTCTGCGCTTGTGATTTCGTGGATCTTTCTGCGCGTAGTCGAGAAAGCGCAGATATCCCTTGCCATCGCGCCGATCATAATGGGCCAGCCGTTGCGCTGTCACGTTGGGATCGGCGTCAATGTCTAGCACCGAACCGTCGGGATAGAAATAGCGGGTAAGCGGTGAGAGCGGGCGCAGCGTGAGATAGTCTTCGAGACGGCGACCGGCGCGCGCAAAGAGCGCCTCGAAGACCGGGCGCATGGTGATCACCGACGGGCCAGTGTCCCAACGGAAGCCCGCCGCCGTCATTTCGCTCATCTTGCCGCCGGGTTGTGCGTTCTGTTCCAGATACCAATACGCGCGCGCCCGCTGCGGCCAGATGAATTGCCGCCGAAAGCGCACCGATGCCCGCGCCGATGATGAGAATAGGGTGGGTCATGGAATACTCCTGATGGGTGTTGCAAGGTGCAAGTAGCAGGGTGCAATTTGCTACTGGTATCGTACGTCCCTCACCGCACCACGCGCCCCTTCCACAGCGGCCCGCCGTAGCGCCATTGCCACCACAGGGCTTGGGCAGCGATGAGGGTCATGAGGCCGACGGAAAGCGGCATTGCCACGGCGTCGATAATGCGCTGCTGCGAACGGTGGGCAGTGGCGGCGCGCAGCCCGATGCCCCACAGCCCCAGACCAAGCGGCCACCACGGCCAGCCGGGCATGCGCATCCACAGTCCGGCCATCCACAGCAGCCACGGCCCCCAGAATAGGGTCCAATGAAAGAGGGTGGCGGCGAGCAATCCCCAGGCGTTGCCATAGCCTTTGAGGATATTTTTGGCGTAGCCGTTGCGCACCTCGGCCCAGGATCGGTACATGCGACAGGTGACCATGTTGTTGCCTTCGATCATGCGCAAGCACAGCCCGGCAGCTTTGACGCGCCGGGCCAGGGTGACGTCCTCGAGCACGTTATTGCGTATGCTATCGTGCCCGCCCACAGCAAAATAGGCCGCGCGCCGGAAACCCATGCACTGTCCATTGGCAGCGGCAAAAAGTGGATGGGGGACATGATGCACGCCGAGGACCGGCAAATAGCTGTGTACAACCAGCGCCATGAGCGGCACCACAAGGCGTTCGCCAGCTGTGATGGTCTCTTGGGTGGGCCATACGGTAAGTAGATCCGCGCCAGTGCGCTCCATCTCGCAGAGGAATGCACGCAGCGCGCCAGCTTGCCAGCGCACATCGGCGTCGGTGAAAATGAGCAGATCCCCTGTGGCGACCGCGGCTAGTTGATGACAGGCCCAGTTTTTGCCCAGCCAACCAAGAGGCAGATCGGCCCCGCGGAGTACGCGCAGGCGGGGATCGCCATTGGCGGCTTGCCGGGCGATCTCGGCTGTGCCGTCGCTGGAATGGTCGTCGAGGACGATCACTTCGTGTGCGTCGGGTTGGGCCAGTAGTGCGGCCACGGTATCGCCGATCACGGCGGCTTCGTTGCGGGCAGGGAGAAGAAACGAGGGACGAGTGGTGAACGGTGAATGGCGAGTCGTTTGGCGTAGTCGCGGAAAAGTCGCCCAATTGAGCGCCAAAATCCCGGTCATGCCGGTCAAGAGCAAGGTGATGGCGATGAGCAGAACAAGCATAAGCAGTGTCATCCTGTTTGCGCGTGCGTGAACCTTGTTGCTATGATACCGTTTCTCCCTTCAATATGACGAAAGACCCAAGACGGTGGACGAAAAAAGTCCACGCATAGCAAGCAAAGTTGCCGTTCGTCGGTCGTCAACATGCAATCCGCAATTTGCCATGTGCACTTTGCCTCACCCACAGGAGTATTTCATGACTGAACATCGCAATTGGGCGGGTAATTTTACTTTCAACGCGGCCAGAGTCCACCGTCCGTCCACCGTGGCAGAAGTACAGGAGATTGTACGTAACAGCCGCAAAGTCAAGGTCTTTGGCTCACGCCATTCGTTTAACCATATTGCCGATTCTGCGGAAGATCACATTTCGTTGGAGAATCTCGATCAGGCGATCCGAAGTGGACGCGGACGCCCACACGGTGACGGTGAGCGGCGGGGTCACCTATGGGCAGCTTTGCCAACACTTGCACGAAGCCGGCTATGCCATCCACAACATGGCATCGCTGCCCCACATTACCGTGGCTGGGGCCTGTGCCACGGCGACGCACGGCTCCGGCGACAGGTTGGGCAATTTGGCGACGGCGATTTCTGCTTTAGAAATTGTAAAAGCTGATGGCGAGCGGATCACTTTGTCGCGCCAGAATGACGGCGAACGCTTCTTGGGCGTACCTGTGAATCTAGGCGGTCTGGGCGTGGTTACACAGGTTACGCTGGATGTAACGCCCACCTTTATCATGCAACAAGAGGTCTATCTCGACCTGCCCGTAGCCCAGATAGATGCCGATTTCGACGCTATCATGTCCAGCGCCTACAGTGTCAGCCTTTTTACCGACTGGCAGCGCGGCGTGGTGAGCGAGCTTTGGGTGAAACGGCAATTGGCCGACGGCAAGGCGATCCCTGTGGCGGAGCGGCTGTTTGAGGCTGCCGGGGCTTTGCGCGAGATGCATCCGTTGGCGGATCTCTCGGCGGAATCGTGTACGCCGCAGTTGGGCGTTCCTGGCCCCTGGCACGAGCGGATGCCCCATTTCCGCGTGAACCATACGCCCGCCAGCGGTGATGAATTACAGAGCGAATACTTTGTGCCACGCCAACACGCTGTCGCTGCCATGAATGCAATTATCAGCATCATTGACGAAATCGGCGCACAACTGAAGATCTCCGAGGTGCGCACTGTGGCCGCCGACCAACTTTGGATGAGTCCCAGCTATGGGCGCGAGACTGTGGGCCTGCACTTCTCGTTTCGTAATAACTGGTCGGCGGTCAAGGAATTGCTGCCAATTGTGGAAGCGCAACTGGCCCCGTTTGAAGCCCGCCCCCATTGGGGAAAGCTCTTCACGATGGAAGCCTCTCGCGTCCAATCACTTTATCCCCGGTTGGCCGATTTCCGCGCTTTGGCAAGCGAGTTCGATCCAGAGGGGAAGTTCCGCAACCGCTATTTGGATACGTATATCTTCGCGTAGGCATACACATGCGTTAAGCTTGGGGGAGAGATTATCAATCTCCCAGTCCGTAGATGGATAGGCTTGGCTTGGGGATAAATTGATTGTAATGGGTCAGTCGCTAGGGGAAAATGGGGTGGGTACAGGCAGGGAAATGCGGTGCTTGGGGGATTAGACTATCTTCAATCCCTCAAGCACCCTTACACCCATCGAAACATGCCACAATCAATTAAGGCAACGTAATCGAGAAATTGTTGAACACAAACTCTGTCGGCTCGGTGCTGGCTTGGGACGAGCCTGTTTCCAGCCCGCTCTGCCCCACGGCAAGGTCGCTGTCCTGGAGTTCGTCCACCAATTCACCGTTGATATAAAGGCTAAGCGTATCGCCGATACAATCGATCTGGATCAGATTACTGGCCCCCATCCCTGGGATGATGGCCTCATGGGCGGTCCAATCCACCAGTGACTCAAAGGTTTCGTCCACATACTTGCCAATCGAATAGTCACCGGCGGCACTGATCACAAAGTCGTAATAGTTGCCCCCGCTCAGACGACAGAGCAGGCCTGCCCACCCCTTTTCGCTGCCTGTGTTTTGGATAATCTCAGCCGCGGTGCTAGTGTCTGTGTACAGTCCCATGGTGGGTGCATAAAAATAGTGGGACGAATCGGGCTGAAGGGTTATCATGTAGCCACTGTCGCTATATTCCGCCACGGTTTCGTCAATGGTGCTGTTGAACCAACCGGTGGATGGGCTGGAAAAGTCATCGGTAAAGACGACGTTTTCACCCTCGATAGCGCTAATTTCGGGCATCTCTGCAAGGCTGTTGACCACCAAATTGTCAAACTCCACGGCAATGGGCGTTGCATCGCCAGCCCAGCCAACAACGGCTACTTGCCCAACGGGGCTTGCCTCCAGTGGATATTCGGCTAAAATTTCGCCGTTCACGATCAGTTGCAGCCCGGTGTCGGCACAGACGCCCTCAATGGCATTCGTTGCGCCGCTGCCCGTGTTAATCACCGGGTTCGGTTCGCCTTGCGACTGTCCAGCGAGATAGATGGGCTGACTGGTATGTGAGATGGTATAGTGGCGACCGTCGGCGCTGATCATAAAGACATAGAATTCGGCGTCGTCCTGCATCCCACAGATCACCCCGGCGAAGGCACGTTCGACATCTTCGGTGAATGTCATATCGACTGCCACTCGCACATTTTGAAACTCATCAATGCCACTGCTCTCTTGAGGGGCAATATGGCTCTCTTTTAACGTGGCGCTGGCCCCATACAGAAAATGGTTGGCCTCGTTCACCTCAATGCGATAGACGCCGTCAGCATAGAATAGGCTGCCGTCCAACGCGCTGCCCACCATTAAATAGCCACCGTCACCCTCAAAATCGTCGGCAAACAGAAGACCGTCGGCGCTGGTTGCATCGGGTTGGGTATCTACTTGTGACCCAAAACCGCCGGAGGCGGCTGCGTCAGCAGCCGCCTCCTTGTCAGACATCTCCAATAGGTCCGCCGGGTCTTCCAGGCGCACCAAAATTCGATAATCATCGCCAGGCCCATAGGCGCGCACGATAATCTCATAGGTTCCCGGGATGGCTGCTGCTTGGCTCACGATCTCTGCCGAGCCAGCGTTGACACTGCTCAAGCTCAACAACGATTCCCCGCTCTCGCTGAACATGCTGACCGCCAGATCCAGATCGCTTTCGTCACCGCCCACCAGCAACACAGAAAGGATCTGCCCAGGCTCATCTACCGCCAACCGATAGATCATGCGGCCATTCTCGTCGATACTGCCTTCGGTCACTTCGCCAGAGAAGAGTTCCGGCGCAAAGTCGCCTTCTTCGGCAGTCAGGGTATAGGCCCCTTCGCCGCTGTAGCTTTGCACCTGCACATAATAGGTGCCTGCTGTTGGAGCCATGAACTGCACAAATTCGTTGGCCCCGCTGGTGGCGCTGCTCCATAACAGATCGGTCAAAGAAAGCCCTACGGCCAAATCAAAGTCGGCATCTTCCACATCTGAGGCCAGATCTACCGTCACCAGCGTACCTGCCTCGCTCACTGCAAATTCATAGTAGGTGGTTTCGCCCGACACAATCTCACCCTCGAAGGGTTCCCCATTGGGTAACACCCCCAACGGCTCGCCCTCTTCGCCGGTCACCGTCACGGTAAAGTCGACGTCTGTGCTGCTATCATAACGCTCGACCACAACCAAGAGAGTGCCCGGCATTAATGCTTCCATCTCTACCACTAAAACGCCGTCGTCGTCAGTCGCGTAGTATTGCTGATCGGCGCTGTAGAGACGGTTACGCACATCCACTTGCAATGCAGCCTCTTCGCTGCTGCTCTCAACTTCTACAGTCACATCGTCGTAGAAAGTGTCCAGATGCAACAGGTAGACGCTGCGGTCCGATCCTGCCAACAGCGTGCCATCCAGCGGTTCATCAAAAGCCAACACTGGGGGCTGTCCGCTCAGGAAGACAATCAATGAAAGCTCCGAACGGCGCTCAAACGGTTCGGCTGTGAGCAGATAGGTGCCGCCCTCGGTCCAGAAGGTGAGAAGATCCGTTTCGTTGCTATAGATGTACTCATAGCTAATGTCCTCCCCTTCAGCGGTGACGGTGAAAGCATCTTCCTCTCCGCCACCCACATAGAGCAAGACCTGTTGCGGGTAGCCCACATCGGGGATGGTAACCGTAGCGTAGCGCTGCTCACTCACACTCTCTTCAATATAGAGGCTGCCTGGATAGAGCTTGCCCGGCTCGCGATCACTGTCGCTCATGGTTCCAATCATGCCTAAAAGGAAGAAGTTGAGCGTTGCATCCTCTGTGGCGGTAATATCCAGCGCAATGCCGCCCGCCGTCAAGTCTAGTTCCGCATCCAACAGCCCACCTTCATAGATGATCTCGCCCGCTTCGTCATAAACTACTAGATCGAAAAGCGCCGCGGCTTCTTCATCGTTGGTGGAGACAAGATACGCGCCGCTTTCGGGGATATAAACCGCATAGCCCACGGTCTCGCCCGCAGCCACATCAGACAATACATACTCACCGAGTAAAATCGTCTTGTATTCCTCTTGGCTGGCAATCGCAGCCGGTTCGGCCGCCAGGGCCGAAAACGGCGACAGCAGCATGACCAGCGCAAAAAGGAAACGCAACCAACGAACTTGTTGCAAACGTTGTTTGTTCACGCCTGAATTCTCCTTTGTCTTGGTTTGGGGGTAAACGGTGACTTCTACTGCATATTACAGGAAGGGTTGGCCGATATAAAGCAGATGCCGTACCGAGATCAACGTTTTTTTACTTCGTTCTATTACGTGGCTTTGTGGGTCAATCTTGGAACAGAATCGTTCGAGTTTTGTAGTAACCCGAGTAAACAGACCCACAGAACTTACAAACTCGAGAGGTCGAACTGGAAAAATGAACTTTTGAGCCAACTGCATAAGTACTAACCTGCCTACAGAAGGCGACGAGGATGACGCATACATAGCTCTCTCCGCCCGCATCATAATCTAATTTAATGGGCTTGCCAACTGAATCGATTTTGAAACTTTCGCAGACAAAAAGACCACACATCGCCAATAAAAAAACATCGCCAATAAAAAAACATCGCCAATAAAAAACAGGGAGCAGCAGAGTGCGCTCCCTGTTGAGATGGCTATCTAACGCATTTATTCGTCGTCGTCATCGTCCCAATCATCGTCATCATCGTCATCATCGTAGTCGTCGTCATCATCAAAATCGTCATCATCAAAATCGTCATCATCGTCATCATCGTCCCAATCATCACCCGGGGCGAGGATGACTTCCTCTTCTTCTAGTTCAGAGTCTAGTTCAGATGCAAAGATCTGCTGTTCCATGAGTTTTGTCTCCTTTGCTGAAACGGTTAGGTGTTCTTGGCGGCATTATGCCGGGCAAATAAAAATCACACAAATCGGTCCAATCCAAAAAAAGGAACCGACTGCCGGATATTATTCACGATCCGCCGCAGAATGTCGAACTCGGATCAAAAGCGTGTGCAAAATGAGAACTGCCCCTGCAAAAATGGCTATTCCAGGCGGGAATCTTCGTCATGATGGACCCGGCGTACAGTGTACATCCCCCCGCTGCCGTGGACGTAAAGATTCTCCCCGTGGGGCGCACGCGTCGGCCCGGTGACCACACTGCCATCTTGCCGTTGAACTACGCTATAGCCGCGTGCGAGAACGTTGGTGGGGTTAAGGCTTTGCAGCCGCAAGCGTGCCGACTCTAGTCGATCCTGCCGTTGGGCCACTTGTCGGGGCAGCGTGCGCGCCAGCCGTGTGCTAAGTTCATCCAATTGGTGCAGCGCCCGCGCCAGTTGACGGCTGGGATCCGTGCGCCGCAGGCGCGCTTGGCTCTGCATCAATTCGTCCCCATAGGCCGCGATTTGATCCTCCACAAGCGCGCCCAGCCGGGCATGGATGGCCGAAACCTGCCCCAGCCATTCCGCCCGATCCGGCACTGCCGCCGCCGCCGCTGCCGATGGCGTGGGCATCCGCAGATCCGCCACAAAATCCACCATCGTAAAATCAGTCTCGTGGCCCACGCCGGTGATCACAGGCAGGTGGCTGGCAGCCACTGCGCGGGCGACGCGCTCGTCGTTAAAGGCCCACAGATCCTCAATGCTGCCCCCACCGCGCACCAACAAGATCACATCCAGCGGCTCGGCGGCATCAAAGAGCGAGACACCCTCGCCATACTGGTTAGCGGCTTCCAGCGCTGCCACAATGCCGGCGGGGGCTTCGCTGCCCTGCACCAGCGTATGAAAAAGCACGACCTCGACCAACGGCCAGCGTTGCGCCAGCACCCGCAACACATCGCGCAGCGCCGCCGCACCCTCACTAGTGACCACGCCCATCCGCCGTGGCTGTGCCGGGATGGGTCGCTTGCGGTCGATGTCGAACAGCCCTTCGGCCAGGAGACGCGCCTTTAATTCCTCGAATTGTGTGTAAAGTTGTCCACGCCCGGCGGGTTGCAGTTCGTCGGCATAAAACTGGTACGCGCCGCGATCTGGGTAGACATCTACATAGCCGTGGGCCAGGATCTGATCCCCTTCGCGGGGGAGCCAGCTTTGCCGATAGACATTGCCACGCCACATCACCGAGGTAAGCGTCGCCCCGCCATCCTTCAAGCTAAAATAAATATGGCCGCTGTTGGCGCGTTTCCAATTGCTCACCTCGCCCACAATCCAGACGTCGCGCAGAAGCTCGTCGCCAGCAAAAAGGTTGACAATATGGGTCGTGAGGGCGGAGATAGTGATTGGGTTCATGGGAGCTGTTCCGTGTTGCGTATGTGACCCGTCCTGCCGTCTATCTCTGGCAGATCCATTCGCTCAATGGCATAATGGCAAGACCACACCATCATCACCTCAGGAGAGCGAGTATGCACCAGGAACAACGACAACGCACGCGCCAACGGTTGGAAGAAATGGGGCTGCACCGAGCGCTTTTTACCGATCTTGCCTCTGTGAAATGGCTCACCGGCTTTAATCCCTCTGTACAACTTGGGCCTAATCTTTTCTTGGGCGGGCCAGCGCTTATCTGGTATGCCGACGGCCATTTTACCCTCGTGGTCATTGACGGGCAGGCGGGCAGCGTCGAGGCTTTAGATAGCCAGCCAGATTGCACGGTACGCACCTATGCCAGCTATACCATTGAAAAGCCTATCACGGGCGCGTCCAATCTGGCAACCGTGCTGAGCGAAGTAATCGCCGATCAGCCGGGGAGCGGCAGATCGGGCGTGGAAACCCGCGGCATGACCGTCTATTTGCATCAGACTTTGGGCGATCTCCTGCCCTTGGCTGTCACCTGGGAAGCGATTGACGATCTGTTGGTTCCGCTGCGCATGGTCAAAACCGCCGACGAGATCGCCAAACTGCGCGCGAACTTCGCCCTGAGTGATCTCGGTCACGCTGTGGCGCGCCAGGTCACTGCGCCGGGGCTGCGCGAGATCGACGTCTGGACCGAAATCCACAGCGCCATTCAGCGCCATGTGGGCGAACGGGTTCCGCTGGGCAACGACTGTGTCGTGGGCTATCGGCACAACAATATTGGCGGCTGGCCCGGTGATCTGCGCATTGGCGAAACTGATTCGTTGATCGTGGATCTCAGCACCGTGCGCCACGGTTATTGGTCCGACAGTTGCGCCACCTATTACGCCACGCAGCCCTCACCGGAACAGGTGAAGGCCCATCACATGATCGAAGAAGCGCTGGCCTTTGCCATCTCGTTGGTGCGGCCCGGTGTAATTTCAGGAGAGCTTGATCGCAAGGTACGCGGCTTCATCGAAGGTCGCGGCTATGCAGTCTATCCTCACCACACCGGCCACGGCGTTGGCGTCACCGGCCACGAGGAGCCGCGCATTGTCCCCTACAACGAGATCGCGTTGCAAGCTGGCATGGTGATCATGGTGGAGCCGGGAACCTATTTCCCCGGCCAGTGGGGCGTGCGCCTGGAAGATGC
Source organism: uncultured Chloroflexia bacterium (assembly GCA_963721725.1). Taxonomy (GTDB): domain Bacteria; phylum Chloroflexota; class Anaerolineae; order Caldilineales; family Caldilineaceae; genus RI-153. The sequence goes on from CAVRLX010000029.1 coordinate 16,678, forward strand.
GCTGCTTGTTACGGACAATGGGGCCGAGGTAATCACGACTCATCAGAAAGGTTTATAAAATAAGCTTACGCTAAACTTAAATTCGTTGACGCTCCTGCCCCCCCTATGCTAGAATAAGCTGTTCTTGAAGCAAGCGTGCCCTTTATGCACGGCTCAGGGGAGATTACCCTCTGGGGTGACTTTAACCGTAATTTTACGAAAGCTGAAAAGGGAGAACGCTGTGGCGATTATCCGTACCCGGGTAGCAGATGATACATGGGTCTTTACAAGTGAAATGTATGCAGAGGTGAATGCCGGGCTGGTGGTAACGTCTGAGGGCGGAATCCTCATTGATACGCTGCCTTTTCCGTCCGAAACCCGGCAGATTATAGAATTTGCCGAACGGGTCTGCCCTGAGGGAATCAAATATTTAATCAACACCATTAGCCATGCCGATCACGTCTATGGCTCGTATCTTTTTCCCAATGCCGAATTGATCGCCCATGAGAAGTGCCGCGAGATGTTGATGCGCTATGGACGCAAAGCGCTGGAAGATGCGCGCGAACATACGCCGGAGCTGCTCAAGGTGGATATTCGTCTGCCCAAAATTGTCTTTAGCGAGGGCGCGGTGATCCGGCTGGGTGATAAGACGGTGCATATGATGCATACGCCCGGCCCCAGCCCGGAGGTGGCTGTGGTCCATGTGCGCGAGGAAAAGGTGCTCTTTGCCAGCGATCTGATGATGCCTGTGCCGCTGATTGCTACGCCATTTAGCAACATTGAGCATTACAAACAATCGTTGCGTAAACTCCATGATTTTAATCTGGAATCAATTGTCCAGGGGCATGGGGATATTCTTCTGCGCGGCGAGGTGACGAGTAGCATTGACGAGAGTGTGAAATATCTGGATGATATTCAAGCGCTGGTCGAGCGTTTGATGAACGAAGGGGCCACCAAGCACGATCTCTTGCAACATGATGTAGAGCAGTTTGGGCGCAGCCGGATTCCGCTGGGCGGGCTGGTGCAGAACTTCCATCAAGCCAACTTGCTCTATTTGTGGGAGCGGGCACGTGCGCGCCGACGCAAAGAACGACAGGCCGCGTAACGTATTCTCATGCAAACCTTGACTACGCTGATTGACACCATTCGCCAGCTTGCGCCTGCCCAACGCCGCCACTTGTGGCGGCGTTTGCAGGTGATGGGATTGCTGGACCGGGAGGATCTGCTCACTGACCGCGATGCTCTCCAAATTGTCCCTGCTGTACAAAAACCCTCTTCAAAACCAGTTGTGCCCCCTGCAACGCCCACCAATGGCTCTGCTGATCCCACCTATCGCTCTCCGGTGAGCGGGCGGGTGGTGGTGGGCGCTCCTCAAAAGGGAACCGAGGTCGCGCCCCTGGCAATGCGACCGTTGCCAGGCCAAGCCCCCGAAGGCCCTATTCGCCTCTTTTTTGATGGCGGCAGCAAGGGCAACCCCGGGCACGGCTATGGCAGTTATGCGCTGGATCGGCCTGCCTATCCGCGCCAAGTCGTGCGTTTACAGTTTGGCAATCGGGTCACCAATAACGAGGCGGAGTATGATACCTTGATTGCGGCGTTGGAGGCTGTGCTCAAGCGGCTGGCCGAAAATGGAGCCAATCCAGAGACTGCAAAAGTGGAAATCTGGGGCGATTCACAATTGGTGATCAATCAGGTGAATGGGGAATGGCAGTCTAACAAAGCAGAGCTGCGTATGCGCCGTGATAAGGCCCAGGTGTTGTTAAAGCAATTTGGGCAGGCCCGTCTGCGCTATCATGGGCGAGAGAACAACGTGGATATCCTGGGCCACTAAGGCCACTCAGGGCGATTGCAGCCGTACACGCGTGCCGCCTTGGGCGTTCTCCAATGTGACCAATCCAAAGGCAAGATCGTCTTTGGTCGCTTCGTATAGACCAAAGGCCCCCTCTAATTTCCACCCCAGTTGGCTCAAAATTTTTGTATAAAAACTAACCACTTCATCTTGGCTAAGGTCGGTGATGATCTCAGTCTGCCCAAACGGGTTGACACGAACCATGGCGCCTGCGGGCAGTGGAAAGGAACCTTCGGTGAATCCTGGTGGTGTAAAAGCCTGTGGATCAGGCGCTTCCGCCGGGATCTCGATGACCACGTCTGCGCCGATATCGTAGAGTTCAAAATCCCAGGCCACTTGTTGGTCGGCGCGCAGCGGGTTGCCTTCGGCGTCGAAATCAAGCGCGTCGTTGACCGTGGCTGAAATCACATATTTGACAATGTACTTCTCTGCCGTCGCCACCCATATATCGATCTGCACATTTTCGATGGTCTGCCCTTCGGCCATGTTAATCTTGGCGATCTGCACAAAAAACGCCGGGTCGGTAATCTGATAATGTGTAGTCTCGATGCCCGCTAGGGTTTCGCTGCCGATTTCCGTGGCCTCGCCAGGAGGATTGGTCAGGGCCGTCAGGGGCTGATTGAAGGGGTTGTCGCCCAGGCTGATCCCAGCATCGCGGCGACCGGCTGTGCGCCATTCGCCATCAAAATAGGCCGCGACTACATCATCAACCTGATAGATCGCTACCGTCTCCGTAACGGTAGATCCTGCCTGAAGAGCATCTAACACAAAAAATTGGTTAAATTTAAATTCGCCATCAATGGCGACATAAGCACCCTCCAGTTGTAACGACTCCCGCTCGGTGCCATCTCCATTGAGCAACGTAGTGAGCACAAGCGCGCCGCGAGTGCGATAGCTTGTGAGGATGTTGCTGGGAATATCAAAGATCGGCCCCTCCAGATTCGTCTCCACGGCTACGCTCTCTGTCGGTGAAACGGCGGGAATTGGCGTCTCGGTGGGGAGCGGGGCCGAGGTTGGGATGGGGGTATGGGTGGCAACCGCAACGGTTGAGGTGGCTGTTGGCTCTGGCTCCTCGTCGCGCCCGCATCCTGCCAGCGTCAACCCAAGCAAAAGAACGACAAGCAGGGTGTGTGACACGAACCCACATTTCATGGAGAGATCCTTTCTGGTGGCAGAAGATTAGGTATCGGCATCACACGAGCTACATCATAGACCTGGGCAAGTGCCCCCGTCATTATACGGAGTGGCCTATGAAAGTCAATCGTCCCGTGAACGGCTGCCCGGCTTGCGTCACGGGGTCTCGTGTAGGCGTAGCGCTTGGATGTGGGCTTCGCCGCGGCTATGGAACTCTATGCCCGCTTGCATGGTGGTGGCTGTCAGCGGTAGTTTCAGGATAGCGCCCTTGGGGGCAGGCGGGAGTGTCATGATTTTTTCTGGCGATGTTCCTCGCTGGTCAATCGAGATCGCCTTATCGCTGCGGTATTCGATCTCTAGTGTAGCCTGCGACGCGGGATGGACAAACTCTAGCCCTGCGCCGGTGGGTCCGATGGCACGAGAGCGTTGGCCGGCTTTCTCTGTTTGCAGTGATCCCCAGCCTGTTTGTCCCAAGCGCACATAAGGCAGCTTAGGATTCTCCCCAGTCACAGCATAGACGGTGACACGGTCATCTTCATAAAAAGGTAATTGCCCCGCCATAATTGCATCTACCAGTGTACTCGTATAGCTGCGTTCCAGTCCATCGGGCATTTTATAGCGATCCACCACCAGCCAAGCGATGCCCAGATCATGCAGCACTGTTTGGCCGATGTCGGTCACATTCACGGCCAGGATATCATCGCCCAGGTGGCGAAAGTGCTGCAAAATGGGCACGCGTTCGGTCAGTGTGCGCGGATCATCCCGGCTGATGTAGGCTACGGTCAGCGGTTTTTGGTGAAGAGTCTGATAGAGCAGATAGCCCGGTCGATCATAGTTCATGGGTACGTTCAAAACAGATCCCGGTTGCGGCTGGTCGGCCAACGTGGCATAGACCGGCGGTGTATCTGGCGGCGACAGGGGATAGGGGGCAACCCAATATTCGCCCAATAGCAGCACCGTGGGTATTAGGAATATTGCCACCTGCACCGCTGGTTTGCGTGCCTCGTTGCAAGAGAGACGAAAGCCCAATCGCCGCCAATACCGCAACGGAAAGCTGGACCATCAACGCAAAGCGGCTGACGCTGCGGCTGATGCGCATAAAGGGAATCACGCGGTTGAGAATTTCGTAGGGGGTCCATCCTGGTGGGGGGAGCGATGCCGGAATATCTGCCCGCTCAATCCAAAAGAGGTGTAGTGCTGGCCCCAACGATACCGCCATAAAAAAGAGAGCCGCCACTAGCCAAAAAAGGCTGCGTTTACGCTGCCTGATCAAGGCCAGTCCGGCGAGCAGGAGCGGCACGTAGCCAATGGCAAGGGTGCGTTCGCTGACTGGGGCAATTTGGTTGCCAGCCCAGATAAAACTCTCTGGGCGAAAGAGGGTATGCAAGCGATTAGGGATCAGAAAATCGGCCACAGTGGCGCTAAGGATGTAGAGATCAGTGCGTGGGCGCTGCATAAAATCAAAGGCCAGCGCCTCGCGGATCATCGGCCAGAGCAGGGGGCTGAGCAGCGCCACAAAGACGCTCCCGGCCAGGGCTGCGGGCAGCAACACGGCGCGCCATATGCGCAGATTCCAGAGCATATAGAGCGTTGTGAATAAGAAAAGATAGAGTACGAAGTACCAATCACACAGCCCTACCCCGGCTAAAAAAAGCCCGGCCAGCAGCCCATCGCGCGCCCAGGGTTTGCCAGCTTGGGCGCGCGCCGTACTGCGCAGCAAATAGAGAATGTAAAAGGGTATCCATTGCAGGCTCATTACCTGCATGTGGCCGAGAAGATGGGCCATATGAAAGGGCGAGAAGGTGAAAATTGCGCCGGCAAGAAAGGCCGCAGCGAATTGCGAATTGCGAGTTGCGAGTTGTGAGTTGCGAACGCCCATCACCCATAGCGAGAGCAAAAAGAGGCCGTAGCCGCCGAGAGTCCAACTGAGCCAGACCACGCTGTTATAGGCCAGGATTAGACCACCGCTCAGTTGGACGGGTAGGGTGACAATGCCGTTGAAGGGGTTTAAGGTGTGGAAATAGAGACTTACGCCGGTGGGGGCATAGAGTAGATCGGTGACTAGCGGCGAGATAAGACGGTCCACCATCGCCACTTTCATCCACCACAGGTTCCAATAATTCTGCCAGCCGTCAAAGCTGTCACCAGGGATGGTCGTCGTGAGATTGGCGACCAGCGGCCATGTCATCAGCGCGGTGAGCAGCGCATAGGCCCCCAGCACCAGTGGGTGAATCAACCGGGTGCGGGGACGTTTGGCATGGTCCGAAAGCATCGGTATTGCCTAGCCCCGAACCTGTTGACGGTAGGCGTCCACTAAATTTTGCATCAACATTACATTGGTCATGGGGCCTGTGCCGCCTGGAACCGGTGTGAGCATCCCCGCCACCGCTGCCACGCTGGCCTGATCGCAATCGCCCTTCAACCCATCGTCGGTGTAGGTTGTGCCAAAATCCACCACCACCGCCCCTGGCTTGATCCAATCCCCCCTGACCATTTCAGGGCGTCCCACAGCCAGACACAGAATATCGGCTTCACGGGCTATGGCGGGCAAATCCTGGGTGCGGCTGTGGGCTATGGTGACAGTGCAGTGATTGTGCAAGAGCAGCAGCGCCATCGGTTTGCCCACAATGTCACTGCGCCCAATCACCACTGCCCGTTTGCCGCGAAAATCAATGCCCGCCTCTTGCAACAGTCGCATCCCACCCGTGGGCGTGGCCGGCACAAAATAGGGCGGGCGTTGCGCCGAGAGTCGGCCAGCGTTCTCTGAGTGGACTCCGTCTACATCCTTACCCAGGTGTAAGCGGTCAATTAGCGCCGTCGCCTCAATCTGGGCGGGCAGTGGCTCCAAAATCATGATACCGTGGATCTGCCGATCTTGGTTCAAGCCTTCCACAGCATCGAGCACGGTTTGTTGGCTGCTCTCGCCGGGCAGCAAAAGGGGGGCAAAGTGCGCGCCCACACCCGCACAGGTGCGCTCAAGGGAACGTGCATAGCCCGCGGCGGCGGCGTCATCGCCCACCTGCACCACGGCCAACGTGGGCGTGATGCCGTGCGTAGCGGTGAGCGCTGCTATCTCCGCCTTGAGCATCGCCCGTAACGATTGCGCCAGCGCTTTGCCGTCCAAAAGCTGGGCGCTCATACCGTCACCCCCAGCGTAGCTGAGCAAGCCGCACGCGCCACCTGATAGGCGCTTTGGGCATGGGCGGTGAGGGCCTCTGACTTTTCATGCCAAGTGGCAACATAGGCTTCATCTTGAATGTACTTCAAATTGATAGTTACGTTGACAATCCCGCTATTCAGACCTGCATAGGCCAAATGCGCTGCCGTGGCAGCGTCGCTGACCACGTTGGTGTTGCCCTGGCGTGCCACGGGTTCGATGAGGCGCAGCACGGCTAGACAATGTTCGGCAATCGCAAAGGGAACTTCGGTTGCGCCTTTGAGTGCTGACTGCATGGCCTGGGTACGGGCGGCTTTTTCCGCTTCCGTGGTGCGTGGCATGGGGTAGCAGGCTGCGACTGCGGAGAAGGCCTCGGCATCTTTGTCAATAAAGCCAAGCAAAGTATGGCGTAGCCCTTCACTCTGGGCCAGATAGCCCTGCATCTCCGCTTCAATCTCGGCATATTTTTTGCGCCCGACTGTAAAGTTGAGAACCATGCTGATCAGCGCGGCCGCTTGGCTGCCTGTCAGCGCAGCCGCACCGCCCCCACCGGGGGTGGAACTGTCAGAGGCCAGGGCGTCAAGAAAGGTCTGGATGGATAGATCGGCGGCGTTTGCCACGGGGAAATCCCTTCCTGTGAAAATCGAGAAAACTTGAGCAACGTTAATCCAAAGAACGGTAATTATACCATTCTGTGGTGAAAAGAATAGATTGTAAGGCAACGTGCCAGGAAAAACCATGCCTAGAAATAGGTAGCCTCTACACTTTCGCATTTATATAGGTGTGGTACAATATCCGAAATTTGCTTCCCAGTTTACCCATTGTAAGTCAGTTTTTTGTAAAGAGGCTGCCCTGATTTTAAGGACTTCACCTGTCAAGAAACTGTCATTAGGACGAAGAGATGAGTTCAGATAACGAGAATTTAGATGAGTTCTTCCCGCCCGAAGCTGATGGCGATGAAGTGATCTACGACGCCAGCGAATATAGCAATGGCAGTCGTGGTGAAAACGAAACGACCGAGGAAGAACCTTCTTCTGATCGGCGATGATTTACCCGTATTGCCTCTGCGTGGCGTTGTCGTCTACCCCATGATGTGGCTGCCGCTCACGATTGGTCAGCAGCGTAGTATTAGTTTGGTAGAGGATGCGCTGCCGGAAAGCCGCATTATTGCGCTGGTCACTAGCCGTGATGAAACCCTCGAGGAGCCAGGCCCTAACGATATTTACGAAATTGGCACGGCTGCCCAGGTCCATCGTGTGCTGAAAGCCCCTGACGGCACAATTCGGCTGGCCGTGCAAGGGCTGGAGCGCATTCGCATCAAAGAGTATATTCAGGAAAAGCCCTATCTGCGCGCCCGTGTGGAGGTTTTGCCGGAGACGATTGAAGAGAGTCTGGAGGTCGAGGCCCTCACTCGCGCTGTGCAAGATCTCTTCCGGCGTCTGGTTGAACTCGATGGTCAGATGCCAGATGAATTGGCTGTGATGGCGGCGAATGTGGAAAATGCCCGCCAACTTGCGTACCTCGTCGCCAGTAGTATGCGGCTGGAATTACAAGATGCCCAGCACATTTTGGAGATTGACAGCGTCCAAGAGAAACTGCTGCGCCTGACCCAGTTGCTTAACAAAGAAGTAGATGTATTGGAATTGGGCCACAAGATTCAATCCCAGGCCCAGGGCGAGATGGAGCGGATGCAACGGGATTTCTTCCTGCGCGAACAGCTTAAGGCGATTCAACGGGAATTGGGCGAAGAGGACGAGCAGGCCGCCGATATTCGCGAGCTGGAGGAGCGCATCGACGCTGCCGGTATGTCGGAAGAGGCTGAAAAAGAGGCGCGCCGCGAACTTAACCGGATGCGTCGGATGCCCATCCAAGCCGCAGAATATAGCGTGATCAAAACCTATCTCGATCTCATGGTGAGCTTGCCCTGGCAGCAAACCACGGAAGATAATCTGGACATCAACCATGCCCGCCGGGTCTTGGACGAAGATCACTACGGTTTGGAAGAGATCAAAGACCGGATTCTCGAGTATTTGGCTGTGCGCAAACTACGCGCCGAGCGCAAAGATGAGCGCAACGAAGAAGAGGAAGATGTGCGCGACAAGATCCGTCGCGAGCGCGAGGGCGTGGTGCTCTGTTTTGTGGGGCCGCCCGGAGTGGGCAAAACCAGCTTGGGCATCAGCATTGCGCGCGCCACCAACCGTAAATTTGTGCGGCTGGCGCTGGGCGGTGTGCGCGATGAGGCCGAGATTCGGGGTTTTCGGCGTACCTACATTGGCGCTATGCCAGGGCGTATCATCCAAAGTTTGCGCCGTATAGAGAGTAAAAACCCTGTTTTTATGTTAGATGAAGTAGACAAACTGGGCCGTGATTTCCGCGGTGATCCTACCAGCGCCCTGTTGGAAGTGCTGGACCCGGAACAGAACCGTGAGTTCCGTGATCACTATTTGGATGTGCCCTTTGATCTAAGCCAAGTGATGTTTATCACCACAGCCAACGTGCTGGATACGATTCCTGGGCCGATGCGCGACCGCATGGAAATCATCCAACTGAGCAGCTATACCGAGGATGAGAAGGTACGAATTGCCCAAGGCTATTTGGTGCCGCGCCAAATCAAGGAGAATGGCCTGCGGTCGGGCGAAGTTATCTTTGACGAAGAGTCTCTGCGCGAGATTGTCCAGGGCTACACCCGCGAGGCGGGGGTGCGAAATTTGGAGCGGCAAATCGGCAAAGTTTGCCGCAAGGTGGCTGCCAAAATCGCCGCCGATGAGATTTTGGGAACCATCAAGGTTGACGAACACAAGTTAGGCCAATATTTGGGCAAGCGTAAGTTTCAGGCCGAGGAGATCGCCGACCGTTTACAGATTCCTGGCGTGGCTGTAGGGCTATCATGGACCATGACCGGCGGGGATATTCTTTTCTTTGAAGCAACGCGCATGCCCGGCAAAAAGGGATTTTTGTTAACCGGTCAGTTGGGCGATGTGATGAAAGAGAGTGCTCAGGCGGCGTTGAGCTATATACGCAGCCGGGCCAGCCAGTTACAGATCAACCCCAAATTCTTCGAGGAAGTGGACATTCATCTGCATATCCCGGCTGGCTCGCTGCCCAAAGATGGACCCAGCGCCGGCGTGACGATGGTGACTGCACTGGCGAGTCTGTTGACCCGCCGCTCGGTGAAATCTAATGTGGGCATGACTGGTGAAATTACGCTGCGCGGCAAGGTGCTGCCGATTGGCGGGTTGAAAGAGAAAGTGTTGGCTGCTGCGCGCTCTGGTCTAGATACAGTGATCATGCCCAAGCGCAACGAGGCCGATTTGGATGATCTGCCAGAAAACGTGCGCCGCTCCATGACCTTTGTGTTGGTGGACACGGTGGATGAGGTGTTGGCGGCAGCATTAGACGAAGCACCGTTGCCGCGTGAGGTTGAACCTACCCTCATTTTGCCAGCGGTGGCGGAGGAGGATTCTACCGAAACAACAACAATCCCCGTTGAGCCTGTGGCTTATGTGCCTTCTTAGCCTGCGCATGTAACCTTGCAAACGAAATGGAAACAAAAAATTCACATAATATTGACATAATGGTATTGGAATTTGTGCGCGATGCTGTATACTTTGGGGGAGCGTCACTGTTTACGCTCGTTATTGTTTATTGAATAGAAGCAATTTATGCTTCTATAAATGTCGGCTGGACGTGTAGAATCAGGTCAGGTCCAAGCCGTTTCGCCCGGATTTGTACGCCGTTATAGGGCATACAAGCGAAGATATTGGATTGATGTACTTTGGTAAGAGGTCATCGATCAACTCTCCGGGGTTTTGGTTGATTTTTGAGATTTTGGCAAAGTTGGGGTGTGATGCCTCGATACTTTGTTGCTCTTTTGCGTGACAATCGAGATGTTGATTTGCTCGACAAAATCCAGAGATGACCTTTTTTCGGAAAACGGCTATGGCTACCTGATCGAAACCAGTCGCACATGGAAAGGAATGTGATGGTTTCGTGAGTAGGAAAAGAAAATCGAATACAAATACAAATCGCCAAAATGGCGCGGAGAGTACACCTGCAAAGCTGGAATGGTACAAGGTGGATCTCCACCTGCATACTCCAGCCTCCGGGGATTATGAGCAACCAAGCATCACTTATTTAGAGTGGTTTCGCCAAGCTGCCGAGCGCGATCTGGACATTATTGCTGTCACCGATCACAACACGGTGGCCGGAATCGCCAAAATTCGGCGAGAAATTGAGTGGTTAAGTCGCCTTGAAGAAGAAGGGCGACTCCACGCTGAGGAAAAAGAACGGCTGGAAGAGTGGCGCAGACTGGCAAACAAAGTGTTAGTTTTGCCAGGGTTTGAATTTACCGCTACGTTTGGGTTTCATATTTTGGGCATTTTCCCCCCAGAAACTTCGATTCGTCAGCTTGAATATATCTTGCTTAGCTTGAGTATCCCTGGAGATAAGCTGGATGTGGGGACAACCGAAACAGGAGCCAGCACTGATGTGTTGACTGCCTATGAGTTGATCCACAAAGCAGGCGGGATTGTGATTGCGGCCCACGCCAACAGTACCCACGGCGTCGCCATGCGTAACTTCCCTTTTGGTGGACAGACGAAAATTGCCTATACCCAGAACGAGAACCTGTTGGCTTTGGAGGTGACGGATCTGGATAATCGCAGCCGGAGTTCAACCTCGCGCTTTTTCAATGGTTCCAAGACGGAGTATGCGCGACGAATGCACTGCATCCAGGGCAGCGATGCGCACCGGTTGACGACGGATCCCAAGAATCCCAAGCGTCTGGGCATCGGCGAGCGTGTCACTGAGATGCTCTTGCCAGAGCCTTCGTTTGAAGCAATCCGGGAATTGCTCAACAGCAAGTCGTTTGATCGGACGCGTGCCTATCGCGCCAAAGACAAAGTCGTGGATCATCTGGCCGTGGCTCGCGATGAAGGAGCCAACGGTATGCAGAGTTTCCACGAGTCGGCCAATAAGCAGGGCGGACGCCAGGCAGCGATCCTCAGCGATATCTGTGCCTTTGCCAACACCGACGGCGGCATCGTCTATGTGGGGGCGAGTCTGCGCAAGGGGCCGATTAAGGGGTTACCTAACCCGGCCCAAGTGCAAAAAGAACTTTTGCAGGCGATTAACGAACGGCTGACCCCACCGTTGGATATTAAATTTGAGACGGTGCAAAGCGAAGGGGCAAAGGTACTGCGTGTTAGTGTGAGCGAAGGCGATGAAAAGCCCTATTGTCTGGACGGCTCCAAGTTCTATGTGCGCAATGACGCCGAATCTGATCTGGCGGTGCGTGATGAAATTGTGGCCCTTGTGCTGGAATCGGAACTGGGTGAACCAACTGAATTGTCACAACCCACCGCTGGCACACCTCACCGTCCCTCGCATCGCCGAGATCGCAAACAGCCACAACCGACACCGTCGGCAGCGCCAAATCTGCCACAGTCGGATGCGTTCTATACGCCGCAGATGGGCGTGGAGTTAGTCTCTGCCGAGACGCGCAACGGCATCAACTATTATGTGGTGCGCGATATGCGTAATGGTCGCTCGGTGAGCAACGTCACACGCAAGGGCGCACGCAAACTGTGGAACTACGCCATCGCTCAACATGAGGATCATCCTGTGACCGAGGGTAACGTTACCTGGAAGGGCAATGTGGGGCTGGTGCGGCTGGAAAAGCGGGCCGGCAAAGTCCGTTATGATCTGGCGCTGCGCGAGGGCAAAGAGATTCGCGTCTTCTATGGAGTCACCGAGGATGGCATGGAGGGCGCGTGGGCGCAGTTTGTGGAAGAGGCCGAAGCCACACCGTAAAGCTACTCCGCCTTGCCTGATTTGTGAACCAAAATTTGCTGAATAATAGAGGGGACGGTACTGCCGTCCCCTCCTTTTTTGGCAGGACTTACGCACTGTGGGGGTGACGACAGGAGAAGTTGAACTTTTCGAAAAGTTCAACTTCCAGCTCAATTGCGTAAGTCCTATTTGGATCAGCGGTTTGCGAAGTTTAAGCCTTCACAATTTGTAACGATATAGGTGCGACGCACTTGCTAGGGCTAGATGGGTTGTGAAAAACCTGTGTGGCGAGTGCGTCGCACCCTAGATGCATCGTTACCACAATTTTTTCTCACTGTGAGAATGCCTACTCACCGTCTACATTGTGAAGTATTAAGAGTGGTCTATTCGGCTCCTTCGTGGAACACAATTTTCTTGCGGGTGCTTTAGAGAAAGCGCCCCGAATAGATGACCCCCACCACAGAGATGCCAAAAAGCAGAACCGAAACAGCCAACGGTCGATCTTGCAAGATCATCTCTTCTGGCGCGCCGCCCTCTTTGCGTACATGGATCAGATAGAGATAACGAAACAATCCATAAAGCACGAACGGCACAGTCAGCAACATGGGACCTTGCCCGGCCAGCGCAGTTTTCGCCTCGAAGCTATAAAAGGTATAGGCAACCAGCGCGCTGGTGGTGACAATGCCGATCATCTGATCGAGGAATGGAAGGTTATAGTGTTCCAAACTGGCGCGATGGCTGGCGGCGCTGCCTTCCAATAGGGCGATTTCGTGGCGGCGTTTGCCAAAGCCGATGAATAAAAAGAGCAGTGTGGTGCAGACATAGAGCCACGGGCTGAAGTTTTGCACATCCACCACCAGCACGCCGGTTAACAGGCGCAGCTCAAAAAAGAGCGCGATCATCATCACGTCGATAATCACTGCATCTTTAAGATAGAAACTATAGGCCAGGTTGAGAAGCAAATAGGCCCCCACCACCGCCGCTGCCCAGCCATCAATGGGCAGCAGCCCGCCGATGCTGATCAAGGCAAAGACCAGTGCCATCACCGCTGCCAGGGTGGGGTTGAGCTTGCCACTGGGCAGAGGCCGTAGCCGTTTGCGCGGGTGCTGGCGATCCTTTTCAATGTCCACCAAATCGTTGAGCAGATAGACACTGCTGGCTGCCAGACAAAAAAAGAAAACTGCCAAGAGCGCTTTGACCAGCATATCCAGTTCAAAAAGCTTACCATCAAAGATCAGCGGGGCCAGGACAAAGACATTCTTGGTCCATTGGCGCGGGCGCATGGTGCGCAGCAGACCCATAAGGTTTTGGCGTATAATGGACTGACCCTGTGCCGGTATCTTCTGCACAGTCGAGGATGGTGTCGGTTTGGACGGGTTCTTCATAGGGCTATCCGGCAGTGTGCAGCGAATATAAATAGGCAATGGAAGCGCGTGTGACCACGCCGTTGGATCATACTGTAGGGGTGACAATGCGTCAATTTTGGGAAACAAACAGGGGCATAGGCGAAAGGATGAGACATGGCTGCGCGTAAAAAAGAACAATTGGACCGGCTGCTGCTCGATCTAGGGTTGGTGGAGAGCCGTGAACAGGGGCGTCGCCTAATTATGGCGGGTGACGTGCTGGTGGATGAACAGGTTATCGACAAGCCCGGTCAACAGGTGTTGCGCGATGCCACGATTCGCATGCCGCGAACCCCCGCGCTATGTAAGCCGGGGCGGGTTGAAATTGGAAGCGGCGTTGGTCGATTTTGGGCTGGATGTGACTGGGCTGACGACGATGGATGTGGGGGCCAGCACGGGGGGATTCACCGACTGTTTGCTGCAACACGGCGCGGCGAAAGTCTACGCTGTGGATGTGGGCTATGGACAGCTGGCCTGGAAACTGCGCCAGGATGCGCGCGTTGTGGTGCTGGAACGCACGAATATCCGCTATCTAGAGCAACTGCCAGAGGGTGTGCTTGTTGATATAGCCGTCATCGATGCCAGCTTTATTGGGTTGGCGCTGGTCTTGCCGCCTACATTGCGTCTGCTTCATGCGGCGGGTGAGATCGTAGCCTTGATTAAGCCACAGTTTGAGGCTAGCCAACAGGACGTGGGTAAGGGCGGCGTGGTGCGCGATGCTCGCACCCACCGCCGCATTCTTGAAGAGAGCTTTGCTTTGGCCGATGTGTTGTCTCTGCACAGCGCCGGGCTAACGGTTTCGCCCGCGCCTGGGCCAGCCGGTAATATAGAGTTTCTGATCTGGCTGCAACGCCATCCCACCCGCCTCATGGATCGGGAGGAGGCTGTGGCGCGTGTGCTGGCCCAGGCAGCGGATCTGGCCCGTTAGCGTCCCAGCATGGGGAGATAGATCCGCGGTTGGCTCAGTTGAATTGGCGCAACAGGCGCGGTCTGGTCAACGCCCAGGCGAACCAACGTAGACGATTGATTGGCTGACGATACCTCTATCTCCACCCGATCGTCGCCATCAAAGGCAAATGGCTCGCCCTCGGCTGTGCGTATGTTGCCCAGATTGGCGTACCAATGGCCCTGGGCGTCGGTCACCGCAGCCAGCGGTGACGATGAACCGAGTGTGCCTGTGCCGTCACCGTCAACCAGCCGGAGTTCGATCAGTACATTGGCAATGGGGGCAAGGCTGTTGGCCGCTTGAATTTGACCATAGGCCGAGCGCGAGACTGGAATCTGACGTGGTGTGGCTGTGGTATTGGCGCTGCCCGTGAGGGAACTGTACACATTTTCTGGGGTCTGAGAAAAGAGCTGGAAGGTATAGGTGCGTTGCGGCTGAAGGTCGCTTAAAACAACAAAGTGCAGCGTATCGCGCACATTGGCGCCGCGCTGGTCATATGCCAGTTGCATGGGTCCATCGGCCAACTGGTAGCCTACAAAGCCATCCGTAACATGGGCTGTGCGCCACGTCAGGGTCAGGCTGTTGTCGCTGCGATTGGCGATCTGGAGATCGAGAATGCCGTCACCGCTGACCGCCTGGGGCAGGCGTACCCCCGCGGGCGATATCTGGTTTTGGCTCACCGCTTCAGTTTTAACGAAATAGCCTTCTGCGCGGTGAATGGCGAAATCATTGAAACTGAGGCCGCAAATATGCCCGTCCCAGCCGCCGGCGCGCCAGCGGTTGATCTCGCGCGCCGCCTTGGGTGTTGTCATCTGGGTACAGAGCGCGCCCGCAGTTGCCTGTGACCAAAGGTGGGCGTTGACGCCATTCCAGCCAGGGGCAAGCGGCTCTGGCTGCACTTTCAACCGTGTCCCAGTCAGATGCCAAGTGGCTGGTGCAAGACTGCGCACAAAATAGGCGCTTTGAGGGTCCATCTCAAAATCATTGATCTCGATGCCGCAAACATAGCCGTCCCAGCCGCCATTCTTCCAGCGTACTATCTCCACCACAGCGCCCATGCCGCGCGGCGAAGCGTCACACAGTGCGCTGATCATCAGCCGTTGGGCCGGTTGGTGGGCCAGCGCAATCAGCGTCCACCCCGCCGATAGCGTGTATGTGTGTGTTTGTAACTCTCCCACACTCAGATCTGGCACGGGATAGTCGTTGTTAGTATTAACAAGCAGATTCCCCGCCAGCGTGGGGCTACATTCTGCCTCAACATGAAGGAGATCTCCGCTGGCCGAATAGATGAAATAGCCTTTGAGATTTTGCAACCGGGCATTGGCTAAATTGAGTCCCCAGTGACCCCCTTCGTTGCTGGTGGCCGAGAGCATCGCCGACTCTCCTTTGCTCCCTGTGGGGTCATTGTTGACAATTGTAACCATCACCGTGCAGCCGGGGAGAGGTGTACCGCTCTCATTGATTATGCGCCCGTAAATATTATCGGAGCCGGGCAGCGTCAGCGTGGGGCCTGTGGTCACTGCATAGTAAGCCCCACCGTTATTGGCTGTGGTCGAACCCGCGTGCACCGCTATGTAATAGAGCGTATTGGGCAGCAGCTCGTCAATGAGCGCTTGTTGCGCGTAGCCATCATGAGCGCTGGAGACGACACGGCCACCGCCTTGCTCTAAATCTGCCATTGTCTGTGCGACGCGAACCTCGCCTTGAAGTGTCTGTGTGGCGACCCATGAGACGGTAAAGCTGGTATCACGCACGTTGCTCAGACGGATATTGTCTAGAATCGGTGCATCGGAAGGCGGTGTGGATGTGGAAGTTGTAGTGGGGGTCGCTGTGACAGGGCTTGTGGTGGGCGTGGCCGTAGGAGTGGGCGTGGCGGTGGGCGTCCCGGTAGCATCGCCGCTGATCTGGCTTTCGATCCATGCGGTAAAGGGCAAGATGCGGGTGTAGACGCCAAAATAGGTGGGCAAGGCACAATCATAGCCCCAACTGACAATGCCAGCCTGGAGCCAGCCGTTATTACCATCGGGGACCATAAGCGGCCCGCCACTATCGCCTGCACACGAGTCTTTGCCTCCGGCTTCCAATCCGGCACAGATCATGGTATCGGTAATGCTGGCATCATCAGACGCGGCGGCAATCTGCCTCAGAAACAATGGGAACGACCACTTGTTGCAGCGTGTCAGAATAACTGCCCACGCCATTTTCGCGGGTATCTCCCCAGCCGATCACCGTTGCCAATGTACCGACAGCCGTTAAAGTGGCGGTATCGTTATCTATTAAGTCGAGCGGTTTTTGTGGGGCAGGTTGGGCCAGGCGCAGCAGTGCCAAATCAGCGTTATAGGAAATGGGATTGTAGTTGGGGTGGCGAATAATCTCAACGACATCCACGCGCAGACCATCGTTGAGGCTCAGGCGGTGCACGCCCAATACAATATCGATGGCTGACGGAAGCAGGGGCGCATTGCCGCTCCTTGTGCTGGCACAATGTGCGGCGGTGATCACCCAGTTGGGATGGATCAGCGCGCCTCCACAGTACCATCCATTGGCCGCGTTGCTCTGGCTGCTGTTGACCACGGCGGCTATCCACGGCCACGCCCCAGGTTGTGCCTCTTCGCCGCCGATGATGCGGGGTTCGGGTGACGGGGTGATTGTGCCATCGGTTGGCGTTTCTACCAGCGGTCTGGCAAAGCTGACACTGGCATAGCTCCACAGCACAACCACGAATACACAGAACAAAGCGACAGCGGAACGGTGCTTCATTTTGAATGGCCCTCGGGATTTCACCCCCTACACAGACGAGGGGGGCGGATGCTTCCTTCACTATACACCATCGACGCTGTGGAATTCTAGACAATCGATTGAACTCATTTAGTTCAGGGCGTGGGATGTTCCCAATAGCTGGCCCCCAGGACACGGCCCAGAATCTGTTGGCGTTCTTCTGGGGTTGTCCAGCGCGGCTGTCCATAATCTTCAATGATGGTTGTGAGAATTTGGGTGCTCATGTGGCGGCCTGCATAGATGGTGTGCTTGACGATCATTCCCTCGCGCGTGGTCCCCTGCATTTGGTCAAAAAAGAGGTTACCCAGCCCATAAAGAATCAGATTGCCCTCTTCAAACTCCATCGCCTGCGGCACATGACTCTGTACGCCAGTTACAACATCAGCCCCGGCCCAGACCAGCGCACGAAAATTGTCGCGCTGATCGTAAAGCGGCTGTACATCGTAACTCTCTTGATATTGAAGTTCGGCCAAAACCACGTCGGCTCGATCATTTTCTTTAATGGCACGAATGGTGGCGGACATAATGTTGAGATCAAACTCGGCGCTGCCCGGCGTGTCGTCGCCAGCCCAGGCCAAAGGGGGACCATAACTATTTGCGCCTATAAAGGCCAGGCGATTGCCGTTGTGTTCAAGATAGAGCGGCGCAAAAGCTTCTGCTTTGGTGCGGCCCGCGCCATAGACAGGTATCCCCACATCGGCGTAGATCTGTAATGATTCCAGCGCAGCCGCGCGGCCATAATCGTTTTGATGATTGCCAGTCAGCCCAATGATGTCTGTCCCCACGGCTTCCAGCGTCGCCATGTAACTTGGTGGGCTGCAAAAGGTGAGATTGGCGGGATCGGTGTTGGTCTCGCAGCCGTTGACAAAGGGAACTTCGTTGCTGATGGCGGTAATATCGGCGGCAGCCAGTTCGGGGCCAACCACACGAGCGGGCCAATCCACGCCAAGCTGATCCATCTGGGCTGCGGTCTGTCGTACCATTGCGGTGACGCCGGTCATGGCAATGACCGTGAGTTCATCGGCGTGGCGATTGGAGCCGCCGCTGAGTGTGCGCAGGCGTGTGCTAATAGAGTCAATAGAAGGTACACCGCTGTTGGCATAAAAAGGCAAGGCGAGAAAATACGTATCTGCGTCAAACCTGTTGGTGTTTTCCACCGGATTGTTGCCGTCCACGGCCAGCACGGTTAGCTCTGGCGTTAGCGCCTCAAAGGGCAGGATGGCTAAACTATTCTCTCTTGCCCACACTGCATCGATTATTGTATCGAGATCGCCATGTCCCACAACGGTGGGGCCAGCCGGCCCAAGCAGCGTGATCAAACTGGGCAAAGTACTACTGAGGACGGCTATCTCTGTATAGGGCAGGCCTTCGGCGGCTGTGCCACGCCACAGGGCGCTAATCTCACTGGACTGAATGGCCGTATCTGTGCTATTAAAGCGCGTGGCTGCGGCAAAAATCGTTGTATAGACAAGCGGACCCGCTGGTGAATTTTCCAATCGCAAGGTAACCGTGGGGGCTGTGGTGGGGGCTGTGATGATGTTGGTATCAGAGATGATAATTTGATGGATAGCCTGGCGCAGAGATTGTGGCAACGCTTCTTCAACCCCAATAACGAGCCGCTCAGGGAGTAACGTTGACATTGATCTTGGCATGGTTGGTGCAGGTTCTGTTGTTACGTTGATAACCGTGGCCGGTTCTTGGCCCCTCATCATAGCCGCCGACGACGGATTTGCAGGCCACTGCTGATAGGTCCACAGCATTAAAAGTGCGCTGCCGATGAGCATAAGCAGACAAAAAAAAGGGCAACACGACGAGATACTATATTAAATAAAGGCATTTTTTGCAGGTTGCTTTGATTAGGGTAAGATTGGTTGGATATTTTAGAGGATTTCAGTAAGATTTGTCAGACGAGAAAACCGTCAACGATACAGGCTAGGGTGCGACGCACTCGCCACACACGCGTTTCACAACCGTTCTCCTCCTGGCGAGTGCGTCGCACCTGAATAGTTCCCCGATTTTATACAAAACTGAGTTCAGTTGGGCTAAATTTAAGCATATAACGGAGCTAATCATAGCGTACAGACCTGTGGACTGCAATCCTAGGGGATGTTTGCTGAATAGGTTTACGAAAAAGGATACGATGAATGGCGATTCGTGATTATTCAGAGTCACAACCCAGCATGGGCGCATCTGTCAGCACCAGATGGGAGTTGAAAGACGAAATTGACCTGCGTGAGTATATCCATGTGCTAGTCCGGTGGTGGCGAGAAATTGTGGCTGTAACACTAGTCACAATAGTAGTAACTACATCGGGAGTCTGGTTATACAACGTCTGGACGGTACCTATGTACGGTGCGTCGTCAACTGTGGCGATTGCCCGTGTCAAAAGTGACATTACCTTCGATGATCGCTATCGAACGCTCTCGGAAGATAGTTTACAAGCACTATCTGGCAATAGCACGCGTCGGATGGCTTTGCTTAGCTTGGTGACAACGAATGCTGTCGCCGTCTCTGTAATTGAGCAGATGGGCGACAAACTGGATGTGGAACAGCGCAATCCCACGACACTGCTTGAAGATGTTACTGCTACAATGCTCCAACCATCGGGAAACAATGTTGACAGTGATCTGATCAATATTGAGGTGCAGGCAGAAACGCCAGCCCAGGCTGCGCTGATTGCCAATCTATGGGCACAAACCTATGTCCTGCATGTGAACGATCTGTATGGATCTGTGCCGCAAGATCTATTGGGCGCGGTGGAGAACGAGTTGAAGAAATCTGAGGGTGAATATTTGGTGGCGCAAAAAGCGCTGGAAACCTTTATTAGCCGTAACAGTTCCAGTCAACTAGAGCGGCTGATTGCCGAGAAAACTATCATTGTAGAGACCTTAAAGGCTGGGAGAGAAATGGCTGTTAGTCTCTATATCAACAAAGAGCTAACTGCGCAAGAAGAGATGGAAACGCTCTACGCTGAACGCCAACGCCTACAATTGCTGCTCACCCATGTGCAAGATCTAGCTGGGCAGATCGCTCAGGGAGGGGATGCGGCTGCTGGCAGCAGTGGTCTCGCCATCCTTTTGCTAAAAGGCCAGATCTTTGGGAAACTGGATTCATTACCCAGTAACTTGCAGCTTACTATTGATTCCAGCCTGGGCCAGAACCTGACGGCAGCCCGAGCACAAGTGGATCTGCAAGCGCTTACTGGCGTTTTGCAGGAGCGCCTCTTGGTCTTGGATCAACAGTTGGCAACCTATACTGGGCGCTTAATCGCTGGCGGAAACTTTCAATTGCTAGATGTACCTACTTCTGGCGCATCATCAGAATCGACGCTGGCCGAGGTGCTCCCTACCTCTTCATTAGAGGCGTCTGCATTGCTGGATTCTTCTAACGCGCTAAATGAGTTGATTTTGCAAACCGAAATGGAAATTCAGACTCTCCGCTCGCAGCTAGAAGCAGAAACAGCCAATCTTAGCCAGTTGACGCTCAAGCGGGATCTTGCCAAGAGTACCCTGCAAACCTTAACCAACAAAGCCGCTGAGATGAAACTACAAAGCACAGGGGCCAGCAGTGAGGTGCGTTTTGCCTCGCCTGCCGCCGCTCCCGTCGATCCTATTGAGACTATAGACTTGGGACTGGCCGCCGGATTGGCCGCTGTGTTGGGCTTAATGCTCAGTGTTTTTACCGTTTTCCTCCTGAATTTCATGGGCAGCGCCCCTTTCATTACACGTCAAACCTAGATTGCCTTTCATACCTATGCAGGTATAGGGTGCGACGCACTCGTCACCAAGCGTTTCACACTTAATCTACTTCTGGCGAGTGCGTCACACCTGTATCGTTACACCCTTCCTATACCTACTGGATTAGACCTTAAAATGTGCCGCCGAACCATACAATCGGCGGCATTATTTTGTTATAATGGGGTGAATCGAAACAGCCAAAATATTTGTCAGGATTGGATAAACAGTCTATGCCTCCGTTTGGGGAGATGCTGCAACGTGCGCTAGGACTGCAACCCGCGATCTTTGCCCAAATCGCCGACGCCCCCAACGGTATTATGTTGGCTCTCAGCGTGGTGGCGCTGGCTGGGCTTTCCGAAGCACTGGCTCAGAGTCTGGTATTGTTTATCAATCACATCTCTCCGCGCCGCTTTGGCCTAGCATTGATGCTCTCGGTGGGAACTCACATTGCCGGATATTTCTTCTGGACGGCCAGCATTTGGGTGGTGGGGAGCTACCTTTTCGATAGCATTGCGTCTTATACAACAGTAGGGCGGGCCGTAGGACTAGCTTATGCTCCGCAACTCTTGGGATTTTTTATCCTGACGCCCTACCTGGGTTCGCTTTTTGCCCTGATTTTGGCGGTGTGGAGTCTGCTTGCCACGGTGATTGCCGTACAAGCCGCCCTTGATCTGCCAATGTGGCAAGCGGTAATCTGTAGCGGCGTGGGGTGGCTTTTGTTGATTGTCTGGCGACGCACACTGGGGCGACCGTTGCTGGCATTTGAGCGCTGGCTTCAGCGTCGCACTGCGGGTGTTCCCCTGCGCTGGACGCTACGCGATCTACAAAAATTGCGTCTGCCCAGCCGTCTACGTCGGCATCGGCTACCCAACAACCCAATTTTGTCCCCACGAAACGAGAAATCCAGCCATGACTGACCAACTTCTCTTTTTATTGGGAACCGCTCTCGTTGGCCTGTTAATTTGGGCTGCCCTTGCCCCGTTCGAGGCATTAGGCTGGTGGGCAGGCTGGTTTGGCGACAAAATCTATCAGTACGAAGGGGATCCCGTTGCCTCTGCCTACAACCCCCAGGCTGTTGCCGACAGCTATCTGATATTTCTATCCGGGGTGAGCCGTGTCTCTGGCGAGACCATGAGCCGCCGTGAACAAAATTTTTTACGCAAATTAGCCGCCGTCATGCCCAACACCGTGATCATTGACAATGTCTTCCCCTATTCAATCAACAATCTTCCCCTCACAGGACAACCGGTCTTTGCTGGCATCTGGCGCTGGGCACTCAAACGCAAATTAAGCCGACACTGGTTGGAAGGGCTGGCCGGCTATCTAATCAACCTACGTAACATCTGGCAAGTCGCCATCTCGGTGGATAAACGCTATGGCCCCATCTATAATCAAGGAATGGCCCAGGTCTTGGTCCAAGTTTTGCTCCAGCACGGTTATGATTTGAATACCAAGCGGCCGGTTGTCTTAATGGGATACAGTGGGGCGGGGCAAATTGCGCTGGGGGCATCCACCTATGTCAAAGAGGAGATCGGCGCACCTGTCTTTGTGATCTCGTTGGGTGGGATCTTTGGCAGTGACCCAGGCTTATTAGCCGCTGACCACATCTATCATATTTATGGACAACAAGATCGTCCGCAACGATTGGGGCAGTTGCTCTTTCCGGGACGATGGCCGATATTTTTCTATTCTGCCTGGAATCGAGCGCTGCGTACAGGACGTGTCACTGCCATTCCCCTGGTGGGCGTTTCGCACTCTGGCGGCACAGGCTATCTCACCACCAGCCGCACACTGTCAGACGGTCACACCCATCTTGACAAAACTGTGAGTATTATTGCCTCGTTGCCCTTTCACAGCTACTCCACATTGCCCGATCTTTCTTCCGCTGTGTTGGCATCATCCGTGAACTCTAGCTCCCCAGGCTGAGACGAGCGCCGGCGTCGTTGTTGTTGTCGTTCCCGCGCTGCCCGAACATGTTCGGGCAAATCGGCGAGTTTTTGCGCCTGTTGATTGCGTTCTTTCTCGGCTGCCGCTTTCTCGGCGGCCACCTCCAGCGGATCGAGTGTCACGGCAACAAACTGGGGAGATGGCTCCGTACCAGCCGGGAAATAGCGATGCAACAGATACTCTGCCACGGGTTCTCCCTGTAGAAAATGCTCTGTGTAAATCCGCTCCAATCTTTCTGCGTCCACATTGCCATACCAGATGCCGTCGGGATAGACCACCAAAATGGGGCCGCCAATACACACGCCCAGACACCCACACGGTACAAGCGTAATCCGCGCTGGGTTGCTGCGTCGCTGATACCCATGTTGGCGATTTATCTCTTCAAACTGTTGTATCACCTGTGCTACTTGTTCTGGCGAAGCACAGTTGCCATTTGTGCAAATAAAAATTTGGCGGCCATAGCGGGGCACATCTGGGAATGTAAGATGCATATCGGTTTTTATCCTACACACGGGCCGACGGTGGCGCGCTCAATCAGGTTGGATGCAATTACCTGATGGCGGTCAGGCAGAACTCCCCCCTGAATGGCGCTGATCAAGATCTCGGCGGCGGCGGCGGCGATCTCAGTGTAGGCAACGTGCAGTGTGGTTAGCGGGGGCGATAAATGTGACGCCTCTGCCGAGTCGTTGGTTCCGATCACCGAGACTTGCCCTGGCACAGACACATTCCGCTCTCGTAGGGCGCGCAGAATACCAATCGCCATCAAGTCATTGGCCGCATAGTAGGCCGTGGGAGCCTCTGCACCGACGTGAATCCGCTGTACAGCCTGATGACCGCCTTCCTCGGCAAAATAGCCATACTCTATCCATTGAGGATAAATGGGCAATCCTGCGGCGGACATCGCCTGTTGATAGCCGTCAAGCCGTTCCTTCACCACCCTTGTATCAGGGTCGCCGCCGACATAGGCAATCCGCTGGTGGCCCAAGCCGATCAAATGGGTAATCACCATACATGTATCCTGTGCGTTATCGGCATCCACCCAGGCCGTATCAGCATGATGGTCTGGCGGGCGACCGATCAAAACCAGAGGAATTTCATGAGTACGTAAGGTCCCCACCGTGTTTACATCCAGCCTCCCACTGGTGATGATGAGGCCGTCCACTTGGCGTGTGCCCAAAATCGTCAGCGTTTGCGTGATTTCGTCTGTGTAACTCTCGCACCCGCTCACCAAAAGGCGATATTGATTGGCATAGGTCACCCTGAGCAGCCCGCGCATCATCTGTGGAAAGAAACTGTCATCAAAGTAGCCCGTATAGACATGGGGGACAACCAATCCGATCGTATGGGTGCGTTTGACACTAAGCGAACGGGCAATGGCATTGGGTTGAAAATTAAGGATTTTGGCCGCCGCCAACACTCGTCGTCGGGTCAGTTCACTAATGCTGGCATGGCCCGAAAAAACCCGGCTAACCGTGCTAGGATGAACGTTAGCTTTGGCGGCGACATCTCGAATGGTTGACAAGGCGAGTAGTTTCTAGCGCACAGGGGCGTTGTGGTTTCAATGAGGTGAGTTGTGCTAAACCGGGAACAGGAATACTCTAGTGGACATTGGAACAAAACAGGGCTGGCGGATGATGGGTGGCACTATACTATCCGCTTTTTGAAGTGGTGCAACCGATTGCATTGCGGCGATTATAGCCAAGGGTCTTACCAAAGTCAATGTCTTCGGGGGCAAAGTGCGGTATGCTCTGGTGCGTTTTGATAGCACAGATTTTCGGCACAAGGGTAAGCTTTCTGTTATTTCATTTGTAATCCAATCCTGTTAGAATTCTCCTAACGGTAGACATTTTAGGGCGACTATGGGATAATATTCGCCAGGAGGCTAGTGCAATGGCAAAAGTGAATTACCCAAGTTACCTTTCTTGTATAGCCAACATTCTCAGCACATCGGCAGTGCCTTTGTCTGTGGATGCATTGGTCACACGCATCGAATCCCAACGCCCGATTGGCAAAGGGGTGCGCAGTGCCATTTCCCAGGCGGTGAACAAACTCTATCAGGCCATTCCTGTGGAGCCGGGCCGCTATGGTTGGCTTTCCTATTTGCTCAGGGAGCAATGGTTTCGGCATCCGCTAAACAGCGTGGAGATCCGCAAAGGCGCGCTCTTGCTGGATGAATTGGAACATGCGGTTTTCTTTCCCGAATTTTTCCAGATCGCATGAATCGGACAGTCGCAAGATTGCAATTGAACTTATGGGCGGGCCACGTATCGAAACCCAGGCCGATATTGAACAGGGGACCTGGGCCTTACGGCTGGGCCAGCCTTTTGTGGAGTGGGTTGATCAGGCGGGCGGCGCAACCTATGATGATCTCTTGATATGGGTGAAGGATGCTGTCGCTGGTGAATATGGCATGAGATTGCAACCGCGTGAATCTCGCCAGGAAGAGGAAATTGAACAACGCAATCGGCAGCTTGTACAAATTGCCGAAGAGATTGTGGCGCACGACCGCAAATCGCGCAGTGCTATTCCTGCTTGGGAACTGGCTGCCATTCTGATCGGTCGGGGGCTATATGCCCATAGCACGCCCCCAGATGACATGCATTATGTGCTGCACGAGTATAGCCGTCTGCGTTTGTATGATGACATGGGCTACACATTCCAAGATCGCATTCCGACATTGAAGAACGGGCAGCGGCAGGCTGGCAGCACACAGAGCCGGATGGGCGGCAGCGTGGATGTATCGGAACTACCGCCTTGGCTGCAAGGTGAGTGGCAATCACCATTCTGGGCAGACCGTGACTTGGCCGAGGGCGAGGACCTCTTCGAGATGAACGAGGTTGAGGATAATGAAGAGATGCTTTTCTGGGATAAAGAAGCCAATAGTCTATCCCATCAAGAGGATGATGCTTCGGACTATTGCGAAGGCTACCAATCCTATCTGGCTGAGTTCTCTACGCTCTCGCCAGAGCAGCCAGCGCTCAGCCACATCGAGTTTCATCTTTTAGAGGCTGAACTGGAGATGCTCATCGGCCTGGAACAAGAGTTTGGCTATTTGATGCCAGAGCAAGAAGATCGCAAAATCTCTTTGGCCGAACGGCTTTTTATCGATCTTAATTATTTTTACGATGATAGCGACTGGGATCAGTCAGATTACGATGAGCCGCCATACTGGCAAAATTAGGGCCAGATCTGGTATGTAAAAGACCACCGACCCCTGGCCGGTGGTCTTTTTTTGCCCTCCATGATGGAAGCTATACGAAGCAGCGCCCCAAAGGAACAGTTTTTGTTCTTTGAAAACTCTCCTGGTGTGTATAGCTAAGTTGGTAAGAGAACAAACAGCCATCTGCGCCTGGGAAGAGTAGAGTGGCTGCATGTCCACAAAACCTGTAAACTGCCGTTACTTCTATGGAGATTATCACCGAGGCAGCAACCGGGAAGAATGTCGATTGTTGCAAGCCAGCCCAGACAACGAACGCACCTGGCAGCGTCGTCATTGTCATTCCTGCCCGGTTCCCGATGTGGTGTTGAACAGTGATTGTGCAGAGTTGATGTTAGAAGCCGTGATTGAACGACGGTTCTTGCGCGAACGTGTTGAAATCACCTTTGCCGTCTGTGGCCGACATCTCCTCGAACTGGACGATCCGCTGCACTGTCCACAATGCGCTGCCATCTGGCAAGACGTCTGATAAAAAGAAGCCCACGCTTTCAAAGCGTGGGCTTCTTTTTATCAGACGTCCTCGTTGGTCTACCGATGATGGGCCTGGGACGAAACGGTGCGAACCGGCAACGTCTGTAGATTTTCTGCTGGGGGCGTCAATCTGGGCAACGCCACCGCCTGCGTCGCCGTCGTCAGCCGAGACCACCCCTGGGCCAGGAATTGCCCAATCCGTTGGAGTGCCGGTTGGCTCGCCACATCGGCTGTTGAATCGTGTCCATAGATTTGATCAAGATAGGTTTTGGTTAACTCATAGCCTGCCTCAGCCAGCCGATCTGCTTGGCTCCGATCATGGATATCGGGCATTTCCGCTGTGTGCAAACGGATCTCGTGGAGATGCAGCCGCCGTGAATGAACCTCGGTTAACAACAGATCATGTTGGGCCTGAAAGCGCAACATGGTGTTAATGCTGCGGTTAATAATCGCGGCGACGCCTTTGGAGAGTTTGCCCATGGGCTGCGGCTCTTCCCAAATGTGCAGCGCGAAAATCTCCGTTGCCCCACGCTCCATTGCCACGCGCAACGGCAGCGGCGTCACTGTGCCGCCATCAATATAGCGCTCCCCGTTCACCAGCCACGGCGGGTGCATGGGCGGCAGTGCTGTGCTCGCCATCAGCGCATCCAAAATGCGATCATGCGGATCATCGCCAAAGACATGTAACTGCTCTGTGTCCAAATGGGTCGCCGTAATGTAGAGGGGAATTTCGTTGGGAATATCGCCAAAGGTGACGGCGGGCGTATTCCCCGCACGTTGGAGAAACTCGTAAAAATTGCGATTGTCGTACAAGCTGTCTTGACCGCTGACCAATCGCCAGAGCACGCTAAATTGGTTGCCTGGATAGATATGATCTTTTGTCGTGTTGCGCCAGACCATCAGTAACTTGTCCAGCCGCGCCAGCGAAATCTCTCGGGCCAGAAAAGCCGCGTTCAGCGCCCCCGCCGAACAGCCCACAATCATATCGGGGAAAATTTTGCGCTCTAGCAAGGCCCGCAACGCCCCCACCTGAAACGCTCCTCGATTCCCGCCGCCGCTTAATACAAACGCTCTCATAACCCCTCACTCTCCATGAAACAACACTGTTTCATATCTGCCGGGGGGACACAGCTTTGTGTTGCCCGACTTTATCATTGGCTTCAAAGTTTTCAATCCCGCCTAGAATTGGTGCTGTGCAGAGCCTATGCTATACTCTCGCGTAATTGAATACGGGGGAGCTTGGAAGCGCCAGGCTGAGAGGATAACCGCTCTGTTATCGACCCATAACCTGATCTGGATAATGCCAGCGTAGGAATGCTAGATGTCGAAGCTCTCCGTGCTCAGGGGAGCTTTTTTGTTATTGTAGCTAATTTTTAACATAAAAGCATGTAGCCGATCTAACCTCTAAGTTACATCAATCGATACAGGTCTTGGCACAAAGCACTACTACAGGAGAAAAACCATGCACTTTTCAAGAATTCGTTGCCTGTTGGGCCTTTTCGCAATCCTTTGGCTAGGCGGTTGCCAGACGATGCCATTGTCTCAACAGACCCCCGCCAGCCCAGAAACAACACAGCCCGCCACGTTGGTGGTTGCCAGCCATGATTCGTTCAGCGTGGGCGAAGCTCAACTGGCAGAATTCGAGGCGACCCACAACGCCAAAGTTCAGTTTTTACAGTTGGGCGATGCGGGCGAGGCGCTAAACAAAATTATTCTTAGCAAAGATGCCCCCCTAGCCGATGTCTTCTTTGGGGTGGACAACACCTTCCTCAGCCGTGCGCTAAACGCCGATATTTTTCTGCCCTATGCCTCGCCATTGCTCGACCAGATTCCCGATGAACTTGAGCTTGACCCAGATCATCGGCTCTTGCCTGTGGACTATGGTTTTATCAACCTCAACGCCGACCGCGCTTGGTTCGAGGAACGCGGCATCCCGCTGCCGGGCACGTTGGATGATCTCACCGACCCACAATACAAAGGATTGTTGGCGGTGCAAAATCCGGCCACCTCGTCGCCGGGGCTGGCCTTCTTGCTGGCAACCATCGGCCACTTTGGCGAAGAGGACTATCTTGACTTCTGGCAAGCGCTGCGTGCCAATGATGTCCTGATCACCGACGGCTGGAGCGAAGCCTATTTCGAGCATTTTACCGTGGGTTCCGGTGGAGCCGGGGATCGTCCGCTGGTGGTGAGCTACACCACCAGTCCCCCCGCCGATGTGCTCTATGCCAGCGATGGGCGCACCCAACCGGCCAGCGTTAACCTCAACCCGCCTAATGGCACGTTTCGCCAGGTGGAATTCGTGGGCATCTTGCGGGGAACAGAGCAACGGGCGCTGGCCGAAGCCTGGATCGACTTCTTGCTGAGCGAACCATTCCAGACTGAGATCCCGCTGCTGCTCTTTGTCTATCCTGTCAACCCGGAGGCGACTTTGCCTACCCTCTTTGTGGATTTCGCGGAAACCCCCACCGATCCGGTGAATCTCGCGCCAGAGGCGATTGAGGCCAACCGCGAAGCATGGATCAACGCCTGGACGCAAACCATGTTGCGCTAGGGAACGGGCGAGTGGGCGATTAAGCGCCCACTTTTCTACAAGGAGTCACGGATTGATGAAGCACACACGCCCGATAAATTATGCCTTACGCCTTACCCCCTATCGGGCGGCTCTCTACGCGCTCTATCTGTTGCCCCTGCTTTTCTTGGGAATTTTCTACTTCTATCCGCTCTTTTCCATTGTCCGGCTCAGCTTTGCAGACGGTTGGACGGGCGCAGATCTGGGCGCGCTATTGGGCGAACCTTTCCTGTGGCGTGTGCTCTGGTTCACTACATGGCAGGCCGCGCTCTCCACGCTTTTGACCTTGTTCATGGGCCTGCCGTTGGCCTATCTCTTTGCACGGTATCAATTTCGCGGAAAAACAATCCTGCGCGCCCTCACCACCATCCCCTTTGTCATGCCCACGGTGGTGGTGGCCGCCGCATTTACCACGCTTTTGGGATCGTCGGGTCTGCTCAACGGCTGGCTGCAAGCGGCTTTCCGGCTGGATGCACCGCCGCTGCATCTGTTGCAGACCGTCTGGATCATCCTGCTGGCCCATGTTTTCTACAACGTGAGCGTGGTGGTACGTGCCGTCGGTGGCTTTTGGGCTAACCTAAACCCGCGCTTGGAAGAGGCCGCGGCTGTGCTGGGGGCAGGCCCACGGCAGATCTTGTGGGGCGTCACCGTACCACTGTTGCTGCCCAGTATTCTTTCGGCGGGGCTGCTCGGTCTTTCTCTTTTGTTTCACCAGCTTTGGCGTGATCTTGATTTTGGGCGGTCTGCGTTTCGCCACCTTGGAAGTGGAGATCTACCGGCAGGCGGTGAATCTCTTCAATCTGCCTGTAGCTGCCTTTCTTGCCTTGTTACAAATGGCCGTCACCTTTGGCGTCATGACGGTCTATACGCGCACCCAGGCCCGTGCCAGCTTGCCGTTGGAGCTACGCCCGGCCAGCAGCACCGAACGCCCCGCCGTGGGCTGGCGCGCCCGCACAGTGCTTGGCTTGGGTCTGCTGATCTTACTCGGCCTCTTATTGGCTCCGCTCGTTGCCCTGGCCTGGCGTAGTTTCACCCTGGGCGATGCCCCGTTTACATTAGACTATTACCGTGCATTGCGCGTCAACCCGCGCGGCAGCGCCTTCTTCGTGCCGCCCCTTTTTGCCGTGCGTAATTCACTCGTCATTGCGCTGGCAACCGTCACCCTCAGCCTCTTTTTGGGCATTATTACCGCCTATCTGCTGGCCCACCCGCGCCGCCGTCTCACCGCCCTGTTGGAACCGATTTTTTTGCTCCCCCTCGGCACGTCGGCGGTGACCCTCGGTTTCGGCTACATTGTCGCCATGGGACCGCTGCGGACATCGCCGCTCCTGATCCCGATTGCCCACACGCTTATCGCCGCGCCCTTTGTAGTGCGCTCGCTCTTGCCTGCCCTGCGCAGCCTGGACCCGCGCCTGCGCGAAGCCGCCGCCGTGTTGGGCGCGTCGCCCCGCCGAACTTGGTGGACCGTGGATCTGCCCATGCTGTGGCGGGCCATGCTCGTGGGCGCAGTCTTTGCCTTCACCATTAGCCTGGGCGAATTTGGAGCCACTCTGCTCATCAGCCGCCCCGATCTGCCCACCATGCCCGTGGTCATTTACCGGGCGCTGGGCCAGCCGGGGCTGCTCAACTACGGCCAGGCCCTTGCCATGAGCACCATTTTGATGGCGATCTCGGCAGCCGGCCTGATCTTAATCGAACGCTTTCGCCCTGGCGACATGAGCGAATTTTAGAAAGGGACGTATGCATTTGCTCACGCTGACCAACATTCACAAATCGTATGGCAAAACGCCCGTCTTGCGCGGGGTGGATCTGGCACTGGCAGCGGGCGAGATTGTCTGTCTGCTTGGCCCCAGCGGTTGTGGCAAAAGCACCTTACTACGAATTGTGGCCGGGTTAGAGGTCGCCGATGCCGGCACGTTGCGCTTTGACGGCCACGATCTCAACCGCATCCCTGTCTATCAACGCCAGTTTGGCCTGATGTTTCAGGAATTTGCGCTCTTTCCTCACAAAAATGTGGCCGAAAATGTGGCCTTTGGGCTGAAAATGCAACGACTCGCCAACGCCGCCATTGGGGAACGTGTGGCCGAAGTGCTGGCGCTGGTCTCGTTGCAAGGCTACGAAAAGCGCTCTGTTTTTGAACTTAGCGGCGGCGAACGCCAGCGCGTTGCCCTGGCGCGCAGCCTGGCCCCCCATCCCCGGCTTTTAATGTTAGATGAGCCGCTGGGCAGCCTGGATCGCACCCTGCCGCGAAGGATTGATGATCGAACTGCGCCGTATTCTCAAGCGCGTGGGCGTGACCGCGCTCTATGTCACCCACGACCAACAGGAAGCCTTCGCCGTGGCCGACCGTGTGGTCGTAATGAATGCCGGGCTGTTCGAGCAGATCGGCACACCGCAAGCCGTCTATGCACGCCCGGCCACCCCCTTTGTCGCCCGTTTTTTGGGGCTGACCAATCTGCTGACCGTCCACAATCTGACTGCCGATGGGGAGGTCATCACCGCTCTGGGGCGCTTTCGGCTGGAGCATCCCCCTGTCCACGCACCAGCGTGCTTGTTGATCCGCCCCGAAATCGAAGCCCAACATCTGACCGCACCCGGAGAAGCCGGAAGCGTGCAGGGCAGAGTGAGCGCAGTCTCATTCCGCGGCAGCGACTATCATCTGGAATTGGTCGCCACAGGCCAGGGCGATCAAGCGCACACGCTGGATTTTATATTGCCCACCCGCCACCGTGGGCATTTGCATGTGCCAGCCGTGGGCGAGGCCATCACTATTGGCATTGAACCGGGCCAGTTGCTGCTATTGTAAAGTGCCGCGTTATGGTATGATTCTTCTGTCCCTGGTCTCCGTCATACAACCAAATCCAGTTCGACCGTCCCAGATAGATCGGGATGCTGCCTTTCTTTCGTCTCCCAAAGGAGGGATTCTATGCACACCGCATTGGGTCGGCTTCAAAAGCCGCTTTGGATGGCTCTCCTCGTTTGTGCTGCGCTGCTCTTCTTCCTCATGCGCTATCAACCCGCCACAGCCCACCCCGTTGCACAGATCAATCAGTGTAGCAATAGCCTGCCGGCATCCTCCCCGCGTGATGGGGAATTCGCCAGCTATCTGCCTATGATCGAAAGTTGTGCCGTTGTGCCCACGGCCACCCCCACGCCCGATCCGTGGACCGCGCCGCCAGTGTCGATTGAAGTCTTTTCGCCCATCAGCACGGGGGTCTATCACAGCCCGATTGAGATTATCGGCTATTCTCAGACCTTTGAGGGCAGTGTTGTCGTGCGGCTGCGCGATAGCAAAGGCGAGATTATCGGCGAACGCCCCACCCAGGGCGGCTCGTCAGATGGCTTCGACTTCTTCCATACCCGGCTGCGCTTTTTTGTGAATGCCCAACAAAATGGTACAGTCGAGGTCTTTGAGATCAGCGCCAAAGATGGCAGCGAGATCCACAAAGTCACCATCCCTGTGATCTTGCAGCCAGGGCAACGGGTCTTGGATATTGATTACCCCACGCCAGGGCAGTCTATCTGCACGCCGATACAGGTCTCTGGCTATAGCAACACATTTGAGGCCAACGTTGTCGCCAACTTGTACACACGCAGCGGCAAGCCACTTACTATGACCATCACCATGGGCGGCAATCTGGGCATCTATGAACGGTTTAGCGCGGTGCTCTCCCAGACCCTCACCACCACCCAGCCGCTGTTGGTGGATGTCTATGGCGGGGACGGCCAGGGCATCGGCCTTGTCGACCAGACCCGCGTGCCTGTGAGCCTCTATAATTGTAAGATCGAGTAGTTGTCAGATAACAGTTAGATCGGTTGGTATGAGTAGACCAGGGACACAATTTTGGGCAGGGGTACGCGCCGAGCTACCGCTATTGCTCGGCGTTTTGCCGTTTGGCATGATCTACGGCATCACGGCGCTGGCGGCGGGAATGTCGCCGGCAGCGGCACAGGCAAACTCGGCGATTGTCTTCGCCGGCTCTGCGCAACTGGTGGTGGCCCAGTTAATCGGCGCGGGTGCGCCAGCACTGGTGATCATCGTCACCGTTTTTGTGGTCAATTTGCGCCATATGCTCTACAGCGCCTCACTGGCCCCCTGGATGGCCGGGCTTCCCTTGCGTTGGCGGGCGCTCCTCGCCTATCTGCTCACCGATGAAGCCTATGGCGCTTCCATCACCCATATTCAGGCCGGGCGCACCGGCAACTATCCCCATTGGCATCTCTTCGGCGCGGGTCTCGCCTTGTGGACAGCCTGGCAACTGAGCACGGCGGCGGGCGTCTTTCTGGGGGCCAGTGTGCCGTCATCATGGCCGCTGGATTTTGCCCTGCCCCTCACCTTTATTGCGCTTGTGGTGCCGGCCATTCGCGATGGCTCGGCGTTGGCGGCGGCGCTGGCTGCCGGAATGGCCGTGATGTTGGCGCTTGGCCTCCCCTTTGGATTGGGGTTGATTGTGGCCGCGCTGGTGGGCATGGCGGTGGGCATGGCCGTGGAAAGCCTGCACCGCCGCAAGGCGCGCGAAGAAGGGCCGCGCCTGTGAGTGTCTGGATTGTGCTGATCGTAGGGGGATTGATCACCTTTGCCATTCGGCTTTCGTTTCTGGCTGGGGCTGGGCGCTTGCGCCTCTCGGCCACGCTCCAGCGCCTCTTACGCTTTGTGCCGGTTTCGGTCCTCACCGCCCTCATTGTGCCGGATCTGTTCTATCGGCAAGGGCAACTTGTGCCTCTCATCGACAACCATCGTCTCTGGGCCGGGCTGGTTGCAATTGCCGTGGCCTGGATCACGCGTAATACATTTTTAACCATCGGGGCAGGCATGGGGGTGTTGATCCTCTTGCAGGCGCTCTTGCCCTCAGCTTAAAGGAGAGTGTTCGATGAAAGTATGGCTTTGGATTGTCGTAGTGGTGGTGATGGCAGGCTGTGCGGGCCAGGCCCCGCAGCCGGCAAGCGATAGCCCGCAGATCTATGAAACTGGGGCGCGTGTGCCTGTGGACGATACAGTCTATCTGATCTCTGGGCAAGTGGTGGGGGATATTGCCAGCCTGAGCGGGCAGACGGCCCCAGCCCAGGGCGATATCACGGGGCTGGGCGCGCGTGGCATCGGCTATGTGGGTGGGTCGTACTTTGGGGCGGAATTTGGGGGAAAGGGCTTTGTGCGTCTATTGGTTCACACAGCAGAGCCGACAACACGGCTGGCCCCGCCAGAGGAGATCGTCATCATCAAAACCAGCGACACCAAAGCCTCGATCTTGTTGCCCGGCGATGTAGTGACCTTTAAGTGTCGCGCCCAATATGAAGCCGTGGCGGCTGTGCGCGAAAACGAATCGTTCAATGCCGACAAAGTGGAAACCTGGGAACTTGACTATTGCCGTCTGCTCACCCCCGTTATCGACGTGCGTGTGCCGTAGCCACTCTCTGTGGCTACTCTACATGCGCCACAGGCAGAATAACCGTGACCGCCGTGCCTTGCCCTGGCGTTGACCGGATCTCGACCTGCCCGCCAAACAGAGCCACGCGTTCGCGGATGCTGCGCAGGCCAAAGCTTTTCTTGTCAGGAGTGTGGTTGGTCAGGCTTTCCTGGCGGAAGCCGCGCCCGTTGTCTTGTATACGTGTGTAGATCTCGCCATCTTTGATAGCGAGGCTGACCTCGGCTTCGTTGACCCCGGCATGTTTCACCACGTTGAAGAGCAATTCTCGCACAATCTGAAAGATAAGTAGCCGCAACTTGGGGCTATCGGGGGTTTGGGCAACAGATGGCCCCAGGCGAACGTGTAGCGCGTGGACTTCTTGCATGTGGCTACCCAGCCAAGTGAGCGCTTCAAATAGTCCCTCACTCTCCAACACAGGCGGACTAAGTTCCACAGTGAGCGTGCGTGCTGCCTGAATTGTGTCGCTGGTCAACCGTTCCATATCGGCCAGAAGGGTGCGAAAGTTATCCTTTTCGGGGGGATCTATGCTCAACTTTTCCATCTCTTGGCGAATTAAGAGCGTGCGCCACTGGACCCCATAGAGCATTTGTTGAATGCTGTCGTGCAAAATTTGCGATACGCGGGTACGTTCGGCCTGTTCGGCCAGGGAAAGCTGCCCCGCCAAAGAGCGTACCTCGTGTGTGCGTTCTTCAACCCGCTCTTCTAGTTCTGCGGTCAATTTCTGCAACTGATCGCTTTCACTCGCAAGCTTATTTAACAACTCTTCTCGTTCTGCTTCGTGTCGTTTGCGCTGGCGAATGTCGTTGATTACCGACATACGCAGCCCCAAATCGGCCAGTTCGGTGCCCCACCACTCCATATCTACCAACTCACCCTGGAGGTTGACCAGGGGAAGTTCCCCGTGCCAATAGCCCTTTGCTTTCATTTCCGCGTTGATGTGCTGTGCCTTCTCTTGAAGGTGTGGTGGCAGGAAATTGCCCCGGTTTGCCATCAACTCCTCGCGAGATCCGCCCATCATGCGGCAAAGAGCATCATTAAACTCTAGCTCCCCTGTTTTGAGGTTCATAAGCAAAATGCCGTTGACCGCGCCATCAAAAATGGCCCGGAATTTGGTTTCGCTTTCACGCAGCGCTTGCACGCTCTGGCGGCGCAGGCTGATATCTCGTCCATAGATGGAAAGACCGAAGGGTGAGGGGTAGACTGTGGTTTCGTACCAAGTATTGTAAATCAGCCCCCGAGATTCAAAAGTCACAGGCTGTTGGGTGGCCGTCGCCTCTTTGAATTTGGTTTCGAAAAGGCTGCCCGGCCATCCTGGGATCACATCGGAGATAAGCTTGCCGATCATATCGGCAGGGGATCTTTGCACAATGTTGGCAGCCATGGGATTGACGTAGCGATAACGCCAATCCTTGTCCACTGTCAAGAAAATATCGCCGATCCGATCAACGGCGTTGACTAATTCAGCATGGTTGGTTTTGGAATCGGCAAGCTCTTTGCGTAGCTGTGCCAACTCGGCTTCAAGGGCTACAATTCGGTGGAATTCGGGGCTTTCCCCAGACTGCGGTGGTGTGTCAATTGGCATAAGGATTCTCTAATAGACGGAGGTCAAAGTACGAACAATCCCTCTGTCTAATCTTATCCTTTGACAGCCCCTGCGGTCAACCCAGCCACCATGAAACGTTGACCAACCATATAGATAATGACGACGGGCACGGCCATGAGCAGCGAAGCCGCCATCAACTCGCCCCAGGGTAACACGTCGCCAATGATCATCTGGGCCAATCCCACCGATAACGTAAAGAGCCGCTCTTTGGAGAGGAAGACATAGGCAAAGAGAAATTCCTTCCAGGCGGCGGTGATGGAGAAGAGCGAGGCCGCCAACAACGCAGGCGCGGCCAGCGGCAGCACTACCTTGAACCAAGCCTGAAAGTGATTGCAGCCGTCGATTAGCGCGGCCTCTTCCAATTCACGCGGGATCGAAGCGTAATAGCCCATCATCAGCCAAAGGGCAAAAGGCAGACCAAAGGTAGGATAGGCCACCATCAACCCTTCCAGCTTGTTGGTCAGGTGCAGAAAGCTAAAGATCTGATAGAGCGGGATGAACATAAGCACGGCGGGCATGAGATAGGCTACCAGCACAAGGCTGGCAAAGGTGTTCGAGCCGCGCCAGCGCAGCCGGGTCAGTCCATACGCGCCCATAGAAGCCACAATCACCGACACTACGGTGCTGATCACGGCGACAATGGCGGTGTTGCGATACCAGAGGCCAAACGAGCGACGCGGGCCAAGCAGCGCTTCAAATTGTTCCATCGACCAGGGGTCCGGCCAGAAGACCGAATGAAAACTGGTCCATTGTGTTGTGGTTTTGAAGGCGGTAATCACAATCCAATAGAAGGGGATTAGCTCAAAGGCCAGCAAGAGAATCAAGATAAAGGTGGAAATGCCGCCGCCGATCCAGCCAGAGACACGGTTGAGGCGTTTGACACGCACTGGATCATTGCCGGCAAAGGTGCGCCGAATGCGCTGACCGACGGTTTCGACTAGAGTTTCGATGCTGCTGTTAAGCGCCCCGAGCACGGCTAAAAATCCGTTGAGCAGTGTGCGAAAAGGCCACGAGATAGCCGCACCTAGCTGCGCCCCAAATGATTCTTTCTCTTCGGCGGTGACTTCTTCGATGCGCCCTCCTGCCGACATGTATTTGCCCAGAAAGAAGATAATGAGTGCCAGAATCGGGGCCATGGTCATCGCAACCGCCACCCCCACGCCAAAGCGTAGCGAGCCAATCGCGTATTCCCATGAGAGGATGGAATAGAGCCGAGTGGCCCCGGCTGGTCCGCCATTGGTGAGCAAAAAGACCTCGGTGAAATTATTAAAGGTCCAAATCGTAGAGAGCAAACAGGCCACAATGATCACATAGCGCAGGCCGGGCAGTGTCACATGCAGGAAGAGCCGCCAAGCAGAGGCCCCGTCAATCCGCCCCGCTTCGTAGAGTTCAAGATCAATGGCGCTTAACCCGGCCATCATCATCACGGCAAAGAACGGGATGCCCTGCCAGACGTTGACCATGATCACCGAGGGCATGGCTGTGGCGTAGGATCCTAGCCAGGGAAAGCCCCGCTCGATGATGCCGGTTTGCAACAGAAATTGGTTGACGCCGCCGTAAATCGGATCAAGCAGGTTGCGCCAAGTCAGCGCGATGACCACTGACGGGATAATCCACGGCAACAAAATGGCCCCAGCCAGGATGTTGCTCCAGCGTTTGGCCCGTTGGATCATCATAGCCGCCAGCAAGCCAAGCCAGAATTTGAAAAAGACCGAGGAGAGTGTGTAAACAATGGTATTGGAGACAGCTTGCCGAAAGTTGCGATCTTGCCAGAGAATTTCGTAATTGCGCAGCCCAACAAATGGCCCAGTTTGCAGGCTCACAGTGTTGGTAAAGCTGAGCCAGACCGCACGCAGGAATGGGTAGGCAACCAGTCCACCCAGCAACAGGAGCGTGGGTAGCACAAAAACATAGGCGGCCACCCGATCGCGGCCAAGCACGCTTTGCAACGAGACGACCCAACTTTTGGATGGCTGTTTGCCCCGGATGCCTGGGCCGACATAGGTGGTCTGGCTCATGTTGAAATGCTCACTTTCTAGCAGACGTAGTAGATCAGCGGGATGAAGAGGGTGGGAGATTCTGAGCGTAGGTGGTTAAGCCGGAGGATCGCAATCGTCTAATTCCCCGATCTCAGATGTTTATTACAACAATTTTGACACAGGCCTAATCCTCTAGGGTTCTGACTATTTCATTTCCGACCTTATGAGGAGTCGAGTATCCTCAGATGCGGGCCTTCTGCCAGCAAGCCGCATATGAAGATACTCGCCCCCCGTTAAGAAACTAAATAGTCGTTTCTCTAGCGTGAGCCGGGTGCGCCAAATTCCTGGAAGATGAGCACCGA
Organism: uncultured Chloroflexia bacterium; assembly: GCA_963721725.1. Classification (GTDB taxonomy): domain Bacteria; phylum Chloroflexota; class Anaerolineae; order Caldilineales; family Caldilineaceae; genus RI-153. The sequence goes on from CAVRLX010000029.1 coordinate 55,025, forward strand.
TTTATCAGCGGCATCTTTGACAGCCTCGGCGGCGGTCATCTGGCCGCTGATTACATTGGCGACCATGTCGGTCTGCAAGTTGGCCGATTCGACGGCGCCGATATGGGCGGTGGATGGACCAGGCCAAGCCAGACCCGTCCAGCCTGCCGGATCTTTGGCGGCGGCTTCTTGGGCGGCGGCCACAGGATCGCTCTGGATCACCTCCCAGGACCACATGCTCTCAAAGGCGGGGACGGCATAGGCCAGGGCGCTGGTATAGATGCCGTTCATCACGTCGTCGGTGTAGAAGCTGAGCATCAACTCTTTGGCTTTGGTGGGATTCTTCGCGCCCTGGATCAACAACTGTGGCATGGTGCCCAGTCCGTTAAACTCTTGCAGGGCAGGGCCACCTACCGGGGCATGATAGACTGTGCGCTCGGCGACGGGGTTGCCATCCACCACGGCTTTGGCATACACCGTGCCGCCGTTTTGCGTATAGGCCAGCTTGCCTGCCAGATAGGCTTCGTTATTGGATGTATCCGTCCAACTGAGTACACCAGGCGGCAACATCCGCTCCCACTGGGGATTGGTGTAGGTGTCCACAATCCATTCCACGGCTTCCACTGCTTCCGGGGAATCAATGGTCACATATTGGCCGGTCTCGTCTACCCAGGTGGCCCCCCAGCCATGCAAAATGCGATGGACCAGATAGTTACCATCGCCAGAGCGGTTGACTGACATGCCCCAGCCCCACAGTTCGTTATCAGGGTCAGAGACTTCCATGGCCGCATCGCGTAGATCGCCATAGGTGCGAATGGTGGCAAGATCGATGCCGGCTGCGTCAAAGATATCTTTGAGCGCCCAGCCACCATCGCTGCGTACATGTAAGGGCAGCCCATACCAGACACCGTCGATTGTGTTGTCCCGGCGCACGCGCTCGGTCGTTTCGCCATAGAGGGCAATGACCTCTTCCACCAAGTCGTCTACGGGTTGTACCGTGCCTAGCTGTTGGAGTTTGTAGACGCTGCGGTTGTCGATCCAAAGATCGGGGGGATCGCCCGCCTGCACCGCGGCGGCAATTTTCTGCTCGTCTGCGCCTGTGCCGCCAAAGCCTGCCGTGTAGGCAATATCCAACGTGAGATCGTTCTCTTCGGCAAACTGGGTGATGTGGGCACGGATATAATCATTGTATTCTGGGTGGAAATCCTGTTTTTGCAGCACCCAGAGAGTGCCCGGGTCTGCGGCGGGGGCAGCGGCACTCTCGCCGCCACCAGTGGCAGGGGCAGTGCCTGGGGCGGCTGGCACACAGGCGGCCAGCAAAGAGACCCCGGCCGCACCACCGGCCAATCGTAGAAATTCCCGTCTTGACACGCGTTTTTCGATCACAAGCTTCCTCCTTGAATGGTAAATGGGACAGCAAACTATAGAAGCAGGGGTAGACAAGCTGAATAGAACACAGTGAAATCTGTGCCGATGCCGAATGCATCGAGAATAACAGGTGTATTTTTGCAATTAGAGAACGGGGTAGGGGAAGGTCGGGCTAATCTGGCGAAAGCATAGCAAAGAAAATCTAAAGCGTCAACCGTAAAAAATTTGTCTGGTGTCATTGAGAATGGGGGCGAATCGCCGAAACGTGCCGGGCGGGAAGTCCCCGGCACTTCTGTTGCCCCAGACTTGAATTACACCCGATACAGACGAGGTTTTTGGGAAATCCTGTAGAGGTATGGTCGAATCGGGATACTATTTTTGAATTAAATGTTTTTGGACCTTGCCCATGGCGTTACGCGGCAGTTCGTCTACATAGCGAAACTGGCGCGGCACTTTGAAGCCCGCTAATTGCGCCTTGCACCATTCCACCAGCGCGTCTTCATCGGGTCGCCGCTCACAGACAAGGCAGGCCAGCGGAACTTCGCCCCAATCGGGATGGGGCACGCCCACCACGGCCGCATCGCGGATACCGGGATAGGAGAGGAGCAATTCTTCAATCTCGCGCGGGTAGATGTTAAACCCGCCGCTGATGATTAACTCGTGGCGACGCCCCAACAGCGTAACGTAGCCAGTGGCGGGATCTTGCACGGCCAGATCGCCTGTGTGAAACCAGCGAATACCCAAAGCATCGGTGCTAAAACTGGCCGCGGTCTTTTCGGGATCTTGCCAATAGCCATCAAAGACATTGCTGCCACGGACAAGCAATTCTCCTTCTGTGCCGGCGGAGACTTCCCGGTTTTGTTCATCTACAATCCGCCCAAAGACGCCAGGCAACGGCGTGCCCACGGTTCCGGCCAGCCGTGGACCGGCATAAGGGTTGCTAAAGTTCATGCCAGTTTCGGTCATGCCATAGCGCTCTAAAATGCGTTGCCCGGTCAGCGTTTCAAAGGCGATGTGGGTTTCGGCAGCCAGCGGGGCGCTGCCCGAACAGAAAAGGCGAATTTCGGCAAAACGGGGGCGCGGATCAAGCTTTTCGACAATATCCACCAGCCGAACGTAGAGCGTGGGCACGCCAAAGAAGAGCGTGGCCCCGCCGTCGCTCAAAATATTAATGGTTTCGTCGACATCAAATTTGCGCCGCAGCCGAATGGTGGCCCCGGCAGCCAGCGCACAGTGCATCCCCACCACCAGGCCGTGGGTGTGAAAAAGCGGCAGCGGTAGCAAGATCACATCCTCGGGCTGCCACGCCCACGCTGCCAACAACCCAGTCACAGTTGCCAGCACGTTGTTATGGCTGAGCATGGCCCCTTTGCTGCGCCCTGTCGTGCCCGATGTGTACATAATCAAGGCTAGATCTTCACCGTGTACCAAGGGCATCGGCGGCAGCTCGCGTTGGGTTTCGCCCAGATCGATCTCTTCGACGCTGATAATTTGCTCAACGCCGCCCAGTTCATCGGCTGGCAATTCGGCCAAAATAGTACGCTGGCTGGCTTCCGTTATCAACAGGCGCGGGGTACAATCACTCAGAATATGGCGAATCTCCAGCCGACGATAGCGCAGGTTAATGGGAACCATCACGGCTCCCACCCGCAATGTTGCCAGATAAGCCATGACAAATTCGGGGCAGTTGCCCAGGTAAAACGCAACCCGATCGCCTTTTTGCACGCCGCGTTCAATGAGCGCAGCGGCCCAACGGTCGGCGCCGCGATAGAGTTGTGCATAGGTAAATTCTCGGCACAGACCATTAGCCTCGTCATCGACAAATTCAACGGCCTGTTTGTGGGGCGACCGTTGGCGAGCAATGGCAAAAAGTGTCCATAGATCCATAGGAATACACCAATCTGTGGGATGATTTGGTAGAATGAGCCTCTGCTTATGGGCAAGCGAGAGCAGCGGTTGTCGCATGCGTCATTATAGAACGTGGCAAATATTTTGCAACCAAGCATCCAGATATCTGAGAAAAAATGACTGAAATTTCCCCTTTCCCCCCCAACTTCTATCAGCAACTGTTTGAAACCATGACTCAGGGAGCCATCTTTTTGGATGCCCAGGGCGGCGCAACAGCAGCGAATTCGGCGGCATCAACGATTCTGGGAGTCTCCCGTGCCGAATTGCTTGCCCACAATTATTTGCATATGAAAACCCGTTTTTATGATCAAACTGGTCAACCGCTGGATCCAGAGAAGTCCCCAATTGCCCCAGCGTTACCAGGGTAACATGGCTGTGAAACCGCAAATCATGGGTTTCGATCTGCATGGTCGCTCCCGCTGGCTGCGTGTGACAGCATTCCCCATCTTGGATGAGTTGAGCGGAACGTTGATATCCGTCCATATCATTTTCGAGGATGTTACTCCATTGGTAGAGGCCGAAGAGTCGGTGCGGCGTTCCGAGTCGCGCTATCGCCTCCGCTATGAGCAGAGCCAAGCCGCCCTGGCCTATACCGACGCGCTGTATCGGGCCAGCCGCAAGTTAATTGGCACTCGCCACGTCTCTGACGTTCTGGCGATTTTTGGGCGAAAGTGTGGAAAGCGCGCTGGCGGCTGATGTGGTTTTAACTACTTTGTTGGATGTGTCACAGCACACTCTGCGCCAATCCTGGCATGGCCTTGGCGACGATTCCTCGATACAGGCGCCGCTGCCCGATTTTGAACAGCTATGGGCGGGGTTGGTGGGCTGGGTTGTGCGTGCAGGCCAGCCTGTGCTGTCGTCGAAAGGCTGCCCAGATTGGCGTGAAAGCCCGTCCATGCGAATTCATCGTCACCACTTTTGGGGGGATAGCTCGGTGGCGATCGCGCCGATTCAACTTCACGACCGTACCATAGGTGCCGTGGCTGCCTTCAACCGCTCTAAATAGCGGTCCTTTAGCGAAGACGATCTTAACATGATGATGACCCTGGCCGGTCAGGCCGCCCTCGCCATTGAAAATGCGCGCTTACAGGCCGAAACGGAACAGCGCGTGCCATTCTGGCCCAACAGTCCGAAGAACTGGCCCGCTCCAATTCGGATCTGGAACAGTTCGCCTATGTGGTTTCGCATGATCTGCAAGAACCGTTGCGCATGGTCACCAGCTATATCGAGTGTTTAACCGACGCTATGCGGAACACGTGCCAGAAACAGGCCAGGAATTCTTGAGTTATGCGCTGGATGGCGTCGATCGCATGCGCCAGTTGATCCATGCCCTGCTCACGTATTCTCGTTTGGGGACGCGTGGAAAGATGGCTGTACTCGTGGAAAGTAACGGGGTCATAGAGCGTGTTCTGGCCGGTCTGAAACCCTTAATTGATGAATCCAAGGCCACTGTAACCGTTGAGCAATTACCCGGAGTGATGGTGGACGAGGCACAACTGGAGCAGTGTTGCAGAATCTAGTCAGTAATGCAATTAAATTTCACGAAGTTGGGCAGAAGCCCCAAGTCTACCTCGCCGCCCAAAAACAGGAGAATTTCTGGCGTTTTGCCGTGCGTGATAATGGCATTGGCATTGAGCCAAAGCAGAATCAACGCATCTTCCAAGTCTTTCAACGCTTGCACACACGTGAGGAATATCCGGGCACCGGCATTGGTCTCGCCATCTGTAAAAAGATTGTCGAGCGACATGGCGGGCAGATCTGGGTGGAATCGCAGCCGGGCGCAGGCGCAACGTTCTATTTTACGCTGCCTGTGCCCACCCCATCAGCGCTAGTCTAAGCTATCCGCCGCTTGCACCCACCCCGGCGCGTGGTCGATGCCCATAAGGATATCAGCCACATATTGGCGTTGGGGTATGGGAATGGCATACCAACTGCCGTTGCTGTCGAGCAGGGTTGCCACGCGCTCCGGCCCCCAATTTATAGGCGGCCAACGCCCAGCGCAGATTCGGCTGCCCCATTTCGGCCAAACTGGTCTGCAAATACGAAAGATAGGCCGCCCCCACCAAAATATTGCTATACGGATCAAACGGATTGTCCACCTCCACGAGTGTCGCCCATTCATTCCATGTCGCCGGCAAAATCTGCATCAATCCATACTCGCCTGAGCCACCACACGCCAGCGGATTCAATCTGCTTTTCACGGTGGGCAGGCCCGCCAACACCCGCCGATCCAGATTGTAACGATAGCTAATGTCTTTGAACATGGCTTCATACGTGGCCGCGTTGGCATTCACCAAAAGTTCCCCGCCTGTCGCACCTTCCAGCGCAACCCTGGCAATGGGCGTAGGCAGATCCGTCGTCGGCGTTAGCACGACGACCATCTCCTGAATGGTGGCCGAGGGATAGAGCCACCCCGCCACCCACGCCCCCACGCTCTCCCGGTAGAGCAGAAGCAGCACCAGCGCCATCACCATTATCAGCACAAGTAAATAGCCCATATTCAGGGCCGGGTGGCCTTCGAACAGAAAGGGTCGCCGACTGTGTAGCCCCGACGACGCCCGGCTCGCCCTGGATCGGCACAGCAATTTTGCAGTCGAATGCCCAAAAATCGGCGTTCGGTGGGCGTGATAATCACCTTGATCAGACTGGTGCTGTGGGGGGGAAGGTAGACCGTTTGAAGGGTCTCCGCGCGGCGTGGCTCTGTCGGTGGGGTGATCTGCACCCCGGCGGCTTCAAAACGCACACGGGTTTCGCCGTGCATTTCCTTCCCCCAGCAGGCGATAGGCAATCGGCTCGCTGCTTGCATTGGTGAGCGGCAACAACGCCACGCCGCTTGTGCGCAAGAACCCCAATCGAATAAATCCGGCATAACCGCTCCCCACGTCACGGCGCGCTGGCCCACAATCTGCACCTCCACCACCTCAGATTGTTGCCATCCGAGATATTGGGGCGAGACAATCCGCCATGCCAGGCGATGGATGGCTGCCGCTGTTTTCCGGCGGTGGTGAGATCACGCACAATTTGGATCTGGGTCTGTTGACCGGGCTGCAATTGCACACTAGGCGGCGAAATGTGTACCCATGAGGCGGGTAGCCCACTGGCCTCAATCATGAAGCCTGCATTTTGGCTGCCGCTGTTATGGATGGTTAATGTGTGGGCAACAGCTTGCCCCGGCGCAACCTGACAGCGCCCTGCAACGGCAGCAGATGTTGGCATTACTGGGGCGGGGGTGGCCGCAAGGATATGTGGCTTCGTCATCGGCAGCGAGGATGATAGGGCCTCCTCTATCCGTCCATTGTGGACCAGCACCAACTCATATTCACCCACGCGGAAGGTCTGCCAGGGGCTGAGCGGCTCTGCTGATAGCCTCCACTTTCATCATCCAGCCAGAGCAGTTGATAGGGCTGCTGTCGGTGATCCACGCGTGGAACAGCGGATGAGAATATTCCTGCCAACACGATGTCATTGTCAGGATGGTGGCCGATGTTGACGATCCCGGTGGCGGGGATCAAGATCATAGAAAATCACAGCCCCATCGGGGTGAACCACTTCAAGTTGATCAAACTGAGACATGGGTGTTTACACCGAGCGTTATCAAAATCGGGAGACACACGTTGAAATTATGGGGGCAAGCGGGGCAGCCTGTCAACCCGGGGGAAATCAAAAGTGCCTGGGGGATGCCCCAGGCACTCTTAGTGGAGATGGCGGGAGTCGAACCCACGTCCGAAACAGTAGCTGTGAAACGTCTACAAGCGTAGTCACCAGACATTAGATTTTACCAGCAAACCCCGGGGTGACGTAGGGTTAGAAGCCAGCGATTCGATGA
>CAVRLX010000030.1:0-99191 GCA_963721725.1 uncultured Chloroflexia bacterium
TCCATTCATCATTCCAAATTTCATAGGGCGGAGCTTAATTCAAACATACGCTTGAGAAATGAGGAACCTTCACAACCGACGCCAGTTCTTCAATGCCCACCCAGTTGTATTCGCCACCGTCATCGGTAGGTGTAACAATCACAAGCCTCTTTGCCGACGCAGGTAAAGAGGCTTGCATTACGTATCCATCTTCTCCTCTGGCATAGGCAGCCGCCAAGTTCTGGATCGGTGGTCCAGGTTTCCCCATATCCGCCGTGTACGTCAAAACCAATTGCGCCAGGCGTAATGCCACGATACAGAATGATGTCTTCAGGCATAGATGATCCTTCCTGCTCAGAATGCTTCCAGAAGAGCATTGAGCGCTTTAAGTTGTTGAACTGCATTCACGATCTGATCGGCTGCGCTTTGAATTTCCTGCTCCGTCGTCTTTCGGCCAATGCTGATCCGGATCGCACTATGTGCACGTTCCGGTACACCGCCTAACGCCTCAATCACGTGAGAAGGTTCAACGCTCTCCGACGTACACGCAGAACCGGTGGCCACGGCCACCACCCCCGCCAGTTGCACAATCAACGCCCGGCTTTCGACCCCAGGAAAGCTGACGTTGAGGTTGTGCGGCAGCCGCTCGGTTGGGTGACCATTGAGCACAACATCGCCGATCTCGTCGACAAATCGCCCGTACATCTGTTGTGTCCAGGTGCGAAAGCGATCCGCTTCGGCCCCCATTTCCCGTCTGGCAATCTCCGCCGCCTTGCCCATGCCTACAATCGACGGCACGTTAAGCGTACCTGAGCGTAAACCACGTTCATGGCCGCCACCGTAGATTACCGGGGCCAGATCGACGCGCGGGTTGCTGCGTCGCCGGTAGAGCACGCCAATACCCTTGGGACCGCAGAACTTATGCGCCGAAATTGAGAGCAGGTGGATCCCCATGGCTTCCACGTCCATGGGGATGTGCCCTACCGCCTGGGCGGCGTCGCTATGAAAGAGGACACCGTGTTCAGCGGCGATTGCGCCGATCTCTGCCAACGGTGCAATCGTGCCGATCTCGTTGTTGGCCGCCATGATCGAGATCAGAATCGTCTCCAGTGTAATCGCTTGGCGAACGGCCTCGGGATCGACCCGCCCATCGCCATCTACCGGCAGATAGGTCACTCGTTTGCCCAACTGCTCCAAACGCTTACATGGATCAAGCACCGCCTTGTGTTCGGTGACACAGGTAATGATGTGGTCACCCTTGTCGGCGTAGCGTTCGGCAACGCCAAAGAGCGCGCTGTTGTCCGACTCGGTTGCGCCGCTGGTGAAGATAATCTCTTCGGGGCGGGCATTGATCACCGCCGCAATCTGCGCCCGCGCCCCATCCACGGCGCGTTTGGCTTCCAGACCGTATTCGTGATCGTTGCTGGCGGCATTGCCGAAGAGTTCGCTGAAGTAGGGCAGCATGGCCTCGACTACCCTTGGATCAACAGGGGTGGTGGCGTTGTAGTCAAGATAGATCGGCTTAGTGGCCATGAATTTCAGCTCCATTCACTCGATTTCGGTACTCGGGCGGCAGCAGCAGCGCGAAATCATGGACGGTGCGAATTCGCTTGTCCAGTAGCAGCACCCCGCGGTTCATGTGGGCTTTGAACTGATCCATTAAGTCTGCCTCGCTCAACTCATCCCTCTGGCAGCGTCTCTTGAGCAGTGCTACAAAGAACAGATCGTATTGTCCGGTGAGTGTATGCCGATCTATTTCTCGGTTGCTATCAGGCATATAATCCGCAAGATCGGGCATAGTTGGATCATTGAGAGACATACAGAAACCAACACACGCCAGGATATTCGGGGTAATTCCAGTTTTGCGTTTAAGAAATTCAAGACGTTTAGAGGATTCTTCACCAAAACGAAGGCGGTAGTAGTTCATCATACGGGAATCTCTTCTACCTGAATTAGACTGGCGGCGCTGCACCGTTGTCATTGCGCTGATACCTCATCGTATTCTGCACCGTGTCGTAGTTCATCTCGTAGACGTGGGAAATCACCGGTTGCAGCACTTCATACTGGGCTTCGTCCACTTCGGCGTCGGTGGCCAGGATGATGACCTGATGGCCGGCGTGAGGGAAGAACTCACGCAACATGCTCAGGCGGTGTTCGCTGTCCAGGCGGCTGAGCGGCGTGTCGATCACCACGGGCATGGGGCGGCGCGACACCTGGCGCAACGCCCACAACGTGGCGACGGCGAAGAGTTGGTTTTCGCCGGCGGAGAGTTGACGACGTTCAAAGGGTTTGCCCATGCGGTAGAGCGTCACCGTGAAATGGTGCGGATCGATTTCCACCTGATCGAGAAAGCTTTCTTTGCGACAGAGTTGGTTGAAGCGCTGCTGCAACAGCGTCGCCACGTCACCGACTTTGCGCTGGGCCAACTGTTCACGGTAGGCGGTCAGCAGTTCCTGGGTGCGGGTCGCCATGTAGAGGCGGCTGGTCTCGGCTTCATGCTCCGAAATCTGCAGCCGGACACGGTTGCGTTGGGCGTCTAGCTGCGCCAGTTGGCGTTCCAGGCGGGCGCTTTCCTCACGGAACGCATCAAGCTCACGCTGTTTCCCGCCCAGTTGGCGGTTGAGTTGTGCTAATTCCTCAACGATGGGCTGGATTGAAATCTTCTCAGGCGCACGCGCCAAGTCCTCACGTGTGCGTTCCAGTGTGCGCTCCAGTTCGTTGAGCCTGTCCACCGCCGCCGCGAAGGTAACCGGCACATCACCGGTGGCCGCGTCGATCCAGCGCAGCAGGGTCAACCGTTCCTGCTCAGAGACATCCAGGAGCAGATCTTGTGATGGCAGTGCCGGCCCGGCGATTACCTCCTGCAGATCGCTGACCATCTTCTCATACAGGATGTTGCGTTCCACCGGGTTCGGATTGATGCCGATGGTGGCCCAGTAGTCGTCGCCGACGAAACGTTCGCGCAGTGACTCCATATTTTCAGAGACAGCTTGCCGCACCGCCTGCGCCTGCTTGTGCTGCCGCTCAATTTCCAGTTGAGCGGATACTTCGCTCAGCAGTTCCGGCACAATGGCAAAGGGCATCAGGTCGCCGCACAGGTTCTGAACCTGACGACGTTGTACTTCAATTTCGATCTTCAGTCGATCCGTTTGATCCTGCAATGCCTGACGGCGATGGGCGTAATGGCCGCCCTGGTTGGCAAGCTGTTGGGTCTGTATTTCAATCTGTGTATGCAGCGTGGCGATCTGGGCTTCAACCTCCGTCACGCGGCGACGGTTGACGCCGAATGCGTCTTGTACACCCTGGATCTGGGCAGTCAGGTTTTCAAGCTCAGATTGCAAGTTCTTGACTTCGCCGTGGCTTTCCTGGCGGGCGATGTAAATGTCCAGATCCTGGCCCAGTTGATCGACCAGATCCAGCCCCAGCAACGCACGAATGGTATCCGCCAGCAGAATGCTACCGGCTTCGTTATTTTCGGCCAGTGTCTGCACCTTTTCACCGTCGAAAAAGAAGAGGTCGAGGATACCCGGTGGAATCAGTTCGCGCAGATATTGGTCGATCTGTTCTGCGTCCAGATCCTGGCGCTGACCGCCGTCTTCCCAGAGTGTGACGCTCTTGGTCAAACGACCTTCGGCAACCTGCCACTCACGGCGCACACGCACCAGACGTTTGCGGCCCAAGGTGACATAGTCGAAGATCACCTCCACGCTGGCGCTATCGGGCGATTCATCACCCTGTCGGCGGTGGATACGTCGCATGAGGTAGGTGTCGAATTCCTGTTGGCCGACGCGGCTACCCACCACCAGGCTGCCATGCAGACAGAGACGAATGGCCTCGACAAAGGTAGTCTTGCCCACCCCATTCTTGCCGCGAAAAAGGACAATCGGGCGGTGGAAGTTTCCCGCCGGTACTGGTTGCAGATCGAAAGCAAGCGGTCCACCGCGCTCTGGGTCGCTGCTATAGATGCCAAAGTTGTGCAGCTTCACCTGACGGATGATCATACATCATCCTCATTCACGGCATCGGCGACTATGCTCGCTTCTCGACGCTGCGCCATCTCTATCTGTACTTCTTCCAGCGTGCGCCAGTCTTCGCGGAAGATCTTCTCAATGCTCTTGTGGATGGTGGCGCGGCGGCGCATACCGTAATGTTGCCATTCGGCGTCGAATAGTTTCTGCACTAGGCGATGGGAAATCCCATATTCTTCGCCTAATTCCTGCAAGAGTTGCGCCTCAGCCTCTCCCGGTGCGTAGATGTCGTTCTGTTCCCAGTCGAGCGTGCGCCCGGTTATGTCTTGGTAAATCTTGGGCAGCGAATCTTCCCAGTCCTGGCGCTCGGCCAACCAGAGGCGCCGGATTTCGCGCAGTTCCTCATGGCTGAGGATGGCAAACTCCGGCTCTAACGCCTGCACGTCGCGTTCTGCTTGTAACAGTCGCCGTAGCATCTCTCTGGAGAAGTCCAACGTATAGGTGCGGTAGCGCAACTTGCCGTCTTCGGTAATCTTGATACGGCCATCGCGGCCACGGTATTCGCGCTGTTGCGGCTTCACTTCGGGGTCTTGGGTCTTGACCAACCAGTCACGGTAGTTGAGCAGTGGTTCCATCCACTTCTTGCCGGAATCCACCATCGCCTCCATGGACTTGTCACGGGTCACCACGGTGCAGACCCAGCAGCCAAAGCGGCTACCGCCACAGGACGATGTGGAGCTGTCTACCACCAGCGGGCACTCACCGTCCTGGGCCGAACGGTAGAGTGCGGCGAGGTGGCGATTGTCCGCACCCCACGGACTTGGCATCTGGAGCAGAACCGTCCAGACGTCGTCGATGGTAAACTCTTCGATGGGCATATAAACCCATGCCCCGCCCAGTTGTCCATGCCGCGCCAGCTTTTTGCCGGTGAAGCGGTGCATCTGAATCACCTGATCACGGGTAGCACTTTCCCCGCTGCGGCTGCCCAAGACGAGGATCACCTCGCCGTGTTCGGCCACCTTATCCAAGATGAAGCGGTTAGATGGCTTTATCTTCAACCGTTCTGTACACCAGCGAAAACTGCTGTTGGGCGCGGGGTAACCACGGCCAGATCAAGTTGACCCAGAAAGAGTCATCCAGAATGGGCGAAAGCGGCGCAACCCGAAATGGTACCTTCTGTTGTGCGGCTGCTCTCTCCATCAACTTCAGATTTGCCGTTGTCTGATCGATGATGACCGGCGTTTCCACCAGTGTATTAGTCGAGATGACATAGATGGGTTTCTGGCGCTGTTCTTCGGGCAGTTTGGAGATTGCATACCAAACCAGTTGCAGCGTTGTCGTCGAGTCTTTGCCGCCGCTGTAGCCAACCACCCAGGGATCGTTGTTGCTCAGGTAAACCTGGCGAATCTCTTCCAGGATGCCTGGTAATTTATCGATGATAGACTTGCGTTGCGCCACAGGCGTTGCTTCCTGTTCTTGCACAGAATCTTCAAGTAAGATCGGGTTTTGCATGATTTTTTTGTCTCTCTTTTTCACATCTGCAGAATCGAGACACGCACAACCTGTGCGCCTACAGGGAGGGTGTAGTGCATTATAGTCGGCGGCGCGCGTCAGGTCAATTGGCTTAGTCTGACGAACATTAGTGCAAGATTTAGAACAATCATGTTATGCAGGTTCTCAAAAAGTCTACTGTTTCTTTTTCACCGATTCTTAAACGCAAAAAATCATCCCGCCACGGCGAGGACTGCTCGCTAATCGCACCGCATAGAGCCGGCGTTATAGGAAACAATATGGTCTAATAGATCCCGACGGACGGGGTAATGTCTACACTGCCGAGGCCAAAGCGCAGGGCGACGTAGGGAGAGCCGCTAGATGCAGCAATGTCCGCGCCCACTCGTCATCCTCGGCGGCGAGTGCGGGCACGGGAGGGCGGTTGTAGTCCAGGCGCAGATTAGTAGTGGGCTTCGGCATAGATCTGGCGCAACAGCGGATTCAGATCGACGATTGGCTCTTCGTCGTCCGCTTGCAGTGGCAGCGGGAAGGCAGGGATGGCGTGGCGCAGGTTGAACGGGTAGAGATAAGCACGGCGACCTTCCCGGCCCCGGCGCACAAGAATACGGTAGTGGCTGGATTGTGTCTCCCCTTCATAGGGCATGGGCAGCCCGGCGCGCAAGAGATCGATCTCCACCAGATTGGTGCGTGTGATCAGAATCTCCTGTCGTTTGATCAGGTATTGATCGCGCCCTGCGCCGGGGATTTTGTTGGTGGGCGAAAGCACCTCAATGGCGGTGATCACTTCGCCGCTCTGTGGATCGCGGATTTCGAGGTAGTGCTCTTCAATGGGATCGGCGCTGGGCACTTCAACGACTATCGGCTCGGCAATGGCGAGTGCTGCACTCGCCAACACAGGTTCTCGACGACCAGAGGCCACGACACCAACATCAGGGTAGCGAACAGCATTGGTCGCGGGCGTGGTGATGTAGGTGCGCGTTTCCACAGCAATAATGTAGTTTGGTGATATACGCTGACGTAGATGGCGTGCCAGTGCTGCAATCAGACTGAAATGTACATCGCTCCACAGGCCGGGATGCTCCAGCCAGGGATCCATTCCGGGGAAGGCAAAGGTTGCGGGCATAAGGGGCCTCCACATGCTTGACAAGGTGACACGGTGCAGGGGTGACAGGGTGGCTCTGCCAGGAGTATACCATACACTCCCCTTCGTCTATCGTCCTTCGTCCCCCGTCCCTCCGGGCGCGTCTCCCCAATCGGGCACAGCGAGCAACTCCCCCTCACGCAGCGCGGATTGGTGCGCCATGACACCGGCGGCCATGTAGCGCACGGCTTCCCAGGCGTTGATGGCGGGCTGGCGAGCCTGCGCCACGGCTTCCACAAACTCGTGGACAAGATAGGCGTGGGAGCCGCCGTGTCCGCCGTAGACATCCGAGGTGTGGCTGACCGAGCGGAAGGCGGTGAGCACCTCCGGCGGCAGCGGATCGCGCATTTCGTCCACGGTGAGCGGGGCGCAGCCATCCACGGTACACCAAGTGTCATTTTCAAAGCTGCCCTGTGTGCCATAGACGCGCAAAATTTCACGTGCCGGGTGGCCGATCTCGCGGTGTTCGCAGATGCGCATGGTGGCGCCGTTGCTCATGTAAAAGAGGGCCGTCTCGTTGCTGAAGACGGTGTTGTCCTTTTGATAGTAGGGATCACCTGTGCGGTTGGCATAGCCCCACGCGCTCGACTTTGACGGCGTGGGCGTTCATCACAGAGATGGGACCGCCCATGGAATGGGTGGGGTAGTGCATGGGGCCGTTGGGTACGCCACGCGCTTTGTATTGCTCGCGCAATTTTAGCCATTCTTGACCGGCAGCGCTGGCCGTGCGCCGTTCGTCCACACGGCGCAGGTTGCTGCGCGGATCGTCTACATCGTGCAGATATTCGCCCTCGCTGTAGACGAAATCCCCAAAGGCCCCGGCGACAGCCTGACGGCGGCAAAACATGGTCTGTGGGCGAAAGTAGGTGGTCTCGCCCAGCATATAAAACTGCCCAGTGCGGCGGCTGGTCTCCACCAGTTTGTCGCACCAATCGAGGATCTCGTGGCCGTCGGGCAGCTCGATCACCGGCACGGCGCTGTAGACGTGCTTGCCCGCTTCCATCGCTTCAATGCACTGCGGCGCGTGCAGCCACGGCTGGGTGATGATCACCAGCGCGTCGAGATCGGCGCGGCAGATTTCATCCAGCGAGGTATAGGTGTCGGCTTGGCGAAACTTGGCCTGCCAGCTCTCTTTTTCGGCAAACTTCGCCACCCGTTCCGGTTCGCGGTCGCACAGCGCCACACGATCCACCAGGGGATGGCTCATAAAAAGGTCTGCGAAGGCGCTGCCAAATGCCCCCAGACCGACAAGACCGAGTGCTGATTCCCATGGGGTTCTCCTTGAGTGGGGGAATGACGATGGTGACGAATGACGATGGATCGAAGGTCAAGAAGGTTGCCAGCGCGGCAGGAATCTCTCCATTCGTCTATCGTCTTTGGTCTTTCGTCTTTCCCAGATCTTTCGTCTACTCCAAAAACGCCGTTGATCCCGTAAAGCGCGCCACAGCGTCGGGATCGAGTTCCACGCCCAGCCCCGGCCCGCTGGGGATCGCCAACATGCCGTCGGCGTCGAGTTGCCAGCCGCCCACAACGAGATCGTCGAGATAGGGCGAGCCGGTGATGTATTCCACCAGATCGGTGTCAGGGAAGGCGGACGAAAGTTGCAGATCGGCGGCCAGACCCAGCGCCGTGTTCCAGCCGTGGGGGATGAAGCGCACGCCGTTCTCCTGGGCCATCCAGCCGATACGCCGCTCTTCGCTGATGCCGCCCACTTTGGTCACGTCAGGCTGGACAATGTCGAACGCGCCGGCTTGCAGCCACGGCTGGAAGGACTTGGCGACGGGTCAGCACTTCGCCCCCGGCAATGGGAACCGGCGAGTTGCGGCGCAGATGGATGTAATCTTCCAGCGCATCGGGGTGCAGCGCCTCCTCGAACCAATCCACGCCATAGTCGGCCAACATGTGCGCCGTGTTGATGGCCCATTTGTAGTTGCCGCGCCAATAGGCGTCACTGCCCCCCGCATCCACCATGAGCATGCAATCGTCGCCCACGGCCTCGCGCGCAGCGTGGACAATTGCCTCGTCTAATTCCCCGCTGACACGGCCAAACGGTCCCCAGCCCATTTTGAAGGCGCGGAAGCCATCCGCTTTCAGTGCCAAAAGATGTTGGCGCAGCGGTTCGGGATCTTGCATGAGCAGCGATGCATACGGCTTGACCCGTTCCCGGTAGCGCCCGCCCAGCAGCCGCCCCACAGGTTGCCCGGTGGCCTTGCCCAGAATGTCCCAGAGGGCAATGTCGATGCCGCTGACGGTGTGGGTGATGGCCCCGCCGCGGCCCTGCCAAAAGGTATGTTGATGCAGCTTTTCGCTGACCCGCTCCGGTTCCAGCGCGTTCTCGCCGCGATAGAGTGGTTCCAGCACTTTGAGCGACCCGCGCACCAGATCGTCACTGGTGAAGACGCTGCCATAGCCGGTCAGCCCTTCGTCGGTGACCACAGCGATGAGCGTGTGGACACAATCTTCTTCTTTGATTTCGTTGCTCCAGCCGCCCTCGGGTGTGACGCCATAGAGGCCGGCGGCGCGGATTTCGCGAATTTTCATGGATGATCCTTGGTGGGAAATGGTGATTAAGTGGGAAATAGTGGATAGGAGATTAATCTCCCGATCTCATCTTTGATACACCTTTACCTCTGGCATGAACTCAACGGTTTCGTCCAACGGAAACATCGGACGCTTGCACTGCACGTGGCCCAGGCTTTTGAGATTGGCGCTGGTGGAGCCAGGCGCGTCAATATGCAGCGTTTGCGCCGCCCACTCTGTGAACATGTGGGGTTGGCAGTGGGGCGATTTCACCACCACGGCATCAAAGCGGGTGGGATCTTGACCGTGTGCCCAGAAGAGTGATCGGTCAAACAAATTCACCGGGCGGCTGATGACGATAACAATGTGTTTGCCCACAGCCAAGACGGCAGTTTTGCCGCCATGCCAAATGGCGTTGTTGCTCTCGCTGACGAACTCGCCGTCGGAGATCATGCGCACGGTGGCGGTCACGGGCAGCGGACTAAAGCGTTGGGCGTCCAGTTTGCCGCCCAGCGTGGTTTGGATGGTCGCGCCCACACCCGCAGCTTCAGCCTGGGCCACGGCGTCGGCGTCCACAATGGGCAGCAGCAGAGTGCCCGCGTAGTCGGCTGCCATCAGCGCGGCCAAAATGGCGTTGCTGTCGCCGGATGCGCCCGAACTGGTGGCGTCGGCAGCGTCGGTGAGAATGATCGTGCCGCCGCTGTGCGCTTTGGCAACGCGGACCATTTCGTCAAGCGTGATCAACGGCTGGTACATCTGCTCATGGGCTGCCCAGAAATCGTTCGCCATCGCCAATGCCTCGGCCTTTGCCTTCTCCACGTCACCATCCATCACGACAACTGTATTGGAACGCAACTCTGGCACGTCGGTGAAAGGGTTGCCGATAAACATGGCGGCGGACAGGCCATCGGCGCTGGCTTCAATGGCTTCGGCGCGGCGGATCATGCCGCCGATCAGCCCGGTCTCGGTGATCAATTCGTTGCCGCGCACCAGCGCCGGAATCGGCACCACAGCGGTGACGGGCTTTGCGCCCTCTTCGACAATGCGCAAGAGCAGGCGGGCGGCGCGCTCGCCGGTGGTGTACATGTCAATGTGCGGATAGGTGTGAAAGGCTACCACGGCGTCGGCGTGACGCAGAATGCGGTCGGTGAGGATACCGTGCAGGTCCATTGAGACGACAATCGGCAGATCTTCGCCCACAACTTTGCGGGTTTCTTGCAAGAAGTAGCCTTCGGGATCGGGTTCTTCTTCCGACGCCATGGCCCCGTGCAGCGAGAAGTAGATGGCATCCACCGGCGGCGCGGCGCGGATGGCGTCCATAAATTCGCGGGCAATGCGCTCGTAATCGGCTTGGGCCGTTGGCCCGCCAGAGGTGATGGCACGCACGCTGTACGTGGGCACAATTTTGATATCATCGCGCGCCCGAAAGAGATCGAGCGCGCCAGTCAGTTCGGTGTTAAGGCCGCGGTGAAAAGCGAGAATCTCGTCGCCGAGGCTAATCTCGAAATCTTCATAGCGGCTGAGAACGGGGTTAAACGACGAAATTTCCTGTTTGCATTCAGCGATAAGAATACGCATGGCACTTTCCTGAACGAGATGCTGATGGAGAATGAGTGTAAAGTACAAAGCAGATTTGCAGCCACCCATTGAGGTATAATTGGTTTTATTACACTTGAGACTGAACGATTGGATGATTATCTCGAAGGAATAGGCACTTGCCTGTCCATAATGGATTGGAGTTGATCGATGCAGGCTAAAAAACATCCTATTGACTACAAAACTGAGATTGTAACTGTGATAGAAGAACTGCCGCCCGAACGTGCTGCGCAATTGTACAATTTTGCGCGCTTTCTCTTGGAAGAAACGAGATGGGCTGACCAGGCCCCTGCAATTGAGTATCCTGAGATGGAAGACTCACTTTCTGATGCGGAACTGGCCGACGAAGATGCTCTTTGGGAAGCAAATATGAGCCGCCACACAGAAAAGTTTGCGATGCTCAAAGCCCAAGCCAAAACCGAGGTGAAAGCACAGAAGACTTCCCCTATGTTCAAGGAAAACGGGGAATTCAACCTCGAATGAACTCCCTTATCACCTTCTCTTTCCGACAAGCCTTTCGCAGATTACCCCCGGAGATCCGAGAAAGAGCAAGGCGTGCCTATCAAGACTGGCGCGCCAATTCCAGCGCGCATAGATTCAAACGGGTGGGGGAAGATGTGTCAGTTCGCATTGATAGAAATTACCGTGCGCTTGGCTACGTTGAAGGTGACACCGTCTACTGGTATTGGATTGGCAGACATGATGAGTATGATCGCCTGCTGGGATGACATTCTCTTCGATTTTATTTCGATTAAAATCCGTTTCATCCGCCCTATCGGCTTCATCCGCGTTCTATCTACCAACGAATCTGCGACTGCACCGGCCCGGTGTGTTGATCTGAGCGTTCGGCGATGGGCCAGCCTTGCCATTCGGTGGCGACATCCACCAGCCCGGTGACGGCGGCCTCAAAGATGGCTTTGCCCTTTTCCGCCGTGCCAGCCGTGGCATCGCCGTGAACGCCGGTTTTGGTCCAGCGCCCCCAATAATCGTTAAAGCGCACCGGGTTGCTATAGATGCTGTCCGAGCTGACATATTTGCCGCGCACATCATCATCGGCGAGGGCTTTGTCCATTTGCACACGGTCCGCGGCCAGGTGCAGATAGAGCGAGGTCTCAAACTCGTCGGCGTGGGCCATGACCTCGGTCTCTTTGACACGGTTGAAGGCGTCCATCGCCAGCGGGAAGTAGCCCAGCGCGCCGCAGAGCGAGCCAGTTTCGAGCACGGTTTTGCGGGCCACCAGATCAATGAGCGGCGTGTTGGAACCGTGACCGTTGACCAACAGTATCTTTTTGAAACCGTGATAGGCCACGCTTTTGGTGATGTTGAGGCAGAAGGCGATAAAGACGTCTGGCTCAATGTGGATGGTGCCGGGAAAGTCAATGTGGTGCCGGTTGAGTCCATAGGCAATCGGCGGCAGCACCAAAATTTTGTCGGGGGCGCGGCGGCCTGCCTCCAGGCAGATCGACTCGCACAAAAAAACGTCAACATCGAGCGGCAGGTGATGACCGTGCTGTTCGGTGGAGCCTGTGGGCAGAATCACGACTTTCTGCATGGCGATGGCTTCGTTCATCTCCGGCCAGGTCAGCCGATTGTAGCGATATTCAGTTTGTGCAGACATGGTGGGTTCGCTTTCCGTGGTGTTTGGGAAGGTCTGTGGTGTGTCTAATATGCGTCGATTGGGGAAGATTGTCAACCGAGGCAACGCATACAAAATCGTGTAGTTTGACCCATACTCGGCTTTGAATTACGATAGGTTGAATGGCCGACGCGTAAATCGTGCCCGTCTTTCTCCAAGTCGGCTATACTTCCATTTCTGCCATCCTAACCTATACCCTAGTGGACCGTATGAAAGACCCAAGCCAAGCCTCTGCATCCGTTCATCCTGTGATTTCTGTGGTGGTGCCGATCTTCAACGAAGAAGCCGTAATCCCCGAACTCTACCGACGGATGGTCGAGGTCATGGATACGGTGATTGGCGAACCGTGGGAACTGATCTGCATCAACGACGGCAGCCGTGATCGCTCCGCCGAGATGTTGCGCGAGATCCACGCCCGCGACCCGCGCATCAAACTGGTCAACTTTAGCCGCAACTTCGGACACCAGATCGCCATCACGGCGGGCATGGACTATGCCCAGGGCGACGCCGTGGTGATCATTGACGCCGATCTGCAAGATCCGCCTGAACTCATCGCCGAGATGATCGCCAAATGGCGCGAGGGCTATGAAGTGGTCTATGCTGTGCGCGCCGACCGCCGCGGTGAATCCTTCTTCAAGGTGTGGACGGCCAGCCTCTTTTATCGGCTGCTGCGCCGCATCACCGACGTGGACATTCCATTGGATACTGGCGATTTTCGCCTGATGGATCGGCGGGTGATCCTCGCCATGCGCCGTCTGCGCGAACATCACCGCTTCATGCGCGGCCTGAGCAGTTGGCTGGGCTTCCGTCAGATCGGCATCCCCTATCAGCGGTCCGAACGCTTCGCCGGCGAAACCAAATACCCGTTGCGCAAAATGTTGCGGCTGACCGGCGACGCCATCACCAGTTTTAGTTATCTGCCTTTGCGGCTGGCAACCTATTTTGGCTTTGGGCTGGCGCTGATTAGCTTGATCGGGATTATGGTTACGGTGGCGCTGCGGCTTTCGGGCAATAACGTTTTTTTCGGGCAGGCTACAACACTGGTGGCGGTGCTCTTTTTGGGCGGCATCCAGTTGATATTTCTGGGCATCATGGGTGAATATCTGGCGCGCATCTACGACGAAACCAAAGGTCGCCCGCTCTATATTGTCTCCACGGCACATGGCTTTGCCGATGTGGACGAAGCCCCGCCGCCGTCTGTGAATTTGCAAGAACCACACGCCGTGGTGGACTAAAAAGGCATTGGATATTGGGGATTTATGCAGGCCAGTGAGCAAGGGTTAAAGACAGACCAAGTCATGCGCTACAGCGTCATTCCGCGCACGCTGATTTTTCTCACCCGCAGCGAGCCAGAACGCCAGGTTTTGCTGCTCAAGGGCGCGCCCACCAAGCGGCTGTGGGCGCACAAGTACAACGGCATCGGCGGCCATGTGGAGTGGAACGAAACTGTATTGGCGGCGGCCCAGCGCGAATTAGCCGAAGAAACGGGCATTACTGGCGTCGAGCTACACTTGCGCGGCATTCTCAACGTTGCCGTGGGCGCGCCGCCCACAGAGACGCCGGGCGGGGTGGCCGTCTATCTCTTCACCGGCAAGGCCAACGAACAGCCTGTGCAGGCCGGGCCAGAAGGGCTGGCCGAATGGCTGCCTGTGGCCGAGATCGCACAATACGCCCTGGTGGACGATCTCTATGTCTTGCTTCCGCGCTTGCTAAAGGGGGCGCAGCCTGTCTATGCTCGCTATTTCCCCGGCGACGATGGAGGTATGATCTATGCGTTTCAAGACTAAAGTCGCCCGTTTATTTCCATCTTTGGGGACTGTACAACAGAGCAAGATCCTGCCATGATTCGCACAGGCGTTGACATTATCGAAATTGCCCGGGTGCGCCGCGCCGTAGAGCGACATGGCGAGCGTTTTTTACAGCGCATCTATACTGCCGACGAACTGGCTTATTGTGGCGGACGGATGGAATCGTTGGCGGTGCGCTTTGCTGCCAAAGAGGCGGCGGTCAAAGCGCTGGGCACGGGGAGTTGGCGGGCCAATGTGTGCTGGACCGATGTCGAGGTGGTGCGTGATGCCGTTAGCGGCGCGCCCGCCCTGGCCCTGCACAACGGCGCACAGGACCATGCCCTGGCGTTGTCGCTGGCCGAGTGGTCGTTGAGTTTGAGCCATAGTCGTGAGTATGCTGTCGCCTTTGTGGTGGCGCTGGGCAGTCGGTCGTGAAGTTGCCGGGGATACAAAAGGAGTTACTCCCCATGACACAGATTAACCAGACAGAGAATTTATCAGAAGCTGTTTTACCCGTACGCGATGCTGAAGAGTTGCCCTTAATTCCGCTTGGATTCAATTATATTGCCGAAGCAGACATGCGGGAACGAGCCGAGGAATTTTACCAGTGCATGAAGAGCCGCCGCAGTGTACGCGCCTTTTCGGATCGGCCTGTGCCGCGCGATGTGATTGAGAATTGCCTCCGGGCCGCCTCCACTGCGCCCAGCGGGGCCAATATGCAACCGTGGCACTTTGTAGCCGTGAGCGATGCCGATGTCAAGCGCAACATTCGTATTGCCGCCGAAATTGAGGAGCGATCCTTCTATACCCAGCGTGCGCCGCAAGAATGGCTGACGGCGTTGCGCCCGTTGGCAACCACCAGCGAAAAACCCTTTTTAGAGATTGCGCCCTATCTGATTGCCATCTTTGCCCAGCGCTATCACATGGACGACGCCCAAAATAAGGTCAAACATTATTACGTGACCGAATCGGTGGGCATTGCCACGGGCGTGCTGGTCACTGCCCTGCATTATTCGGGGCTGGCCTGTCTCACCCATACGCCCAGCCCCATGGGATTTCTCAACCAGATCCTCGACCGCCCAGACTATGAGCGGCCATTTTTATTGTTGGTCGTGGGCTACCCTGTGGAAGATGCAACGGTGCCTGATATTCGCCGTAAAGATTTGCAAGCATTTACCACTTTCATATAGAATCGGTCTTTGCATTGACAGTGTTTAGGCAGCGATGGTAGACTTACGCGCTGTGAACGGACAAGAAAACCGTGAGATTGGCTGATGCTGGCGAGAGGAAACGTGTACAGAGGAATGCGCAACTGGCACACTTTCTATCTGCCGGATCAGACAGGTGACTCATTAAAATGAAGCGAGGCACGGAGAATGGTCTCCGTGTCTCTTTTGTGTTAGCCGATGGGCAAAAAGTGGGTGAAATAGAGAGAAGGTTTATACCGTTATCATAACAGTACGATAATGGGTGGCCTATAACACTCTCTGCCAATAATTTTGCATCGTCTGTTAAATCGTTAGAAGCGGGTAAATCACAGGTAGAGGGACATGACCAAATATATTTTTGTAACAGGGGGCGTCGTCTCCGGGTTGGGCAAAGGGGTGACAGTGGCCTCAGTGGGGCAGATTTTGAAGGCCCGAGGTGTGCGTGTGGCAGCCATGAAATTGGACCCTTATTTGAACGTGGACCCCGGCACCATGTCGCCCTATCAACACGGCGAAGTCTTTGTCACTGAAGATGGCGCGGAGACGGATCTGGATCTGGGCCACTATGAGCGCTTTATTGATGAAAATCTCACACGCTCTAGCAACGTCACCAGCGGGCAGATCTACAACGATGTGATCTCCAAAGAGCGGCGTGGCGATTATCTGGGCGGGACTATTCAGGTCATCCCACACGTCACGAATGAGATCAAGCGGCGCATTGGGCAGATGGCGCGCAGCAGCGGGGCCGATGTGGTCTTGGTGGAGATCGGCGGCACTGTGGGCGATATTGAGGGGTTGCCCTTTTTGGAGGCGATCCGCCAGATGCGCAAAGATGTGGGTCGCGCCAATACCCGCTATATTCATCTGACCTGGCTACCCTATCTGGCGGCCAGCAAAGAACTCAAGACTAAGCCCACCCAGCATAGTGTGCGCGAACTACGCGGCATTGGCATTCAGCCCGATATTATTGTTGTGCGCTCGGATCATCCCGTGGAAAGTGACGTGCAGGAGAAGATCGCCCTCTTTTGTGATGTCGAGCGCCAAGCCGTGATCCCGTTGGTCACCTCGGACACGATCTATAAAGTGCCACTAGGGTTGGAAGAATCCGGGCTAGGCGCTCTCTTGGTGGAAGGGCTGGAACTGCCTGTGCGCCAGAACCCGGACGTGGGGCTGCGTGATTGGCGTGGGTTTGTGGAGCGATTTATTCAGCCCAAACCGCGGCTGCGCATTGGGCTGGTGGGCAAATATGTAGAGTTGGAAGATGCCTATCTCAGCGTCAAAGAGTCGCTGATCCACGCGGCGCTGGCGGCTGGCTGGGGCGTGGACATTGAATGGATTAGCTCGGAAGGGTTGGAAAAAGGGCGCACGCTGGATCGCCTGCAAGGGCTGGATGGAATTGTGGTGCCAGGTGGCTTTGGCTATCGCGGTATTGAAGGCAAAATTGTCGCCGCCCAGTTTGCCCGTATGCACAAGGTCCCCTATTTGGGTCTGTGCCTGGGCATGCAGGTCATGTGTATTGAATTTGCCCGCCATATTCTCAAGAGTGACGAGCCGAATAGCACCGAGTTCGATATCAGCACCGACATGCCTGTGATTGATCTGATGTCCGAACAGCGCGACATTGCCGAAATGGGCGGGACCATGCGCCTGGGCATCTACCCTTGTATGCTGGTGCCGGGAACCCAGGCCGAGGCTGCCTATGAGGCGTGTGACATGGCAAGCCCGGTGGACGAACGCCATCGTCACCGCTTCGAGTTTAACAACCACTACCGCGAGACGCTGGAAAAGGCGGGAATGGTGGTCAGCGGTCAATCGCCCGATGGTCTGTTGGTAGAGGTGGTGGAACTTGCCGATCATCCGTTTATGGTGGGAAGCCAGTTTCATCCCGAATTTAAGAGCCGCCCTAATCGGCCCCATCCGCTCTTTCTGGCTTTTGTGCAGACGGCAGCAGCAGAGCGGCAACGTCGCGAGAGGACAAAGCCCGTGGGCAGCACAGCAACGCCAGCCGAGACCGGGCATCTGGCGCTGGCGGCCCAGTAGCGCGATGTCCCCGGTTCTTTGATTCGAGCCAGGGAATTGGTAAAATTCAGGGTTTGTCAGGCGCTTTGTAAATTGGCACTGACTGCTTGAACTGGATGAAGAGTATTCGTTTGGATTGGTCACAGTTGGATTTGTCACAGGAGGAAAAAGCTATGTCGGGTCATTCTAAATGGTCAACCATTAAACGTAAAAAAGGGGCAAATGACGCGGCTCGCGGCAAAGTCTTTACCAAGCTTGCCCGTGAACTGCAACTGGCTGCCCGCGAAGGCGGTACAGACCCCGAAATGAACATGCGGCTGCGCTTGGCTGTGGATAAAGCCAAAGCCGAAAATATGCCAAAAGATAATATTGAACGGGCCATTCGCCGCGGGGGCGGGCTGGATAAGGACGCCGAAGAGATCGAAGAAATTCTCTACGAAGGCTATGGTCCCAATGGCGTTGCTGTGTTGGTGGAGTGTCTGTCCGATAACCGGAATCGCACTATCTCGGAGGTACGGCATACGTTCAACCGGGCTGGTGGCAGTCTGGGCGAGCCAAACTCGGTGGCATGGCAATTTACCGCACGCGGTTACATCGCCTTCTATCGACAGGACGAGGATGGAGAAGCGCTGGATATTGATCCTGATGCGATCTTCATGGCTGCGCTGGAAGCTGGCGCAGCCGATGTGGTGATCGGTGACGAGAGCGTTGAGGTCTATACCGAGCGCACCGATCTGGCCCAAGTTGCCCAGGCATTGGAGAAAGATGGCTTTACGGTTAACGAGTCCGAGATCATCATGCAGCCCAACATGCCACTAGCATTAGAGGCAGAGGCCGGCATAGATTTGATTAACCTGATAGAGGCATTGGAGGACTTGGACGATGTGACCAAGGTTTACCATAACCTGGAAATCACCGAAGAGATGTTCGCCCAACTGGCGTAAACATCCTATGGATGAGATGCTAACCCGGAGCCGACGCGGAGAATGGGTGGTGCTGGGGATCGATCCCGGCACTGCCTCCACCGGGTATGGCGTCGTCCGTCAATCGCCTCAAGGCGACTTTCACTTGCTGGCCTGTGGCGTCATTCGCACCTCTCCCGATGAACTGATGCACTATCGCCTGCGGGAGATCTTTGAAGACGTGCAAAACCTGATTCAAGAGTTTTCTCCCGACGAAGTAGCCGTGGAACAGCTTTTCTTTGGCCGCAACGTAACCACGGCTATCTCTGTGGGGCAGGCGCGTGGGGCTGCATTGCTGGCTGCGGCCCTGAACGACTTGCCCCTGGCTGAATATACACCGGCCTCTGTGAAACAGGCACTGACCGGCTATGGAAATGCAGATAAATTGCAAATGCAGTTAATGGTTCAACAGATCTTAAACTTAGAGGAGATTCCTCATCCTGATGATGCCGCCGATGGCGTTGCAATTGCTTTGTGTCATCTTCAAACGGCCCGCTATCGGGATTTGTAGGAAGAGTCGCAGTATTTGCCAGCAACAGACTCCGCTCTGTGCTGGTATCATCCTTGCATATCTATAAACGTGTGCAAAAAGGTAGATACTTTATGAGTAATTTGTCAACGCCGAGTCGGAGAAAATTCCAACCCCGCATTATGGTGGTGGAGGATGAAGAGTTTTTGCGCAGCCTGCTCCAGGTCTCGCTGGAGAAAGAGGGCTATATGGTTTTGACTGCCCCCGATGGGGTGAAAGCCATGCAGATCTTCAATTCTATGCCCATTGATTTGATCTTGTTGGATGTGATCATGCCCAACATGGATGGTTTCGAAGTCTGTGCTGAGATCCGCAAACGTTCGGACGTGCCGATTGTGATGCTGACAGCGCTGAATAGCCCTGACGACACAGTCGAAGGCTTTGAACTGGGCGCAGATGATTTCATCAGCAAACCCTTTACGTTCAAAGAGGTCCACGCCCGGCTCCAGGCTATTTTGCGGCGCATTCAGTGGACACGTGAACAGCCGTCGTTTACGATTATGACGTATGGCAGCATTGTCCTCAACGACGAAGAACATAGCGTGGTGGTGCGTGGCGAGCAGGTCCACTTGACCCCCATAGAGTATCAGTTGCTGCACTTTTTAATGAGCAATGCCAACCGGCCCATCTCCAAAGAAGTCCTCTTTAAGGAAGTGTGGGGCTATGATTTTACCGGTGGCACCAATCTGGTGGAGGTTGCCATGCGCCGCCTGCGCGAAAAGATTGAGGGCAATCCGTCTACGCCGGAATATCTGATCACCGTGCGCGGGGCAGGCTACAAATTCGCCACGCCAGAGGCCAGCCCATCCAATACCCTTTCTTAACCATCGGCCCCATGCCGGAGAAACCCCTATGATTCGTATGGTGAGCGGACAGGTTGCCGCTGTCGGCAAAAATTATTTGGTGGTGACTGTGGGCAGCGGGGGCGCAGGCATTGGTCTGCGCGTTTTCGTGCCCGATCCCCTGCTTGCGCAGCATCGGGTGGGGGCGACGGTTTCGTTGCACACCTATCTTCAGGTGCGCGAAAGCGATCTCAGTCTCTATGGCTTTGAAAGCATTGAAGAACTATCTACCTTTGAATTGCTCTTAGGGGTGAGCGGCGTGGGGCCAAAAGTGGCGCTGGCAACCCTGAGTACACTGACGCCCGATGCGTTGCGTTTGGCGGTGAGTAACAAAGAGCCAGGGCTGGTCGCGCGCGCGCCCGGCGTGGGTAAGCGCACCGCCGAAAAAATTGTGCTGGAACTTCAGGGCAAGCTCGCCCCGGTGGAAGGGGGGCTGGCGCAACTTGCCAGCACCATGGATGCCGACAGCGAGGTAATCGACGCCCTCACGGCGCTGGGCTACAGCGTGGTGGAAGCACAGCGCGCCGTGCAAAAGATCCCCGCCGATGTCGTGGGGGTGGAAGATCGCCTGCGCGTTGCCCTCGGCCGCTTCAGCGATTGAACTTGACGCCCTCTGCGCGCATTCTGAATTTCCCCGCCTGCCTTTTGCTTTGACACCGTTGCCACGCCTCCCCTATAATCGATAAGATTCGCAAACTTTACTATCTAGTACGAGGATGATTTTATGGGAGAAGTCCAACAACTTCGCAAAGGCAATATCTATCAAGAAGAGGGCAACCTCTGGCGGGTGCTGGAATATCAACACATTAAGGTCGCCCGCGGGGGAGCCACGATTCGTGTGAAAGTGCGTAATTTGCGCACGGGTTCTACGGTGGAAAAAACCTACAACAACGGCTCACGTGTGGAAGATGTGCGGTTGGAATCGCGTGATGTGCAGTATCTCTATTTCGATGGGGATCTCTACCATTTTATGGATACTGACACCTACGAGCAGATCGCCCTTGCGCCAGACACGCTGGAAGGGATCACCGACTTTTTGAAGGACAACACGGTGATGGAACTGGAGACCTATGATGGGGAGCCGATTAACGTCAGCCTGCCCACCACTGTGGATTTGGAAGTAACTTGGGCCGAATTGGCAATTGCTGGCGACACAGCCAACAACCCCACCAAAGAGATCGAACTGGAAACCGGCTATCGAATGCAGGTTCCCATGTTTGTGCAACAGGGCGATATTATCCGTGTTGATACCCGCACCGGAGGATATGTAACCCGCGTGCAGCAGTAATCAGGGCAAATTGCAGGTTGCAAGTTGCGGATGCTTTATCAAGCAGGGCACTTGCAACTTGCCCCTTGCGCCTAAATTTGATTTTTGACTTGGCTTCCACTACAATAGACCCATTCGCCGTTGTAGCTCAGCTGGTAGAGCAGCTCACTCGTAATGAGCAGGTCGTCGGTTCAAATCCGACCAACGGCTTTGGCCCCTCCCAGCAGAGGGGCTTTTTTATGCCCGCTCTGGGTGGACGCCAGCCATCAGCAGCCCCAGGGTTTCCGCAGTTGCCTCGTCCCGGGTCAGAACATGCATAATACGCCCCTCATAAAGCACCGCGATGCGGTCGGCCAACGCCAGCACTTCGTCCAAATCTTCCGAAATCAGCAGCGTGGCCGTGCCCGCCGCCCGTTGATCCAATAGTCGTTGGTGAATGTACTCTGTCGCCCCAATATCCACGCCACGGGTGGGCTGCGCCGCCACCAACACTTTGGGCTGACGTGCCAGTTCGCGCGCCAGAATCAGCTTTTGAATGTTGCCACCGGAGAGGCTCTTGGTGGGCGTCTGTACATCAGGCGTTTTGATGCGAAAGCTGCGCACCATTGCCCAACTATGATCGCGGATCTGCTTAAATTTCAAAAAGGTGCGCTGGCTAAAGGGGGGGCGTTTGTGGTCCTGTAAGATCAGGTTTTCCGACACGGAAAAATCGCGGATCACACCATCATACATGCGTTCTTCGGGAATATAGGCCAGCCCGGCGGCGGTACGTGTGCCTGGCTCCCAGCCGGTGATGGCGTGGCCGTCCATGTGTACCTCGCCTGCCGTGACGGTACACAGGCCGGCGATCACCTCGGCCAGTTCGCGCTGACCGTTGCCGCTGACCCCAGCCACGCCCAGAATCTCGCCCGCCCGGATCTGCAACGAGATTCCGTTTAGGGCTACTTGCCCCGTCACCCCCAACGCCGACACATTGTTCACCGCGAGCCGCACAGCCCCCGGCGTCAACGGCGTGCGTTTGCGATCCAGCAGTACATCGCGCCCGACCATCATCGCGCGCCAATGCAGCACGACTTAGCCCTTCGTTGGCAATCGTCCCCATGGATTTACCTTCGCGCAGCACGGTGATGCGGTCACTAATGGTCAAGACTTCGTGCAATTTGTGCGAAATAAAAATCAGGCTGTGGCCGTCCGCTGTCATCTGGCGCAAAGTGACAAAGAGATCGTCCACCTCTTGCGGCGTCAGCACTGCGGTTGGCTCGTCAAGGATCAACAGCGCCGCCCCCCGATAGAGTGCTTTGATGATCTCCACGCGCTGACGTTCGCCCACGGCCAATGTCCACACGGGCGCGCGCGGGTCAATGTGCAGCCCATAGGCGCGGCTCAACTGGTGGATTCGCGCCTCCACCCGATCCAGATCCAAGAGCGCGCCACGGCTGGAGGGCAACCCCAACGCGACATTTTCGGTCACCGTGAGCGTATCCACCAGCATAAAATGTTGGTGGATCATACCGATGCCCAAGTCAATGGCGGCTGTGGGCGAAGCGATGGTTACGGCGCGGCCATCGAGCCGGATCTCGCCGCTGTCGGGCGCATAGAGACCATAGAGAATCTTCATCAGCGTGGATTTGCCCGCGCCGTTTTCGCCCAACAGCGCGTGAACCTCGCCACGGCGCACATCAAAATCAACGGCATGGGAGGCCAACACGCCAGGGAATCGCTTTGTAATCCCGGCCATTTCCAGATGGTCAATCGCTGGACGACCGGTGGGGAGAAGCATTGGTGTTGTCATGGTTGTGAGGGATATTGGGTAGTGGATATTAGATATTGGGGCGTATTCGCACAAATACCCAATATTTAATATCCACTACCTCTTTTTACTCCGGCAACGTCTCGATTTCGCCAGCTTCAATCTTGCCAATCGTCTCCTCGGCGGCGGCTTTCACGTCGTCGGGGATGGTGATCGCCTCGTTGAAGACGATTTTGAGGCCGCCATTCTCCAGGGTCAGGTTATAGGCGGTGCCGCCCAGTTCGCCTGCTTTCACTTTGGCGATCATGTCGTTGACAACCCCCGTCCAATCGTAGATCTGATTCACCACGACTACATCGGGGCCAAGCGTCGTCTGGTCGCTCTGCGTGCCCAGCCGATCAGACGCCGTTATCTTTGGCAACGCCCACAGACCCCACCACCTGTTGCGCCGAGCCGGTGAGAACATCGGCCCCGGCTTGGATGTGGACATTGGCGGCTTCGGCGGCCAGCGCTGTGTCGCCAAACGAGCCAGTATAGCTGATGTTGACTTGGGCGTCGCCGTTGGTCTCCATCACGCCTTTTTGGAAGCCGTCAATGTAGAGCTTGGCATCGCCAGCTTCCACAGGGCCAACCACACCGATGACGCCCGCCTCGGAGAGCAACGCAGCGATCACGCCGTTGACATAGCCACCCTCATCGGCGGCGGCTTCATAGGCGAAGACGTTGGCATAGCCGCGATCTGTGCCTGTGTCCACCGCCGTGCCCCAGGCAAAGCTGGTTTCGGGGAAGTCGGTGGCGACTTCAAACATGGAGTTGCCATACTGCGTGCCGTGGGCGATGACCAGATTGTAGCCTTCGGAGGCATAGTCACGAATGGCGGCGGCGGCGTCGGTGACGTTGAACATGTTCTCGGAATAGGCGATTTCCAGCGCGCCGGCACCGCCCATTTCGCTCTGCACAGAGAGCAGTGCGCCGTACATGGCCTGGCTCCACGCCAGATCGGTGGTGCCGCTGGGCATGACAATCGCAATGCGGAACGGGTCACTGCTCTCGGCGGGCGCTTCGGCGGCGGGGGCGTCCGCGGGCGCTTCGGCGGGCGCGACCGGCTGGCAAGCGGCCAGGGTCAACAGAGCGAGGAGGAGGAAAGTCGTTATTACGTGGATTCTTCGGACCATATGGGTCTCCTTTGGGATGGTGAGAGAGTTGTTGGCAATGGTAAAATTGGAGATTATGATGTGAATTATAGTACGCACGAAGCAGGCAATGGAGGGAATTTCTACCTCACCCGCCCCGCTCATAGGGTTTCGTCAGCGCTGCCGGCTGCTGGATCTGGCGCACGGTGAACGTGAGCACAATGATCGTCAGCACGTAGGGCAGCATCACCGCCACGTCCGAGGGGATGGGGATGCCCAGCACCTGCACCCACAGTTGCAGGGCGTTGACCAGGCTAAAGAGCAGCGCACCGCCGAGCACACCCACAGGTCGCCAACTGCCAAAATAGACCAGCGCCACGGCAATAAA
The DNA here is from genome assembly GCA_963721725.1 of uncultured Chloroflexia bacterium. Taxonomy (GTDB): domain Bacteria; phylum Chloroflexota; class Anaerolineae; order Caldilineales; family Caldilineaceae; genus RI-153. The sequence continues at coordinate 24,238 of CAVRLX010000030.1, forward strand.
ACCCAGCCCGTTGGTCATGTTCTCCTGAAAGACGTTGAGCAGCCCAATGCTCAGCGACGCCCCGGCCACCCCGGCCAGTGCCCCGCCCAGGATCAGCGTGAAATAGCGCACGCCCGCCACGCTCACCCCCAGCGAATCGGCGGCTTCGGGGTTCTGCCCCACGGCGCGAATCTTCAGCCCCAGCGTGGTCTTGTTGAGGACAAACCAACTCATGGGAACCATGAGATAGGCCAGATAGACCAACACATTATGGCGAAAGAAGATTTCGCCCAGCACAGGCAGATCGCTCAACCCAGGCACGGCCATACGCTGAAAACCGGTCACACTCTCCACCGAGCCGATCAGCGTTTTGAAGAAGAGGCTACTCAGCCCCAACCCAAAAAGATACAACCCGATGCCGCTAATGCCCTGTTCGGCCTGCATGGTGACGCTGATCACGGCCATGAGCAGCCCCATGAGCGCGCCCACACCAATTGCAGCCAGCACGCCTAGCCACGGATTGCCGCCGCGGAAAACCACGTAAAAGGCGAAAAACGCGCCCATGAGCATAATGCCGTCTACGCCCAAGTTGAGCACGCCGGAACGCTGCGCGAAGGTTTCGCCCAGAGCCGCGAACAAATAGGGCGTTGCCAGCCGCACACCGCTGTGCAGGATGCCGACGAGGGTGGTAAGGGTGAAGAGATCACTGAGCATAGGGATTAGGGATTGGTGATTGGGGTATTGGGTGATTAGGGATTGGGTGAGACGCCCAGTATCCAGTCCCACAATATCTAATACCCAATATCCCTCGCTGTTGTTGGATGAAACGGGCAACGAAACGAGTTCCTCGACGATGGCGGACTATTCGCCGCCATCCACACGCCGCTGGCCTCGGCGGCGCACGGAGAGATCGCTGGCGACGACGAAAAGCACGACCAGCCCCTGCAAGGCGATTACAATGGCGCTGGGAACCTGGACCGAGCGTTGCATTTTGTCGGCCCCCACCAGCAGCGCCCCGAAGAGTGCCGAGGCCGGGATCGTGCCCAGCGGATGCAGTTTGCCAAAGAGCGCCGCCACAATGCCGCTGAAGCCATAGCCGCCGGACATACCCTCGATCATGCGGTGATGCACGCCGGTCACCTCTACGGCCCCGGCCAGCCCACACAGCGCGCCGCTCAGCGCCATCGCCAGCACCACATAGCGTTTGACCGGAATCCCGGCGTAGCGCGAGGCGTGCGGGTTGCAGACCCACGGCACGGATGCGATAGCCAATCGTGGTGCGCCAGAGCAGAAAATAGACCAGCACCGCCAACACCACGGCCAGAATCGCTCCGCTGTGAAAGAGCGTGCGCGGCACCGATCGCGTTAGCCAGACGGCTTCGGGCAAGGCTGCACTTTGGGGAATGTTCGTGCCGGCGGCCACCTGGGCCGGATCAAGCATGGGGCCGCGCAGCAGAAAATTCATGAGTTGCAGCGCAATTTGATTCAACATCACCGTGCTGAGGATCTCGTTAACGCCCATGCGCGCTTTGAGATAGCCGGGAATCGCACCCCAGATCAGCCCGCCCAGCGCGCCTATCAACAAGGTCAGTGGCAAAAGCAAAGGCCAGGGCAGACCGGGCATCGACAACGAAAGCGCCGAGGCCGAGAGCGCGCCCACAATTAACTGCCCTTCACCGCCGATGTTGATCACACCGCCGCGGAAGGCAATGCAGATCCCCAGCCCGACGAGAAGCAAAGGCGTGGCTTTGGTCAGCGTTTGGGTGATGCCGCTGATGTTGCCCAGCGCGCCGCTGAACAACGACCCATAGGCGCGCAACGGACTGACGCCCAGCATCCATAACAGCAGCGCGCCCACAAGCAGTGCCGCCAATACCGCTATCACAGGCAGCAACAGATCGATCAATTGATCAAATGAGAAAAGCCTGCGCAGTCGAAGGGTCATGAATGGTCGATCAGGATGGAAACGGATGGAACAACCGGGGAACAGGTATTGGCCGACAGTATAGCATAGTCTGGCATGGCGGAATAGTGCAGATCGAACAGCAAAATAGGAGCAGCCCTTGTCACAGATGGCTAGTGGCGCATGGCACAAGGTAACCTGCGTAAGTCCTGCCAGGATCTGACGCGCATGATGCGTGCCGCGGCTTCACGCAACACGCATCACGTTTCCAAACCGGTTTATGTGTTTGTGATCCGCCACGCTTCGCGGTACGATTTCGGCCATTGCTTCATTCCATCACACATGGGGAGAAATCATTCATGCAATTCGATCTCATCATCAAAGGCGGCACAGTTGTTGACCCCGGCGGCGGCCATGACGGCCCGCTGGATGTGGCGATTCGCGGCGACCGCATCGCCGCCGTCGATCACAACATCCCGGCGGAGGCGGCGGCGCGCACGATTGACGCCAGCGGCCAGATCGTCACCCCCGGTTTGGTCGATCTTCACACCCACGTCTATCACGGCGTCACCTTTTGGGGCATCCAGGCCGATCCCGTGGCGGCGCGCACCGGCGTCACCACTTGGCTGGATGTGGGATCGGCGGGTGGCTATAACCTGATTGGCTTCCGCGAATGGATTGTCAAACCGGCCCAGGCCCGCATCTATGCCCTGCTCAACATCTCGTCGATTGGCCTCACCGCGCCCACGTGGGAACTCTCCAACATCAACTATTGTGATGTCGATCTTTGCACCAAAATGATGGCGCTCCACGCCGATCTGGTGCGCGGGGTAAAGGTGCGCATCGACAGTTCCACCACCAGCGGCACGGGGATTGAACCGTTGCAACGGGCGCGGATTGCCGCCGAACAGGCCCAACTGCCTATGATGGTCCACATTGGCCGCGGCCCGCCCACGGTGACCGAGGTGCTGGCCCTCATGCGGCCCGGCGATATTCTGACCCACTGTTTCACCGGCCACGATATGCGCATTATCGACACCAGCGGCAACCTGCTTGAGGTCGCCAAACGGGCCTGGGACATGGGCGTGATCATGGACATCGGCCACGGCGCAGGGTCGTTCTCGTTCGAGACTGCCGAAGCGCTAATAGATGCCGGTCGCCAACCCGATGTGATCTCGTCGGACATTCACCAGATGAGCATCCACGGCCCGCTCTATGATATGCCCACCTGCTTGAGCAAATTTTTGGCCCTGGGCATGTCGCTCTCCGACGTGATCGGCGCGGCGACGGTGCGCCCGGCGGCGGCCATGGGCATGGCCGATCAGATCGGCACGCTGAAGCCCGGCGCGCTGGCGGATGTGGCGATCTTTACGCTGGAAACGGGCAACTTCCCGCTCTACGATGTCTTTATGAATCGGCGCGACGGCAAACACCTGTTGCGCAACACGGTAACCATTCTGGGCGGGCAAGAGATGGCGCGCCAGCCCGATGGCCCCACGGCGCCGTGGATCGACCTGGGCGAACATCAGCGCAATTTGATTGAATGGGGACACACACCAGAGCGCATGGTCCACAAAGTGATGACGGGGAGCGGCAGCGGCGGCTGTTGTTGAGGCGAGGATGGGGCGAAGGTCATGGCGGGCTGACTTTCGCCCCAACTTTTTGACAGTGTACCAGAGGGGGGCTAGAATAGAGATCACCTGTGGGGCGGTGGCGGAATGGCAGACGCAACGGACTTAAAATCCGTCGAGGCAACTCGTGTGGGTTCGACTCCCACCCGCCCTACTAAGATACTATATGTTGGGGTATTGATTTCGGAGTGTACTAGATGTAGTGCTCTCTGTGAAAATTGAAATTTCGCTGGAAGTCGGGTTTTCCAAAAGTCCGTTATGTGAAAGAGACTGTCTTTCACGTTGTTCAACTTATCATAGATGGTGAGAAAAGGCCAGGGAAGTTTTTACTCTTTCCCTGGCCTTTTGTTTTTCTTGATAAGTTGGGACTATCCAGAGGGCAAGGGGGAGATATCCTTCACCCTCCGGATAGTCAGCTATGGGTTACTCCTCAAATATCTGCTCTGCGGCTTCCACGGCTTTTTCCATTTGGGGCAGACATTCTCTTCTCCATCAGCGTGTATCCCTGTTCTGTGCCCGCTGGGTCCATCGTTTGCATGGATGTGCGGATGGCTGAAAAGAACTCGTTGCAAGCACCCATTGCCTCGACACAGATGCGGTGGGATTTTTGGTAGCGGGGCGGAGATGTGATGTAGGTGAGGTGATTGTATCCCTGTTGGTAGGCCAGAGTTATCTCAACCACTTTATCACGCCAAGCTGGAGATTCTACATGAATCTCTTCCGTGAGTGAGGCATAGTCCATCACCGCAACCATGAGAACGGCGAAGCTTTCACGCATGGCTTCTTTATACACTGTTTCTCTGCATATAGTCTTGGTCTGGTCCATCGGCGATTGTTAGGTGCAGGCGACCACTGAGCAGCCCGATGGTGAGCAGGAGAAGCAGGAGGAGACTGAGGCCTGGCAACGAGCGTCAGCCAGAAAGAACGACTTTTGATGAAGTGAACTGCGCCATATGCAGCAGGATGTAACGCAGCGAAGATACGGTTACCGTCGCAGTGATGCTGTATAAAATCAAAGTAAAGGCAAGTACCCAAACAGGAGGCGGCGCTACGGTCTAGGTCCAGAAGAAATCGAGCGGGCACATTACTCACACGCTTCCAGGATAAGGCTGACAGCCTGACAGGTACGTTCAAGGACACGGACACAGGCGGTGAGGGGTTCGATGTCGGCAGCTTTGGCATAGTGCTGGATGTAGTCCAAGGCCACCCGCTGTCGGCCTTTCTGGCATTGCCGAGCATGTGCAAGAGAATACAGCCGCCTAACTCTGCGACGGTTTCGATTTCCAGTGTTGGCCCTTTTCGGTGAGATTGCCCAGTTTGTGGTCGGCGGCGTGAACAAGTTCATGAGTCCAGGTGGAGAGGTTTTCGACGCCCAGCGCAATGACTTCTGCTTGCCGCTGGGAATAGAGTTAACATACCTTGTGCTTGCCCTGTGTGCCGTTGTAGGTGGTGATGTGAATGCCCCATTGCTGTGCTACTTCCAGGAGAGGGAGAGCATCAATAAAGTGCTTGACGTTGCTCTTCGTGGGGCAGTGGATCACCTTCTGTCTGTTCCAGGCCAAAACGAGCACCCCCTTTGAAGCCAACCACGGCGATGCGTTCTTCCCCACTCCCTTTGTCTTCAACTGGGACTTTGAGCGGGTTCCAGAATGTAGAAGGCTTTCTCGCCTTTCTTGACTTGTCGGCCTACCTCTTGCCAGCCTTTGTAGGTACGGGCGTCGCTAAAACCATGTAGTGCGACTAGGAATTGATTGAGCCAAGACCAGCGGGCACAGTAGCGGTCACGGTTGTGGGTGATGAAGAACGGCGCCAGCGCAGCGGATACATTCGCCTTGTTGAAAGGCTTTGAGAAGGTGTCGGCAGCGGTTTCTTCGGCTTTGCCATAGAATTGCATGGGATAGGTTCCTTTGTTTGATTGGTTGTAGGGAAAGCCAACGAGGGTAAGCCTCTGAGACGAGACCTACCCTCGTGGTGCGTATTGCGTGAATGGGGAGTTGCGACCTTTAGCTTGGGAAGCGAACGTTCTATAGCTGACTAGAAGCCAAGCCCTCGCTCTTTGAGCAGACATAGCGGTTGTGGCCGATGACCAGATGGTCGAGCACGTCGATGTTGAGTAGTTCCCCGGCCTGGACAATCTTCTCGGTGACGCGTACATCTTCGGGGAAGGGGTGGGGTCACCTGATGGGTGGTTGTGGACAACGACAATGGCAGCACTGTTGCGCTTGAGGGCTTGTTTGAAGACTTCACCGATGCGGATGACTGCGGTGTTGAGCGAGCCTTTGTAGAGCATGACTACCTCCTGTACCCGGTTCTTGGTGTCGAGCAGCACCACACGCAGTTGTTCATGGTCGAGTAGACTCATCTCCACCTGGAGCAAGCTGGCAACATCGCCAGGGGAACGCACCTGCGGCTTGGGGTCGGGAGATTCCTGACGCAGACGACAGGCGAGTTCAATCGTGGCTTGCAAGCGGGCTGCGGTGGTGGAGCCAACGCCGGGGATGGTAGTCAATTCGTAGAAGTTGAGGCGAGCCAGTTCGGTGAGGCTACTGGCACAGCGGAGCAGCTCATCGGCCACCACAAAGCCCGTGATTGCCACCCACCAGAATCGCCAAGAGTTCTCGCAGTGAGAGCGAAGCAGCGCCCAGATATTTGAGGCGGTTGTGTGGCTGGTCACTGAGGGGGAGTTCTCGAATGGTCAGGGGTTGGGCTGGACGGGATTGTGAAAGCGTGAAGAGCGGTTGTTGCATGGACATGATTTTCTCCTGAATGTAAAAAGCCCCAGTGAGCGGATATGCTCACTGGGGCCGGATGAAATGGACTAGTTGGACGAGATGGCTTATTCGGTGGCTTCGACACTGTTGCGGGGCATGTCGGCTACGCCCAGATAGACGGGCGGTTTGTCTTGCCCTTTCTGCACTCAGGGGCAAGTGCTTGCGCACGCACATTGGCCTTTGCCATGCCCCACAGTTGATCCATTACGGGGTGCAGTTCGTCGCCAAGTTCGACGTCTGCGCCGATGGTGACTTCAATGGTGGCGTTGTTGTAGTCGCCCAGGTTGATTTTGCGTCCATAGGTGACGGTGATGGTGTCGATGATCATCGTAGCGCTTCCTTTAACGATGGGTACCTGTGCGGTAGGGTGAATGTGGAAGTGAGTTGTGGACGAATCACGATAGGTGGCACGATGTCCAGGGGTGTGCGGGGATGCCGGGGGCTGTCTCCGGAGGAAGGGTAGGGGGTGTGGCCTGGGCGGGCTTTGGCTCCCCCTCGGACGCTTTGGTTAGGACAATCGTGGCTTTGCCGTTGTGGGCCACCCGGGGCAAGCTGCACCGTCACGCCTGCCCACTCGTGAAAGCGCTCTGTGCCGGTGATGGCGACCATGGCCTGACACTGGGTCTTGTTCAGAATCAGGCGTTTCTCTGCCCGCTGGAAGGTGAGCAGCACCTTCCAGGCTTGGCTACCATCGAACTGACGCAGCTTCTCCACGTCAGCCGATTCCACGGTGAGGGTGTAGCGTTTGCCGTTCAGGTCACTGGCTTTGAGATAGCGGCTGGGGTAGAGCTGAGAGACAGTCTGGGGTTTGTGTTCGGGTTGCCATGGGTGTCGCTCCTGACGGTGTGTTAAGATGGAAACTGAGTTTGATAAACGGAAAGTGGGCCGTTGAGAGGTGATGACTCTCAGCGGCCCGCTTCTGTGGGAGGAACTACGGGAATGTTGTAGCCCACAGCCACCGCCTCCGCTGCTTTGAGGGCTGCTTGTGGGGTGGGGAATTCCTGGGTGGAATGGCGATTCAACTGACCGGGTCGGCGCACATAGACCCATCGCCAGCCTTCTTTGCTGTGGCTGGGCGGGGCAATGGTGACATAGGGTGGCTGTGGCGCACCCTGTGCGGCCTCGTCCCTGGCATCCGGAGGGGAAGAGGGAGCGTAGCGTCGGTGCTGGTCTTGTTCCCAGCGGGTGATGTACATCACAGCCAGACGATGTTTGCAGAGCGGGGCGTCCATCCAGCGGGGCGCACCGTTGGCGGCATCGGGACAAGTGCAGAAGCCGGCTTTAATGCTGACGGTGTAGGCTGGTCTGACTGCCTGCTACCTGCCAGCGGTCTTTGCCCGCTTCATCGACACCGGCCTGTTGGACTTCACCGGAGAGGGCAATTGCCAAAGCTCGTTGTGCTCGTTCGCCTGCCATTGGTCGGATCTTCTCGACATAGCCAAGTAGTTCTTCTTTGGTGGGTAGGCCAGGGGCAACGAGGATTTGCATGGGAGCGAGTACCCAGGTATAGCTTTCGTGGCCTGTACGCTGTTTGTGGGTCAGATGCCAGCCTATTTCTTCAACGGTCTTCCAGAAGGGGGAAAGCCAACCTTCTACAGGTATCTGACATTCCTGCCATTCGTCCCCATGTCGGTAGCGATGAATGAGATAGCGGCCATCGTCGTGGGGTAGTCCCTGGCTATCGGCTGTGCATAGACCTGTGCGGCGTACCAGCAGGCGTAGAGAATTTTGAGCAAGTTGCGCTTGCATGAGTAGCGTTGCGGTTTGGGTAGCAATTGACATGGTGATACTCCTGTGGGTAAGGGATGCGGGAAAACAAAAAGCCCCGGTGGTGGCCGGGGCATCTGAGAGAGGTTATGGGGTATTGGGGTATTGGTGGATCTCGACAACTCATCGGTGTTTCCTTTCTGGTGGAAATAAAAAGAGCGCCTGCTGGTGTGTCAGCCAGACAGACGCTCAGAAGGTACTCAAGAAGAGACCGGGTAGGTTCACTTTAGAGCTTCATAAGTACATATATAGGCCCCTCACAAATGACGGGTTTTATAGTTTTCGATGAATTGTTGTACCGGAATTCAAAGAAGTTGATGAGGGTGAGGAAGAAAATATTACACCAAAAAAGTTGCAAGATTTTTGAGTGTAGAATTAGCAGAAGAGGGGGTACGCCTATGTGAATTGCTGCCATTCTCAATCCGTATGTAAAGCTAAAGTTCGGTTAATGAAATAGTGTTATTTCAATTTTAGCGGTAATTATTTCGGACACAGGGGGTGTATAGATGTAGGGTGATGTCGGGTGATGTAGGGTAGTGTAGGGTATTACCTGTGCATACTTACTTGATAATAGAAATATGTTCTGAGTTTTCAAAACATATAGCAATACCCTACACTACCCTACATCCCTACATTTGATAGAATCTGGAATAAAGTAACTCCCCCCTGTGTCCGAAACATCAGAGGGGAGTAGAGCAGGTGAAGCAGATTACTTCTTTACGATTTTTACCGCGTAACAAATTCCGTTACTTGTACGCTTGTGGCCGGTGAGACGCTTCATTTCCTTGCCAAAGCCGGTAGATGTCTCAGCAGTATACCCATTTTGTTCACACCACTGATTGTAGTTTTGATAGAGGGTTTTTGCAGCGGTCTCTGATGAGGCTGTTGTTTCAGTACACTCCTGTAACCAAAGCGCAATGGTGTTGGACTCGGTACGGTAGGTGTTTACCTGCTCTGAGACGACATCAGATTCGGTGAATTCACCTTGAGTATTTAGACGTTCTAAACCTTCAAGTGCCCAGTTCAGAATACCGGGTAATTCTTCCATCAACTTACTAGCCAGAGCTGGGTCTCGTTCCTCTAAGGTAAAGGTACGGTGAAATGGAATTAGTTTCAGACGTCGCCATAGGCCATCTGAAGTATCACGAATGGTAGGTTTGTCGTTCATTGACCACCAGATTTTTGCAACAGGATGAAATTCAAAAGGCTGTCCATAAATGGGACGAGCACTTGTTAGTTCACCAGAAACCAAACGCTTGAGCAATGCCTCCTCAATAGACCGACCCTTTTCGGCTTCAGTAGCAAACACCACTCGTTTACCAGGTAGGTTAGCCAAATCATAATTGCCAGAACTGCCCAGTGTTTGGAAATTAACACTTTGGGCGAGTGGCCCCAAGAGTGCATTTAGTACTTTGGTAACTACTGATTTTCCATTGGCACTGCATCCTTGCTGCCAGATCATGGTTTCATGCTTGGTGTCGGTGGTGAGACTATACCCCCACAATTCTTGGTAAAGCAGAATTAGCGTTTCATCTGGGGCATGTGTACCTTCATGAAACCGATGTTCTCGGAGTGTCTTTTGCCAGAGTGGACAGTCCTGATTGCTGTCGTATTCGTAGTCCAGACACACAGTAAGGAAATCTTCCCGGCAGTGCTCACGAAACGTTAGGGAGGAGAGGTCTAATGTGCCGTTGGGGAAATTTAGCAGGTTGCCTTGATTGAACTGATCGGCATTTATTGCTTTGTGATCCTGTGCCATACTTTCCAGGCTGTTGATTCTGGCATTGGTTCTTTTTGTGGCGTATTCATACGTTGCGGCCTGACGCTGTGCCTCACTATTGGATTGGCGTTTGGCTGCTTCCAACCATTGCTTTACATCCTCATTCATCAAGCTAAGCAGATCTTGAAAGCCTCGACGGAATCGCCGTTTCTTGTCTTTCTCCCAGAATGTACCGTTCCAGCGATACCAAGATCTGTCTTCAACATTGAATATCCAGTTATGGCAGTAGTGGTCTAACCAGATATCTATAATGCCACCTTCATCCGCAGCGTAATTGTACATCTCAAAGGGAAGAGCTTCTGTATCGTCTTCGCCTTCCTCTACCTGATCCTTACAAAAATCTTCAGAGAATGATTCAACCATCCAGTTGTTGGTGGTCGGTGGTTGGTAATGAACTTGCTTGTTGGCGATGGCCTTCTCGACGGTCATACTTCCATAGAGTGCCGTTTTTGCCCCGTTTTTCGTCCCACTTTTCTCGGTACATTTTTGAACTCCTGAATAGACGATCTATCTGATCGGAATCACATGTGTAAAAAGCCAGCAGTCCACAGAGAGCCATGTCTGCATCACTTTGTGAACTATATTTGTTACCTCGCCAGTCGCCGCTGTCATAGAGCGCCTGGAATCTCTCCCGATTTATCGCATTCCTTGCCAATTTTAGGATTTTTTCATCGGCCAAGGCTGGAGAGTTACTATTTGAACTTCTATGTGTTGTGGCTGGTAGAGTGGCTTCATTCGTATTCTGGTCTATACCAAACTGGCAATAATACTCGTCTACCAAAGGCTGTTGACAGTTGGCTGTCTGTTTGGGGGTTTCGAGGTAGCGATTTCCTGTTACAGTGAGGTAACGAGCCTCGGTGTACATCTCCACATTGCCAGTTCTGCGGTTACCGGGCGGAAGCGTTCCTTGACAGAAGATGTGAATACCTTCGCCGCTGGGAGAATATTCAGTGTAACTATTAAGGCGGTAGATGATTTCCCAGGCCCAGGATTGGATTTCACCATCAACATTAATACAGTCGTCGAGGTCGATGGCGCAGAATGGATCAGTTTCTGTGAGTACAAAGCCGATGCCGTCGTACTTATTGGGAAATTGCGCAGCCGCAGCAGTGCTTCGTTGAAACTGCTCCAGGTGCTTGGCTCGTTGACATTAGCAGACTGGCCCGTTTTGGGGTTGAATGGAGGTTTTTTAGATTTTCCATCAGCGTCCAATATCTTCCTTCCAAACCACCCACTGAGGATACTGCTGCATTTCCTGTGGAACATTGTCCATGTAGTGTCGGATGTGTGAGTATTCAGCGTTTGAATCTAAATTTGCGTGCATGACAATTGACCTTTACTTCTAATTCACAATCACTAGACTTTCTTGCCATGCGTCTTTAGCGGTACATGCAGAAATCTTGAAGAGATTCCGAATGCAATGTACAATACAAAAAGACGCACTGCTATGCGATAAGAAAGTGGCGGTGCTTTGGAGAGACCGACTGGAACAAGTGCTGGCAGGCATTTCCAGTCGGTTTTTGTTTACCCTACATTTCTTTTTGTGCCTCTTGTATGTACTTTGCCAAGAGTCTGCGGGCGACGACCTGATGTTTCTCGCCAAGCACGGTACACACTTGCTTGTAGGCGGTGATGAGGTCTTTTGGCATGTAGATGCTGTAGACGGCGCTTTCAATTTCTTCTTTGGGACGCTCCGTCATTTTATGCACCTGGATGCCACGGGCGATGACTTGTTCTAACTTTTTCATAAGGGTCTCCTTGACTTGTTGCAGCCCGATTGCTGCGGTTGTATTTTGGCTCCTCTAAAGATTAATTTCCATGTTTCTTGTTAAATGGTTTATAGGTGGCCCTCTATTACGACATGTTAAATTGCTTAGGATGTTGTCTATAGAATCAAAAGACCCACGGAGGCAATTTCCGTGGGTCTCTAAGTAGACAGTTTGGGGCTGTCTGTTGGCTCTGTAAACTCGGTTGGTTCTGCGTCTGTCGGTGCTCATCTGCATCACAAATCACAACTTAAATTTAAGCATTCACAATAATACCTATTATATTCCTGTGCAGATAATTTGTCAAATTTTCTGGACACAGAAATAAAGAATCTCAATTTATTTTGATTTATTGTACAGGATTTCAAACATTCACTTGAATTTTACACGTTTGTAATAACACGCCTTTAAGGCATGATCTTCTTTTGGAAGACCAGCTTTACATTGGTATGAATGGAATACATAGGTTGTTCTGGTGTACCTAAACCCGCCCCTATAAGCGCATCACTGCTATAGAAGTCTTCAATCTTTATGTTGTAGGAGTTTCCGGCCTTATACATCGGGTATTCCAAAGCGTAGGCTGACCCTGGTCTTGCTTCAGTGACTTTTGTCTCGCCGCCACCTGTCCAAAAGATGGTGACTGGTTGCCCAACAACTCGCTGACCGTTCTCATCCACTACTTCTACATAGATATGGTGATTACCGCCTGCTTCGGCTGCATCTTCCCATTTGGCTTCAATCAGTTGCCAAAATGGTTGTCCAGGGGAAGCATTCGCATTATCCATGTAAACGCCAAGTTGAGTTAACCGGCTGTCCCAGGCATAGGGTAACAAGACAGCAGGATAACTGGAAGGCGATTTCTCATAAAAGACTAATTCAGCTTGCTGACACTTGCCTTGTCCAAGTTCGGTATCTGTACGGATAAGAATGGATTCAGATATTGCCTCCTTGACTATCGACCAACCATGCCCACCGATCTCCGCCCAATGGGCCACGGGATGAAAGAATCAGCACATCCATTTTACTTTTGCTCAGTGGTTGCCCATCTGGACTGTTACTTAAGACCAAGCTCCCATAGGTATAGGAGCCGGGTATTACCTGGATTTGGGTAGTCCGGTGGGAAGGCTTTGCAACTTTGGACGTAACCCTTGAGGTATGGAGTTTCTGCACGAGCAGAACCGTGGGCAGAAAAACGTCTTCATTTGCTTGAACCAGGATGGCAGTCGTCAGCAGGACAAACACAGCGGTCAAAGCGGCCCAAAAACGCATTTTACGTTACTTTCTGTGGATGTTCTGGAGGATTAGATCCTGTGACTTACAGGAGATTTTGAGTGTTTTGCCATTAGCCCACGAATCTAGATGGTTCTCTACACCCCCGCCAACACAGCGTTGACCAGCCGCCCGCGCACGCTTTCGGCTTCGTGGAGGTTGACTTTCAGGGCGTCGCAGAGGGCCATGAGGTCGTCGACTTTTTCGACGATGCGCTGTTGTTCGGCCAAGGGTGGGGGGGAGGGGATCTAGCTCGAATTTTCGTCAAACTGATGTACTGCCATGCCGTTCCTGCCGACCCAGAAAAAATTTGGTTCAGGATTGTGCCGATAAGAATGGCATATCTGATGGAAGGACGTGAGTGTTCTTCTCGTCATTCTTTGTAAGCATCTAAACAAACCTCTAAGCCTTCTCGGATTCAACTACGTCACATACCCCTATAGAGCCAACTTCACCCAATAGTATGTCGCCTGATTCTGGTTTACGTCTGCGGGTTAATTTCTTCCTCATCCTGGCATATAAACTTCGCTCTTTTCAAGAGAGTCAGCTGTCCGTTGAAATTGCGTAAGGGAATACCCCACTTCTATAAGTAGGGGGGTGCTGTGTAACAGTCGGCTATGTGGTACATACTCCTTCCACTCGTCCCCCATACCCCATCTACTTCCGGTAATACGTATGGCATTTCACTTCTGCTTGATTTTTTCCACCTTCGGCAGCTTCCCAATCTCCCCCGCCTCGTACAAGCGCTGCTTCTCGGCTTCGATGCGCTTGAGCAGTTCGCCCGCTGGTTCGTCGTCCGGATCTCGGGGGACGAGCTTGCCCTGGACGGCCAGTTGCAGGATGGTCTGGCGCAGGGCGGGGAGGTTGTCGGGGGTGTCGTAGAGCAGGTCGAAGGCGTCGGCGATGGTCTGCCAGGCGGCGTCAACCTCGTCGGCGTTCCCGGCGCTGTGGAGACCGTGCAGGGCTGCGCTGTTGACGGTGATGACCTCGGCTTCGGCTTCGCTGAGGTGTTGGCGCAGGGCTGCGGTCTGGCGGCGTAGTTCGTCGATGCGGGCGACGATGCGTTTCTGCTCGGCCAGGGGTGGGAGGGGAATGGGAATTCTTACAGCGTCTTTTGTGCCAAGTCGAGGGAGATTCATTCCGTATGTTTTGCTATTTGCTTCGTTTATGAAATAGCTGGATTTGAGTATCCACCGCAAATACTCTGGAGCGATGTCATAGTAGCCGTGGAAAGGAATGATTTCAGTTGTACAAATGCCGTCTTCATCTGCGACAAGTACCTTATCCAAATAGGGTCTTAGCTTCCCATACAGAACGTCACCTTTTTTGAATACATTCTTGTCACTCTTGAAATCTCGTTCTGGATAGTAAACTTTCTGCAAAAGATGGGAGCTTCCCTTTTCGATGTCTGCCAGTTCAAGCACCCATGTTCCCGCTGTTACCTCCTCGGTATTTGCCCTAGCTGTTTCAGCATAGGTGGTTACTGAGCCAAGGCGAACCCATGCCCATGTTCCAGGTAGCTGAAAGGAACATTCGTCACTTTTTATCTTGGGTAACTTAAGAAGCTTACTCAACTCTCCCACTTCCACAAGCCGCTGCTTCTCCGCCTCAATCCGCTCTAACAACACACAGGCCGGTTCGTCGTGCGGGTCCTGGGGCACGAGTTTGCCTTCCACGGCCAGTTGCAGAATGGCGGCATCCAGGGCATCCACGTCGGCGGCCCGCTTCACCACCAGGTCAAATTGTTCTAGGAGCAGTTCAAGCGACATGACCGGCCCTTTGCAGTGCGGCGCTGAGTTCTTCCTTCAGGGCAAGGCGTTGGGCGGCAATGGTGTCCAGCCGTTTTTGATAGGCATTCAGCAGGTGTTGGGGGTCGCCGTGGTCGAGGTCTGTGGTGTGGGGGTTCTTGATGTCCAGGTTGTAGCCACGGGTGCGGATTTCTTCAACGGAGACCTTCCAGGCGTGTTCGGTTTCTTGCCGATTGTGCCACCACGCTTTTTCCAGGTCGAACTCTGCCAGGGCAATGGGGCGGGTCTTGCTGTACTGTTTGCGGTCGCCGGGCATGGGGTGTTCAAAATACCAGATTTCGCTCTGTGGGCTGGCCTTTGGTAAAGAAGAGCAGGTTGGTATTGATGCCGGTGTAGGGGGCAAAGACGCCGTTGGGCAGGCGTACAATCGTGTGCAGATTGCACTCGGTGAGCAGTTGCTCTTTGATGCGAGTTTTGACGCCTTCGCCAAAGAGCGAGCCATCGGGCAACACAATTGCCCCTTTGCCCCCTTCTTTTAGGCGGCGCATGATGAGCACCAGAAAAAGGTCGGCGGTCTCTTTGGTCTGGAACTTTTGGGGAAAGCCGCTCTCCACGCCCGGTTCTTCGGTGCCGCCAAAGGGTGGGTTGGTCAGAATCACATCCACCGGTCGGCGTCAGTAATCTGGCTGTAGGGCTTGCGGGTCAGGGCGTTGTCGCGGTCAATCAGGGGAGCGTCCACATCGTGCAGAATCAGGTTGGTGATGGCAAGCAGGTGGGGCAGTGGTTTCTTTTCGATGCCCAGGATGGAGGCTTGCAACAGCGCTGCCTCTTCGGTGGTTTTGACGGTTTTGCGCATGTGTTCCAGGGCGCAGACGAGAAAGCCACCCGTTCCACAGGCGGGGTCGAGGACGGTCTGTCCCAATTGCGGGTCGGTCATGTCCACCATGAACTGGGTGACGGGGCGGGGGGTGTAGTATTCCCCGGCATTGCCCGCGCTTTGCAGGTCTCGCAGAATCTTTTCGTAGATGTCGTTGAAAAGATGGCGTTCGCTTTTGCTCTGGAAGTCGATGGCGTTGATGCGGTTGATGACCTGGCGCATGAGCGTGCCGGACTTCATGTAGTTGTAGGAATCGACAAAGATTTCCCGCACAATGTATGCGCGTGCGTCGTTATCATCGGGCGTTAGTTCTTTGAGGGTGGCAAATAGCTGGTTGTTGACGAAATCGAGCAGGGTATCGCCGGTGATGCCTTCATCGTCAGCGGCCCAGTTGCGCCAGCGTAGCTTTTCTGGGATGGGCGAACGATAGGCCGGGTTGAGAAACTCGCGTTCGCTTTCCTGGGCGTCGATGATTTTGAGAAAGAACATCCAGACCAGTTGGGAGATGCGTTGGGCGTCGCCGTCCACGCCAGCGTCCTGGCGCATGATGTCCTGGATGGATTTGATGGTGGTGGAGATAGACATGGCTATGGGTGCATTCTATGGGCGTAGGGTGAAGGAACGGATGATGGTAAACCTGTCGGAGCAGGTAATGAATCGGTCTGCTCTTCAGCGGTCGTTTTCGTGACAGCCATGCCAAAGGAGCTTGCAGCGGTAAGCTGATCTACATAGCGAATTGTGTAAGGGGTAATTTCTCCTTCATAAAAGTAAGTCCTACGTACATCGCTATAAGTTCGAAGTCTAGTAGAACCAGCATCATACCGAAGAACTGCGTGACCGGGAAGAACCCACTGCTTCCATGGGCCTCCGCTGTCGTGATAAAGAAATGCCTGTTGGTTTACAAACTTCCAATAAGTGTAAGATTTACCAAATGCTGTAGTTCCAGCATGTGGCCCTGTCACTGTAAATGGTTGACCATCGATGTATGCTGGTTGGTTCAGGTCAGGCACATAATTGTAAGACAGAAACCAAGGGTTGTACCATTTCCAATCTGAGTCATACACTGAAGATGAAGATAAAAATTTACCCGTTGACAGTCTGTAAAAAGAGTTAAAAATTTCTTCTTCCCAGCCTTCAGGATTTGGAAAGTACCAGTACCTACTATCAATTTGCCCTGTATCTTCTTCGGTTAATTTCGTAACACTTTGTTCAAAATGAGTTCCAACGTTAATTGATTCATCAATACGAATAAATCCTTCTCCATCCCACCGCATAGTGAGGCCAACATGGAGAGGGTGAATTATCACATACTGGGTATTGCTCCAGGGGCTATATCCGCTTTTATTCCATGCCCGTACGCGATAGTAGTAAATCCCAGGAGTCTTGCCTGTTGGGGTGTCCCACGTAAATCCGGTATTATCATAAATTATTTGACCATCTGTAAACTGGTCGTTCGTTGCTTCTTGCACACTGTAAACTTCCCCGTTCTCAACTGCCTGCCAACTTACCCTATAGGTGTTGTTGTAATCTCGGTTGTCAATCGCCCATTGTAATGGTGTTGTGGGCGGCTCTAGGGAACGTTGTACTACAGGTAGGAGAAGGCTAAAGTTTAAGTTATGAGGGAAAGGCGGCAACTCCCCTGGCTTTTCAGTAGCTTGAGCGGTAATTGCTGATGATAGATGGAGAGAAAGTAGGATTGACAGAACACAAACAAACAAAATCACATGCTGTTTTCGCACAAACATTCCTTTCAAATGGCAAGTTTTACAGGTAATCTAAGGTGAAAGTAGTCTATTATAGTGTGCTTTTATAAAGCTGTTGCTCCAACTCACGCAGCGCAGAAAAGAATTCTTCTGCTCCCCCGAAGGCTCGCACTAATTCCATGGGTCGCCCTAACTGACTAAAAGGGGGGATTTGGAGAACTGTATTAGCGGTATTACGATCCTGGGCTTGTTCAATGATGGCAATCCCCTCCTCTGCATACTTATCCAGCAAAGTCTCAAGTACCTGACGGGCCATCTCCCCATGTTGATGGAAGGGGGCACGCTGTTTGACATTACGGACACGCTGGCTGCGGGTGAGGGGTTGCTGGTCAAAGGCCACATGACAGATCAGGTCAAAGGGGTCTAGATTTTGTCCCACTTCTTCTTGCAGTTGTTCAACGTCAATACCGTTATCAATCAGTTCGGCAAGGATTGCCTCTTTGCGCTCAACACTCTGCCATTTGTGGACAAAGTTATCTAGCGACTGATAGATGGTACGTAGGCTGTCACGGCTAAAAGCTGTATAAGATTCAGTAACCATCCTCCCATCTTTATCAAGCCTAAACTCATGTTCAACAGCAATGTCAACAGGGCCAGCACTGATATAGTACTTGCGGGGGCCGCTCTCTTGGCTTGAGTCGTCCTCACGCTCTGCATCCCCCCCTGTGTCCGGGTCTATGATGTCAATGGGATCACCAGGACCATACTCTTCATCCTGTACGGGGTCGCCGTCAAAGTCAGGGTCACGAAAGAGGCGGGTGGCGTTGCGAAAGTCCATAATGGTGAAGTAGGTTTTCCCAAAATCTTCCCGTACACGAGTTCCCCGCCCGATGATCTGCTTGAACTCAGTCATCGAATTGATGGTTCTGTCCAACACAATCAGATGGCAGGTCTGGGCGTCAATGCCCGTGGTCATCAGTCTAGATGTGGTGGTAATGACCGGGTATTTCTCTTCGGGGTTGATGAAGTTGTCCAACTCCATCTTGCCCTCTTTGTCATCCCCGGTGATGCGCATCACATAGCGATGGTCTTGGCTGACCAGATCCGCATTCTCGTTGGCAAGGGCCTGACGCATCCGTTCAGCGTGTTCAATGTCTTCGCAAAAGACAATGGTCTTGTGAAAGCGGTTGGTCTTGGTGAGATATTCGGTAATGCGTTGGGCCACGCGCTGGGAGCGTTCATCGATGACAAGTTTGGTATCAAATTCACGGGCGGTGAAGTGGTCGTGGGGGAGTTCGTGCCCGTAGCGGTCGGTTTCGCCCACTTGAGGAGTATAGCCCGCCACATCTCTGTCCAGATGGATGCGAATTACTTTATAGGGAGCCAGAAAGCCGTCATCAATGCCCTGGGCCAGGGAATAGGTGTAGAGTGGTTCGCCAAAGTAGTCGATGTTGGAGGTGGTTTTGTCCTCTTTAGGCGTGGCTGTCAAACCGATGTGAACGGCGCTCCTGAAGTGTTCCAGAATTTCTCGCCAAGCTGAATCCTCGCGTGCGCTGCCCCGGTGACATTCATCAATCACCACCAAATCAAAGAAATCGGGTGAAAATTCCTGGTAGATGTTTTTCCAATCCTCGTTACCCGACAATCCTTGATAAAGGGATAGGTAGACCTCAAAGGCTTTGTCTACTTCTCGTTTAGCCACTTTGGTCATGACCTGATTGAAGTGGCGGAAATCATTGACCATGGCCTGATCGACCAGGATATTGCGGTCGGCCAGAAAGAGGATGCGTTTGGCTTGTCCGCTCTTCCACAATCGCCACATAGTTTGAAAGGCAGTATAGGTTTTGCCTGTGCCGGTTGCCATGACAAGCAGAATCCGGTTTTGACCTTTGGCAATGGCCTCTACCGTGCGGTTAATGGCAATGCGCTGATAGTAGCGGGGTTCTTTGCCGCCACGCTCTGTGTAGTAGGGCTGCTCAATTGCTTCCTCAACAACTGGCGTAATCTGGTGTGCCTGCTTGTAACGTGCCCAGAGGTCGGCAGGAGAAGGGAATTGAGCGAGAGATAGTTCACGTTCAATGGGTGGCGTGTTGCGGGTGCGGTCGTGTTCCAGAAAGGCATCACCGTTGGAACTGTAGACAAAAGGAATGTCGAGCATCTCGGCATAGCGTAGAGCTTGCTGCATCCCTGAACCAACGGAGTGGTTGTTGTCTTTGGCTTCCACAACAGCCAGGGGCAGGTTTGCTTGGTCTGGGTGGTAGAGCAGAAAATCAGCCCGTTTGCGTTCGCCGCGGTACTGAAAGTTGCCCCTTGACCCGAATGCGGCCAGCGGTGAAGGTGACTTCTTCCCGGATTTGTCGCTCTTGCCAACCCGCGTCTGTGATGGCAGGCCGAATGTATCGGCTACAAATTTCCTGTTCGGTAAGTTCTTTCTTGTTGAACATGGTCTGACAATCCGAGGAAGGTAATGCAGTAGCACCACGATTCAACTAGAATCACGGCACAGGTTGTTTACAGGAGCAGGCTTTGTAGGGGCGTCGTGGCAGTGTAGGCAGGGATGATGCGGTAAAACGCAGGAAGTTTCGTGCGCCCAAAATCTACTTGGGAGCAGTGTAACATGCCTGTTCTTTCTCTGCAATCAGTGTGATATTGTGGTTTTATGTTTGATTTCTGTAGGTGAAAGAGGTTCCACCTGTGTCCGAGTCGGTAGTAGAGCGGTGGGTGAAAATGGGTAGGCACTGAAGCTAGAAGGGCTGTGGTTCAGGTGGTTGCCATTGCCACAGCCCTTGTGAATTTACAGCAGCGAATCCGCCGGGGAATGTTGAGCATGGACTTCGCCCAAATCCTCTTTGAGTTGCTTGAGGTAGCGTTGGAGAATCGGTAGGCTACCATGTCCCATTAAGCGGCTCAAGGAAATGAGATCGGCTCCACTGCGTAACATGGTAATGGCAAAGCTACGGCGAAAGCTGTGCAGGGTAGGGGTGGGAATATTGGCCTGTTCTGCTCTGCGTCTGACAATATCCCGTAATCCCTCGTAACGTAAGCGTTGTTGTGCTTGGCCTTTGTTAAATGCCAACCAAAGGGGTTCAGCCGGTTCCTGGGTGGTTCGGCTGCGTAGATAGGCGGCAATGGCTTTGCGTGCTTGCCGACCGACGAAGACAATTGCGCCCTTTGCGGCTCTTGGTTTTGCGCACGCTGACACTGCCATCGATTAGGTTGACATCTCCGATATTGAGGGCAACCATTTTCCCCGGCTCTTGCTCCTGTATAAAGCAAAGTTAAAATGATGGCCTTGTCTCGTAGGTCAATCTCTGATTTGGTGCTACAAGTTGCAAGCAGTGCTTTGATGGTCTCCCCTGGTACTGGCTCTAGTAGTTCCTGATCTACCCGTGGTGAGCGAATCTTGTCGAGTGGGTTGCGCTGATCGCATCTTCTCGAACCAGGAAACGCACAAAGGCACGTACAGCCCGCCAGTAAGCATGAACACCCCCATCACTATGCCCTTCTTGTAGATGAACCAGGAAAGCCCGAATCTGTTTAGCCCGATCTGCTCAGGCTGCGTTACCCCCTGTGTCTGTAAGAACTCAATAAAGGGGATAAGTTTCTGTTTGTAGAATCCGATGGTGGCTTCACTTCGGTTGGCTGCTCGTACATCTAGCAGGTAATCTCGCAGCCAAATACTCATGGGGTTGGGTGTGATAACTTCAAAAGTCCGCCGGGGCTGAGTGGATGGTGACATTTTACTTCCTCTCCTTTGAGACTGGAGAGGATACTAGATGTAGATTCTTCCTGAGTAAATACCCTATATCTAGTAGCTTGGTAGGGCTAGATGGAGATCACCTGTGGGGCGGTGGCGGAATGGCAGACGCAACGGACTTAAAATCCGTCGAGGCAACTCGTGTGGGTTCGACTCCCACCCCCCCTACTAGCATACTATATGTTGGGGTATTCAAATAGGCCCCTACTACATCTTGTGGTTTCCATGCAGAAAGGAAACCGTAAGATGCAGGTCCAAATGAACCTCAACGGATTTTTCAAGTTATCACCCCCACCCCCTCTACACATGGCTGCGTGATTTCGTGCTCGATCTCCGGGCAGCCAACCGCTCAGAACGCACCATTGAGTACTACCAACAGAAACTCAAATCTTTTATTGCTTTTCTTACAGAATAGGATGTTACCGCACCTGAACAGATCAAGCCGACCCACCTGCGCACGTTTCTGGCTAAGCTAGGCGAGGAGCGTGGTTCTGGTGGCGTGCATGCCTACTGGCGGGCCGTGCGTGCCATCGTGCGTTTCCTGGTGCGAGAGGATGCAATGGATCGCAATCCTCTGGAAAAGATTCGCACGCCTAAGCTGGATCAAGATCTGTTGGAGCCAGTAAGCTCGGCCACGGTCAACGCCTTGCTGGGCACATGCGACAAAACAGAGCGGGGATTGCGTGACAAGGCTATCATTCTCACGCTGTTTGATACGGGGTTACGTGCAACTGAGTTGACTAAGTTAAACGTTGCGGACGTGAATCTGCTTGATGGCAGCGTCACCGTGCGCAAAGCCAAGAGCCGTCAAGGGCGTTTTGTCTTTGTAGGCCGAAAGGCACGGCAAGCGATTGCCGCTTACCTGCGGGTGCGCTCGGAGCCAGGACAAGAACAACCACTATGGCTGGCCTACCATCGTAATGGGGAAGAGAGCCGCCTCAAGTATGGCGGTCTGCGTGACATCCTCTGTCGCAGAGCCAAGACCGCCGAGGTCGAAGTTCCCTCGTTGCACAGCTTTCGGCGTAGCTTTGCCATTACCATGCTGCACAATGGGGCGGATTTACATATCTCTGAGCCGCATGATGGGCCACGGCAGTTTGCCCGTTCTGCAACGCTATCTCAAGCAGATGAAAGAAGACCTGGGAGAAGTACATGCCCAGCACTCACCAGCAGATACGTTGTTATAAGAACAAAGGCAGGTTTGGCAAAAGCTATCAACCTTAGTACGATACGGAAACATACTTAACCCCTTTACTTAATTGTAGGAGTGCACTGATGCGGGTATCTTATACAGACTGGACGCAAGGCCGAACTATCTCATCAATGGGTACAAATGCTGGAGCGGCTCCTCTGCCATTTCAACATTGGAAGCACTTTAAGGAAGCTTTTGCTCCCGAATTAGTAGAGCGTGCTATCTCCACTAGTTACATTCCTGTGAAGCGCTGTCTCGATCCTTTTGGTGGCTCAGGCACGTCAGCATTAACATCTCAATTTTTAGGGGTGCATCCTATCACAATTGAAGTAAACCCGTTTCTTGCTGATTTGATTGAAGCAAAACTAGCAATCTACAAAGCGGACACGCTCGCGAGTGATTTAAGGATGCTAATACGGCGCGGCTGGCAAACGAATCGGTTGATCCAAAAAGTATATTCTCGTCTGTCCTTTTAACATTTATAGAGCCGGGGGTTAATGGAAGATGGATATATGATCATGACGTAGCAGCACGTATTGCAGCGCTACAAATGGCAATTGATGCACTGCCAGTTGAACAACACCGCAGGCTATTTCCGTTCTGCTTGGTGGAATTTTGGTGGTAGACGTTAGCAATGTAGTGATCAGTGGCAAAGGTCGCCGCTACCGTAGAGGGTGGAAGCAACGTCACCGTACTGCGGATGAGGTTAGCCGCTTATTTGCTGACGTTGCTCAGCGTGCAATAGCGGAAATACACCGCTTCTACCACCGCTCATGTACTACATCTGAGGTTTTTCTCGGAGACTGCCGAAGTATTCTGAGTACTTGTATTCCATGTGATGTAGCTGTCTTTTCCCCTCCATATCCAAACTCTTTCGATTATACCGATGTGTATAACCTTGAGTTGTGGACGTTCGGGATATCTTACAGACAAGAAAGCTAACACCGATCTACGTAGTTCTACTCTATGTTCTCATGTTCAAATCTCACGAGACTTTCCTACTCCACCTCTTGAATCAAACGCATTGGGTAGAACGATTGAAAATTTCAGATGATGCACCAACTCGCCTTTGACAGCCAGAAAATACCCGAATGATAGGCGGACTTTGCCGATTTAGCTGTTGTATTATCTCATATCCACCGATCACTTACAGATGGTGGTCTTGTATGGATGGTGCTTGGTGATAGTCGGTACGCAAATGTACGAATTGAGACAGCGCCATTATTCTGGAGTTAGCAATTTCTTCAGGATGGGCAATAGATCAAGTTGAACCTTTCCGTTCTATGCGCGTATCACCACAACAGGGTGGAGGATTGGAACTTACAGAATCTCTTGTTGTTCTAAAGAAGGTTTAGGGTGCCTTATTAACTCTATCGTTTCGATATTTCTCCGAGGTTGCGTATATATACCACAGTTTTAGTTCAACTTTAAGCCTGGAGGCCAAATCAAGTACGTGTGAAAAGCACTTTTCACCTGTGTTATTGAGACGCATATCGAAACAGCATAGAGCTGAGGCCAGTGCGCTTCTGTCTTCTCGATAAGTGTAAGCTTGTGCCACTCCCTTCTCTACCCATTCGAGAGTGTACTTGTCAGTAACTTGCTTACCTGTGCTGCCGTAGCTCCGTAAAACTTTCAGTTCTAGAATCGCATGTCGAATAACGGAGGTACCATTTAGAGATTTTTCATCTATCTCAAGATCAAGTCGTCCAGGCACACCGTGTTGCTCCTCACGAATTACGCATGTCGGGAATGCACCTGCAAGACCGGTACGTAAGTACATTTGCACAACTTTCTCAGCCTGCTCTACTGGCCAGTTCTTTGCTTGATTCTCCCAAAGTTTTCCAACCTCTGATTGTGCATCGGGAGTAACTAGGCATGTCTGATACACACGATCAATTACTTCGTAGATTCGTGTTAACGAGACATCTACGAGAGTCACCTTAAATAGTCTGGGACCGCGGCCTAGATCGACTGAGTCCACTTTGATAGAAGCGAATTTCTGATACTATATATCTGGGATCAAACACTATAGCAGGCACACTGCCAAGTTGTAACCTGTCGGTCACAGCATAGAACAATTCATCATCGTCACAATCCTCAAGATCAATGTAGCTACCCGCCGTAACAGCTGGGTTAACAAACCAAAGACGTCCAGAAACATCAGTCAGCCCATTATCAAGCATTGGAACGAGCTTCGGTGCATGATCCTGCTTGTACCCATGAGGTTTTGGCTCTAGCAGAAAGATAGCTGGCCTAGCAGGAACTTTTCTACCCTCGCCTTTAATAACACGTCGTTGTACAAGCTTTGCTACACCGGAAAGAAAACGTACTTCGTTAGGAAGTCCTTCATCTCACCCGTCGACGCTTTCCCTCACAGTCTTACTTAAGTCAGCATTGGTCCACGGACCAAGTCCAAATCTTGGGTTTTCACTGGTCACCGTGCAGTCTCCTGTAGACAGATGGTGAACATAGAGATGGAGCATCTCACCTCGGGTTGCGCGTGTATTGAGTGGCAACAGTTGTGACATGTAACGAGCGGCGTTGGCACTGTAATTTTTCTGTTGCCACTCCGCAAAATCGACAACGTTACCCACATCTACCATTGGATCAGAATACGTAGCATCTTCAACAGTTGAACGTGCTAAATCACTGCTACCCAAGGCTGCGAGTGCGTATGCAAGTTCTTGTATAAATGCCTTGTATTGGCTCTCATCCTCATACTCTTTTAACTGTTTTAGAATTCGATTAGCGAATTTCGCGGTGCAGACTGTAATATCCGTTGAGACGCAAACGCTGGTCTTCACCAGTCACATATGAGATGTTTGAAATACTTACAATGCCCATGCCAACTAGTCGATCAAGATCATGTTGAAGTTTAGGGTAAAGTGGACTATCACTTCGTTTTAAAATTTTTCTATTAGTGCTGGCATATCCCATACTGGTGCTAACACATTTGCCATGTATGCAAATGTATGTAGATGGAGAACTGATAACGGAGCTAAACCTGCGTTATCAGCAGCATCAAGAAGTACTATAAGACTGACATATCGCCGCACAACATAAATATCTTCTTCTAAAGAATTAGTATAATTGTTTCTCTTCCAAATTTCACTACCTATGTTGTTAATCAAAAAGTTGTTCTCGGACTTTTATATATTAGAGTTGTTCCGGAATAGGGAATGATGGTAAAGTAGCTCTTTTTCAAGAAGAAAAGGTGCTTGTTGAGGAGAAAGAGCGATGAAATTCAACATACGAGATGAGCGTCAGATGCGGGCAATGAGCGGATTGACGTCTGAACAGTTCGACAGGCTACTGGAAGCATTCGAAGCAACCTACGAGCGAATCCGCCAAGAGGAATACGAAGCAGGTCTCAAGAGCGGTGAGCGCAGTCGCAAGCCTGGTGGAGGACGCAAAGGCGGGCTACCCACGCTGAGAGACAAGCTCTTCTTTGTGCTCTACTACTACAAAAGCTACCCGACCTTCGATGTGCTGGGGGCGCAGTTCAATCTGTCTCGCTCGAAGGCCAACGAGAATCTACATCGGTTGAGCGCCATTTTGCACCAGACGCTGGCCGAGTTGGGCGTCTTGCCCCAGCGGGCGTTCGCCACGCCGGATGAGATGGTTGCCGCCCTGGCAGCGGTCGAAGTCCTTCTCATCGATGCAACGGAGCGACCTCAGCAGCGTCCACAGCCGGACGAGAAGCAACGGGAGTTGTACAGTGGTAAAAAAAACGGCACACTCGCAAGAACCTGGTCATCTCCACCCTGAGCAAGTCCCTTCTCTTTCTCGGCCAGACGATGCCTGGAAGCACCCATGACTACACCATGCTCAAGCAACTCTTCCCGCCAGAGCATCCCTGGTTTGAACGCTTTCAACTCCTGGTTGACCTGGGCTTTCAGGGCATCCGCTCTGACTATGCGGGAAACGGCATTGAGCTTCCTGTCAAGAAACCGCGCAAGAGCAAGCACATTCCCACTCCCCAACTCACCGATGCGCAGAGAGAGAATAATCAGGCCATCAGCCAAATCCGCATTCGTGTTGAAAACGCTCTCGCAGGGCTAAAGCGTTACAACATTTTGAGTCATACCTTTCGCAATCGCAAAGATTCGTTTGACGACAAGTCCATTGGTGTCTGCGCTGGCCTTTGGAATTTCTACCTCAACCCTATTTAGGAACAACTCTATTCGGTCGCGAAGCTGTCTTACAGCGGCTGTTGGGGCTGCAATCTTGATGAGATCCACGAGACGTCCTTCACGATCCTCAGAAGTGGTTGACTTACTAACAAGACTTGGAATAAGTTGCCCCTCTACAAGATTTGAGGTGATAACAAGTCGATTGTCACGAGTAGGTTCTGCAAAGCGGGCAAGTACTGTTGCCGCTCTTGATGCGAACACTGCATCAAGAGAGGATTCTGGCGCATCCATAACTAAACTGCTACTACCATCTTCTGTAGCAACAGACATTAGCGCCATGCGGAAAGCAAATCAATAAATTCCCTCTGACTCTCCGAAACTTGCTCTGGACCTCTCCGTCGAACTGGAGATGGGAAATCGGCTCCAGTGCATATCAAGTTCGAAAGCCGGAAGCTCAACAGCATCCCTCCTTGACCAATAGTTGCTCTATGGGGTGCCCAGAGCAACTGACACTGCTCAAGAAGGAAACCCTTTGCATAAAAATTAAACTCTTTCTTTATGCGTGCTGAGTATTCGACAATAGAGTACATCAATCTCTCTACAAACATGCGAAAATCCCTTCGCAAGGAATCTAATTCACCCTGTAGTCTTTCGAGGCGACCTCGCATGGCTACAAGTTCCGAACGCTGGGTATGCATAGCGCTTTCCTGTGGTGGTAACTGCCTAACCAGAAAATCAATCCGAGATGAACGGTCATTAATATCCCTCGCAAGTTCAGTCATCTGTTCAATATGAGATCGGTAGCTAGATTCAGCTACCTCAAGAGCTTTATGTGCCCCTAAGAGTTCATCGTTAATCTTGTCTAGTTCGATAACTGCTTGTTTCATATCAATATCAGATGCGGCAGTTTTGCCGTTCGCTGAACCGTTTACAGAAGAGAGATCAGAACCGCATATCACACACTGTCTGTGCTCAATCCGATCACGGTACTCAGCGGTTATATCTGGTACATGGTGTCCACAGACAAGGCATTCATGTTGTGTTAGTAACTGTGCCATGATATAGCGGGCTGTTTCAGAGAGTGTTGGGAAATGGGCACTGATTGCCAAAAGCTTAGAACGCTCGACCTTGCGGTATCTTGCCTCTTGTTCCTGTTCTGCCCTTAACACCCTCAGACGTGCATTATGTCTTGCTGTCTCAATCTCTAACAGCTCATCCTCAAGTTGCTCGCGCGACTGAGTATCATTTTGCTGTAAGGCCTCTAATGATTTAAGTGCTGCGCGAATATCAGGACTTGTCGTTGCCTTTGCCTCGTTACTTGAGAAATCGCGTTCTTCTCGGTTCAAAGTGGCTCGGAGATTACGCATACGACTATCTAGTTGGAGAATGGCCCGCTCATCATTTGTCCATTTTCGTGCAATGTCATCTGGCAGAAACAGGATCCGGAGAATCTGCCTTTGTGCAGATGGATCCCAAACCAACGCGCGCCGATCCTCAAAGTAAAATACTAAGAACCGTAGGAGTAATATCCAGTCTCCAAAAGACGAAATACCAGCCAAACGCGGTATCTCTCCTTGAAATCTGTCTTCCTCATTGGTAGGAAGTGGTTGACCATCGACTTCAAACACTATAAGACTAAGATCACTTAAACTGCGTTCGATAATTACCGTGCGGAATCCAATACGAAAACATAAACGACCCTAGCAGTGCGTGCATTATCAGCTACTCTCTCAGCAAAGGTCCTTCTAGCTTTTTGAGAAAGCCGAGAAGGCTCTAAATTGGCCCCCCCAAGATCAGACCTTGCCGTGAGACCAGAAATATCAAAAGGGCCAGTTAAAAGTCGGTAAATGATGTTGATAAGTGTTGTCTTCCCTAGCCCATTAGTTCCCAATACGAGACAAAGTCCCGGCTGAAAATTGATATGTAGACCTGGCTTTGATCCCTCACTTCCAGGGTAGAGCCCATAATCCCAGATGTCGAGTTGCTCTAAAATTGGGAAGTTAATCATAACGTTCCTCATACTTCAGTAGGGATAGAATAGAAGTCCTTGACATCCGATAAGTCTTAGATGTCGAGATAAACACAATTTTGTCTCTTATTGTGGTTACAGTGATTCAGTATGTACCAACCAGTTACTGGCGAGCTATAGTTGTGCCATGGCCTTGCGTTTATCAGTAAAAACTAGCTCGTGTTTGTATACATGTTTACTAGATATACAGTGGGTCCAATCAGCAGTGGTGTTAGCAGCATTGAAGGGATGGCTGACGGAGTCAATATGAAGGTTGAGGGAAAGTCTACCATAGCCCTGGAAGGGGGGGCAACTGTGGAGTTTGCCTAAGGAGAGGCGAACAGCTAATTTGCCCTTTGGTAGGTTGTTGCTACTCACGAGAATACCCCGTAAGTCGGGTTACTATGTGACTATTCTCGCCACGCATCCACGCCTACCTGGACGAAGCCACTTTCCGCTGTGGCCTGGGCCGCAGCAGCGTCCATGACGCTGGAACAGGCCGTGGCCTATGCTCTGGCCGATCCAGAGACCAGGGCATGACAAACCTCAACCGTGCAAGATGTAGAAATAGAGACGAGGCCCTCATCTGAGGGCCTCGTCGTCTTATTTCTATGAAAAAAAGGTCGGCGTTATTTAACCGGCGCTGGTCGCTTTTTCGCCCTGGTTGCCGTTGCTGGCTGCGCGGCTCTTGTCCTGATGTTTTTTGCCCTCTTCAATTAACATTACCGGAATGCCATTGCGGATGGGATAGCGGTAGCCGTTGCGCGGGTTGAGCAAATATTTGCCCTCTTCCACCAGTTCAAGCTTGCCTTTGTCCTCTGGATCGACCAAAATTTCCAGCAGTTGCGGGCTAATGTCGCCGCCCAGCGGCGCATCTTCCAACGGCGTAATCGGCGTTTCGGGCAAGACACCGCTGCCTGCTACCTGGGCGCGCAGGACTGCGCCAACAGCTTTTGAATGGCGTAGATCACTCCAGCCACAAAGGTCAGGAAAAAGATAAACTTAAAGAATTTTTTCATTGGACTCTCCTCGGTTCAAACGGTGATAAATAAAAAAGCCAAACGGATCTAGTATCTATTCAGGTCTAGAGTGCGACGCACTCGCCACACAAGCGTTTCACAACCCTTCTACTCCTGGCGAGTGCGTCGCACTTGGATAGGTACAAAAAATTTATGTGGCGAGTACGTTGTACACTAGGGCAACTCTAAAACCGTATCCACAATGTGGATCACGCCGTTGCTGGCAATAATGTCGGCCTCGACAACGGTGGCGTTGCCCACGAGCACATCGTCACCATCCACTGTGACGGTCACAATGTCGCCGGTGAGCATGAGCATTTCGCCCAAGTTAACAATCGCCTCGGCGGTGACCGCATCGGCCACGGTGTGATAGCGCAGGACCTCGGCCAACGCCGGGGGATCGGCCACAATCGCAGCGGTGACTTCGGGGTCCAGGGCAGCAAAAGCATCGTTATTGGGGGCAAAGAGCGTAAACGGCCCGTCGCCGTCTAATTCAGCCAGCATGTCTGCCACACCCAACGAATTGGTGAGGAAGCTTAAATCCTCGCGGGCTGCCACGATCTCGGCAATCGTCATGTCGCTCATGTCCACAACGGCGGTTTCGCCCTCTGTCGCTTCGCTATCATCCTCGCCTGTAACGGCGGCTTCTTCGGCTGCCTCCACGCGCAGCACAAAGCTACCGGCTTCGTTGTCGTTAATGGCATACACTTCCAACACCAGGGTTAGATTGGCCGGAATTTCCAGCCCTTCGACCCCGGCGTTGAACGTATCTTGACCTTCCAGATCATCGTTGGCAAAGAGCAGCGTATCACTCACATCATAAATCGAGAGCGCGCTGTCGATCTCTTCGCTCTCCATATAGATGTTGATCACGTCGCCTTCGCTCACCTCAAGGGTATAGCGTACACGCACGCCCTGCTCGATGCTGCCCTCAACCCTGTTGCCAATCGCAATAGCACCGCCGTCTTCCACAATGACGTTGGTCTCGCTGAGCAAATCTACAGCCGCGTCTAGCACGGGATCGCCCTCGGTGAGCAGCGTCTCGGCGGTGACGGGAACCAGCACTTCGGGCTGAATGCCCACGCCTTCGATAATAACGTTGCCGTCCACATCAAGATTGCGCCCAATGCTATAGCGGAAGCTGCGCGGTCCCGGCAGTTGCAGATCGGTGATACCGCCGCCTGCGCCCGCCGTGGGATATTGGCCCACAATCGTGGCACGGTCATTCAGCGTTAAGTTATAGGAAAAGAATTCACAGGCACTGGCACAGCTTGGCCCCACCAGCACGGCAATTTTACCGTTGTAGCGCAATTCCTCGGCGGGCAGATAGAAGCGTCGTTCGCCGCGCGGATCGACATAGAACTCGCCGCGCTCTTCGTCATAGCCAGCCGTATTGCCCAGAACCAGCGGCTCGTTAAAGAAATAGGCCGCCATTTGATTAGCCAAGAACGAGAAGCCACCGCTGTTCTGGCGCATGTCGATGATCAGACCCGGCACTTGGTTCTCGTTAAGATTGGTCATCAGCCGTTCCCAAAGCTGGATAGTGAGCAGGCTGTTGTCCTGAAAGCCGCTGATTTTAACATAGGCATAGCCTGAATCCAGCAGCCGATATTCGACGGGTAGTTCCATGCCGGTGACATTGCGCGAAAAGGAGGAGAAGCGGAAGCTATCGCGTTCGGGCACAGGCGTCAAAGTCGCCGTCTCTTCTTCGCCATCGGCGTTGACAAAGGTGACGTCCACATCCTCGTCTAGCGGAAAGCGACTGGCATAGCGTAACTGTTGCAGTCGGCGCACGTGTTCGGTGCTAAACGGGCCAGCCCAATCGGCCAGGGCGTTGCTCACATGCTCGGCAATCGGCACGTCGTTCACCGCCACAATCTCTGTGCCCAGCTCGATGCCCGCTTCGGCAGCCGGGCTACCGTCCAGCACAAAGGTGACAATAACCGTGCCATCGTCCAGCTCGCGCATGGCTATGCCCAGCCCGCCGCCGGTGATCGCGCCAAATTCGTCAAAATCAATCGGGGCATCACCGGCAAAATGAGCGTCGGGGATGCGCCACACAAAGTCGCGCAGCGCCCGCTCATAGAGGGCTTGGTCCTCTGCGGCGGCGGCTTCTTCGAAGCGGGGCAGGAACTCGGCACGCAGTGCTTCCCGATCCATCTCTTTG
This sequence comes from uncultured Chloroflexia bacterium, assembly GCA_963721725.1. Taxonomy (GTDB): domain Bacteria; phylum Chloroflexota; class Anaerolineae; order Caldilineales; family Caldilineaceae; genus RI-153. The sequence goes on from CAVRLX010000030.1 coordinate 55,708, forward strand.
TATTCGGTGAAGGCATATTCGTTGATCAAAATATCGACTAATTGGTTGAACGCTTCGTCATAGGCCAGATCCGCCAGATCGACCAGCGCCGCGCCTTCGGGTTCAATTAGATCGATAACTTGATAGCGCGAACGGTCGAAGGTGAAGGGGTCGCTATCCATGTTCACCATGGTGTAGCCCTGCGGAACCGTCACAATCGGATCGTCGGCGGTGAAGAGCAGACCATCTTCGCCAAAGCCAGAGGGGAAGCCCTGGGTTTCGTCGGGGGCGTAGATCAGGAAATCGCCGCCGATGATTTCGCGCTCCGTCTCTGGATCAGTGCTCACACGCGTCGAAGCATAGGCCGTGGACCAGCCGCCGCCATAGAGATCGCGTTCTTCCAGAAAGGCATCGCCAAACGTATTGGTCCGATCGGCAATGGCGTAGACCTGGACGCCGGTCTCGTCTTCGTCATCCTGATCCACATCGCGATAGCTGCCCTGGGGTTCCACAGGCAAGGTCAGCGAATAGGAAAAGGGCGACTCGTAAAAATCCGAGGTCAACTGGCCTAACGTCTGCGAGGCTGTGGGCATGATGAAATACTCGTTGCGATCCACAAAGCCAGCCTGATCTTCGGTGATAATCACGGGCTGGGCCACGCCATCGGTGAAGAACGGGGCCGTATAGGTTACCACACCGGTGATCTGCACCGGACCGCCTTCGTCATTGACAATGTCGGCGGGTGGGGGCACATCCTGGGCAGAGGCCAGCCCCGCGCCCAAGAAGAAAATGAGGGCGAGCAGACCTGGCAAGAGTAACAACAAGCGTTTGGATGGGGTCACGAGAAGCTCCTTTATTGAAAATTACATAGCACGGGTATGCAGCGAATCATCTGATCTGTGCAGAGAAGGGTGCTCATAGGCGATTACATCGTCCAAGATTTGGCGCAAGCTGTGTGTGGGCGTCCATCCGATGACACGGCCAATTTTGCTAATGTCCGGCACGCGGCGACGCATATCCTCGAAACCGGGCGCATAGGCTTCGCTGTAGGGAATGTGGACAATCTGCGACGCTGACCCGGCTTGTTCAATGGTCTGGCGGGCCAGTTGTTCAATGGTTACTTCTTGTTGGCTGCCAATGTTGAAGATTTCACCGGCAGTCTGATCAGGGTCATCCAAGAGGGCAAGCAGGGCCTGGATTACGTCGCGTACATGGCAGAAACAGCGACTCTGCCCGCCATCGCCAAAGACCGTCAGATCCTCGCCGGCCAGGGCTTGGCGCACAAAGCGCGGGATCACCATGCCATAGCGCCCGGTCTGGCGCGGCCCCACGGTGTTAAAGAAGCGCGTAATCGTCACGGGCAGGTCAAATTCGCGATAGGCGGCCAGCCCCAAGAATTCATCCAACAGCTTGCTGGCAGCATATCCCCAGCGGCTGTGGCTGGACGGCCCCAGCACCAGATCGTGAGTCTCTTTGAAAGGGATCTCGGCGCTCTTGCCATAGACTTCACTGGTGCTGGCAATGAGCGTGCGGCAGCGATAGCGGCGGGCGGCGGCCAGCACGGCGTGGGTACCGATGACATTGGTTTCGATGGTGTGGGTGGGGCGCTCGACCACCAGTTGCACGCCCACCGCCGCCGCCAGATGTACAATAGCGTCGGCCTGGCTCGCCAGCCGATCCAACACGAGATCGTTGTGCAAATCTTCAATGGCAAAGGAAAAGTGGGGATTGTGGCGCAGCGCAGCAATGTTGCCGAAGCTGCCGGTTGCCAGATTGTCCATCACCGCCACGCTATCGCCGCGAGCCAGCAGCGCCTCGGCCAGATGGCTCCCAATAAACCCGGCTCCGCCTGTAATCAGAACCCGCATACAACCCCCTTTGGTTGGCATTTTCGATGGGCAATCGAATCGTTTGAATCCATTGGTGAAAGCGTTGTCCGGTCTGGGAACCAAACCTGCGACATACTGTCTCTTCAGCAGAGATTGTACCAGATGTTGCATAAACCAGAGACACGCTCATGGCCGTGGTGGAGAATGGGCCGTTAGTCGCGGTCAATTAACTACGCAGGACACAACACTTTCTTTGACCCTCAATTTGCCCGGATGTTACAATAGATCGTTATGCGAATCCTTGCACTTAGCGACAAAGTTGTCCCCATTCTCTACAGTGGCGGCATTCGAGATCACGTGGGCCATGTGGACATGATCCTGAGTTGCGGGGATCTGCCGCACTACTACCTGGACTTCGTGATCAGTATGCTCAATCGCCCCTGCTATTTTGTCTTTGGCAACCACGGCAAAGAGATTGAGTATTGGTCGAACAACACCATTGTGTCGCACCCCAGCGGGGCGTTCAATCTGCATAAACAGTTGGCCCACCAGGGGGGATTGCTCATGGCTGGGTTGGAGGGGTCGATCCGCTACAACGACGCCCCCAAGTTTCAATATACGGACGGCGAAATGTGGGGCAACATCGCCAAACTGGTGCCGGGTCTACTGTACAACCGGATGCGCTATGGGCGTTGGTTGGATGTGCTGGTCGCCCATTCGCCGCCCTTTGGTATTCACGATGAAACAGATCGGGCGCACACAGGCTTTCAGTCATTTCTCACCTTTATGCGTCTGTTCAAGCCACGCTATCTGCTCCACGGGCACATTCATCTCTATCGCAACGACGCCATCACCCAGACCCGCTACATGGAGACTGAAGTGATTAACGTTTACCCGTATCGCTTTTTAGAGATTGAGCCGTTTGAGAAAAAGTAATTTTTAGGGACGATACAGGTGCGATGCACTCGCCAGCGGTAGATCGGGTGTAAAAAGCGTGTAGGGCGAGTGCGTCGCACCCTAAACCTGTATAAGTACATTTTTAGAAGAGGAAAGAGTAGGCGTTACGAATGGTGGAAGTAACTATGCTCCCACACAATCAATAACCCTTACTTTTTACTCATACCAGAATGAGTGATTCACCCATGAAATACCACCTGATTACCCTGGGCTGCCCCAAGAACAAAGTGGACAGCGACGGCATGGAAATGCTGCTACGCGATGCTGCCGTGGCTTCGACAGACAGCCCTGACAAGGCCGATATATTGATTGTTAACACCTGTGGCTTTTTAGAAGCCGCCAAAGAAGAATCGATTGGTGTACTCTCCGAACTGGCGCGGCGCAAACGCAAAAATCAGATGCTGATTGCGGCGGGCTGCCTGGCCCAGCGCAACGGCGAAGAGGTGCTGGCCCGCGTCCCCAAAGTCGATGGTCTGCTGGGCACACGCCGCTGGATGGATGTAATGGATCTGGTGGGGCAGATTCGCGGCGGAGGCAAACGCAAGCTGCAACGCTATAGCCTGCTCGGTGACCCCGACGAAGCGTACCTCAACGCCGTGCCGCGCCCGCCCGTGGAAGGTGGCAGCGCCTATTTGAAAATCTCCGATGGCTGCAACGCGCCGTGTGCCTTTTGCACGATCCCCAGTTTCAAGGGCAAGCTCAAAAGCCGCCCGCTGGAAGGCATTGTGGACGAGGCCGATCTGCTCGTGGCTGCCGGGGCGCGGGAACTTGTGATCGTGGCCCAGGACAGCACAGACTATGGCCGCGATTGGGGCGAACCCAACAGCTTGCCCCGCCTGCTCAGCGCGCTCAATCACCGCACCGATGATCGCCTGGCCTGGATTCGCCTCATGTACGCCTATCCCGGCCACGTTAGCGACGAACTGGTTGCGGTGATGGCAAGCCACGCCAAGATCGTGCCCTATCTCGACATGCCCTTGCAACACGGCGATCCGCGCACACTGCGCCGGATGCGCCGCCCCTCCCGGCTGGAGATGGTCCACGATCACATTGAAAAGCTGCGCGCCGCCATGCCCAATATTGCCATGCGTACCACCTTTATCGTGGGCTATCCCGGCGAGACCGAAGAGGAATTTCAGGGCTTGCTCGATTTTGTGGAGACGATCCAGTTCGACAAAGTCGGCGCGTTTACCTTTAGCCCGGAGCCGGGGACGCCCTCGGCCACGCTGCCCGATCAGGTGCCGGATGCCGTGAAAGAAGAGCGCTACGCCCGTTTGATGGAGACGCAACAGCCTATTAGCCTGCGCAAAAATCAGGCGCTGGTGGGCCAGATGTTGACGATTCTGGTGGAGGGCGAAGGCGAAATTGCCGACACCGGCGATGCGCTGACCCTGGGACGCAGCTATCGCGATGCCCCCGAAGTGGACGGGCTGGTGCTGGTTCCCGGTGTGTCGGGCGCGCCCATCGGCAGCATGATGGAGGTGCACATTAACGGGGCCATGGAATACGATCTGGTGGGCGAGCCGTTGCTGGCCGAGACCTTCCGCAGTTCGCGGGCGGCGGTGGCGTTGGTGGAATAGAAACTTTCTGGACTGGCTTCCGTATTTTATTAAGGACGGAGGACGATAGGCGAAGGACGAAGTCTGAGTTCGTCTTCCGTCCCTCGTCCTCCGTCTTTTTGCAAGGCTTCCGAAAGGAGCGCCCACCATGGATCTTCTGCTCAGTTTCGCCATTGGCATTGGCTTGGCCGCGGCCTGCGGTTTCCGTATCTTCGTGCCCTTCACCGTGATCAGCGCGGCGGCCCTCAGTGGTCATTTGGGCCTTGCGCCCGGCTTCGATTGGATGGGCACGCTGCCCGCGCTGGCGGCCTTTGGCGTTGCCACGTTGGTGGAGGTGCTGGCCTATTACATCCCCTGGGTGGACAATTTGCTGGACACGCTGGCGACGCCGGCTGCCGTGGTGGCCGGCGCGATTGTGACGGCTTCGGTGGTGGGCGATCTGTCGCCGCTGCTACGCTGGAGTCTGGCGGCGATTGCCGGTGGGGGCGTGGCCGCTGCCGTGCAGTCCGGGACGGTGCTGCTGCGCGGCGCGTCGTCGGTGACCACGGGCGGGCTGGGCAATTTTCTGGTTTCCACAATGGAACTGGTGGGGGCGGTGGTGACGGCACTTCTGGCAGTGTGGCTGCCGCTGGCGGCGCTGGGGATGGTGCTGATTCTGGGCTTCTGGCTGGTGCGGCGACGGCGGCTGACACAGTACCCGTACAGGACTACGTAACCAAGGCCAAGCCCAAAAAAGATTGATCCGCTTCAGGAGTACCAGTATTGTTGCCGGAATAAAACTGTGTTGCGTACCCCGGCTCGGGGTACGCAACACGTAGCACGCTTATCCCCGCATGGGCACCACCAGATCGTACGGATAGTTCGACAGCCAGGTCAACTCTCCAGCTTCATTAAAGGCCACCGCATCCTCGATCCGCACCCCAAAGCCTCGCTCTGGATAGTATAGCCCCGGCTCAATGGTGATCACATGGCCCGGTTTGAGGACGGTTTTGTTGCTGTCCAAATGAGTAAAGCGCGGATCTTCATGCACATCCAGCCCAATGCCATGCCCCAAACTGTGGACCATGCCCTCCTGGGTTCCGGGGTGGCTGCGTACCGTTTTATGACCTTTTGACTCCAAATAATCGAAGGTCATCGTGCCATAGTCACGGGCCAGCCGCCCTACCGCCAGTTCTGCCATCACGCGGTCGAAGATCTCTTTTACCTGCTCCCAGGCCGATAAAACCTCGTCGGTGGCGTAGCCCAGGCTCCATGTGCGCGTAATGTCGTGATAGTAACCGCTGGTCACCGTGGGGTAGAAATCAAAGACAATGCTCTGGCCCAGACGCAGCGGCATCGATCCCTGACCGTGATTGTGGGGCACACCGGCATCGCGGCCCTGGGCAAAGATGTTGCCATGATCTTCCTTCATGCCCGCGATAGAGCCGCTCGCTGATAAACTCTTTAACATGACCGATGGTCAGCGGCTCGCCATCAGCGCGGATCACGGTCTCGTTGCGCGTGCGGTGACCGCTAATAAACTCCTGAACCTGGCCCATGATGTCGCAGGTGAGATCGCCGGCCCGCTTCAGTTCGACCAGTTCAGCGTCGTCTTTGGTATCGCGTGCGCTGTTAAAAAGCGTTTCGCCATATTCCCCCACCAGTTCAATATCTTCCACCAGGTGGGTCACCTTGCCCACCAGCGCCAACGCCGCGCCGATTTCGTCCATGCCATAGAGGCCAATGCGCCCGTGCAGGCCAACCTTTTCCAACGCCTGCGCCACAAAGTCCGCCTCTGCCGCCAGCTGATCGCCCGCGTGCTTGCGCAACAGTTCATACTTATTAAACTGCTCGTCCCGATTGATCAGCGCCAACCCCGTGCTGGCGGCGTTGTCCCGTTCCATGCCGCCGTGAACCAGCGTCGTCGGCCCATGCCTGGACTTGAGCAGCAGCGCCCCCTCCAAAAAAACGCCCCCAGTCAGATAGCGCATCACCGAGCCGTGGGCGTTGCCCATGACCAAAAAGCCGTCCAGTTCCCGTTCAACCATTAACCGGTCTATCTCGTGTTTCATCCTCTCTCCTTGAATCGTCGTGCGTGATTAAACTTTGCTAGGTGCGCGTCGCCGACTGCCCAAGCGACCACAGCGACGCCATCAGGTGCGGCAGCGCAGCCGGGGCAAGCGGATTCATGGCGACCACCATCTCGATCTCTTTCTCCTCGGTGCGTTGAATGCTGATGCGGCGCAGGGCAGGCGAAAAGCGCGATTGCAGCTCGCCAAAGGTGCGGATCAACGGCTCCACATGGCTGCCCCGTGTGGCATATTCGCTCTTGGTAAGCACCAAATGGCGGTGTACCCAGGAAGACGGGTTGCTCTCTTTGCCGAAAAGCTGCCCCGGCACCCCATTGCGCACCCAGATAAACTCGGCTGTGGGCGGGCGGCGAAACTGGGCCTGGATGCGCAAACGGCCACGGCTGCGCCCGAAGATGGCGGCGACAATTGCCAGCGGATTCCAAAGCGAGGGCGGTGTATAGGTTACGCTAATTTGCCGAAAAAGGTCAGTCGGTGTAAGTATATCGGCAGAGAAGCCACGGCGCACGCCAGCCACAAAGCGCAGCGGATCGGCGGTGCCTTCCACCAAAATTTTGTGGATGCGCTGTGTGCTGCGCCGGATGCGCAGCGCCCCCACCCACCAAAACAGCCCCACAGCACACAGCCCCACAAGCGCGCTCACCTGGGCATCGGGGCTGCTGAGAATAATCTCTAGCTCGTGGAGAATTTGCTCGAACAGGTACATGGCGGCTGGCTCCTCTGGCTTCGTCTCTTGATCGTGCCCAATGGGAAGGAATCGTGCGTATGCCTTTCACCAATAATGTGACCCGACTGCTCGACGCCAAAAAAATCGTCTACACCGTTCACACCTATGACTATCAGCCGGAGACCGCCTCGGCGGTGGATGTGGCCGCGGCGCTGGGCGAACCGCCGGCCCAGGTCTTCAAAACGCTGGTAGCCCTTTCCACCGCGGCCAACGAAAAACCGGCGCTGGTGGTGATCCCTGGCCCCGACACGTTGGACCTGAAAAAGTTTGCCAAAGCCGTGGGAACCAAAAAGGTGCAAATGGCAAGCCGCGCCGAGGCCGAATCCCTCACAGGGCTGCTGGCGGGCGGCATCAGCCCGCTGGCGCTGATCAATCGGGGCTTCTCGGTTTATCTTGATCAGCGCGCCGCTGCCTTTGACAAGATCTACATTAGCGCAGGCGAACGCGGTGCCCAAGTGGGGCTGAATCCCGCCGATCTGGTCAAGCTCACCCGCGCCCGTCTGTTGGATCTGGCGTAGGGTTGGGCGCAACGTCGGTGCGATCCAACACAGTCAGACGGATCGTGTGCCGTCCGGCGGCGAGCGTCTCCACAAAGCTTGTCTGCGCCGTCAGGATTTCCAGCGTAAGCGGCGCGCCACACTCGATTTCGACCTGTGTGCCGCCCTGGGCAGGCAGCGCACGCAGCGAAAGCGTCGTGCGGCCCAGCCTATACCCGCTGATCGCCATTGGCAAAGGCCCAAACAGCCACCAGCGCAGATCAGCGTGGGCGGCATCGGCTTCCAGCCCCAGCACACCATCCACCACTAGCGGCGACAACCAGGGCAGCATCTCCGCCTCTCGCTGGCAGACCGTCACCAGGGCCGCCGCCAACGCATGGGCCAAATCGGGAAGCTGCTGACGGCGCAGCCGGGTCCAGAGCAACAGTCCGTGGGTCACGGCGATCTGCGCCGGAAGACGCTCCATCCCCTGGCGGAACACCCGCACCAGCGCCGCCCAATGTACGCGGGCCGCTGGCTCCACCCAGGCCGCGGCCAGCCTTCGCAGCCCGTCATCGCCGATCTGGGTTGCCAGGGCCAGCGCCTGATCGTGCCAGCGCGCCGCGGGGACGTGCAAAGCGGAGGCAGCATCGGCCAGGGCAGTGCAGGCGACCATGTGGGCAAAGGGGGCCGGGGCCGCAGCCGCCCCAAAGCCTCCCCCCTCCTCTGCACGCCACAACACACGGCGCAGCCGAGTTTCGTCCCCCGACAGCCGAAAGAGTTCCCACTCCACCCAGGGCAACAGCGCCTCGCTGCTTGCCCACAGCCGATCCAGGGCCGCGCCCACCGGCCACACATCCCAACAGTAGCGGGCCGCATAGAGATCCCACAGCGAAGGCGTGACTGCGCGGCCCTGGGTGGGCACGATGCGCTCGGCCAACAGACGCCACGCATCGGCATAGCTACGGCACAGCGTGTGGTCCGGGTGTTCGATCTGCGGCCAGGGTCTAAGGGACATTACACATCCCCACTGTTCCGCGACACCAGTTTGAGCAAGGCCGACTCTTCCTCGGCCAGCGTGGCAAAGACAATGCCCTTTGCCATGAGATCTCGCCCCAGCATGGGCGTGTGCGGCTCACCTTCCAGCCCCTGAATCGTATACATCCGGTCAGGATCTAGATCCTGCAAGCGGATGGCGCGCTCCGCTTCGCCGCCGGGCAGCCGAAAGACAAAGAGCAGATGCTCCGACCGGTCGGGCAGGCTATATTGAAAGGCTGCCCAGCGCTCGCCTTCGCCGTTGCGCCGCGGCTGATCCGTGAGCCGGTAGAGATCGGCCTCCTTCACAAAGCGGCGCACGTGGTTTTTATAAAGCGTGTTGTGCTGGATCACTCGCTCGGCCAGCCAATCGGGCAGATCGGGCAGCTTTTGCGACAGCCCATAGACGCCCAGCATGGAGATGCGCGCATAATAATCCCACTTGGCCGGGGTCAGCTTGGGATCATGCGGATCAAAGGTCTGATAGGGCGGCGGGTTCAGGTTGCGCCAGTGGCTATACGTCCAGTGTAGCAACACATCCGGCGCGAGCATGGTGCTGGCCCCCCAGAAGATCTGCAAATCATGCACCGCCCAATCTGGGTCCGACAGAAAAGTCATGTGCGTATGGCGCATCATGCCCAGATCAATACGCAGCCCGCCCGACGAACAGCTTTCCAACACCACGTTGGGAAAATCCTGGCGCACCCGCTTCATCACCGCATAATAACCACGATAATGCTCATACAGCCCATCCCCCGCGCCGTGACCGTGATCGGTGCGATTGCAGCCCGCTTTGGGATCAAGGTTGAAGTCAACCTTGATCCAGTCCGCGCCATACTCGGTGATCAGCCGGGCCAGCGTTGCATAGGCCCACGCCTGCACCGCCGGGTTGCCCAGGCAGACATAGCCCAGCCGTTCGCCATTGCGCTCGGCCACAAATTCCGGGTGATCGATGGCAACCTGGGCGTGCATCCCCAGCCCTTCGATCTCGCACCAGATGCCAAACTTCATGCCGTGGGCGTGAACATGATCAGCCACGGGACGAATGCCCCGTGGAAAGCGATCCGTGTTGACGTGGTGCCAATCGCCGCGATAATGTTCCCAAAACGTGCCCGCATCCGACGGGCCAAACCAGCCAGCGTCCAGCGTGCAGACCTCAAAGCCCATTGGATCGGCTACGCTCACATTGCGGGCAAAGACATCGGCGTTGATCTCAGCGTCTTCATAGGACCACCAATGGTTCCATTCCACAGGCACGCGCGCCGAAAATTCATTGCGCGGATACCAATGCGCCCGCCCCACCCGCGCGTATTGCTGCGAAACCGTGTTCAAATTTTCTCCCAACACCAGGACCACCGGCGCGCTTTCCACCGATTCCCCCGGTTGCAGATCCTTGTAAAATTCCCAATCATGCAGCCCACCGCAGAGCCGATGACCGCCATCGGCCAGGGATTCGAAACGTAAGGCCCAATTGCCCGACCATGCCACCGCCGCCGAAAGCACGCGCCCATCCGCGCCGGTGAGGGCAAACCAGGGGTGATTGCCTTTGGACGAGCGGCCAGAGCGCGATTCAAGGATGACGTCGCCAGAGAGCGGCCTGTGCTGTGGCTCAAATTCGCTGCCCCAATTGCCCGTGTACGAGAGCAGGTCCCGCTCCCCGGCGGGCAGATGCAACGACAGCGAATCCAGCCGCGTCACACGGATTGGCGCGCGGCCAACATTGCGCACCGTCTGCCACACCTCCACCACCGCCGCGCCGTCATAGACTTTGACGTGCGCTTCCACGCTGATCTCGCCTTCGCGCAAAAAGAGCGTCACCTGGCGCACACCGTCGGCGTGCTCATCGCGCACATCGTCCACCACAAAGTTGGCGGCTTCCATGCGACGGCCATCCACGGTCACCGCGAAAAGCTCCGCCGGAAAGGTTGGGTGCAGCCAAGCAAGGCCACCCGCAGCGAGTTGGTCCAAGTGCAGTCTGCCCGCATCCACACTTAAACGCAGATCCACAGAGCCGTTGGACAGATCAATTTTGTTTACAGTCACGGTGATTTCTCCCAAATGGGTGGGTTGGTTTCAAAGCATTATACCAATGGTCTTGGGAAACCCAACAGAGCATACGGGTGCATACTGGCTGAACCCACGAGGCGCAGCCAGTATGCACCCGTACCGCTCTCTCGTGCTTCGCGCAACGAATGGGATTATCCTCTAGCGCAGAATGCACCGATCCGACGGTTTATTCATCGGATGTAGTATGGCATAGTTCAGAAGCCGTGCCCGGTTTTCTGAAACCTGGCAGGGCTTGGGCAACCGCGTAGCGCCTATTCACTTTGACGGGGACAAGAAAGGGGCATTTTCCCCGCCAGCGCGCAAGTGTAGCCAGCGCGCTTTTCAAAGTCGCGGCTTCCCTCTACAATTGAAAAGCGACCCCATCCCTCGGGGGTGACCCATGCTTACAGCCTATCGGCGCTATGGAGGCCCTATGACTCAATCTCATCACCGCGTGCGTGCTTTTGTGTCCCTGATCCTGTTGGTTTCATGGCTGGTCCCCCTGCTGCCCACGGCGGCGCTGGCGGCGCTCTCGGCCCAGACCATCGATGCCGTGAGCTTTCCCGGCGACTATGCGTCGCACATTGGCGGGGCCGAATGGATGCCCGCCGATCCCACGGTGCAGGCGACAGACGAGGACGGCGACGGCGTGTGGACGCTTACAGTGGTGCTGCCCGGCGGCCGCTACGAATTCAAAGCCGCCCTCAACGGCACATGGGATCTTAACTATGGACTGGACGGCGAGCAAGGCGGCGACAATCTGCCGCTAGAGGTTCCCGCCGAGGGTGGCACTGTCACCTTTTTCTTTGACGCTACCACCAACGCCGTCTCTGTTGAAGTCGAGGCCGTCGCCACCGATGAGGAGGGTACGCCTGTGCTGGCCGATGGCAACATTGGCCGGGCCGGGCTTCACCACGACAGCCGCAGCGATCTCTACCGTGTGCCTTTTGGCGCAGTGCCCACAGAGACGGCGGTCACGCTGCGCTTCCGCACCTATGCCGACGATGTCGAGGCGGTGCGGCTTGTGTTGCAAAATGAGGGCACTGGCAACCGCAGCGCCCAGGCGTTGCAGGCTGTCGCCACGCAGCCCGGCGATCCCTGGGCCTTTACCTTGTGGGAAACCACGATCAACAGCGGCGATGTCCCCACTATCCACACCTATACCTTTGAAATTCAGGATGGCGACAGCCTCCTCTCCTATGTGGATAACGGCGATGGTGGACCGGGGCTGGTCAGTGTGGCGGCCCCGGGGCAGCGCAGCGGCTGGGACATCTACACCTATGTGCCAGACTTTGATGCCCCCGAGTGGGCCAAAAATGCCGTGATCTATCAGATCTTCCCCGACCGCTTCCGCAATGGGCGCGCCGAAAATGATCCCAGCGCAGACGACTGGTTCTATCCCGACGAGCGCGGCCACGCCTTCCCCGTGGAGCCGTGGAACACGATTGTGCCCGATCCGATGCCCGCCGATCCCGCGGCCAACCCCGAGTGGTATGCCACGTGGAGCAGCACATTCTATGGCGGCGATCTCCAGGGCATTCTCGAAAAACTTGACTATCTGCAAGCGCTGGGCGTGACTGCGCTCTATCTCAACCCCATTTTCGAGTCGCCCTCCAACCACCGCTATGATGGCCGCAGCTTCGATCAGGTGGACGATAGCCTGGGCATTGAAGGCGACGCCGACGCTTCGTTGGCCGTATTGGAGGAACTGGGCACAGCCGCCGCCGAGCGCAACATGCACATTATTCTCGACGGTGTGCCCAATCACATGAGCAGCGACGCCTCAATTTTTGATAAATTCGGGCGCTATACCGAAGAGGGCGCGTGTGAATCGGCGGACAGCCCCTGGCGCGATTGGTTCTTCTTCCGTGCGCCCAGCGGGGCCGAGCGTGCCGACTGTGCCGGGGACATGGCCTATACGAAGTGGGCTGGGGTTAGCACCCTGCCCCAGCGCGACAACGCCAATCCGGATGTGATCGCCGATTGGCTGGACGCCGACGAGGGCGTCGCCGTCCAATGGCTGCGCATCCCCGGTGTGGATGGCTGGCGGATTGATGTTGTCCCCGATGTGGTGGGGCTGAACCCGCGCTTTTTCGAGCAGTTCCGAAGCGTGGTGAAAGCCGAAGACCCCGACGCCATACTCTATTCTGAAACGTGGCAAGAGCCAGATGTGCGCGCTCGCGTGCTGGGCGATGAGTTCGACAGCACCATGAACTATCGTTTCCGCGCGGCCGTGCTGGGCTTTGTGCGCGGCAACGATTGGGAAGATGGCGATGGCACGATCCCAGGGCTCAGCGCGCACGCGTTTGACGATGCCCTGCGCGCCATCCAAGAGGACTATCCCCCGGCGGCGTGGCAATCGGCCATGAACTTGATCAGCTCCCATGACGTCAACCGGGCCGTGCGTGTGCTGGACGCAGACGGCGTTGACTACACGACGCTGGAGCCGATCAATCGCTTTGCCGATGGCCGCCGCCGGCTACGGCTGGCGGCTGTGTTGCAGTTTACCCTGCCCGGCGCGCCCACGGTCTATTATGGCGATGAAGTGGGGCTGGTGGGCTTTGGCAGCGACATCCCGCGCGATGATCCGTATAATCGCCAGCCCTATCCCTGGCCCGACGCGGCCGGGTACGAGGATCTGCCCGATTGGCGCAAACAACATGAGGATCTACTCGGCCATTACCAATTCTTGGGACAGTTGCGCGCTGAACACAGCTTCCTGCGCACAGGCGAATGGGCGACACTGCTGGCCGATGACAATGGCCTTTATGTCTATGGACGCAAAGACGCCAGCGGCGCGGCTATTGTTGCCGTCAACCGGGGCGACGCAGCGGCCACCGCCGCGCTTGATCTGGCGGGCTATTTGCCCGATGATGCCACGCTGGTGGAAGCCGTGAGCGGTGACGAGAGTGAAGTGCCGCTGGCCTTCGAGATCGCGCCGCTGGATTTTCGCATTTGGCTCACCGCCGCGGAGACTGATCTGACCGCGCCCGACACGCCCGAAATCGTGCGTACAGCGGAGAGCAACGGGCAAATTGTGATTGAGGTTAGCAGCGACGATAAGAAGGCTGTACAACTCTTACTCTATCGTTCGCCGGTCAACGGTGGCTACGAGATCATCGAAAGCGTGGACCGTTCATCGGCTGATGAATCTGTGACGTTCACCGACGCTACCGTTGAAAATGGTCGCGCTTACTTCTATGGCGTGGCCGCGGTGGGCGAGAACGGCATGAGCAGCCCGCCCAGCGCGCCGTTGCGCCTGATTCCGCGCTATACGCTGGCCGATGCGCGCTTGCTCGAACCCTTGCGCGTGGACCATCCCCTTAGCGCCATCACTCCCACCGTGCCGATTCAGGGTCAGATCACCATCACCGACGTGACCGAGGGGCCGGCGGCGGGTGTGGTGGCCGAGTTGGGGATGATCAAGGCCGATCCCGACACTGTTCCCGACTTCTCGCAGGTGATCTGGACGCCAGCCGACTATGTGGGCGCAGCGGAGGGCGGCGCGATCTATGCCACGCAACTTCTGCCCGAAGAGATGGGAACTTATCTCTATGGGTGGCGCTTCAGCACGACGGGCGGCGATGATTGGATCTATGCCGATGCCGGCGGCCTGTTGGCGGAGTTGCCCTGGACTGAGCCGGGACGTTTGGACGTGGTGGCGAGCGCGGATAGCAAGGCCCCCAATCGGCCTTTTCGGATTAGCGAAGTCTTTGCTTCGCCAGCCCAAATCGTGGTGGAGTGGCGCGCCTCGCGCACGGCAGATCTACACCACTATCGCCTCTGTCGCCAAGATCTCACGGCGGGCGAGGAAGAGGCGTGTACCACTCCGTTCATTGTGCCGCCGAGCAGCCGCATCTTCACAGACACGGCGGTGCTCATCGACCATACGTATGCCTATACCGTCCAGAGTGTGGACAGCAGTTTTAATCGCTCCGAACCCTCGGATACGGTAGAAGTGACGGCGGCGGAAAACTTTGTCGAGGTCACCTTTGAGGTGCGCGTGCCCGACTTTACCCCGGCGAACGATAGTGTGGTGATTGCCGGGGACAATGCCGATGTCTTTGGCGGCCAGTGGAGTCCGGTGCAGCCGATGACGCGTGTGGCCGACAACGTGTGGGCGTTCACGGCTGTGGTGAAGGAGGGCACGCCGTTGCAGTATAAGTATACGCGCGGTTCTTGGGAGACGGTGGAGCAGTGGGATAGCATGGCGGGCATGGCGAACCGCGGCATGGTGGTCACGGCCAGCGCCGAAGGGACGCAACAGGTGGATAACACGTTTACCGATTGGGGCGAGGGGGACGATGCCGGAAAAGCGGTGCGCAATTGGCGCGATCCGCTGGTGACGGCGATGGCAGCCAGCGCGGATGCCGTGGAGGTCACATTCAATGCGGCAATCGTGGCTACGGGTGATCTGGATGTGGTGACGGTGACGACCGAAGCGGGCGAGGCTGTGGCTGGAAGCGTCGAGCAGATCAATCAGACGACCTTTACCTTTACCCCGGACGAGGCACTGGCGGCGGGCAATTATGCGGTGACGGTCTTTCACGTGGCGACGGATGTGCCCATGGTACAGCCATACGCGGCGACGTTCAGCGTAGAGTAATCATTGGCCCGGTCCGGGTTCGGAAGCCTGGCCGGGCTTCACAATGGAGGTTTCTGTGGCAACTGTTTCACTGATCGACTATGCAGACGCGGCGGATGAGGTCAAAGAGATCTACGACGCTATCAAAGCCGCACGTAATGTCCCGGATGTAAACAACTTCTGGAAAGCGCTGGCCCATCACCCGCCCACCCTTAAGCGCACATGGGAGTCCCTGCGTGCGGTGATGGGGCCGGGCAGTCTGGACAGCCTGACCAAAGAGATGATCTACATTGCGGTTTCGATTGCCAACAATTGTGATTATTGTATTCATTCGCATACGGCATCGGCCTTTGCCAAAGGTATGACGCCGGATCAATATGGCGAACTGTTGGCCGTGGTGGGCATGGCCCACGAGACCAACGCCCTTTCCAACGCGTTCAAAGTGCCGGTGGATGATCAATTTCTGGCGGAGAAAAGGAACAACTCATGAACCACGCCATTGTCATGCACGAAGCGGGGGGACCAGAGGTGCTGCGCTATGAATCAGTGGACTTGCCCGCACCCCAGGGCAACGAAGCGCTGATCCGTCATCGCGCCGTGGGCATCAATTTTATCGACACCTATTATCGCAGCGGACTTTATCCCTGGCCGCAAACGCCGCTGATCCCAGGGGCGGAGGGCGCCGGGGAGGTAATCGCTGTGGGCGACGCCGTCACCCATGTGCAGCCCGGTGATCGGGTGACCTATACAGCGCCACTGGGGTCCTATGCGGAGGCGCGCATCATTGATGCCAACTTGTTGGCACGTCTGCCCGACGATATTAGCGAAGAAGTTGCGGCAGCGGTGACGCTTAAGGGGCTGACCGTACACTATCTGCTGCGCCAGACTTTTCGTGTGGAGGCTGGGCAGACCCTCCTCTTTCACGCGGCGGCGGGTGGGGTGGGATTAATTGCCGGTCAGTGGGCGGCATCGTTGGGCGCGACAGTGATCGGCACGGTTAGTTCTGCGCAAAAGGCAGAGTTGGCACGCGCCCACGGCTATGCCCATGTTATCAATTACCGTACCGAGAGCTTTGTGGAGCGGGTGCGGGAGATCACCAACGGGCAGGGCGTGGATGTGGTCTATGATTCCGTGGGCCAGGACACCTATCCGCGGTCGTTGGATTGTCTGAAAAAGCGGGGGATGTGGGTCTGTTTTGGGCAATCATCGGGGCCGATTCGCAATTTTGACCTGAGCCATCTTGCCAACAAAGGCTCGCTGATTGCCACCCGCCCCAAGCTCTTTGATTATATCGATACACCGGAAAGGTTGGCCGCAGCCGCCGATGAACTCTTCGGCGTGATCCGGGCGGGCGTGGTCAGCGTGGCGATCCATCAGCGCTTTCCGTTGAAAGAGGCAGCAGAGGCCCATCGTCAATTGGAAAGCCGCCAAACTACAGGCTCAACGATTTTGATCCCATAGCGGGTCCAATGTTCTACTTGTTCTCGAGATCTTCGATCAGTGCCTTCATCTCGGCAATCTCTCTGCGCTGCGCTTCGATAATCTGATCGGCCAGTTCGCGAACGCGTGGATCGGAAATATGGGCGCGTTCACTGGTCAAAATCGCAATCGAATGGTGTGGGATCATCGCCCTCATCCACGACACATCTTCGACGGTGGACTGGCTGCGCACCAACCAGAGCGCCACTACAAAGACAGCGATACTGCCAGCAAAGATAGCAAAGTTGGCTTTTCGATTGGTGTACATGTTGCGCATAAAAGCCAGCATGATCACGGCCATTGTCGCCCCCATGAGGAAAGCCATGTATAGGCGTGTCTCACTGAAATAAACATGGCTGAGCTGATAGGTGTTCAAGTACATCAGCCCGAGCATGACAAGCGTGGATGTAGCGATCATGGCTCCAAATTTGGCATAGTTGTTTTTCACGAGAATTTCTCCCACGCTGGTTGGGGTTCTGGTTGCTTCAAGCCGATAAAGTCACCTTAAGCAGCGCTGTGCCTACGATCCATGTATCGAGATAGAGTATGGGGAAGAAACCGAGGCACAAATGGGCATGACGCGGAGAGAAGTTACCGGCCCAGCCCGTGGCGGATGCCCAGAATAGCCGCCTGGGTACGGTCGCTGACCTCCAGTTTTAAGAAAATCGCGCTAATGTGGTTGCGGACGGTGCCTTCGGAAAGGTGAAGCAGGGCGGCAATGCTGGCGTTGTTCATGCCCTGGGCCAACCGTTGCAGCACTTGAAGCTCGCGTTCGGTGAGTGTCTCTTGGAGCCAGGTCGACGATTGTGCAGGCTGGCTGACTACTTTGTCCAACAGTTTGCCAGCCACGGCGGGATCAACATAGGTTTGACCTGTGACTGTGCCCCGCACGGCGCGCACAACTTGCTCACGTGGTGTATCCTTGAGCAGATAGCCAGCGGCCCCGGCGCGCAACGCATCAAAGAGCCATTCATCATCGTCATAGGTGGTGAGCACCAATACTTTTATGTTGGGTTGCGCGCTACAAATGCGGCGGGTAGCTTCAATGCCGTTCATGCCCGGCATTTTGAGATCCATCAAGACCAGATCCGGCTGATGCTTTTGCACCAATTCCAACGCTTCGCTGCCCTCGCGCGCCTTCCCCACCACGTCAATATCTTTTTCCAGTTTGAGCAACATTTCCAGTCCATCGCGCACAATGGCTTGATCGTCGCAAACGATAACACGCATAGACTCTACTCCAAGGGTAGGGTGAAGAGAAGGGTAGTTCCCACACCGCAAACGCTATCCAGCGTAATGCGTCCGCCCAGCAAACTCGCCCGCTCATATATGCCCACAATGCCAAAATGGCCGGGGCGCACGGCTTGGTCTGTCTCCATGCCACTCCCGTCATCCTGCACCCGCAACACCAAAGCCTGGTCTAGCCTCGTCAACTGAACCGTGAGGGTGCGGGCGTTGGCATGGTAGACCACATTGCTGATCGCTTCTTGAGCCACCCGATAGAGACTCTGTTCCACACTGTTGGAGAGCGCAGGCAGAGAGTCGTCCAGGGTGAGCGACAGGGTCAGATCGGCTCGCTGGGCGGCAGATTCGGCCAGCATACGCAACGAAAACAAAAGCCCTAGATCCTCCAACGGAGCGGCCCGCAACGATTTCAACGCCCGACGCGTCTCCTGTAGCCCAGAGCGCACGGTCTCTAATGATTGATCAAGCACGCGGCGCGCACTTGTCGGGTCCACGTCCCAATACGCTTTCACCGCCTCCAACTGCACGGACATGCCGCTGAGGCTGTGGGCCAGGGTATCGTGCAGTTCGCGGGCCATGCGGTTGCGTTCACGGCTGATGGTTAACTGCTCTAGTTGGGTGGCAAGTTCTACAAGTTGTTGATTGGCGGATTCCAGCGCAAGCTGTTGCCGCACCATCTGACGGATCAATTGATTGGTGAGATAGCCAATTCCGAAGAAAACTGCTCCCCGCACCAAGATCATAGTGACGAGCGCTCGCTCCAGGCCCGCGGGGGCAGAGAGGAGATTGCCCAGCAGATCAAAGATCGTAATCCAAAGCACCATCACCAGCACGTGCCATTCTCGCCAGAACCAAGCCGTGATCAACACAGGCAGCAACAGCAAAGGGAGATGGCGTAGCACAACGCTGCCCGAAACCAAAGATCCCCAGGGCTGCCAGGGTAGCGCCTTTCCGAAGAGCGATTCTATGCCAATCGGCAAAAGCGCCAAAATGCCGAGACAGAGAACCGGATACAAAGAGCCAAGACAGCGCTGCCAAACCGGGAGATAGGCCAATAGCAGCAACAAGAGTGCACAAATAGTGTAGACCAGATAGTAAGTGATGGGCAGAGGGCGCTGTAGAATAACAAACCGATCAATCAGGCCAAGCAGCAAAAAGTAGCCAACCCAGATCAGGGTCACCAAGCGAAAGATGGGCAAAAATTGACGGAAATAGCCAGGGGTTTGCATATCCCTACTATAGCATAAACCAACCGCGCCGCGTTCCCTGAACTTCGTCAGGAGTTGCCCCGGAATCTGACGAAGTTCAGGCAAAAACCGTGACAAATGTCATGGAGAGCGCTTGAAGGGATGGCAAGAGACACTTCCGCACCCACCGCGTACCCGATAGACTGTGGGTAAACAAGAAGTAGCTATACAGGTGCGACGCACTCGCCCAAAATAGATTGGGTGTGAAAATACTGTGTGGCGAGTGCGTCGCACCCTAGAGATGTATAGGTACAACAAGGGAAGATTTATATTGGATTTGTCTCTGCGGTTGAAGGGAATTTCATGAACAGGCAGATTCATCGACAGCGTAGGATCTTCGGAGCCATTCTGCTTGGGTTGCTCAGCTTGGTGGTCTGGTCACAGGTGCGCAGCGCCGCGCCCGCCAGCGAACAGTTGCACGCGGCCTGGCGGCGCGCCAGTACCCTCGGGCAAGTTACCTATCGCACGGTGACGGTACAGACCATCACCCCCACCGAGCGGCTGGAAAACGTGGGCCGCCGCGCCCACACGCAGCGCATGGAGATCAGCGGCACGCTGGATCGGCCTGGCACGGCGGCGACGTTACACCTGCGCAATGGCGCGCCCGGCGCGCAGCAGGTGATCGACCTCAAACTGGAGGACGGGCAAGCCTTTGGCCGCACCGGTGAAGGGAGCGACTGGCAGCAGATCGAGGGGTTGACCGATCTTTTTGCGCCCGGCGGCGATCCGCTGGGCTTTCTCTCGGCGGCCACCAACATCCGCACAGTTGATGGGCAGACGCCGGATCTCCTCTTTGATGGTCTACTGCCCACCGCCTATACCGCCGATATCAGCCGCTATGCCTTCGATCTCGACGGCCCCGACTATGCCGTTTTTATGCGCGATCAGACCGAAGCCAGCCTGCGCCAGCGCGGCGAGTTGCCATCCAACCTGCACCTGGACCTCAGCCAGATCTATGTCACCATGCAAGGCCAGGGCGAGATCTGGCTGGGCGCGGATGGTCTGCCCGTGCGCCAGAGCGTGCGCCTCACCTTTCCGCCCAAGCCGGGAGATGCCGAGTGGGTGACGGCGGAGATTACCACAGAGTTTAGCGAATGGGGAGAAGAGAGTGGCGATTGGGGAGTGGCGATTGGGGAGTGGCGATTGGGAACGGGTGTATCGTCGTCGCTGCGCCTGATCACCGCCCACGCCGAACAGCTTAGCCTGAGCCTGGGCGCGCTCCTTCTTTTGACTGGGATGATTGCCCTCAGTTTTACAGTTCGGCGCTCCCGCTATTTTTATGCCAGCGTCATGCTCGCCGTCATCGTCTCCATGCTGGGCAGCCCGCTGGTGCAGGCGGCGCAGACCGTGGCCTTCCTCGACGGGCAGACAGCTAAATCACCCGTGGGCAGCGGCGATCCGCAATCTGCACCACGCACTACGCAATCTGTCAATCTTCAAGCGCAAATCGTCAATCTTCAAGCTTCCTCCGCCGCCTGTACCGACGCCACCCAGACCGACAGCGACGGCGACGGGTTGGACGACGATGTGGAGTGTAAAAAGCTGGGAACCTATCCCGACGACGTGGACAGCGACGGCGACGGCATCAGCGACGGGGCCGAGGTGGCGGGCTATCCCCTGGGCAACCCAAGTTGGTTCCTCAACCCGCGCAACCCAGACAGCAACGGCGACACTCTCTTGGATGGCATCGAGTGCCCTGGGCTGGCAGACGTGAGCTACCAAAGCATGACCCCTAGCTTTGTCTATCGCACCTGCGTTGATACCGACAGCGACGGCGTGGCCGATGGGTGGGATTATGACAACGACGGTGACGGCGTGCCCGACAGCGTGGACGCCTCGCCCTTTGCCTCCTTTGGCGATCTGACCGCTGGCCTCACCGATCACCAGCTTGATTTTAACCTCACCTTGACTGATACCAGTTCGTCCCACATTGTCTATGCGGATTTTGAGCTGCGCCCAGTCGATGACACCCACCTCGGCTACACCAACAACGTCCTCGATTGGCCGGGCAATGACACCGAGGGTCAGATCCAGCGCATTGACAACAGCACCTTTGAGGATCTCGGCTACAGCGGCACGAAAATGTCCAACGGCGATTTGATGTTGACGCCGCTGTTGGAAATTGAAGTGAGTTACGACGCCACGAATCCGGCGGCGGGGCTGCCGATCACCGGCACGCTTTCCAATACCAGCGCCGATATTCCCAATTATGCCAGCCTCGATTGGTTGGACACAGCCACGTTAGAGGACTACGGCGTCACCGTCAACCAGGGCGAGGACGATCAGCGCCTCCTGCTTTGGATACCCCTCACCCTGCTCAACGACGACGTGGGCGATCTGCCCGTGGCGTGGCAGGGGCGTATGGTCTACTTTCCCCAGGGCGACGATCTGGGCGCGGATCAAACTGTGCGCCTGCTCTGGATCGTCAACGCCATTGTGGACGAGTGCGACACATCCGGCATGGGCAACGATGACGAGTATGATGTTTGGTGCGCCACCAGCAGCGATCATTGGACCCGCAGCACCTCCATCGTGCAGACCTATTACGAAGATTTCTACGTCAGCGGCCTCACCGTGACCGAGGACCACGGTGGCGCGTTGAGCCTGGTGGCACAGAAGCCGGGCGTGGGCGATGCCGGGTACGACGAAGCGCTGTGGCACGCCGCCGATGCTCTGCAACAAAGCTTTTTGATCGGCCAGCGCAACGCCGATAACAGCCGCTTCGGGGCCGATGATCTGGAGAATTACCTGCCGGGCAGCGATCTCGCCATCGAGCGCATACCCGTGGAGAGCGAGGGCGATCTGGCCTCGGTGGCAACGGTCACCTCAACGCTAGTGCTCAACAGCGTGTACGGCGCATCTGCCAGCGTGGGCGACATGGCGAATCTGCTCTTTGTGGGCGAATTGTCGAGCCGGTCGGTGGCGCTGGGCGATGATGCCGTCAGCGCCAGCGGCACGCAGATCCATGCCAGCCTGACCAGCGCCACGCTGGACACCGTGGGCACGCTGCGCTGGTCGCCCTATGTCTACGAAGGCGCGGCGGTGTGGGACGAGGCGGACCCCGAACGCTATCTGGAGAGTCTCAAAGCCGATCTCTCTGCGGCGCTGACCCCGGCCCAGGTGAGCGTGGCGCTGGGCGGCGAGAGCGCCACCGACACAGCGAAAGCAGGCGACGCCATTGTCAACCTGGGCTGGAGCTACTACGTTACGCTCTATTTGGGGGCGACGACGCTGATTGATATAAACGGCACACCCGCCAGCAGCGCCAGCGTGGAGAGCAGCAGGTTCGCCTATGCGCCCCTGAGCGACAACGAGGCCATCGCCACGATTGCGGCGCGCCTGTTGGAGGATATCCGCGCCTTCTATGCCGCCAACTCGTACACCCTCACCAGCAGCAGCGGGCAGACAATCACCGTGGGCGGCACGGCCTGGACTGATCTTGCCAGCAGTCTGGCCGCCATTGCCGATGCCCTGGGCGACGCCATCAACGACATTAGCTCTTCTGCATCCGAAGCCTTGGCAATTCTGGACAATTACTACAAAGTGGCGGATACCGACACGTCGGATCTCACCGCCGCCGTCACCATCTCGCTGATCCACAGCAGCCTGAGCAGCCCATTGGGCATTGTACTGGGCGTGGGCAAGGTTGCCTGGGGCATCTTCTCGGCGGTGTGGGGCTATGGCGTGATGAAGAACGTGTTGGCCTTCAAAGCCTATGTCGATGCCTTGAAGACGCAAACCGGCCTTGTCAGCAAGGCCAAGCTGGCCTGGAATAGCATTGAACTATGGGCCATCGTCGGCCTGGTATTGGCTGTGGGCATTGCGCTCTACACCTACTTTTCCAACGACTATGACAACGCTCTGGAACGCTCCAACGCCGATGCCTTTCTGGCCGCCCAGATTATTTATGCCGTGATCATCGCCGCCATTACGTTGATCCCAGGCGTAGGCTTTTTGATCACAGGACTGATCTCGATTATTGACGGTATTATGATTGCCGTCTGCTCGGCCACAGAATCCGATGCCACCACCGAAACCAATCAATGGTGGTGCGGTGGCATCTCCCAAGCCATCACACTGGCGATCTATTACGCCATCCACGACTACACGCCGCTGGCGAAACTGGACAAGCAAGGCCGCGTGGATGTGGTAATGCAGACCCCCACCTATGCGCAGCACATGACCGATGGCGGGTACATTGTGGGCAATGCCGTGGTCATGGGGGCGACCATTACCAGCACCCTCTATCTGAACAAGCCCACCTCGTGGATGGGCTACCTCTACCCTTATCAACTCAGCGATAGCAACCTGCGCCAATCGACCTTTGCCTATCGATTCCAGACAGACAAATCCAACGTCAGTGTGGATCTGAACGACACCGATTGGACCGCCACCCCAGGGCGCAACACCGACACCACCTTTCCGCAAGACGAACGTTTCTATGCCGCGCAGCCCCTCTCCAACACCTTTACGCTACGCGAAGCTGCCGTTAATCTGGAGCTACCACTCTACTTTTCCGAAGGCTTCAACATGAACGCCCAGGAATGCTGGGCCGTCTACTATCCCATTCCGCCCTTTGCCGCGCCCATCTGTTACCTGGAAGAATACAAGGCGACCACACATCAGGATCTGGGCAGCGATTTCGTGTTTGATGTGCTGCCGAGCACAGTGGGCGAGTTTATGGCGCTGGCCGAAACCAATAACCAGAGCTATCGCCTGGGCTGGGACGATGAGTTCCCGACGCAGATCGACGCCGACGGCGACGGGCTGCGCAGCAAAGCCAAAGGCGGCGTTGATCCCAATGACAGCCGCTATGACACGGATCTGGACGGCCTGAGCGACTATTGGGAGTATGCCAACGGCTATGATCCCGAGGACAGCGATCCGGATCTTGATGGTCTCACC
Source organism: uncultured Chloroflexia bacterium (assembly GCA_963721725.1). GTDB lineage: Bacteria > Chloroflexota > Anaerolineae > Caldilineales > Caldilineaceae > RI-153. The sequence goes on from CAVRLX010000030.1 coordinate 79,846, forward strand.
GACTATTGGGAAGCGATCTATGCGACCAATCCTTTCCAGGCCGACAGCGACGGCGACGGTCTGGGCGACGCCCAAGAAATGTTGCATCCCAACAGGCGCTATCCCTTCAAGAACAGCGTTTACACCGATCAGACGCCGCCGTTCTATGCCGCCAGCCAAGCGGCATGGATGGGCGGCTGGGATGTTGTCTACGAGTGGCAGAGCGGCCAGCCGCTTTCCATCTGGGTCAGCGCCGATCCCAACGACCCGGACAGTGACGACGACACGATTCTGGACAGCCGCGAGCAGATCTATGGCTATCATCCCTGGGTGCCGGGGACCACGAATTTGCTCTCCATGCGCTCTTCGCTGCAAACCGCCAGCAATGCGCTGCCCTACGTGGCCGCCGGTGGCACGATCACTTACACCGCTGTGATTACCAACGAATTGGAGAACCGCTACGCCACCGGGCTGCTTCAGGCCGAGTTCCCCACAGATGCCGTCCAGAAAACCCAAGTCATCGACACTATCAGCCCGCTGGAAACGGTCTCCATGAACGGCACGCTAACCGTGGACCTGAGCAGCCGCGGGACCACCAGCATGACCGTGCGCGCCGGTGTGGAATTCGAGAGCGCCACTAGCCGTATCATCTGGCTGCGCATGAACGAAGAAGCAGGGGCCACCACTTTTAGCGACAGCACCTTCCGCGATCATCACGCCACCTGTAGCGGCAGTGCCTGCCCCGTTGCCAACGGCAGCTACCTCACTTTTACCAGCGGCGACCTTCTCACCCTGCCCGACGACGACGACTTCGATTCCGCTGGCTTTAGCGTGGGCGGCTGGGTGAAGTCGTCGTCGATGGGGTCCACCAGCACGATTTTCAACGACGCCAACGACCTGCGTCTCTGGATCAGCAGCAGCGCCGTGCGCGTCACCCACGATGGAACCAATGTCACGGTTTCCGGGGCGAATTTAGCGGCCAACACATGGGCGCATGTCATGGTCACCTATGACGCCGCGTCACAGGTGGGCACGATCTACATTGACGGCGAGGCCAAGCAAACCTACGCCGCCAGCCCCATCAGCCGCGACGACAACGGCATCACCCTGGCCGGCGTCTTTGGCGGCACGCTTTATCTCGACGAAATCGAGGTCTATAATCTGGCCCTTAGCGCCACCGAAGTCCAAACTCTGGTCAATGCCGACCCAATCTTTCAGGCTGCTTTTGCCAGCAACGGCTCCAAAGATACCTCGGCCTGGGGCAACAGCCTCAGTTGTAGCGGCGACAGTTGCCCGGATGTTGACGACGACGACGGGCGCGCCAGCTTTGATCAGACCCAATACCTGAGCGGCGTCGGGCGATAGTCTCAACCTGAGCGGCGACAACTTCAGCTTCGCCACCTGGGTCTATCCCCAGGAGCGGGGCACTACCTTTGACTACTATGGTGCCACCGACAGCACCACGTCGAGCAAAGAAGATGACTTCGGTGCCTTCCTGCCCGACACCGACGGAACCAGCTACCGGAGTACACTCTCGCGCGACTGGCAGGGCATCGCCGGCAACAACAGCACTGGCAACGGCAGCAGCCAGTACCCCACGCTGATGGTCGCCCAAGATGGCAGTGTCTATATCACCTTCAGCGGCAGCAGCGGCACCTGCAAATACACTAGCAGCAGCGGTATTGTGAGCTACAACCAATGGCAGCAGTTGGTCGTCTCCTTCGACGGCAGCGGTTTCGATATATATGTCAACGGCGAACTGGCCCAGAGCAGCGGCACGGTGTGCAGCGGCAAGACGCCGCCCTCGCTAACTTCGCTCTACATTGGTCGCCCCAACGATCACGGCTACCTCTACGCTTATTATCTGGACCACGACAAGGCGTATGATGGCGATTACTGGGACTGGGGCTGCGGGCTGGCTGGCTGTCTCCGGGTGGACCGTCAAGACGAGAACAAGCTAGAGATGGAAGGGACCAAAGTCTGGTCGGCCAACACCGAGGACGACAAGGACTACTCGATTCAGATCGGGCGCATTATTGGCGACAGCAGCACGCACATCAAGCTCTATGACGAAGACGATCTGAGCAGCAACGAAGTCTACATTAACCAGCAGGTGAACAACACCAGTTTGCGCGCCCTGGACGGGCAATCTTATGGCTGGCAGCAAGACGGCAACAACTTCACGTGCCAGAGCAAAGATAGCTGTGGCTATCTTTGGTGGAGCCTCTCCAACGATTTCTTTGAAGGCAAGCTGGACGATTTCCGCATCTATAACTACGGGCTTTCCGCCGGGCAGGTGGCCGATCTCTACAAAGCCACGTTCTCCACGCTGGCCTTTAGCGTTGACGAGCCGCCGGGCAAAAGCGTACTTGAAGACGAATCGGGCAACGGGCTGGATCTGGGCTGCACCGAAAGCGCCAACACCTGCCCCGACACCGGCATCCCCGGACGTGATAACCAAGCGCTGCGCTTTGACGGCGGCGTGGCCGATGATGACGGCCACGATGGCGCTGCCGATTACCTTTCTGTGCCCGACGACAACCGGCTCGATCTGGAAGCCGACACCACCATCGCCCTCTGGGTCAAGGCTGACAACTGGAACAACAACCAGTACACGCCCTTCTTGGTCAAGGGCAGTGGCAGCAACGCCAACTACTATCTGGGCAAATCTAGCAACAACCGCCTTGTCTTTGCCTATCGGGACAGCGGCAACACTTGGCGCGAGCAGACGCTCAGCCTCTCGGCCTATGACACGGGCGGTTGGCTGCACATCGCCGCCGTGGTAGAGCCGGACAGCAGCACACAGGTGACGCTCTATGTCAACGGCAACGCCAATGGCCCCTATACGCTCAGCGGCACGCCCAAGACCAACGGCAACGGACTGACCATCGGGCGCTATCTCAGTTCCAGCCACGCCGCCTTTGATGGCCTCATGGACGAACTGGTGATGCTGCCCTTTGCTTTGAATGCCAGCCAGATCGCCGATCTGGTCAACGACGCGCCGCTGCTTAATTTGCATTTGGACGAAGACAGCACTACCACTGGTTTTGTCGATGATAGCCCCGCCGCCAATCACGTGCTTTGTTCCAGCGCAGCGACCTGCCCCAGCGCCGGGGACAAAGGCCAGATCCGCGAGGCCGCCCACTTCGATGGCAGCGATTTGCTCACCGACAGCGCCAACGCCGAATCCAGCCTGACCACCTTTAGCCTGGGGCTGTGGATCAAACCCACCGACGCCACCGGCGCGCCCCAATACCTAATCGAACGGGGCAATGGCAGCCGCTACAACTACCGCGTCTGGATGAACACCGACTCCTTCACACCGATTTTCGATCTACACGCCAGCGGCTGCGGCAGCACTCTCTATCAGCTCACCGCCAACACCGTGCTGCTCCAAGATCAGTGGAACTACCTGGCCGCCACTTATGATGGCAACACCATGCGTCTCTACGTCAACGGGGCGCTGAGCAACAGCCGCACCACCGGCAACCGCAGCGCCTGCACCAGCAGCGGCCACAGCCTTTCCATCGGCAAAGACTTTGTGGGCAATCTGGACGAACTTACCCTCTACGGCTCGGCGCTGGACGCCGATGACATCGTCACCGCTTACGACTATCAGAGTGCCTGGTACGACGTGGCCGAACAGCACGCGCTGGTGGTGGACGCCGACACGCCCACGGTCTATCTCGACCTTGCCAGCCCCTATCTTTCCGCCACGCTGCAAACCTTGTCGATCTACGCCCATGACGACACATCGGGCATTGACAGCGTGGACTATCGCGTGGATGGCGGCGTGTGGACGGCCGCCACCGCCTCCGACGAAAGCTGGGTTTTTAACTACACAGCCACCGCGCCCGGCAGCCACACGGTGGCCGTGCGCGCCACGGATCGGGTGGGCTTCGCGGCCACCGGCAGCCACACCGTCATCGTGGACGACAGCGCGCCCGTCCTCGGCGTGGATGCCAGCCTAACCGGCGCGGTGGGTGGGGTCACCAGTTCGCTGGTCCTCAGCGGAACCGCCACCGACGACACCAGCGGCATCGCGGCGCATACGTTGCACGTAAGCCTGGGCGACCACAGCGGCAACCGTATACAGCCTGCTGATCCGCCTACGCTCAACGGCGACATCTGGCAAGCCATCCAATCCTTTGCCAACGTACCACCCTATGGCGTCTATACCCTCACCGTCAGCGCCGAGGACACGGCAGGCAACGCCAGCGTGATCAGCGAACGGCTCTGGTTGGACGGTTACGCGCCGGTGGCCGACCTGATAAACGCCGGCAAGGTAATCAGCGGCAGCGGGGCCATCCTCACCGGCACGGTGGCCGACCTGGTCTTGCCTGTGCAGAGCAAACAGCTTGCCCTCCACTTTGAAGAAGTCGGCGGCGTCACCCGCTTTGTAGACGCAACCACGCATCGCTCCACGGCCACGTGTACAGACTGCCCGGCGCAGGCAAGCGACGGACGCTTTGGCAGCGCCCGCGCCTTTGCCGTGGGCGATACGCTCACGTTGACCAACACGGATCTCGTCTCTACCACACTTTCGCAGTTTTTGGGGTTGAACAGCGACTTCACCGTGCTGGCCTGGGTGCGCGCAGACGCCTGGAATGGCAGTCAGCCTGTGCTGCAAAATGACGGCAGCGGCGACAACCAAGCGCTCTTCTTGGGCGTGCAAAATGGCGCGCCGGTGATGGACTTTGGCAACAACCGCCTCAGCGGCGACAGCCTGCCCGCGGGCACATGGGTACACGTGGCCTGGCGCTATAGGACGCTGGACGATCTGGAGAAGACCATTCAAGAGCAGGCACTCTTCGTCAACGGCGTGCAGGTGGCCGTGGATCAGGGCAGCACTACCTTCGCCGGGGATGGCACCTTCACCATCGGCGGCGGCAACGCTTTCGATTTGGACGAGGTAACCGTCTATAACCGGGCGCTGCGCGACGACAACATCTATTACCTCGCCAACCCGCTGGCGACCAGTGTCGTCAGCGTAGAGATCCGCTATCGCCACGCCAAAGACAAAGATCTGGCCGACAGCGCCGGCGAGTGGTATACCGCTGATCTGGCCGATCCCAATCGCCTGTTTAGCACCTGGAGCCACACCGTCCCCGGCGACACCGAGGGGCCGCACAGGGTGGATCTGCGCACCACCGACAGCGTTGGCAACGTGCGTACCTACGTCAGCGTCTGGGACGGCGAGATCGACGTGCTGCCGCCGCGGCTCACCTTCACCTATGCATTGTTGGGCAACGGCTATGCGCGCGTCCACTGTGCAGCCGACGATTTTAACATTGCCGATGATCGCTGGGAATGCCCCGCTGCAAACCGCACCGATCTGCAAGCCGACGCCGCATGGTTTGTCGAGATCTTCGACAGCATCACCAAAACCGTAGAGTACACCACGGCGCTTGAAAACGTGCAGATCACGGCGGGCGGTTCGGGAGGCATCAGCAGTAGCAGCGCCAGCAACAGCATGACCGCCTGCGACGCTGTGGGCCAATGCACGACCACCAGCGTCGCCAGCCCGGTCACCCTGGGCGAAGTCAGCGCCATTCTCACGCCCACACATCGGGCCAAGTTGATCGGACTGGATTCCATCACGATTGAAGGCTATGCCAAAAGCCCCAACCAGATCCGCCAAATGGTACTGACGGTGAACGGCTCGCCCGCCTACACCGAGACCTGGCCCAGCGGCATCACCGAAGCTTATTGGCAAACGTCGTGGCAGCCCGCCGTCTGGGGCGACTATCATCTGGAGGCAATTCTGACGACGGGCAGCGGCAGCACGGTGCTTGACGCTGCCGAAACCACGCTGATCATTGACGCGCCGGAACTGCGCGTCGAGAAGTTCGTCACGCCCGACGACGATCTGCGCTACGGCGACTCGGTAACCTATACCTTTTTCGTCTCCAACACCGGCACGTTGGACGCCACAGGCGTGCGCATCACCGACACGCTGCCCGCTGGCATTAGCGGCGTTGACCTGGACACCACCGTCGATCTGGCCGTGGGCGAGCGCATCAGCTTCACGATTCCCGCCACCATCACCAACCGCACGGCCTTCACCCTCACCAACACGGCGTGGGTTAGCCACACGTGGGAGCGGGTGGGCGGCAGCGCCAGCCTGGACGTGTGCGACGTGGAACTGGTGGTCAACGCCAACGACAGCGGTCCCGGCTCTCTGCGCGACAAGCTGGACAACGAGATCTGCGGCACGGCCTATGTTACCTTCGCCGATGACTTCGACATCTATCTCGACAGTACATTGGCGCTGGACGACAGCCGCGTCTCCGCCCTCACGATGGATGGCCGAACGCAGCGCGTGACCATCAGCGGCGACAGTGACAACGACGGCGACCGCGATGTACGCCCGTTCGAGATTGCGGCCAGCGGGACCGTGACGCTGAGCAATCTGAACATCGTCAGCGGCACAGCCAAGAGCGCGGCGGGCATCCTCAACCAGGGCACGCTAGTAATCATCGACAGCACCCTGCGCGATCATCAGACTCTGCAATCGCGGGGCAACCGGGGCAGCGGTGGCATTATCAGCAACGAGGGCAGCCTGGAAATTATGCGCAGCACGCTGTCCGAGGGGCACGCGGGTTACTATGGCGGCGGCATTTACAACACCGGCAGCCTCACCGTCAGCCAGAGCGTTTTTGCCGACTTCGATACCGAAGATCTGCCCCGCGCTGGGCAATATGGCTATGGCGGGGCCATTGCCAATCGTGGCGCGCTGAACATGACGGAAAGCATTCTGCGCGGATCTGTGGCGGAATGGGGCGGCGGGCTGTACAACATGGACGGCGGCACCGCCATCCTGGATCAGGTGCTGGTGCAGGCAAATGAGGTCAAAGCCAAGCAAGCCTACGGCGGCGGTGGCGTGTATAACCGCGGCGTCCTCACAGTGACCAACAGCACCTTCCTCAGCAACACTACCAGCGCCCGATACCACGGCGGCGGCGGTCTCTTTAATGGCGGCACCGCGACGGTGATCCACAGCACTTTTGTGGGCAACCATTCCGTTGCCAACGGCAGCGCTCTTTATAGCTACATCTATGCCAACTTAACCCTTTTCAACTCCCTGCTGGTGGACAACGTGGGAGGGGTGGACTGTTTCGAGTTCGTGGACAGTATCGACCCGGTGGCGGGCGGCAATGTAATCGGCAGCGTCAACGGGTGGGCCGCCAGCCGCTGCCAGATCAACGCGCCCACAGAAGCGCTGCGCGGCGCGCTGGACAACTGGGGCGCGGCCCGTGTCGGGGACAGTCTGACCGAACCGCTGATTACCTATGCACTGCTCCCCGGCAGCCCGGCGCTGAACAGCGGTGATCCGGCTTACTGCGCGGCTGCGGATCTGCGCGGCGTGGCTCGGCCTGTGGGTGACGGCTGTGATGCTGGCGCTTGGGAGTCGCGCGGTTTTACGCTAACCGTTAACGGCGGGGACAACCAAACAGCCCTGATCAACGAGATCTATAGCCAACCGCTCAGCGTCAGCGTGGCCGCCGTGGCTGCCGACGAAGCCCTGGCAGGCGGCGTGATCAGCTTCACCGCCAGCGGCGAAGACGGCGCGCAGGTGAGCCTTCACCCGGTCACGGTGACGCTAACGAGCAGCGGTATTGCCACCACCACGGCCACCGCCAACGGCATCAGCGGCGGCGTGATGGTCACGGCTACGGCGTCGGGTGTGATCACACCGGTTGTTTTCGCGCTCACAAATCTGGCCCCGGATCTGGCGATCAGCAAGGCTGTAAATGCCCGTCTGATCCCACCGGGGCAGCCCATCACCTATACGCTTCGCTTTACCAACAGCGGCAACACGCCGGCCACGGGCGTGGTGATCAGCGACACCGTAGGACGGATTGACAGTCCGTCCTACGTAAGCAGCGGCGTTATTGTGACACAGATGGCAGGAAGTGCCTTCGCCTGGGCGGTGGACGATCTGCCCCCGGCGCGGGTGGGATGATCACCGTGACCGGCGTGGTCAGCACGCAGACACCTTTCGCCACGGTCCTGACCAATACCGTGACCATCACCAGCAGTTTGGCCGAGACGTTCAACGCCAACAATAGGGCCACGGTCACCGCCATCGCCTGTTGGACGACGACACGCACCTATGTGGACGCGTCCGCGAGCGGCGTGAACAACGGTCAAAGCTGGGATGATGCTTTTATCAATTTGCAGGATGCACTGGCCCTGGCTCGCAATTGTGACGCTATCACGGAAATCTGGGTGGCGGATGGCATTTACTATCCCGACGCCGGCGTGGAGCAGAGCGACGGCGACAGCACGGCTCGCTTTGCGCTGGTGGATAGCGTGGCGATCTATGGCGGCTTTGGCGGCGGCGAGAGCGAGCTGGGCAGCCGCCATTGGGAAACGAACGTCACGATTTTGAGCGGCGACATTGACGGCGACGACATCAGCGGCGGCGGCGTCATCACCGACGTTGACACCATCAGCGGGACCAACAGCAGCAACGTGATCACCGCCAGCGACGTGTTGACGGGAACCGTACTCGACGGCTTCACCATCACCGGCGGCCAGGGCAACACCAACGGCGCGGGCATCTTGCTTAGCCAGAGCAGTCTGACGCTGCGTAATCTGACCGTACAGGGCAACGCGGGCAACGACGGCGGCGGTCTCTACATTGATGCGAATAGCAACGCCACCCTTTCCAACGTTGATTTCCTCGACAACAAGGCCAGCGGCAGCGGCGGCGGCGTCTATAACGACGGCACACTTTTCGGGGGCAAGGGCGACGCGGTCTACACCGATGTGCGCTTCCTGCGCAACGAGGCCACGGGGGACGGCGGCGCGCTCTTTAGCACGGGCAGGCCGCGGCTGACCAATGGCATCTTCGCCGGGAACGAGGCGGGGAACCGGGGCGGGGCCATCTATGCCAGTCAAAACACAGTCATCTTTACGAATACCCTGATCAGCGGCAACCGGGCCAACAAGGGCGGCGGTCTCTATCTCAGCAAAGATGGGGCGGGGACACGCACGCTCCAGACCTTTGTCAACCCAACCATCACCGGCAACGCGGCATCGGACAAGGGCGGCGGGGCCTATCTGGTTGCGGTCAATCCTCGCTTTGTCAACGCCATTGTGTGGGGAAACACCACGCAGTTCTACCAATATTCGGCATGGTCTATCCTTGACCATGCGATTGTGCAGGGGGGTTGCCCCGCGGATACTACCTGTGCCAGCATCTCCAAGACCGATCCGCGCTTCGCTGAAAGTATCGCCGGGGGTTCAGCAACCACGGCAGGCGACTTCCGCCTGTTGCCGGGCAGCCCCGCCATTGACGCCGCGGACAGTGCTAGCGCGCCAGCAACTGATCTGCAAGGGAGCAGCCGACCGGTGGGCGGGCGGGCGGATCTGGGCGCGTACGAGTCGCAGGGCTTCCGCGTCGAGATCGGCGGCGGCAGCGACCAGACCGCCAACATCGGCAATCAATACACGCAGCCGCTGACGCTGACCGTGATCAGCGATGCCGGGGAACCAACGGGGCCGAGCGGCGTGCTCAGTTTGGCCGGGCCAATCAGCGGAGCAGGCCCGACACCGGCCACGGTGACAGCGGCCACGGACGCGGCCGGCATGGTCAGCGTCACGGCCCGCGCCAATGCCATTACCGGCACGTACATGCTGACAACGGTGGCGGCAGGCGGCATCACCAACACGGTGAGCTATACCCTCACCAACGAGCGCCCCAATCTGGTGCTGAGCAAAACGGTGACGCCGACGGTGGCCGCGCCGGGCGAGACGATCACGTACACGCTGGTCTTTACCAACGAGGGCAACGCCACGGTCAGCAGCGTCAGCATCACCGACAGCGTGCCTGTGAGCATCCCCGTGCAGGGCGTCTCTGCCAGCAGCGGCGTGATCATCAGCACCAACGGCCAAACGGTCTATGCCAGCACCAGCAACTTGGCGGCGGGGGCAAACGGCACGGTTACCATCAGCGCCCGATTTAGCGATACGCTACCCGTGGACACGATCTTAAACGTGGCAGCCATTGGTAATGGCAACCAAGCCGTGGCCGCCGTAAGCGTGGCAAACGTGGCCCCGACCCTGGGCGATTTCATATTTGATGGGGACGAAGACGCCAGCGCCGACACCGTGATGGGCACCGTGATCGGCACTGTGGGCGGCGACGATGTGAACCTGGATATGCTGCGATACAGCATCGGCGGCGGCAACGATGCTGACACCTTCGTGATTACCGGAGAGACTGGGGAGATCGCGCTGGTGGGCGCGCTGAGACTATGAGACCACGCCGCAGTATGTGCTCACGGTGATTGCCAGCGACGGCACGCTGACCAACACCGGGCTGGTAACGATCACCGTTAACAACGTGGACGCGGATCTGACCCTCACAAAGAGGGCGACGTCTGTTCAGTCCTACCGGGACGATTCAAGCGTTCCCGCAACGGAAAACGCTATTGCCGTTCCGGGCGAAGCGCTTACCTACACCCTTTCGTTTGCCAACGAAGGACGCGATCTGGCCCAGGGCGTGGTCATCACGGATCTGATCCCAGCGGCATTGTCTGTAGTCTCTGTGGAGAGCAGCATCAGCATTACGCGCAACGAGGGCATTCCCTATGCCTGGGCGATTGGCGATCTGCCGGTGGGCGCGGGCGGCGTGATCACCGTGAGCACAGTGGTCAGCCCGGATCTGCCGCTGACGACCCTCACCAATACGGCCACCATCAGCGCCACCGATGTCACGACGGGGGAGAGCGATCCTGGCGACAACGTGGCCGAAAGCGTGACGGCAAGCTGCCTGTGGGCGATTATGGTTACCAGCGCAGCCGACGACGGCGACGGTACGCTGCGCCGCGCCATTGCCAACATCTGCGACGGCGGCGTGATCACCTTTGCCAGCGATATGACCATTGTGTTGAGCGATTATCTCGACATTAGCAACGGCATGACCATTGATGGCTCTGACCATGCGGTGACGATCAGCGGTGGCGGCAGCGTCAATGTCATCGACATTTATTTTGAGTCTGCGCTGGAAAGACGCCCAGTTACGCTGACCCACCTTACCATTGCCGATGGCGTGGCAAGTGAGGTTGCAGGGGGTATCACCAACAACACTGATCTCACCATCCTCGACAGCATCATCACCAACAACGTAGGCCATTACGGGAGCGGTGGTATCTCAAGTTCTGGCAATCTCACCCTGCTCAACAGCCACGTTTACAGCAACACCACCATCGACAGCAGCGGCGGTGGCGGCATCGGGGTGGGAAGCTGGGATACCGCCCCCACGGTTATCATCGCCAACAGCCGGATCTACAGCAACACGGTGATCTCCACAGGGGGCGGACGATGGCCGAGTGGTGGCGGAATTCTGAATGAATATGGCGTGATGACCATCACCCACAGTGCCATCTACAGCAATACCGTCACCCACACCGGCAGTGATAAAGCAACGGGCGGCGGACTCTACAACCTATCGGGCGTGGTGACCATCGAGCACAGCAGCATCAGCGGCAACAGCGCCCTGAACGATGCCGGGGGAATCTTCAACTATGGGGTGATCACTGTTGAGAACAGCACCATCAGCGGCAACAGCGCCGAGACGGCGGGCGGCATCCTTAGCCAGTACGGAAAAACCCTTCTCCTTCACAGCACAGTCGCCGATAACCACGCGCTGGGCAGCGCCACCGATAATGCTGGCGGGTTGGTAAACGAAGATAATATTACTGTCATGATCAGCACGATTGTGGCTGGGAACAGCGCAGGCGGCATCGATCTTGACTGCTTTGACGCGTTTATCGAGAGCGACCCTGCCACAGAGGGCACGGGAACCCACGACGGCGGCCACAATCTCGTCGGCGACGGCGGTGGCTGCCCGGTCGATTCTGGCACGACGCGCACGGTGACGCCTGCGGATGTTTTCACCGACGTGCTGGCTCCCCTGGCGGACAATGGCGGCCCTTCGACAGGCTCAGGACAGGCGACCCTCACCCACGCCTTGGTGAAAAACAGCCCGGCTATTGACGCTACCCATGTGGGCGGCTGCGCGGTGTCCACGGATCAGCGCGGTGTCAGCCGGGAGCAAGGCGTCGCCTGTGACATTGGTGCGTACGAACTGGATCAGACCGATCTGGTGTTGAGCCAGCGGTTTGTGCCCGGCGTGGCGCTGCCCGGCGAAAGCGTGGATCTCGTGATCCGCTTTGCCAATGCCGGGTCTGTGCTGGCCGAGACTGTGACGATGACCGCCAGCCTGCCCGCCAGCCTCACCGTCACCGGCATTGTCAGCAGCGGCGTGCGGATCACCGACACGGGTGGAACGCCATACACATGGCAGGTGGCGGATGTGCCGGGAAACGCCTCGGGCGTGATTACCCTGACCGCTCAAATCCCTGAAGTCGCCACGCTCTACGGCACGGTGTTAACCAGCACAGGCAGCATTAGCGCCACAGGGGAACTCGACGCCAGCGACAACACGGCGCTTGCCAGCCTTACCCTGGGCGCGGCCCCTGTGCTGACCATCACCAAAAGCGTGCTCCCCATTGCGGCTATTGAACGGGGCGGCCTGCTCACCTATACCGTGGCGCTACGCAACAGCGGACCCTCCACGGCGCTGAACACGCTGATCACCGATACACTGCCCGCGATGCTTGATTTTGAAAGTTGGATTACCCAGCCCAGCGGGGCGGTGGTCAACGCCGACGTGTTCACGTGGGGCGGGGAGGTGGCCGCAGCCGACGCCATCACCCTGAGCTATACAGCGCGGCACGTGGGCGGCTATGGCGACAGTATCGTCAACAGCGCCGCGTTTAGCCACCTTAGCGGCAGCGGCTCGGCCAGCACGACCAGCAGCGTGTTGGGTCCGCAAGCCTTCGATTTCTTTGTGTTGCAAAGCGAACCAGTGGTGAACGAAGGCGACAGCCTCAGCTATCAGATCACCGTTTTCAACGTGGGCGAAAGCACCGCCAGCCGTGTCACCGTGCAGGACAGCCTGGGTGGGACATTCACCGACAGCCTGAGCCTGCTCCCCGGCGACTTTGTCGAGTTTAGCCACACCGTCAACGCCGCTGACGGCCCAGACGTGCTCACCAACACAGTGACGATTAGCAACGCTCTCTACGGCGTGCTGACCGACTTCTTCACCGTCACCGTGGACAATGTCGCGCCCAGTTTGAACTTGAGCCGCAGCGCCAGTTCGATCAACGAGGGCGGCATCTTCACCGCAACCCTCAGCGCGCTGAGCGATCCCGGCGACGACACGGTGAGCGGCTACGCCATTGATTGGGGCGACGGCCTGAGCAGTACGGTCACGGCGCTGGGGGATATCGCTCACACCTACGCCGACGATGGGATCTATCCCGTGCGCGTGGACGTCACCGACGAAGATGGCACACATGAGGGCGTTGCCAGCACTGCGGTGACCGTCAACAACGTCGCGCCCACGGCAGACGCGGGCGGTCCCTATGCGGTGGACGAAGGTAGCAGCGTGCTCTTGAACGGCAGCGGCGACGACGTGCCCGCCGATCCGCTGAGCTACGCCTGGGATCTGGACGGCGACAACAGCTTTGAAAGCGCCGGCGCCACGACAACCTTTGACGCCAGCCATCTTGATGGTCCGCTCAGCCGCGCGGTGACCCTGCGTGTGGACGACGGCGATGGCGGCGTGATCACCGACACGGCCCTGATTACGGTCACTACCCTGCCGCCGCGGATCAGCCTGGGTGCGGATCAGATCGTGGCGCAAGGCGAAACGTTGACCGTCACCGCTAGCGTAAGCGACCCCGGCGGCGACAATTTCAACAGTGTGATCGACTGGGGCGACGGCATTACCGGCAGTTTGGGTGCGGGCACTATTGTCAGCGCCAGCCGCTCGTTTGCCGTGGCGGGCAGCTATACGGTTACCGTCACCGCCACCGACGACGACGGCGCGTCCGCCAGCGCCAGCCTTATCGTCAGCGTGCGCCCGCCGGAACTTCAGATGAGCAAAGCAGTTTCGCCCGTGGGGGCGATTGAAAAAGGCGGCACACTTACCTATACCGTGATCTTGAGCAACAGCGGCGTGGCGAATGCGCTGGCCGTCGTGCTCACCGATAGCCTGCCCGCGGCGTTGGATTTTGGCGAATGGGTGGACAACGATGGCGCGGTCGTCAACAGGGATGTGATCACCTGGGGCGGCGATGTGGCGGCGGGCACTGCTGTGACCTTCGTTTTCACGGCTCAACATATTGGGAATTACAGCGACAGTTTCACCAACACGGTCAGCTATCACCAGATCGCCGGCAGCGCATCGGCGTCGATCCGCAATACCGTGCTGGGTCCGCCCATGCTCACGCTGGCCTACACGGTGACAAACGCCACGCCCGCCGAAGGCTCGACGATTGCGTACACGCTCACGGTGGGCAACACGGGCGAAAGTGCAGCCACGGGCGTGGTAATCAGCGACACCGTGCAGGGCCAACACGCCGCGGGGATCACGTTGGCGGCGGGGGAGACGGTGAGTTATGTCTACGGCGTGACGGTGGACGATGGACCGCTGACGAAGGTGGACACGGCCACAGTCAGCAGCAACGAAACGGCAACGCTGCGCGAGACAGTGACGGTGGCCGTGCAGAACGTCGCGCCGATTCTCGACGCCAGCCAGAGCGCCAGCGTCATTGACGAAGGGGAGACGTTCACGCTGACCTTGAACAGCGTCACCGATCCCGGCGATGATAGCATTCTCGGCTATCGCCTGGATTGGGGCGACGGCGTGACGGAGACGGTGAGCGTCACCGCCGGCCAGGATTTTACACATACCTATCTTGACGGCACAGCGATCTACACGCCCACGCTGGTTGTGAGCGACGACGACGGCGCGCACGGCGTGCACGCGGGCAGTGTCACTGTCAATAATGTTGCGCCTGCGCTGAGTGCGCTGAACAACCGCCGCGTCAACCGAGCTGATCTCTTCGATGTGCTTGTCAGTTTTAGCGATCCTGGTGCAGACGCCCACGAAGCCGTGATGATCTGGGGTGATGGCATAGTCGAAGCCACGGGCATCTATAGCGACAACGTTAGCACGAGCTACGCCTATACCGAGACCGGCAGCTACAACGTCACCCTCAGCGTCACCGACGACGACGGCGGCGTGGGCGTGGGCAGCTTCACGGTGGAGGTAATCGCACCGGAACTAGCGCTGGCACGCACGCTCTCCACAGCGTCGGCACAGCCTGGGCAGATCATCACCTATACCATTGCCTATACCAACGAAGGCACGGCCATAGCCACGGGCGTGCGCCTGGCCGATCTGGTAATTGGCGATGGCCTCACCCTGTTGAATCGCAGCAGCAGCGGCGCGATCATCACCGAAACCGCGGTCAGCGTGGAGGGATTGCGCGTATCGTTCCCGGATCTTATATTGCCAGAGAGTGACCCGCCGCTGGCAAGTGAACATACAGTTTATCTCCCTGTGGTGGGTGCAATGACGGCAGAACCTGCGACCTCGCCCGCACGCGTGGCCGCCCGATCCGTGGCAAACCCGGCAGGCTGGCAGGTGGCGGATCTGGCGCCGGGGACCGGGGGTGTGATCACGGTGACAGCGCAGGTGCTGGGGCATCTCAGTGAAACGTTGACCCACCAGGGCTATGCCTTTATCACCGCGGAGACGGCCAACGACAACAGCGCCAGCGCCACGCTGACGCTGACACCGCCGCAGGTGCAGTTTGGGCAGAGTGCGGTCCGCGTGGCCGAGAGCGTGGGCACGGCGCAAATTCCCGTGACCGTAGACCCAATCAACCCGCACGCGCCGGTGACGGTCACTGTGCAGAGCGTTGATGGGACGGCTTCGGCGGTCCGCGACTACGCGCCGATCAGCAGCACCGTGATCATCCCGGCGGGCCAGCCGTCGGTGATGGTGAGCGTGCCTATTAGTGACGACGCCGAGATGGAAAGCGACGAGACGCTGCGGCTGAGCCTCTCCGAAGCATTGGGCAGCAGCCTGGGTAATCCCGTCACCGCTACGCTGACCATTGCCGACGATACCCCGGATCTGTCCGTTGCGGATCGGACAGTGGACGAAGGCGCGGGAACGGTTGGCGTCACCGTCACGTTGAGCGCGCTGAATGAATGGGACACGTCGGTGATCTACACGGGGACAAGCGGCACAGCGGATGCGGGTGTGGATTTTCTGGCTGTGAGCGGCGTGCTTACGATTCCCGCGGGCAGCCGCACGGGGGTGATTCCGCTCTCTATCGTGGACGATCTGCTGGACGAGGGAGACGAAACTTTCAGCGTCACGATTGGCAGCGCGGTGAATGGTAGCATTCTTGACAGCACGGCCACGGTGACGCTCGTGGAAAATGATGTTGCCCGCCTGAGCCTTGCCAAGACCGTCACACCTACGCTGACGGAGCCGGGGAACGTGCTCACGTATACGCTGGTGATCAGCAACAGCAGCGCCGCCACGGTGATCGACGCTACGCTCACGGATACGCTGCCCGCCGGGGTGAGCTTTGCCGGGTGGGTGGGGAACACCTCTGGGGCGGCGCTCAGCGGCGCTCAGATCACATGGAACGGTGTGGTGACTGCCAGCACGACGCTGACCTTTACCTTTGCGGTCAGCCACACCGGCGGCTATGGCGAGGTGATCACGAATACGGCGAGCGCTAGCCACCGACGGGGGACTCAATCGGCGCAGGCAGCCTTTGCGGTGAATGAACGCTCACTGCCAACGGCGACTGCAACGACCACGCCGACAGCAACGCCGACGTCGACGGCTGACGCCAACGACTATGCCAACGCCAACGACAACGCCGACGACAGACGACGGACCGCAGACCGCCACGGCAACAGCAACATCGACGTCCACACCGACGGCGAGTGCGACAGGAACGTTCGCAGCTACACCGACCCTCACAGCAACGACAACACCAATATCAACACCGACGCCAACGGCGACTCTGACATCAACGGCGACGACACGCGCGACGCAACCGCCGACGACAGACGACAGACCGCAGACCGCCACGGCGACAGTGACATCTATACCCACGGCGAGTGAGACGGGGACGTTCACATCCACAACGACCGTCACAGCGACGACTCCACGGCAATAGTCACAGGCTCTCCAACGACGACGCCGACGACGGCGAGTGCAACACCATCGGCAACATCAACGCCGACATCAACGGCGAGCGCTTCACCCACGGGTACTGCCACGCCGACATCAACGCCGACACCAACGGCCGACGATCAGACGACGGACCACAGACCGCCACGGCAACGGGGACAGCGACGTCCACCGTCACAGCAACGGCAACATCCACACCGATATCGACGCCAACGGCGACTCTGACATCAACGCCGACGACAGACGACAGACCGCAGACCGCCACGGCGACAGTGACATCTACACCCACGGCGACCTCAACGCCAACGGCGACGCCATCTGCAACGCAGACAGCGACATCCACGGCGATAGTCACAGGGTCACCAACGACCGACGATCAAGCGACACCAACCGACATCAACGCCGACATCAACGCCGACATCAACGCGATACGCCGACGGCTACGCCGACATCAACGCCGACGATAGACGACGGACCACAGACCGCCACGGCGACAGGGACAGCCTCCACCGACGCCGCAACGGCGAGTCCACACCAATATCAACGCGCAACGCCGACGACAGACGACAGACCGCAGACCGCCACGGCGACAGTGACATCTACCCCCACGGCGACCTCAACACCAACGGCGACGCCATCTACAACCGACGGCGACATCCACGGCGATAGTCACAGCTCTCCAACGACGACACCATCGACGGCGAGTGCGACACCGTCGGCAACATGATCAACGGGCCGACGTGCTACGCGGACGACAGACGCCGGCCGTCCACCGAGTACGGCGACGGCTATGCCAATGCTATCTACCACACCCACGCCGAGCGCAACCGCGACGGCACAGTGCCCAGTATGACGACACCGACACCCACGATAACAGCGACGGCAGACCGCAGACCGACAGACAGCGACAGCAACAGTAACGACGACACCGACGTCAACACCGACATTGATGGCAACGCTGACGCCATCAGTCACACACTCACCGACAGCCACGCCAACGGCTACGGCCACGCTGACAGTCACCCCTGTAGAGTCGAGCGTCAGCCTTCTACTTGCCTGCGATCTATAAACAGACGTCCGGGATGCGCTGGCTCTACCTGCCCTGGTTGAACAAGTCGACATTGCCCCCACCCCGACCGGATCTCATGGTGGAGTCGGTGAGCGTAGTCGGGCAGGCGTTGCAAATTGTGATTGGAATCGGGGAGTGTCCCTGTAGTTTCGCCCTTCTGGGTGGAGTTTGTTGCGTGGATGCTAAGTCTATCCCGCGATGGGGTGCAAATCAACCCTGGCACACAATCTCGCTTTATGGGGCGGCGTGGGCCGTGATGGCTCTGCGCTACCATTGCTGCCGGCGCTCGTTTCATCTTGTCTCCGGGGATCGAGTGATCTTGTGGCCGGAGGGTAGCAATCTGCCAGAGCAACTCTTGGTGGGAAGTGTGCTCTATGTGCAGGCAGATTCAGTTAATTTCGCAACGACATTTGGGGCGGTGCGGGAATCCCACGAGGCGAACGGGGATCGTTATAACGACATTGCTGGCCCTGTGGTGCTGGTGCAATCCGTGCCGGTGGAGAATTCTGTTCAACCCGCCCGAGGAGAGATACACAAAACAGACCCACCCTTGCCCCATCGTACACGCTGATATGGGCAGAGGCGGGTCTGGAAGTGTGCCGCAGTTCAAAATTTAGCGGAGAACGGACGAAAATCGCTCTTGATGGGAATAACCCGTAAAGCTGTCTCGTTCGCTTCTGTTTTATTGGCGTTCTTTCAACGGCACATAATTTCGTTCGTCGGGGCCGAGATAGATCTGGCGCGGACACGCAATGCGTTGTTCGGGATCTTCAATCAGTTCGACCCACTGCGCCAACCAGCCGGCGACCACGTCCCAGGGCAAAGAGCACAGGGAACTATCCTCTGGAAGCCCGTCGCCTGATAGATGATGCCGCTGTAAAAGTCTACGTTGGGGTAGAGTTTGCGCTCGACAAAGTAGCTATCTTCCAGGGCGATGCGTTCCAGTTCGATGGCAATGTCTAACAGTGGATTGCGCCCTGTGACCTGAAAGACTTCATAGGCCACCTGTTTGATGATCTGGTGCGCGCGGTCATAGTTTTTATAGACACGGTGACCAAAACCCATGGCTGGATTTCGCGCTTTTTCACACGCTGGATGAAGGCTGGAAGATCTTGCACGTCACCGATCTCGGTCAGCATACGCAGCACGGCTTCGTTGGCCCCGCCGTGAAGCGGTCCATAGAGCGCAGCGCAGCCCCCGCCATAGAGC
>CAVRLX010000031.1:0-29759 GCA_963721725.1 uncultured Chloroflexia bacterium
AAGCACGATAGAGCAGATAGTGGCGGAAAGGTTACACCATGACACAACTACTTGAGCAAGCAATTGCGGAACTCACCCGTCTATCTGGTGAACAGGATGCCATCGCAGCGCTCATTCTTGAAGAACTCGAAGATGATCGACGTTGGGAAGATGCGTTCCGAGCCTCGGAAGCGCCTCTTACGCGTGTAGCGGACAAAGTACGTGCCGATATCCGGGCAGGGCGTACACGGAAAATGGATTTCAACGACCTGTGAATTCCAGACTGAGCGAGGAATTCTTTGACTACTATCGGCGGTTGCCTATCCATGTTCGCCAGCAAGCGCGCAAGAACTATCAGGTTTGGCGTGACAATCCGCGCCACCCAAGCTTGCATTTTAAGCGTATACACCCGACCGAACCGATTTTTTCTGTACGTATCGGTCTGGTTGGCGCGCCTTGGGATTGCTAGAAGAGGATACCGTCTACTGGTTCTGGATTGGCTCACATGCGGAATACGATAAGTTTATTGCACAGTTCTAGACGCATGGTCTGACAAGATAACAAGAGTTGGCTTGGCATCAGGGATGCTCCTCAACTCGAGCCGTGGGTGCTCGGCTTTTCTGTTATAATGGCGGCAGCGTTGTTATCAACACCAAAGTGTACGGATGGGAGGGGAAAAAGGCCAAATGAGCATCACACTCACACCAGAGCTAGAACAGGCGGTGGCGAAAGAAGCGAAACGCCGAGGGACGACGCCTGAGTCTCTGATTCTCGACACACTCCATGCCTTCTTTGTGTCAACTCAAGCCTCTCTGGAGGCGCAAGATGAATGGGAAGGCAGACTTTTAGAAGCCGGTACAGATTGCGGCGTCTCCCTCAGCCATGAGGATGTAAGCAGTGAGGGACTGTACGAGTAATGGCCTATTTGGTTGATACCAGCATTTTGGGGCGTCTGGCTAACACGGGGGATGCCCATTATGCTATCGCTGCGCAGGCAGTGCTCAGGGTGCATCGTCAAGGTGAGCAACTGCATACAACGCCTCAGAATCTGATCGAGTTTCGCAACGTAGCGACTCGGCCCACCGCTGTCAATGGGTTAGGATTGACCCCGGCTGCGGCGGAAGCAAAAGCGAACGTATTTGAGGCTACATTTGTCGTTCTGCCAGAAACACCAGAGATCTATGCTGCCTGGAAAGATCTGGCACAGGCATCTGTTGTGATGGGAAAACAGGTTCATGATGCGCGCCTCGTTGCCATTTGCCATGTCTATGCAGTCACTCATATCCTCACATTTAATGTGCAACACTTTGCACGGTTCGCCAGTTTTGGGCCTGGCATTATGGTCGTAGATCCAACGACGGTGTAGGATACTCCGTTTGCATCAGTGACGTTCCTCAAAGCCGAGCCGTGGGTGCTCGGCTTTTCTGTTATAATGCGCCGCACGAGCTATCTATCCACCAAGACGCGCATCCAAAGAGCAATTCATGTTTTCGATGAATGCGCGGGTACTTCTGCTCCTCACTTAATTTGGAAAAAAAGATGAAATCCCAATCCCAATTTACCCTCAGCGCTTTTGGCGATGAGATTGATTCTGACCTGTCCACTCAGGTCGAAGTTTTGATGGCTGGCAGGTAGCGACACGGCTTCCCCATAGCGTGACGGCAGCCCCCGTTGCCCATGAACGTGCCACGCGCAGGCATAGCGATCCGGTCTCCAACAGGGGTGAGGCGATTTTGCAGGGGCATCACAACACGGCCACCGTCGCCTTCTCAATGAAATCCCAATCCAACTCAATCCCTAGCCCCGGCCCGTGGGGAACGTGGGCATATCCCTGCGCGTCGATGTGAATATCCTCGACCAGCCCAAAGTTGTAGATCTCCGTGGGCAGCAATAGCTCGAAAAATTCGCAGTTTTTCATGGCACAGGCGCAGTGCAGGTTGACCAGTTCCAGCGGGTGATAGATGGCGGTGTGCAGTTCGCACTGCACGCCAAAGGACTCGGCCAGATGTGCCGTCTTCATCACTGCTGTGACGCCACCCTTCCACGAAACGTCGCTGCGTACAATGTCCACAATGCGTTCCTGAATACAATGGGCCGTGGCATAGTGGCTGCCGGCGATAACCTCGGTGCCGCAGATGGGGATATCCAGCTTGTCGGTGAGCTTCTTCAAGCCGTATAGATCCACATCATAGAGCGGCTCTTCCAGCCAATAATAGTTGAGCTTCTCCAATTCGCGGCCCATGCGGAAAGCCTGCTCGTGGTTATACGCCGCCACGGGATCGGCCATGAGCCGGAAGTCGTCGCCTACGGCTTCGCGGCAGGCACGATAGGCCGCCAGATCAAAAGCATAGTCACCAGGGGGATGCAGTTTGTAGCCGTGCAGTCCGCGGTTTTTACAGGCCAGCGCCTCCTCGGCGTAATCATCGGGCGTGGGGTGCAGCAGCGAACTGGCATAGGTGGGCACTTTGTCCCGATAGCCGCCCAGCAGTTGAAAGAGGGGCAACCCTGCCTTTTTCGCCACAATGTCCCACATGGCAATGTCAAAGGGGCCATAGGTGTATATGGGTGAGTGCGACCACCAGCGGTCCTGCACACGGCTTTCGTGCCAGATCGCCTCGCGGTAGAGCGGATTCTTGCCCAGTAGCCAGGGCTTCATGGTCGTGGCCGCGATCTGTCCGGCCATCTGTGCGCCGCGCCCGGCGAAGCCGAACGAATGGCCCTCGATCCCCTCGTCGGTGATCATGCGGATGACCAGAAACTCAAGGTTAGATTTTTGCCCTTTGAGTTGTTCCTGACCCATGCCCGATGTGTGTTGGCAGACATGGATCTGGATGTCGGTGATCTTCATCAAGTGCCTTTCTCGATTAGAGTGGATTCGATTTTAGACGAACTTGCTACGATCCTGTGTGTGGAACCCCGTGATCGCCTCGTGCTGAGCTATACACCGCTCTCCAAATTGAGGGGAAGTTTCCAGCATTGCACCAGAATTTCCATGTATAGTCGACCTGCCTTGACAAATTCTAGACGTAGTTTGGATAAATGGGTCTATATCTAGTGCGTAGCCTTGGCGTATTGTAACTTTACTCTTTTATGGGGCCGTTGCAGGCTTCATTACTCATGACTTATGGAGAACGCTGTGATTGTATTAGCCGGAGCTACAGGAGATCTGGGCGGGCGTGTCGCCCGTGCGCTTATGGATCGAGGGGCGACCGTGCGGGCTCTTGTTCGCCCTAGCAGCCCCGCCGACAAGGTGGCGGCATTGCGCCAACAAAAGATAGAGATTGCCGAAGTTGATTTCGGCAATGTAGAGGACGTGGCGAAAGCGTATGCTGGGGCGGATTGTGTCGTCTCCACCCTGTCTGGCCTGCGCGATGTAATTGTGGACACACAGACTGTGTTGCTCCGTGCCGCTGTGCAGGCAGGGGTGCCGCGCTTCATTCCGTCCGACTATTCAATTGATTTCACCAAATTGCCCATTGGATCCAACCGTAACCTGGACTGGCGGCGCCAGTTTCACCAACGGCTTGATCAGGCTCCGATTGCCGCAACTTCGATTTTCAACGGTATGTTCACCGAACTGCTTACCGGCCAGGCCCCCTTTATCCTCTTCAAGTTCAAGACGCGTGCTCTACTGGGGAAACGCCGACCAACCTATGGACTTTTCCACCATCGACAACACGGCTGAATTTACAGCCGCTGCCGCACTCGATGCCACCACGCCTCGATTTTTGCACATTGCCGGGGATACCTGTAGCGCACGCGGACTGGCGGAGGTTGCCCGCGACGTGACCGGCGACAAATTTGGTCTGTTGCGCGGTGGCAGCCTCGGCACACTGGCTATGCTGATCAAGACTATGCAGTTTTTCATCTCTGGCAAAGATGATGTTTATCCACCTTGGCAGGGGATGCAATACATGCACAACATGTACAGTGGAGTTGCCAGAGTCTCCACTTTCGACAACAACCGTTATCCAGACATTCACTGGACCACAGTCAAGGATGTGCTGACTGCCCATCAATCTCAGAATGGAACTCACGGCTGATTTCGCACAGTCTCGTCAGATGTGTTGTGGTAACCTCTCACACCACCCGACTTAACATTTCCTCGCCTTTTAGACCTGCCAACAAATTATCCACCGTGCGCTGGGCCATGCCGCGGCGAGTTTGGCGCGTGGCGCTACCCAGGTGCGGGGCGATGATTACGTTGTCCAGCACCAGCAGCGGATGATCACGCGGCAGCGGCTCCGGCTCGGTAACGTCCAGCGCGGCCCCGGCGATTTGGCGATTTTGCAGCGCCTCCAACAGCGCATCGTGATCCACCACACCGCCGCGGGCTAGGTTGATTAGATAAGCGGTAGGCTTCATCATCTCCAACTCAGCACGCCCGATCATCTTGCGTGTCTGAGCTGTCAGCGGCATGTTAAGCGTGACAAAGTCGGCCTGTTGCAGCAGATCGGGCAGTGTGGCATAGCGGACGCCTAATTCGGCCTCGGCCTGGGCATCGCGGTTGCGGTTGTGATAGAGCACGGTCATGTCGAAGCCGCTGGCAGCGGCGCGCCACCTGTTTGCCGATCGCGCCCATGCCGATGATGCCCAAGGTGGAGCCATAGACTTCGTGGCCGTGGAGCAGATCGGGGTCATAATGCACAAACTCTGGGCTGCGCGCGTAGTGATCGCCCACCACCACGTTACGTGCAATCGCCATAAGCAGGGCGAAGGTCATGTCGGCAGTGGCGTTATTCACAAAGCCGGGCGTGTTGCCCACAGGGATGCCGCGCGCTTTGGCATCGTCCAGATTCACATGATCCACGCCCACGCCGAAGTTGCTGATCACGCGCAGGTTGGGCATGAGATCCATCTCTGCGCCGCCAATCGTGGGATGGCCGTAGGTCAGAAAGGCGTCGGCGCGCGTCAACAGCGGGGGCGGTCTGTGCGCCCTGCCAGACTACAACTTCGCAGGCATCACCGATCATCTCCATCATCTGATCGGGCAGTTGGGTATCGGTCAAAACAAGCGGGGCCAATGGGTTGCTCCTTTGGAGTGAAATGGGAAATGTTGATCCGCAGATTTCGCAGAATTCCAGAAATTTTGAAGAGTGGCGATATTCTTCAAGCCGCTCGATTGAATCACTACAACGAATACCACACCGACAGTAGATGTGCAAACAACTCAAAAATAAGCCATAAATTCCCATCTCTCTTCGACGGAACAGACCGATGCCCATTGGATCCCCTGCTTCATTCTCTTCTGCTGGATTCTCCAAATCGCCGCATTGACCGCTGGGCGAAACCCATCTATGATCTGTAAACGGTAGACTTCATCTTTGATTGAAATACAGCGTTATCATCCCCGGAGGTAAATCATGGCAATTCTCGATCTGGTTTTTGAAGGCGGCGGGGCCAAGGGCATGGTCTTTGTGGGAGCAATGCAGTCTCTGCTGGAAAAAGGCGGCCACACCCCCGGTCGGCTTCTGGGCACGTCGGCCGGCGCGATTACGGCGGTGCTGCTGGCAGCGGGCTACAGCGTCCCCGAAATGTTGGCGGCCTTGGAAGAGCGCGCAAACGGCCAGCCGGTCTTTCAGACATTTTTGGGCAAACCCGAACCCTTTAGTAAAGAAGCGGTACGCAATAGTTCCATTCGGCAGTTTTTGAAGGACGTTAACCTGAAGTTTGTGCCCGATTTCTTGGAAGAGAAGTTGGATGATGAGGTGGCCCAAAAGCTGGCCGAGCATCCCAAATATCAAAACTTGTACTCATTCGTCGAGCGCGGCGGCTGGTTCAGCGCCGATGCTTTTGTGGGATGGATGGGGCGCAAGTTGGGCGAAGGACAGGTTGGGGGCAAACCGCGCAACTTTGGCGGCATGACGCTGTCGCAGTTTCACAAAGCCACGGGGTCCGAGGTCAGCCTCGTCACCGCCGACACCAGCGCCAACCGTATGCTGATCCTTAACCACAACACCGCCCCCGATTGCCCGGTGGTGTGGGCGGTGCGTATGTCCATGAATATTCCGCTGCTCTGGCAAGAGGTGATCTGGCAGGAAGAGTGGGGCAGCTATCTGGGCAAGGAGATACACGGCCATGTGATTGTTGACGGCGGCATTCTCTCCAATTTCCCGATTTCACTCTTTTTGGCCCCCGACGCCAGCGTGGAAAAGATCATGGGCGAGGCGAAAAGCGATTATGTTTTGGGACTGTTGATTGATGACAGTATCAAGGTCATCGTCCCCGCCGAACGTGGCTTAATCGAGTATGGCGGGCAGATCGGCGATCTGATGACTGTGCAACGGCTGCGGCGGCTGGTCAACACCATGATGTCTGCCCGCGACAACGCCGCCATTGAGCTTTTCCGCGAGCATGTGGTTTTTCTGCCGGCCGGGGGCTATGGAACCACCGAGTTCGACATGAGCGAAACCCGTCGCAAAGCGTTGGTGGAGGCTGGCCGTGTTGCGATGGAAAAATATCTTACGTCCAACCCCAACCGTTTTGTCCGCTCCCGCGATCTGGAGGCTGCCCCCGTACCAGACAAAACCCAGGTTGCCAACAGCTTGGCCCACGACATCCTCAGCCAGCCGTAGAGCCGAAACGCTGAGGGTCGCTTCGCTGGCTACGGCGAAGCAACCCTCAGCGCTTAATCCACGAAATACACGAAGGAAACAAGGTAAAGATACAGGTCTAGGGTGCGTCGCACCTGTATCGTTACGGAATAAGAAGAAAGATCTGAGTTTAGTGTAGGAGATGATAGAAAATCCAATTCACCGCAAAGGGGCAAAGATACTTTGCCCCTGCTTGCGATGAATTTCTACCTTTCCGCTGACCCGTACAATTTCGTGTAGATTTGTGTGGCTTCGTGGCTCGCTTTTTTCTACACCCCCGGCCACGTGAACGTCGGCGCGTGGGCGTAGCGCTCCATTTGGATCGTCAGCCGCCCGCCGCAGCCCGGCGCCAACTGCACCCGGAAGGCTGCGTGTCGCTCCCCATAGCGGCCATCTACAGCCACTGTGTCCCCGTCGCTTATCCCCACTTCGTGTAACTGATGTTCGGCATAGGCCCCACCCTGCACAATCACCGTGCGCGCTTCACGCGGGTTGAGGTTCACCAGTGTCACCGTCACCGTGTCGTCGCTCATGCCTTCCACCAGTGCTGCCACATCTTCGGGCAGGCCCGCACGCCCGCGTGCCGGATCAAAGTAGCGCAGGCGCGAGAAGAGGGGAAAGCCAACGCGGCCCGTGGGCAAGCCGCCCAACATCTGTTGGATCAGCACATCGGTGGTGGCGGGATTGATGAAGTTCATGTCGTCGGAGAGGCGCGTGTCCGGCGTGGAGTGATCGGCGTGCATGGCCGCCACTTTGCGGCGCAGATCCTCGAGATCGCCCAGCAGCGCTTCGGTCGCATAGTCGGGATTGTCGCCATCTAAAAAGCGCAGCCACGCGTCATCCGCCACCAGTGCCCGATCCGCCTCGTTCATGGACCAGTAATAGGTTTCCAATGCACAGCCATTGAAGGGCGTGGGGCGGAAGTCATACCAGCCCTCATCGCCGTACATGTGCGGATAGTGCATTTTGCCGTCGATCTCGCGCCCGTTTTCGTTGACTTTCTGCATCACGCCGCGCCAGGTGTCCACATAGCGCTGATCGCCGGTCATGAGCAGGGCGTTGCCAAAGCCATAGGGCGCGCGGATGCCCACATAGTTGCGATGGGCCAGCGCGCCAGTCTGCGGCACCTCCACGCTAAAGCCCCAGCCATAAACACCGCCATACCATTTGCCGTCACAGGCGCCGCCCAGCGTGCCATCCAGCCCCACGTTGCTGGGGATGATGCCGCCGTTTTCCTCGGTGCGCGCCACCCAGGCGTCCATATAATCCACCAGCCAGCGCCGATATTGGTCATCGCCTGTAAGCGCATAGGCGTTGAGCGCCAGCGTGGTCACCGACAGATTGAGCGGGTTATCGCCCGCCACATCGTTGTAATCCTTGAAATGAGCCACCATCTCGTCGTAGTTGCGTTCGCCGTGGCCCAGGTGAAAGCGCCCTTCAATCTCAATCGGATCGCCCGCCCAATCCAGCCCGGTGGCCTTGCGCAACAGCGGCCCGCGGCTGCCGTTGAACATGCTGCGGATCACCTTGTGTTCGGGGTCATAGTTGGGCGCAAGCAGATCATCGCCCATGTACATGCCCATGTAGCGCAGGCTGCGCTGGCGGAAGAGGGCGTCGTTGGGGTCGGAAAGCCCTTGCAAGAAGAAGGCCGAATAGCCCTCGGCGTGGTGGAACCAATCGAACATGGTGGGGAATTCGCGGAAGTACATGCCATCCCGCGCCAGGGGAACCTCGACGGTCTTGGCCTCGGTGTATTGGCGCAGGTGGCCTTCCCAGCCCTTTTTGTAGAGTGCCATCACGTTGTCCGGCGCGCCCAAGGCGTGCAGCACCGTCCAGTTGAGCAGATTCTCGGCGGCATCGTCGGGGCCGTCATCCCCGCCCCAGCGCGGCACACAGAGCAGATAGCCACGCTCGTCGAAATATTTGGCAAAGAAGGCGGCGCACGCTTCGCTCTGTTCGCGTAGCAACTGCCGTTGTAGTAGCGCCCAATCGGGTGGCGCAAGCGGGGTGTCCAGGGTGATGGTGGTCATTGGGTAGCTCCTTGATGGGTGAAAATGGAATGCGTGATGCGTAATTCTGCCGTCCGTCGTCCGTCGTCTGCGGTCAATTGTCTGCCGTCTGCCTCACAGCGCGCTGGCGGCGACAAGATTTGAACAGCGGCCAATCAGTTTAGCGCTGTTGACGCTGGGTTCAGTGGTGAGCAAGGTGCAGACCATCTCACGTACAGGATCAACCCAAAGCACGGTTCCCGTCGCCCCACCGTGACCAAAGCTGTCCGGCGAAACCAGATTGCCGTAAAATCCCCATTCCGCCGCCGGGAAGCGTCGCCAGCCCAGCCCATAGCTGTGATCATGTTTCACGGCCGATGGCAGGGCGGGGAGGGGGCCGGTCTGGTCACGGGTCATGGCGTCCACGGTGGCACGGCTAAAGACAGGCGCGCCGCCCAGTTTGCTGCTGTCGAGGAATGCTTGCCCGTAGCGGAAAAGATCGGTCACCGTGCTGAACATGCCGCCCCACGGCGCGCCGAAGTTGTGCCAATAGGGTGTGTTCCAGTGCCAATCTGTCTCCAGCATGGCGGCTCCCACGTTGACATGGGCGATACGATCGGCGGGCAGCCCCTGTGCGCCCAGCGCGCTGTCGTGCATGCCCAGCGGCTCGAAGATCTCCCGGCGCAGAAAGTCGCGCAGGGGTGTGGCGCTCACCCGTTCCACCAGTTCGCCCAGGATGGCAATGCCGGTGCTTTGGTATTGGATGTTGGTGTCGGCTGCGAAGTCGGGCGTCAGCGCACAGATGCGGCGCACAAACTCGCCCAGCGGCGCGTGCTCGGCGCGCAGCGCCTCATTTTCTGGCAACATATCGGGCAGGCCAGAGGTGTGGGTCATCAACTGGCGAACGGTAATCGCCTCTTTGCCCGCGTTGCCAAATTCCGGCACATAGGCCGCGGCGGGATCATCCAAGAGCAGCAGCCCCCGCTCCACCAACAGCATCACCGCCGAGACCACCACGGGCTTGGTAATCGACGCAATCAGGAAAATGGTGTCGGGCCGGATGGGCGGCGAGTCGGGCGTGAGGCGCAGATTGCCAACCACGTGCGCGGCCAGGGGCGTGCCGTGCCGTGCCACCAGCAGCACCGCGCCCGGGATTTTCCCGGCTTCCACGGCTTCATCCAGAAAGCGGTGTGCTCGCTGAAGGCGCTCCGGGGAGAGGCCGATGGCTTCGGGAGCGGGATAGCTCATGCCTGCACCGCCTCGTCGATCATGCGGAAAATGTCATATTGGGCTTCGAAGCCGAGGATCTGGCGGGCTTTGCGTAGGTCAAACTCGTAATTTGTGGGCATTTGCCCGACCAGTTTGGCGTCAATAAGCGGAAGGCCCAGCTTTTCGGCCAAGTAGGGCACGGTCTCTTCCCAGGTGTAGGGGCGTGGGCGCGGCCAGTTGAATGGCGTGGCCGATGGCCCCGGTGTTGCCCAACCCGGCCAGCAGCCCGTCGGTGATGTCCTGAGCGTGGGCAATGTGCTTTTTGAAGCTGCGCCCGCTTTCGTCACGCGCGATGATCAGGGTGTTTTCGTTGGCAGTGACGGCGGCGCGCAATTCATCGCGCACGGCTTCGGTCTCTGGCGTGGAGTTGCGCTCGTAGCTTTGCAGCCAGTGGCGCGCATAAAATTGCGGAAAGCGCAGAATCTCATCCCCGCCCACAGTGAGGGCAAAGCGAAAGATCGTCACCGGCAGCCCCCCGTTGCGCTGATAGCCGCGACAGAGATCTTCGCCCAGTTGTTTGGTCAGCGCATAGACCCCGCCCGGCTCCAGCGGCATGGTGTCCTCGGCAATGGGGTCGGGAATGCCGCCGGGGATGTACTTTTGATAGAGGGCGTCGCTGCTGGCAAAGAAGAAGTGGCGCAACGCCTGATTTTTGGCTGCGGCTTCCAGCATGTTGAAGGTGCCGCGCACGTTGATCTCGAAATATTCCTCATTCGTGAACGGTCCGCCGCCCTGGAAGGCCGCGCCCAGGTGATAGATCGCATCTGTGCCCGCCACAGCTCGTTCCACGTCTGCCACCTCGGTGAGGCTGCCTTCGTGTAGCTCGATGGGTAGCGCACTTAACCGGTCTAGTCGCCGATCCCACGGCCAGACCAGCCCGCGCACGCTATGGCCCGCTTCCACCAGTGATTGGGCCAGCACTGCGCCAATTCGTCCGGTAATGCCTGTGATCAAGATGTTCATCGTGACTCCTCAGAGGGTGATACGCAGATTGCGCAGATTTTCAGAAATAGAACACGGATTGGGCGGATTGCCACGGATTTTTTCTGATCGGCGAAAATCCGCTTAATCTGCGCTATCTGCGTTCTATTCTGTTTCAGTGACAGAATAGCCGTTTTGCATGGCGGCGTGTTGAAAGCGCTCTTCGTCGAGGATCAGCCCAAAGCCGGGCCGGTTCGGGATGTGAACCTGCCCATTTTCGACGGCATAGGCCGAGCTGTCCACGCCGGGGGTCTCCACTTCGTCCCACTCCACAAAGGTGAAGCCCTCAATGGCCGCGGCCAGATGACCGGCGTAGTGGTTGCCCAGATGCCGCCCGTAATGGTGCGGAGCGGCGCGCACACCCCAGCCGTCCAGCCGTTGGCCCAGCGCCAGCCACGGCGTGAAGCCATAGCTGAAAATGTCGTATTGGATCACGTCCACAATGCCCGCCTGCGCCCAGTCCAGCAGGGTGGGCGATGCCTGCCCTTCGCCGTCGGCGATAAGCACATCTAGCCCCTGCTCGGCCATCCACGCCCGCAGATCCGTATAGAGTACGTTGTCCTCGTGGAAGGCTTCTTCCAGCCAGAAGAGCGCACAGTCGGCGGTTTCGGCCAGCACCCGCTTGGTGAGGTTGAGATTGTAGCCGTTGTTGGCGTCAATCATCAGCCGAGCATCCTGGCCCCACGGCGGCGCGAATGGCGCGAATGATGGCAATGTCGCGCCCGGTTCCTTTGTCCAGCGGGAGGTGACGTGCGCCGCGCCCCACTTTGATCTTGAAATGGCGATGGCCGCGGGCATAGCCCTGGCGTGCTTCGTCCACCAGGAGTGCCACGGCTTCATCGTCATCGTCCACATGCAGGTCGTCAAAATAGAGCGAGGTGTCATAGCAGGGGACACGGAAGGGCGTGTCAACGGTTTTGCCGCGCATCGCCGCTGCCAATGCATAGACCGGCTGGCCGCTGTGCTGTCCCGCCAGATCCCAAAGGGGGAAATCGAAGGGGAGTCCCTGTGCGGTTGCGCCGCTTTGGGGATCAAAAAGGTCATCCAGTGAAGTGCCGAGGATACTCTGCGCTGTGGCGACATCGGCCCGGCAAACACCAAAACCGCTGGCCCCGTCGTCGGTGATGAGGCGGGCCAACGGCAACTTCACGGTGAAACCGTGATCGCCCGGCGCGCGTTGCGGCCGGCATGGCGCGGACGCCGTCCTTCGAGTTCTGCCCACTGGATAGAAACAACACGGGGAGAATGGGATTGGGGTGACATGGTCTTTCCGTTTTGGGTGGCGGGGTAGAAGACGGTAAGGGCATAATATCATGGCATGGCAGAGGATGATAGTTTGTAAAGCGTGACGTGATGCGTACTCTGTAACTTTGTAACGCGTCATCACGAATTACGCATCACGCACCGCCTTTATCCCCGTCGGTAATACTCCTCAAACCGATCCTGCGGCTGCCAGCCCAACAGCCGTTTGGCCTTGTCGTTGGGGAAGACGCCGTGGGGCAGATCCGTGCCGATGTGGAAATATTCATAGGGCGAAGGCAGGGTCTCCACGGTCAGGGCACAGTGGATGGCGCACGCCGAATCCAGCCATGAAATTGTCAGCGGATGCAGAAATTTGCCCTGCTTCACCTCAGGATTGAGGAAGGCACAGAAGGTGAGCGTGGGCACGCTGAGGCCGTACCATTCGGCGAAAATCTGCACGATCTCTTGGCCCAACAACTTGCTGGGAATATAGACCCAGCCAGTGCCGGGGCGGGCAGGCACGTCATCCACCACGCGCGTATCCCAACTGTAACTGCGGTCGCCACGGTCGCCCAGCATAAACGGCCCGGTGTGGACAACCCGGTGAATGCCATGCGCCACTGCCGCCGCCATCACATGATACGCGCCCAGTGTGTTGACGCGGAAAGCGTCCGCCGGATCATGGCGCACCACGCTGACGTTGACAATGGCATCCATGCCCTCACATGCCGCCATTACCTGATCCAGCGTCGCGCACATCCACCACGCGCCATTCATGGGGCGGCTGCGGCGGCACAGGCAACGGCGCGCCCGGTCCTTGCGGTTTGATCTGCATCAACTCTTCCACCGGCTTCACGTCGGTGAGGCGCAGCGTGTAGTGCGGGGCCAGAATTTCGGCCACAGCGCTGCCCAACGGTCCACCCGCGCCAAAGACCACCACCTTGCGGATCGGTCTCGGTGGGATCGGCGCAGGCTGCTCGGCGCTGATGGGCAAAATTGTGTCATCCCAGCGGGCGCGGAAATCATGTTGTGGCTGATAGTGTAGCGGCGCATCGGCGGCACGTGCCACGGGAACCGCAGCCCGATCTCCGCCGGCGGCAATGTGGAAGATCTGCCAGCCAGTCACCTCGGCGCTTAACGCCTTTTGAAACGCAGAGACGGCATCGTTCACATGCAGCCAGCGCGGATCATAGGGCTGGTCGGCGATGGTGGCGTCATCGACAATCTCGCCCAGGCGCAGGCAGAGCGCAGGTGTGCCGGTGACGCGCACCACCTCGCGCACAGCCACTTCGGCCAGATAGGCGCAAAGTGGGGCGATCTGCGGCTGCGGGCGCGGACGCCAGGCCTCATCGACACGGTATTCTTGCCATAGCGGCGCAAAGAGGTCGAGCGTGCTGCCCAGGATGATGCGTTTGACGCCACGCTCGCCCACCGCTTTCACCAGTTGATAGGTGCCGCGGGTGGCGTGATCCAGGGTGGCGCTCTCGTCGCTAAGGCGCGTCGTGAGCGGGGCCAGGTGAATTAATTCCGTGACGCCGTCAACCAGGGCATCAACAAAGGCTTGCTCGCGCAGATCGCCGCAGCACGTTTCCACCCCGGCAATGGGTGGATCGATCTGCGTATCTGTGGCGCGAATTTCATGGGTATCGGCAAGAGCGGTGATAAGAACACGGGCCAGCGGGCTATTGGCTCCAGTAATCAACACAGACATGAGGTTTCCTTTAGGGCATGAGCGGGTGAATATGACGTGCTGCGTGCTGATCTGTCACGCAGCACGATCTGTCCTATCTTACCACGACCGCCCCCAATCGCATGCTGTATCCCCTGCAAAAACTGCGCATGATCTTTTCATCTTTTTGTCGAATTGACTGACCCTACCTCTTTCACTATGATGACGCTATCTACATCCACCACCAGAAAGGAGAATTACCCACATGACAATCTCAGGATTACAACAGTTCGGCACACCCTTTTTCTTGAAAGCGGTTTGCGTCGCAACTCGTTAGTCCGGCAGAAAACATCCGAATATCCGAATCTCTGATCACAGATATTGGGTATTTTGCTGCCATGCCTGAGATGGGTAATTCTTTCCCCATTTTTGCATAACCCCTTGTGGGGTGTCTTGGACCCTGAGTTGTGCGCACATCGCACGGTTCGTGGTTTTTCTTTGCCCAGCGCTCGCGGGGCAGATGACACCCATAGGGAGAGTTATGTTTCGCGTCTTTTTCACTTCTTACAACTTATCTGCGGCCCCAATCGCCACGCGTTTTGCTGCTCACCACGTTGATCTTGGGCGGAATTGGGTCTGCAACTGATCAACCCACAGATCATGCGTTATGTATTGGATCAGGCCCAGGCGGGCGCGGCCCAACCCCAGTTGATGCTGGCGGCGGGGCTGTTCTTGCTCTTTGGCCTGATCCAAGCGGGCATTACCCTGCTCACCAACTATCTTGGCACCGATGTTAGTTGGGATGCCACCAATCGGCTGCACGCCGATTTGGCGCTGCACTGTCTGCGCCTGGACATGGCCTTTCACAACCGCCACACGCCCGGCGAACTGATTGCGCGTGTGGACGGCGATGTGGGCAATCTGGCCGAATTGTTTTCGCAGATGGTGCTACGAATTCTCGCCAATGGCTTGCTCGTCGTCGGTGTGGTGATTATGCTCTGGCGCGAAGATTGGCGCATGGGGCTGGCTGCCACGCTCTATGCCGCATTGGTTGTCATGGTCTTGCAACTGGTGCAAAGCCGTACCGTGAAGCTATGGACACGGGTCAGCGAGACCGACGCCACGCTGGGCAGCCTGTTGGAAGAACGGCTGGGCGGGCGCGAAGACATCCGCGCCAATGGCGGCGAAGGGTATGTATTGCGGCGGTTGGCGTTGGCTCAGGCCGAACGATTCCAGGCCGTTTACCCTGCCCTGCGCTTTGGTGTCTTTACCTTTGCCGCCAATCAGTTGCTCTTCACAGTGGCACTGGTGCTGGCCTTTGGCATCGGTATTGCCCTCTTTCTAGCCGGGCGCGCCACGATTGGCACGGTCTATCTGATTGCCTATTACGTGGGGCTGTTACAATCGCCACTGGGCGATTTTCGTCACTTAATGGGCAAATTTCAAGAAGCCTCGGCCAGCGTGGGGCGTATTCAGGAATTATGGCAACAGCAGCCCACTGTGACTACATCTGCCGACGAGGGACGGGCTGCCCTGGCCGAGGGCGCGCTGGCTGTAGCTTTCGACCATCTCTCCTTCCACTATGCCGGCCAAAATGGCAGCATAGGGCCTGTGCTGCAAGATCTTTCGTTCTGTGTGCCCGCCGGACGGGTGCTGGGGCTGATTGGGCGCACGGGCAGCGGCAAAACTACGGTGACCCGGCTGCTCTTTCGCCTTTACGAACCTGACGCCGGGAACATTCAACTAGGCGGCACCCCCATTCATGCGCTCTCACTCCGCGATTTGCGTCAGCGTGTGGGCATGGTCACCCAGGATGTGCAACTCTTCGCTGGCTCGCTGCGCGACAACATCACCCTCTTTAACCCCCGTGTTGACGACGACGCCATTCTGGCTGCGCTCTCTGAATTAGGCCTGTGGAGTTGGTATCTGGCCCAGCCCAACGGTCTCGATACGGTGCTCGAAGGGAGCGGCGGCCTTTCGGCAGGCGAGGCACAACTGCTGGCCTTTGTGCGCATCTTCCTCAAAGATCCCGGCTTGGTCATCCTTGATGAAGCCTCGTCGCGGCTTGATCCGGCCACCGAGGCGTTGCTAGAGCGCGCCATCGATCGATTGCTGCGTGGGCGCACGGCTATTATCATCGCCCACCGCCTGGAGACACTGGCCCGCGCCGACGATATTCTGATCCTCGACGGCGGGCGCACTGTCGAATTAGGTCCACGTGCTGCGTTGGCGTTAGACGCCGATTCCCGTTTTTATCACCTGTTGCAGCATGGTCTACAGGAGACACTGGCATGAAAAAAGTAACCTTAACCTCGACCCCCGCCATGACATGGAAAATGATCAGGCTGCATCCCTGGGCGTTTACAATTCATTCGCTGGGTTCGATTTCGATTTCGCTGCTCTGGCTGGCCCCTGGGCTTGATCCAACAACAGATCTTCGACCGGCTCAGCGGATCAGCGCCGGCATGGTCCAGCCTGTGGACGCTGCTGGCGCTCTTACTGGCAGTGGGCGTGACAGAAGTGCTGGTCACCTATGCGGCGCGCATCGGTGACATCTTCTTTCAAGAGCCATTGCGCGCACTGATGCAACTTAATCTCATGGAGAGCGTGCTGCGGCGAGCGGCGGCGTTGCCCTTGCCCGTCTCGCTGGGCGAGGCCATCAGCCGCTTTGGCGACGACATCGACGATCCCAAAGATTTCCCCACCTGGCTACCGCACATGGCGGGCCAACTGATCTTTGCGCTGGTGGCGCTGACGATCATGCTGGGCATTAACCCAGTGATGACACTGGTGGCCGTGACGCCAGGGTTGCTGGGGCTGTGGCTGAATAAACTGGTCTGGCCGCGGTTCTTCCGCGCCATGGAGGCCAGTGCCCGCGCCGGGGATAGTGTCATCGGCTTTCTGGGCGAGCTTTTCGGCGCAGTGCAGGCGATCAAGGTGGCCGATGCCGAGGAAGATGCCATTCGCCACTTCCGTACTATCAACGAAACCAGGCGTAAAGCGCAGGTGGCTGAACATGTTACTTGGACGCTGAGCCACTCCACCACCGAGCAGACCGCCTATATCGGTGTGGGATTGGTGCTTCTGATGGCGGGTGGGGCTATCCGCAGTGGCGATTTCAGCGTGGGCGACTTTGCCCTGTTTATGACCTATATTTGGTCGATTGTAGATTTTACACGCAACATTGGCAGCTTTATTGGCGACTATCAAGGGCAGCAGATCCGCGTTGCTCGCCTGGAAGAGATGGCCGAGGCCAGCGTGGGAGAGACTTTGTTGGCGAAACGGCCCGTCTATCTGCGCCAGGCGCCGCCACCATTGACTGTGCCCGTAAAAAACGTTGAAATGAGCCTGCGCACGTTGGATGTACGCGGGCTGACCTATCGCCATCCTTCGTCGGGGCGCAGCATTGAAGCCATGGATCTTGAAATCCGCCGCGGCGATTTTGTGGTGATCACCGGGCGGGTGGGCAGCGGCAAAAGCACATTCTTGCGGGCGCTGCTGGGCCTGCTGCCTGCCGATGCCGGGGAAATCTGCTGGAACGGCGCGCGGGTTAACGATCCCGCTGGGTTTTTTGTGCCGCCACGCGCCGCCTATACGCCCCAAGTACCGCGCCTTTTCAGCGAAACTCTGGCCGAGAACATTGTCATGGGGCAGCCGTTGGGTAAAGAAGCCGTGGCAGAGGCAATTCACGCTGCTGTGCTCGAAAACGACATCATCGGCTTGGAAAATGGCCTGGATACACTGGTGGGGCCACGCGGGGTGAAGCTTTCTGGTGGGCAGATGCAGCGGGCGGCGGCGGCGCGCATGTTCGCCCGTGATGCGGAGTTGTTGGTCTTTGATGATCTCTCCAGCGCGCTGGACGTGGAAACCGAGCGTCTGCTGTGGGAGCGCATCTTTGCCCGCGGCGAGCGTACCTGCCTCGTCGTCTCGCACCGCCGTGCCGCGCTGCAACGGGCAGATACGATCATTGTGCTCAAAGAGGGGCGCATCGAGGCCCAGGGCACGTTGGCTGATCTGCTGGCAACCAGCACCGAAATGGGTCACCTCTGGCGCGGGGATGGGCCGGGTGGGGTAGAGTAAAAGAGCAGAATAAGCCCCGGTATCGAATACCGGGCTTATTCTTTGGCTAGATTAGGGTGGCGCATGGGTCTGCGGCTCCTGGGCTACTTGGAGACGCCAGACCGCATCTGTTGTGGAAGCGGGGTTTGCAACGGGATAAGCATATATGCGCCAGACGCCCGTCTGGTGAGGCAGACTTTTGCGCTGCTTGGGGTGGGCAGTTTGGTAGAGAACGCCACCTCGTTCTATCATAGGGGGCGTCTGCCCGCCGCCGCTTCCGTATAAGTTCGCTGTTATGATAGAAAGCTCGATGGATGAAACTGAAATTTATTTTGCTGCCCATGTTAGCCGCACTCTTGGTGCTCTCCAGTTGTATCTCGCCTGTGACCATTCGCCCAGAGTTCACCCCGCTTGAAATTGCTGTTGTGCCAGTTGAATCCTCCTTGCCGACTGCGACGCCGCTGCCACTGCGCCCC
Source organism: uncultured Chloroflexia bacterium (assembly GCA_963721725.1). Taxonomy (GTDB): domain Bacteria; phylum Chloroflexota; class Anaerolineae; order Caldilineales; family Caldilineaceae; genus RI-153. The sequence continues at coordinate 18,257 of CAVRLX010000031.1, forward strand.
GAACCCAGAGACGTTGAACCGACAGGGGCGGCGGCAGAGCAATTGGATACGCTCACCTATTGGATGGGCCATTGGCGGTCTATGGGGTTGACGGCCACGCCCGCCGAGGATCCTGTGCTGCAAAGTGTCATTGATCTGCTTTTACAGACGGCAGACGTATTGTCGATCCCGTTAAGTCGCGAGGAATTAGTGGGGGTGCAGCCCTATGACGAGGCCGAAGCGCTGGTACGGCGCGTGGCCGCAGCCGTGGGGCGGCGCTATGGCGCCGACGCGCAGACGCTCTTTGAGATTCGGTATGCCACGGGGGTGGCCGATCTCTTGCTCTGGTTTGTAGATGAGACGATGTCCGCCGAGGAGGTCCAGAGCCGCTCGCACACCGCCGCCAATTATCTAACGGCGGCCATGAGCAGCGCTCAGCAGGCCGGGCTACAGGGCGAGCTGCTTACCGAGGGACTGCAATTGTCCTATCGCATGGAACGGGGGGCCGAGCCGCTGGAAGCCTCACGCAACGTCTTTATGTGGCGCATCCGTGTGCTTTCCTGGCTGGGCAATCGCGAGCAACTGGCTGCGGCGGAGGCCACGCCTGATCCATCGGCGCCAGCCGTGGCCGTGAGCGAAGAAACTGCTGGCCCCGATCCCGAGCAGCTTTTCTTTGCCATGGGCTGTATTGACTGTCATTATTTGCAAGACCCCGCCGACGGTATCGCCCTGAACAACTTGATTGCCCCCAGCCTGGCCCACCTACACGAGAATGCAGGCGTGCGCGTCCAGGGGCAAGATGCCGCCAGCTACATCTATACCAGCATTGTCGATCCCAACGCCTATGTCGTGGAGGGCTATGACGCCGACCTCATGCCCCTTTCCTACGACGAAGAGATGGACGAAGCTGAGATCCGCGCCCTGGTGGATTGGCTGTTAGCGCCCCAAAGCTAAGGCTACTCTTCAAGCATCCCTGGCAAAAGACGGACCGTCATCGTGCCTGCTTCCAGATCCACGGCTTGAATCACCTCGCCGATGGCCGGGAGCAGCACTTCTCGATCCCGGTTCACGCCAGCGGCAGGCGTGATGATGTAGACCTCGTTGGCCCCGGTGAAGAGCACATCTTTCACCGTTCCCAGCACCGATCCCGCTTCATCCTGCACGCGCAACCCCATAATTTGGTGGACAAAATAGGTGTCCGCTTCCAAGTCGGCGGCTTCGTCCTCACGGATGAAGAGCCACTCCCCACGGCGTGCCTCCACATCCTCGCGGTCGTTGATCTCGGCAAATTGGAGCAACCAGCGCGCCTTGTGCGGCCACGCGCTGAGAATCTTCACTGGGGTCATGCTTTCGCCAGCCAGGATCGTCTGCCCTGTGACAAAGCGCTCTTCGGGAAAATCGGTGTAAGGCTCTACGCTAAATTCGCCCTGGATGCCGTGCGCGCTGATGATCCGCCCCACAACCAGATAGCCATCGGGGACATCCGTCGTCATCGGGCGCTGCGCACCCAGTGGACCGCGCCGTCGTCGGCGGGGAGCACTATTTTGGGGACTTTCTTCACTCATAGATTGACTCCTTTAATCTGAAAAAAGACAGCGGAAGGAATCTCCCCCGCTGTCTTGCTCTGCTCTTGGGTTATGTGTTGCGCTGCGTACATCCTGTCCTGATTTACAGAATTTTCAGCGAAACCTGCTGGCCCTCACGGGCGGCCGTGGCCCGCAAGACCGACCGCATGGCATTCGCCACACGACCCCCCTTGCCAATCACACGTCCGGCATCTTCCGGCGCAACCTGCAAACGCAACATCACCCGGTCACGCCCACCCCGTTTAGAAACCTCTACCGCGTCGGGATTTTCCACCAGGGCTTTTGCCATAAATGCCACTAGCTTTTCCATACAGGACTCCTTCAGATCGATTCGGTCTAAAAATGTGAGCGTCTGGGACAACTAGGCCGCTACTAGAACAGCTTCGGTGCTTGCCTCGGCTTCGGGCTGGTAGATCAAGGTGCCCGCGTCGTCGATCACCGCTTGCTTCTTCAGCAAGCGAGCCACGGCTTCGCTGGGCTGTGCGCCCACGCCCACCCAATAGGCGGCGCGATCTTTTTTAAGTTCAATCGTGCCTGGATCCGTAAGCGGATCGTAGGTGCCGATGATCTCGATAAAGCGTGCATCACGGGCACTGCGCTGATTGGCGACCACAATGCGGTAAAACGGTTTCTTTTTCGCGCCCATACGGCGCAAGCGAATACGAACCACTGGATGTAACTCCTTTGATAGACCCTAAAATTGGTGTTTGTTTATTCGTAACGATTCAGGTGCGACGCACTTGCCAGGAGGAGAACGGTTGTGAAAAGCGTGTGTGGCGAGTGCGTCGCACCCTAGACGTAGGTTACGTTTATTCAATCATTGAAATTAACGTGTCAAAACCACAATCGGCAACCCACTTGCTGAGGGGCTATTGCATGCCCCCAAACAGATTGGAAAGATTGCCGCCCAAAAGTCCGCGCCCCCCACGGCGACGTCGCCCTTTTTTAACCTGGCCCAGCAGACCCATCTGCTTCATCATCTTGCGCATATCCCGAAACTGTTTGATCAGTTGGTTGACATCCTGCACATCGGTGCCGCTGCCTGTGGCAATGCGTCGGCGGCGGCTGCCGTTGAGAATGTCGGGAGTGCGCCGCTCTACCAAGGTCATGCTGTTGATAATCGCTTCGACACGCTTGAGGTTTTTGGTCGCCTCTTGCGGATCAACCTGACCGGCCATCTGGCTCATGCCTGGGATCATCTTGAGCAGATCGGTGACAGAGCCGAGCCGCTTGAGCTGTCGCAGTTGATCCAGAAAGTCTTCAAAATCGAAGTCACCCTCGGCCAGCTTGGCCTCCATGGCGGCGGCTTCTTCTTCGCTAATGTTTTCCTGTGCTCGCTCGATGAGTGTGAGGATGTCACCCATCCCAAGAATACGACTCGCCATCCGGTCGGGTTGGAAGGGTTCCAAACCGTCAAGCTTCTCGCTCGTACCCAAAAACTTAATCGGAACACCGGTCACTTCACGAATACTCAGCGCTGCACCCCCACGGGCGTCGCCGTCAATTTTGGTCATCACCAATCCGGTGATCGGGACGCGTTGGTTAAATCCTTCGGCCACGCGCACTGCTTCCTGGCCGGTCATGGCATCCACCACCAGCAGCACCTCGGCGGGCTGTGTTACCAGCCGCACCTGCTCTAGTTCGCGCATCATCTCGTCGTCGATCTGAAGGCGACCGGCCGTGTCCAGGATGACCACTGTGTAGGCCTTTTCACGTGCCAGCCGCACGGCGTTGCGGGCAATTGTGGGGGCGGGAACGGTGGTGCCTTCGTTGTGGACAGGCACTTCGATCTGATCGCCCAAGACCTGTAACTGGCGCACAGCCGCCGGACGATAGATATCCGCCGCCACCAGCAACGGACGTTGGCCGCTTTTGCGCAGGCGCAGCGCCAGCTTTGCCGCCACGGTTGTCTTGCCCGCCCCTTGCAAACCCACCAGCATAATCACGCTGGGCGGGTTGCTCAACGTCAGCGGGGCAGCCTTGCCCAGTAGTTCAGTCAACTCTTCATTGACGATTTTGACTACCTGTTGGGCTGGGGTCAGGCTGTTCATGACCTCTACGCCAATCGCACGCTCTTTGATGCGCTCGACGAACTCTTTGACAACTTTATAGTTGACGTCGGCTTCCAAAAGCGCCAAACGCACCTCGCGCAGCGCGGTGTTAACATCGCTCTCGGAGAGCTTGCCCTGGCTGGCTAGCCGATTAAAGACTGTCTGGAGTTTATCGGAAAGACTTTCAAACACAGGAATTCCCCGGTCTATGCGTGATCATGAAAAAGGGCCACGACTGGCGCGTACCGACACTGCATTTTACTTGAGATAGGGCAGTGGGTCAAATTGTTGGGTGGGTAGGGGGTGTTTAACTTTAGTACATTCCCAGCGCAACGGGCGCTGATGGCTGCCATGACTCTGCAGGGTGTATACTAGATGAAAATAACTCTGCTATTCAATGGCCGCTTGTTTGCCGCTGGCGGGTGGCAGCGTGCGCAGATAGACTTCATAGATGCGCTGTACTGCTGTAATATTGGTGAAGACGGCCAGAATCCAAAGCACGGGCATCATCCAGCCCAAGATCAGGCCGGCGATGAGAATGAAGATGCGTTCGGGCCGTTGCAAGATCCCCACCTTGCACTCAATTTGCAGACCTTCGGCCCGCGCTCGTGTATAGCTGACCATCCACGAGCCGATGAGGGCCAGGAAGATCAGGAAAAGCTGGATCTGGCGGTCGGGAGAGCTGGCATAGTAGACCACCAGCCCCAACAGCGTAATGCTCTCGGAGTAGCGGTCGAGGGTACTGTCCAGAAACGCGCCAAATTTGCTCTCTTGTGCGGTGTAGCGGGCCAGCGAACCATCAATCATGTCACACGATGAAGCCAAAATCAGCAAGACGCCGCCCCAGAACAGTTCACCCGCAGCCAACAGGCCAGACGCGAGAATCGTCAACAAAAAGCCGACAATCGAAACGCCATTGGGGGTCACGCCCCAGGCATGTAATTGGCGGGCAAGGGCATTCAGCGAACCGACGAGGATCGGGCGAACGTACTTGGAAAGCATTCAAACCATTCCCTTCTGTGTAGAGGTGCCCGTGGCGTTCAGTCTGGCATATCGACAAACTTTGCACAGTATACCACTCGACCAAAAGCGTTCAAAGCAGAGATGCAGACATCGTTGTAGGCTGGCGCACGCTTGGCAATGCAAATGTGAGGGGAGTCACCGTGGCATGGAAACCCTGGCTGAGAAATCGTACCCTGGCAATCAATGCCCAAATTCGCCAAATCAGTGAAATGCTGCTCTCGGCGTCGCACACAGTTGTGCTCAGCGGCGCTGGGATTAGCACACAGTCGGGCATTCCTGATTTTCGCTCGCCAGAATCGGGCCTGTGGCAGCACGCCGACCCGCTGACGGTGGCCTCGATCTGGGGCTTCCGTGAAGAGCCGCGCCGCTTCTACAACTGGCTGCGTCCGTTGGCCCAGACTCTACAGACGGCGCGCCCCAACCCGGCCCACCATGCCCTGGCCCAATTGGAGGCGGCTGGACTGATTGACCTTGTTGTGACCCAAAATATTGATACGTTGCATCAGCGTGCCGGCTCGCAGGCTGTGGTGCAGGTGCATGGCGCGGCGGAATCGGCCACCTGTTGCGATTGTCATCAGCGTGTGGATGCTGCCGCTTTTTGGCCCACGTTGATCCAGCGGCGCGGTGATGATCCGCTGCCACAGTGCCCGGTTTGCCACGGGATTCTGAAACCCGATGTCGTGCTTTTTGGCGAAGATCTGCCCGTGGCCGCGCTGGAGCGGGCGCAACAGGCTGCGCTCACCTGTGATCTCATGCTTGTGGTGGGGACCAGCCTAGAGGTGATGCCGGTGGCCGATCTGCCATGGTTGGCACGCCGCCGCGGGGCCAGGCTTGCCGTTGTTAACTTGGGCAACACCTGTGTTGATCACTGCGCCGAAGTGGTTATCCGCGCCGATTTGACGGAAGCTTTGCCCGCCATCGCGGAGAGCTGCTGGCAAATTCAAGGGCATCTCCCTGCCCGATAGAAAGCACCGTAACCAAAAAAGGTACGGGCGTGATTCATCACGCCCGTACCGATTGTTTCTCTCCCCCCGCGTTGACTAGCGTTGGACAAAGGGCAAGTAAAAAGGTATGCCTTTAACAACGTTCACCGAAGCCACTTGGAGATTGTCCGGGTAGGAACCCGCCCGGCTGTCGGCGATCACGATCAACACCGCGCTTTCAAACCCACTGGACAGTTTAGCCGGATCGACAGTCACGGTAATCGTGTCGGGAACGGTGCTGCTGGTGGATTGGACCGTTGCCCACGGCAACGAAGGCCAGGTGATGGCCGCAGCCGAAACTTGGGCTTCGGCACTCTGTTCAACCCGATATTCGCTCCCAAACCCATCGGTTAAGACAATCTCACCCTCGTCAAGATAACCAAATTTGGGCGTTGTGCCCAATGCACGCACCGGCCGCGTCATAAGCTGGCTTGGGCATCAACGAGGCCGAGAAGGTTAAATTGGGCAGACCATTCACGGCCACGCCGCGTGTCTGCGGGTTCGGGTCAGTATTGGCAAAGCCAAAAGACAAACTATCGGCGGAGATGGTGAACTTGGCTGCCGTCACCGTCAACGAGATATTCAGATAAATGGGCTGGTTGCTGGCTGCCGGCGACGAGGTAATCTTGAGCCGAGAGGTATAGGTTCCCGGTGTCAGTTGGTCGGCGCGGAAGTTGGTAAGATAGATATTCAGCGGTGCCGTGTTGGGGGCCTGATTCCCCCCATCGCTGCTGACGGAAAACTGATACCAATCGGCGTTGCCCTCTTTTTCCACTGTAATCGGGATGTTGCCGCCGCTGCCCACGTTGGTAAGCTTGACGCCGATGATGGCGTTGCTAATGGTTCCCGCTTCCAGCGAAACGGCGATACTGTCGCGGTTTAATTCCAAACGCGGCCCAGCCACAATCCCGGTGCCGTCCACGTTGGCGACCACGAGACTTTGGCCGTTGGTGTTCACGGGCCACGGTTCAACTTGAGCGGCATTGCCAGATTCGGGTTCGTTGAACTGCAAAATTTTGTTATTGCGCATCACCACCACTTCGTCACGCCCATCGGCATCCGTATCGCCGCCCGCGCCCACGCTGTAGCCATCGTCGCTATCCAGCGGGCTGCTGAAGTTGGGCAAGCTATCGCCGCCGCGGTTGAGCATAAAGAGGCGTGCCGTGGTTGTGTCATTGGCGATCCCCAGCTTGCGCATCCAAAATATTTCGTCGTCCCCGTTGCCGTTGACATCGGCCAGAAAGACAAACGAAGGATGCGGGAAGAAGTTGATCACATCCTCTTTGACGCTATCCCACTTCCCATTGGTAAATTGGAAAATCAGCAGAGACGCGCCCCCCGGTTCCCCAGTATAAGTGCGCGTCGTGACAACTTCGCCTGTGCCGCCGGGATAGATCTGACCGATGGCGGCTGACGTGTACTTAAATCCACCCGTCAGATCTTTGTAGAAAATTTCATTCCAGTTGTTTTCGACTTCGACAGCCTGCACGCCGCGGCTGTCCTGATCGCGCAGGCGGATAATGTCATCTGGCCCAGAATTATTAATATTGCCCACGCGGAAAAACTTCCAGGCCAGGGCAAAGCCAGAAACCGCATGGGAAACCCAGGCGCGGCCTTGTCCATCCGTATTTTTGAAGACTTCCATTTTGAAGTTAATGTTGTTTGGCTCGCTGACGGGGTAGCCAAGCACAAACTCATCCCCGGCCACGTTCCAGTCCATGTTGCCGGCGGCAATTCGATTGGCCGTGTTGTTGGGAAGTGCCCGCTCATAGAGCCGCGCCCACGGCACCAGCTTGATGCTTCCATCTGGCGTAACCGCCGAGGAGCGCACCACCGGATCAAAAATCGTGAGCTTGTTGTTGCCGATGGCGACAATTTCCATATCACCATCAGCGTTCAGATCGCCCACGGCAAAATCCTGCCAACCGCCTTCCGGGCTAGACCATTCAATCTTTTGGGTACCGGCAAACACGTTGGGATCGATGATGCGAATGGTCCCAAAATTATCAATGTAGATGATCTCATCGTCGGTGGTGGCGGTGGGGCTGGCCTCCACACGCAGACTTGCTGTGGGAATCAGCAAGCCCAACAATATCAAAATAGACGCGATGCGCGCCGTAAACCGAACGGACATAGAACTTTCTCCTTGCACGTTGAAATGTCTTGAAAATCGGGTGACGAAAACTCCACCCTCTAACGCTTCTGGGGTCAAAAAAGTTTCACCTTCTGAGATAGATGGCGAAGGGGCAGGCCCACATATAGCAGGGTTTCTCGAAAGCGGATTATAGCACACCCCTCAGATCGCCCCGAATTTTACCGCAATCAATCCGCATTGTCCCAGCAACTTTGCCCGCCCCGGCTGCGTCCTGTGCGCTATCTGTCGCAAACATTGATTCTCCCGTACGAAAGGAACAAACAGACGCGTCCTCTTCAACCCTATGGTCGGCGGATGTCTGACGCCTGGGAGAAGTCGAACTTTTACCAAAAGTTCGACTTCTGGTCAACTGCGTAACGCCTAATCCCTTTTGACGCGCCTGCTCACCTCTCCACGTGCCCAATGTATCGTTGCGCCGAGCGTTCGACCCGCGCTTTGGCATCTTCCTGCACAATCGTCGCCCACCACGCCCCGTAGATCCGCTCAAACTCGAAAGGCTCCACAGCGGCAACGACCTGGCGCACCGTGGCCGCGGAGAGCGGGATCAGATTGGGGTAGCTGTACATAAAGCTGACCCAGCGTCGATCCTGCACCACTTGCACAATATCCCCCGTGAGCAGCACACCTCGGCCTTCCGCTCCCTGCGGCCAATGCGCCACTGTGCCCCCGGCAAAGTGTCCCCCGGCGCGGATCAACGTAATCCCGCCCAAGAGATCGTACGTTTCCCCCTCCCAAAAGTGGATGGACGGGTCGGGGCGCATCACATGTTCGCGGTCCGCTGCGTGCAGATAGATCGGCGCGTCAAAGCGCTGTGCCCACGCCACCATACTGGAATAGTAGTGCGGGTGCGAAATGGCAATGGCATCAATGCCGCCCAGCGCCTTCACCGCCGCCACCGTGGGATCATCAAGATAGCTAATACAATCCCACAACAAATTGCCCTGGGGCGTCTGCACCAGCAGCGCACGCTGGCCGATGGCGAATTGAGGCGCTGTGCCAATGCCCGTCAGATCCGCCTCCACAGGCTTGATCACCGTGTGATAATCGCGCTGCATCGCCGCCAGTGTGGTCCACTGTTGGCCGTTGTGTCCGATATACTGGCGCTCGTCTTCACAAATGGGGCAGCGCGCCGGGGGCGTCTCGCTTTCGGCAAACTGCGTCCCACAGGTTACACAGATGAAGTGGATCAAGGGGTGCTCCTTTTGAATGCAAAGTTGGGTGGGCAAAGCCGCCCCTATCATACCTTTTCTATGCAAATCTCGACAGGCAACGCCCTGCTGGCGTCCGCTATCATGAAGTGGGAATCGGCGGGAAAACGTTGGTCTCCGTTATCAAAAATTATGATAGCGCGCCGTTGCGGTTCACCCCCACGTGCGTGGGGAAAACTGTCGCTCGGCCGAATGCAGTCGTCCTCGTCCGGTTCACCCCCACGTGCGTGGGGAAAACATGACCGCTTCGCTCGCTACGCTGACTCAGTTCGCCGGTTCACCCCCACGTGCGTGGGGAAAACTCGCGTCGATCGCACCGTCGGCAGCTACTGCTCGGTTCACCCCCACGTGCGTGGGGAAAACGGAGCGCCGACGTCGGCATAGCGTGCCGTCGCGGTTCACCCCCACGTGCGTGGGGAAAACGTGCGACGCGTCAGACTGTCGCATGCCGGTATCCGGTTCACCCCCACGTGCGTGGGGAAAACGTTGCGGGTCCCGATCGTTGCGGTGCCGATCGCGGTTCACCCCCACGTGCGTGGGGAAAACGCTGAGCCAGCCGGTATCGCGCACGGCTCGCGATCGGTTCACCCCCACGTGCGTGGGGAACAATCGTGATGCGCCCAGACGTGGCGGCATGCCACGCGGTTCACCCCCACGTGCGTGGGGAAAACGGCTGCCGAGCATCGCGACCGCGCTCGCCGTACGCCGGTTCACCCCCACGTGCGTGGGGAAAACGATCGCAGTTCGCGCGATGCGTCAGGCGCTCGACGGTTCACCCCCACGTGCGTGGGGAAAACATGCGGCGTCGAAACTGCATGTCAGGCGCTGCTGCGGTTCACCCCCACGTGCGTGGGGAAAACTGCGACGGATCGTCGCGCCTGCGGATCGCAGCGCGGTTCACCCCCACGTGCGTGGGGAAAACTGTCCGAGCTCACCGCATGTCGCGGCGCATGCGCGGTTCACCCCCACGTGCGTGGGGAAAACGCGATCGGTCGCACCAGTCGTGCAGGCCGCTGCGGTTCACCCCCACGTGCGTGGGGAAAACGTCGCGTGACGTCGGCCATGGCTCACGCGCCGCCGGTTCACCCCCACGTGCGTGGGGAAAATCGACGCACAACGCGAGCGTGTGCGGCTCGGCATCACGGTTCACCCCCACGTGCGTGGGGAAAACGCTGTCCGGCCAGTCAGCGTCGACGCTGCGCTGCGGTTCACCCCCACGTGCGTGGGGAAAACGGTCGCCGCTTCGCATGGCCGATCGCGCGGCGCGCGGTTCACCCCCACGTGCGTGGGGAAAACGTGCATCTGCGGCTCGCAGTCACGGTCGCCACGTCGGTTCACCCCCACGTGCGTGGGGAAAACGGCCGATGCGTGCAGTACCGTGCAGCCGTGCGCGGTTCACCCCCACGTGCGTGGGGAAAACGTCAGCATCGCGACACAGCTCGCTGGCCGACTGCGGTTCACCCCCACGTGCGTGGGGAAAACTCGGCTCGGCAGCTCGCCGATGGCCGCTGAGCCGGTTCACCCCCACGTGCGTGGGGAAAACACGTCGAACGGCCGCCTGCACCGGTCGGCGTCGGTTCACCCCCACGTGCGTGGGGAAAACCAGCTCGCACGGTATGCCGACTTAGCGACCGATCGGTTCACCCCCACGTGCGTGGGGAAAACTCGCTCGCCGTCAGCTGCCGCGACGCGGCGTGCGGTTCACCCCCACGTGCGTGGGGAAAACGTACGCGTGCCGGTGCAGCGTCGCCAGCCGCTCGGTTCACCCCCACGTGCGTGGGGAAAACGCTGACCAAGTGTCGTGACGCATGAGCTCGCAGCGGTTCACCCCCACGTGCGTGGGGAAAACGTCAGTCGCTGTCATGCTGATCAGGCGCGATACGGTTCACCCCCACGTGCGTGGGGAAAACGACATTGCGACACAGCCGTACAGATGCGCTACGCGGTTCACCCCCACGTGCGTGGGGAAAACTGGGACTATCATCATTTCCTGCTCGTCGTGCCGCCGGTTCACCCCCACGTGCGTGGGGAAAACGCTGCTCGCGAGCTGCTGCCGGAATCTGATCGCTCGGTTCACCCCCACGTGCGTGGGGAAAACGCGCGTGAGGCCATGTAGCCTGCGCGATCGCTGCGGTTCACCCCCACGTGCGTGGGGAAAACTGTGCTGCGTCGGCGTCGCCGGGCCACCGCAGGCGGTTCACCCCCACGTGCGTGGGGAAAACGATGCGGCTGGCAGTGGTCACGACAGTGTCTTCGGTTCACCCCCACGTGCGTGGGGAAAACGGCGTCACATGTTGGCCAGTGCTCAGCTACGGTTCACCCCCACGTGCGTGGGGAAAACTGATACCGAAACGGCGGCTTATCGCTGAGCGGCGGTTCACCCCCACGTGCGTGGGGAAAACTCGAGCTCGCACGTCCAGCCGCTGCCGTGTCCGCGGTTCACCCCCACGTGCGTGGGGAAAACTCCATGCGTGCGAGAGCACGGAGCCAGCCAGTCGGTTCACCCCCACGTGCGTGG
>CAVRLX010000032.1:0-201594 GCA_963721725.1 uncultured Chloroflexia bacterium
TCTAGGACTTTCGCTCAGGAAGGAGAAAGAGCGGGAATGGTGGGATTACGTAACTGGGCTCTGAGATAGTCTGAGAATAAGTCGGACTTGACGTGATAGATGGTCTTACCTAGGTGTCGGGCGTGGGCTTTCATGATCAACCAAGCATGATAACAACAAGCGAGATGATTGCGCTGAGCGCGTTGCTTGCGGCACTGGCATCGTTGGCTGCCGGTAAGTTGCTTGAGTTCACGATGAAACTGCTCGATTTCCCAGCGGACGTCGTTCGCGTCTTGAGCGACCTGGGCCGGGGTTGACGAGGCTGGGGTCATATCCAACTGATTGGTAATTACCCAGTCAATGTCGCCGTTTGTGGCAACCAGCTTGAACAGTCTGACCGAGAAGGGCACTTTTTTCAGCTTGACGAGAAGGCCGTGGGTCAATCGCTCTGATGTCCATTCGATTTCATCCAGATGCAGATAGCCTTCTTCTGGGCTGGGGCTGACCAGACGATTGGATTTCAGCGTGGTGTAAAAGAGTAGTCCCAGCCGATGCAGATGCTTTAGGTTTTGCCACGAACTGTACCAGCTATCGAACAAGACCGTCTTGGCTTTTATCTCTTTTCCCGCTATAGCAGCGGTGAGCATCTCTAGAAAATGGTCATTCTTGGTCTTGCCATCATGCTCTTTAGCATAAATGCGAAAATCTATCGGCGTGAAGTGCCCTTGACCATCCGTATGCACCAAATTCACTATCCCGATGCCATCGACCAGCCCACCTTCCGCACCACTATACTGGCGCTTCACCATCTGGATGACTCGTGAGTACTCTTTGTTTTGCACGCTGTCATCCACAATCAGATAGCTCTGCGCACCATCTTTGATGAAGCCACGGGCTATCTCCCATAGATGATTCCCACTCAGCCTTTCCCGTGATAAATAATCACTCACGATGTCATGGCTTGTCTTTTCCAGATGCGCTGCCAGGTTGCTACATGTGTAGTTCACTGGCGTACTTATCAAATATTCAACGTACTTTTGTTTGCTTATCATTCGTCTATTCTCGCCTATTTTCACCCCAAGCGAAAGTCCTAATTTCAAGACCTCAGTGCTTTTGGATTGAAGACTCCAACTGTTTCAAGCAAATCTTCCAGTATAGTATCGCCTAAACTTATTCCACATCGTAACTTTAGTCAGCTTGTATCGTACGTCAGACATGCGTTTGCTCATAACTGTTTTACACTCAGAAAAGACAGTTATTCTAACGAGATTAGCGGCATCACTCTTTGGAATCTTCCTCCTAACCCTGGAAAAATAGACAACAAGCCAAAAAATAGAGTTTGGGAGATGGATCTGTCCGAACAAGAGTTAAAGGAGCTGGCATACTTGTTCATGGATTATATTGAGAAAGCATTTCCATAACAAAGAGATTTCACTCATCTGACTGATTTAGGACGCACATGATAAGTACAACTAAAAGTACCATACTGGAACAACTCATAACTGCCCAGGACTTCTGGCAATTGCCAGTGTCCACCGTTCACCGCGAACTTGTGCAAGGGGAGGTCGTGGAAACTATGCCGCCAGGGGGACAACACGGCGCAATTGCCGTGATACTTGCCATGCTGTTGCGCCTATGGGCGAAAAAGAGCGGTGGGTATGTGGGTGTTGAAGCGGGCTATATTCTTGCCCGCAATCCCGATACAGTGCGCGGCCCAGATGTTTCCTACGTGCGGGCGGATCACATTCCGCCCCCGGGTATCCCTGAAGGCTTTTGGGAACTTGCCCCAGATCTGGCGGTGGAAGTGGTCTCCCCCAGCGAGAGCGCCGACGAAGTCCGCGCAAAGGTGCGCGATTTCTTGAACGCAGGCACACCGCTGGTGTGGACAATTTATCCGCGCAGCCAGGAGGTCATCGTCCACACCCCGGATGGATTGGCACGTACATACACAAGCGCGATGCAGTTGCACTTTCCTGAGACCCTGCCCGGCTTCGTCTGCACCGTGGGCGAACTCTTTGAATAGACTGTGACTTGTTTGCGCTACGAAACGATTTCCGGTACAACCGTGACCGCTGCATAGTCTGCCTCGGACACTGGCCGCTGATAGTGCGCGGAGAGAATGCGATAGGCATGGGAGCGCATGGCAACCAGGGTGACGATCAGGCCGATCACGCCGGAGACGATGAAGAGCAGCGCCATGCCCCGGTCTGGCCCCACGCCAAACCAATTGCCAATGAGGGTCACGCCCCCGCCGGTGGTCATAAACGGAATAAAGATCCACTGGGCAATTGGCCCAATCAGGAATGCCGTGATGGGGGAGGCGGCTTGTTCAACGCTTTGGGCAAAGCCAAAGACCCGCCCCTGTCGCTCCACGGGAATCACGCGTTGCAGCACGGTTTGTTCGGCGGCCTCTACCACTGGCCCCAGGCAGAGCCAGATAAACATGCCTGTTGCCAACAGCACAACTGACGCTTGAATCGTGAAGAAGATACAGATCGTCCACATGGCGACATTACAGAGCAAGAGCGTGCGTAGCGGATTTTTGCCCAAGCCAAAGCGGGCGACGATCAACCCGCCGGCGATGAAAGCCAGACTCAAGAAGCCCCAGAGCGCACCCCAAACTTGTACGGAGACCAACTCCAACCCGTAGGCGTCCATGAGCGACATAAAAACGCCGCCCAAAAAGTTGTTGAAAGCGTGAAAAAAGATCAGCGCAAAAAGGCCGGGCACAACCTGAATCGCCCGAATCGACCCGCGAATATCCAGGCGATGGCTCTCTCCGTCACCCTGATCCACCGCTTGATGCGGGATGTCGAGCATCCAGAGATGGACGATAACCAGGGCCAGCACCAAGATCGCGCTGATCAACATGCCCGAAATACCCAGAAACCCGATGGTGATCCCACTCAAAATCGAGGCGACCAAAAAGGCAACCCCATTGGTTGTGCCCACCAGACCATTCGCTTTATCCCTATCTTCTGCGGGAACCAGGATTGTCACCAGCGTGGAAATGGCAATGCCGCGCAAGTTGCCGACAATCGCGCCCATCAATGTCAGCACAATAAAGAGCCACAAGAGCGGGCTGCTTCCATCTGTAAAAGTTGAGGCAGGGGCCGCGTTATAGACCAAGAGGGCTGCCGTAAACAGGATAAAAGTTGCTATACTGGAAGCAAGCATGGCAACCTTTTTGGGGTAACGATCCACCAGCGAGCCAAGCCAAAAGCCAGAGAAGGCAATTGTGATTGTGAAGATCCCGGCCATGACAGAGGTGGCAATCACCGACCTCGTTTGCAGATAGACCCAGAAGGTCACGGCAAACCAGACCAATGTATTGACAACCGAGGCCGCCAGCGTATTGGCTAAGATGGAGTAGAAAAGTTTTGTCATTGGTTGACTCCTGAGAAGATGGTTTTGTACCCCCAAGAAGAACCCTAATGATAGCACATGTGTTCTTTATGCGCCAATGGACTACCCACCATTTTCCGAGAGAAAATGGATGACTATTCACAGCAGCATATCACTAGAAGTGGCTGCGAGCGAGACGGTTGAGACGAATCTTGGTGTCGTGGTGTACGCGGGAGTGGGAAGGTGAGTGGGATTTTTGCGGCGGGCGGGGTAGAATGAGCGACGAAGAAAATTCCAGCCTGTTCATGTGGGTGAAGTGTTGCTAGAAAAAATCTTAAACCTTTGAATCTACGCCCAAATCAATTTATGGAAAAATTACTTAAAATTCATACAAGCCGTACGGGCGCTGCTGGCTGCGCCAGAGAGTTTCAGTCAGCGGCATGCCCGAAGGTTTCTGGGATCTGGCTCCCGATTTCGCGGCAGATGACGTTCACGCGCAAAGGGCGCGATTTCCTAAAAGCCGGCACACCCCTGGTATGGACCATCTATCCGCGCAGTCAAGAAGTGATTGTGCATACCCCGGGTGGGCTGGCGCGCACGTATACCGGTTCAATTGCACTTGAATTTCCTGAGATTTTGCTTGGCTTCTTTTGTACGGTTACCCATTTGTTTGAGTGAGCATACATCGTCTACTCCCACACGAGAGGAATTCACATCCATGATTTCATCCCCCCTACTTGGTCGCGCTACACGCGTGGTTAAGCTGGCGCTGCTAGCCGCGCTGGTGCTGATCCCGGCCGGTGGCCCCGCCAGGGCCGAGGGCAATAGCCCCGACGTTTATCAAGCCGCCAACTTTACAGTGATCTACCGGCAGCCGGGCGGCGACGAAGGTGCTTGTGACACCAGCGGTGCAGATGGCCCGCTGATTGCATGGCCGCAAGAGGCCAAAACTGCCATGAATCACGTCATCGACATTTTGGACGATCTGATTGTCTCCGGTCCGCCAATTGTGGTGGACGCCTGTTTTCAGGCCCACAATGATGCCACTTCTCTGGCCTATGCCAGCGCAGTGACTGAGTATGTCAGAGATTATGGCGTGGGCAACCACACCTATGCTGTGGCCCTCGCCAACGCACGCGATAACACAGACAACAACGGGGCCGCGTCAGAAATCCTTGTCTCGGTGAACCAGAAATTCGCTTGGTCGTACTGTACAACCAACTGTGCTGTGCCAGAAGACAAAAACGATTTTGTGAGCACGGTGCTACACGAGTTCATCCACGGGCTGGGCTTCTACATGAGTTTTGGCGTGGATAATCCAGCGGCACCTACGCTTGGCCTCTACAGTCAGGTTCCCACGATTACAGATTTCTTTGTCTACACATCTCCGGCCTATGCTGCCGATCCTAATCGACAACTGATCAGCCTGCCCAACAATTCCCAGGCTTTCCGCGATATCTTCTTGGCTGGTTCTGGTACGGTGGAGTTTCGCGGGCCGGCAACCACTGCCGCCACGGGATTTTCACCCTTTATCTATTCCGTCGCCAACAGTTGGGAAGCGGGGTCCAGTATGTCCCATCTGGATGACAACCACGCCACCGATCTGGGCCGTTTGATGAACGCAGCCACACCCAGCGGGCCTAGTTCGCGCACGGTGGACGCCGTGACGCTGATGTTTCTCAAGGACATTGGCTGGGGGATTAGCGAGGCCAGCGATTATGGCGATGGCAGCATGACCGGCCCCTATGGGGAGGCGCGCCACATCAACGACAAAAACTTTGTCGACGCCCTCTGGTTGGGCAATGATTTCACCACGGAAGCCCCGGCGATAACAGGCAGCGACAGCGCCGATGATGGCGTTCAAATGGCCGGTCTGCCCTGGAAAGATGGCAATAACGGCGGCAGTGTCAGCCTAACCGTGGGGGGAGCCGCCAACACTGCCGGCTGTCTCAGCGGCTGGATCGACTGGACAGGCAACAATAGCTTTGCAGACGCAGACGACGCAGTCATCACCATGCTCCCGGTTACCTCCGGCCAACGCACCCTGTCGTTTGCGGTCCCGGCGGGCACCTTCCCCGACCCGCCAACCAATAAGACGCTTAATGCCCGCTTTCGCTTGCTTCCCGATTGGGATCGCGACGGCCGTTGTGATGATCAGATAGCGGTGCGTCCCCGCTCGACTGAAGTCGGCGGTGAGGTAGAGGAGTACGCATTTCCCTTTGGTGAAGAGCCACAACATCGGATCTTCCTGCCAGCCCTCACCCGAATTACACCCTAAGGCTCCCCCATTTATGACTGCAACACACCCCACGCGCCGTGCTACAAACCTGGAAGAATTCCGCGCCCTGGGCAAAAACATGGGCACGGAAGAAGGGCGCAACGCCTGGAAATCCTTCCAGCCTCGCCCCACCGATGTTTTTATCTCACCCCATGGCAAGTCTGGCACGACTTGGCTACAACAGATCGTGCATGGGCTGCGCACGCGCGGCGACATGGACTTTGATGATATTTCGCGTGTGGTCCCCTGGCTGGAGACCGCCCACGATCTGGGGCTGGACCTTGACGCGCCGCAGAAGGCCGCCCCGCGCGCCTTCAAAAGCCACCTAAACTGGCACGACATCCCCAAAGGGGCGCGCTATCTTGTCTCCATTCGCAACCCCAAAGACGTGCTGGTCTCCGGCTATCGCTTTATGGAAGGCTGGTGGTTCGAGCCAGGCACGATTGACATTGAGGAATGGGCGCGGTCTAGTTTTATGAACCCCGATCCTGACAAGGGCTACTGGAATCATTTGATCTCGTGGTGGGAACAGCGCTCACGCGAGGATGTGTTGCTGCTCTCCTATGAACAGATGCGCCGTGACCTGCCGGGCACTGTGCGCCGCGTGGCCGATTTCATTGGCGTGGCCCTGGATGATGATCTGTTGGAGATCGTCACTCGTCAGGCCTCGTTCCCCTTTATGCTGGCCCATAAAGACAAATTCGACGATAAACTGATGCGCGAGCGCAGCGAAACGATTGTCGGCCTGCCCCCCGGCAGCGATTCGGCCAAAGTGCGCAAGGGCGAAGTCGGCGAACATCGCCACGAACTTCCGGCCACTGTGATTGCTGAGTTAGACGCCATTTGGCAGCGAGAGATCACAGCCCGCCTGGGTTTTGCGCGCTATGAAGCATTGGCGGCGGCGCTGGCCTGGGATGGCAAGGGATGAACGGGCGTGTGACGGTGCAATTTTATGCTTTAGAATAGCCTCAATAACCACAAGAAAGAGATGGTATGAACTACGTCAACTTTGGCAATGCAGGGGTGAAAGTTAGTCAGTTGGCCCTCGGCCTGGGCCTGCGCGGACAATCCGATGAAGCCGCCGCTGCACACATGATCGAAACCGCCATTGACCGCGGCGTCAACTTCATCGACTGCGCCAATATCTATGGTCCCCGGGATGACCGTGCCAACATTGGGCGCAGCGAAGTGGTGTTGGGCAAAGCCATCAATGGCAAACGCGACGATCTAGTAATCACCTCCAAAGTCGCCAGTGCCGTGGGCAAAGGCCCCAATGATCGGGGGCTATCCCGCTTTCACATCCTGCGCGAAGTGGAGCACTCGCTACGGCGGCTCGATACGGATCACATCGACATCTACCTCGTTCACGTTTTCGATGACAGCACGCCGCTGGACGAGACCCTGCGCGCGCTGGATGACCTTGTTCACGCTGGCAAAGTGCGCTACATCGGCTGCTGCAACTACAAAGCGTGGCAGGTCTGCCGCGCGCTCTGGATCAGCGACTCGCTTAATCTCATCCCGTACATGTGTGTGCAAAACCCCTACAGCCTGCTCAACCGCGGGCTGGAAAGCGAGATGTTTGGCCTTGTGCGTGATCAGGGATTGGGCTTGATGGCTTACAGCCCACTGGGTGTGGGGCTGCTTAGCGGCGCCTATGTGCCCGGTCAGCCGGCCCCGGCAGGTTCGCTCTATGCCACGCGCCGCACCGATCAATACGAGGCCATGATGGCTGGCGAGACGGGGCGGGTCATCGGGCGGTTGATTGAATTGGCGAACGAATTGGGCAAAACTCCGGCCCAACTGGCCCTGGCCTGGGTCCTTTCGCACCCCGAAGTCAGCGTCGCCATTATGGGCGGCGACACGGTGGAACATCTGGAAAACAATCTGGGCGCGGTCGGGTGGACGCTTGATCCAGCGGTGCGGGCGGAATTGGACACAGTTTCGCAGTCACTGCGCACGGTATTAGATTGACGATTACTGATTGACGATTTACGATTAGAAGTCATGCCACCGTAAATCGTCAATCACAAATTGAAAATCGTAAATTTTATGCACAACTTCCGACTGTTGACCCTGATCTTCGCCCTCGTCTATGTGACCATCGGCGTTGGTTCCCCGTTGATGACCCTCTACCTTGAAGAGTTGGGCGCAGATTACGCCCGCATCTCGTTGATCCTCACCTGTGTGGCGGCCACGGCGCTGCTCTCTAACTATCTGTGGGGACGCCTTTCGGACAAGTTCGGGCGGCGCAAACCCTTTTTAATCAGCGCACTCCTCGCCATGACCGTGACCTATACCCTGCTCAGCCGCGTGCCCAATGCGGCGTGGGCCTGGCCGATTTTAATGATCAACGGCGCAGCCATGGCAGCCTACACCACGCCCAGCCTGGCTATGGTTGGGGATCTGCTGGCGGGCCACCCCAACCGCGGGCGGCGCATGGGCATCTATCGCGGCATTGCTTCGCTGACCTTTGCCATCGGCGCGGTGAGCGGTGGGCGGCTGGCCGATGTCACCTCGATTTCCACGGCGCTGGCTCTGTGTGCAGCATTCTACGGCGTAGCTGCGCTGGTGGCCCTCACCCTCCACGAAACCAAACCAGTTCAGAGCGCCACGCCAGGATTGGTCTTGACACCCTCGGCCATCCCCCGCGAAGAGCGTGTGCCCAATCTCTTCCTGGCTGGGGTCATGCTGTGGGTGGGCGGCATCGGCGCGGCGGTCTCCATGTGGCCCAACTACATGGCGAGTCTGGGCTACAGCAAGACCGCCATCAGCAGCCTCTGGGGGCTGGCAGCGCTGGTGGAAGTGCCGGGCATGGCGCTGGTCGGCTCGCTCTCGGATCTCTTTGGACGCGCGCCGCTATTGGCCGCGGGTGGGCTGGGCGTGGCTGTGGTTTTGATGGGCTATGTGGCCTTTAGTCGCCTTCTGCCCGCGCTCGATTGGCGTGCAGATCGTGCGTGGCTTTGCCTATGCCAGCTACACCGCCAGCGCCATGACTTTTGCCGCCGAGTGGGGCAACGAACGCAGCCGTGGCAGCAACAGTGGCCTTTTCAACGCCGCCACCGGCGCGGGGCAGTTGATGGGAACGCTGCTTGGCGGTACACTGGCACAGGTGGTTGGCTTTAACATGCTCTTCACCCTCTGCGCCGGGATCACGATTGGCAACGCGCTCTGTTTCTGGCAGATGAAAGAGACCCAAAAGGTTGCACAACAATCCGTGATGCGTAATCCATAATTGGTACACATCACGGATTACGCATTACGTCTGGACTTTCTCCCATCACTCACCCCACCCCGGAGGTCCCATGATCCGAATCGGCATTGTTGGCTGTGGACGTATTTTGAACGCGCATCTCCACGGCTATCGAAAGCTGCGCGAAGCAGGCTTTGATAACTTTCGCATTACGGCGTTGGTGGCGCGCAACCGCGACGATGCACTCATGTTCCGCACACGCGGCGAAGGCCCCACGCCGCGCCCGCCTGTGTTGCCGCCAGAATCCGGCGATCCACTGGCCGCGCCGCACCTCTATCTCAGCGACTTTCAGCCCGATACCGACGTGGCGATCTTCACTGACTATCGGGAGATGATCGCTTCGGGGCTGGTGGACGCGGTCAACGACTTCACCACGCTTTCCATGCACCATCAGATCGGCGTGGCTGCGCTGGAGGCCGGGCTGCATCTGTTGACCCAAAAGCCGCTGGCGATTTCGGTGCGGGCCGGGCGGCTGATGGTGGATGCGGCGCAGCAAAAGGGGCTGACCCTGGGCCTCTTTGAAAACGTGCGCCAAAGCAGCCATGTACGCGCCGCGCACTGGGCCGTGGCGCAGGGTCTGATCGGTGATCTGCAAATGGCCCTTTTTGGCGGCATCGGCGGGCCGTGGTCGCCCACCGTAATTGTGGCCGAGACGCCGTGGCGCCATCGCAAATTAGAGGCGGGCGGCGGCGGGGCCATTGACATTGGCGTGCATGTGATGCACTGGCTGCGCTACGTCTGCGGCGAAGTGGCAACCGTGAGCGGCACGGTGCGCACGCTGGAGCCGACCCGCTATTTACACGGCGATCCGTCCACCGGCGTCAGCGTGGAGGCGAATGTAGATGATACCTACATGGCGACGGTGACGACGGAACGCGGTGCGCTGGCGCAGTTGATCTTCTCGTGGGGCGGGCATGGCGAGGCGGCGGGCTTCCCCGGCGGGCCGATTTTTTATGGCAGCAAAGGCTGCATCAAAGGCGGTGAGATTATCCTTGACGACGGCAGCCGCCAGAATCTGAACGAGATCTTTCGCGCCCAGGCCGATCCTAAGTTGCTCGCCCGCTTCTTCCCCCACGGCTTTGAAGATCCCTACACCATCCAACAGTGGGATTGGCTCGATGCCATCGGGCGCGGTGGTCAACCCGAAACCGACGGCAGCGAAGGGCTGCACGATCTGGCCGCAGCCTTTGCCATGATCGAATCTTCGCACCTGGGCCGCACGGTGACATTGGAAGAGGTGTTGAGCGGGAAAGTCGACGGGTATCAGCGTGAGATTGATGAATTTTATGGGATTGTTTGAAAGACCATAGACGGAGGACGACGGACGAACGGATCAGTCTCGAAAATTACTCCTGTCGCCAAACGTTCGTCCATCGTCTTGCGTCCTCCGTCCTCAGCACCAACATTAAAAACGAGGGGTACTCTTCATGAAACGAATCGGAATTATCGGGGCGGGGGCAATTGCACGGGTCCACGCCGACCGCTGGCAGAAGATGCCAGGGGCAGAAATTGCGGGCTATTTCGACATTGTGCCCGAAGCAGCACAGCGGGCGGTGGCTCAATATGGCGGGCGCGTCTATGACAGCCTGCATGGACTGTTGGCTGATGTAGACGCCGTGGACATCTGCACCACGGCGGTTGCCCACAAGGAACCGATCCTGGCGGCGGCGGCGGCGGGCGTGCCCATGGTCTGTGAAAAGCCGCTGGCGCGCCGCTTGAGGGATTGTTACGAGATCGTTGAGACGGTGGAACGCACAGGCACTCCGCTTTTTGTGGCCCAGGTGGTGCGCTTCTTCCCCCAATATGCCCGCGCCAAACAGTTATTAGACAGCGGCCAGTTGGGCGAGCCGGGGGTGATCCGCACCGTGCGCGGCGGCTCTATGCCGCGAGCGGGGGGGACCTTCCACAGCAGCTATTACAGCGATTTCGAGCAGAGCGGCGGCACGATTTTGGATGTGAGCATCCACGATATTGACTTTGTGCGCTGGTGCTTTGGCGAGGTGGAGCGGGTCTTTGCGCGGGGGCTGATGTTCGCCGGCGAAGGCAAGGATCATGCGCTGATCACGCTGCGCTTTGAGAATGGCGCGCTTGGGCACATTGAGGGCAGTTGGGCCTTCCCGCCTGGAAAGTTCCGCACACGGCTGGAAATCGCAGGCACCAAGGGCATTGTGGAATGGGATTCGCTGGACCGCGATCCGATGGAGATCAGCCTGATCGATCCCGACGCCGGGCCGGATGTTACTGCGTCCTCGGCCAGCCCGCTGGCGGTTGAGGACGATCCCTATTATGGGGAATTGGCTCACTTTATTGAGTGCATCGAAAGCCGCAAGCCCTTTCTGGTCTCCCCACACGACGGGCTGATGGCTGTGAAGATCTCCCTGGCCGCCATCGAATCTGAGCGGCGCGGGGAGCCGGTGCGGATTGCAGAATTTAATGAGTAGCTTGTAGACTCGCGGTAAATTACTCATTACTCGTTACACAAATAAAAGGATGAATATCATGACCCAATCACACAATTCTCCTCTCCGCATTGGCATGTTCAGCTTTGCCCACATGCACGCAGTAAGCTACGCCCACGCCCTGCGCCAGATCCCCGGTGTGGAATTGGTGGGCATTTATGACGAAAACAGCGAGCGCGGCAAAACCTGGGCCGCGGCCAACGAAACCGCCTATTTTGTCAGCGCCGAAGCCCTGCTTGACACGGGGCTGGACGGCGTGGTGATCTGCTCGGAAAATATCAACCATCGGCCCATGGTGGAAGTGGCTGCCGGGCGCGTGGGCGCAATCTTGTGCGAGAAGCCGATTGCCACCACCGTGGCCGACGCCCAGGCCATGATCGACCGCTGTGCCGAGACCGGCACAAAATTACAGATCGCCTTTCCGGTGCGCTATTCGCCGCCGATTCAACACCTCAAGAAGACATTGGACGAGGGCAAATTGGGCCGCATCTACAGCGCCAAATGTACCAATCACGGAACCATGCCCGGCGGCTGGTTTGTGCAAAAAGCGCTCTCTGGCGGCGGCGCGGTCATCGATCACACGGTTCATGTCATCGACGTGCTGCGCTGGTTCTGGGGCGCGGAAGTCGTCGAGGTATACGCCGAAGTGGGCGAAAGCCTGATCCACCCCGGCTTGGGTATTGACGACGCCGGGATGCTCTCGTTCAAGCTGAGCAACGGCATCTACGGCACGTTGGATACAAGCTGGTCGCGTCCCAAAAGCTACGCCACTTGGGGCGATGTCAAGATCGAAGTGCTGGGCGAAAATGGCATTGTGCGCGTCGACGCCACCGGCCAATATCTGACCGCCGCCACAGAAAAGACCGGGCGTACACAACGTATTGGCTGGGGCAGCAACATGGACACGGGCCTGATCCGCGACTTCATCGACATGATCCACACCGGACGGGAGCCGTTCATCACCGGCTATGACGGCCTCAAAGCGATGGAAGTGGCATTGGCTGCGTACGAATCGGCGGCGACGGGCAGACCGGTGGCGCTGTAAGCCGGGACAGACGACGGACCGCTCATCATTATCTCATCATCCACACAGGAGTCTACAATGTCCACACCCACCCTGCGCCTGGGCACCTCCACCTATTCATATTGGCATTTCACCCCAGAAAAGTTTCCGATTGAAAATGTCATGGACGAAGCCCACAAATTGGGGCTGAACGGCGTCGAAATCCTGCACCGTCAGATGGAATCCGAAGAAAATAGCTATCTGCAAAAACTCAAACGCCACGCCTTTCGCCTGGGGCTGGATCTTTACAACCTCTCCATTCACCAGGATTTTGTACATGATGACCCAGCGGTGCGCCAGCAGCACATCGACCACACACTGCACTGTATTGACCTGGCCCACGAGATGGGTATCGGTTCGATCCGCATCAACTCGGGCGGCTTTCGCAAGGGCGGCAGCTTTGACGATCTGATCAAGGCCAAGGGCTGGGTGGAGCCGTGGGCAGGGGCCAGCCGGGATGATGGCTTTGCCTGGGTAGTCGATGCTATCGAAAAGTGTATCCCCCACGCCGAAAAACGTGGCGTCATGTTGCTGTTGGAAAATCATTGGGGGTTGACCACCTTTGCCGCTGACATGGTGCGCATCATCGAGACGGTGAATTCACCCTGGCTGGCGGCGATCCTCGACATGGGCAACTTCCTGTTTGAGGATGACATGTATGCCGCCGTGCAGACCGTGGCCCCCCACATCTGGCTGGCCCACGCCAAGACCTATTTCGGCGGCGGCACTTGGTATACGCTGGATCTGGACTATGCGCGCATCTTCCGCACGCTGCTCGACGCGGGCTGGCAGGGATATTGCTCGATTGAAATGGAAGGCGCTGAGGATGCTTTCACAGCGGTGCCCAAAAGTGTTGAGATGCTGCGGGCGGCGTGGGCGGCAGCCAATCACAAGGTGACAAGGTGAGTCTGCACCTTGTCACCTTGTGATTTTTCTTGGGCCGTGTTTTTCTGAACCCCTGTGGAGGTCTACCATGCTGGAATCTGCTCAAACTGATGTACCGGATATTTTGATCCGCCTGCTCATGGCTGGTGTGATTGGCGGGCTGATTGGCTATGAGCGCCGCGTCCATCACAAGGCGATTGGCATTGCTGGGATGATTATGATTGCGATTGGCAGCGCCACCTACATGCTGCTGGCACGCCATCTGGGCGAAAACGATCCTGCTGCCATCAGCCGCACCCTGCAAGGGATGCTTTCGGGGATCGGCTTTCTGGGCGGCGCGGTGATCTTCAAATCAGGCAAGGACGTGCGCGGCATCAAAGCCGCCGCTGCTGTCTGGATCACCGGCGCCATAGGGCTGGCGATTGGCACTGATTATTGGTGGCTCAGTATCATTGTGGGCGCGGTGACCGTGTTGATCATGTTTATCTCCGACCGCATCCCCGACCGTGTACGCCAGCAAAAGCAGGAAGAACCAACGGTGGAGGATGAAGGTGGCTATTGGAAGAACAAGGGCGACTCTCAAAGCTGAGGACAAAAGAGCCGTTTTGCGTGGACTGGATGTAGAGCTAATTACGGACAAGGCGCGCTTGTCCACGCACAATGGAGAGTACAAGTGACGAGCACAGGCGCTTTCACCGGCCCTGTGCTCGTTTCTATTCCACCGAGCTTCGTTCTGCCTACGGCTGAAATCTCTTTCAAAGGAGAGCATTCATGAAAGATGCGATGTTGCGGCAACAGAAAGATCGGCTGTTGCAACCATTCGTCAAACGATTCTTGGCCGAGATCTCGCCTAATCTGCTTTCTTGTATTGCCGTCATTCCTGGCATTCTGGCGGCGTTGGCGATTCTCTACGGAGCGGTCTGGGCAGGGCTAGGCTTCTGGCTCCTCAACCGCTTCTTAGATGGCTTGGACGGTCTCGTCGCCCGTGTTCACGACAAAAAGAGTGATCTGGGTGGCTACTTGGATCTGCTGTTGGACTTTGTGGTCTATCTCGCCGTGCCTGCGGCCTTTGTCGTCGCGTCCCCCAGCCCGCTTGCCTATTGGTCGCTCGTCCTGCTGCTGGCTTCCTATCAAATGAACACCCTTTCGTGGACATTGCTCTCGGCCCTGATGGAGAAGCGCCAGACGGCACAAGTTGGGCGGCTAACCAGCATCGAAATGCCCGTGGGTCTGGTTGAGGGAACGGAAACGGTGATTTTTTACTCGCTCTTCTTCTTCCTGCCACACTACACACCCTGGCTTTTCATCACCATGGCAACTCTGGTTTTCATCACAGTGGGGCAGCGCGTTTTATGGGCATGGCAGAACCTAAAATAGGAATCTTTTCCAAGTTCAAACAATTTGACAAGCCTCAAATTGCCTAGTATACTGCCGTAGTCAGCCCTTGCAAGTCTTTCGGCCCGGAGGGATGGCCGAGTGGACGAAGGCGGTTGTCTTGAAAACAACTGTGGCGCAAGTCACCGGGGGTTCGAATCCCTCTCCCTCCGCCTGAATGGCAATGCTGACACTAGCAGACAACTTGGGGAGGTCGCATAGCCCGGTCGAGTGCGCCCGCCTGCTAAGTGGGTAGGGGTAGCAATATCCCTCGAGGGTTCAAATCCCTCCCTCCCCGCCATATATGCGCTCGTAGCTCAGCTGGATAGAGCGACGGCTTGCGGAGCCGTAGGTCGTAGGTTCAAGTCCTACCGAGCGTACTACGAAAAACTGGCCTGAATTTCAGGCCAGTTTTTTGTTCTATATCGCAGCAGCATACAAAGATATTTTTCTACCTCCTGCCCCCCAGTTGCCCAAACCCCGCCACTTCCACTGTCAACACTTCCAGCGCGCGCACCAACAGCAGCCGCCAAAACTCGTCTTCGTCAATGGGGATGTAGACCGCCTCGCGGCCTACATGGATGCCATTTTCGGGAATAAACGCGCCGGCGTCATCGGTGTGACCGAGGGCCATGCGCAGCGTGGTTTGGAGCTTGCGGCGGACGCTATCGCTGAGATCGGCTTCAATGCGGATCGCCACTTGATCGCGCCGTCGCCCAATGTTGGGGACGCCCGCGCGCACGGCCAGCGTTTTGATGCGGATCTGGTAGAAAAGATTCTCCACGGCGTCGGGCACAGACTCCGTGTCGGCGTCTTTGCCAAAGCGGTCGAGTAATTCCTGACGCATTTCATCGATCTCCGCCTGACTGTTTAACCCAGCAATGCGCCGATAAAGTTGCAAGCGCAGTGTTTCGTCGGCCACATAGTCGGCAGGAATCTCCGCCACCAGCGGCAGATCCAGTGTCACGGGCGGGGCCAGCGGATCGTCGAGGGCGAAGGGAAGGGGGGCTTCATCCGCGGCGATTTGCAAGTTACGATTTGCGATTTGCGATTCGTGCAGGGTCTCTGCTTCTTCACTTGTCCCTTGCCATCTGCCATCTGTCACCCGCTCAAAGCGCTCTTTTTTGCGCCGCATGTCGTTGATGGCCTGGGCCAGCAAACGCGTGTAGAGATCAAAGCCCACCGAGGCGATCTGCCCGGATTGTTTTGCACCGAGCAATTCGCCTGCGCCGCGAATCTCCAGATCGCGCATGGCGATGCGGAAGCCCGCGCCCAGTTCTTCGCTGCTTTCCAAGAGCGCTTCCAGGCGGCGGCGCGCATCAAACGAGAGCGGCGTGTGCTTTTCGTGGAGCAAATAGCAATAGCCGCGCACGGCCCCGCGCCCCACGCGTCCGCGCAGTTGATAGAGCTGCGCCAGCCCAAAATGATCAGCGCGGTTGATGATCATGGTATTGGCGCGGCGGATGTCGAGGCCATTTTCCACAATCGTGGTGCAGACCAACACATCGATCTCGCCCTCGGCAAACTTGACCATCATCTCCTCCAGATCGCGCTCGGCCAGTTGCCCATGCCCCACGCCCACCACGGCATCGGGGATCAAGCGGCTGATGCGAGCGGCGATCTGTTCAATGCCTTGTACGCGGTTATGTACGAAAAAGACCTGGCCTTGTCGCTCCAGTTCACGGCTAATCGCCTGTTTGATCAGCACCTCGTCGTATTCCGAAAGGATAGTGCGCACGGGCATGCGTTCTTCGGGCGGTGTGTTAATGGTGCTCATATCGCGCACACCGCTCAGGCTCATGTGCAGCGTGCGCGGGATGGGCGTGGCGCTGAGCGTGAGCACGTCAACCTGGGTGCGAAGCTGTTTCAGCCGCTCCTTGTGCGAGACGCCAAAGCGCTGCTCTTCGTCCACAATCAGCAGCCCCAGATCTTTGAACTCAATGTCGTTGCTGAGCAGGCGGTGCGTGCCGATGACAATATCCACACTCCCTTCGCGCAGCCCCGTGAGAACCTTCTCTTGTTGAGCCTGGGTGCGAAAGCGCGAGAGCATCTCCACGCGCACCGGAAACATCTCCAAACGGCGGCTAAAGGTGCGGTAGTGTTGCTGCGCCAGCACCGTGGTGGGGACAAGCACCGCCACCTGTTTGCTGTCGTTAATGGCCTTGAACGCTGCCCGAATGCCCACTTCGGTTTTGCCATAGCCCACGTCGCCGATGATGATACGGTCCATGGGCTGCGCCGCTTCCATATCCTGTTTCACGTCTTCAATCGCACGCAGTTGATCTTCAGTCTCTTGGAAGGGGAAAGCCGCCTCCATCTCGTCCTGCCAGAGGCCGTCGGGGCTATAGGCATAGCCACGCACCACCTCGCGCTCGGCATAAAGGGCCAGCAGATCCTCGGCAATGTCCTCTACGGCTTTTTTGGCCCGCTCCTTCACCATCTGCCAATCGGCCGTGCCCAGCCGTGTAATGGCCGGGGGCACGCCGCCATCGCCCGCGCCCACATAGCGGCTCAGACGGTCGGCTTGGTGGACGGGGACGTAGAGTTTGTCATTTTGCGCGTAGTTGACCTGTAAATATTCGCGCTCGGCCCCGCCCAATTCCAACCGCACGAGTCCTTCATATTGGCCGATGCCGTGTTCCATATGCACGACATAATCGCTGGCTTTGACATCCGCAAAGAAGAGTTCGGGGGCCACGGTGGATTGGGGTTTACGCTTCTTGCGTGCCACGGGCTTGCGCCAGCCAAAAAGCTCGGCGTCGGTGAGGAGGTGCAGAATTGACGATTGACGATTGACGATTGACGATTGAGCAGCAACGTTGGCTTCTTCAGACTGCCCGTTCTCCAGTCCCTGATCCTCTGTCCCGCCGCAGGGTGAAGCCGTCGTTGAGGGTGCCTTGCAGCAGTGTGACGCCGAGTTGGGGGGGCGTTTCCAGATCGGCGCGCAGGTGAACGGGGATGCCGGCGCTGGTTAGCTCTTCTTGCAGCCGCGCTGCTTGGCGGGTGATCATTACCACGCTGTGGCCGGATTCGGTATATTTTTGTACCTCACGCAAAATGCGCTTGGTCTCGCCGCCAAAGCTGGGACCAGGCGCAAAGGCGCGCGCCAGCGGCGTGTTGGCGCTTTGGGCGCTGCCATCCAGATTGCCAAAGCCAAGCAGAATGGGCGACCGTGCTTGTAAATTTTCCACGATTTCGGCGGCGGGGAAGAAACTGCTGGCGAAGCCTGTGGGCAGTTCACCGCTGCGTTGCAATTCTTCGCGGATCTGTCCATTGCGCCGCTCGGTCTCCAAAAGTTCGCTGACCAACGCCGCACCGTCATCGACCAAAACAGTGGTGTTGTCGGGCAGGTGATCGAGCAGCGAGGCTGGGCGGCTGTAAAAATAGGGCAGATACCACTCGATGCCGCGGAAGCTGCGGCTTTCGGCCAGGGCGTCAGTCTCCAGCCGAATCTCTTCGCGGATGGCAAGCAATAAACGGGGATCGTCGAGGATGGAAGCATTACGGGTTGCGAATTGCGAATTGAGAAGTGCTTCGTCTGTGGTCTGTGGTCTGTTGTCTTCCGCTAATCGCTCCAGCACCTTCGGTCCATACTTGCTCAGCGCCTCGCTGCCGGGGCCGATCTCAATCCGCTCTACACGGCTCTCGGAGCGCTGTGTGGCCGGGTCGAAGATGCGCAGGCTTTCCACTTCGTCGCCAAAGAGATCAATGCGCACCGGGTGGGGCAAGTTGGGCGGCCAGATGTCCACAATGCCGCCGCGGCGGGCGAAGGTTCCCGGTTCTTCCACCACCTGCACGGGTTCATAGCCGCTGTGCGCCCAGCGTCCGGTCAGTTCCTCAAGATTGACAAAACTGCCCACGGAGAGGGTGCGCAGCGCCAACCGTAGCTCTTTGCCTGGCAGCGTTTTTTGCAGCAAGCCACAGGCCGACGCCACCACAATCGGGGCTGGACCGGATCGACTTTGCAGCGCCGCCAATGCCGTCAAGCGCTGTTGGCGCGTGCGGTCGGTCCAGCGGATGCGTTCATAGGGCAGTGAATCGGGTTCGGCAAAAATGTGGATGGGAGCCGCCCCAGTGGCGGGCAGAAAGGAGGGGAGACGCTCAACCCATTTTTGCACGCCCTCATTGCGCGCCGTTAAAATTAGGAGTGGGCCGGGCCGATCCTGGGCCAGACCAGCGGCCACAAATGCCCGCGCAGATTCCAGAAGCGATTGGGCTTCAGCGCTGCCCTCGCTTAGGAGTTGCTGATAGGGCGCTAGATTTCGTAGCAAGGGAAGAAGGCCGGGGAGATCCATATGTCGGCTGTTCCATCTCTAAAAGGGAAAGTATCTATTCAGGTTTAGGGTGCGACGTACTCGGCAGAAGTAGAGCGGTTGTGAAAAGGCTTGTGTGGCGAGTGCGTCGCACCTGTATATCTCCGCAGCGGCACACACGGAGAT
The DNA here is from genome assembly GCA_963721725.1 of uncultured Chloroflexia bacterium. GTDB lineage: Bacteria > Chloroflexota > Anaerolineae > Caldilineales > Caldilineaceae > RI-153. The sequence goes on from CAVRLX010000032.1 coordinate 19,073, forward strand.
TTTTTTATCCGTTAAATTTATTCATGGCCGCCTCAACGCCTTCGAAAATCCATGTTTCAATCGTGTCGGCGGCGGTTTCGCGGCAGCGGGCCAAAGGTCTCTTCTTCAGCTTGGCTGAAATTTTGCAACACATAATCGGCGGGGTTCATGCGCCCTGGCGGGCGACCGATGCCAACGCGCAGCCGCGGCAAAGTCTTGGGTGCCCAGATGGCGAATGATGGACTTTAACCCGTTTTGGCCGCCCGAACTGCCGTTGGGCCGCAAGCGCAGTTGCCCAGAAGTGATATCCAGATCATCGACGACGACCAGCAGATTTTCGGGCGTAATGTCATAGTAGCGGGCCAACGGGCCGATGGCGTCGCCGCTGTTGTTCATGAAGGTGAGCGGCTTGATGAGCAGCACTTTGGCGCGCTCACCGCGACGGCTGATCCAGCCGTCGCCTAGTAACGCTTTATTCTGCATTTTGCCGATCTCAATGCCGTGTCGTCGGCCAAAAAGCTCTAGGGTTTGGAAGCCTAGGTTGTGTCGATTTCGGGCATATTGCGGGCCTGGATTGCCCAGGCCCGCAATTGCTTTTAGAGCTGCCATTGATTCATCTTGTGCGCGATGCTCTTGGGTAAAAAAGTCTTGGGTAAAAAGCTGTCGGAGCCACTCCATTATCCAGCCCGACTCAGCATCCACTCGAAGAACCGTTTGCCAGCAAAGATGGCAATAATAAGGATGAAAATGCCGGCGCTGTAGCGAACGCCAGTAAAGAAGCGCTCGCGCAATTGATCGAGGGCCAGCGCCGCTCCTAATTCCTGGGTGAAATTGTTGCCACTCTCGACGGCCACCGCAGGCGCGGCTGCATCGCTGACTACATTGGGACTTTGTGGATCGATGACTGTACTGCCCGCGTCTGTGCCAGGGGCGCTCCCCAGTGCCACCAATGCAGTGGTGGGGGTTGGCGCGACGGCGGCAGGCGAGGCACTCAAATCTGGCTGTTGCACCTGTACCACAATCGGTGTGGGCTGAACCACTGTGCCAATCGGGATCGGCGTTTGAAAGGGTGTCGCTGTCGCCGTTGGCTGATCGGATGTGGGCGTGGGCGTGGACGTGGACGTGGGCGTTGGCGTTTCTGTCTCGGCCGACTGTTGATTGACACTTAGATTGCGCACAAAATGCTCGGAATAGTTGCCGTCGGCCTTGACCACACGCATCCGAATCGTGTAGGTTCCTGCCGTCAGACCGCCGGTTTGCCAGACGCCCAGTTGCGCATTTTGAACTTGGCGTGTGTTACCGTCAAAGTAGATATAGGAATCGTCACCGTTTGGCTCTTGTTTGTAGTACAACTCGTACCGTTGGAAGTTGTCAATATCCGCCGTGCCGATAATGGGGACTGCGCCATTGACCGCCGCGCCTGTGGCCGGAGAGTTGATTCCAGCGGCAGATTGGGCGAAGATGGCGGCTGGCACGGCATAGGCGATCAGGGTTAATAGCAGCAAGGTGGCAACGGCAAAGCGTCGCCCAAAAACAAAGAGTAAATTCATGATAGTTAAGGCTTATTCACAGAGATAGTTTGTAAATGATCAATCACAGCTAACAGATCGGCATCGCTTAGGTCGGGTCGTCCACCGCTGGGGGGCATGGCAAGCCCCGTTTCGTTATCCGGCGCGTCGGCAGCGCGCCCGGCGCGAATCATTGTCAGCGCCGCATCCGCTTTGTCGAGCAGGGTCGAATCTACCAACGATGTGCCCAAATTGACAACGCCTTTGGCATCGACGCCATGACAGCCCGCGCAAGATTGGGCATAGAGCGTTGCGCCTTTGTCCAACGTTGCCGCCGTGGGGAGCGGTTCCACTGGGCTAAATGCCGCTGGGTTGGCGGCAATCGGTGTCAGGTCAATCGCACTGATCGCTGTGGGCGCAGCGCTGGCTGTCTGTGTCAACACGCCATAGATCAGCAACGTCATTATTACAATAGCGGCCACCGGTTGCCAGCGTACGGCTTCGTCCTCATCGGCCAGTTCGCCCCGATAGATCGCCACCACACAACAGAGCGTAATCAACATAAATGCCATCATCGCCAGGAAGGGAATCGTGATAAAGCCCAGCCAGTTGATGTAGATGGCACTACACGGCACCCCGGTGCTACAGGCGGTGGGTGCGCCGAAAATCGTGGTTTTTTGAATCAGATAGTGATAGGTCGAAACGCCCTGGCCGATGATGGTAAAGGGCAAGACCAAGGAGGGCAGGTGACGATCCTGGCGCAACAGCCCCACGCCTATGAGGAGGGCCAGCGGATACATGAGAATACGTTGATACCAACAAAGCGTACACGGCACAAAGTGGCGCACTTCGCTGAAGTAAAGGCTGCCCAGCATGGCAACCCAGGCCACCAGCAGCGCCCCATAGAGAGCAAACGGAGATCGACGAGATGACATAAGTAATTTACTGAGCGGCTGCATTCAGCCGGTCGATCTCGGCGGTGAGGGCTGTATAGTCAAAAGGTGACGACATCAACTGCCCGTTGATCAAGATCGATGGTGTGCTGTTTAGCCCCAGGGCGATGGCATCGGTGGCCGACTGTTGCACCTGTTGCAGATATTGCTGGCTGACCAAACATTGGGAAAAGGTTGTTGTGTTTATCCCAAGTTCCTCAGCGTAGGCCAGCAGCCGATCAATCGTAAATGCAGATGCCCCACTGTCGGTTTGTGTGAAGAGCTGATCATGATAGGGCCAAAATGCCCCTTGATCACCGGCACACTCGGCGGCCTGGGCCGATTTGGAAGGCCGTGTCGCCGTGCGATGTAAGCGGGAAGTAGTGATATTCCAGCCGTACCTGCCCCCCATGTTCGCCGTTGGGTGTAATATAATTCTCCATAAGCTGTGGCTCAATCGTGCGGGTCCACTGCGAACAGGCCGGGCAGCGGAAATCTTCCCACGCTTGGATCACCACTGGCGCATCGGGATTGCCCAGAGAGCGGGTGCTCACCCAGTCCGCCGGAAAGTCTTTGTAGGCGTCTGCCGAAACCGTTGCCGGTCGATTTGCCACCACCAAGACAATTACCAGCAGTGCAACCACAACCGCTGCACCGCCAATCAGCCAGATCCCAATCGGCAGCGAGCGCCGCGCCGGTGTCTCAGCTTCACTAATTGGGCGGGATGTTCGTTTTACACTTTTTTCCATAGGGACCTCGTTTGGAAAATGAATCACCAATAAATACCAGTATAGCCTCTCTCTCCTGGAGTCGCCAAACGGGATAGGCTTTGGCAAAACGAAAGCTAGAATCGGGAGGAACAATGGTCAATTCTCTTTCCGGGGATCTTGGATTGGGGATTGCGGCTGGCCGTGATTGGCGTTGCCGCACTGTTGCGCTATTTCGTGGACCCACCTTCGCGCCCTTCGCTTCCCGACTCTTCTTCTGGCTCCGGTGCGTAGGCCAGATTCAGCGCTGCTTCGCTGACGATCTGGTAAACCTGTGCCAGATAGTCGTAGGTTTCCAGGCTTTCGGCCGGGAAGGGCGGATGGCCCAACCGCCGCAGCAGGGCCAATTTGATCGCTGGCGGCGTAATGTGATGGTGCAGATCAGTGAGCCGTTTGGAGCGACCCCAGAAGCTGTCAATCTGGGCCGAGAGCGGCATACTCGTATCTTTGGCGTCGGCCAACGAGCCGATGGTGGGGTGGGCTGGGCGTGTCGGCGTGGCCGGCGCGCTGGAAAGGCTATCATCTTCGCCACTGCGTCGTTGGCGCAACCCCTGTAACACAGACTGCCGTTCGCGGCCGCGCAGCCGAAAGAGCAGCCAGGGATCATCGTCCAACATCTGCCCTAGCAAATAGAGCACCGCTGCCGTGTGTTTGCAGGGCTGGGCCATGCCTTCGCACTGTCCACAGCGAATCTCAATATCATGTTGGCCGACGGGGAGCAGATTAACCCCGGCCTGTTGGAAAAGCTCGTCAATATTGGTGGGCATATCGCCGGCCAACAGTTGGGCCACGTAGATCGCCTGGCCGCTCAACGCATCCAGCACGCGCAGCCACTGCGCATCGCTCAGCCGGTTGAACAGTAGTTCCACTTCGCAGATCCCGATATCGCGATCTTCCACCCGCGCCGAAACCCGCCCCACGCCCACTTCCAGCGCTTTGACCTGGCCGCGCCGTGCATAGGATCGTCCGCGCCGCAACAGCGGTTCATAGCCCAGGCGGTGGAGCAAATTCTCCCAGCGTTCAGACCAGATCATCCCAGCACCTCTTCTTCAATATCCTCGCGGCGCAGGGCCAAAATGCGGCGCAGTTCGTCGGTGTCGATCTCGGCCAGCCAGTCTTCACCGCTGCCTACAATCGACTCGGCCAGGTTCTGCTTGGTCTCGATTAGCTCGTGAATGCGCTCTTCCAGCGTGCCCGCCACCACAAATTTATAGACTTGCACGCTGCGCTTTCGACCAATGCGAAAGGCCCGATCCGTCGCCTGGTTTTCCACGGCTGGGTTCCACCAGCGGTCAAAATGGAAGACATGATTGGCGCGGGTCAAGTTGAGGCCCACCCCGCCGGCGCGCAGGCTGAGCACAAAGATCGGCGGCCCGTTTTCGTCCTCCTGAAAGGCGCGCACCATCTGATCACGGCGCGGGGCGGGCGTGCCGCCATGTAAAAAGAGCACCTCGCAGCCAAAGGTCTCTTGCAAGTGATTTTGGAGAATGTGGCCCATCTCGACAAACTGGGTAAAAACCAGCGCCCGGTCGCCCACGCTCAGCGCCTCATCTAACATTTCAGTCAAGCGGCTAAGCTTGCCACTGCGCCCTTTGATCGGCTCTTTTTCGCGCAAATAATGGGCAGGGTGGTTGCAGACCTGCTTCAATTTGAGCAGCAAGCTCAGCACCAGTCCGCGGCGTTGGATGCCCTCGCTGTTTTCCACCCGCTCCATCGTCTCCTGCACCACATCGTTATAGAGATTGCCCTGCTCTTTGGTCAGCGGGCAATAGACAATCATCTCATTCTTTTCAGGCAGATCGTTGATAATCGTCGGGTCGGTCTTCAGGCGGCGCAGCAAGAAGGGCTGCACCAAACGACGCAACTCGGAGGCGGCGTTTTCGTCGTTATAGCGCTCAATCGGCAAAATGTACTGCTGGCGGAAGCGCTCGCGCTGGCCCAGATAGCCGGGGTTGAGGAATTCCATAATGCTCCACAACTCCAATAGGCGGTTTTCCACAGGCGTGCCTGTGAGGGCGATGCGGTTTTGGGCAGGGATGCGGCGCATGGCTTGGGTCTGCTTGGCCCCAGGGTTTTTGATGTTCTGCGCTTCGTCTAAAATTAGATCGCTCCAGGTCAGCGCTTCTAACATCTCCACATCGCGCCGCGCCGTCCCATAACTGGTGATGATTAGATCGTGTTCGGCCAGCGCTGCCAAAAACTCAGCGCCGGTCAGCCGTCCGCTGCCGTGGTGGACAAGTGGGCGCATGGCTGGCGCAAAGCGTTCAATCTCGTGCCGCCAGTTTGCCACCACACTCGTGGGGCAGACCAGCAGCGCCGGGTAGACGGTCTCGCCGCGGGCCGCCGTCTGTTTGCGCGAATGTAAAAGCAGGGCAATGGCCTGAATGGTTTTTCCAAGCCCCATATCGTCGGCTAAACACGCGCCCAACCCCACATTGCGTAAATAATCGAGCCAGCCCACACCGCGCCGTTGATAGGGGCGTAGCGTGCCCACAAAGCCCTCTGGCTCTTCAATCTCCTCTACTTGATTCTGATTGCGCAGGCGCAACAGCACTTCATCCAGCCAGCCCTCCACCTCCACGGTGTCCAGCGGCAGCACCTCGCTAATTTTGCTGTCCAGTTGCAACGCAGGCAACAAATCCGCGGGGGTCACCAATTCTTGATCGTCATCGCGGCAGATAGGCCTGGGCCATGCGCACAGCCTGGAGCATATTGAGCTGTCCGGCTGGGCGATGCTTTTGCAAGAAGGTGCGCGAGGCTGCGACCTGTTCCGGGTCCAGTTCAATCCAGCGCCCGCGCAGGTTGATCAGCGGTGATTGGATCGCCACCAATTGGTCGAACTCACTGTTGTTCAGTGTCTGTTCGCCCAGGGTTAATTCCCAGTGAAAGCGGATCAGGCTGTTGAGGGTAAGCGCGCCGGACTTGCGTTCCACAGGCGCCGCCTCTTTGTCTTCGCTAAAGAGGCGCAAACGCAGCCCCAGCCTCATGCGACCTTGGGCCTGCCACCAATGTGGCACGATGACGCCAAAGCCGCTGCTTTCCAACAGCGGGCCGATCTCGCGTAAAAAATGATAAGCTTCTTCGGTGGAGAGCAGCGCCATTTCGGGGCGAGGCGAGCGCAGACTCTCTTTGATGGGCGCAAACATGCGGCTGGCAATGCCCAGGCTGGCAAGGAGCCGTTCCTGGGGCTGGTCGAAGCGACGCCCATTCATGCGCAGCGATGGACTTTTCTCTTGCCAGACTTGCTCTGCTGGGATGACGAGTTCAGGATTATCGCGAGCCTGCAAATAGTAGCGCAGCGTCCATGTGGTGGTGGCCGGTGTGTTTCGTTCTATGCCCTCGCTTGGCTCTGGCGCATCCAGCTTAAAGGCCAAGCGAAAATTTACATCGCTGCCGCTGGCATGAAGTTGCTCGATCCACGAGACCCAGTTTTGATAGAGTTGATAGGCTGGCTGTGGCGGCAGTTGCAACTGTGGGTTGTCCGAAAGCAGATGATCGATCCATTGCGTAGCGGGTGACTGCGCCGCCCCTCTGCCATTGCTATCAATCCATTGACGAACCGCTCGATCCACCAGGGTCGCAATGAAATTTTCAACCAGGCTGCCCGGCGAAATTGCCTCTTCCAGCAACGTAATATTATAGGCCCGGCAGAGCGGCGGCATGGCCTCAACGAGTAGCTCCAAGCGGCGACGGAGTTCGGTATCTAGCAAAGAGGGCTGCCAGAGCGCCACGAAACGGCCACTGCTTTCCGAGGTCAGCCCTGGGATGAAATGTTGCCCGGCCAGGGTCTCCAGCACATATTTGGCGGCATGGCTCCAAAAGAGCAGATCGTTGCCCAGGCGCGCATGGCGTAAGAGCGACGAAGAGGGGCTGCCTTCCAGAATGCGTTTGTTGCTGAGGCGGCTGAGAAAGGTGAGGGCCTGAAACGGATTAAAGGCCACGCCGGTGATCTGCCAGGGGGCCAACCGGATCGGGGCGTTTTCTGCGCCTGTGAGCAGATTCACCCCGCGCTGAAAAGAGCCACGCCGGGCCTGGGGCTGTCCCAATTGGCTGGGGAGCCAGACGGTGGCATTGGTGGGTTGCGCTTGTAGCTCGTCGCCAGGGATTAACTGGCGCAGAAGTTGGCGTAACTGACCGACCGGCATTTGCGCCGGGTGCGAAGGCACTTTGGCGGGGCGGCGTTCCGGGGCGTTGCGGCGGCCAGAGGAATCGTTGCCGTTGGGGTGTCCGTTGGTGTGTGTGGTTCCATCCTGGGTGGAATTAACACTGGCAGTTTCGCTTTGTTCCAGTTCGGCCCAGATCAATAAATAGCCGTCAGGAAGTTTGGTTTCGGCTGGTAACCAGGCAGCATGAATGGTTAAAGGCATACTCTATATTGTACTGCCAACCAGGGTACGGACCAAATTATTGAGGGATTGAAAGAGAATGAGATTGGGAGATTGGGTGATGGTCAGAAGTTTCAATCTCCCAATCTCCCAATCTCCCAATCTCCTGTTTATGCCTTCACCTTCTGCCCGTTAAACTGGGGAAGATAGTCGCCGTGGGCTTCGATGAGATCGTCCACCAGCGCGGTGATCTGGTCGAGATCCAACTCGGCAGAGGTGTGCGGGTCGAGATAGGCGGCGTGATAGACATAATCGCGGTTGCCAGTGAGGGCGGCTTCCACCGTGAGCGACTGCACGTTGATGTTGGTCTGCATCATAGCGGCCAGTTGCGGCGGCAGCGTGCCCACGCGTGTGGGCTGAATGCCGTTGGCATCCACCAAACAAGGCACTTCCACACAGCAACCCTGCGGCAGGTTTTCAATCAGGCCGTGGTTGGGCACGTTGCCATAGATCACCTGGGGCTGGCCGGTCTCCTGGCTGAAGATGATCTGCGAGCCATATTCCATGCTGCGTTTTACCGTCACCATGCGCCGGGCCATGCGTTCCAGGTCACTTTCGCTGCCATCGGTCATGCCATGTGCTTCGTCGCCATTCGCCGCCACAAACTGGAAGTTTTCATCCTCGAACTTGTCGCGCAGAAAGTGCCAACCGGCGATCTGGCGTTCGCAGCGCGTGATGTATTCGTCCAGCGGCACGTTGAACTCTTCCAGCAGATCGGGGCGGTCGCGCTTGATGAACCAAGGTGTGTACTCGCTGAAATGCTCGCTAGATTCGGTGACGAAATAGCCGAATTTTTCAAAGATTTTGTAACGTACCCGGTTCCAATCCGGCACACGCCCCTCTTCGATCACCCGGCGAATTTCGGGATAGAGATCCTGACCATCTTTGCTGAATTTGAGATAAAAGGCCATGTGGTTGATGCCAGCACAGATGTAGTCGATGGCCTCGTAGGGCACGCCGATGTCGTCGGCCAACTGGTGCGCCGTCCCCTGTACGCTGTGACACAGACCCACGGTTTTGATGCTACTGGCGCGGCTGATGGCCCAACAGTTCATCGCCATCGGGTTGACGTATTGTAAAAAGGTGATGTCTGGGCAAAGCTCTTCCATGTCGTGGCACATGTCCAGCAGGACGGGAATGGTGCGTAGCGCCCGCATAATACCGCCCACGCCCAGCGTGTCGGCGATGGTCTGGCGCAGGCCATGCTTTTTGGGGATCTCAAAGTCGATAACGGTGCTAGGTTTATAGCCGCCCACCTGAATCATGGCAATTGCATAGTCGGCATCGGCCAGGGCTTGGCGGCGATCCAGCGTAGCCTCGATTTTGGGGGTGGTTTTCAGCGCGTCGGCGACCTTGTGAGCCACTACTTCCGATGTGCGCAGGCGTTCGGGGTCAATATCGTGTAGAACAAGATGGGCATCTTCGGCCAGTTCGGGATAGCTGAGAATGTCGCCCATGAGATTTTTGGCGAAGACAGTGCTGCCCGCGCCGATAAAAACAACTTTTGCCATATCGATCTCTCCTAAAATGATTCGCTAACATCAACGATTGAGGTGTATTCAGGCCCGCAGCCCTGCCAGGTTTTCTGAAACCTGGCAGGTTTAGTTCAGATGCGCAACTTGCATCTGTAGTTACATTTTCCAGTTAAGTGTACGGCACGGCGAGGGGATGGGCAAACCTATAACTGCCCCGGCTGGTGCAGATAGCAATAGTGTGATCCTGCCTGGCTATTCCGCTTGCAACGCTGACCGCTTTGCGTCTGGGCATGGCAGCGCGTCGGTTCAAGATCGGTGGAATCTACGCCAGCAGCCTCCTTCAACGCCAGAAACTGCTCCATGAGGTGATCGGCGACAGCGTCAACCGTGCGCTCTGGCCTGACCACCGGCAGATCGTCTTGAGGTAGAGGGACTGCCGCGGCTGCCACCGACGTTTCAATATCAGGCAGATGGGCCAGGGCCAGCAGTTGCTCAAACTCCGCATGGAAGCCATCCACCAGCCCCTGTGGATCGGGAACCAGTTTGTCGTCGGTAATCACGCCCACGGTCACTTCGCCGCCATAGCTGAGAATGCTCAGCCCCATGCCAATCGAGCCAGATTGGGGAACCCAAAAGATCATTTTGTCAATGAGGCTGCCTGCAAAATAGAGCTTTTGCTGCGGCCCCGGCACGTTGGTGAGCACGGTGCTGGCTTTGCTGGCAAAGTATTCAATGACGCCTGTGGCAACGTCGCCGGGGGCCATGCCCAGCCCGTTGATGACTTGATAGGTGACCAGCGCTTCGGGCGATTGCTTAATGGCGTCCATGCGCCGTTTGATCTCAAAGAGCCGGTCCAGCGGGTCTTCAATGCTTACAGGCAAGGTTAGATAGACCAGGGCGAACTGGTTGCCCATTTCGATTTCTTTGTCCACGCCGCGCACGTTGACGGGCAACATTGCGCGGATCTCCTTACCCGCGGGCGATTCGCCCCGTTCGATCATATAGCGACGCAGCCCGCCCGCCAAGGCCGCCATCAGCACATCGTTGACCGTGGCCCCCATGCGGTTTTTGACATACTTTACATCGTCCAGCGGAATGGCATCGGACCAAGCCACACATTTGGTGACACCCAACTCGCCGCGGAAGACGGTGCGCGTGTCGGGCATCATCATCAAAAGTTTGCTCAGCACGTCGGCAGTCTTGCCCGCCATACGCCCGCCTGTCTCGGCCATCTGCGCCAGTAACGCGGGGTTGTTGATGATCTCCAGCCCTTCGGAAAGCACGGCTCCACCCAGCGCCGTGGCCGTGTTCACAATGTTGGCTGCCGTACGGATCACACTGCGCAGGGGATTCCAGGCGCGTCGTTGGCGGCTGCGGCTGGCGGGCGCTTGCCAAGCGCTCTCTGGCGTGGGATCGGTCAGCGAGAGCATCACCTGCACCAGGGCCACACCGTCGGCGATACAGTGGTGAATGCGCCCCAGCACCACGCTGCCGCCCTGATAATTCTCGATGAGATAGAATTCCCACAGCGCTTTGCAGGTGTCCAGCGGGTCGCTGACCAAGCCGCTGATCAACGTTTCCAGCGCGCCCTGATCGCCGGGGTGTGGCAGGGCAATGCGGCGCACATGGGTGCGAATATCAAAATGGGGATCGTCCTCCCAAAAAGCTCGACCACCGCTCTCCACCGCACGCTGGCGGAAGCGCCGAAAGCCCAGCAAGCGTTCGGCCAATGTGTGCTCCAACCGCGCAAAATCCACCCGCGTTGGGAGGATCCAAACGCCGTTGATGACCATGCGGTTGGTGGGGCGGTCCATCAACAGCCAAGAACGATCCACACTGGACATTGTTTCGCGGTGGGGCATGGGATGACTCCAAAGATCAACGCAAAAGCGCAAAGATGCAGAGACGCAAAGATAGCATACATCCCGACAAGAGGGGATGCAAGAAAGAGGATAGGGTCATAGAAAACGACTCTCGCGCAATGCGTCGCTGTGCATCTCCATAATGAGGGCTTCAACGGCAGCTTCGTCAGGCATTTCGGGAAGATGGATAGTGGCTTCGGCCTCTGCCAACTCCAACTGTAAAGATGCAATTAGGGTGAGGAGTTCGGGATAGCTATAGGCTCCTTTTTGCACCGAACGCAGCCACTCAGCGTCCGGGCGCTTGACCCGCACAACACCCTCTTTCAGAATTTCAATGCCCATGCGATAGAGGCGCAGAAGGTGGGCGGCGTGTTTGGTATCATAATTATGCTCGATCTCCAGTGCGGCCCGTTCAGGATTGCGGTTGGCTCGCCAATGTTGATAGTGCTGCCAAGTGAGGCTGACCCGGTAGGCATAGAGCAGCGACTTAAGACGTGCCTCGCCCTGAACAGCTTCGTTGCGCCACATCCGCTCGTCTCAAGTGCGGTCAATGGTGTCAGGAGCGCTTTCCAATCCCAATATCAGATGCAGCGGCCGCACATGGCAACCGCGGCAAATTTACGTCACTGTCGGGCGATGGAAAGCCATAAAGATGTGCACCACTCACCGAGATAAAGAGGATCGGGTGTGCGATGGCTGAAAATATAGTGGCCTGAAATGCGTGGGGATCAAGGTTGCGTATAACGATCTCTGTGACTCTATGTGTATATCTTTGCGTTGAATTCTTCGCCTAAAACAGCCCCACCACGCGCCCGGTATCCAGATCAATATCTACGTTCTCGGCGGCGGGGAACGCGAGAGGCCGGGCATGGTGCGCATCTCGCCCAGCAGCGGATAGATGAAGCCCGCGCCCACGCTGGCGCGCACCTCGCGCACAGGCACGGTGAAGCCGCGTGGGCGCGCCCTTGAGGCTGGGATCATGGCTAAGGCTCAGGTGTGTTTTCGCCATGCAGATGGGCAGATTGCCAAAGCCGGCGCTCTCGTATTGGCGGATCTGACGGTCGGCCAGATCCTCGAAAACCACGCCGTCGGCCCCGTAGATCTCACGAGCGATGGTCTCGATTTTAGCTTTGATGGGCTGTGCCACGTCATACAAAAAGCGAAAATCCGTCGCTTCCTCGGCGGCTTCGATTACCACCCGCGCCAGATCCATTGCCCCTTTGCCGCCCTCCGCCCAGTGTGTGGAGACTGCCACCCGCGCGTTTTCTTCTCCGGCCACGCGGATAATGGCATCAACCTCGCTCTGGAAATCGCTGGCAAAGTGATTGATACAGACCACCGGACTGACGCCATGTTTGCGCACATTGGCGATCTGCTTGCGCAGGTTCGCCGCGCCTTCGTAGACCTCGTCGGGGTTTTCTTTGAGCATGGCCGCGGGCAGCGGACGCCCCGGCACAATCCGATGGTTGCCCGTGTGCAATTTCATGGCGCGCACCGTGGTCACCAGCACCGCAGCATCTGGGCGCAGTCCACTGGTGCGACACTTGATGTTGAAGAACTTCTCCGCGCCGATGTCGGCGCCAAAACCAGCCTCGGTAACCAGATAATCCGAGGTTTTGATGCCAATCAGGTCGGCCAGTACAGAGCTATTGCCGTGGGCAATATTGGCAAATGGCCCGGCATGGACCAGGGCTGGCGTGTTTTCCAGAGTTTGGAAGAGATCGGGCTTAATCGCTTCTTTCATCAGCACGGTCATCGCCCCGGCAGCCTTGAGCATCTCGGCGGTGACGGGGTTACGCTGGCTGTCCGTGCCAATCGTGATGCGGCCAAAGCGCTCGCGCATATCGCGCAGGCTCGTAGTCAGCGCCAAAATCGCCATCACCTCAGACGCTACCGCAATATCAAAGCCCGTCTGGCGCGGGCGACCATCGACCTTGCCGCCCAGCCCGCTCACAATCTGGCGCAGCTCGCGGTCGTTAACATCCAACACGCGCCGCCATGTGATGTTGTAGGGGTCAATATCGAGGCTGTTGCCCTGATAGATGTGGTTGTCGATCATCGCCGCCAACAGGTTATTGGCCGCCGTGACTGCGTGAATATCGCCAGTCATGTGCAGGTTGAACTGCTCCATTGGCACCACCTGGCTGTATCCACCGCCTGCCGCGCCGCCCTTAATGCCAAAGGTCGGCCCCTGACTGGGCTGACGGATGGCAATCGTGGCGGTCTTGCCCACATGGTGCAGCCCCTGACCCAGCCCCACCGTTGTGGTGGATTTGCCCTCGCCCAGCGGCGTGGGTGTGATGGCGGTGACCAAAATATAGCGGGCGTTGGGGCGATCTTGGAGTTTGTCCAGCACCTCCAGCGGGATCTTCGCCATGGATCGGCCATAGAATTCAATATCAGCCCGCTCCAATCCCATTTTGGCGGCGACTTCTTCCATTGGGATCAGGCGCGCCGCCTGGGCAATCTCCAGATCAGAGGGGATGCTCATCCTATCGGTCTCCTTTAACGTTAACTTTGACGTTGATGGCGGGGAAAGCGGGATCAGGTGCAGTAAATTGTAGACGAATAAATCGGGGGAGGGAATTAGTCTTTCCGCCTCCCTTCGTGAACAAAAGCCACAATTTCTTCGGCTGTCAGATTTAGATTAACGCCCTCTATATTCAGTGGGGACTGGAACTCTTCTGCTGGGCGCAGGACAAATACCTGTCCATCGCGCCGCTGAATATGTACTTCACCCTCTGTTACAGCTTGATTCAATAGAGATGCTAATTTTTGCCTGGCCTCGGTGTATGTATAGACAGTCGTCATCTTCAAACCTCCACAACTTGAATTCCAATGTCACGCCCTGCCTGGGTAAGCTTTCGGTCAAGAGTAAGCAGCGGTGCCCCATACTTTTGTGAACAGCGAATCAAATAGGCATCGTATGCATAAATGTTAAGTTCAGCGGCAATCCGTAGCGCTTCGCTCAGTTCAACGGTGACAAAACGCACTGGAATCTGCTGATAGGCGTCTAACGCTTGAAGTGCCTGCTCAACAGTCACTCGATTGCGTTTTAACATGGCTGAAAACGCATTGCCAATTTCCCACGGAATCGATTCAGGCGCAAGTAGATTTTTGCCCCGGGTTTGCTGAACAAGTATGGCCTTTTCTGGCTCATTACCAATGATTGCAATCAGAACGGATGCATCAACTACTACAGCCATTGCGCTCTCCATACTTATGTTTTACGGGTCTCTTTTGCAGAAAAACATGTACATATGTACGTGTCATTATAGTTGGAATTTTGAGGAATTCAACCCAAAATGCTTCCAGTCATACAGAACTCGCGGATGACGCGCACCAGCGCGTCGGCGGCGCTGTAGTTGACGGCGTGGGACGCGCCCACCAGCGTTTCGAGGCGGCCCTGTGGCAAGATACGCGCCGCTTGATCCGCCCAGGCGTGGCTGACAATGTGATCTTTGCTGCCGCGCACAATCAACATGGGGGCTGTAATATCGGGGAGTTTCTCTTCGATGACATCGTCCAGCAGGTGGCGCAGCGTGCGCAGTGTCCGCCACGGCCCCGCCGCCAGATAATCTTGCAGGCCGACCCAGATCAATGAAGGCGGCTCGCTGAAGATCGCATCTGCCGCAGCCAGCATCACCTGCTTTCCAACGGTGCAGCGCGTGGGATCGCCGGTGGGGCCAGTGAGAATTGCCCGTTTTACCGCCGCCGGATAGCGCAAAGCCAGATCGACAATCACTTGGCAGCCAAACGAATTGCCTACAAAGGTGGCAGTGGCAAGCCCGCACTCTTGCATCCACGCATAGAGATGGTCGCTCAGTTCCACTGTGTTGAAGGCTTGGGGTGGCTTGGCACTGCGCCCAAAGCCAGGCAGATCAGGCACATAGACGGCGAACTCATCGGCCAGCAAGCGAGCCGTGGGCATCATGTAGCGGCTGGACATGGAGAGGCCGTGGACCAGTACAATCGGAGGGCGCTGGGGATCGTCGTTTCCCGCCAAGCGCGCAACCATGGCAAGCCCATGTACTTGTGACCAATGGTCGCTAAAACGCGCTTCAGATGGCTTCATATAGGTCTGCGGCAGTTTCGGTAAGAAATTCATGCACAAGTTGATGAAAACGCTCCGGGCGATCCCACATGGGATTATGCCCGGCCTTTTGGATCACGGCAAAGTGGGCATGGCGCAGCGCCTCGTGGATCTGCTCTCCGATCTCCAGCGGAACCAGCCAATCGCGCGCACCCCACACAATCAGCGTGGGGATCCGCAATGCAGGCAGCCGGTCGCGAATGTCCGAGGTGAGCAGTTGATGGGCAGCGTTGGCAATGGTGCGCGGCCCGGCGCGCAGGGCATCTACAAAAAGAATGGGCAAAAAGCGCGGCGGCATTTCGAAGATGGCCCGCACCAATCCAATGCCTGTCTTCATGCGCGGGCGGCCCATCATCAGCATGGCGGCATCCACCAAAATCAACCGATCCACTTTGGCCGGATAATGGGTCGCCAGATCCGTGGCAATAAAGCCGCCCATGGAGTGACCCATCACCGTGGCATGGGTAACCTCCAAATGTTCCATCCACTCGGCCAAGGCATTGGCGGCGTCGCTGAGCACAAAGCGCTGGCGGCGGCTGTGTCCAAAGCCCACGAGATCGACCACATAGACCCGAAACGACTGGGCAAGGAAGTCGATGTTCTGTCCCCACCACTTGCCCGAACCTGACAGCCCGTGGATCAGCACCAGCGGCGGCCCGCTGCCAAACTCTTCATAATAGATGTGCACTGATTCTAGGCTCATAAACTTGCCCGTGCGGTTGGGTTTGCGCAGCTTTTCGCGCCACTGTCGCCACATGCCACTTCCCCGTGCCTTTTCTTCTCTGCCATCAGTTTTGCTGCTATCAATATTCATTGCCCTGTCGATCTGCGCAGGCATTTCACGCGTGCACAAGGTGATGCTGAACCCGGCTTCAAGCAGGCCGCTGCCGCTGCTGAGACTGGAGAGACCACCACCGATGCGAAAGAGGTGCGTCGCACCTTACCCCTATAGATACGAAGCGTTAGTATAACAAGTTCAAGGCCACGTGCAATCACAAAAAATCGGCACATCCCATAATTTCATCCAGCGTTTATTTCGCCGCCAGCACTTGATCGACAATCGCGCCCAGATCGGCTCCTTGGTAGGTGGGGGCGGCTTGCAGCGGACCAATCACCATGCCAGCGCGGGCCACAAAGGCCCCCTGGCACCCCACTGACATGGCTCCGGCAATGTCCCAATCATGGGCCGCCACCATACAGATCTCGCCCAATGGTACGCCCAATTGAGCGGCGGCGTGGTGATAGGGTTCGGGCGCAGGCTTAAAGCGCCGTGTGGAATGCACCGAGAGCGCTTGCTCAAAATAGTCTGTCAGCCCGGCATTGCGCAGTTGATCCGCCAACACAGGCGGCGGCGAGTTGGTCAATGTCGCCATGCGTACCCCGGCTGCGCGTAGTCTTTCTAGGGCCGGGATTACATCGGGGTGGGGCGGCAACTGGCGTACACTGCCCAGCACCGCGCGGATCTCATCCTCGCCCACTGTCTGGCTGTGTCGCTGCGCCGTCATCACCAACGCGTGGCGGGCGATCTGCCCAAAGTCATGGTAATCGCCCGTGAGCGTTGCCACCAACGCAGAGCGCAGCACCTGGCTGAACCACTCAGCGCGCACGCCAGCCTTGCCGAAGACGCGCGTAAAGTGGGGATCGAGCGCGGCCAGATCCAGCAAGGTTTCGTTGACATCAAAGAGTAGCACTTGCATCGGTCACTCCCCAAACTCGTGTAAATAGGCATCCCACCCAGTCACCACACGCGCCTCTGGCCCGGCGTTGTCCAGTCGCAGCCCCAAAATTGCCCCCAGTTGGCGCAGTGTGGCTTGCGCGGCATCAACATGGCGCCCGCTGTCCTCTAGAATGCGATCTGCTAGTGCAGTCAAGGCTGCCAACGCTGCCGGTGTGTTGAGATCGTTGTCCATGGCCGCCACAAACGCCGCCTTGTGATCTTCCACAACCAGGGCGTCGCCGCTGCCGCTCGCTACCGCTGCGGCCTCTGCCAACTGTGCTGCCAGCGCCGCCGACCGCTGCAAATCGCTGGCATCGTATGCCCACGGCGTGCGGTAATGGTGGCTTGCCATGTAGATCCGCAGGGCATCGGGCGACACCTCTTGGAGCAGATCCCGCGCCATGATCAGATTGCCCAGCGACTTGCTCATCTTTTCGCCCTCATGATGCACCATGGCCGTGTGCATCCAGACGCGCACAAAAGGCTGTTGCCCTGTGGCACATTCCGACTGGGCGATCTCGCATTCGTGGTGCGGAAAGAGCAGATCCGAGCCGCCGCCGTGGATGTCAATGGTTTCGCCCAAAAGGCGCGTCGCCATGGTCGAACATTCAATGTGCCAACCCGGACGCCCCGCTCCCCACGGGCTATCCCAGGCCGGTTCACCCGCCTTGTGCGCCTGCCACAGCACAAAATCCAGCGGATCGCGCTTGTGCGGATCATTGGGGAAATTGCCGCGCTCGTTGGCCGTTGCCAACATCTCGGCATAGGGCAGCCCGCTCAGCTTGCCGAATTCGTCCCACGCCGAGACCGCAAAATAGACATTGCCGCCGGCTGCGTAGGCCACACCGTGATCGAGCAACGCCTGCACGGTTTCGAGGATGCCGTCAATGTAGGCCGTGGCGCGTGGGTAGGCATCGGGTGGGCGCACGTTGAGCGCCTTGAGATCGTGCATAAAGTGGCGAGTCCAGCGCTCGCCCAACGCCTGCCAGTCGTCGCCTCCTTCGCTCGCCTTGCGCAAAATGTCATCGTCAATATCAGTGACATTTTGCGCGTAGCGAACAACATGCCCGCGAGATTCCAGGTAGCGGATGAGCACGTCAAAGGTAGCATAGGTGAAGGCATGGCCCAGGTGCGTGGTGTCGTAGGGGGTGATGCCGCAAACGTAGACGGTGACGGTATTGTTCAGCGGTTGGAATGGCTCAACCTGTCCGCTGAGCGAGTTATAAAGATTCATGGGGGCTTCAACTCCTGTATGGGTGGCATATGATGCTTTCACCTTAAGTTTAGATTGTCAAAAGGTCTGGATTATGGCTTCCGGTGACAGAAAATGAGCTAGAAACCGAACATTTTTCAGGCTTATAGTACCCCTATACTCACTCTATCTGCCAGCCGTAGCCAATAAGTGGGGGAAAGTGCATCAAAAAGAGAGGGGCGATCCACTGGATCGCCCCTCTCTTTTTGATGTATAGCAAATCGTTTAAGTCAACGGCGGAATTATGCCCGCTCTGGCTCGTAGATCAGCGCCGTCACGCCGGAGCTGAAGGAGCGCGTTTCTATAAGGTTAAGCGTCGCCGAAGTTCCCTCTTGAAAGAGACGCCTGCCCTTGCCCAACACCACCGGATAGACCAGCAGCCGATAGCGATCCACCAGATCATGTTGGATAAGCGTTTGTACCAGCGTGCCGCTGCCGTGGACCGTAATATCTTGTCCGTCCTGGGCTTTGAGTTTGCGGATCTCTTCCACGATGGCCTCTTGGATCAGCACCGAGTTATTCCACTCTGCCTTGTCCAACGTCGTCGAGACCACATATTTACGCACGCCGTTGAAATACTCGGCCCCATCGCCCTCGCGCCCCGGCCAGGCGGCGGCAAACCCTTCATAGGTCACACGCCCCAGGAGCAGGGCATCGCTGACGGTTGTCTCTTCGCCTTTGAAACTAGCGATCTCGTCGTTCCAATAGGGGAAGGTCCAGGCCGGGTTTTCCATGACACCATCCAATGAAACAAATTCGGTCACAACTAAATTGCGCATAGGGGAGGCTCCTATTTGTAGATAGACCAGTTACATAGAATCAGTGATATTCGGCCAGACCTTCAAGGGCTGCCGCAACTTCATCGGCCACAGCTTTGGGCACGCGTGGGTTGAAGGGCGCACCTTCGCCGCCTTCAATATCATCAAAGCCGCTGAGAATCATGGCCTCGATGACGGCAGAGTAGTTATAGATGCGGCCATCGCGGAAGCGGATCTCCTCCAGCGTGTGGATTTTCTGTTGGACACGCTCAGATTCGGCATAGTCGCCGCGGCGCTGGGCGTTGTTGATCTCGTCCGAGGCGCGGGCATAGGCCACGGCAATGCCGGAGGTGTGGCCCTTGGCGCCGAGTTTGGCGGCCTGGGTGCTGCGGTCGCCAATGCCCCAGATCACAAGGCCGTTGTCGCCAATGCCCTTGACCAACGGCTGCACGTCGCTTTCGCCTGTGCCGACTTTGACGCCGATGAAGTGGGGCGAATCCTCAAACAGGCGGCAAACGACATCGAGATCACGGCTGTTTTTGAAGTAGTAAATAAAGCGCGCGCCATGCTGTTCGCCCATTTCTTCGCCAAATTCCAGGAAGGTCTGGTACAGCCCTTCGGGATCGTAAATGCCGCCCACGGGCATGAGCAGATAGGCATCGGGCGGGCGCTGAAGCTCGGAAAGCTCGGCAATAAGTTTCTTGGCATCGGAAAGCGGATCTGGGCACAACCCCGGCTACATAGACGCCTTCGCTGCCCATGGTGCGCGTGGTCAGATCCACCAGTTTGATCTGTTCTTCCAGGCTCATGTGGTGAATGGGGCTGGTGCCGGCGATGCAGATCACACGGGCCAAGTTGTCAGTCAGGGCGTTGTTGTTCATCAAATAGCGTACATTTTTGGCGTGGCCGTCGTAGTCAATGGCCCCATTGCGATAGGGCACAACCGGGATGGTGGTCACCCCTTCTAAAGCGGATAAGAGGCTGTCTGTGTCGAGCCGGGTGGCGAGGGTGAGTGTCATTGGGTTTCTCCTTGGCGTTTGGGGATAGGTCAATGTTGGGTGTGTGTATGGTAACCGCGAGTGGGGGATCCGTCAAAGTGGAGAGGGATTGGGAGATGAGCGATTGGTGAATTTAACGCAGATGCCGCGGAGGTGACAGAGAATTCAAGCGAGAAAAATCTGCGAAATCTGCGGATCAAAAGGCTTTTTGTAGTAGAGTCATCACGTGCTCTTGCCCATCGTTAATCTTCCAATCGCCACTTGTCAATCGCCACTTTGACGACACAGGCAATGCACAGTAAAGTGATCGCATGAGACAACTTTCCCGACAGAAGATACTTTTACTCTTGGCATTTATGGTGGCGCTGGTGATCACGGGGCTGTTTGCCATGCGGCTGGGGCGGCGTGTGGTCGATTTTCGGCGGGCCGAAGCGCCCCCCATTGCAGGCTGGATGACGATGCACTATGTGGCGCGCGCCTATGGCGTGCCGCCGCCGGTGCTGTACAAAGCACTCGACGTGGCCGGTGATCGAGAAGACCGCCGCCCGCTGGAGGTTATTGCCCGTGAAAAAGGGCAACCTGTGGATGTTATCATTGCCGACTTGAAGGCTGCCATTGAACAATTCTATGTAGCTCCCCCACAGCCGCCAGATCGCCCTGATCAACCGCGCCCCCCGGAGAACAGACCGTGAGTTTGAATGAACAACTGCTCAGCGCGCTGGTGCTCTATGGCTTGCCCGTCCTTTTCGGCGTGACACTGACCGCCGCGATTGGCGCTCCCCTTCCCGCCAGCCTGCTTTTGGTGGCCGCCGGCGCCTTTGCCGAAGATGGACAACTGGACTATTGGTCGATTGTGGCGGCGGCAACCCTGGCTGCCGTTATGGGTGATCACGTGGGCTATGGCCTGGGCCGCTGGGGCGGTCGCCCGCTGTTGGAACGGCATAGCCGCTGGCTAGGTGGCACCGCGCGCATCCAACAGGCCGAAGCTATGGCGGCGCGCTATGGCGGCGTGGGTGTTTTTCTGAGCCGTTGGCTGATCACCGCAGTTGGCCCGCTCATCAACCTGACCAGCGGTATTGCTGAAATGCGCTGGCCGCGCTTTTTTCTCTTTGACGTCGCCGGTGAGCTGCTCTGGGTTCTGCTCTATACCTACGTGGGGATGCTCTTTAGCACCCAAGTGCAGGCCATGAGCGAGCTTCTGGGCGATCTGAGCGGGCTGCTGTTGGGGCTGGTCCTGGTCCTGATCCTGGGGTGGATGGTGGCGCGCACCATGCAGCAACGGCGGGCGCGGGTTGTGCGGGTGATGGGTGAAGAGTGAAGCGTGGGGCGACGGGGCTTCTCAAAAGTTCTTTTCGCCGGATACCCTCGTCCCCGATGCGGGGGTGGTGTATGACTACAATCGCTTCATATTCGTGCGCGGCAATCCGCTACAGAGGACGGCACTGCGATCCCGATAGCCCAGCAGATATTCGTCAAAGGCGGGCAGCAGATGCACAGCGGGAAGATCGTCCGCTGTTACAGATGATGAAGCTGTCGCTCTCCAATAACGCTGACCATCGATCTCCTCATAGGCCAACTGCCCTTGACCATCTCCAAACTGGCCCGTGCATCGGCGGCATTCAACCCCGACCACCACATCAAATCCTGAATTGTGGCTGGACCGTGGCCGCTGAAATAGCGCAGCGCCAGTTCAGCCAGCGCTTCCTCATGGTTTATAGCCTTTCCGCTGGAACCCATTCGTCGAGCAGCACAAAGGTCTCGGTCTTGCCCTGTTTGGGGCCAAAACAGATCAACCCCGTCTGCGCCAACCACCCCAAAATGTGATAACCGCGCTGTCCCTCCGGCGAAATGCCAGCCTGCGCCAGCACTGTCATCAACTCGGCACGAGTCAACCGTTTTCCGTCTTGAAGCGCAGTGATGAATAGGTCTGATGCTTGGGTAAAAATAGACTCATTCAGTTCAAGCTCTCGGTAGCGACGAGCGTTGCGGGCAATGATGCGCGGGGTTAACAGGGCCAGCATCCGACCGTTATCCTCGGCGGCGACAAAGTGCAGTGTGCCACGCATGGGCCATGTGCGCACGATCTGCCGGTTGCGGATGGCCGCTCGACCTCTCGCTCGGTTGTCCCCGTGCGCAGCCCCACCGCCCACAGCGCGTCGGTATAGTCCTGGGCTTGCACCGCGCCCAACCGTCGGACGACAGCGGCAGGTGTGGTTTCGGCTATGGGGGCGATGGATTCGGTTACGAAGGCGGCGGTGGGATAGGGGGCAGTAGTGTTACCTGGGTTCGATGTTATTACCTGATGTCATCTTGAGGTAAGTCTGGAGTATTACTCAAACTTGATAAGCATTAGACATAAGAGCGGAACTAATAATGAATACATTTTGATGAGTTTGAACACACGCAAATGCATCACCCGAAGATATGCTATATATCAGTCCTAGAAAGGTTATCTGATTGTTTTTTAGAGAGAATTCATTTTAAAATTCTGTTTGATCAGCAATAATTATTGTCTCAAATTTAGCTAGAAAGTAACCATAGTGAAAACCTTTAGGACTGGTTGTTTGATGTATCAGGCTATTATTCTTACATCCTCTTGAACGGTTCAGATAAATTATTTTAAAGATTTGCAAAGACAGCTTGTACAAGAAACTTTTCTGTTTTGCAGGCAGGAAATCGAAGCTTCCATCCTGCTGGTAATGGCAGACAATATGACTGGTACATCAGAGTCGATGCGAAGGACGGGGACTATCCACATATCGAAAGGATTATGAATAAACTCTTCACTTGTACTAATGCAGGAGATGATGTAACCGAAACATTCATCACCCTCCTACAAAAATCTCTCGCCAGGATTAGAGAAATGGAAGGAAAATACATAAGGAGCGTGAGCGTGCAATAAACAACTTGATATAGATTTAAGGGTATTGCAAGCACAGATAAAAACATTCAAAAGACAAAATCAAAAGGTAGCCGAATCTGAGTTTGCGGAAGGAATATTGAACAGAATTTATGGTTAAACGAAAGATTAATAGCTGAATATGAACGGGATTTATGGAATGAAGTTGAGCGACTAGAGAAAGAAATAGAACGTAAAGATATCCTAATAGAGAATTTACAAAACAAGAATGCACAGACAAATCATGAAATAATTACTATATTAGAGGATAGAATGCACAAACCAACTATCAATAAGGATAAATCTAGAAGATTTAAAATTGTTTGAAGATGCTCTTAGAGGATATTTGCGACACATATCTCATTTTTACCAGAATCATATACAAGTCTTATGGCAGGAGATGGACAACCCTGAATCACTATTGAGAGAACTTGGTAAATTAAATAACATCAAAGGGGAACGAATTAGAAGGAACAGATGACTGGTACAAAAAGAATTTCAACGATTGGCGACTATATTATAGACGTATAGACACTGCATGGGAGGTTTTTGTCGGCCCTAAAAAAACGCAGAAAGAAGATATCAAGTGGTTGCAAATGCAATAAAAATTTCGGTTTAGTCACACAATATTGAGGTAAGTACTCTTCACTGCTTCACCGCATTCCTCAAGATCCCATGGCTTGCTTGCGTGCCAGAAACTGCTTTCCTAAGTCTGCCATGTTCCCTTGTTGGCCCTCAATTCGTTCTTTGCGGTTCAGGCCAGATCCCAGTGCCTCAACGATGACTGACGCAATGGGGATGCTCTCTACCACAGAAGGCGTATAAGCAGATACAGCCAATATCTCTTTCACCGGTGAGCGCTGTAGAATATCCAAAGCTAACGCACGCATATCTTCAGATCAGCTGCTTAACCCTGTTAGGGGAATGCTGCGTAAACCTGCCTCGGTGGGTTGTGCCAGATACGAATAGTTGAAGATACTGAGTCCCACAGCCCGTCTCTCCAACTTATTGACGCGTAAGCAGCAGGTTTTCGTTCAATTCTCCAGGCCCGTGGCCTTTTCCCCTGGTGCAAAGGAAATGGAAAGCGTATCACTCTCTTCGTCGTATTTCATGAGCGGTGTCGTTTTCATCCAATCTCCTTTTGATACGCTGTAACAATGTAGTTATTGGCGACCGGTAAACGATTCCCTGCCCTCGGTAACGAAACAGCACCACAACTACAATATGGGTGTTGTCTTGTACCAGATGATCAAATGCTCTGGTGTAGGTGTGTTTTTGGGGATTGAGTGGGTCTTGCTGGCGACGGCGTTGGCGAATGGTTTGCTTCAGTGCCTCTTCAAAGTCTTCCATCTCTGGATGATTCGTCGGCTCGGTAATATGTTCCCAGCGCTCTTGGCGTCAGATAAATTTCACGTCCATCCCGATCTTGGATGGTCCAGCGCACGTCGCTTGCCATGGTGTTGATCCTGAGTTGGTTCTACTTCTTGCAGTTTATCATAGGGATGGGTGTTTAGCGAGCAATTTTGAACTTGGGTAAAGAAGCCTACAATAAAAAGCAGCCTGATTGTCTAGGCAACCAGGCTGCTGTTTTACTCGGATGTTCAGGAGAAATTACCGATCCGTCACGCACCCCTCGGACGCCGACGAAACCGTCTTGATATACTTGCGCAGCACACCGCTGGTGGCACGATAGGCCGGGGCAGTCCAAGCGGCGCGGCGGCGTTCGATCTCAGCGTCGTCCGCTTCCAACAGCAATTGGTTGCGCTCAGCGTCGATGGTGATGGTATCGCCGGTCTGTACCAGGGCCAGCAAGCCGCCCTCTTGGGCTTCGGGGGTGATGTGACCCACCACAAAGCCGTGTGTGCCACCGCTGAAACGGCCATCGGTGATCAGCGCCACGCTCTTGCCCAGCCCCGCGCCAATAATGGCCCCGGTGATGGAGAGCATCTCGCGCATCCCCGGCCCGCCTTTCGGCCCTTCATAGCGGATCACCACCACGTCGCCTGCTTTGACCTCACCGTTTTGGATGCCGACCAGCGTCTCTTCTTCGGAATTGTAGACGGCAGCGCGCCCGCTAAAGCGCGTGCCCTCTTTGCCGGTAATCTTCGCCACCGCGCCCTCGCTGGCAAGATTGCCGTAAAGGATCTGCAAATGGCCGGTCTTTTTGATGGGGTTGCTCACGGGCATCACGACTTTTTGCCCCTCGGCCAGATCCGGTGCATCTTCCAGATTTTCGGCCAGCGTCTTGCCTGTCACGGTGAGGCAATCGCCGTGCAGGAAGCCTTCGCGCAGCAGCATCTTTTGCACCGCCGGCACACCGCCCACCTCCCACAGATCTTCCATAACAAACTGGCCGCTGGGCTTGAGATCAGCCAGGAACGGCACGCGGTCGGAGACCTCTTGGAAGTCGTCAATCGTAAAGGGCAGATCGGCAGCCCGCGCCATTGCCAGCAGATGCAACACGGCGTTGGTCGATCCACCCAGCGCCGAGACAATGGCGATGGCATTCTCAAAGGCCTTGCGCGTCAAAATGTCGCGCGGCTTAATATCGTTCTCTAACAGGTTCAGCATGGCTGGGCCGAGCAGGGTGCATTCGTCCAGCTTTTCCTGACTGGTGGCCGGGCTGGACGAACTGTGCGGCAGGCTCATGCCCAGGGTTTCAATCGCCGCCGCCATCGTGTTGGCCGTGTACATGCCGCCACATGCGCCCTCACCGGGGCAGGCGTTCTGCACCACGGCTTTGAGTTCCTCTTCGCTGATCTGATGCGCCACAAACTGGCCGTAGGCTTCAAAGGCTGAGACAATGTCGAGCTTTTTGCCGTTGTGATAGCCGGGGCGGATAGTGCCGCCATAGACCATGATGCTGGGCCGATTGACGCGTGCCATCGCCATCAGCACGCCGGGCATGTTCTTGTCACAACCGGGGATGGAGATGTTGGCGTCATACCACTGCGCGCCCATGACGGTTTCAATGGAATCGGCGATCACATCGCGCGAGACCAGCGAATATTTCATGCCCTCGGTGCCCATGCTGATGCCGTCGCTGACGCCGATCGTGTGGAAAACCAGCCCCACCATGCCCGCTTCGTTGACGCTCTGCTTCACACGGCGGGCCAGGCCGTTAATGTGCATATTACAGGTGTTGCCCTCCCAGCCAATGCTGGTGATGCCCACTTGCGGTTTGTGCATGTCTTCTTCGCTCAGGCCCACGCCATAGAGCATGGCCTGCGATCCCACCTGCGAGCGCACCTGCGTCAGGCGGCTGCTGTATTTGTTGAGACCGTTCTTGGTGACGGTTCCGTTGCTTGTCTGGCTCATGATCTTCTTTCCAATGACAATGTGATTATTCGGTCTGATTGTTCGATCTGGTTGTTCGGTTTATAGTGGAGATGTAAGATTGAATGTGTTGCGTGTTGCATGAGGTGCTGATGACCTGCCCTGACAGTATCGCCAACGTATTCAAGGCCAGCGATACGCTGAATGGGGAATACGTGCTGTCGGGATTCATGTTTCGGCTGGCTAGGCTGTTAGCTGGTTAGATATCTTGTTGCATAGTAGTCTTATACTCTATCGTGTGTACGGCTGCAGTACCCTAATTCCCGGCACAACGCGGTAATGCTTCGTGTTGAACGTACACAGCTCTGCCGACAGACCTATCGCACACGCGGCAATAAGTGCATCGATTAGCCCCAACTTGTGAGAAAGATGATAGGCCGTAAAGTCAGCCAGCGCACGCACACAGTCTGCCTGAGAGGGCCAGACCACGGGTAGAGGCGCAACTAACTTCAATACACGACGAACTTGCTGCGTGTTTTGCGCATCCTGGACTAACTCCATAATAACAAAACCAGGAACTGACGGTAGCTCTGCCAACGAAGCAAACCATTCTACCGCAGGCATATGCCTCCGCTGAATGTCGATAAGTATATCAGTGTCAAGCACGTACACTACTTACTCCTGTGATCGCTGCTCCGCCTGTAAACGAAGTCTTCGTGCGTGGGCTTGGCTGTCGTTAATTTCTACTCGCAATCCAAGTAGACCTTCGCTTTGCCAGTAGCTTACCAATGCTGCCCCCGTGGTTGGCATGGGCTGTGCGGGTCGTGCCGTGGCTAGAAGGCGAATTGCATATTCATTTAAAGGGAGTCCAGCCCGATCTGCCTCGTTACGTAGCTCTTGTTCTAGTTCTTGAGATAACTCTAGGGTCAGTGTCACTATTTAACTCCTCATGCTCGTATCACGCTACTACAAAGGTATGAGTCTCTTGTTGAATAGACTCAGCAACACCACAAAGTAATAGTTTCTGCTCTTTGAAAAATGGCGTTGTGTGCTGCTGCGGAGTGTATACAGGTGCGACGCACTCGCCATACAAGCTTTTCATAACCAATCTGCCCTTGGCGAGTGCGTCGCACCCTACCTAGACCTGCATAGATAAAAGCTAGCTACACAGCCACTGGCTTTTTCTCTGGCACAGGTTGCTCTGCCCCATTCACGCCGCCGTCATACGAACTCTCCTTATCGTACAACAGAAAGTACTCCACGGAATCGGCCAGGGCGTGCCAGCTTGCCTCGATGATGTTGCTGCTTGCGCCCACAGTGCTCCAGATGCGTTCGCCGTCGGTGCTGTCGATGAGCACACGCACCCGTGCGGCGGTGGCGCTGCCGCTATCGAGAATACGCACTTTGTAATCCTTCAACCCCATTTTGTGGATGCTGGGATAGACGCGCTGCAAGGCTTTGCGCAGCGCGCCATCCAGCGCGTTGACCGGGCCATTGCCGTCGGCCACTTCGTGATAGATTTGGGCGCCGATGCGGACCTTCACCGTGGCTTCAGAGAACATGCCGCGGCGCTCGCGGTGTTCCACGGTGGCGGTAAAGTCGATGAGGTCGAAGGGCGGCAAATAGCTGGGGCGGCTGCGACGCAACATTAATTCGACGCTGGCCTCGGCGCTTTCAAAGGCAAAGCCGGCATTTTCCATCTCTTTAATACGTTCCAATACCTTGCGCTCTTCTTCACGCGTCATGCCTTCCAGCCCAAACTCGCGCCGCTTGACCGCAATGTTATCTTTGCCGCTTAACTCGCTGACCAGCACACGGGTCTGGTTGCCCACAGCGTCCGGGTCAATGTGCTGATAGGTCATCACGTTTTTGACCACAGCATTGACGTGTGTGCCGCCCTTGTGGGCAAAGGCGCTCATGCCCACAAAAGGCTGATGCGTTTCGGGGCTGAGATTTGCCAACTCACTCACATAATGGCTCAGGTCACTCAACCCTTGCAACCCTTTGGCAGAGACCAGATCATAGCCCATCTTGAGTTGTAGATCGGCGATGATGCTGACCAGATTAGCGTTGCCACAGCGTTCGCCATAGCCGTTAATCGTCCCCTGCACATGGGTGCAGCCACTGCGCACGGCCTGAAGCGAGTTCGCCACGCCGGTGTCGCTGTCGTTGTGGGCGTGGATGCCCAGCGTAATGGCAAGTTGCGAGTTACGAATTGCAATCTGCAGATCGGACTTCCTCCACGATCTCGCTAATCTCCCAGGGCAGGCTGCCGCCATTGGTATCGCACAGCACCACAGCGTTCGCGCCGCCGATAACCGCTGATTTTATCGTCGCCAGTGCGTATTCCGGATTGGCGCGGTAGCCATCGAAAAAGTGCTCGGCGTCGTAGATGACTTCTTTGCCCTGGCTTTTGAGATAGCGCACCGAATCGCCGATCATGCGCAGATTCTCTTCTTCACTGGTGCGCAGCACTTCGCGGACGTGCATATCCCAGCTTTTGCCAAAGATGGTCACCACCGGGGTGTTGGCCTCGATCAGCAATTGAATCTGGGCATCGTCAGCCGGGTCCGTCTCCACGCGACAGGTGGAGCCAAAGGCGGCAATTTTGGCATGTTTCAGCTTCAGTTCCGTCTGCGCCCGCTCGAAAAACTCCATATCCTTGGGATTGGAACCGGGCCAGCCACCCTCAATATAGTCCACGCCGAACTCGTCCAGGCGGGCGGCAATGCGTAATTTATCGTCACAGCTAAATGAAACACCCTCGCCCTGCGTGCCGTCGCGCAGTGTGGTGTCGTAAAGTTCGAAGGTTGATGTCACGTTAAACTCCTGGGTAAGGAGTAAGGAGTAAGAAGTAAGGTTTGATTAACGTATCAGATACTATTTTAGCTCTCATTTTGTTAATTCTATTTACTCATTACTCATTACTCATTTTTACAATCTTTCCACCAATTCCGCGAAACTCTCGAAGATCTGATCCGGCCAGATGCCGCGGCCCAGATCTTCACGACGGAATTTACCAGTTTTGACCAGCCACCCTTTGGCCCCCAAGCGCTGCGCGCCGCGCACATCCGCCTCAATGTCATCGCCCACCACTGCCACACGATGCGAGGGAAGTTCCATGTCGTGTAGCACCAGGTTGAAATAGGCACTGCTAGGCTTGCCCACCACAATCGCTCCCACATCGGCGGCGTATTCCAGGGCTTGCACAAATGGGCCGGCATCCATGAAGAGGCCGTCCTCGGTGCGCCAAGATCGCCGTTTGTGCAGCGCCACCAGTTGCGCGCCGTTGAGCAGCGCACGGAACGCTGTGTTCAACCGGGGAAAGGTAAAACCTGCCCCCAGATCCCCCACCACCACAAACTGTGGATTCTGTTCGTCCACATCCAGCCCGGCGAACTCCTGTTGGGCGTCGGGCATGAGTAATGGATAGTAGGTCTCGGCTTTTTGGCTGCTCAGATATTGGGCGGCCACATAGGTTGCATTGAAAAGCTGGTCAATCTCCACCGCAAATCCCATCTGCTGCAAGCGCTCCGCTAATGTGAAGCGACAGTAGATGGTAGAGTTGGTCATAAACCGGTGTGGAATGGACCGGGCGCGCAGCGTTTGAACCGCTTCAAGCGCGCCCGGAATCACCTCGCTGCCACGAGTGAGCACACCGTCAATGTCGATCATGAGACCGTCGACGGCGGAAAGTAGGTCAGACACAGACGTGTCCTTTCTGGGAGGATCGTTATTGGATATTGGGTATTAGATATGAAGCGCACATCGTGACTCTTCAATATCTAATACCCAATATCCAATTTTTATCCCGTGTTTTGCAGCCCTGCCGCCACGCCATTGACCGAAAGCAAAATCGCTTGACGCATTTCTGCTTCCAACTCAGGATGGTGGCGTAGACGGTGGAGCAGCGCCACCTGAATGTAGTTAAGCGGGTCCACGTAGGGGTTGCGCAGGGTAATACTGCGCTGGAGCCACGCTTCGTTGTCCAAAATTTCGGCCTGACCCGTAATCGCCAATACGACGGCTTCTGTGCGCCCGAATTCGGCTTGCACCTCGGCAAAGATCGTTTCGCGCACGCTGGCATCGGTTAACCCGGCATAGAGCGTGGCGATGCCCATGTCGGCCCGGCGCAGGCTAAATTGGGCACGGTCGATCACCGTCGTGAAAAAGGGCCATTCCCGATAAAGTCGGCGCAGCGTTTCCAATCGTTCGTCGCCCGTCTTCCTCTATCCACGATCCCAGCCCCGTGCCCAGGCCATACCATCCCGGTAGGTTAACACGCGATCGGGTCCAGGCAAAAACCCAGGGAATGGCACGCAGATCGCTCACGCCCAAGGTCTGTTTACGCTTGGCCGGGCGCGATCCAATGTTGAGCTGGTTGATCTGGTTAATCGGCGTGGCTTCGTTAAAGTAGCGCAGGAAATCCGGGTGCGCAATCAGCGCCCGGTATTTAGCCTCGGCGCGGGCGCTGGTCTCTTCGAGGATCTTGCCCCATTCTGCCTCGCGCTGAACCTGCGGACGATTGCCGCTGGTCAGCAACACCGCGTTGACAAGCTGCTCCAAATGGCGATGGCCTACCTCTGGGTTGGCATAGCGACTGGAGATCACTTCTCCCTGCTCCGTGACTTTGATGCGCCCGCGCACGGATTCCGGCGGCTGCGCCAAAATGGCACGGTTCGCCGGTCCACCGCCGCGGCCAATCGAGCCGCCGCGACCATGAAAGAGCGTCAACCGCACTTTGTGTTCGTCACAGGTCTGGGCCAGCGCCCGTTGCGCCTGATAGAGCATCCAGTTGGCACGCAGATAGCCGCCATCTTTATTAGAATCGCTATAGCCGATCATGATCTGCTGTTGGCGACCGCGCTGGGCCAGATGCTCTTGATAAATGGGCGTTTGGAACAACTGGCGCATGATCTGCGGCGCATTTTGCAGATCTTCAATCGTCTCGAAAAGCGGAACCACGTCGATCTGCCCAAACAGGCCAGCATCCTTTGCCAGCAGCAGCACCTCTAGCATGTTGCTCACCGAGGTAGTCATGCTAATAATATACGTCTGCACTGATCGGGGACCGACATAAGTATGGGCCTCGCGGATCAGCCGGAAAAGGCCGATGATCTCGTTGGTTGCCTCGCTAAAATCAAAGGCGCGCCGTGAGCGGGCGCGGGCTGGCGATCTCCTCGGCCAGCAGTTCGATCTTGTCGGCTTCGGACATGGACGGATAGTTGAAATTTGGAGAGCGCAAGCGGTAATAGCGCTCCAAAATTTCGGTTGTGGTCTCGCGGTGGCGCTCCGAATGCTGGCGAATATCCAGCGTGGCAAGATGAAAGCCAAAAATTTTGGATTGCCGCACCAAATTGGCAAAGCGCCCATCGGCCAGCCGTGCGCCGTTGTTTTGGCGCAAGCTCTCCTGAATCAGCGTGAGATCTCGCACGAATTCATCGGCACTGGCATAGGCCCGCTGGTTGGGGACCTGTTTGCCCCAGGGCTGTTCATTTTGGGCCACAGTTGCCATCAAGCGCCGATAGATCAAAATCGTCTTTTGGCGATATGGCTCCAGACTAAAGCGTTCTAATACATCCATTTCGTCGGCGGGAACGTGTGCGAAATCCTGGCGCAAACTCTCCAAGAATTCTTCGGAAAATGTCATACGCGTGCGTGCCATGCTCAGGTGACCGTAGAGATTTTCCACGGCTTCCCCATAGAGTTTAAGCACACGGTTTTTTTGCTCGCGCAGCGTAGACTCAGTAATCTCTAGCGTAACAAAGGGATTGCCGTCACGGTCGCCGCCCATCCACGAGCCATAGCGCAAAAAAGTGGGAATGGCGAAATCTTCGCCGGGGTAATTTTCGCGTAGCGTGGCTTCTCAGCTCGGCGTAGATCTGTGGCACTAGATTGAAGAGCGTGGTTTCAAAATAGTATAACCCCTGGCGCACTTCATCCAAGACCGTCGGGCGGCGCTCGCGGGTTTCGTCGCTCTGCCATAGCGCCACAATAATCTCGCGGATGCGTTCGGTGATCTCGGCTTCTTCGGCAGGCAGCAGGTGGCGCATGTCCAGGGTATAGAGGTGCGCGGCAATGGCCTTGAGCTTGAGCAGGATGGTGCGCCGTTTGGACTCGGTGGGGTGGGCCGTAAAAACGGGCATGATCAGCAGATCCGCCAGTAGATCGCGCACATCGGCGGCGGTGCAGCCCTCGTCTTTCAGCGTGCGGATGGCTGCACCCACGGTCTCGCGGATGGGGAGTCCTTCGCTCTGGGCGCGCCCCAGGCGGTCGCGCAGCACGCGCACGTGCTGCTGCTCTTCGGCCAGGTTGATCAACTGAAAGTAGGCCGTAAACGCTTTGAGTAAAGCCTGAGTACGATCCAGATCTTGCACCAACCGGTTCGCCATCTCGACGATCTGCGGCCCCGCCGCCGCATCGCCCCCCCGCTGTGCCTTGGACAGATTGCGGATCTCTTCTTCGAGATCAAAGATCGCCTGGCCTTCTTGCTCGATAATGGTTTCGCCCAGCAAATTGCCTAATGTACGAATGGTCTGGCGCAGGCGGCTGTCATCGGCGGCTGCGGTGGAGCGTGCGGATGGAACTTCTTGGGTCATGGTTTTTTCCGATGGGTAATAAACTCTTTAGGCCGCTTTGTGAACCTCTACATAGATACGCAGTGCAGGCGTTCATGCGCTGCTGACTCGACTTGGGCTTGAAACCACTTGATCAGATCTGTATCGATTTGGACGGTAACCCGCTCTTTGGGCATTCGCACACCGCTCGTTGGAAAAATTCTGGGTGAGCGCTGGAATATCAGACGTGTCGATATCCTCATTTGCCATCACATCTACACGATCCCAATCATTTAATACGTCTCTCATGGTTTTAATCTCAAAGCGCATCAATGAACTCATCAACCGTCAGGTTGGCGGAGCGGATCAGGCTTCTCAACGTGCCTCTCGCTACTTCTTTGTGATCAGGAATGGAAAGTGTGACAATTTCACCCTCTTTGGTCATGATGATGTGGGTACCTTTTTGACGCGCCACAGTCCATCCAAATGACTCAAAAACACGCACGACTCTTTGTCCGCTCAAAACTGGAAGCGAAGGCATTATGCCACAACCTCTATCTGCTGCGTTTCAATGGTCAGTGGATAGCCTTTCTCTGCTCTGACCTCTAGACATAAGGCAATGGCGTCTTTTACATTGGCAATGGCCTCGCTCTTGGTATTCCCTTGACTCACACAGCCAGGGATCGAAGGACACTCAGCAATCCAAACGCCATCTTCATCTCTATCAAACGTGACGGTAAATCTTCATGGTGTTCTCCTCTGCGAAGATGTCTGTCACAACTGCTTAACGCACCACGCACTACAAGTTCTGACTCTTATCCCCGCAGCGCCTCCACCACCAGATTGCCCATGACCTGTGTGCCCACGGTCTCTGTGCCTGTGTGGGCGATGTCGCCGGTGCGCACGCCTTGGTTGAGGACACTATCCACGGCGCTTTCAATGGCAGCGGCTTCGGTCTCCAACCCCAAACTATGGCGCAAGAGCATGGCACAACTCAGAATGGCCGCCAGTGGATTGGCAATGCCCTTGCCCGCAATATCCGGGGCGCTGCCGTGGATCGGCTCGTAGAGGCCCAATGGCAGATTGTGGCTGTTGATCACGTCGCCCAGGCTGGCCGAGGGCAACATGCCCATGGATCCCGCCAACATGGAGGCTTCGTCGGTGAGGATGTCGCCAAAGAGATTCTCGCTGACCACCACATCAAAATCAGCCGGGCGGCGGATCAGGTGCATCGCCATGGCGTCCACCAGCACATGCTCCACCTCTAGCTCCGGGTACTCTTTGAGCACATCCAGCGTCACCCGCCGCCACAGCCGCGAGGATGCCAGCACATTGGCCTTGTCCACACTGGTCAGCTTTTTGCTGCGTCCCATGGCTGCCTCGGCGGACAGGCGCACCACCCGCTCGATTTCCGGGCGCGTGTAGAGCATGGTGTCGTAGGCTTCCTGGCCTTCTTCACCCGCCTCTTTGCGTGGACCAAAGTACGCGCCGCCGGTGAGTTCGCGCACGACGAGCAGATCGACCCCTTGTAGCACCTCTTCTTTAATGGCGCTGGCGCTGATCAACTGCGGGTGCAACTTCACCGGGCGCAAATTGGCAAAAAGGTTGAGCGCTTTGCGAATACCCAGCAGCCCGCGTTCCGGGCGATCTGGTGCGTTGGGGTTGTCCCATTTGGGGCCGCCCACTGCGCCCAACAATACGGCGTCGGCAGCTTTGCAGGCTTCGATGGTTTCATCGGGCAGGCTGGTGCCGCGTGCATCAATAGCGCAGCCGCCCATGAGTTGATGATCAAACGTGAAACTGTGTCCAAAGCGCTCGGCTACGGCGGAAAGTACTTTCTTGGCTTCGTCGGTCACTTCCGGGCCGATGCCATCACCGGCGAGGACCACAATGGTTGCATTCAAGATACGATCTTCTTTCTCGTGAAATTGCTTCGTTGATGGGTAGTACGGACTGTCAGTCCGCACTACAATTACTCTGTTCGCCCTGGCGCGGCCACCGTGCCGCCCACCAGCTCGACCACAGGCATACCGTCTTTTTCCACCCAGACGCCACACTCGCTGCCGCCTTCCGCGGCTTCAAAGATGACCTCGCTGCCATCCATGCGCAGCGCCGGATTGTAAAACTTCGCCACTTTTTCCGCTTCGCCCACAATGTAATGGCCGATGAGCGAGCGACGGAAGCGATCTTGGCTGGTGTTGGGAAAGCTGCCATGTACCAATCGTCCGTTAAAGAACAGCACATCGCCCGCTTTCATAAACACGGGCATTCGACGCCATGCCGTCGGGAATGGGCACGGTCACATCGGTGAAACTGGCGTTGGTATCGGCCTGGACCGTGCAAAGAATGGGCCATTCATGCGCTGCCGGGGACAATTTGCAAACAGCCATTTTCTTCGTCGCAATCGTCCAGCGCCAGCCATGCCGCCATGCACGTCCCCGGCTGCACCCGCAGATAAAGTTGGTCCTGATGCAGTGCCTGGCCTCGTGCGCCCGGCGGTTTGAAATACAGCATGGTCTGCACGGCGTAGGGCTCGCGGCCCGAGCAGCGCCGTCAGCATGCGTTCAGCCGCGCATCGATCATCCAATCGCAGGCTAGCCTCGTCCCAGCGGTGCATGTGGATCATGCGCGGGTAGCGCTTGAGCGGATCGCTGCTGCCGATATCTACGCCTGCTGTGTCGCCGGGATAGCTGCCGCGTGCGCGCATCTCCATGTAGTGCTGGCGATAGAAAGGCGACCTCCTCGGCGGAAAAGAGGCCGTGCGCGACGGTGAAGCCTTCTTGCTGAAACTGTGTAATGGCTTGTGAATCGACCATGCTTGGATGCTCCTTTGGGGTTTTTACGAGTTACCTGACAGCAGAAAATTCATAAACTGGCGTTTGAATTACACGCACAGGTTCATCTTTCCAGACAATGGTCTGGAGACGTTCAACCGTTTGCGGAGAGAAAAACTGCTCCCCAGTCTCTACATTGACCCGTGCGGGGACATTTTCAACAATGAAAAATTTATCGTCCTTGAAGAGTGTATACGTAACGGTGGTTTCGATAACTCTTTCTTGCCAAATTTCCCTGGACATTATGATCTCCTAATCCGAAAATCAATCCACTCGGCAGGATCGGGTTCGTAGAGCGTGATAACTTTTAGTAGCGGTCTCGACGGATAGCTGCACTGGATATGGAGTGGACGCCCCGCTCGGGTATAGCCAAAAATCAAGCAACTCGGCCCATATTTGTCTTCTGGATAGTCTTCGATGATGTCGCCGCTTTTGGTGGCCTCACGAATTTCATCAAGGCGAATGTGCCGCAGGATGGTTCTATCGACAGCATGTTTTGAAAGTTCGAATGTATCGTTGGTGAACTTTTCTCGGATCTCGTCGATTATCGCCACTTGAAGTGCTACTCCTGCACAGCCTGCCGCTCACCCGTCCACGCAAAGAAGCCCGTGCCCCCCAATGTGCGCTCGGCGAAGGCTTTGGCAACTTGAAAACGCCGCTCTGCGCTCAATTCCGTGTAAAACTGCTGCGCCAATTCGCCCAATGTTGGATCAAGGATAGCCAGCGCCGAAACCATCTTTTTCTCCCTCGGCAAATGGCGATTGGCGGCCAGAAACGTATAATGGATCATCAAACGCATGGCATATTCCAACAAGCAAACCGCATCCGCTGGCGTGACGGTTTCAACATCAAGGGCATCTTCCAGCATCGTGGCTGCTTCATAGCGATGAATCATTAACATGGTTTCGGATGCATTTGGCGGTAGGGCAAGTGTCTCCCGTGCCTCGGCCCGCAACGTTTCCACAATGTCATCGCTTGCCAGCACCGTAAAGCCGGTGGCGAGCATGTGCGCTGTGGACGGGCTTCCTTCGCCTCGTTCCTCGGTAAAATAGCGGCGGATCTGTTCCGGCGGGTTAACAAAGATCTCGGCGGGCACACCGTTGAACCACTGTTGCACCCGCTGTCGCCACGGCTGTGTGTGAATCACCTGAATGTCCAGATCGCTGCTGGCAACGCCTTCGCCACGTAGCACTGATCCACACGCCACTATCCCCGTCGGCGTATATTCGGCCAAAATCCACGCCACCGCCTCTTCCAGCGCCGTAGCATAGGGTTCCGCCAACTCAGGCCAGTGAAGTATCATCTCCGGGTCCCCTCACTCGTCAATCCCTCTACGTCCGCCAAAGATCGCCAGTTCAAACGCCTTGAAATAGCAGTCCACGTCTGTAAACCCGATCTGACGCAGCCAGTCACACTGCACCTGCACCGGCGAGAGAAGATTGGCGGCTTTGTCCTCTCGGTTGAGATAGGCGTCGGCAATCGCTTCACGGGGTTGGGAATCGTCACTGCCAAGCTGGCTGGCCCACAGTGCATCAATGAAAAAATTGTCGTGGATCGACTCCACCCACGGCGAAGGCGACGCCACATGCTCCATGTTGACGAAAACGCCGCTGGGTGCAAGCAGATCGAAAATGTCGGCATAGATCTGCTGCTTTTTCACGTCTGGTTGATGATGGATCGAAAAGCCCGAAACGATGACGTCAAACGGGCCGCGCATGATCACCGCATCAAACCACGACGGCTCGGCATAGTCCAGCGTGGTGAAATGGAGCGTTTGGCTATACTCCTTGAGATTACGCAACGCGGCGTTGATCATGGGCGTGGAAAAGTCCACCAACACGCCCACTGCCTCTGGGTATTCGGTGAGAATCGACGCCGCCAAAATGCCGTCACCACAGCCCAGATCCATGAATTTTGTCACTGGCTGACCGCGTCCCTCAATCACGCGCATCATCACGTCAAGTTGGGCCTCGGCCAGCGGCACGCCCTTGCGCACCTGGCTCAAATAGGCCTCCACCAGGTCAGTCTTTTTCCACACCGCGGCATTGACGGGTGGGGCTTGTGCTTCCTGTTGAAGAATAGTCTCTTCTGTCATGATTGATAATTTCCCGGCGCAATGAAGCGGGCCAGCGCGTAGACAATCGCCATTTCCAGCGCCTCGGTGCGGTGCACCAGCCCGCCGGTGAAGATCCCAATTGCGCCCAAGTTGTGTTTCACATTTTCCCGCCCGCTAAAGCGATCCATGGCTGGCCCCAATTCTGCGCCGTTGCGAATCTGCTCGGCGATGTGGAGGGGCAACTGCACACGTCCGCCCGCCCCGATCCCTATTGTACCATGCCGGTCGATTACCGCAGCCCAGCCGCCCACAAACATGCCAAAGGGCGTATCCTGCACGCCGCCTTCCACGCCAATCCCAAAATCAGCCACGGTGATTGCCTGTGCTGCCGTGGCCCGGTTGATGGCTCCACGCACGGTTTCGTCGTCGCTCAGCGGCTGTTCGCGCACGCCAGAAGGCACGGCCACGGCGATGATGTCCATCCCCGGCCAGACGCGACGGGCGGCGCGCTCGGCGGCGGCCACTTTGGCCGGGTTGGTCGAGCCAATCGCAACGGTGATCACTGTAACTGCCGCACAGCTTTCCACAGTGGTTGCTGTGTAAAGTCATAGTACTTGGTGCAGGTCAGGCGCACCGGCTCGCCAGAAGGCACGCCTCCCGGTAGTTCGCCATTGTGAATCCGGATCGAATGGTAATAAAGCGGCGAAATGTGCTGTGCGGCCTGGGCGTGATAGCTGCCTTGCCCCCAGTGCTGCGGCCCCTGCATGGATTGGAAGATTACCAGATTGCCCCAGTTGCCGTCGGGCAGTTCCAACGAGCTATAGCTAAGCAGCTCAGGATGATGGGTGAACTCTTGCAGCATCACCGCATCGGCAATGTGGGTCTGCGTGGTATCAGCATTGGGGCGACGTTGTCCAAAGAAGCCAACCACCACGCGCGTTGTGGCCGCGTGCAGACCCTCCCAATTGGAGACAACCACGCGGTGCGAGCGGCCATCGTTTTCTGGGAGATAGAATATATCCAGACGGTCGCTACGCAGCGTGGGCTGCTCCGTGTGTAAAAGATCGCGCAATTTCTGCGCCATGTGGTTCATGGCAGCTAAATCCTGCGCATTATACGACGGGCAGGTAAACGGACGATCCGGCAAGAGATCCGCGGCAGCCAGCAATACAGGTGTAAGCAACATAGTCCCCCGGTTTCAAATCGCGTGGATAATTATGGATGGTAACTTTTGTCAACAGTGCGACGTGGGGGAACGTCGGCCGCTGACGCTATGAAGCGTGCCGTGATTTATGCTGCGTGTCATGTTTCACGCAGCACGAATCACGCAACACGCGTTCCTCAATAAGCCGGTTCCGCCTCAAAGCGGCTAATCTGCTCGTCCTTGTCCAGCAAATAGCCCATGTCGTCTACCCCGCGCAGCAGACACATCTTGCGGAAGGGATCGATGGTGAAGTCCATTTGCTGGCCGTCGGGCAGGGTGACGCGCTGGTTTTCCAGGTCAATGTGAACGGTGGTCTCCGGCGCTTCTTCCACCAGATCCCAGAGCATGTTGACCGTCTCTTCGGGCAGGGTAATGGGCAGTAGCCCGTTTTTGAGGCTGTTGTTGTAGAAGATGTCGGCGAAGCCCGGCGCAATCACCGAGCGGAAGCCATATTCGGTCAGCGCCCACACGGCGTGTTCTCGGCTGGAGCCGCTGCCAAAGTTGCGCCCGGCGATCAGCACCTCGGCCCCTTTGAACTGCGGCTTGTTGATCACAAAATCCGGGTTGGGCGAGCCGTCGGCGTTGTAGCGCCACGCCGAAAAGAGCCCGTCGCCCATGCCCTCTTTGGTGACCGCGGTCAAATATTTGGCCGGGATCACCTGGTCGGTGTCCACATTTTCGGCGCGCATGGGCACAGCCGTGGCGGAGAGTTTGGTAAAAGGTTGCATAGGGTTTGTTTCCTGTTTCTCCAAAATAGTTGTAGCTGTTAATCCTGAATTTCCAACATCTGTGTAGGACCGTCTAATAAGACGCGTAATTTGTTGAGAACATTCCGTCCCGCAATTTGAACGGGCAACTAATGACTACATTCTCAATTATCGCTTCCATCTTCATTTCCACGATAAAGC
The DNA here is from genome assembly GCA_963721725.1 of uncultured Chloroflexia bacterium. GTDB lineage: Bacteria > Chloroflexota > Anaerolineae > Caldilineales > Caldilineaceae > RI-153. The sequence continues at coordinate 58,533 of CAVRLX010000032.1, forward strand.
TCAGACCGCCACCTGTTTGCGTTCCCAATCGTTATCTGCCGGCTGAGCCGATCCCATATCGCTCACAAAAGAATCTGACACATTCCGGCGCGAGGTCGATAGCCTGCTCATCATATGCCCCTGTTTCAGGATTCAACCAGACGAGTGCATAGTCCCCCTCAACCAGACGAAACCGTTCTTGTCTCTTGAGTGCTTCAAAGACGCCGCCAGGGTTTTCTTCTACAAACAAAGGGTAGAAATCCAGTTCATAGAGGTTCTATAGGATCTCAGGGGGTTGACAAGAAGAAGTCTCTTCTACCGAAAGTATCGAGCCAGATGTGCTGGAATATGGTTGTCGTAGAACTGATACCATAGCAACGGCGCTTGATGGTTTTGAGTTTGTTGTTGAGACCTTCTGCAAAGCCGCTAGAGACCCGTTGGTTGAAATAGTTAAGAATTAGGTCCAGTATCGGTTTAGGGTCTTGATGAATCTGTCGAAACAGGTGACCGAACTAGCATGGACCTTCTGTAGACCAGGCCTGAAGCGCTTTTTCCGCCTGTGGACGGCGATCCACGCGGTTGAAGATGGCTGTGAGTTCTTGCCGAAAGGTATAGGCCTGATGGAGGCAAGGCGTCAGTTGGAAAAGCTGGCGGAGTCGAAGTCGCTCAGCCGGTGAGAGGGAATCATGGTCTTTGCGTAAAATCCAGAGCATGCCATGAGAGATCTCTTTGTAATCGCTCTCGTCCAACTCTTTCTTGAGCCGCTTGCACTCCTGTTTGCGCAAGGTGTCAAACGAGTCACGATAGTTACAGGCAACATGGAAACGGCTCGACAATCTCAGCGGCGACATCCGCTTTTTCTTCGACAAACTCTGCGGCAGACTCAAGATAGCCATCCCACATATCCGTGGTGAACGCCGTGATGGTCTGGCGCAACGCCGGGCGGAATCTGGTCAAGAAACGCCTTCACTGTCGTTTTTTTCGATCGGCAAGCACGGCCAGCACCTGGGTTTGTCCATCGTTGTGACGAGAGGTGATGATGGCCGCATAGTTCTTGCGTCCCTTGGTCAGGGCGATCTCATCAATCCCTATCGTGCCCAGCTCGTCAATGCGTGACCAGTCTATCTGGGTATCCACCTGACGTCCGATAGCACCGAGCACGGCATCATAGCCGATGGCCTCTCGCAGGCTGACGTCGGCTACCGTGGAATTGACCAACTGTTTCATCAACCATTCGTCGTACGCTTTCGTGTGGGGACTGCGCTCTTCATACCAAGCAACCTTCTGGGTGGTTGTCGGCCAACTCTCACACGAGCGACATTGACCCCGTCGGGGCCGAAATTTGATGAACGTTCGCATCGCCAGAACCGGCAGATGACGGAGCAACCGTTCCTGTCCATGACCATATGTACATGAAATCTCCTGATGGCACAGGCCACACTTCGTTGTCTTCGCCGTGCTTTTAACTTCGACGATGAGCCGACCATCTTTTGTGATTTCAGTTGACACAACCTCAACATCCGGTATATCTAGGGGTTCTTCAGCTCCGCTGTCATACAATTGCTCCTCTCTTGACACTCCATAGAGCTAAAATTCTATGTCAACCCCCTGTATTCCCAAAGAACCTTCATAGATTGATACATCCAGATCTTCCTCAAACCAAAGCCGCAGAACATAGTCGCGCACATATTCGGCTTTGAGTAATCCTTTTTCTTGGGACTTATGCCAGTTACGCTCGTCCACTGCAAGCTGCTTCCATTCCTGCCATGCATTCATCGACTCACCCGACGATTGTCACAAGAAACCACTTCTGCCTTTCAAAGGTTATCCTCATACAGATCGGCAATTGGAAAGAACAGAGATCATAGTCGTTCCACTGCAAATCTCCATTTTCGACTGAAAATTCTTGGAAACATCTCAGGATTGAGGAACTTGCGGATCAATGGATTCAATGAATTTTGTAGAAACGGTTCAAAATCCACAATTCGCTCCGCCCCATCGCTAAATCTGATATGTCAATTTATATGCATCAACATAGTGTGCTTCTATCACCTCGATCACAGCATCGTCAGGTAATGTCAGCGAACTCTGCGTGTGATCTGTTCGGATCGTACCGGTTTGTGAAGGACGAAGTAATCGATCCATTTCTGTACTATCTCCTCAGCCCGTTGCTCGATGAGCAGTTCAAAATCTTTTAACTGAGCAGGGGGAAGCGGTCGTTTGCCACGCACCGTGCTATAGCGATCTCCGTAACCTGCCCCTCTTCAATCAGAAATTCTGCTTTACTCTCATATCCCTGGTACTTGCCGTGAACGTGAACAGGCTCATGTTCATTCGAGTAAAAGAGGATAAGCAGGCCAAAGTACTCGTAAAGCTTGGGCATACCATTACGCCGTCACCGGCTCGCGCATCTCCTCGCGGACGTCCACCACGCGCCCGTTAATCGCCGCCGCCGCCGCCATAATCGGACTCATCAACAGCGAGCGCGATCCCGGCCCCTGCCGCCCGCGGAAGTTGCGGTTGCTGGTGCTGGCCACATATTTGCCCGCGCCGGCCTTGTCGTCGTTCATGGCTAGACACATGCTGCACCCCGCCCCGCGCCACTCAAAGCCCGCCTCGCTGAAGATGCGATCCAGCCCTTCGGCCTCGGCCTGGGATTTCACGGCTTTGGACCCCGGCACCACTAGCGCCTGCACGTTATCGGCCACACGCCGCCCCTTCACAATCTGGGCGGCCTCGCGCAGATCCTCAATGCGGCTGTTGGTGCAAGAGCCAATAAAGACAATGTCAATGGGTTGGCCTTCTATCTTTTGTCCCTCGTGCAGGCCCATGTATTCCAGCGCGCTGAGCAGGCTGCGCCGTTCGCCGGGATCGGCCAACTCCTCGGTGCGGGGGATGCGCCCTGTGACGGGAATGCCTTGACCGGGGTTCGTGCCATAGGTAACCATGGGGGCCAGCTCGCTGGCATCGAGGAAGAGTTCACGGTCAAAGGTGGCATCGGCGTCGCTGTAAAGCGTCTGCCAATAGGCCACCGCCCGATCCCACGTTTCACCCTGCGGCGCGTAGGGGCGACCTTTGATGTAGTCAAAGGTGGTCTGATCCGGCGCGATCATGCCTGCGCGTGCGCCGCCTTCAATGCTCATGTTACAGATGGTCATGCGGTTTGCCATGCTCAATCTGCCGATGGCGCTGCCGCGATATTCAAAGACATAGCCAGCGCCGCCGCCCGCGCCGTTCTTGGCGATGATGGCGAGGATAATATCCTTCGCCGTGACACCAAAGCCCAATTCACCATCCACGGTAATGGCGAAGGTCTTGGGCCGGGTCTGCATCAAACATTGCGTCGCCAACACATGGCCGACCTCGCTGGTGCCAATGCCAAAGGCCAGCGCGCCGAAACGCGCCGTGAGTGCTGGTGTGGCTGTCGCCGCACACAATCGTCATGCCCGGCTGGGTGATGCCCATCTCCGGCCCCACCACATGCACAATACCCTGCACGTCGCCCTCAATATCAAAAAGGGTGACGCCGAAATCTGCACAGTTCTGGCGCAGTGTGCGCACCTGGGTCGCTGCATCCGTCGGCCACAGGTCAATGGTAATGCCTTGCCGTGTGGGGATGGCGTGATCCATCGTCGCAAAGGTCTTGTCGGGACGGCGCACGGGCAGCCCGCGCTCGTGCAGTTCCGCAAAGGCCTGGGGCGACGTCACCTCATGCACCAAATGGGCGTCAATATACAACACTGCCGGCGCGCCCGGATCCTCCGCCACGATGTGGGTGTCCCATACTTTTTCAAAAAGGGTCTTAGTCACAATCTAACTCCTTCATTCAAATGTGATTCAACGTGATTCGCCATGTCTTCTGGCGTATAGATAGCACATAAAAGATCGAGCACCTTTACCCAATCACCAATACCATGTTCTTCTTGGATGCCAAAGACAATTCCAGCATGAACTTGTCCCAAAGCAGCCAGAACGAGAAAATTCTGTATCAGACGTCACAAGGACGCGACCAAGCCGCATAGCACGCTCAAGATGATTCTCATCAGAATCGCCCGCCACACCAAGATCATGGACCGTCACAATATCCACGCCACGCCGCCGCAACTGATCAGCGATTCTTGGTGAGAGATTCTCATCCAAATAGAGACGAATGGCGGCTGCCAACTCGCTTCTCCTTCATTTCTTCAGCCAGACGGCGGCGATCTTCAATACTCTGGTCGATCTCAACTTTGTGATCGTAGTAGAACGCCAATGCAGCATAGACTTGCGGCAATGTCAGGCGGAAGTGGTCGGCGATTTCCTCTGCATTCATCATCCAGAAAATTTTTGCCACTGCAATGTCTGCCACCGTGATCGTCGTGCCCACGATGAAGGGTCGCCCGTTGCGAACCTGTGGGTTGGTTGCAATCTGATCAATGGCATGGACTACGTTTGTGGTCATCGATTTTGTCCTCTGATTTCTCGCTGCGCTTGGTATTCATAAATCTCGGCGACAAATTCTTCTAACGGCTAATCTTCAATAGCGGCTCTATGTTCTTCTGTGTAGTTCCCAAATCCCGCGGTGAATTGATTCAAAAAATGGCGACACGACTGCCATTGGTAGATCAGTCAAGCTTTTGGCGCGGTTTCCTTCACGCCCTACGCCGCCACCGCCTCTTCATCGCCTTCTTTCTCATTCACGCCCTCGTTGGCGGCCTCAATCGCCATCACATTTTCGCTGGGGGTGATATGCCAGAAAAGCTGGCGATGGGTCGGCCAGTCTTCCAAAATTGTCTTGGCCCGCTGCGAACCTGTCTTCTCGAAGTGCGCGCGAATGAGCGCTTTGAGGGCACTGTCGTCTTCGCTGTTTTCCAACCGGTGAATGGTGATTAGTTCTGGATTGTAGCGGCGCGAGAAATTCTCGTCAATATCGTAGACAAACGCCTGACCGCCCGTCATGCCAGCGCCAAAGTTGCGTCCGGTCTCGCCCAACACAACCACTGTGCCGCCGGTCATGTATTCACAGCAGTGATCGCCCGCGCCCTCCACCACAGCGGTGGACCCACTGTTACGCACGGCAAAGCGTTCTCCGGCCACGCCAGCCGCAAAGAGTCGCCCGCCTGTCGCGCCATAAAGCACCGTATTGCCAATGATCACATTTTGGTGCGGCACGAAGATCGCCTCTTCCGAAGGATGAATCACAATCTCGCCGCCGCTGAGACCTTTGCCCACATAATCTTGCCCTTCGCCGATCAGCCGCAAGTTCAGCCCTTGCAGCCCAAAAGCCCCAAAGCTCTGCCCCGCCGAGCCATTGAAGGTAATCTGAATCTGCCCCTCTGGCAAACCCTGATCGCCATAGCGTAGCGCCAACTGCCCCGCCAACTTGGCCCCCACCGAACGATGATTGTTGTTGATTTTGTGGGCCAGGCGCATGGGTGCGTCCGCGTTGGCCGTGAGACCCGCCAACACCTGCTCCACAATCCGATTGCCCACATGATTCTCTTCGGCGGGCATATCATTGGTGGGCAACACTGCGCGCCGCGCACTGCCCGTGTCCGGCACATAAAGCAGCGCACCCAGATCCATAAAGCCCGCCTCGCGACCGTGGACCGTCTGTTCCAACATTTCCGGGTGACCGATCACCTCGTCCAGACTGCGGCAGCCCAACTCGGCCAGAATGTGGCGCACGTCCTCGGCAATACAGAGCATCATGTTCATCACCATTTCCGGCGTGCCGATGTACTTCTCGCGCAGCGCCGGATCTTGCGTCGCCACCCCCACAGGGCAGGTATTCTTGTGGCAAACCCGCGCCATAATACAGCCTTCGGCGATCATGGCGCTTGTGCCAAAACTGAACTGATCCGCACCCAGCATGGCCGCGATCACCAGATCGCGCCCGGTGGCAAGACCGCCATCCACACGCAACGTCATGCGCGTGCGCAGCCCGTTTGCCAAGAGCGTTTGGTGCGTCTCGGCCAGCCCCAATTCCCAGGGCAGACCGGCGTTTTTGATGCTGCTCAGGGGGCTAGCTCCCGTGCCGCCGCTATGGCCGCTCAGATGAATAATGTCGGCAAAGCCTTTGGCGACGCCCGCCGCAATCGTGCCCACCCCCATCTCGGTGACCAATTTCACGCTCACCTTTGCGTGTGGGTTGATGGTTTTGAGGTCATAGATCAACTGCGCCAGATCTTCAATGCTGTAAATATCATGGTGCGGCGGCGGGCTGATCAGCGCCACGCCGGGCGTGCTGTGGCGCAAAATCGCAATCTCCGCCGAGACCTTGTGGCCGGGCAATTGCCCGCCCTCGCCCGGCTTGGACCCCTGTGCCATTTTGATCTGCAATTCATCCGCGCTCATCAGATATTCCGGCGTGACGCCAAAGCGCCCCGACGCCACCTGTTTGATGCGGCTGGCCCGTTCGGTGAAGTAGCGATCTTTGGCCTCGCCACCTTCGCCGCTGTTGCTCAGCCCGCCCAGGCGATTCATGGCAATCGCCAACGTTTCGTGGGCCTCTTTGCTCAGCGCGCCATAGCTCATGGCTGCCGTGCTAAAGCGCCGTGTGATGCGCTCGGTCCGTTCCACCTGCTCCACAGGAATGGCAGGGCGGGAACGACGAAAGTCGAGCAGGTTACGTGGGGCCAGTTTCATGCTGTTGACCATGGCCGCATAAGCCGGGTAATGCTTCCAGGCTTCTTCGCGATTCTCGGCAGTGGCAACCTTTTGCAGCGCGTGGACCACTTGCGGACTCCACTCGTGCAGTTCGCCGCCGCGGCGGTTTTTGTAGATGCCCCAGGTCTCCAACTTTACAGTTTTGCTGGTGGCGCTGTCGGGATAAGCGCTTTTGTGCCAGGCGATTACATCCTCGGCCACGGTGGCAAACGACACCCCACCCACCACACTGGGCGTGCCATCAAAGGCAATTTTCAGCAGATCCGCGCCAATGCCAATCGCCTCGAAAATCTGTGCGCCGCAATAGCTATCCAACGTGCTAATGCCCATCTTGCTCATAATCTTGAGCAGCCCTTTGTCCAGCGCTTTGACAAAATGATAATAAGCCTGGGTGCGGTTGAGATAATTAATGCGCCGCCCCTCCTCCACCATGTCGTCAATCGTCTCGTAGACTCAGATACGGGTAGATGGCGTTGGCCCCATAGCCAATCAGTGCCGCTACATGATGCACTTCGCGTGGCTCGCCGCTTTCGCTGATCAGGCTGGCGTTCATACGCAGGCCATTGCGGATCAGATGATGATGCACAGCGCCCATCGCCAACAGCGACGGAATCGGCAGGGTATGCTCGTCGCACTTTTGGTCGCTAACAATCAAAATGCGCGCCCCTGCCCGTACAGCCTCTTCAGCCTGACGGCACAGCCGTTCCACCGCCGCCCGCAGCAGATCCCCAGCGTTAACCACAGAGGGCACAGAGTTATTCACAGCGGACACGGAGTTTTCTCCCTCTCTCTGTGTTCTCTGTGTCTGCTCCTCTGTGTTCTCTGTGCTTCCTTCTTCCGGTGCAGGCCAGGTGGCGTCAATCGTCATCGCCGCGAACTCGGGCTGTGACATGGCGCGGAGTTTCGCCATATCTTCCGGCTGTAACACCGGCGACTTTAGCTCAATAAGGCGGGTGGCTTCAGGCAGTTCACTCAGTACATTGGCGCGCTGCCCCAGCAAGACGCGCAGGCTCATGACCATCTCCTCACGCAGCGGATCAATCGGCGGATTGGTCACCTCGGCGAAGCGCTGCTTGAAATATTGAAAGAGCGGGCGCGGCAACTTGCTGAGCGCTGCCGGCGGTGTATCATCACCCATGGCGCCGATGGCCTCTTTGCCGTCCACCACCATCGGGCGCAGCACCACCACATCCTCTTCGCTGGTGTAGCCAAATCCAAGCTGGCGGCGAATCAGCGCTTCGTTTTCTTCGCGCTTGGGCGGCTTGGCCCGACGACCGTTGCTGCCATTGCTCTCTGCGGGGGTTTCGGGCGTGGCCTCTTTCAGCGGCGGCAGCGCAAAATCGGCGGGCGTGGGCACGCTCTTCAGAGGCAGCAGATTCTGCTCTATCCACTTGGCATAGGGTCTGCGGCCCGAAAAATAGCGGGTGATCTCTTCATCGTTCATGACAATGCCGCGCGTCGTGTCCACACAGAAGATCTGCCCTGGCCCCAGCCGCCCCTTTTTGATCACACGACTCTCGTCATACTTCACCGAGCCAACCTCGCTGGCGCTGATCACAAAGCCGTTGTCCAAAATCACATAGCGGGCCGGGCGCAGACCGTTGCGGTCCAAAATCGTGCCCACAATGCGGCCATCGGTATAGGTCACCGCCGCCGGACCATCCCACGGCTCCATCAGGCTGCTGTGATATTGGTAAACGTGCGGCGTTCTGGGCGGATCTCCTCTTCGGGCAGCCGCTCCCACGCTTCGGGAACCATCATCATCAAACTGTGGCGAATGTCGCGCCCGCTGCGCACAAGCAGCTCCAACACATTGTCCAACTTGGCGCTGTCACTGCCGCCCTCGCCGATAATCGGCAGCAGATCCTTAACCACAGAGGACACAGAGGGTTTCACAGAGGTGTTTTCTCTCTCTGTTCTCTGTGTCTGCCCCTCTGTGTCCTCTGTGGTTACCTCCCAATTCGGGTGTGCCAGATCGCCTTCACGCGCCCGCATCCAATGTTCGTTGCCTTCCAGCGTGTTGATCTCGCCGTTGTGACAGATCAGGCGGAAGGGTTGAGCGCGCTCCCAGGTGGGGAACGTATTCGTGCTATAGCGCTGATGAAAGACCGCAATCGCGGTTTTATAATCGGGATCGTTGAGATCGGGGTAGCAATGTTCCAACTCTTGCGCCAACACCAGTCCCTTATAGACAATCGTGCGGCTGCTCAGGCTGGCAACATAGAGCCGCTGCACCCCGCTATCGTGGGCGCGGTGGATCATCCGTTTGCGCGCCAGATAGAGTTTGCGCTCAAATTCATCGCCGGCATTACATGCTTCGGGCGTGCGCCGCAGGATCACCTGTTCCATCCACGGGCGGGTCGATTCGGCACGTGCGCCCAGCGCCTCGTTGATCACCGGCACCGAGCGGAAGGTGAGGATCTCGAATTTGAGTTCCCCCAACACCTCGCGGATAATCGCCTTGGCCCGCTTGCGGTCTTCTTCGTCCTGACGGAAGAGGAAAAGCTGCCCCACGGCCAGATCGCCCGGCGGCGGCGTTTCAATGCCCATGCGTGTCAGTTCCCGCGGCAAAAAATTCGTGGGGAATCTGCGTTAAGATGCCAGCCCCGTCGCCGGTCTTTTTATCATCGGCCACGGCCCCACGATGGGCATGGTTGCACAGTGCCTCCAGCGCCATCTGTAGCACACGGTGGCTGCGGCGGCCTTCAATGTGCGCCACAAAGCCAATCCCACAGGCGTCATGTTCAAAGCGCGGATCGTACATCCCCTGTTTGGGGGGCAGACCGAAATCCAGACTTTTTTGTTTCGGGTGAGGTTTCATTAAAGAATGCTCCTTCTCGACTCTAGACTGGGAGTTTCACCGCAAAGGCGCGAAGCACGCAAAGAAATTTATAGTCTTTGCGTGCTTCGCGCCTTTGCGGTTTGAAATCTAGATTCAACTAAACGGGATAACCGACCATAAACACGTCATGAAACTACGGCAGGGTTGTCTCGCCCATCAAATAGCGATCACACTCGCGGGCGGCGGCGCGGCCTTCATTGATCGCCCACACGACCAGACTTTGACCTCGGCGCATATCACCAGCCGAGAAGACCCCTTCGAGGCTGGTGGCGAAGCTTGCCATAGTCCGGCCTGGACATTGGAGCGTGGATCCCGCTCCAGCGCCAGTTCGTTGATAATGGTGTCCTCTGGGCCGAGGAAACCCATCGCCAACAGCACCAATTGCGCCGGCCACACTTTCTCACTGCCCGGGATCTCCACCAGCGTGGGGCGGCCACCACCAGCGGGGAAGACCCACGCTACCTCAACGGTGTGCAACTCTTTCAGCCGTCCCTGTTCATCGCCCACAAAGTTTTTGGTGGTGATACAGTAGTGGCGTGGATCATCGCCAAAGCGAGCCTGCGCCTCAGCTTGTCCATAATCCAGCTTCAGCACCTTCGGCCATTCTGGCCACGGATTATCAGGCTGACGCTCCAGCGGCGGCTGCGGCAGAATTTCAAATTGGACCAGACTGTTACAATGGTGGCGCAGCGATGTGCCCACACAATCGGTTCCTGTGTCGCCGCCGCCGATCACAATCACATCCTTGCCCTTCGGCGGAGATCGGCGTGACCATGTAGCGTGCGCCATTGCGGCGGTTGTCGAGCAGATTTTGGTATTGCCACGCAAAAACTCCATCGCAAAGTGGATGCCCTTCAAGTCGCGCCCTTCGATCGGCAGATCACGCGGCTTGGTGGCCCCGCACACAGAGCACCACAGCGTCGAATTCGTCCACAAGTTGCTCGGCCGGATAATCTTTGCCGATCTCGCGTGTTGGTGACAAATTTGACCCCCTCGGCCGCCATCAGATCGACACGGCGCTGCACCACGTGGTCTTTGTCCAGCTTCATGTTGGGGATGCCATACATGAGCAGCCCGCCGATGCGATCCGCTCGTTCAAAGACGGTCACCCAGTGGCCGGCTTTGTTGAGTTGCGCGGCACAGGCCAAGCCCCGACGGACCCGACCCAACCACGGCCACCTTTTTGCCGGTGCGCACTCTGGGTGGTTCGGGCTACAACCCAGCCTTCTTCAAAGCCCTTATCGATGATGGCACACTCAATGCTCTTGATCGTCACTGGCGGCTCGATAATGCCCAGCGTACACGAGCCTTCGCACGGGGCCGGGCAGACGCGCCCGGTGAATTCGGGAAAGTTGTTGGTCTGGTGCAGCCGATCCAGCGCCTCGCGCCAGCAGGCCGCGATAGACCAGATCGTTCCATTCTGGGATCAGATTATTGACGGGCAGCCAGAGGCCATGCCGTTGATCAGCTGCCCGGTGTGACAGAACGGAATGCCACAATCCATACAGCGCGCGCCCTGCTGTCTGTAGATTGATTTCAGACATGTGCAGATGAAATTCGTCCCAATCGTGAACTCGTTCTAACGGCGCGCGCTCAGAGCGGAAGCTGTCGCGGCATACTCCATAAAACCAGTTGGTTTACCCATCTCATTCCTCCGTGTAAAGCGTCGACGGCAGTAACAGGATGACAAGATGAAGGGATGACAGGATTGAAGTCGAACGCACCACCTATTTTCCCAATCCCTGGTCACTCTTGTCACTCCTGTCACCTTGTCATCTCATTAGTTGCCACCGACGCGGGTCACATCGTTCTTGTTACGCTCAAATGCCGCCATCACCGCTTCTTCACCGCTGAGACCCTTCGGCTTCCACCTCGGTCAGAAGCTTCCAACATGCGCTTGTAATCCTTGGGCATGACCTTGACAAACTTGGGCAGCAATTCATCCCAACGGATCAACACACGCACCGCCACAGTCACTGGTTGGTGTAGTCGGCGTGGCGCTGGATCATGCGCCTTGACCTCGGCGATCTCTGCGGCGATCGGCCAGCCGTTCCAGATCGACCATCTCTTGGTTACAGCGGTCTGGCGAAATCGCCTTCCCAGTCGAGCACATAGGCGATGCCGCCCGACATGCCCGCCGCAAAGTTGCGACCGGTCGCGCCCAGCACGACCACGCGGCCGCCGGTCATGTATTCACAGCCATGATCGCCCACACCTTCGACGACGGCATCGACACCACTGTTGCGCACGCGCAAAACGTTCGCCCGCCATGCCGCGGATATACGCTTCGCCGCGGTTGCGCCATAGAGCGCCACGTTGCCGATGATGACTATTTTCTTCGGCCACAAAGGTTGCGCCATCCGCCGGATAGGCAGATCAACTTGCCGCCAGACAAGCCCCTTGCCAAAGTAGTCGTTGCCATCACCTTCCAGCTCCAGCGTGATGCCGTGTGGCACGAAAGCGCCAAAGCTTTGGCCTGCCGACCCTTGGAAGTGCAGCATGAATCGTATCTTCGGGCAGACCAGCGCGCGCCATAGCGCCGGGTGACCTCGCTGCCCAGCATCGTGCCGACCACGCGGTTGACATTGCGAATGGGCAACGTCGCCTTCACCGCTTCGCCCCGCTCCAGCGCCGGTTGGCACAGGTCAAGCAGCGTTGTGTTGTCCAGCGCCTTATCCAGCCCGTGATCTTGCGCGATCTGGCAATAGCGGCCCACGTCTCCGGCACGTCTGGGCTGCCAGAGCAATGGCGGAGAGGTCAATGCCCCTGGCTTTCCAGTGGTCAACGGCCTTGCGCGGTTCCAACATATCGCTGCGGCCCGATCATCTCGTTGATCGTGCGGAAGCCCAGCTTCGCCATATATTCGCGCAATTCCTGCGCAATAAAGTACATAAAGTTGATCACATGTTGCGGGTCGCCGGTAAACTTCTTGCGCAGTTCCGGGTTCTGCGTCGCCACACCCACCGGGCAGGTGTCCAGATGACAGACGCGCATCATAATGCAGCCCAGCGAAACCAGCGGCGCGGTGGCAAAGCCAAACTCTTCGGCGCCGAGCAACGCGGCAATCGCCACATCGCGCCCGTCTTGAGTTGACCGTCGGTCTCCAACGCCACGCGGCTGCGCAGATTGTTGAGCACCAGCGTCTGATGCGTCTCGGCCAGGCCCAGTTCCCAGGGCAGACCGGCATACTTGATGCTCGTCTGCGGCGAAGCGCCGGTGCCGCCATCGTGGCCGCTGATCAAGATCACGTCGGCGTGACCTTTGGCCACGCCTGCCGCAATCGTGCCCACGCCCACTTCCGAGACCAACTTGACGCTGATGCGGCGCATAGTGGTTGGCATTTTTGAGATCGTGGATCAACTCGGCCAGATCTTCAATCGAGTAGATGTCATGGTGCGGCGGCGGTGAAATCAACCCCACACCGGGGGTCGAGTGGCGCGTGCTGGCGATCCACGGGTAGACCTTGGCGACCGGGCAATTGGCCACCTTCGCCGGGTTTGGCCCCTTGCGCCATCTTGATCTGCAACTCCCGGGCGTTGACCAGATAGTTCGCTGGTCACACCAAAGCGCCCCGATGCCACCTGCTTGATCGCGCTGTTTTTGGAATCGCCGTTGGCTGTCCAGCATATAGCGGGCAGGATCTTCGCCGCCTTCGCCGGTGTTGCTCTTGCCGCCGATGCGGTTCATGGCAATCGCCAGCGTCTCGTGCGCTTCCTGGCTGATCGAGCCGTAGGACATGGCGCCCGTCTTGAAGCGCTTGACAATCTCCTCCACCGATTCTACTTCTTCAATCGGAATCGGCCTGGTCGGCAAATTTAAAGTCGAGCAGGGCGCGCAACGTGCAGAACTCTTTTTCCTGGGCGTTGACCAGCGCCGAATATTCCTTGAAGATCGTATAGCTCGCCGTGCGCGTGGCGTATTGCAGTTTATGAATCGTCTGCGGGTTAAAGAGATGGCGTTCGCCTTCGGCACGCCACTGATATTGACCGCCTGCGATGCAGCACATGGCCGTGCGTCTGTTCGCGCTCGGGAAGGCACGCCGATGGCGAATTTTGCGACTTCTTCGTAGATCTGCTCCAGACCAATGCCTTCGATCCGCGTTGGGCGTCCAGGTGAAGTATTTATCCACCAGCGCTTGGCTCAGCCCCAGCGCCTCGAAGATCTGGGCACCGCAGTAGCTCTGCAAGGTGGAGATGCCCATCTTGGAGAGCACCTTGACCACACCTTTGAGGCCAGGCTTTGATGTATTGATATGTCGGCCTTTTCGTCGGCGATATCGGTCAATCAAGCCCTGGTCGATCATCTCGCGGATCGTTTCATAGGCCAGATAGGGATTGATGGCGGTGGCACCATAGCCGATCAACAGAGCGAAGTGATGCACCTCGCGTGGCTCGCCGGATTCGACGACCAGCGCCACCTGGGTGCGTAGTCTCTCTCGCGGATCAGATGATGGTGCAGCCCGGCCGTCGCCAACAGCGCCGGGAATCGGCGCATTGTTCGCGTTCACCCCGCGGTCGGAAAGGATCAAGAATATTGACGCCCGTCGGCAATCGCTGCATCGGCGGCCTGGCAAACATCGCTTCCAGCGCATTTTCCAAGCCCAGCGGTGCCCTCGCTCAATCTCAAAGAGCATGGGCAGGTGTGCCGCTTTAAAGCCAGGTTCGCTGACAGTGGCGAATCTTTGCCAATTCGTCATTCGACAAGGATGGGATTCTTGAGCTTGATCTGATGACAATTTTCGGGCCAGCGTTTCCAGATAGATTCTGCTCGGTGCCCATCATCACATCCGATGCCGTCACCAGTTCCTCGCGGATGGCATCAAGCGGTGGATTGGTCACCTGGGCAAAGAGCTGGCGGAAATAGTTGTAGAGCAGCTGCGGCTGATCCGACAGCACGGCAAGCGGCGTGTCATCGCCCATGGCGCCCAGCGCCTCGACCCCATTCTTGGCCATCGGGCTCATCAAGACGCGCAGGGTTTCAAAGGTGTAGCCAAAGGCATGTTGGCGTTGATCAGCAGGCGTGCCGACAGGGATCGGGCATTCACTTTGCCACGCCACCTGGTCCCTTGTCAGCGGGAGACGGCAGATCGTCCAGACGTGATCAAATGTTGGTCCAGCCATTCGCGGTAGGGATGCGCCGCGCCATACTCGTCTTTGATCTCTTCGTCGGCGATAATGCGGCCCTGCAGCCGTATCGACCAGGAACATGCGCCCCGGTTGCAGAGCGCTGCTTGTGCAGAATGCGCTCGGCAGGAATGTCGAGCACGCCCACTTCCGACGCCATCACCACCATGTCATCTTTGGTGACATAGTAGCGCGACGGGCGCAGACCATTGCGATCCAGCACCGCGCCGACCACGCGTGCCATCGGTAAAGGCAATCGAGGCGGGACCGTCCCACGGCTCCATCAGCGTGCTGTGATATTCGTAAAAGGCCTTCTTGCTCGTCGCTCATGCTCTCGTGGTTGGACCACGGCTCGGGGATCATCATCATGACGACATGGGGCAACGAGCGCCCGGCCAAGTGCAAGAAATTCCAGTGCATTGTCGAACATGGCGCTAGTCGCTGCCGTCTGGGTCGACAATTTGGCAGGTGATCTTTTTCCAGATCAGCGCCAAAGAGCTCAGATTTGCAGCACAGATTGGCGGGCGTACATCCAGTTGACATTGCCGCGCAGCGTGTTGATCTCACCGTTGTGGATGATGTAGCGATAGGGATGGGCACGTTCCCAACTGGGAAAGGTGTTGGTGCTAAAGCGTGAGTGAACCACGGCAATCGCGCTTTCGACATCGGGATCATCCAGATCCGGGAAATAGGCATCAACCTGTTCGGCCAGCAACATGCCTTTGTAGACAATCGTGCGGCACGAGAGGCTGGCAATGTAGAAGCGGTCGCCGGGATAGACGTTGGAATAGCGGATGCTGTGCTCGGCGCGCTTGCGAATCACATAAAGCTTGCGTTCAAAGTCCAGCGTATCGCCGCCTGTGTCGCCTTCCGCGCGCCCAATGAAAGCCTGGCGCATCAACGGCTCGCCAGATTTAGCCGTCTCGCCCAGGCTGCGATTGTCCGTGGGGACAGTGCGCCAGCCCAAAAAGCGCAGTCCTTCCTCCATCACAATTTCTTCCAAGCGCTGGGAACATTGCCGGCAATCTCCGTCGTCGGGCGGGCAAAAGACCAGCGCCACGCCATAATCGCCAGGGGCGGGCAGATCAATGCCAAGCTCGCCGCAGACTTTTTGGAAGAATTTGTGGGGCAGTTGCATTAGAATGCCCGCACCGTCGCCTGTGTTGTATTCGCTGCCACGTGCGCCGCGGTGATCCAGGTTTTGGAGCACGGTCAGCGCCTGTCGCACAATTTCGTGGGACTTTTTGCCTTTGATGTTGACCACGAAGCCCACACCACAGGCGTCGCGCTCAAACTGCGGATCGTACAGCCCTTGTTTGGCTGGCAATCCGCGCGGGGCGGGTTGTTGGGAGGTCTCTTTCTTGGACATAACGATGTCTCCTGCATCAATGGGCTACAAGCACGCTTGCAGTTTTGCATCCAGATGTGGTGACTGCCCAGACCCTGTGCGCGATGGCACAGAACCAAGGCAGGGGCGTCTGCGTAGACGGAGCGACGACATCGTCGAATTTTCAGCGTTGGGGATGGGGTAACAACCGGGTATCTGCACGGGGAACCTATTTGTTCCATTTTGCACAGGCGGTGTCGGTCTAATTTACATCAAGGGGGGCGTTTCGTCAACTTGAATTCCAGCAATCAGCACTAATTGAGTTCAATCACAGCGTATAAGTATTCTTCTCAAGCCAAGCTAATTCAAACTCATCAACGGAGACAGCGATAGGAGCAGATGCCAAGTCAGGATCATTGACATAAATTTGTCCACCATCGATGCCAACCTACCACAGCATGGTCAGTAGCCTCATTCCAGTAGGCGAGAGGTTCTGTGTAGATAGCCAGATTACGGGAAGGCCGATGTTGAGACTTTGCCGAATTTCTGGAATTGATCCTTCGTTCACGCTGACGGCAACACCATATCTACGTAGATTGCGCAAATTGCCACAGGAAGGTGCGCCTTCGCAAACCGCAACAGCCGTAGCATGTGTGGGACTGAATGGACTGTGCAAATAATCAAGCACCATCGCGGCACATGCAGCAGGCAATCATCTTGCGGGTTGTTGCTTGTGCGAAACGGCGATCAATTTGGTTGGCATGAGTGCGTATTCTGCTAATTTCTTCGCGAAAGGGAAACCCACACCGTAGCGCATCCACGCTGCCAAGACTTCCAGCCAATTCAGCCCCGGCAGCTTCCAGGGTAGGTAGCTTGCCAGCAGGACGTTTTCCAGGACCAGATTGGGATACGTCCATAATAAGAGCCATCGTCCTCGATAATTTCGTATTCAGCGTGATTCAAAGCTCCTGAATGTATTTAGTTAGCATTACTACTCCATGACTTTGATCCGAAAACCATTCCCATAGACCACAACCTCCACGCCGCCGTCCACCACCGAGGGGTGGCTGATCTTGACGCCGATGACGCCATCATAGCCGCGGGATTGGGCTTTTGCGTCCAACTCGACCAACGCTTTCTCCACGGCAGTCTCAATTAGCTTTTCATAATGGCCCATGCGCCCGCCCACCAAATTGCGGATATTCTCGCGCACATCGTTGACAATATTGGCGGCATAGACCGTGACCACGACCAGCAGTTCGCCCAGTTCGACTTCTTCGTGCAGATGATCCAAGGCAACAAGCATGGCGCTACTCCCGATTCTGGTTTGGCAAGTTAACAATCACATTGACGGGCTGGCCGCGCCGCCAGAGCAGGCGCACGACCAAAAACAGCAAAACCAACCCGCCCAGCACCCACAGCAGAGTTTGCCACGTGCCATATTTGCCCCAAAAAAGCCACCAACTCACCTCACCGCCCATCATGCGTTGCGTATCCTCGATGACTTGGCCCACGGTCTCCACAGGCGAGGTGGCCCCTGTCGTCGTCTCCTCGGAAAGAAATGCAATGGTCTCTTCCACATTGCTGCTCTGTAACACGGCTTGGCGCACAGGCTCATTCTGCAACTTCGCCATCAAGCCCGGATCGCGCAGCAACCGCTCCACCAACAGATTACTCTGGCGAGTTTCCATCCCGGCCACATAGCTCGCCAGCCAGCGCAACTCCGCCGCATCAAAAACCGCCGCCAATTGCACCAGACTGGCCTGGGGCAGTCCCAACAAAAGCGTGCGATCCAGCCTTTCCAACAGCATGATCTCGGTAATGGCCTCTTTATCGCCCAATGCCAACACTCGGCCCAACTCATCTCGATCAATAAACGCGCTCAGGATCGACCACCTTGTAAAGCTCGCTTGCCACCACCGCACCCAGGCTGGCCCCCGCCAGATCCGCCCAGGCCAGCACAAGATTGATGCTGGAGGTCGTGCGCAAAATCTCCAACGCCTCTTGGGGCAGACGGAAAATCTGCTCCAGCGTGCCGTCGGCAATCGCACGTTGTAGCCCGTCAGCCCCCAACACCTGTTCACTGGTCACCACCACTGTGGTCAGCTTCGACACCTCCGCCGGATCGGTCTCGTCCACCAGGGCGCGGAACGTCTCATTTTCACCGGCCAAGGCAATCACCTGTGTATATTTCGCCTTAAACTCACTCCAGGCGCTATAGATATCCGTAGAGACCGCCCGCGCCACCTCTGGCAGCTCCTTGCGTAGCTCTTCATCAATCGTCAGGGTGATCTCGCTGCGGATGCCCGCCTTGATGCTTTCCTCTTGCAGCGCCTCTTGAATCTGGGGCAGCGCGCCGTTGCCGCCCTCAATCAGATCCCACACAATCAGCCCGCCGCCGATGATCCAGCCGGCGATGGGGATAATCGAGGTGGCCGCTTTGCCCAAAATGCGCCCAACTACCCGACCCGCAATCCGTTGCGCCAACTTCTGTGCCAGCTTTTTGGCAATCTGCGCGCCGATGATCACACCGATGCCCGCCAATGACTTGGTGTGCGCGCCCAGCAACGGGTTGACGCTGGCGTCTACATTCGCCAGATCGACACTCTCCATCTGCTGTTGCAGTTCGGCTTCAAATAGCCCGGCCATGGTATCCGAATAGCTGTTGCCAATAAATGACTGTACACAGAGCAGCGCCGAGGAGGCCGACCGTGCCGAAATGGCCGTCATCTGCTGCGAGATCTCATCGGCCACGCTGCTGGACAGCACATCGATCTTGGCCCGGAACGCCTCCGAGCCGAAGGCGTCGTTGGCAATCTGCGTTGTGAATTCCTGCGCTTTGTCCGCCGACCAGCCCGACAGAAAACGACTCCAATAGCTTTCGTCTGCGTAAACCCGATCCACGGCAGCCGAGACCGCGCCCTCAATCGTGCTGTCCACGTCCAGCGCGATCCACTGGCGATCCACCACGGCGGCCACGTCCAGTTCATCCTGCCCGCTGACGAAAATCGACTGGGCCAATGTATTCAGTTCATCGCGCAGCGCTGCCTCTTCAATGGTTTCGCATTCCTCAAATTGATAGAGCGGGCGGCTCTCTTGGGCAGCGAGCGGCGCTGTGGGCCATGCGCTTGCCAAAAGCAGCGCCACCCAGAGCGCAAGCAAGCGGCGGCGAAATCTTGAAAGATGGGCAAATGGTTTCAAAAGTAACTCCTCTTCAACCGAGATCAGACAGACGGCAGCGTTGCATAGACGTCGCAACAGCCGACAATGACATGTTTCAAAGCGCAAAAATGATCCTTTGTGGCGCTATCAGTATACACCCGCAGAAGCTTGTACCTCTCTAATTATACGCCGCAGCCGCTCACAAGGAGATTTTTCAAAGAGCACAAAATGTTTCTTTGTAGCACTGCTTAGTATATAACCGCTTTGAGACAAGGCACGAAAAGAACCACGCTTCTGCCACACTAGCCCCGGGCTGACAATTGCTCTATTGAAAAGAGCGGGCTACAATCTGGATCGGTTTACCCTGCCCACACTCAATGGATCAACCCTATGCCCTCACCGTCGGTCTCCACGGCGGCCCGCCGTCGTATAGCCATTACGTTATTTATTGCCCAAAGTCTCTTCAGTGCCGCCACCATCTCTGCGTTTACCCTCACGCCAATTGTAGCCGCGCTCCTCAGCGGCAACGATGGCCTCGCCGGTATCCCGGCAACAGTGCTCATGTTGGGGCGAGCGGCAGCCGCCTATCCATTGGGCTGGCTCATGGATCGCACAGGGCGGCGCAACGGCTTGGCGCTGGGCTTTTTGTTGACTACACTGGGGCTGGGGATCTGCACCCTGTCAATCGTCTGGGGATCATTCTGGGCGCTCTGTGTCGGCTCGGTCTTCATCGGTATGGGCCGCGCCGCCAGTGAACAGGCCCGCTTTGTCGCCGCCGAAATATACGTCCCAGGCCAGCGCGCCCGTATTATCGGCATCATCGTCTTTGCCGGGACCGTGGGCGCGATTGGTGGCCCTCTCTTGGTGGGGCCGTCGGGCACTTGGGCCACCAGCGTGGGCCTGAGCCTTGACGCTGGGCCGTATGCCGCAGGTGGGCTGCTCACGCTAATTGCCACGCTGCTGATTGTCGGCCTCTTGCACCCCGATCCCAAAGTGCTGGGCGCGGCAGTGGATGCCGACGAGCAACGGGCGGAGAGTGTGGCGAATCTCCCCAAAGTCGCCAAATCAGCGCTGCCTATTTTTCAGCGCAGACCCGTGCAGATCGCGCTGCTGGCAATGATCATCGGCCAATTGGTCATGAGCCTGCTCATGGTCATTACGCCGCTGCACATGCGCTATCATGATCACAGCAACGACGCCGTGGCCTGGGTGATCGCCGCCCACAACCTGGGCATGTACGGCCTCTCCGGGCTGACGGGCTGGCTCATCGACCGGCTGGGGCGCCTTCCAATGATTGTGGTCGGCGCGCTGATTTTGATGATTTCCAGCGTCATGATGCCGCTTTCACCGGACTTTTTCCCATTGGCGCTGGCCCTCTTTCTCTTGGGCTTGGGCTGGAATTTCGCCTTTATCGCCGGCTCGTCGCTGCTCTCCGATGCGCTGGAAAGCCACGAGCGCGGGCGCGTTCAGGGCATCAGCGAAACCATGATCGCCCTGGCTGCCGGTGTTGCCAGCCTGAGCACAGGCGGCGCGTTTGCTCTGGGCGGCATCCTGGCGGTAACTGCCGTCGGGCTTGCCTTTTCCCTGGCCCTTCTCGTTGGCGTGGTCTGGCTGCGCCGTCGGGCCACCGTCGAGACGTCCGATCTGGCGTCTTGGCAACGTCCATAAAATCTATTATGACAGCGGCGCAAAATTCTGCGTCCCCCTGCTTCCTACCCTCCTGCTGTGAACCTGAAAGGAAATGTCCATGTCTGTGCCGCCCAAACTGTTTACCCCCGGCCCTGTGGATGTCTTTGAAGAGACCCAGGCTGCCTTAGGCGCTCCCGTCCCGCACATGTCGCACCCGGCTTGGCAAGAGGTGTTGGCAGAAACCGTGGGCATGTTGAAAGAACTTTTTCAAACCAAAAATGACATTGTTTTACTCACCGCTGCCGGATCGGGGGCAATTGAGACGGCGTTGGCGAGCCTCTTTCAAGAGGGCGAGGCCGTGGTCGTGGTTCGCAATGGCATGTTTGCCGAGCGCATTGTGCAGATTCTCACGACATACCGCTGTGCGGTCATTTCGGTGGACGGGCCGTGGGGATCTGCGATTGAGGTGGAAAAAGTTGCTGACGCCTTGCGTGCCCATCCCAACGCGGCAGGGATCGCCGTGGTGGGCAACGAAACCGGCACCGGCGTCTGCAATCCCATCCGCGAACTGGCCGAACTGGCCCATGATCACGATTTGCCCATCTTCGCCGATCTGGTCTCTGGCATGGGCGGCTATGACATTCCCGTGGATGCTTGGGGATTGGACATGGTGGCGTCCTCGTCCAACAAGGCGCTGGAGATGGCCCCCGGCGTGGGCATTCTCTCGGTCAACGAGCGGGCCTGGGATCTCATCGACGCCAAGTCTGCCAGCGCCCATCGCGGCTGGTATCTTAACCTCTCCACTTGGAAAGCGGCCCGTCAGCGCGCCGCCTTCCCGTTCCCGTCCACACCGCCCACGCTGCTGATTGCTGGCCTGCATGCCAGCCTCAAGCGCATTATAGAGACAGAAACGTTGGCCGGCCATTGGGCGCGCTACGCCGCCGCGCGGGATACTCTGCGCGGCCATCTGCGCGAACTGGGCTTCGAGATGCTCGCTGCCGATGCCGTCGCTTCGCCCACTGTCACCACCTTTTACAAACTTCCCAGCATGACCGACATTGAGGATCTGCGCGACTATTTGCTGGCCGAACATAACATCCTTATCGCCACCGGCGGCGGGCCGCTCCAGGGCCAGATCGCGCGTGTCAGCCACATGGGCAAGGCCAGCACCCAGCCCTACCTTACAAGCTTCTTTGACGGCATCGAAGGCTATCTACGGCAGCTTTGAGAATTTAACGCAAAGATGCAAAGGTGCAGAGATGCAAAGGGAAGAAAGCAAAAGGCAAAGTGCAAAAAGCAAAAGGGTTGAGTTGCACTTCTGGAATCTACGCAAATCTGCCAAATCTGCGTCATCTGCGTTCTATTCTCTCTGCGCCTTTGCGTTAAATTTGAGTCTGCCGAACGGCTAGGCTATCCGCCGTGCGCAGCGGGAAAAAGACAAATGACACCGATCCAATAAAACAGAGCACACCGCCGGCGATTAACACGGGCATCAGCCCGAACTGATCGGCCAAGATCACACCGATCATGGGCATGATAAAGGCCCCCAAGTTCATCAGCGTGGTATAAATGCCCATGTAGAGTGGGTGATTGTCTGCCGGGCAGACCTTCAACAGCATGGGGAAGTGGCTAAGGTTGATGCCCGCTGCCAAGAGTCCATTCAGCGCCGCCCCGCCCAGGATCAGTGCCGGGCTGAGCGTGACCCCCACCAATAGTGGGTAAAATCCGATCACTGCAATCGTCAATTTAAGTACCCAGTTTTCCCCGTGGCGCTCAATCACACGCTGCCAGAGATAATAGCCCAGCACAGGTGTCAGGTTTGCCAACATGCCGTGCAGCCCCAGCCAACCCTCACTCGCCCCCAATTCGCGTACAAAATAGAGCACATAGAGCGGCGCCACCATCCACAGCCCTAGGCCATGCACAAAGGTGTTGATCACCATGCGCACAAAATCAGGGTGGGTTTGCCATGCTGCTCGCAAGGCGATCCATCGAGCGTTCAGCGAAAGTGTAGGCGTTTTGGGCGACGGTGCAACGGCGACGGCGCGCAAGGGCAGATAGAGTTTAGCGATGTAATAAAGGCTGACCATCGAGGTGGCAAAGCCCACGGCATACATGATCTGGTAATTCAGCGGAAAAGGCGCATACTCCAGCCACTGGCCCGCCACAAAGATGCCCCCGGTAATCGCCACTGCGGATAGCCCGTTGCGCATGGCAAAGACTTTGGATCGCTTCACCTCTGGGATGGCGGTTGCCATCATCGAGTTCCAGCCCACGCTGAAAAAGTGGGCGGGGATGGTAAAGGCAATGATCGTCCAGATCAACATACCATCTTTGGCAGGCAGAGGAAGCCAGGGCAGAAAGGCCACCACCAAAAAGCCAAAGCGATAGACAAAGAGACTGCGCAAAATCGGCGGCATCCACGCGGCCTGGCGGCTGAAATAGCGGCCCGCCGGAATCGTCACGAGAAAGGCAAGCAGGGCCGGCAGCGAACTAAGCAGCCCCACTTCAGTGTTGGAGGCCCCTAATCGTACCGCATAAGCGGCGTTAAACGTAGCCGCTGCGCTGAGGAACGCTGCCCAGAAGACCTCGAACTCAAGCAAGCGTGCATTTTTCTCAGTGACCTCTAGCTGGGTTGTGGAAAACCAACCTAATCCCTGGCGGAGAGGCTGGAGCGGGCGGCGCAGCGCACCGGCAAATGCAGACTGGCGGGGGGGGATCGATGAAACGGCCATAAAAGAGTGATGTACTTTCTGTGAGCAATGATTGGAATCGTTTGTAAAATAAATCGAAGCGGACAATCCACAGAGGATGATCCGCTTCAGTCTGGTCAAGTTTTCTCAGTTTTCAGGGATGCCCGGCAGCGTCTGCCTGGGCTTTCTTCGCAAATAAAATGCCTTGCTACGCTTGAACCAATATTAGTATGATACTACATCGGCATTGGCGGGCAAGATTGCACAGGGTGATTTCAGGAGAGGAGAGCGGGGCGTTGGGGGAAAGTCACGTTTCGCCCAGCGTTCGTTGGGCAGTCGTATTCTGGCGGTCTGTGGGGGTGAAACAGACCTGTCAGGTTTCAGAAAACCTGACAGGTCTGGTGACGAATATTATGTGTGGGAATCAACGTTACCAAAACGGCGTGCGACCCTTCGCGTCGCGCAAAAACTCTCCCCGTTCCTCTTGCCGTCCCTCTCTCCGCCCCTCCGCCCCTCTGCGCCTCTGCGCTGACATCGTATGCCGTTCGCGGAAACGCCGCTCGCCGTCTGCCGGGTGAAAAACTTCCTGGATGTGCTGCTCGCGCAGATGATCGCGGCTGCGGTCGATGTGCGCTTTCACGCTGCCGTCGCGGTGGAAACGATCAAAGCGGAAGAGGTCGATGTCGTGGCGGGTGCGCCCATTGATGGCAAGATCGCCCATGATTTCGCCGACGACGCTGGCAAATTTATAGCCGTGGCCGGTGAACCCCGCCGCAAACGAGACCTGTGGATAGTCCGGATGCAGGTCAATGATAAAGTGGCCGTCGGGCGAGTTGGTGAACATGCAACTTTTCAACGACATGGTCGGGCCGGCGGCGTCGGGGAAATAGCGATCCGTGAACTCGCGCAACATACGCTCATCGGCGTCGTGGGAATCGTGATCAAGGCGGTCGGCGTCGTCGTGTTCGAGAAAGTGGTGATATTTGCCAATCTTGAAACCCGGCACGCCATAGACCGGGAAGCCATAATAGCGCCCTTCATTCACCAGTAAATTAAAAACGGGGAAGCGATCTGGGCGGAAGAGTTCGGGCTTTTGTGGCTGAAACCAGCCCAAGACCTGACGCTCTGGCACGGCCAGCCCGCGCAAAATCGGCAACATGTGGTTGTTCCACGCTCCCGCTGTGATCACCAGCCGCTCGGCCTCATAGACGCCGCGGTTCGTGGTCACGCGCACGCCATAGGCGGTCGGCTCCCAACCCAGCACCTCCTCGCGTCCGTGGATCTCTGCGCCCAGAGCATGGGCTGCATTCGCATAGGCAACGGTGCAGCGTTCGGGCACAAGAAAACCGCCGCGTGGCTGGAGCAACGCCATGTGATCAAAAGGCAGCCGATAGCCGGGGAAGCGTTGCTCTAACTCCTTGCCCGTCAGCACCTCGTGGGGCAATTCATGTTCCACACACGATTGAAACGATCCCTTAAAAACCCAGCTATCCGCCGGACCTGCGTCAATCGATCCGGTAATATGCAGCAGCGGTTCGGCGGCGGTGCGCTCGATCTCTTCCCAAAGCTGATAGGCGCGCTGCAAGAGCATCACATAGGACGGGTGCTCATAGTAGGCCAGGCGGATAATACGCGTGTAGCCGTGGGACGATCCCATGTCGTGGGGGATGTCGTACTGTTCCAGACCCAGCACACGCTTGCCGCGTTTGCTCAGATTATAGACCGTGGCGCTGCCCATGCCGCCCACGCCGATGACGATCACGTCGTAATGCCGTGGAATGCCGTTCATGTTAGATCCCATAGATAGAATGTACGTGGCGCAGAGTATATAAATTCACGGTGATTAGCAGCAGCACGGTAGGCCAGACAAGCAACCCTAAGCGCTCTCTCCAGGCGGTTGACAGAGATAGACCAAGCAACTCTTTGCCTGTTATGCCAACAACCATAATGCCGTGAACAATAACTACCACGATTGCTACTGCTACATGCAAAAGATAGCGTCCTTGTGGCTGCGAGACACGCAGGTTAAGGTAGATCAACTGTGCTAGTGCAACGGTGATCAAGACCACCATGAGCAGTAAAATCCGGTTGCCGGGGATAGAGATGCGCCGCGCCAAAGAAATGGCAGTACCAAGCAAACCCAGGAACAAGAGCGCCAGATAGATCGGGTAGAAAAATTGGGGCATGTTTATGTGCATGAAGCCAAAGTTGCCCACAAACGAGATTCCCGTTGCACGCCAGAAGTTCTGCAAGCCAAAGTAATCGGAAAAGAGCGATTTGGGGGCCAGATCCCAAGCGAAAGCTTCGGGGTTGACCTTCCAGTGGTCGCCCAATAGCTCCGCATAAAGCAGCCAATTGCGCACAAACCACCAACCGCTGATCAGCAAAAAGCCGCCACCCATCCACAGCCACGCCGTCAGAATTTGCCGTGGGCTGCGTCTGTCTGTGAATAACGGCAGCAGCCCTGCCACCGGGATCAACGAGGCCAGGGTCAACTTGGTCAGGATTCCCAGCCCCAGGAGTATGCCCAGTATTGCATAGTGGCGCGCCTGCGGGTGCTGCGGTGTGCATGATTTTGACCAAATAGAAGATGCAGATCGCACCTATGCTAAAGGCTAGTGCATCATTATTTACGCTGGCGTTGATAAACGAGACTTGCGGCAGGAATGCGATTATCGCCGATGTCAGTACCGCGATCCCAATCCGGTTTCTCCATATTGCCAGGCTAGTTGCGTAAATTGCCATGACCCCCAGCGCAGATATAAAGACAGAGTAGAATCGAAGCACCGATATATCATAGGGAAAGGTCGGATCAGGATTAAAAAATGTCCCATCATGGATGAAAAAAGTCTGTTCGACATCGGCCCCTTGATAGCGCCAATAAAAGCGAGGATTCGTGTGATCCGTCCAATCATTTATCTTCGTTGTGTAAAATCCCAGGCTGGCTGCTATTTTATAAATTCCAGAGCCGAGACTGTAATAGAGCGGCGGCTGGTGCGATTCATGATCCAGGATGTCCGCCCAACGTTTCCTGTTTTTGAACGGGGAGCCGATTTTCCTGGGCCACAAATTGCACATACGCTACATGATGAATCTCATCGGGCGTTTCCAATGGCGGGACGAACATGGCCCATAGCATTCCTACGAGAATGTAACAAGGCACCAGAATCCATAGCGGCTGAAACAGGCGAGATGGGCTGAAAGTTAATATGGATACCTGCGAATCTCTTACCTCCCTCATTATTATTTGTTTGGACCTTTCCCGCGGATACGCATCCCTGCCGGGTCGAAGAAAGGCGTCTGTGCCACCGTTGCCAGCACAGGACTGCCGCCGCTGTTGATGACAAGCTTTGCCCCCGGCCAAGCATGCGCCACATCGACCAGACCCAGCGCCAGAATCTTGCCCACGCTGTGGCCGCGCGCTGGAGGTGATTCGCCCCACTTGCTGTGTGCCAGCCGAGAAGACATCTTCTTGTTGACCGGCGCGTTTGCCGCTGAGATACTTGGCGCGGAAGTTCTTCAGATCGGCCACGCTGTGGATAGCATCCCCCGTGGCGGCGGCGCGATCTCCCTCCATAATCAGCCCCACCCAGCGCTGATCCAGCCCGCGCTCTTGCTGATCGAGCAGTGCCGCCCGCCCGATGAAGTCGCGTTTGTCAAAGCGAATCCAGCGATCCAGCCCCATGTGAAAAGGTGTCACCTCTTCGCTAATATCAGGGCCGTAGAGCGGAAAGGCTTTTTCAATGCGCAGGCTTTGCATGGCGCGCACGCCATAGGGCAGCAGACCAAACTCCGCACCGCGCCGTTGCAGCGTCTCCCACACAAAAACGGCCTCCTCGGTGGGAACGTAAAGTTCGTAGCCCAGTTCGCCAGTATAGCCCGAGCGCGAGACCAGGAGTTCGCAGCCATCCAACTGAGCGCGCTGGAACCAAAAGAATTTGAGGCTGCTAAAATCGACTCCCTCCAGTGTGCTGCTCAGCAACTCGCGGCTGCGCGGACCTTGCACCGAGATCAGCGCAATTGCGCCGCTGACATCGTTGACATAGGCGCTGGCTCCCTGCGCGTGATCGGCGATCCAGCGGAAGGTCTTTTTGCGCGGACCGGACGAGGTGACCACCATAAAGTGCTCTTCGCCAAATTTATAGACGGTGACATCGTCCACAATGCCGCCCTCTTCGTTGACGATACTGGTGTAGCGCACCTGACCGGGGAAGAGGTCGCGGATCTCGTTGACCACAAGATGGTTGATCAGCCGTTCCGCGCCGGGGCCTTTAATGTCCACCTCGCCCATGGTCGAGAGATCTTGCATGCCCACGTTGTTGCGCGTGTTGTTGTGCTCATCCTCTGCCGAGGTGTAGGACTGGGGAAACCAATAGTCACCCCCGCCTTTTGCCATGGCTGCACCCAGGCGGACGTGGAGATCATAGAGGGGGGTACGCCGGTCAGCCATACAAGACTCCTTCTCTTGTTTAACGCACAGAGGCAAAGGCGCAAAGAAGCCTGAGTTTACGCCTTATCCATGCCGCTGATCAATGAGTTCAATCAGAGGCATCATTCTTCTTTGCGACCTTTGCATTCTTTGCGGTGAAATTTCTAGGATTCTGCGGATTTTACTTCAGCCACTGATCGAACCAGTCGAACGCTTCGGCTTGCATTTCGACGTCGAACTTGTGCGGCCCCGGATAGAAGCTGGCCCGGTACTTGTCCGCAGCGCCAGCTTTGGCAAAGACTTCTTGCAAGATCTGATCGGCACGGTGCATCTCCGGCAACGTAAAAAGCTGATCCTCGTTGTCGTTAAGCACCAGCGTGGGCAGCGGTGCGCGCAGCCCCAAAATTTCCGAATAATCGAGTTCATGGGGAAGCAACGGCACATAGCACATCCATGTGTGGGTATGCGCCTTGTGCAGCAGATAATCGCGCCACGTGGTCATCATGCCCACAGCTACGGCGCAGCGAATGCGCTCGTCCATCCCGGCCAGAAAGACCGTGCGTAGCCCGCCGCCGGAAAGGCCGGCACAGCCCAGCCGCTTGGCGTCCACATCAGCGCGCGCCGCCAACACGTCCAGCGCCGCCTGATCATCGGCCAAAAAGACGCCCGGCCATGTGGTCCCCGCGCAGAAAAGCGACTTTGCCATGATGGATTCGTGGCCGCCCGCCCAGCGATTGTACGCCTCGATGTTGGCCTCGTCCTCCGGGTTCTCGTCGTTGAGACCGTAGCGGATCACATCGGGCACGTCGTCCAATCGCACGCGACGGCTGGCAAAGGCAAAGGTATCGTGGACTAGCACGGCATAGCCCTGTTTTGCCAGTTCATTGGCCCAGGCTCGCCCGCCATAGTAGTGCTCCTGATGACTCACCATCATCGGGTGCAGGTCGTCTCCGGTGCGCGTGATCTTGCGTTTGCCAAAATATTTCTGCCCGCCGTGGCAATGGAGTCCCACGACGCCGGGGAGTTTGCCCGTGCCCCCTTCGGGTTTGAGAAAAACGGCCTGGGTCGCCGGTCCATAGGGCAGTTGCCACGAGAGTTCTTCAATGTGCAGACCGTCATAGGTGTGCTGGCGATGGACGGTGACGCTGGGAACGCCGCCGGTGTCGGGGCGGGCCAGCCGCTCAGAGAGGCGTTGACGAGCCGCACTGCGCCACTCGTCCACATTGGTCCATTTTGCGTTGCGCAGCGAAAATTCGCCGGGCTGTTCGCCCAGCAGATCCGCAGCCCAGGGGCCATACGCGCCAATCATGTTCGGTTGCATAATTTCCTCCATCACCGCCAAGAAGCCAAAAAACTACAATTTAACGCAGAGGTGCAGAGAAGCAGAGCGTTCTTTGCGCCTCTGCACCTTTGCGTTAAATGGCTCTCTTCCGCATAAATTCTCTGCGTTGTTGGCTCTTGGCGGTGAATTTTAGTGTGAATTGGATGGATAGATGAGATAGCCGGGAATGGTGAGCCGGATGCGATAGAGCGATGACGAAGCCGCGATGTAGAGATCGCGCAGATCGGGGCCGCCGAAAGTGCAGTTGCCAGGGATCTCACCGGTGGGGATGAAGCCGATCTGCTCCCCCGTGGGTGCGATGATGTAGATCCCCGCTTTTTCCCCTGCGCCTGCTGTGAGATAAATATTGCCTTCAATGTCCAACACCATGCCGTCGCCGCCATAGCCGTCGCCAAAATCGGCCAGTGTTGCCGCGCCGCTGCCATGTGCCATCGTCTTGGAGATCATAGGCCAGCAGCGTGCGCGCCCCGCCCGGCTCCGGGTTATGATCAACAATGTAGAGTGTGCCCTCGTCGGGCGTTAGGAGAATGCCGTTGGGCATCTCTATGTCGTCGATGATGCGGATCAGCGTGCCGTCGGGATCAAGACGATAGACGGCCATGCACTCCTGTTCCAGATCATGTTTGTACCCGTAGCGCGGATCGGTGAAATAGATGCGCCCTTCTTGGTCGAAAGCCAAGTCATTGGGCGCATTGAGCTTTTTGCCGTTATAGTACGCGGCCAGTACCGTGATGCTGCCGTTGGGTTCATAGCGGCGTACGGCGCGCGCCCCGCCATCCTTGCCATCACAGCAGACCACTAGCCGCCCTTGCGCATCAAAGTTCATGCCATTGGCGCGCTGGCTGGGGTCCTGCCAGACCTCGGTCTGCCCTGTAGCGGGGCGATAGACCAGAATGCGGTTGTTGGGGCAATCGGAGAAAAAGATATTGCCCGCGGCGTCGGCGGCTGGGCCTTCGGCAAAGGACGCGCCAGTGTAAAGGCGTTCGAGGGTGGCGTTGGCGGGGATAGGGTGGGGTGTCATGTCTTCTTCTTGCTATTTGTTGAAGTCTTGCAACATGGATTCAACTTGCCGCTTGAGTACCGGCAGATCTTTCTCAATTGTGTTCCACACTTCATCTTCGACAATGGAAAAGTAGGCGTGGATCAGGATATTCCGCATGGCAACAATCTGTGGCCAGGGCACTGTTGAATACGCTTCGGTTATCTCTTCCGAAAGGTGGGCTGCGGCTTCCCCAATCACTTGGATATGATAAATCGCCCAGACTCGAATCAGTTCGTTCTGATCAAAAGCATCACGCCCTGTTGCCGCATATCGCTGTACATGAGCAATGGCATCTAGAATGTCCCTAAGTCGATCGTAATCTCTGCGTGTCATAACTCCGTCGCTTCGGCCAAAACCGTCTCTCGGATTCGAGTGCGCAGACCTTGCTCCACAATAACATCTACAGGACAACCCAACAGTCTTTCCAAATCCACGATCAATCCCGCATGATCAAGGAGACTGCGGCCTTCTTCTAGCTCCACCAGAAAATCTACATCACTGTGTCCAGATGCATCGCCCCACGCGATTGAACCAAAAACGCGCACGTTGTAGGCACCATGTCTGGTTGCAATCGATAGGATTTCATCACGCTGAGTTTGTAGCTCTTGTATCTGCATGCCACCACTCCCAGAGGAAACGCATTGCCCCTCTTTGCTCGTTTCCATCGTAAGCAAGGAGGGGAACACTGTCAATTGTATTAGATCCGCACCTCGACCCGCACCCCGCGCAGATCCATCTCGTAGACCAGATCCGCGATGGGCGGGTGGCTGAGATACCAGTGGATGCCGTGATGGGCGGCGCTGCCGATCTGGGTCACAACTTCATCGTGGATAAAGCTGTCTACGGGTTGCGCTGTGTAGATGTTGACAGCCGTGACCCCGTCCCAATTTGCGCCCAGCCCGCTCAGCCGTTCGGCCATGACGGCCATGACCGTGCGTGCCTTCTCGGCCAGCGCATCGGTGAGGTCTCGCCGGGGCGCACTACGGCATCCGCCGAAAGGGCCGCCTGATCACGCAGATCGCCGGCCCCGGCTACGATAAAGGTCGGCTCGGTGCGTTCACTGGGGACTGTGTACGAAAAGGCATAGAGGCTTGGCTCGCTGGGCGCTGCCACTGTCGGCGCAACGTTGGTACGGGCAACGGGATTGCGCCCGCTCAGGAGCAATCCCCAACTTGCCAACAGTTGTTGATAGCCGCCGTTGAACTCGCCAAACCCGGCAAAGCTCAAGGGGCGCGGCAGGCGCAACTCCACGGCACACAGCGCCACGCGCGGGCGATCCACCGTGCCCAAATAGCGTTCGATCTGGGAGAAACCCGCCACATAGGGCAGCGGACGCTGCAACGTGGCGCGCACAATTTCATAGCCGGGCATGGCAATCACGCCAGCGGAATAGGGCGCAATGCCGGTGAGAAAACGATAGTTGCCATCGGGGTTGTCCAAGAGTTGCATCATGTGGAATCTTTTCTAGTGGATCGACTTGGTCAGGACTTACGCAAAATTGGCGAACTATACAGGTGCGTCGCACCCTAGACCTGTAGAGTTACACATTGGCTTCGATATGCCTTCGCAGACTTGGCTACGCGACCAGCGTTTGCATGAGTCCTATTGGTGTTAATGCGTAATGGCACGCCGCTCCATTACTGCATTACTCGTTGAGGCTGTGAATGCCCGTATCCGCGCCGCGTCCGTCGTCAGCCGCGTATACTCTGGCATGCGCAACTCGCCGCCCATGAAGACGTGGGCATTGCGGTATTCCATCGCACTCTCCACAGCCGAACGCCCGCTGACATGGATCTCGCGCACGCCGCTTTGCGCCACGATTTTGGCGACATGGCGTTCGGCGATGCCGCCGCCGGGCATGATGATCACCCGATCCCCGGCGCGCTGCACCAACTCGGTGATCAGATCCAGCCCTTCCAACACAGTCCGTTCTTGCCCAGAGGTGAGGATGCGATCCACGCCCAGGTCGATGAGCGTTTCCAGCGCCTCAAACGGATCTCGGCAGACATCAAAGGCGCGGTGAAAGGTGACGCTGAGCGGGCGCGCCAACTTCGATGAGCGTGGCGATACGTGCCCTGTCCACCGTGCCGTCTGCATTGAGAATGCCAATCACGACGCCGTTTGCGCCCAACGCTTTGGCCGTTTCCACGTCCCGGCGCATGACCTCGAATTCGATCTCGCTATAACAAAAATCACCGCCGCACGGCGGATGATCACGTTGAGATCAATGCTGATCTGCTGGCGTGTGATGGCGATAGTCCCCGCGCTGGGCGTGGTGCCGCCTTCAAAGAGATTGTCACACAGTTCGACGCGCGCAGCGCCGCCACGCGCAGCGGCCATCGCGCCTTCCACCGAATCCACACAGACTTCCACGGTAAGGGCAGATGTCATGTCTTGAGCGCCCCTTCGAGCAAGCCCTGGAAGAAGAAGCGTTGGGCAAAGGCAAAGACGATAATTCCCGGTGTAATCACAATCACATAGACGGCGGCGATGCGCGGCCACGCCCATTGGCCCATGCCGCCGTGGGCCGAGGCCAGCACCACCGGCAGCGTGCGCACAACTTGGTCGTTGGTCAGTGTAGCGGCCAGCAGATATTCGCCCCAAGAAGTAACAAAGTTGACGATGAGTACCACCACCAGCCCGTTGGTGATCAGCGGCAGTGCCACCACAAAGAGCGCCCGCCACGGTCCACAGCCATCAATGCGGGCGGCGTCCATAAGCTCTGCGGGGATCTGCTCAAAGATGCTGCGCATAATCAGAATGCTAATGGCAAGATTGAGGGTGACATAGGGCAGGATCAGCCCGGTGGTGGTATTGATTAGCCCCAAATTGCGCTGGATTTCAAAAATTGAGATCAGCGAAACCACGCGCACGGGGAAGTAGAGCGAGGCGATCAGCCCAAAAAGCACCAGTTTGCGCCCTGGCAGTTCCAAATGGACCAGGGCATAGCCGCCCAACACGGCGCAGATCGAGGTGATCAAGCACAGTGGACATGGTGACGTAGATGCTGTTCCACAGGTTGCGCGGCAGTGTGTCGATCTTCTGCAACACATAGCCGTAGTGGGTGAAATCGAACGTTTCCGGCCACAGCGCGCCGGTGTAGGCATCGGGGATGGATTTAATCGAGAGTAGCAGCACCCAGGCCAGCGGCAAGAGGATGATCAGTACGAAAAAGTTGATCACAACGTGCTTGAGGATGCTCCCGATCTGGCCGCGGCGGCGGTGATGGTTGGTAAGGGCGTGTTGTGCCATAGGTCTATCCTTTCAGAGACGGTGGACGAAAGACAATGGACGAAGGTTACGAATCCTTTCGTCCATCGTCCGCCGTCTTTCGTCATATTCACTTTAATCCTGCGGTCGGAACACGTACAACAGCCCCCCCACCACGACCATCATGGCGGCAGCGCCGATCCAGCCGATGGCCGAGGCGTAGCCCTGTGCCCATTGACCCAACTTAAAGGCCAGATCGTACATGTAGACGGTCCAGGTGTAGGTGGGCGAAGCGCGATTAAAGCCGCCGAAGATCAGAAACTCATCAATGACGGCCATGGCCGAGCCAAAGCGCAGCACCACCAGCACGGCCAGGATCGGGCGCAGGCGCGGAATGGTGACATGCACCAGCAGTTTCCACTCGTTGGCCCCGTCAATGCGCGCCGCTTCGTAAAGCTCTTTGGGAATGGCGGCCAGCCCGGCCAAAAAGAACATGGTGTGATAACCCAGCCCCCACCAGACTTCAAAGATGGCTACAGCGGGCAAGGTTAAAGCCGTGCCGCCCAACCACTGTGGTGCGGTCTGTGGGGTAAAGAGATGCAGCCATTCAATCAAAATGTAGTTAATGGGACCAATCTGAAAGTTGTACATCCACTTCCAGAGCACAAAGATCATGGGGCCGGGGATCACAGCGGGGATCAGGATGATAATGCGGTAAAAGGTTGCCAGCGCTTGGTTGTGGACGCGATCCACGAGCACGGCTAGTAAGAGAGGGATGATAATCGTGCCGGGCAAGAACATCAGCGTGAACTGTGCGGCACGCCACAGCCCATCAAAGACTACAGGATCGGCCAAGGCATCGGCGTAATTTTGAAAACCCACCCACCTGGGCGGTGCTGAACTTAGATATTTGTAGTCGGTAAAACTAATAAAAAGCACACGCAGAATGGGATAGACCATGTAGCCCAAAAAGAAAAAGAGGGCCGGGATCAAAAAGATCCAATGATTTAAATAGCGCCAGACGGCAGAGCGCCGATGCTCAATAGGGTGTGATGTGGTTTTGGAGGTGAGCGTTGCCATGATGCTCCATATTTACAGTGTCCATATTTACAGTGAAAGAAGATCCGTGCAACGTGATGCGTGATTGTCCTTACGCATCACGTTGCACGGATCACATTTTACGCCTGTGTCTTTGCCAGTTCGGCCAACACCGCATCTTTGGCGGCTTGCATGGCGACCATCGGATCCGCCTCTTCGCCAGTGAGGAACTTCTCCCAATAGGGCTTGCCGATTTGGAACTGGCTCAGCCCAAAGAGA
Source organism: uncultured Chloroflexia bacterium (assembly GCA_963721725.1). Lineage (GTDB taxonomy): Bacteria > Chloroflexota > Anaerolineae > Caldilineales > Caldilineaceae > RI-153. Next base: position 93,276 of record CAVRLX010000032.1, read on the forward strand.
TGGTTGTTAATGGCCCGTGCAATCGGCAGTTGACCGCGGATCAGGCCCACGAATTCCGGCATCCATTCCGGCGGGTTGGCGTCCCACTCGGCATAGAGCGAAGTGTAGGGCGGCAGTTGACCAGGGTGCGCCGTGGGGCTGCCTGCAATGGAATCCTGCCAGATCTGCTGATCGTACGTCAACGTGCGAATGTACTCGGCAGCCTTCTCCTTGTTTTGTCCATGCTTAAAGAGACACGCGCCTGTGGTCCAGAAGACCGTGCCGCCTTCGCCGTTGACAAACTTGGGCAGCCCACCCATCATCAGCTTGGACGGATCGGGCCAGTTGGCGGCCATGCGCAGCGGTGCGTTGAAGTATTTGGTGTAAAAGGCGACGCGTTGCGCCGCAAAGGCCACTTCGTCGGGCGTGCCGTTGACGCCGCCGTCGGTGGCCCCTTCCAACAGAATATCGGGGTGCGAGAGCGCCATCATCTCTTTCATCAACTTCAGCGCCTCAATTGCGGCTTCGTGGGTGAAGTCGAACAGCCCCTCTTCTGTGTAAACGTCGGTGCTCATGCTGTGGGTATAGGGAACCAGCGAGCGCCAGCCGTGGCTGTCGAAGGTGCAGCCATAGAGCGCTGCGCCCGAATCCATCACCTGTTTGGAGGCAGCTAGGTACTCGTCCCACGTGGCGGGAATGCTGGTGATGCCCGCTGCTTCGGTGAGTTCCGAGTTCCAGCCCATACCGATGACATCCAACAAGAAGGGCCAGCTATACAGCTTGCCGTTGACGGTACATTCTTCGCGGATGGACGGGATCAGATCATCCAACACTTCTTGGGGAATGAAATCATCCCAGGGCATGATCACATCCGCCTCGATTAACTGGGTCATCTCCACAAAGGGGGTCATGCCCACATAGACATCCCACGTGCTTTCATTGTTTTTGGCCTCGGCCACAAAGCGCTCGATGCCGAACCCTTCCACCGGCGCAATCTGAAAATTGAGATCGCCGTCGTTGGCTGCCGCAAATGCGTCGTTGACCTGCGGGATGCTGGGGTGCAGATCGACGATCCACTGATAGAACGTGGGGGTAACCGGGCGTCCGGCTGTCGCAGCAGTCTCTGCCGCCGGTGCGCCTGTCCCCGCAGGGGCCGCCGGGGCGGGCATACAGCCAGCCACAGCCGCACTGATCCCACTCAAGCCCAACCCTGCCGCCATCATACGTGTCATAAACTGACGGCGGTTGATCTGTCCACGCTGCAACCGATTCAGCAGTGCGTTTTGGATCTGAAGTTCTTCCTCGCGACGTGACATACAAGTCTCCTTCGTGAAAAATAAAATGAGGGGCTAGATATAAATACTCCGCTTGGGACGGAGCAGAAATAGGCTGCGCTCCAGGGGAATGGATGGGTTGAGGGATGCCAACATATACGAAACAGCGCCACAAAGCAATCATTTCTGCTCTTTGAACAATCTCCTTGTGTGCTGCTGCGAAGTATATAAACGGCGGGATGGTTCTCCGATCCGTTGCGCGCAGTATACCAATCCCCCTAATCAGTGTCAAACAAGGCGAAAATCTTACGGCTCCCATCACCCAGTATTGGCGATGGGGCTTTTACCGCTGAACGTAACTTTCCCCTCTATCCTGATAGATAGATTTTCACCCAAATGCTCTATAGTAAGAGCGATCAATAGACCCCGACTTTCTGGCTCTTCATACAATTTGGGAGGCGAACATGAGGCAACTTTGGATAGGTAAAGGGCGTTTTTGGGGGATGATTTTGGCGGGGGCAACCCTGTTACTGTGTATGGTCAATGTCACCCTGGCTCAGGATGCCGAGCCATATGTGGTAACGCTGGGGCCGGGCGAGACCATTGAAATCACTGTTAACGGCTATTGTTTGCAGCGCGATGAACCCTTTCCAGGATCGGTCTTGGTCTATACAGGTCCGATCTCAGATCCGCTGCAAGTTGCCATCGACTATAGCCTGGAATCCACCTACATTGAGAGCGATCTTTATGACACCCAACTGGCTGTTTGGGAATTAACCGACGAGATCCGTCCTGATTTTGCTGGCCCGGTGGCCGTGGAAGTGGTGGACTATGCGCTGGAAAATCCTTTGCCCGTCACCGCGGCGCTGGAATTCCCCTCGATCTCGGCCCTGTTGGATGATGGCACGTTGACCGCCCAAGTTGTGGACTATGTAAACCTCACCACGCCGCAGTTTTTCGGGCAAGGAACGTTGATCATCACCAACGAGTCCGACGAAGAAGTGATCTTTTACATTCCCACAGGCGTGAAATTTTCTGACCCTGACGACGAAAGCACACAGGATGTCGCTATCTTTGTGCCTCGGCGTGAACTGGAATTTGCCACCGTTGCCTTTGAAGTCGAGACCGACCCTGCGCCCACGGTCATCGCCTGTTGGGATTTGAATCAAAACGGCGTGGCCGATGATAACGAGGATTCTAACGGGGATGGGGTGATCGATGTGCTTGATTGTCGAGGGCCAGTTGGTCCCGCTGGCCCTCGTGGCCCCGCAGGTTCACGCGGCACATCCGGTGCAGCAGGGCCACCCGGCGCGCCCGGTCTGCCCTGTTGGGATCTAAACGGCAATGCAGTGGCCGATCCCGAAGAGGACATCAACCAGGATGGCCTGGCCGATGCCCGCGATTGTCAAGGCGCGACGGGGGCTGTGGGGCCAGTTGGCCCAGTCGGACCGGCTGGCCCGCCTGGATTGGTGGCTGTCCAGCAACTGACCAAAACCACACCCATCAACAACGAAGCTGTCAAAGCCCTGACTGTCGAATGTGGGCCTAATCAGATTGTCGTCGCCGGCGGCTACCGCTTAGAATCACCACTGCCGCCCAATTGGTTCTTTATGCCTGTGGCGAATTTTCCCAGCAGTCCCAATGTGTGGACAGTCCAGATCAACGCTTGGTTTGCCCGCATTGCCCCAGCGGGAGATTGCGGCTGTACCGACCAGTGGGGCTTCACAGCCTACGCCATCTGTGTGGACCCGGCAGCCACCAACGCCGTGGTTGCACCCGTGCCCGTCGTCACCCCCACCCCGGTTAGCAAGCCCTGAACAAACCACCAAAAAAGAAGCCCGGTCTCCGAAGAGACCGGGCTGCGGCTGGCAACAATGTAGGCAACTATGATAGCCGCAAGTATTTATACTATGGCCCACAGCGCATTCTCGTTCTGTAAGAGTCCTTCAAATTTACCCAAATGTGCCTGCCGCACAGGCAAGAATTGCTACGCTTGAGCCTGGCATATGCAGACCCTCTTCGCCCTGTTTGATCTCGACATGGGAAGCAAGCTGTATGGACAAAGCAGATGCGCCAGCCAGCGGCACGTCTGCGGCTGCTTCGGATAGATTGCACACCACCAGCGCCTCGCCTCGATCCACCACCAGCCAGCGCGCAGTTTCGTCATAGCGGACATGAATGGGTACAAAGCTCCCGGCCCCCAACGCCGGGAGCGTGTGGCGCAGGGTAATCAACTTACGATGCCACGCCAGCAGATCGGCGTGTTTTTCCTCGCTAATCTCGCCCCAGTTCAGCTTTGAACGTTGAAATGTCTCCGCCGCTTGGGGGTCGGGAACCTGTTCCGGATCCCAGCCAAAATCGGCAAACTCGTTGCGCCGCCCTTCGCTCACCGCTTTGCCCAGTGCTTCGTCGTGAAAATCGGTGAAAAACTGAAACGGCGACGACGCGCCCCACTCTTCGCCCTGAAAAAGCATGGGCACAAATGGGCTTGTGAAAACCAGCGCCGCCCCAATTTTCAGCAGGTCCGGCGAAACCAAATGGCTCAGCCGGTCGCCTTGGGCGCGATTGCCGATCTGGTCATGGTTCTGGCTACACACCACCAGCCGATACGACGGCACATCTTTGAGCGGGCGGCCATGTTTGCGCCCGCGGAATTTAGAATAGTTGCCGTCATAGATATAGCCCTGGGCCAGCGCTTTGGCAAGCCCCGCCCAATCGCCATAATCCATGTAATAGCTATCTTGTTCGCCGGTAAAGAGCACATGCAGCGCGTGGTGAACCTCGTCGCACCACTGTGCATCCAGACCATAGCCGCCAATTTCGGGTGTTTGGATCAGGCGCGGGTTATTCAGTTCACTTTCAGCAATCAGCACCAGCGGTCGGCCCAGCCGCACCTCCAGCCGCCGGACTTCAGCGGCCAGTTCTTCGAGAAAGTGAACGGCGGATTCATCCACAAGGGCGTGGACCGCATCCAGCCGCAGCCCGTCCATGTGATAGTCGCGCAGCCACATGAGCGCGTTGTCGATGAAAAATCGGCGCACTTCGTCGCTGCCGGCGTCATCCAGATTGACAGCATCACCCCAGCCGGTTGTGTGATGATCGGTGAAATAAGGCGCAAACATGCCCAAGTAGTTGCCGTCTGGCCCCAGATGGTTATAGACCACATCGAGAATCACCGCCAGCCCGCGCAGGTGACAGGCATTGACCAGTTGTTTGAGACCCTCTGGCCCGCCATAGGCTTGATGGGGCGCGTACAAACTGACGCCATCATAGCCCCAGCCGCGCTCGCCGGGGAAAGCCGCCACAGGCATAATCTCCACATGGGTGACGCCCAGATCAACCAAATGATCGAGCTTTTCAATCGCCGCTGCAAAGGTGCCTTCGGGGGTAAATGTGCCCATGTGCAACTCATAGATCACCGCCGCTGCCAGCGGGCGCGGCTGCCAGCCGCGGTCCGTCCAGCGGAAGGTGCTGTGATCCAGCGTGCGCGAGGGGCCATGTACGCCGTTTGGCTGCCAGGGCGAGCGCGGATCCGGCACAGGGCTGCCGCCATTGATCACATAGGCATAGTCTGTGCCGGACCCAACTTCGGGCAGATCGATCTGCCACCAGCCGCCATTCGCCTGGCGGAGCGGCTGTCGCCCGCCTCTGCCAATTTCGATCTCTAATGTCTTGGCTTTCGGTGCCCAGACTTGGAAGTTGGTCATGCATCCTCCTTGTGTAGCAGGCAAACGGGAAAGCGTGCGAATTGCGCGCCCACGTCCAGTGCACCGCCGTCCACCGTCTCCCCGGTAAGTAGATTACGCCATGTGCCTTGTGGAATTTCTATACTGACTGCGCGCTCAATCGGTTGTGACAGCGTTAAGCGTGGCACCAGCGTAATTAGCCCTTCGCCGCGCCGGAAGCCCACCACAGAAGGCGAATCAATTTCCAATGCCTCATAGCCAGCCTCGGCATCAAAAAGCGCCGGATGTTCTTGGCGCAGGGCCAGCGCCTGCCGCGTCACCCATAATTTGGGCAATCCTTCGTCGGCACACGCCCAGATCGCCTCGGCCTCCAGACTCCCCATCTCTTGCAATAATTGCCGCCTCTGCGCGTAGTCAACCGGGCGACGATTGTCGGGATCAACCAGCGAGAAGTCCCACAGATCATTGCCTTGATAGATGTCGGGGATGCCGGGTGCGGTGAACTTGATCAGCGTTTGTGCCAGCGAGTTGACATAGCCCGCTGAACGGATCTCGCTGACAAAGCGTTCCACGTCCTCCACAAAATTGGCGTCGGCATAGATGGCGTCGATAAAATCGGCCACACATGCCGCGTAATCAGGATCAGGATCGGTCCACGAGGTGTGGACTTTGGCCTCGCGCGTGGCCTTTTCCATGTAAGTTTTCATGCGCTCGGCATCAATCGGCCACGCCCCCACCATGTTTTGATAGAGCAGATATTGCGTGTTACGGTCGGGCAGGCCACCGGTTTTGTGCGATTGATTCTGCTCGGCCCAGCGAGTCACGGCCTCGGCCCACCGCTCTGGGATCTCGGAGATCACGTTGAGGCGGGCGCGCACATCTTCGCTGCGTTTGGTATCGTGGGTGGAACTAGCCAGCATGGTACGCGGCCAGTGTGCGGCGATTTCGGTGTTGGCAGCGTGGAATTCGTCTACGCTCAGGCCAAAGTCACCGGGGTTGCCGCCCACCTCGTTAAGCGAAAGAAAGCGATTGTAGACATAAAAGGTCGTGTCCTCCACGCCTTTTGCCATCGCCGGCCCTGTGAATTGTTGGAAGCGGCGCACGAGTTCGGCCTCCACATCGCCTGTCGTGCGCAGCATGAGGAGATCACGGAAGAAATCGAAGAGATCGTCGCCCAGATCGGGGCGATGTGCTTTGGCTTCGGCGATGGCTTCGTCAATGTACACCACATCGCGGGCGGGCACTTCACCCTCTTCGGGCCGCACATAGGTGCGATAGACGGGCAGGGCTGCCGCCACTTCATAGATACATTCGCGCAATTGCCCTTCGGTGTAATCGCGCTGGCGGCGGTGACGGGCGCAGACCCTGCGAAAGAGGGCTGTGAGCCGGGCCACATCGCTGCCCAGAATCTCGCGCATCACCAGCAGCTTTTTCTCGCGTACAAGCTCAGTATAATCGGCCATCTCGCCGCTGAATTCCTCGTATAAACGGGTCAGCGGCTCCTCGGCCTTTTGGTCAACAAAGAGGCCATTCACCCGATTGAGAAAGTCATAGCCGGTTGTGCCCGCCACCGGCCAATCGGCGGGCAGCGGCTCGTCGCCTTCGAGGATTTTTTCGATCACCACCCAGGTGTCGGGCGCGTCGTTGTGCAGCCGTTCAAAGTATTGGCCGGGATCAAATAGCCCATCGGGATGATCAAGGCGCAGCCCGTCAATGCGTCCTTCGGCCAGCCAGCCGTGGATCAGCGTGTGCGTGTCGGCGTAGACCTGTTCGTCCTCCATGCGCAGCCCAATTAACGTGTTGATGTCGAAAAAGCGCCGATAGCCCAACTCGCCCTGAGTAATGCGCCAGAAAGCCAGCCGATAGTTCTGTTCGGACAGAAATTCGTCCAGGGCGTCGGGATCAGTGTTAATTGCCGCCACGGCACGGTCGATGGCCCCGCGCACAGAAGGCCGTTCCAAACTTAGCTCGTGTAGCAGTCGCCCCAACACCGCCTGATCGCGATAGCGACGGCGAGCGCTGGACCGGTCGGACGCTGTAGACAAGGGCAAGCGGCGATAGGCATCGGCGAGAAAGGCCAGCGTATCCGAGCCGTTGTCCTGCGCCGCAGCGTAGACAATGCGGTGCAGCGAGCGCGGATCGACAGGATACCTGTTTTCAAAGTAGCGTAAGGTGAAATGTTCGCCGTCATAACCAAGACGGATGTCGCCATTTTCCAGCACTCGACCATAGTGATCGCCCAGCACCGGCACAAGCACCTGATTTTCGTGGCGTGCTTCGGGCGGGTTCCATTCAACGTCAAAATACGTGGCATAGCGGCTGGCGGGGCCATTCTCCAACACATCCCACCACCACGGATTTTCCGCGCCGGTAATCGCCATGTGGTTGGGCACAATGTCGAGAACATGGCCCAATCCGGCTTTTTGCAACGCCGCGTGGAAGCGTTCCAGCCCGGCGCTGCCGCCGATCTCGGCATTTACTACTGTAGGGTCCACTACGTCATAGCCGTGGGTGCTGCCCGGCGCGGCGGCCAACAGCGGCGATGTGTAGACATGGCTGATGCCCAGATCTGCCACATAGCTAAGGATCTCGGTGGCCTGGGCCAGGGTGAATTCCGGCTGAATTTGCAGCCGATAGGTGGCGCGAAGTTTATTGGACATGGCGCAACACCACCACTGAGCGGGCTTCTACCGGGACCGAATCCCCCTGCGTAAATTGTTCGTCGCTGGCCGTGGGGCGGTCGTTGGCCGTGTCAAAGACTTTTTCCCAGCGTTGTCCCCAATCTTCCGGGGGCAGTGTAAAAGGCAACGCTTCATAATGGGCGTTAAACATGACATAGAAGCTATCGTCGGTGACCCGGTTGCCGTGGCGGTCGGGGTGGCGCAGGGCGTTGCCGTTGAGAAAGACGGCCAACGACTTGGCAAAGCCGATTGTCCAACTCTCATCGGACATTTCGTTGCCCTCAGGCGTGAACCAGCCAATGTCATGCACATCGCTGCCGCGGATCGACATACCCTGGAACCAGCCGCGCTGCCGAAAGACCGGATGTTCGCGGCGAAAGTGAATCAGAAAGCGGGTAAACTCAAGCAGATCTTCGTCGATATGCTCCCAATCATGCCAGGCGATCTGGCTGTCCTGGCAATAGGTGTTGTTGTTGCCGTGCTGGGTGCGGCCCTGTTCGTCGCCCGCCAGCAGCATAGGCACACCTTGTGAGAGCAGCAACGTCGTCAACATATTGCGTTTTTGGCGGGCGCGCAGCGCGTTGATCTCCGGGTCATCGGTGGGGCCTTCAGCGCCACAGTTCCACGAGCGGTTGTGATCTTCGCCACCGCCGGGGTCATAGTTGTCGTCGTTGTGCCTCTCGTTGTAGCTCACCAGATCGTTGAGCGTAAAGCCATCGTGCGCGGTGATGAAGTTGATGCTGGCCGTGGGGCGGCGTCCGCTGGGACCGTAGAGATCCGAACTCCCTGTGAAGCGATAGGCAAACTCGGCCAGCGTGCTATCTTCGCCGCGCCAGTAATCGCGCAGCACATCGCGATAGGCGCCATTCCACTCCGTCCACCCTGGCGGGAACTTGCCCACCAAATAGCCGCCCTCGCCCAGATCCCACGGCTCGGCGATAAGCTTGACCTGCGAGATAATCGGATCTTGGTGGATGATATCAAAGAATGCGCCCAACTGATCCACCTCGTGCAGTTCGCGTGCCAGCGCCGCCGCCAGATCAAAACGGAAGCCGTCCACGTGCATCTCGGTGACCCAATAGCGCAGGCTGTCCATGATCAGTTGTAGCACGTTGGGCTGCATCATGTTAAGTGTGTTGCCCGTGCCGGTATAGTCCATGTAATAGCGCGGATCATCTTGCACCAGCCGGTAATAGGCGGCGTTGTCGATGCCGCGGAACGAGAGCGTGGGGCCAAGATGATTGCCCTCGGCGGTGTGGTTATAGACCACATCGAGGATTACTTCGATGCCTGCGCTGTGAAAGGCTTTGACCATCTCTTTGAATTCGTTGACCTGTTGGCCCATCACTCCGCCGCTGGCATAGCGCGCATCGGGCGCAAAGAATCCAATCGAGTTATAGCCCCAATAGTTGGTCAGATCTTTTTCCACCAGATGGCGGTCGGAGACAAAATGGTGGATCGGCATGAGTTCCACGGCCGTGATGCCCAATTTTTGCAGATAGTCTAGTACCTCTGGCGTGTTCAGCCCGGCATAAGTGCCACGCAGGTCGGGCGGCACAGCCGGGTGTTGCGCTGTGAAGCCCTTCACGTGCATTTCGTAAATAACTGAATTATGCAGCGGAGTTTGTGGTGCTTTATCGTCGCCCCAATCAAAGCGAGGATCAACCACAACCGCCTTGGGCACAAACGGCCCACTGTCCGCTTCGCTGAAAGAAAGATCCATCGCCTCGTGGCCGATGATATAGCCAAAAATGGCATCATCCCAATTTACCGTGCCCGACACTGCTTTGGCATAGGGGTCCAGGAGCAGCTTGTTGGGGTTGAAGCGGTGACCCGCTTCCGGGGCAAAGGGGCCATAGACTCGGTAGCCATAAAGCTGGCCGGGGCCGATCCCTGGCAGATAGGCGTGCCAGATCTGGTGAGTCTGCTCAGTCAGGCGCAGGCGCGAGGTCTCTTTGGACGGATCCTCTTTATCGAAAAAGCACAGTTCGACCGCTTCGGCGTTTTGGGCAAAAAGGGTAAAGTTCACCCCTTCCCCGTCCCAGGTTGCCCCCAGCGGATAAGGTTCGCCGGGCCAAATCGGGGTGGGCGCCTTGTCGCTTTCTTCGTAGGTATGGATGCCTTCCGGCTCTAAAATTTTCTCGTGAATAGTTGACATACAATCGATCCTTTTACAATAAAAATAACTTACAAAAATACCCAATAAAATAACACAGACAAAAAAGCGCTCTCCACACAAGGAGAGCTACCGTATGGTTGAGACAGAAAAGAATTTTCGGAAAAGTGGAATACGCCAGAGATCAAGGCAAGGTGAGGACAATCGAGCGTAGAACATATCAGCTACAATATCTGATAGACAAAATTATGACAAGAGTTTTTAATACAAAGTGAGATATAAAGCTAGATATATTCTATTCAAATTATTTACGATGCCTATGATCAATACAACCCTTGGCTTGGCTAAACATGAAAATCAACGGCAACTGCTCCTCACGCTCTTCCTGCTGGCATTTTTGTTGGGGCTTGAGGGGCTTGGCCTGTGGCTAACCGGTGAGGCTACCTTGCGCCAAATTACACGCTTCTCGGCCATAGTAGCGGGGATGCTGCTCCTGACCGGGCTGGTGACGGCGCTCTTACGCCCTGGCCCGGATACGCGCCTGGCTGGGGTGCTGGCGATTTTGCTTGCCAGCCTGTTGGTGGTGCCTTTTGACCTAAGCAGCCTGCCTGTGCCGCCCCAGGGTGCATTTCTGGATGAACTTTCTCTCCATGCTTTGCTACGGCTCTTCAATGGAGTCATGGCGATTCCCGTAGGCTTACATTTGGTGGCACGCTTTCCCAAGCGTGCGCCCTGGCGCGCCACACCTTCGGATCGCAGTTTGTTCTTTGCCTATATAACGACAGCCATTTTGCTTCCCCTACCCTTGCTTCCTGCCAAAGGCAGCGCTCGCCTGGCTTTGGGCATCTGCGGCCTGATCTGGCTGTTGACCCTGTGGGGGTGGATCCATTGGCTGTTGATCCAGGGGGGCTGGGGCGAAGAGAGCCGACAACAACCCATAGGCCGTCGGCAGCAAACGCTAGACAACGAAAGTGGCAATTCACAATTCACAAATCGCAATGCATCCCGCGCTGCCCAACAATCGCGGCTTCTCCTTTTCGGTTTTGTCATTGCCGAAGTGCCGCTGTTGCTGCGCCTTTTTTTCTTTGGGCTGGGCTGGGGCGATGTGCTGCCGTACAGCATGGCGCTGGTGGCGCAAATCGCGGTCCCCATGAGCGTCACCTATGGCGTGCTGCGCCACGATCTTTTTGAGATCGACGCCACCGTGCGCCGTGCTCTCGCCTATACGGCGCTCATCGCCACTTTGCTAACCGTCTACTTTGGTCTCACGCTCTTCGTCACCGAAGTGCTGGCGCGCAGCCTCCCGCAGATTCGCGGCGTGGCGACATTGGCTGTGTTGCTGGCTGCCGCTGTGATCTTTCGCCCGCTCTATGGCAGCCTCCAACGCTTTGTAGATCGGCTTTTTTATCCCGAACGGCTGCGCTTTGAAGACGAAATTGCCGGGGCACGGCAGGCACTCCAGCAAATCCAGGGGCGCGCAAGCGTGATCCGGCTTCTCACCGCCGATCTGCCGCAACGCCTGGATCTGGTTTGGGCCTCATTGGTCTTGGCTCCCGATCAAGACGTGCCCGGTGGTCAGCGCACGCCTGTCTGGAACGAACGGCTGCTGGTGGGGGAGCGGGTTTTGGGGCGCTATTGGGTGGGGGCGCGGCGCAGCGGTTTGCTCTTTGACGGGCACGAACTGAGCCTCTTGCGCGGCGTGGTGGAGCAGGCAGCGCTGGCGTTAGCCTATGCCGAAACATTGGAAGATCTCTCGCAACTCAACCGCAGCCTGGAGGCCCAGGTGGCAGCGCGCACGGCCCAAGTGGTGGATCAACAGCGCACCCTGGCTGTGGCCGAAGATCGGCGGCGGTTGGCACGCGATCTCCACGATTCGGTTAACCAGACCCTGTTCAGCATCAGCTTGGGCGTGCGGGCGCTGCAAAAATTGGTGACCCGCAACCCGCAGGCCGCCATCGACGGGTTAACCGATCAAGAGCGCGCCGCCCAACAGGCTCTGGCCGAAATGCGTGCACTGTTGACCCAACTGCGCGCACCGCTGTTGACAGCACAGAGCGATTTCGTGGAAAGCTTGCGCCAACAGGCCGAAGCTTCCCGCACCCTAGGCATCAGCGTAACCCTTTCTACGCCCGACCACCTCGATTTGCCCGTCCATGTGGCAAATGAACTGCTCTACGTTGCCAAAGAAGCGCTGCACAACGCCGCCAAATATAGCGGCGTCCACGAAATTTGTTGCACACTGGCACACCAACCCAACGGCATTTCACTTATCGTCGAAGATGCCGGCATCGGCTTTGCGCTTGATCAGATCAGACTTGTGCCCGGTCACGGTCTGGGGCTGGGCAACATGGCCGAACGCATGGCCGAACTGGGCGGCACGCTCACAGTGCATTCGCTCCCCGGCAGCGGCACACGCATTGAGGCATGGCTGCCAGTGCACCGATCATAGACGAATGAGCATGAACGAAGCTACATCACGTTTAACGTGGGTACATTGTCTTTCGTCCTGCATGGCGCAATTCACCATTCACATTTCCCGAAAGGACTCTATCCATGATCCGCATTGCCATCGCTGATGATCACGAAATCGTGCGCCGCGGGCTGCGTATGACCATTCAAGGCGAAGAGGACATGACACTGGTGGGGGAAGCGAGTAACGGCCAAGAGGCGCTGGATCTGGTGACGAAAACCCGCCCCGATGTGCTCTTGCTTGATCTGCAAATGCCCGGTATCAACGGCATTGAAACTGCGCTTGCCATCCGCGCCCGTTCCCTGCCCGTGCGCGTTCTTGTGCTCACCAGCTTTGAAAGCGACGCCAAACTGCACGCCGCCATGCAGGCCGGCGTGGACGGTTATTTTCTCAAAGATACGGCGGGCGATGCGCTGGTGGCCGCGATTCGGGGCGTGGCTGCGGGCGCTCCTCAACTGCACCCAGAGATTGCGCGGCGACTCATGCGCGGAATGGCCGCTCCGCTGACACCGATCAGCGATCTCACCGAACGCGAGCGCGATGTATTACGGCTGCTGACGTTGGGCATGAGCAACAAAGAGATCGGCAGCCAACTGGTGCTCACCGAGCAGACGGTCAAAGGCTACGTCAGCGCTATCTTGGGCAAACTGCACGTCTCGGACCGCACCCAGGCCGCGCTGCTGGCCGTGCGCTATGGCGTGGTGGGGTTGGACGAGTTGCCGGATCCGTAAAAGGAGCCGGTGGGCAGAGATGGGGCGGTGACTTTTCAGCGCCGCAGCATGGGCAGATAGACAGGCAACGTAACCGTCCATGTCCCCATGAAGTTTGGCCCCTGCTCCTCGCCCAGATCATCCACGCCGTACATTTCAATGACGTAAGCTTCACTCTGTGCCGCTGCCGCTTTGAAGACCACCGGCACGCGCACGCCAATCGTTGATCCGGCGTCACCAGAGCCGGTGAAGGTCGCCTCGGCCAGATTCAAGCGCACCGTCTCGTTCTCCAACACTTTGTATTCGCCGAAACGCCCGCTGCCCGCTGGGCTGCCGTCGGCGTTGAGCAAGAAGAGCGTGCTGGCGTCGTTGTTTTGTGCATCGCGCGCCTCTTGGTAGCGAACCCACAGCACAATCGCGTCATCATTTACCAGCCGAAAGTCCATCTCATTCATGGCTCGCCAGGGCTGGCTTGTGTGTTCCCACGCCAGTTTGAAGATCGTGGTCTGGCCCACCCGGCTTTCAAAGAGTGCCTCGGGTTCCATGGTCACGTCGGGGATGCCCACACTCAGCCGCCGCACAGGGAAAGAGACGGCATCGGTTGTCTTTTTTGTGCTCGTGTCAATTACATCCACTTTGACGGTTCCAATGCTCCCAAGATCCCCAGCAAAGACCGTGGCAACCAAGATCCCTTTAACCAATCGGGTGGGGCGCTGATTGCCATTCCAACGCACAACCGAAGTCGCATTAAAGTTTTCCCCACTCACGAGCAGGGTGAATCCTTTGCCACCTATCGTAGCCGAGGATGGATTTAGCCCTGTAATCGAGAGGGTTCCCGGCTCTGGTTCCGCCACATCCAGCACATTCACTGTGATCGACGCACTTTTGCTCAGCCCGCGCCCATCACTGACGGTGACATTAAAACTGTGTGTGCTTTTTGTTTCAAAATCAAGTTGGCGGCTATCTTTCACGGATAGTTGTCCACTGGGGCTAACCGTAAAGACCATTGACGTTGTGGAATACGAAAGCGCATCCCCGTCGGGATCTGTGGCTGACAGGCGCGTACCCACTAAGCTGCCATTCAGTGTATTTTCGGCCACGCTGCGGCTCTGCGCTGTGAAGATCGGTGACTCGTTCACATCCTGCAAGCGCACAGTCCATGTCGCCACATCGAAAGAGCCATTGTCCGTCCGCGCTTCGATGACCAGCGTAAAGAGAGGGGTAGACTTCATAATTTAGCGCCGCGCTGTTATTAACAAAGAGAGTGCCCGCCGCATCCACTCGAAAGGCGTTACCCGTATTGCCAGAGAGAATCGTATAAGTCGTCGCGTTGCTGGCATCAAGACTAGCCGCGGCCAGCGTGGGAACTTGTGTACCGTTGGCGCTATTTTCGGGCAGGCTTAAGTTACGGTCATCGAGCAAGGGCGAGGTTGCCGTGTCCAGGATCACCACCTCTGCCGACGATGGGGTCCCCGTAATTGCGCCGCTTGGCTCAAAGAGCAGCATGGAAAAAGTCTCGGCGGCTTCGGCCAAGCCGTCGTTTTTAATGGACACGCTGAATGTCTTGGTAATCTCGCCAGAGGCAAACGAGACATCGCGCACATTATCCACAAAGTCTACGCCCGCCACATTCAAACTGGCCCCGCCTTTGGCCGTGCCACCGTCTGGGGAACCCGTCAACTGCACACGCACACTCGACTGGGCGGAGAGATTGCCCGTTCGCCGCAGTGCCAGAGCTGGCGTCAAACTTCCATCTTCGCTCACCACATAGCCCGCCTGTGTAAATTCCACCACTGGCGCGGTATAGGCCGCGAAGAGTTCGCTGACGCCCACGGTTTCAGCATCGGCCAGATAGTAGACAGTCTTCCCATCTGGGCTGAATTGAAAATCATTCGCACCGAAACGCACAGAGCCACCGGAGACCAGCGCCCCGCTCAGTGTCTCCACAGGGCCGCCGTCAATCGGCACGCTGAAAAGCTCTACCACGCCTGCGGTATTTTGATCCGCCGCATAGACTACACGCTGGCTGTCGGGGCTGATCCGAAAAGCACGCAGATTGCCCCCGCTGACCACAGGCGTGTTGATCTGGGAATTCACGATGGCCGGTGTGCTCAACGCCACACTGGCAAGCTCAAACTGATTATCATTGTTGGCGTCGGCCAGATAGAGCAGATGGCTACCGTCGGCGCTGATCTGGAGATCCGGCGCAGCAATATTCGCCACTGTGGGGCCGAACGTCCCTGTGGCCGTGGTTCCCAGCGTAAGCGGTCGGTTAAAGACGCGCAGATCACCACCCAGCGGCGGTCTCTGTACAAAGTAGACCTGCGTGCCGTTGGGGCTGAGACGGAAAGCACGCACCGCACTGCCCGACAGGCTTAGCTGGGTGGCTGCCGAGCCTGTGGAGGCCACGGCAAAAAGCTGATTTTCATTATCTGTAATGGCGTCGGCCAGATAGAGAACCGTGTTGCCATCGGGGCTGATCTCAAACTGCGATACGTTGCCCCCGTTCACCAGCGGGGCGTTGAGCTTTGGCACAATGCCGCCATTGGTGCGGGCGCTGTAAAGTTCCGTCACGCCATTGGTGTTGCCATCGGCCAGATAAACCGCCCGACTAGACGTGGCGTTGACCTGAAACGTGGCGACATCGCCGCCCGCCACCAGCGGCGCGCTGAATCCGAAAGCCGGCGTCCGAGCCATCGGCAGGAATCGAAAATAACTCGATTGTCCCGTCCAAATTTTGGTCGGCCCGATAGATCGCCCGTGTGCCATCAGGCGTGATCTGGAAAGCATAGACCACACCGCCATTGGTCAACGGCGGATTCAAGCGGCGCACAGAGCCATCGGTTAGCGGAATCTGGTTAAGGTTGTTGACCTGTTCGCCAAAGAAAAAGGTGTTGCTTGTGCCATCGCTGACGCTGGAAATGCGTTCGGGAACCTGGCTATGTTGCACCGTAAAGTTGACGGTACGCACAGAGCCATCGCCCAACAGGATGGCATCCTGTGAAAAGGCGAATTTGAAATTATTCAATGACCGGTTGCCAATCGCGATTGGCCCACTGATAGAGACGGCCGGGGCAGTGCCTTGGCTGGCCGTGCGCATCAACTCAAAGAAGTTGCCCAGGGTGACATCGTTCCCCGTCCGGGCAAAGAGAATTTGTGTGCCGTCCGGGCTAAATTCATAGCTCTCTACACTGTCTGCATTTCCCGTGGCCGTCGGGCTGATCTGGACTGCCGCGCCCCCTGTGGCGGGAATCGTAAAGAGATCCGCCGGGAGATTCACGGCGTCCCCTCCCGTGGGCCGTGTCACCCGATAGGCAATGCGGCTGCCATCGGGGCTAATGCGAAAATCCAATACGCGCTGACCCGGACTCAGAGCCGGATTGAGCTTGATGCGAACTTGGGGCGCTGCGCCAATCGGCGGCACCAGAGTCACGAGCCAGACCACAATTAACAGCCACGAAATCAGACGATAACCGCGACGATTCTGGGAGGACATGATAGTAACTCCTTGCGGATGAACGACCAAAAGACGCACACCTAACTCAACCGTGATAACGTGAGGCTTCTTCGCCGTGGGTAGTGGCGCTTAAATCACGCCAGCGGAACTTGGCGGCCCACGCATTTTCTTTGCCCTCCACCACATCGGCGATCAACTCGCCCAGCACCGGCCCAAACTTGAACCCGTGTCCACTGCCACCGGCGGCTACGCTCAGCCCCGGCTTTTCAGGATGTTGATCGATCCAGAAATGCTCGTCCAATGTGTCGTTGTAGAGGCAGCGGCGCGTATAGACCAGTTCCGCATTTGCCAGCGCCGGGAAGGTATCGGCCAAAAAGCGGCGCAGGTGATCAATGTCGCTGGGATAGACCTCGCGGGCGTCATGCTCAGGATGGAGCGGCACGCCCACGCCGTGGTTTGCCACTTTGACAATCCCGGCGTGTGGGTGCAACGGAAAGCCATACCAGCCCGTGTTGGCAACATCCGCCGTGAAAACCGTGAAATTGGGCGGCGTAAAAAGCGCCGGATCAGCCGGGCGCAGATGGAAAATCGGATGGCCCGTGGCCCGCATCACACTTTGCAGTTCGGGCAACAGATGATGGGTCCACGCCCCCGCCGCCACCAATGTGTGATCCGCTTCAAATGTTTCGCCCTCACGTGTACGGACGCCGGTAATTTTTTTGTCGCCCAAAAAGCGCTCCGCCGTCTGGCCGGGATGCACCGCCACGCCTTCGCGAATGGCCTTTTTCGACAACTCCTCCACCACACGGCCACTTTCGGCATAGCCCCCGCGCGGCCCATAAAAGCCATCCACATAGCGCTCGGCATTCCAGGCCGGAAAGCGCCGCCGTAGCTCGTCGCTGGTCATGCGCTCCAATGCGTGGCCTTCGTCCAACAACGTGTGATAACTATCATAGACATAACCGCCGGGCTGCATTGGCTCGCGGGTCAGCATCAACACGCCGGTATTGTGATAAAGCGCCTCGCCAAACTCGGCGTTCCAGGCCAAAAAGCCGTCAATCGAACGGTCCACCATCTGCGCGTACTGGCGATCCTTGCCATATTCCATGCGCACCACTTTGCTCACATCGGTGGAGGCCGCCAGCGGGTGCGGAATCGGCCCCGGATCAATCACGGCGACGCGGTGGCCGCGGCGGTTAAGTTCAAGCGCAGTGGTGATGCCATAGATGCCTGCGCCGATGATAAGAAAATCGCTGGAAATGGGCATAGGTTTCTCCGAAAAGGGATGTGGACAAAAGGCGTGAAAGATAGCAGAGGCAGGCTAGAAAAAGTCACCCAACAACCGTCGCGAGTACGCAAAATCGGGCGATTGCTCGCATTATACCCGAAGCAGGCTGCCATAACATGGATAATCAATCTGTTGCACGCAACATGCCCCAACTATGACAAATCTGCATCTGCGCCTTTTGGGCGGCTTTCAATTGACAACCGAAACTGAAGGCATGCTGCTGCCCACCGATAAGATCCGAGGCTTGCTGGCCCGATTGGCGAGGCGTCTGCCTGTCACTCAACCATTTGGCAATTCAAGAATTGGCTCTGGGCAAATCGGAAAAGGCTATCGAAAGGCTACAGATCTGCATTCGCACCGCCGAACTGCATGAGCAGCGCGAGATGATGGCGGTGGGATGGCTCAATCTGGGCAATACTCCTTCTTCCAGATTAGCTACTGTATGCCCGCACCCGCTTGGATCGCGATTCGGCGATTAGAGACCGGGGATTCGGATAGTTGTTCCATACCCCAGTCTCTAATCGTCGCCCCCTAATCCCCGCTACGGATATTGCCCAAACAGGTCAAGATTCGGCCATTTGTTTTCGGACGTGAAGGTATCCGCCAGTTTTTGAAACGCGCTGCTAATCACCCCGTCATTGGGCAAATACCGATCAGGGATCATAGACGTTCTCTTGGTTGAGCAGGATCACCCAATTGACGCCATCACGGCGGTGCTGGATGAAGGCCCGGGTTCCCCACAACAGCCCGCCGTGGCTGGTATCCGCATTGAGCGACCAATCGCGGTCGGCGGCGGTGGCGACCACTGTGTTGCCGATGAGCAACTTCTCGCCGGCATAGAACGGCCCGCCGCTAATGCTGCCCAGAGTTAGCACCCCGCTGGTGGTGGTGTCGTTGGCAACGCTGCTGATCTTGGCGGCGGCTTTGCTCTGCTCGCCCACGATCACGGCGTTGACGGCCAGCGTACCGATGCGGTTGAGATAACTTAGGCTTGAAGAGACTTCGCTGGCCCCCCAGCCCAGGGCATAGCCATTTTCACCGGGCGGCAGCGCCAGATCCACAAAAGCAATCTTGTTCGGTTTGGTCTGGGTGAAGCCGATCAAATAATAGCGCGGCTTGCCGTCAATCGAAGGCAGCACCACTGGCTTCCGATCGACCGGCGCTGTAAAACGAATCGCCCCATCTTTGCTCAGACCGCTCGTGTCATCGGCCAGGGCATGGGTCTCGGCGCTCAGGAATTTCCAGGCACCGCTGTAGGTGGGATAGATGAATTTCAGATCATAGCCCGCCCCGGCACTGCTCAGTTTTACGTCGATCTTGCTGAATTTATCCAGCCCTTTGCCCACGATCCACAGATCGCCCAGATCGTCTAGCGGCACAAAAGCAGCCACCGGCGCGGCTGTGCTGCGCGCCGCCAGCGTCACGTCTACATATTGGTGTGTGGCATTGTTATAGGTCATCACCCGCCGCGAACGACCATCGGGCCGCGACCACATCTGGTTGCGCAGCGTGGTGTTGAGCAACGTGCCATCTTGCGCGCCCACCATAATCTTCGCCAGATCCACGCCAGAGGCGATCCAAGCACCGTGGGCCGCCATGGGGGTAATGTTGAACGAGCCATACGAACTGGGCACAGTGACGGCGTGATCCGGGTTGCAGATCTGCACGTTTTCGGGAATGAAGTTGATGTAGCCCAATACCGAGTTTGCCATGCGATTGTTGGGCGTGTAATAGCGCACCTCTTTGCTGCCCGTGCCTGCGTTGTCCCCCAGCCCCGATTTTTGCGCGCCCACGGGGATCAGCACTTCGTCGCGCATGAAATTCGCATAGCTTTTGCCACTCACCGTCTCGATAATCAGCCCCAGCAACATGTAGCCATAGTTTGAATAGGCGTGGGCCGTGCCCGGCGCGTGATCAAACTTGATGGAGCGCGTATAGTCGAGGATTTTGCTCTCGGTGGTGGGCAGGGCATCGGGGTTGGAAAAGCTGCAAACGTCCCAATCGCGCAGCATGGGATCGGGCGTCAGATCTCGATCCCAGCCCGCTTGATGGTGTAGCAGTTGGCGCACCGTCACGGTTTTGATGTGGCTATCGCTCCAACTGTTGCTCTTGAGCACGGCATCAAAGCCCGGAATATCCTTAATTTTGGTGTCCAGACTGAGCTTGCGCTGCGCCACCAGCCGCATGATCCCAATCGCCGTCAGCGGTTTGGAGACCGACGCCAGCCGATAGAGGGCATCAGGCGGCGTGGCCGTCAGTGCGGCGTCTTGCCAGCTATAGCCGCGCGCCAGCACCAGCCGCCCATCCACCGTCACCGCCACACCCGCGTTGGGCACGTTGCGCCGCTGCATGTATTGCTGCATTGCCAGATCAAACGCGGCCAGCGCATCGCTGCCCTGTGGTCGTCCCGTCACCCGCCACGTGCGATCCACAGGGCCGGCCTGCCATACCGAGTTGTAGAGTCGAGTATTGCCGCTGCTGTATTCGTCAATACTCGTGGGCCAATAATAGTCGGGCGAAATGCCGTTGCGCTGAAGCTCGACCCAGCGGTTCAAGCTGCTGTTGAACTGCAAAATTAGCCGATACTGGGCATCGTTCAGGCTCAAGAACTGACCGTCTGCGCCAGGATAGGCCGGTCGGCGCAGGCGGATGTTGCCGTTGGCGCGTTCCTGCACGGTGACGATGTGATTGGGTTCCACTTGTAGCACGAGAATGTCGCCGTTTTTGAAGCTGACCCCATTCCCCGCGCTGATCTGGGCCAACTCTGCCGCTTGGCCTGCGCCAAAATCGTGGCGCAACGCCACCCGCGCAATCCGAAACCCAGCCCCCAGATCGCTTTGGTTCAGGGCCACAGTCGCAGCGGCCACGGTTTTGATGCTGCTTACAGTGCGCTGGGCACTGGCCTTGATCTGATACTGCGTCGAGCTTTGATCGCGGAAGGCTTCCCAGCGGGCGTCGGTGCAATCTCCGCCCTTCGTCCACACCGCCGCGTAGCGGATGCCGTCGGGCGTCTCGTAGCCGCTCAGATGGACCATGCGATAGCCAGTATCGGCCATGCTGCGCGCCACACCTTCATAGCTAATATCTTTGGTGGTGAGGCCGATGCGCATGGTCCCTGTGTAGCTGTCCTTCACCCACAGCCCGGCAAAGATCGGCGCGCTGTTGCCCGCGCCCAGCCCCGATACCCAGAGCGGGCGCAGACCATCGGCGGCGGCTTTGTCGATCTCGGTCTGCATCTGCGTGGCGTTGATGCCGTGGTGGCTACGCGTGGGCTTGTTCTCCTTCACCCAGATTGCGGCATAGCGCGGGGCGGCGGGCGTGCCATAGAGATCGATGACCGTGGGCACGAAGCCGTTGTCGCCAAACTGCGTAAAGAATGTGCCATAATCCGCGCCGGTCATGGCATGTTTAAGCGACCAGTTTTTGCCATATTTGTTGTCTTTGATCCACAGTGACGAGAAGCGGGCGCTGCTGCCGTTGCCGTTGACGCTTACGGCGATGGGGCGATAGTTGGCAGCATCCCATTTGGTGGCGTCGCTCTGATAAACCGCTTCGCTCATGCCGTGGCGCGATCCCCACGGATAGACGTAATCACAGATCGGCGCACCCAGAATGGGCAGCCCGTCCGCTTCGGCGGCTGTCCGCATGGCTGGGTTGCTGCCGACAATCGTGGGTAAAAAGAGATCGAAGGGCAGATAGCCCGGCGGCAGATCGTCGCCCATTTCCGGGTCGCTCAACAGTGATTCCGCGCTGGGGGCATCGCTCTCCAGATCGGCAGCGGTTAGCAACGCTGCCGTTTCGCCAAGCACTTCGGCGGTCTCTGTCTGTTCCAACGTGGGGAACTCCGCCGGATCGCGAGGTGGTTCGCTGGCCGAATCACAGTGAACCGTAGCTACGGTTGTCGCACCGACTTCAGTGTCACCATCCAACTGGCCTGTGGCCGCGCTGGTCAACCCTGTGCCATCAACCACGCCACTGTTTACCGTCACCGAATAGGTGGCTGTGGGCGGCTCTGGGCTAGGCTGGCTGGGGTCCACGCGGAAAGACCATAGCAACATTTTGCCAGTGCGGTCGAGTTCCATGTCCGGGTTATCGTCTCCGGCGTAGGTAGCATTGGCGGGGATGGGAATCTGAATCGCCGCGCCATACGCAGCTCTTCCCGCCTCGGAGTTGTCAAAAAAGGTGAGGTGGAAGCGGGCCGTGCCGCCGGGGCAGAGGCGTTCGGCGGCAAAAGTGCTACCCTGCATTAAAAAGCCTGTGGGCGGTGCAGGGATCTGCGCGTGGGCTGGGGCCCACTGGGGCCACATCAGCGCCAACACCATCAAAGCTGTGCTCAGAATACGTTTCATCATAGCTGGTTCTCCTTGTGAACACTTCTTGGGGGATAAGAGACAGTACAACCCCATCTTACTCCATGACCGTCTCAAAAACGTCGCAAGGGAGGAAAAGAAGGGATGAATCCGGTGTAAAGTGATTTTGAAGTTACCCGATCAATTCATCTGCACAGGCCCTTGTACCGCGCCCACCCCTTCGGAGACGCGCAGCGAACCGCCGCTCACGGTGATGTGCGCCCCGGCTGCACGGATCTGTGTGCCATTGCGTACAAAGAAAACGCGCAGTCGGGTCGAGCCATCCTTGAGTGTGGCAAGATCGCCGTCGCTTGTCACATAGTCTGCATCCAGTCCGCACGCTCTCGACCATGCGCTGCGCCACCACCGGCCAGGGCAGCGCCGCCGCCTGATGCAGCCGTTCATGCCACTGAGCGGGCGTCTGTTCGCGCCCGATCTCCACACTGCGCCCGCCCCACGCCGCGTTGCCGCCGTCAAAGCCAGCGTATTTGATCAGCCAGTCGGTGCGCTCGGCGGCGAAACGGGCAATCTGATCCGACGTCAGCAGGTGGGTTTCGGGGATAACAGCATCGAGGGTCTGCAACGTGGCGCTGTCCAAACGGGCGCGCACGCTGGGCATTTGCAACGCACACAACAGCACTTTACTATCCAGCGGGAAGGCCAGCGGGTTGAGAAAGGGTGCGCCAGCCGTTGCCCAATGCCACAGCCGGGCCAACGTGTCGGCGCTGAAATTTTCCAGATACCCAAAACGGAAGATCACCCCGTCGCCCACAGCGGCGGGCCACTCATCGCGCCAGAAAACGCGCAATCCGTGGCGATCCAGCCGTGCGTCTAGATCCGTATCCCAGGTGGGCGGGCGCACAGGCACGCCAAAGAGGGGCGGCTGCCAGCGCTCGCCTCGGGCAATCTCGGCGCGGAGCTGGGCCAGCGTGCGGTCATACAGCACAAAAGCCTTGCCGCCGCGTTCCCGAATGGCGCGGCAAAAGGCCAGTTGCTCCCACATGAACTCGCTCCATTGCGCCGTGCCTGCGAAATAGAGCGTGCGCCCGGCCAGCAGATCGACAAAGGCGTCGACCAAATCCGCGGGCCGCCCGTAGCCGATCTGCATGGCGTGGGCAAAGCCGTGGGCCGAGGGCGCACTCTCAATTTCAGTCAGCACCGGGCGCACACCATTGCCCCAGGGCTGAAGCTGAAAATCGGGCCGAAACGAGAGCACCGGCGCCAGATCGCAAAACGACATCAGCGCGGGCGGCACTTTATGGCGCAACAGACTCGCCAGCATTGGATCATCTCCTGCGCGTAGCGATTGCCATACTGCATCCACAAAGCCAAAGAGCGCCGCCCCGCTGCGCGCCAGATCCGCGTGTAGGGTTGCCGAGAACTGAAACGGTTGGGCCGCAGGCCGCCACCAAACGCCGTCGATCCCGGCATAGCCAATGCCGGTGGCGTTCATGGCGGGGAAGAGGGATGGGCGCATGGTTGGGTTCCGTGGTGTGAATGGTGAGGGATGGGGACGAAGCAGAATAGGGATAACGTAGAACGGGCATAAAGTCCCCGTGCTACCCGCCGCGCCCCGTGAACGGGGCTATTGGTATAAAGCCCCGTTCACGGGGACGCTGTGTCTAGCCGGGGGACTTCATGTCCCGGCGGTCACCCACCGTAGCCCATTCTCCGCGCGTGCCACGCGCCCCATCCCGGCCACGTGCGAGGCGACCAGCAGCGCATCTTCGGTCAGGGCGCGCGCAATGAGAGCATCGCGGCTTTCGTCGTGTTGGGGGCGATCCGCCCACCAGCAGGCCCAGTCGGGATGTTCGATCTCAATGGCATGGTGAACCAGATCGCCGATGTGGTAGAGCGGGGTGTCAGTCCGCTCTACGCGTACGATCTGATGGCCCGCCGATTCGCCCGGCGCGGGGATCACGGTGACGCCAGGCACAATTGCGGTCTCCTCGCTGATCAAGGTCAGCTTGCCCAAGCGATGGAGCACGCCAAAGGTGTGTGACTCCAGCGAGTCGGCTTTGTAAAGTTTGTGCTGCATGGTGTTCCAATCGCCCTCGCCCAGGTAGTGCATGGCGTTGGGGAAGACGGGCTGCCACTCGCCGTTGCGCTCTACCGTCAGCCCGTTGAAGTGATCGCCGTGGGCGTGGGTGATGATCACCTGCTCCACGCTCTCTGCTGGGATGTCCACGGCGGCCAGTTGTGCGGTGATTGGGGGCGGCGGCGCGTAGTCGGGAATGAGAATAATGCTGGGATCGGCGTCGTCATAGACTGGGGCATCGATCAGCACCACGCCGTGATCGGTCTTTAGCGCCAGGGCTTGATAGACCCCCCGCTGCGGCGTTTGCAGCGCGGCGACATCGGGAAACTCAGCGGGATCGACGCGAAACCATTCGCCCAGCTCGGCGAGAAAGTCGCCCGCGTTGAGGAGGTGGATCTGCATGGATATAGGTCTCCTTGTGCGGATGCGACCTACGCATCCGCACGTTTTTTCAGCGTTGGATAGAGGGCAGGTAGATAGATTTGGCTTCGGCAACCGAGGCCAGCGGCAAAAGAACGTCAAAGGCCACACCGCCGATCAGCTCGTTGCCGATATAGCCTTCCACTGTTGCACGCGGTGTTGTGCCCTGGGCGGCGGCGGTTCCTGCCTGAATAGAGACCGTAACCGAGATACGCTCGCCCGGCTGCAACAGGGGCGCTTGTGGCGTCACTGTCACCGTCCAGTCTGGCGGCAGATCGATCCGGCGCACACGCAGATCGACCGTTGCGGCGGTGCTTTTGGGATTGGCGACCTCGATGGTTCCCACGGTTTCAAAGACACGCACCAAGCTGTGATCCGGCTCTTCGCGCGGCCAGGCGACCGGGGCTGCCGCCCATGGAGATGCCAAAGGCAGGCGGCGCAAGGATGGCATGGCCCGCCTCACGAAAACCGTTGGCGATCTGCGGCAGAATCACCAGCATATCCCCGGCCATCGCTTTGGGGTCGGCGTTGATGCGCCGCTGGAGCGCTTCGGCAATGCCCTCGTCGGTGAGGCCAGCCAGTCGTGCCGCGTCCAGCTCTTGCTGGGTAAAGCCCTGGCTGCTCAGTCGCTGCTGATAGGCCCGATAGTCGTCGGCGCTGACGATCATGTCTGTAATCCCCTCATTTTTCAACGTCTGCACCAAGGCATCCATCTTATCTGCCACGGTAATCATCGCACGGGCAGACGCATCTAGATAGAAGAGATAAGCACTGGCCTGGCGTGATGACCATTCCAGATCGTTGGCCTGGGCTGCGCCGCCGTAGCGATCATGCGAGAGCGCCGCGGCGATCAGTTTGGCGGTGAGATCGGCGGAGGCGGAGGCCAGTTCGTTGACGGCGTTGGCGCGGGCCACAGGAATGCCATTGCCCGGCTGCACAGGCGGGAAGGTTAACTCTTCGAGTGTGGCGAGAACTGTATAATCCTGCCGGGGCGGGTCTTGCTTGAGATTGCCCAGGCTATCACCGGGCAGTTTCATGCGTGGCCCCTGCCAGCCTTTGCAACTAGTGCCGCCCGCCAGGGCACAGTTGATGCCACCCCCAGCCTCGTATTGAAAGTCGAGAATGTTGCCCACCATCAACCCTTGCAACAGACCGCCGGGAATGCTAGGGAGGTCGGCAAAGAGCGAGACCAAGAAGGATCCGTCGCTAATCGCATCGTTGGCATGGCGGGCTTTGTCAATGGAATTTTTGGCTGATGGACTAAGGAACGGCCCCGGATAGACGTTTAGGTTGCGCTGTGAGCGACCCGACCCTGCGGCGGCGGTGACGGCGGCGTCGACGGTGCGGAAGCTGTATTCAAACTGCACACAGTAATGGCCGGTGACCGACGGCGTCCACAGTACTTCGATTACGCCTGTGCTGTTGGCCGGGATCAGTGCATCGCGTACGTCACCCACCGGGCCAAAGGTGAGGCCGATACCCGCTTGCGCATAGCCAAACAATCCGTCAACGAGAATAGGATAGGGATGGGGATTGACCAGAGTGGCGCGCAATTTGGTGGGTACACCGCGCATAATCGGCTCTGGGATGATCTCTATGTTACCGTTCATATAGGGCGCTTCGGCATTAGGCATCAGTTCGCCCGCAACGTTCTCATCGGTAAATGTGACCCTGGCACTCTGGCTGCGTGCCGACTCACAACTGTTCACTGCATCCAGGGTCGCCACTAATTCGGCATCGCCCGCTCTGGAGGCGCGCAGATAGGCAAAGGTTTGGCCCTGCACATCGGTGATGCCGCCATCGGTCACATTGCCCAGCGTGCTAGTCAGGCGGACCTGACGGCCCGGCAGCGGGCGACCCTCTCCATCCTTGAGTGAAATGGTCACAAAGATGCGCGTGCTGCCATCGGCGGGGGCAAACCAGCGCTGCGGCGTAATCGAGAGCGTGCGCACATCCGCCAGCGCAATCGGCCCCGGATCCGCATCGGCGCTGGCAAGGTAGGGCACGAAGGCGACGCCTGCACTCACCTTGCTGCCTGTGCCGCCAGGGTTACAGTCGGTGCTGATCTGCGAATCGGTAAAGGTAGGGCCAGTGGCCGATCCCCACCAGTTATTGGCCCCCAGTATCGGCTTGGTGCGTTCGACGTTGCGCACCCCAAACTCCGCATTGTTCACAATCTGGCTTGTTTCAACCACCGAACCAGAACCGCCATACCAGACATAGAGGCCATCCTTGCTGCTGTGGCGGAGGATGCTGCGCTCCACAGCCACCCGGCCATAGGCCACATAGATATTTCCATAGCCATTGCCGCCCCCATATTCAATCGTGGCATAGCGCAAGGCCATATTCGCCGAAGGATCGGCTGCCGACCCTTCTACGCTGATGCCCCCCCACCAGCCAGGTTGCTGGGTAGTTCCGCTAAAGGTAATACGCTGCTGCGTCGTGCCCAGAGCCTGTAACGTACCGCGGACGCGCAGCCCAGCATGTTGGGCGAACTGTACCTGCACGCCTGGCTCAAGCGTAAGGGTTGCGCCAGCGTCCACGGTCTGGTTTTTGGTGACCAGATAGGGCACGCCGAGATTTTCCCACAGGTGGCTGCCCGCCATTGTGCCGCTGCCCAGGGCGATGGCGTTCGTGCCGTTGCCGCTGACGGTCAGCCGTGCCAGTGTCGGGTTGACGCTGCCGTCGATGAACTGGACCGGATAGCGCGCATTGTCGGTCAGCGCCACGTCGGAAAGGTGTGCCACCGCATCATACCAGCCATAGATACCGTCCTGGCTGCTGTGGCGGATGATGCTTTGCTGAATGGGCACAGTGGCGTATTCCAAATAGAGCGTGCCATAGCTGTTGTTGCCGCCGTACTCGATTGTCACATAGGTGAGGGCAGAGGTGGTCAGCGGTGAATTGGAGGTGCCCACAATGCTAATGCCATCCCACCAGCCGGGTTGCGGTGTGCTGCCAGTGAAGGTAATCCGCTCATCCGCCGTGCCGATTGCCTGGAATTTGCCCAAAACACGCAGCCCGGCGTTTTGGGCAAATTGCACCTGCACGCCAGGCTCGATGATCAACGCGGCGTTTAGTGCCACGGTCTGGTTTTTGGTGACCAGATAGGGGACGCCGAGATTTTCCCACAGGTGGTTGCCCTCCATTGTACCGCTGCCCAGGGCGATAGCATTCGTGCCGTTGCCGCTGACGGTCAGCCGCGCCAGCGTTGGGTTGACACTGCCGTCGATGAACTGGACCGGATAGCGCGCATTGTCGGTCAGCGCCACGTCGGAAAGGTGTGCCACCGCATCATACCAGCCATAGATACCGTCCTGGCTGCTGTGGCGGATGATACTTTGCTGAATGGGCACAGTGGCATATTCCAAATAGAGCGTGCCATAGCTGTTGTTGCCGCCGTACTCGATTGTCACATAGGCGAGGGCAGAGGTGGTCAGCGGTGAATTGGAGGTGCCCACAATGCTAATGCCATCCCACCAGCCAGGTTGCTGCGTGCTGCCGGTAAAGGTAATGCGCGCCGCGGCTGTGCCGATTGCCTGTAACGTGCCGCGGACGCGCAGCCCGGCGTTTTGGGCGAACTGTACCTGCACGCCTGGCTCAAGCGTGAGGGTTGCGCCAGCGTCCACGGTCTGGTTTTTGGTGACCAGATAGGGGACGCCGAGATTTTCCCACAGGTGGCTGCCCGCCATTGTGCCGCTGCCCAGGGCGATAGCGTTCGTGCCGTTGCCACTGACGGTCAGCCGCGCCAGTGTCGGGTTGACGCTGCCGTCGATGAACTGGACCGGATAGCGCGCATTGTCGGTCAGCGCCACGTCGGAAAGGTGTGCCACCGCATCATACCAGCCATAGATACCGTCTTTGCTGCTGTGGCGGATGATGCTCTGCTGAATGGGCACAGTGGCGTATTCCAAATAGAGCGTGCCATAGCTGTTGTTGCCGCCGTACTCGATTGTCACATAGGCGAGGGCAGAGGTGGTCAGCGGTGAATTGGATGTGCCCACAATGCTAATGCCATCCCACCAGCCGGGTTGCGGCGTGCTGCCAGTGAAGATAATCCGCTCATCCGCCGTGCCGATTGCCTGGAGTCGGCCCAAGACACGCAGACCAGCGTTTTGGGCGAACTGTACCTGCACGCCAGGCTCAATCGTCAGCGTGACCCCCGCGGCAATGGTCACATCTGTTGTAACCTCATAAGGATTGCCTGCTTTTGTCCAAGTGGTGTTGCTGGTGATGTTCGACGAAATGATTGTGCTAGGGGCGAGCGGCTGAATATCCTCTTGGGCCTGTAAAAGCGTCGACGCGAACCGCAGCGCAAACACAAGCGCGCCGAACACCAGGATCCATGCGAAGAAAAGCCGACGACCCTGACCGAAAATAATTTTGGGACTGTCCATAAGCCTTATCCTGAGCATTGGTAAAGGAGATACACTAAGTAGCTTCGAAACATTTGTGTGCGCGCGGGTGCCCAAAAATACGAAACCCTCGCGCCGCCGCTGCTCACACTTTGAGTCTCGCCATCTTGGGATCATACAACGGCTCGTCTGTCACGGTGGCGGGCTGGCGTTTGCCAAAATAGGCCACCTCTAGCTTTGTCCCCGGTGCACTGTGGGCGGCGGGCAGATAGGCGTAGATAATGTGTTTGCCCACGCTGTAGCCATAGTTGGCGCTGGCGACATAGCCCACACACTCGCCGTTGCTATAGATCGCCTCTTTGCCCAGCGCCATGCCATCGGGCGTGTCCAACGTCAGGCAGCAGAGTTTGCGGCTGAGGGGCGCGTCTTTGATGTGAAGCAGCGCCTCGCGCCCGACGAAATCGCCTTTTTTCAGATTCACCGCCCAGCCGATACCTGCCTCGTAGGGAGTGTAATCGGCGTGAATGTCCTGACCCCACAGCCTATAACCCTTCTCCAGCCGCAGCGAATCAAACGCACCGCCGCCCGCCGCGATCATCTCGAACTCGCGCCCAGCCTCCCACAGCGCATCCCACAACCCCAGGGCCAACTCGGTTCCCGTGTAAAGC
This sequence comes from uncultured Chloroflexia bacterium, assembly GCA_963721725.1. Lineage (GTDB taxonomy): Bacteria > Chloroflexota > Anaerolineae > Caldilineales > Caldilineaceae > RI-153. Next base: position 122,767 of record CAVRLX010000032.1, read on the forward strand.
TCCCAGCCCAACTCACCCGCATACGAGAGACGCAGCGCCGTCACCGGGATCGCGCCCACCTCGATCTCCTGCATGGTGTAATAGGGGAAGGCTTCGTTGCTCACATCGGCGTGGGTAACTTTCTGCAACACTTTGCGCGCATTCGGTCCCCACAGCCCAATCGGCGCATAGCGGGCCGAAAGATCCGTGATCTGCACGCTGCCGTCGGTGGGGGCGTTTGCGCGTAGCCATGCAAGATCGTGGGTGAGCAGCCCGCCGCCGGTGAGCACCCAGAAGCGATCTGCCGCCTTGCGCACAATTGTGAGATCGGCCTTGATGCCGCCCTTTGGCGTGAGCAGGCTGGTGTAGACAATTTTGCCCACGGGACGGTCGATTTTATTGGCGGCTATGCGTTCTAAAAAGGCCACGCTGCCGGGGCCGCTCACTTCAATCACTGCCAACGCGCCGATGTTAAACATGCCCACGTTATTACGCACTTCCAGATGTTCCGCCCCCTGAATGGGCGACCAAAACTGGCTTTCCCAGCCCTGGCGCTGCGGAATCTGATCCTCGTACTTCTCCAACAGGCGGGCATTGCTGTTGTACCAGAGCGCCATCTCGTAGCCCGCCGAGGGCACAAAATGGGCATCTTGCGCGGCCAAGCGGGCATGAAACGGGGTGAGGCGCAGATTGCGCGGCTCTTCGTACGGCTGGGTCGGGTGGATAATGTCATACACCTCCCGGTAGTTTTGCGCACAGCGCAGATCCACAAAAAGTTGGGTCTTTTGGTGGGGCAAGAAGCGGTTAATGTCGGCCTCGTGCAGATCCCATTCCGGTTCCCCGTAGGTCATCCACTCGGCAATACTCTTACCCACGCCGCCGGCATGGGTGATCCAAACCCCTACGGCGCTCCAAAAGCCTTTGACCTGCGACTCGCCCATCACCGGATAGCCGTCCACGGTGAAGGCAAACATGCCGTTAAATTTCGTGGTCAACTCGGTTTTCGCCAGCGGCGGCATCAGTTCCGTGGACGCCTTCCACGCCACCTCGTAATGTTCTGGGGTAAAGGGCAACATGGCAGTTTTGCCCAGATCACGCGGGCGCACCATCAGCGGCACGTGGCGATAATTGCCAATCCCGTAGCTGTCCCAATGCTGGCGGAAATAGAGCGAGAAATCTTGATGGCGCATAATCGGATGTACGATCTCGCGGTTTTCGTTCTCTTTGGCGTAGCGGCTCAGCTCGGCCACCGGGGTTGTGATGGTGTACTGATGTTGCGCGGCCAACAGGGGGATGTTCAGCCCAGCCTTTTCGCTAATCATCGGTGCCCAGATGTTGGCACACAGCAGCGCACTTTCACAGTCAATGCGCCCGCGTGTGGTGATCACCGCGGTGATGTGGCCGTGGGTCACTTCAATGTCGGTCACCGCGGCGTTCGTCACAAACTGCACGCCGCCGATGCGCTCGGCCTCGCGCGCCAGCGAACCGGCCACGTGCCAGCCGATGACATTGGTGTCGCCGGGCACGTAATAGCTGCCGAGGATCACCTTTGGATCAATGAGCGGGAGCTTTTCAATGGTCTCTTCGGGGGTGAGCAGGTGCGTTTCTACGCCGTAGCCCGCGGCTGTGCCCTGTTTGCGTTTGAGATCTTCCATGCGCTCTTTCGTGTAGGCAACTTCAAGCCCACCCACACGCCGCACCGGCGGTCGCCCCGGCTCGTATTCTGGCAGTTCGCTGTAGGCCTGCACCGAGTAGACCGCAAAGCGTGTCATCATGCGCGAGAAGTTGGTGATGTGCATGCCGCCGGGCGCGTGGGAAGTGGAGCCGTCGTTATAGGGCAGCTCGCCTTTGTCCACCACCACAATGTCACGCCAGCCCAGCTTCGCCAGATGATAGGCCGCGCTACAGCCCACAATGCCGCCGCCCATGATCACCAGGCGGGCCTGGGTGGGAATGGTTGAATCGGTCATAACAATTTCTCCTGCTATGGGTTGCGAAAGGGTAATGTGCGCATAATACCATTGGAATAAATTCAATAACACTGTTTGGCAAGCTTGCTTGTTTCCGCCATCTTTGACCGCACTATGGCGGCGTGCTACAATCCTTGCCTGGGGGGCGGAACCCCGTCTGTCGTCCAAAGCGTTGATCTGTATAGCAATTTTACCTGTGTTATCTCTAAAAGAATGGGGTGCGTGCCGATGACCAGGGCAACGGTACTCACATGGCAGGTATGGCTGGCCGATGTCGCCACACAGCGACAGCCGGACGGCGCGCTGGATCTGGCCGTTGTGGTCCTCAATTATAATTCGCGTCAACTTTTGCGCGATTGCCTGGAGACCGTACTGGCCTCAGAGGGCGATTTTCGCTATACCGTCTTTGTGGTGGACAATGCCAGCGCCGATAACAGCGCCGAACTGGTGCGTGCCGATTACTCGGCGGTGACGCTGATTGCCAACGACAAGAATGTGGGCTTCAGCGCAGGCAACAATCAGGCCATGCGCATGATGGGTTTTGGTGATCCCACACGCCCCGATTGGCAGTTACCGCGCTATCTGCTGCTGCTTAACATGGACACTTTAGTGCCGCCCACGGCGCTGGCGCACATGATCGCCTGGATGGACGCTCACCCTGGCGTTGGGGCCGCGGGTCCGCGTGTGCGCCGCCCCGATGGCTCGCTGGATCGGGCCTGCCGCCGCAGCTTTCCCACGCCGCAGGTCAGCTTCTTTCGCATGACGGGGCTAAGCCGTCTTTTTCCGCGTAGCCCGCTCTTCAACGCCTATAATTTAGAATATCTACCCGAAGATGCTGTACATGCGGTGGATTCGGTGGTGGGCGCGTACATGCAAGTGCGCCGTGAGGCCATTCAAGCCGTGGGGCTGTTGGACGAACACTATTTTATGTATGGCGAAGATCTGGACTGGGCCAAGCGCATCAAAGATGGCGGCTGGGAGATCTGGTACAACGGCGCGGTGGAGATCACCCACGTCAAAGAAGCTGCCAGCAAACGCAGCCGCAAAGCGCGCCTGGCCTTCTATGAAGCCATGTGGATCTTCTATCGCAAGCATTATCAGGCCCAGACGCCCTGGCTATTGGACAAGCTGATCTTGCTCGGGATTGCGCTCAAAGGTGGGGCGGACATTGCCGGGCGCATGTGGCAGTTGCGCCATCAGCGGGAATTGCAGACGTAATAAAGTTTGATTATTCACCGGGACTAACCATGCAACAGGGGTTGACCACAAGTCCATATCAGGAGTATCAGGTGCGCCGAGCCAGCCGACCAGGACTGCTCAAGCGGCCCCAGTTGTTGTTTATGCTGGCGCTGGCGGGGGTAGATATTGTAGGAACATGGCTGGCGTTCTACCTGGCCCATGGGTGGATCAGCGACAACCCCGACGTGATCATTGGACCATTTGCGGAATTTTTGCCCCTCCCTCTCATCCAATCGGCGATTTTGTTCCTCTGTTTCTTTGCCCAGCGCATGTATCAGCGCCGCCGCCCTGTGGCCCATCTGGACGAAACCTATCGCATCATCACCATGACCTCGCTTAGCATGTTGCTAACCGTGGCCTGTGTGGCGCTGCTTTTGAAAGACTCGGATCTGATTTTCCGGTCGATCTTCTTTTATGCCTGGGTGTTTAGCATTGGCCTGATCACCGTGGGCCGCGTGATCCACGCCCAGGTGCAGTGGCAGGCTCAATCACGCGGCATTGGCGAAGATCGCGTGTTGCTCATCGGCGCGGGCGAGACTGGACGCATGATTCTGCACAAGATTTTAATCAACCCCCAACTGGGCTATCGCATTGTGGGCATCATCGACAACCGCAATCTGCGCTCGCTGTTGGGCATCCCCGTGTTGGGCAGTTTTGCCGACATTCCCGGCGTCATCGAAGCCTATGGCGTGGACGAGGTAATCATCGGCCTGCCCGAAAGCAGCCATCAGGAGATCGTGGGCATCATCAGCCTGTGCGAGCGCGAGAAGGTGGGCATTCGCGTCTTCCCTGATGTCTTTCAGATTATGGCAAGCGAAGTGACGATTGGCGATCTGGGTGGGCTGCCGTTGCTCACCATGCGCGATGTGGCGTTGCAAGGCTGGCGGCTGACGCTGAAGCGGGGCATGGATATTGTGTGCAGCGCGGCGGGGCTGGTGTTGCTCAGTCCGTTTATGGTGTTGGTGGCGACTCTGGTCAAACTGGATAGCCCCGGAGCCGTCTTCTATGTACAGGAGCGCATGGGTCTGGATGCGCGGCCTTTTCGCATGCTCAAATATCGCTCCATGCGCCAGGACGCCGAACAGCAAGGCCCCGGCTGGACCACAGAAGATGATCCGCGCCGCACCAAACTGGGGTCGATTATGCGCCGCTTCAACATCGACGAACTGCCCCAGTTGATCAACGTGCTTATGGGCGACATGAGCCTTGTCGGTCCCCGCCCAGAGCGCCCGATCTATGTGGAACAGTTCCGCCAACAGATCCCGCGCTACATGGACCGTCACCGCGAAAAGGCCGGCATGACCGGCTGGGCACAGGTTAACGGCATGAGGGGCGACACCTCGATTGCCGAGCGCACCAAATACGATCTCTGGTACATTGAAAACTGGTCGCTGGCCCTCGACTTCAAAATCATTCTGCGTACGATTGTGCAGACGATCTTTAATAGTAATCGCAACGCCTATTAGCCCTTAGCTTGCCACCAATACTCCCTGGGCAAAGCCAATCTCCCACCGTTCGCCCACCCTCCCGATAGTTCCCGGTTCCCCGCCGCTGTCTGAGTAACTCCATGCTTTGGAAAACCCTACTCTTTCTCCGTCGATGAAAACCTCATACAGTATTCCCCACGCGGCTGTGCCCCGCATAAAATTGAATGCCCGCTGCGCCGTCCAATCCAGCGAAAGCGTAAAATCATCCGCGCTGGGCAAGGGCTGATGGCTGCCTTCTGCTGACTGTGGACGCCGCACCGCTGTGCCCTGTGCAATGGCGTCCAGCACATTGACGAGTAAATCCCCCCCCGTATTGGCAACGGTTCGCGCAATTTTTGACCATTCCAAACCATCGCCTAGAGTCACATCGGCTTGCGCTGCAATATCACCCGTGTCCACGCCAGCATCCATCCAATGCACAGTGACGCCGACGGGATTGACGCCATCGCGCAGTTGCCAGAAGAGTGGTTCGGGTCCGCGATAGTGGGGCAAGCACGAGGGGTGGAGATTGAGAAAGCCGTGTCGAGGCATCGAGAGCAAGGATGATGGAATGATGCGGTTGAAACAGGCTACACATGCCACATCCGGGGCGAGATCGCGTAGCCAGCGTTGCGTGTGGGGCGAGCGCAAACGCTCTACGGCATAGACGGGGATGCCCTGTTGCCACGCTCGCTGCACAATACTCTCTTCCACATACGACGAGATCAGCGGTAAGTCGAAATCCTCCGCGGGCGTGGGATCAGGGTCGAGACGGGCAACACCCGCCGCGGCTCTGATTCGGCTCGGTGGGGATCACCACGGCAGCGATCTCGTGGGCGCTGTTCAGCAGTGCATTCAATGGTGGCAGCGAAAAAATGCCCCGCATCCCAAAAAATAGAAGACGCATCTGGCTTTGACACTCCGTTTCCCAACCCGCTATAATCAAGGCAATCACGAAATTCTGGCGCAAAGCCTCATCTGCGCTCTATCCAAAGGAGCCACTCATGGCCTATATGGTCAACTGTGTAAAATTGGGTCGCGAACTGCCCGGCCTCGAACGTCAACCCTATCCCGGCGAAATGGGCCAGCGTATCTATGAAAATATTTCGCAACAGGCCTGGGAAATGTGGATGCAGCACTCGGTGATCCTCATCAACCACTACGGCCTCAGCCTGGGCGACCCCAAGGCGCGCGAGTTCTCTGGAAGAGCAGATGGAAGAGTTCTTCTTTGGCGTAGGCGCGGCCATGCCCGACGGCTGGTCTCCTGAAGGGACACCCGGTGCCAAGGGTGCAGCCCCCGCCAAGGGTGCGCCGCGAACGGAAGTAAATTTGTACGTCAACAAAAAGGAGGCAACTCATCGAGTTGCCTCCTTTTTGTTCAGGTATCCTACCCCATCGTCTCTTTCTTCAACAAGCCCCGGATCACCGCCCACTCTTCCGCCAGCGCAGCTTCAACCCCGCTCACGATATCGTCCAAGGCAATTTCACGGGTCTCGCCGGTGCGGCGGATCTTGACTTCGGCCACGCCATTTTCCACGCCGCGCTTGCCCACGGTCAGGCGCAGGGGAAAGCCCAGCAGGTCGGCGTCGTTGAACTTGACGCCGGCGCGCTCGTTGCGGTCGTCATAGAGCACCTCCACACCCGCCCCGCCCAGCCGGGCATAGACCGTGTTGGCGGCTTCAACCACTTCGGGCGTCTTCTCCGTGGCGAGGCTGACCAGCGACACGGCATAGGGCGCAATACTTACCGGCCAGATGATGCCATTCTCGTCGTTGTAGACCTCCAACACCGAGGCCATTAGCCGGTCCGAGCCGATGCCGTAGCAGCCCATGACCATGGGGTGGCTTTCGCCGTTTTCGTCGGAAAAGTCGCGCCCATGGCCGTGCTATATTTCGTGCCCAGTTTGAAGATGTTGCCCACCTCCACGCCGCGCACGGCCTGGAGAGTGCCGCCGCAGATCGGGCAGGCATAGCCTTCCGCCGCTGCCACCAGATCCACGACAATGTCAGCGCTGTAATCGCGGCCATAGTTGACGCTTTTGTAGTGCCAGTTGAGCCGATCGGCCCCGGCCACTAGATTGGGACTGGCGGCAATCAGATCATCCACCACCAGCAAGACTTGGCTACGGTCGATGCCGATGGGCGAGCCATAGCCCGGCTCGGCCCCCACGGCGCGGATCTCGTCGGGCGTGGCCGGGCGCACTTTGCGCGCTTTGAGGACATTGGTCAGTTTGGTCTCGTTGAGTTCCATGTCGCCGCGCACGACCACAAAGACAAACTGCTGGCGCGAGGATTTAGCATCCTCCTCGTCGTCCACCTCAGCCATGAGAAAAATGGCTTTGGCGGTGCGGCTTTCGGGCACGTCTAAAAACTTCGCCAGGGCGGCAATGGTGTTGACGCCTGGCGTCTCGACCTCTTCCAATCCCCCGGCTTCCTCGGCAGCGGGCGTGGGCTTGACGAAGCTGGCGATCTGGCGGTTGGCCTTGTAATGGCAGCTATCGCAGATGAGCAGTGTGTCCTCGCCGATGGGGGTGAGGGTCATAAACTCATGGGCCATGGTGCCGCCCATCATGCCCGTGTCGCTCTCCACGGCGATCACATCCAGCCCGGCGCGGCGGAAGATATTGAAATAGGCTTGATAGACGCTAGGGTAATAGGCATCCAAATCGGCGAGATCAGTGTGGAAGGAGTAGCCATCCTTCATGGTGAACTCGCGGACGCGGATCAGGCCACCGCGGGGCGGGGTTCGTCGCGGAACTTGGTCTGGATCTGATAAAGCATAAAGGGAAGCTGGCGATAGCTGCTGACGATCTGTGACACCATGTCGGTGATCACCTCTTCGTGGGTCATGCCCAGGCAGAGATCGCGCCCGCTGCGATCCTTGAGACGTGCCATATCGTCGCCGATCTCGTACCAGCGGCCGGTGCGCTGCCAGAGTTCGGCGGGCTGCACCACGGGCAGTGTGACTTCCTGGCCGTCGATGGCGTCCATCTCCTCGCGGAAGATCTGCTCAATCTTGTTCTTCACGCGCAGCCCCAGGGGGAGATATTCAAAAATGCCCGCGGCCACTTGGCGCACCAATCCGGCGCGCAGCATAAGTTTGTGGCTGATAATGTCGGCATCGGCGGGGACTTCCCGCAGGGTTTGGAAAAAGAGTTTGGACATGCGCATGGGAATGGCTCCGGTATGGCTCGTTGGGAAACGTCTGTTTTGAAAAAGGCTGGCTCGTCGGCTGAAACGTAATGCATCTTTTTGTTTCAGTTCGCATCACGAATTACGCATCACGCAATAATACCTCCACCCGCTCACTCAACTGCCCAATGCTGATAATCCCCGTGTGGCGGTCGATCTCTGCGCCGTTGCGGAAGAAGATCAGCGTGGGCACGCCCAGCAGGGTGTAGCGTTCGGGGATGGTTGCGTTCTCTTCCACGTCCAGTTTGGCAACCACAACGCGCTCGTCGAAATCCTCGGCCAAAAATTGCACAGTGGCGGCCATCACATGGCAGGGTTCGCACCAATCGGCCCAAAAATCGACCACGGCTAACTTGTCGCTGCCCAAGATGATCTCGTCGAAATCCGCATCGTCCACACGGATGGGACGGGGCCGTGGCGCGGCGGCGGGTTGCGCGGACGGCGCTTGCGCCGCTGGGGCCTGCTTTGGGCGGAAGAGTTGGGTAAGTTTAGTCAACATAAGTATGGGCGTGAGCAGAGATTAGGCGATTGGAGCAGAAGTTTAATCTCCTAATCTCTCAATCGCTAAGCATTAACTTAATGTCATTAAATCGCTAATCACCAATCCCTAATCCCCGCCTTCGCCTCCCGAATTTCATAATCGTGGGTGATGGTGGCGACGCCAGCCAGGGTGGCGTGCGCGCCACAATATTTTTCGACGCTAAGATCAATGGCACGCTCGACTTTGGCAGCATCCAGGCCATTGCCAATGGCAATATAGTGGAGATGAATAGTTTGCCACGGACGCGCACCCTCTTCGCTGCGCTGGCCGTCGATCTCAATTTGGAGATCGGCCAGCGGCTGACGCTGCTTTTGCAAGATGTTCACCACATCGTACATAGTGCAGCCGCCCAGCCCCAACAACAGCATCTGCATGGGGCTGACGCCGGGGCCTTCGCCGCTGGCCGTAATCAGCGCGCTGTGGCCGTTGGCATCAATGCCGAGATAGGTTTTGTCTTCGATCCACTTAACGCGGGCTTTGGCCATTATTCCTGCTCCGTTTGCAGTCTAGTCGCTGCCACCTGGATGCTGCACGTGGTGAACCAGGATGCAGTTCTCAATCACGTCCATGCCATTCTCTTTGGCCCATTGGATGGCGGCAGGATCTTCGGCTCCGGGCTGAAACCAGATGGCTTTGGCCCCGGCTGCTTTGGCCTGTTTCACCGTGCTCAGGGCATAGCGCGGCGGGATGACCATGTCCACCACTGTGGGCGCTTCGGGCAGCTCAGTGACCCATTTATAGGCGGCGTCGCCTTCGATCTGTGCCTCTTGCGGGTTGACGGGATAGACCCGATAGCCAGCCCCGCGGAATGTGCGATAGATGCGGTTGCCAAACTTGCGTCGGTCATTGCTGGCCCCGATCACAGCCCACACCGGTTCATTGGCATATTTTTCAACCAGATTTGACAAGGCCCTCTCCTTCAGTGATTCAATCGCCGGAGAAATTCTGTTCCTGAGTATAAACTCGCCCGATCAAAGATGTCAAAGAAAGCGCCATACCCATACCCACAGCAGCGCACGAACAACTTCAGAACATGGGCTGGCTATGGTGGAAACAACCCAACATTACTGCCAGAATGCAAAAACATCACTTTCCCAGACTAGGTATGTAGGGTATACTGAGCGTAGGCTTCCCCCTTTGCCCCAACCACCCTTCCTATACACCATTGGGGCAGTACACCGTTCCCTGTTTCATCGTGTCGAGCCGGCGTGCCGGTATCGCTTTTTATAGAGAGTTTGCCCACATCGCTTTCGCCCAGGAGGAGATCCAACCATGTACGATCAAAAACCGTGGCTGCCCAATTACGAACCCGGCGTCCCCAAGACCATCAACTATACGGGACAACTGCTCCATCACCTTCTCGACGATGCCGCCAAAAAGTATCCCAGCAATGTGGCAGTGCGGATGTTGCTGAAATATCTACCCCTGGGCATTGCCATTCAATCGAAGACGACCTATGCCGAACTCAAAGATGCCAGCGATCGCTTTGCCACAGCGCTGCGCAATTTAGGCGTCAAACAGGGAGATCGGGTTTCGATTATGCTGCCCAACATCCCCCAGCAGGTCATCACCTTTTTCGGTGCGCTCAAAGCCGGCTGTGTTGTGGTGAACACCAATCCCACGTACACCTCGCGTGAGTTGGAACACCAACTCAACGACAGCGGCGCAGAGACAATTGTGCTGATCAGCGCGCTCTACAAACGGCTGCAACCCATCCAGGCTGCCACCAAATTGCGCAATATCATTATCACTGACATTCCAGAACCGTTGGGCTTTCCCTTCAACCGCATGGTCGAGCGGCAAGTGCGCAAAAGCGGAACCATGATCGATGTGCCCGATGGCCCCGGCATCTATCGCTTTTACAACCTGCTGCGCACCAGCCCGCCACAGCCGCCACAACTGACCGTGCAGCCAGACGACGTGCTGCTGCTCCAATACACGGGCGGCACCACCGGCGTGCCCAAAGCGGCCATGCTTACCCACAAAAATCTGGTCGCCAATGTGTTGCAAATGGAAGCGTGGCTGACCGACTTGGACTATGGCCGCGAAAGACGCTGGGCGCGATCCCCTTTTTCCACGTCTACGGCATGACCGTCGCCATGTTGCTCACGATTTATGCCGGCGGCGAGCTGATCATCGTCCCCGACCCGCGCCAGACCGAGCACATTTTGGAGATCATCCACCGCGAGCGCGTTTCGCTCTACCCGGGTATCCCCACCATGTACACGGCGATTATCAACCACCCCAAAGTGCAGGAATATAACCTGCGTTCGGTCAAAGCCTGTCTCTCGGGGGGGATGGCCCTGCCCGTGCATGTGCAACAGAAATTTGAGGAGATCACCGGCGGCAAACTGGTGGAAGGCTACGGCCTTACGGAAACCTCGCCGGTTGCCTTGGCGAATCCTATTAACGGGCTGCGCAAATCAGGCAGCATCGGCTTTCCCGTCTCCTCTACCGAAGTTTCGATTGTCTCGTTGGATGCCAACGCCGAGGGTGGCTATGACGTGGTGAAACCGGGCCAAGAAGGCGAGATTGTCATCCGCGGGCCGCAGGTGATGAAAGGCTATTGGGGGCGAGACGACGAGACATCCAAGACCATTGACGCCGACGGCTGGCTGCACACAGGCGATATTGCCAAAATGGACGACGACAACTGGTTCTACATTGTGGATCGCAAGAAGGACTTGATCATCGCCAGCGGCTACAACATTGTCCCGCGCGAGGTGGAAGAAGTGCTCTATATGCACCCCAAAGTGCAAGAAGCCGTGGTGGCGGGCATTCCCGATGAACACCGCGGCGAGACGGTGAAAGCTTATGTGGTGCTGAAAGAGGGGCAAAGCTGCACCACCGACGAAATTGTCAAGTTCTGCAAAGAGAACCTGGCCCCGTATAAAGTGCCGCGTTTTGTTGATTTCCGCAGCGAGTTGCCCAAGAGTCAGGTCGGCAAAATTTTGCGGCGGGTGCTGGTGGAGGAAGAGGCGAAAAAGAAGGCTGAAACTGTCTAGGGTGGGCTGGTCAGCAATTGAACAAGTGAAAATCTATCCGAAGCAGCGCCACAAAGGAACCATTTCAGCTCTTTGAAAATCTTCGTGTGTGCTGCGGAGTATAGCGGGGGACGGGCGTGATCGATCACGCCCGTTCTTTTTGGGATTGCATAGATCTGGAAATCAGCCAGATCATCGCGCTGGAGGTTCAGCTCTGCGTGATCCGTGGTGCGATAGGCAGCGCGGGCCATAGACGTGGTGGCAATCGGCGCGGTGACAAAGAAGAGCGCAATCAGCGCGACCATGCGCCAGAACTGACCGTCGTCCCAAAAATAGAGGCCGGTGCTGAGCAGCAGGCAACTGACGCCCAGCGTGGCGGCTTTGCCCGCCGAGTGCATCCGCGTAAAGATGTCGGGCAGTCGATAGATGCCCAAAGCACTGATCAGCATAAAGAGCGTGCCGACGAGCGCGATGAGGAAAAAGATCAAAAGTTGCAATGAATTTGGCATAAAGCCTCCTGTGAGGGGTTCAATCTGTGCCGAGATCTGGCTGTTGGGTGGGCATGGGATTTTCGTCTTTCTCTTGTAAAACGCGGCCGCTCTCAAATAACGGGCGAACATGACCGTGCCCAGAAAGCCCAGCACCGCCGTGACAATCGCGCCTTCGAGCAGCACAAACGAATGGCTGCGCACTGCAAAGAGCGCAAAGATCCCCACGGCATGAATGGAGATCAGATCAAAAGCCACGGTGCGGTTGGGCGCGTCCGGGCCAAGGGCCAGCCGCAGAAAGCAGATCGCCAGCGAGATTGCCAGCACAAAGATCAAGATGTTGATGCCAACCCCGAAAATTTCTGCGCTCATTCGGGCGATTCCCCTTCCAGGTCATAGCGGATCTGGATCAGACGCCGCTCGAATTTCTCTTTAATCTCACGCTGAAAAGCCTCGGCGTCGCCCAGATGAAAGGTATGCACAAAGAGAATTTCGTTTCCGTCACGGTCCTTGCCCAGGTCCAAACTCAGCGTGCCCGGCGTCAATGTGATAATCGAGGCCAGCACGGTTTTTTCAAAATCGCTCTGAATCGTCAGCGGCACGCCCACAATCCCCGGCTTCAGGCTGTCGTCGCGGCGATTGAACAAAATGTTGAGGATCAGCCCCGCCAGCCGGATGTTGCTGTCGAAGATCTGATAGATCACATAGCCAGCAAACGAGATGCTTTGCAAGGCGAAACGGCCATAGCGCGGGCGGATCAGCGAGAGCACCACAAAGCCCAGTCCAAAGCCCGTGAAAAGCGCGCCGAGGCTATAGTCGCTGTTGAGTGTGGGCCAGAGCAATGAAAGCAGCATGTTGATAATCAGCAGACGTAACATCGGTCTTTTTCCTCAATGGCCGCCATCGGCTGCGTCCACATGGGCAGGCGCAGGGACTTCTGGCAATGGGTTGACGGCTTGAATATAGGCGTCACGGTCCAGCGCTTGTTGCGCTGTGGTGGTGGAAATGGCAAAGGCCCATTCCCCAAAGATGCCCAGCCCCAGGCTCATTATTAACAAGAGCACCACTGGGCCAAGTACCAGCACCCGACTGCGCATCTGGCTGAGCAGCCGCGAGGGGGTGCGCCGCGGATTTTGGAATCCCCCCCAAAACGATTCGCGCCAGAGACGCATGACGTTGATGAGGGTGAGAATGCTGGCAAAGATACTCACCCCAGCCACCCACCAATGCCGCGTATCCAGCGTGATCTGGAGCAGACTTAGTTTGCTGATGAAGCCGCTAAACGGGGGGATGCCTGCCAGCGAAATCGCCGAGAGGAAGAAAAGCAGCGCCAGCAGCGGGTGTGTGTAGACCATGCCGCCGATGCTCTCCAAGCGGTCGCTGCCCGATTCGATCTCCACGGCACCGCCCGCCATCAGCAGCGCGGTTTTGACGATCATGTGGTGGGCCAAATAGAGAATGGCCGCCGCCAGCCCAAAGCCCGCCGCCAGGCTGTTCTCGCTGGTCGCCACCGCCAGCCCCATGATCATGAACCCCACGTGGCTGATAATATGAAAGCTGAGCACACGGCGCAGACTGGGCTGGGCCATGGCCCCCAGCGCGCCCACCAGCATGGTAAAACCGGCAATCGTCAACAACAAGGGTTGCCAATCGCTGAGGAATTCGGGAAAGAAGAGGGTGTAGCTGCGAAAAAGCGTATAGACGCCCACTTTGGTGAGCAGCCCGCCAAAGAGCGCCGTAATCGCTGGCGGCGGCGTGTGATAGCTGGTGGGCAGCCAGAAAAAGAGCGGGAAGATGGCGGCTTTGCTGCCAAATCCCACCAAAAGCAGCCCGCCCAGCAAGGTCTTCACGGCCAGCGACGCTTCGGGCAGTTGCAGCCGTTGGGCGATCTGCGCCATGTTGAGCGTGCCCAGCGTGCCATAGGTGATGCCGGCGGCGGCCAGAAAGACCGTGGAGGCCAGCAGGTTGAGGACAACATAGCGGATGCCACTGTTGGTCTGGGCTGGTTGCCCGCCCAGGGTGAGCAACACAAAGCTCGCCATGAGCAGCACTTCAAAAAAGACGTAGAGATTAAAAAGATCGCCAGCCAGAAAAGCCCCGTTGACGCCCATGAGCAGCAGCAAATAGAGTGAATAAAAGCCCATACGTTCGCGGTGATAGTCCATCGTCGCCACGGCGAAGGCATAGACAGCCAGCGCCACCACGGCGGTCAGTGTGAGCATAAGCGCCGTCAGCGCGTCGGCATAGACGGTGATGCCAAAGGGGGCAGCCCACCCCCCCATTTGCAGCACCAGCCGTTGTCCGCTCAGTGTGGTGCGGAAGATAAGCAAGGCCACCATCAAATTGATGCCCAACACCGCCAATCCTGTGCGGCGTTGCAAGCTAATGCGCCGCCGCCCGCCCCAGCGTGTGATCAGCAGCAAAAAGGATGCGGCAAAGAGCGGCAAAAGAGTAGGAACAGCCAAGAGGTTCGGGTTCATTGATACTCATCTTTTTCCATGGCAGCCGATTCATCCAATTCGGAGTTTTCAGGCTGTGCCCAGCCTTCGGGCAGTTTATCGCGGTCATAGACCTCGTCGAGTTCATAGGCCAGCCAGTCATACTCACTCCCCGCCAGCGGATCCAACCGGTCGCGGCGTTCGGAATAATCGAAGGGATCATTTTCGCGCAGAATGTCCACCAACTCGCCCTGGATCACATCGGTGTTGGTAATGGTCTGCCGCCGGTTGACCAGCACCACCACAAAGGCGGTGATGCCAAAGCTGATCACAATCGCCGTCAAGATCAGTGCTTGGGGCAACGGATCGGCCAACTGATTGGCGGCAAGTTCGGCGGCAAAGTTGCTTTTGTCCTGAAAAATGGGAGGCAATCCCAGCGTAAGCGTGCCGGAGCCAAAGAGCAGCAGGTTGACGCCGTGGCTGAGTAGCCCCAGCCCCAGGATGAGTTTGATCTGGCCGCGGCGCAGGATCATATAGGTTCCCGCCGCAAACAGAACGCCGACGGTGAGGGCCAGTAAAAGCGAAATCACAGGGGGTTCCCTTCTGCCACACGGTTGAGGTTGAGCAAATAGGAGGTGGCAACGCTGACCACGACCAGAAAGACGCCCAGATCGAAGATTACCGGCGTGCCAATTTCCAGCTTGCCCAAAAAGCCCAACGGAATATAAAACCAGATGCCTTTGAAGGGGGTCCCGCCCAGCAGCCCCAGCGTGCCAGCGCCAACGGCGATGAGCAGCCCCAGGCCAATGGCGCTGTGCAAATAGGGGCCGACGGCCTGGCGCACGGTCTGTTCGCCCCGGCTCAGGATCTGGAGTTCAAAAGCTGTGGCGGCCATGAGCGCGGCGATGAAGCCCCCGCCAGGCAGATTGTGCCCGCGCAAGAGCAAAAAGATCGCAAGCAACAAGAGCACAGGGGTGAGCACACGGTCGAGCAGTTGCAGATAAAGTTCAGTCATGCGGCATCTCCAGAGGGCGTTTCTTGGCTGTCCGATGGGGCTTTCGACGGAAGGACGGTGTCGGCGGTTCGTTTGGGCTGCGTAGGCAGGCGTACGCGCGGCGCTTTGAGCAGCGCATAGCCGCCCAGCGCGGACAGGGCCAGCACGGTGATCTCGCCCAGGGTGTCAAAACCGCGGAAGTCCACGAGGATCACGTTAACCACGTTGGCGCCATGTCCCAGTGGAACAGACTCTTGTAGAAAGTATTGGCTAATGGGGGCGGCCACTTGAATGGCCGGGCTGGTGTTGAAAAGGACAAGGCCGAAGCCCAGCAGCCCAGCCGCAATGGAGACCAGCACCACGCGGACCTGGCGATTGCGCGGGACGGCGGGGCGCACATCGCGGTGGAGTTTGTGGAAGACGAGCACCAGCAACACCACCGTCAGCACTTCGATTAACAACTGGGTGAGGGCCAGATCCGGCGCGCTGTAAAAGACGTAAAAGAGCGTGACCGTGACGCCGACGACGCCCAGGCTGATAATCGCGCCCAGCCGCTCTTCGGTACGCGCCGTGACCACGGCTGCCACCATCAAAAGGAGAGCCAGCACCAGTTCGGCCCCGTCAAAGCGCTGGGTGAAATCAGGGGCAAGCATGCCCGGCGTCGTCTGTAGAAAGGCTGCCACCAACGGGATGAGGGCGGCGACCACCACAATCGCCGATTGTGTGCCCAGCGTGTAGCCCTGTGACGTGCGCGCTGTCCAGCCGCCCAACCGATAGAGGCCGTTGAGCAGTGTTTGAAAGACGACCAGCCCGCGCAACCCCTCTGGCAGCCGATTCATGCCCCCGCGGAACTGTCCCCGTCCCAGAAAAAGCAGGACGCCCAGGCCAATTGCTACCAAACTGGCAATCAAGACCGGGGTAAAGCCATGCCAGAGGGCCAAATGGGTGTGGATCTCGCGATCGGCAATCGTGGACGTGGTCGGATCGATGAGCCGGGCCAGCGGGCCAAGCATAAAGGGAATGGCCGTGCCCAGCAGCGCCAGCGCCAATGGCGGCAGCGCGAACACAAACGAGGGCGCATGATGCACATGGGCGGCCTCGTCGCTGGCTTGTGGGCGCAAAAAGGCTTCCCACAGCAGGGTCAGGCTATAGGCCACAAAGAAGGCGCCAACCAACACCGCTGCACCAAAGCCAATCCAGCCCAGCGCAGGTTGATCCTGCTCAATGAGATCATAGAAGGTTTCCAGCAGGGTCTCTTTGGCAAGAAAACCAAAGAAAGGCGGCAACCCCGCCATGGAGAGAATTGCCAAAATGGCGGCAGCAGACGCCCACGGCAACGTGCGCCACAGCCCGGCCAGACGGCGTAGATCGCGCGTGCCCAAGCGCGTGGTCCACAATGCCAGCCACCAGAAAGAGCGGCCCTTTGTAGAGGGCGTGAGCCAGGATGCCCACCACCACGGCGATCACCGCGGTCTCGCTGGAAAAGGCCAGCAAGAGAGTGAGAATCCCCAATTGGCTAATGGTGGCATAGGCCAGCAGCCCTTTGATATCCCAGTTGTGGATGGCGAAGATGGCCCCAATCAACATGGTAATGCCGCCCACGAGTAACAGCGTCCAAAACCAGAGGTCGCTGCCGCTGAGGACGGGGTGCAGCCGCGCCAGCAAAAAGATGCCGGCTTTGACCATGGTGGCCGAGTGCAGATAGGCGCTGGCCGGGGTGGGGGCGGCCATGGCACCGGGAAGCCAGAAGTGGAACGGGAATTGGGCGGATTTGGTGAACGCGCCGACCAAAATCAAAATCAGCGCCGCTGGATAGAGTGGCGCAGCGGTGAGGCTGCCCCCGGCAATCATGGCACTGATGGTATAGGTTCCCGCTTCCTGCCCCAAAAGCACCAGCCCGGCCAGCATCACCAGCCCGCCCGCGCCGGTGACAATCAGGGCATTTCTGGCCCCGGCGTGGGCGCGTGCGCTCTCGTGGTTGAAGCCAATCAGCAGGTAACTGGTAATGCTTGTGCCTTCCCAAAAGACAAAGAGGGTGAGCAGATTGTCGGCCAGAACCAGCCCCAGCATACTCGCCATAAAGGCAAAGAGCGCCATGTAAAAGTAGCCTTGACGCGGCTCATTTTCCAGATAGGAATGGGTGTAGAGCGCCACCGCCGCGCCGATACCGGTGATAATCAGGCCGAAGAGCAGCGTGAGTCCGTCCAGCCGCAGCGCCAGTTCCAGATTTAAGCTGGGAATCCATGGGTAAATTTCAGAGCGGATCTCGCCGTGATAGAGTGGTGTGATCTGGGTGCAGAGCCAGATGAAAATTGCACCGGGAAAAAGTGCCGCCAGCCAGCCTCCATAGGCACGTTGCTGGGGACGGATGGCCCAGAGCAGAGGGCTGCTGAGAAAAAGGACGAGAATAGCAATAAAAAGCATTGGCAATAGGTCCAGAAATTCAGTGATTGACGGGTTGTACAAGCGTGTTGAAATCGTCTAGGATGGTCGTGACGGGGGAACTAAAGCGGTTAACCTGTGTGTAATCGAGCAGGTTCAAATGTGCGCACGCCCTCCTGTCAAGGAGAGCCGTTAAGATCTCCTTTATATTTACCACAGGGGGGCCATTTCTCCAACTTTAGGGGGAATACCTGCCACCGTTGACAAGGAAAGTTTGGAGCCTACGAAAGCATTGGTCGCGCCATGCCCTGCCCTGTGTCCTCTTGTTGGGGATGGTGTTTGGGTCAAGGTTGGTCGTTTCGCGGTTTAGCGTGGGTCAGTTTGATCCGCGCACCTATATTATTTCAGGCGCGATCTTTCTGGGCAAGCAGATTACGCTGACCATGCTGGGCGGGATGGCGATTATCTTCACGGGGTTGACCTTGCTCAACTGGCAAGAAGTGCGCCGCATGGTGGTTGCCACGCGGCGGCAGCGATGCCTTTTCCTCAGCCAAGTAGTAGGGGAAGAGAGAGTGGGTGAACAGGAACGGGTACGTTTCCGGCCCCTCTCCTCCTCACCCACCCTCTGAAAGGTTAGCGCAAATCGCGGCCAAAGGGAAAGAGCGCGACTGGCAGCAGTTTCATGTGTTGCTTGGCAAAGGGGATGCCAATAATCGTAATCGCCAGAATCAGGGCCGAGAGCAGATGCGCCACGGCGATCTCCCAGCCAAAGAGCACCAGCCAGATCA
The DNA here is from genome assembly GCA_963721725.1 of uncultured Chloroflexia bacterium. Classification (GTDB taxonomy): domain Bacteria; phylum Chloroflexota; class Anaerolineae; order Caldilineales; family Caldilineaceae; genus RI-153. Next base: position 141,227 of record CAVRLX010000032.1, read on the forward strand.
GGTTGAAGATCAGGCGTAGCGGGCTGTCGGCATTGGGGCCTGCCACCACCTCTTTGCCAAAGGGCGCAAAGCTGGCAAAGCCCAGTTTAATCCCCTGCACCCCAAAGGGAATCCCAATAATCGTGGCACACAGAAGCAGCCCTCCGATAATATAGCCCAGACCCGCCACAAATCCCCCGAAAATTAACCAGATAATATTGCCAATCAGTGACATAAAATTCTCCTTCAACGGTAAAGTTTAGACCTTCACACTACGCAGCCACTGATGAAAGGTTGCACCCGCCCCAGCGCTACGGGTAAATTCCCCGCAACTTCACGGCCTCAATAATCCGCCCAATCGCAATTGTATAAGCTGCCGTGCGTAGATCCTGCCCTGTGCGCAGGGTTACGCCTAGCACTTCGTCCAGATTGTCCAGCAGTTTGCGCTCCATCTGGCGGCGGATCTCGCTTTCGTCCCAGAAGAAGGCTTGTAAATCTTGCACCCACTCAAAGTAGCTGACCACCACACCGCCGGCATTACACAAAATATCGGGGATCACCATCACGCCTTTGTCGTTAAGAATGGCGTCGGCTTCGGGGCTGGTGGGACCGTTGGCTCCCTCGGCAATTACACGCGCGCGGATCTTGTCGGCGTTCTCGCCGGTAATCTGCCCTTCCAGCGCGGCGGGAACCAGAATATCCACATCCAATTCCAGCAACTCTTCGTTGGTCAGCGTTTCCGCGCCGGGGTAGCCAATCACCGTGCCGTGCTCGTCGGCAAAGTGGCGCAGATGGCGCGGGTCCAGCCCGCGCGGGTTATAGATGCCGCCGTTAACATCGCTCACCGCCACCACACGGGCAGCGCGTTCGTGCATGGTGCGGGCGGTCCAACTGCCCACGTTGCCAAAGCCCTGGATGGCGACGGTGGCATCTTCCAGGCTTTTACCCAGCTTGCGTTTGAGCAGCGCACGGGTGACATAGGTTACGCCCAGGCCCGTGGCATATTCACGACCCACAGTGCCGCCCAACCCAATCGGCTTGCCAGTGATCACCGCAGGGACGGAATAGCCCTTGTGCATGGAATAGGTGTCCATAATCCAGGCCATGATCTGGGCGTTTGTGCCGACATCCGGGGCGGGAATGTCGATCTCCGGGCCAATGAAGGGGCTGATCTCCGTGGCATAGCGGCGGGTGAGGCGGCGAATTTCGTTGTGGCTCAGTGCTTTGGGATCGACAATGACGCCGCCTTTGGCCCCGCCATAGGGCAAATTCATCAGCGCACACTTCCACGTCATCCACATTGCCAGCGCCCGGCATTCGTCCAACGATACATCTGGGTGATAGCGGATGCCGCCTTTGGTGGGGCCGAGGGTGGTATTGTGGTGGACACGGAAGCCGGTGTACATGCGAATGCTTTCGTCGTCCATCACCACCGGGAAGTGTACGATTAGCTCGCGGCACGGCACGCGCAAATAGTCGATCATGTCTTCGTCCAACCCCATCACCGCGCCCACCCGGTTGAGCTGGGCCTGGGCCACAGAATAAGCACTGTCACGCGGGACCGATGGCTCATGGCTGCGGGCTTGTTGCTTGGCGCTGAGCGGTTCATCGACAGAAGGCAAATGTTGGCGGGAAAGGGCATCGTCGGGCAGATGATCGCCGTTCCTGACCGCGGGGGCGGGCTGCGTGGATTCAGCACGGGACTGGGGTGTTGCGTTGTTTTTCGCCATTGAAAAACTCCTTGGATCACGGTTAGCTTTAATAAAATGCGGCATCCGGCGGATGCGTTGCTTTGATTATACGCTGTGCGTCGAAACGTACATGTTAGAAGGCTTCCATGCCAGCGCGGGTTGCCGGCTACATGCCTGGATTCTGCCTAGTTTGGGCCTAAAAGATCCAGAAATCAACTGAGATCGTAGGCAAGTTTTGCGCCAAATCGGTTGACGAGCATCCTAAGTGTGATATACTCCGTAATATTTTTGGCTTCAAAAAACTCATATTCAAAGCGTGATGCGCGCCCCTGGGTGCTCTTTCTGATGGTGGACGTTGGATGTTCAGCCCCCTGCTGAACCTGAAGGGTGGAAGAGGGTGAAAGGGCGTAGCATCGCCAGTGATTTTTAGGTGGAGGAAAGTTGAATGACTCGGATCCGCTGTCCACAGGACCGCTGCATTTTTAATGTTGATGGGTGGTGTGATGCTGATGAAATTGAGATCGACGCTGTCACGATTGCCTGTCTCACCTTTGAAGAAGTCGATTACGAAACATACCGTGTCCATCCTGATCCCGACGACGACGAGTTGGAATGGGACGATGAAGATCCGCTTTGGAACGAAAACCTCGACGAAAGTCTCTATGAAGCCGGTGGTGAAGAAGATGACGAAGAGGAGGAGGAGGAACTGACCCTGGAGGAAGATGACGACGACGACGCTTGGACCTAGCCTTGTCATCTTAGGTAAAGGGTTGAGGTGAAGGGTTGAGGTGAAGGATTGAGGTGAAGGATTGAGGTAAAGAGTGTCGCAGCACAAGTGATTAGCGTAGCATAGAGGGCGTCGCAAGCGCCCTCTTGTGATCTCTAGATTGTGAGTAGACTGATGGATAGTGCCAACACAGCCGAGACAAGGGCCGGCCTGCGCCGCCAATGGCCTGTGGTGAAGGCCGCCCCGCCCCAGGATCAGGTGCGTGTTCATGTGAAGGGCAAGAGCTATGTGGCCCCAGCGGGTACGCCGGTGGAAGCCTTTGTGTGGCAGGCCATCGTCGATCAATCGGTAGCCGGTACTGGCTCAATTGCAAGCCCAATGGCTGTGTTGATGGATGGCCGCCTGCGCGAATTAACCACACCTGTGCAGTTTGAAAGCACGGTGGAAATTGTAGAATTTGAGCATGCCGACGGGGCGCGCATCTATCGCCGTTCGTTGACGCTGTTGCTATTGGTGGCCGTGGGCCGTCTGCATCCGTCGGCGCGGGTGGCCGTGGAACACAGCCTGCCTTTTGGCGCCTATCATTGCACGATTCTTGATCATCCGCCGCTAGACGAGCGCGAACTGGCCGCCGTGGAGGCTGAGATGACCCGCCTCGTCGAAGCCGATCTGCCCATCACCTCGCGGCGGCTGCCTCTGGAAGAAGTGGTGGATTTCTTCCAAAATAATGGCGATGAAAGCAAGGTCAATCTGCTGGCACACCGCACCAAAGAGGATCTGGCGCTCTATACGCTGGACGGCGTGCAGAACTATTTTCACGGCTATATGGTCCCCAGCACAGGCTACCTTACCACCTTTGGGCTGGTCCCCTATGGCGATGGCTTTTTGCTCCGCTTCCCTGTACGCGAAGACCCGCGCCGCTTGCAACCTGTTCAGCCCAGCGGACCGTTGGTGGCTGTTTTTCAGGAATACCAAGATCGGATGGGCAAGATGGCGCTGCGTAATTTGGGCGCGCTCAACAACGCCGTGGTCGCCGGCAAAATGCCCGAAATCACCCTGATCAGCGAAGCCTTCCACGAGCGGCGCATCGCCCACATTGCCTCGCGCGTGGCGCAAAGCTGGGACGAGGCAGAGCCAGGCGGCAAACGGGTGCGGGTGGTGCTGATTGCCGGGCCAAGCAGCAGCGGAAAAACCACCTTTGCCAAGCGGCTGGGCGTGCAATTGCTCTCCCACGGCATCCGCCCCTATGCGCTTTCGTTGGATAACTATTTTGTGGATCGGGATCGCACGCCGCGCTTGCCCAACGGCGAATACAACTTCGAGTCTATCGAAGCGATTAACTTGACGCTGTTAAACGAGCAATTGGTGGCTTTGTTGGAGGGGCAAGAGGTGATACTCCCGCTCTATAACTTCATCAGCGGGCACAGCGAAGTGGGCGAGACCGTGCGGCTGGAACCCAATCAAGTGCTGATCATCGAAGGCATTCACGGGCTAAACCCACAACTGACCACGGCGATCTCGGCGGATTATACACTGCGCGTCTATGTTAGCGTCTTGGCCCATCTCAATTTGGATCAGCACAACCGCATCTCCACGTCGGATGTGCGTTTGCTGCGCCGCATCGTCCGTGATTATGCCCACCGTGGCTACACCGCCATCGATACCATCCTACGCTGGGAGAGTGTACGGCGTGGCGAGCAGCACTATATTTTCCCCTATCAAGGCAATGCCGACGAAATCTTTAACTCTGCGCTGCTCTATGAGCTTTCGGTGCTCAAGCCGATTGTCGAGCCGTTGCTGCTCCAAATCGAATGGGATTCGCCAGCCTATGTTGAAGCGCGGCGATTGTTGGCCTTCTTGCGCTGGGTGCGCCCCGTGGCCACCGATCTCGTGCCGGATAATTCGATTATCCGCGAGTTTATTGGCGGTTCGATTCTCAATCGCTTTGCTATGTTGTAAGAGGGAAAATAAGAGAAGTCGAACTTTTCCGAAAAGTTCGACTTCTGGGTCACAGCGATCTACTTTACTTGAGCGAAAAACGGCGCAGACGCAGCGAATTTGTCACCACGCTGATACTGCTAAATGCCATCGCCCCCGCCGCCAAAATGGGATGTAACTGGCGCAGCCAATCGGGCGCCCACGGGAACGGAGCCAACACACCCGCCGCAATCGGGATCAGGGCAATATTGTAGCCAAAAGCCCAGCCCAGATTCTGTTTGATGTTGCGCATGGTGGCTTTGCTCAGGCGAATGGCCTGGGGCACGCTGCGCAGATCACCGCGGATTAGCGTCACATCGGCGGTCTCCATTGCCACATCGGTTCCCGTACCAATCGCCATCCCCACGTCGGCCTGGGCCAGCGCCGGGGCGTCGTTGATGCCGTCGCCCACCATCGCCACCCGATAGCCCTCGGCCTGAAGCTGCTGCACATAAGCGGCTTTGTCACCGGGCAGCACCTCGGCAAACACCCGGTCGATGCCCACTTCGGCGGCAATCGCTTCTGCCGTCGCCTGATTATCGCCTGTCATCATCACCACGGTCAGCCCCATGGCTTTCATGGCGGCGACAGCCTCTTTTGATCCCTCTTTCACCGTATCCGCCACGCCAATTAACGCGTTGGCTTTGCCATCCACCGCCAGCCACATGGCCGTCTTGGCCTGGGCCTGCAACGCCTCGGCTTTTTGCGCCAGCCCGTTGAGCGCCACCCCGCGCGTGCCGTTCATCAGCCGCCGATTGCCAATCAGCACCGCATGGTTATCAACCTGGGCGGCAATGCCATGCCCGGCGATGCTCTCGAAATTGCGCGGGTCAGAGAGCACCAGCCCTTTTTCTTTGGCCGAGCGCACAATCGACTCGCCCAGCGGATGTTCCGATCCGCGCTCGGCGCTGGCTGCCAGCCGCAGCAGAGTGTCAGAAGTTGACAATTGACGATTGACGATTGACGATCTGGGGCGTCATCACTCCCTGATCCCCAGTCCCCAGTCCCCAATCTCCAATCTCCACATCGGTCACCTCGGGTTGGCCTTTGGTGAGCGTGCCTGTTTTGTCCAGCACCACGGCAGTGAGCTTGTGTGCGCCTTCCAGCGCTGTGCTGTTGCGGAAGAGAATCCCCGCCTCAGCGCCTTTGCCCATGCCCACCATAATCGATGTGGGCGTCGCCAAGCCCATGGCACACGGGCAGGCGATCACCAACACGGCAATCAGCCGCAGCAGCGCCGGCACAAATTCGCTGCCGGCCAGCCACCAGACGCCAAAGGTGAGCAGGGCCAGCCCAATCACCGCCTGGCACAAAATAGCCCGACACCTGATCGACAATGCGTTGAATGGGCGCTTTGCTGCCCTGGGCCGCTTCCACCAGCTTGATGATCTGCGCCAGCGCCGTCTCTTTACCCACTTTCGTGGCGCGGAGGGTGAGCAGCCCGCTTTTGTTCAACGTCGCGCCAATCAGCGCGCTGCCTGCTTCTTTGCCCACGGGCAAACTCTCGCCGGTGATCATGCTCTCATCCACGCTGGAGCGACCTTCCAACACAACGCCGTCCACGGGGATCTTCTCACCAGGGCGCACCAACACCGTATCGCCCGCCACCACATCCGCCACCGGCACATCGATCTCGTTGCCGTTGCGCAGCACACGCGCCGTCTTGGCGCGCAGCCCCATCAGCGTTTTGATCGCGGCGCTGGTCTGGCCTTTGGCGCGCGCTTCCAACAGTTTGCCCAACACAATCAGCGTAATAATCACCGCCGCCGTCTCAAAATAAACATGCGCGCCCAGCGTCGCGTTGCCCAGCGTGAGCGCAATCAGCACCGCCACACTGTAGACATAGGCAACCGTGGTTCCCATGGCTACCAACACATCCATATTGGCGCTTCCGTTACGCAGCGCCTTGTACGCGCCCACGTAATAGTCCCAGCCCACCCAGAATTGCACAGGGGTTGCCAGGGCCAGAAAGAGCCAATTGACCCAGGTTGCGTGTGCCCAATGCCCAAACAGGTTGAAATCGCGGCCCATGCTCACGATTAAGAGCGGCAGCGAAAATAGAATGCCCACCACCAACCGTTGGGTTTGATGGCGGATCTCGGCTTGGCGGGCCATCGCCTCGGCATCTTCCAGGGCTTCGTCGTCGGCGCTTTCCACGACGTCATAGCCTGCCTTGCGGACCGCCGCCGCCAGATCGGCGCGCCCAATCATGCCCGCCACATACTGCACCGTGGCCTTTTCGCTGGCATAGTTGACCTCGGCCCGGATCACGCCTTCCACCTTATTCAGGCGGCGTTCAATCGTGTTGGCACAGTTGGTACAGGTCATCCCCACCAGGGACAACTCCACCGTGGCCGTGGGGATCTGATAGCCGGCTTTTTCCACGCGCCCGATTACCTCGGCCAGCACTTCTTGGGGCTTGCTAATCGCCGCATCGTATTCAATCGTCAATTTTTCGCTGGCAAAGTTTACCGATGAGCCAGCCACGCCAGCCGCTTTTTTGCTATTTCGTTCCACCGACGTCACACAGTTGGCACAGGTCATGCCAATCACGGGCACGGTGAGCTGTTTGGTTTCGGACATAATCTTCCCTCTTCTCATGACAAGGCGACAGGGTGAAAGAGTGACAAGGCGAAGCGAGTTTCCTTCACCTTGTCACCTTGTCATCATGTTACGCTTCTTGCGGCGGATAATCGATCTCTTTTAACAACGTCTTAATCTCGTCCCATGTAGCGGGTGCGTCATAGTCCACCACCACCTCTTTGCTACTTTCGTCGGCGCTGACACGCTTGACACCGGCCAACTCGCCCACTTCCGTTTCAATCGTATGCGTGCAATGGCTACAGCTAATGTTGGGAACAGTAAACGTCTTGGTTGTCATGATTGGAGCCTTTCTCTTCTTAGTATGTGGGTATGGAATTGTTGCAGACGATGGACGAAAGACCATAGACGAAGAACCAACCTCGAACCGTTCTCCTTCGTCCATCGTCTCTCGTCCCTCATCCAATTTTCCCGCTCATCTCAAACACACTGGTGATCTCTTTCAACACCGCCTCGCGCTCTTCGGCGTTGTCGCCCTGAATGGCCGAAGTGACACACGTGTGCAAATGGTTGTCCAGAATCAAGGCGCTAACCTTGTTCAGCGCGGCCTGCACAGCCTGAATCTGCTTAATCACGTCGATACAATAGCTATCCTCTGCCACCATGCGCTCAATGCCCTTTACATGACCGGCAGCACTGGCAAGCCGTTGTTGGGCTAACTTTTTGGTCTCGTCGTTCATGTCGTTCCCTTCATTCCGTTTATCTTTCTGTCTATCCCCCCCCCCAGTGGGGTGGGATATGTCTATTGTAAATCAATAGAGAGCATCTGTCAAGCTGCAAAAGATAAAACTTCAACAGTATAGAGATGCCTAGGGTGCGACGCACTCGCTAGGGCGAGAGTGGCTATAAAGAGCTTTGTAGCGAGTGCGTCGCACCTATAGGTATCTGCAATAGAGAGATTGAACCCTCAATATTGCACACGCTGCTTTCGCCATCTATAATGAATTGAAGCAGTGGCACACTGCGCCAAAGGGCCGAAGTCCGCCCTTTGCGCGTCTGTGGTGTCACTTTTCATCATGATCTATGCACTGGATGAGGATTTTGTATGCTGAAAACACACAACTGTGGGGAACTACGCGCCGAGGATGAAGGCAAAGAGGTGATCCTGGCGGGCTGGATCAACCGTCGCCGCGATCATGGTGGCCTGATCTTTCTCGATCTGCGCGACCGCTTTGGCCTGACCCAGGTGACGATTAACTCCGACGAACAGCCCGAAGCCCATCGCCACGCCAGCGATGTACGGGGCGAGTTTGTCGTTCAGATTCAAGGGATTGTGCAAAAACGGCCCGCCGGGTTTGAAAACCCGGATCTTACGACAGGGACGATTGAAGTCATCGCCACGGCAGTGCGCGTGCTCACCGAATCACGCACGCCGCCCTTCTATCTGAGCGGGGCCAAAAGCGACGATGTGGATGAAGCCCTGCGCCTAAAATATCGCTATCTTGATCTGCGCCGCCCGCGCCTGACCCAGAATATTGTGCTGCGCCATGACATTGTGCGCTACATCCGCGAATACCTGTATGCGCGCAACTTTTTAGAGATCGAAACGCCGATTTTGCTCAAAAGCACACCCGAAGGCGCGCGCGATTTTGTGGTGCCCAGCCGTCTCCACGCTGGCAAATTCTATGCCCTGCCCCAAAGCCCGCAACAGATGAAACAACTGCTTATGGTGGCGGGCATGGAGCGCTATTTCCAGATCGCCCGCTGCTTCCGAGACGAGGATCTGCGCGCCGACCGTCAGCCAGAATTCACCCAATTGGATCTGGAGATGAGCTTTGTGGACCAAGAGGACATCCGTGCCCTCATCGAGCAGATGATGATAGAGCTTTCGGCCGCGGTCAGCCCCAAGCGCATCCAACAAACGCCTTTCCCCATTATCCGCTACGACGAAGCGCTGGAAAAATATGGCGTTGATCGCCCGGACATCCGCTTTGGACAGACGCTTTTCAACGTCACCGACGCCGTCGCCAACAGCGAATTTGGCGTCTTTCGCAGTGTGGCCGCCAGTGGTGGGCAGGTCAAGGGCGTGGTCTATCCCGGCGGGGCTGAGCTTTCCCGCCGCGAGATCGACGAACTCACCGACTTTGTCAAACAGTATGGGGCCAAAGGCTTGGCCTGGATTGGCATTACCGGCACGCCAGACGCAGACGGACATCTCCGCGCCGAGGGGTTGCGCAGTCAGATTAGTAAATTCCTTTCTCCGGCAGAGATCGACGCGCTGGTGCAGCGCAGCGGCGCAGGGCAAGGCGATCTATTGCTGATTGTGGCTGATCAACCGGGCGTGGTGGCGCAAAGCCTGGCAAATCTGCGCCTGGAGATCGGCAAACGCTGCAAACTGATTGACACCAATTTGCTGGCCTTTTGTTGGGTGGTGGACTTTCCGTTGTTGGAATATGACAACGAAGAAAAGCGCTGGACGGCGGTACACCATCCTTTCACCACTGCCCAGGACGCCGATTGGGATCAGCTTGAGGCAGATCCCGGCGCGGTCAAAGCCAAAGCCTATGACATTGTGCTCAATGGCTGGGAGATCGGCGGCGGCAGCATCCGCATTCACCGCAGCGATCAACAAGCGCGTCTTTTCAAACGCATTGGCTTAAGCGAGGCCGAAGTCGAAGAGCAGTTCGGCCATCTGCTCGAAGCCTTCCAATATGGCGCACCGCCCCACGGCGGCATTGCGCTGGGCATCGAGCGGGTGGTGGCGCTCTATGCCGACGCTTCCAGCATTCGCGATGTCATGGCCTTCCCCAAAACGGCCACGGGTACCGATCTCATGTTGGAAGCGCCCAGCCCTGTCAACGACCGTCAACTGGCAGAGTTGCACATCCGTGTACGTGACGACTCCGCCAAGAAATCAGCCGAGTAGCAAATTTAGCGCATTTGCTCTGACCTCGCAATCGGTGTACAATTGAACCACCCCTGCGATGTTCGTGATCAGCCAGAATACGGGGCGAGCCAACAATAAAAATATGGGAGCATGGTGACGTAATGTAGATGTGATAGCCAGCCCAACCCTGGGCCACGGCAAGACTGAAACATTCAGCTAGCACCCACCTGCAATAGCAGGTTCGCACCCACTGGTTCACACGGCATTGCGGGGATACCAAAAGCTGTCCGGCTCTACCGGCGGCTTTTTTCTTTGTCTGGAATCTCTACTTCGCTCTTCTCCCCTGTCATTTACACTAGACAGCGCCGCGAAGGAACAAGGCTCTTTGAAAAATCTCCTTGTGTCCTGCGGAGTCTATAGACGAATTGCGAAGCGGCTGTTCGCAAAGTTTCCCAAAAAAGAAGTTAAATCTGGGCAAGCCTTCGTCTACGCGGAGTCATCTCAACCCGCCATCAAGGCCCGCGCCATGCCATAGCTGCCCGCCATCAGGCCACCGTCTACGTTGAGCACCGTGCCGGTGATCCAGGCGGCTTCGTCAGAGACCAAAAAGAGGGCGGCATTGGCGATATCTTCGGCTTCGCCCACCCGTCCCAACGGATACCACGCGGCCAGCTTGTCAAAGACCGCCGGTTCCTGGGCCAAGCGTTCGCCCCAGATCGGTGTACGGACTGTGCCTGGGCAGATCACATTGGCGCGCACGCCGTGGGGACCATATTTAATCGCCATGTTTTGGGTCAGGTTGATCAGCCCGGCTTTGGCCGCGCTATAGGGTTCCTCGCCCAGACCGGTCAGCCCGTTCACCGAGGCAATGTTAAGGATGACACCGTGTCGCCGCTCGATCATGCCGGGGATCACGGCTTTGGCAAACAAAAAAGCACCTTTCAGCACGATGTCCAAATTGCGATCCCAGGTTACTTCATCAATGGTGCGGATGTCGTCGCCCTGGGAGATAGCGGCATTGTTGACGAGAATATCCACCCGACCCCAGTGCGCCAGCGTGGCTTCCACACTGCGCGCCACCTCTATCGCTTGGGATACATCGGCTTGCAAGGCCAACGCTGTGCCGTCCGCTGCCTCGATTTGGGCGGCGACACGTTGCGCTCGTTCTTCCCGCACATCGACAACGGCCACCCATGCGCCCTCATGGGCAAAGCGCTGCGCCATTGCCTCGCCGATGCCCGATCCGCCGCCGGTAATCAACGCCACTCGTTTGTCTAATCGCATGGTTACCCCCATGTTAGTTTTTGGTTTTGGAATTTGTGTACACAGATTTGAAAGCTATCCCAGCGAAACTCCGCGCAATTTGCCTGTTACCGCACGGCGTAAGGGACTCTAGGCTTCGACGCTTGTGCTGTGTGTCTCTGCAACACGAATCACGCAATCAAATCACCTGTTTGTGCGATTTCCCCGCCGTATACTCCCGATCCACGCGATTGTATCATGCAAAGCGCACTGGGGGCCATGTATACGCCATCTGTGCCTAGTCTTGAAATTGCGGGTGATTTCTGTCACAATGGCGAAACCCTGACCCGCTTGGAGGATAATCCGGTTTGCCAAAAGGAAAACAGCGCATTATGGACCAAGACTCTCCACGCCAAGTGCGAACGGGCGTACGGATCGAACTTGAACTGATCGACGAGCGCGGCCATGCCGAGCCGCTTTCGCTGGTGATTGTGCGCGAAGCCAGCGCAGATATTGACGAGGGGCTGATTGCAACCAGCACGCCGCTGGCGCGGGCCATCCTGGGCAAGAGTGCGGGCAGCACTGTTGCCTATCGCCAGGGAGACGTACATGCTATACGCATTCTGGCTGTGGGGGATGCGCCTGTGGATGTGGCTGGCGATGCCGCCGAGCGCAGACAAGCGGCGGTGCAACAAGCAGTGGCCGACGCCGCCCGCACCAATGCCGAGATCTTCGCCGCTTCGTATACTAGCAAGTGGGGCGGGTATGATGCTGGTGGCGTGGAATGGGAAGCCAAACAAGAGGAAGATGATGGCAAAACTTAAACTGGATCTGCATGATATCTATAACCGCGGCGCGCGAGATCGAAGCTGAACTCAACCGCATTGTACAAGAAGCCGTGGACAAGCGTATCGAACTCATCGAGATTATCCCCGGCAAGGGCAGCGGTCAATTGAAAAAGCGTGTGCTGCGCTTTCTCGACCAAAAGCACATCCGCGCCCTCTATCACCGCGTGGAAAAAGACGACCGTAACTTTGGGCGAATTTTCGTGCATTTTCGGCACTGAGGGGATTATCACACATCACGGAGCAACCCATGCCATCCACACACCAACAAGCCATCGACCAGATCCGCGCCTTGCCGTCGCAGATAGCGGCCCTGGTACGCGATTGCACCCCCGCGCAGTTGACCACGCACTTTCTGCCCGGCGAATGGAGCGTGGCCCAAAACGTGCATCACCTGGCCGATTCGCACATGAACAGCTATATCCGCTGCAAGCTCATCGTCACCGAGGCGCATCCCACCTTCAAGCCCTATGATCAGGAGCGTTGGGCCGAACTCCCCGACGCCTGCGCCGCCGATCTTTCGCTCTCATTGGCGCTGCTCACGAATCTCCATGCGCGCTGGGTACAATTCTGGGAGAGCCTCCCCGACGATGCCTGGGCGCGCACTGGCTTTCACCCCGAAGGTGGCCCGGTGACCCTGGCCCAGCAGTTGGACCTCTACGCCGCGCACGGTCTGGCACACATTGATCAGATTCAACGCACCTTGGCCGCACAAAGGTAGTGTAGCGCCTTTACCTTTATTCTTTGGGCTTCAATTCGCTTTCAGGTACAATGGGTGGGATTGGACGCAGTGCCTCCTAACTTCGTACTATGACTCTGACCGCCTGCCAGCAAACTTATCGGATATTGCCATGTTGGAAAATACACTCGCCCGCACAAACTGGATTCGCCCACAAGTTACCCCCCCCACCCCCATTGACACCATCATTTTCGACGTGGACGGCGTGCTCTGGGACACGGCCGACAGCTTTGACACCGCCGTGGATGTGACCGTCGATTACGTGTTGCGCCACTGGTTTGGCCGCGACAATGTGCGACCGGTGACCACCGACGAACTGCGCACCTTTCGCTTGGCCGGGGGACTTAACAGCGATTGGGACATGAGCTATACGCTGATTGCCACGCGTTTGGCCGGGCGTGCTGATTTTGTGGCCGACGCCACCGAGAGCGGTGGGCGCGGGCGGACCTGGGCCGAGCGCGTGCTGCCCGCCGAGTTTGAGCTTGACTATGAGCGGCTGGTGCGGCTCTTTAACGAAGTCTGATTGGGGGGCAGAGGCGTTTGCGCGTAACTTTGGCGAACAGCCCGCCTATTTTCCCGACGCACCGGGCTGCTGGCATCGCGAGGAAAAGTTGCTGCCTGATACCCTGCTCGACGATCTGCGCGCACAGGGCATCCGTCACTTTGGCATCGCCACTGGCCGCAATCGCTTTGAACTCGCCACAGTCTTGGAAAAGGGCGGCCTGACCGACCAGATCCACGCTGACGCCATCTTGACTTCGGAGATTATGACCAAGCCCGATGGCCGCGTGCTTCATTATGTTTTGGGCAAACTGGCGGCGCTGGCCCAGGCCGATGGCGTCCCCGCGCCAGGGTCGGCGCTTTTCTGTGGCGATACCAAAGACGATCTGGACGCGGTGTTGAACTATCGCAAGCTGGCGCAGGATGGCGCACGCTGGGTGGGCGCAGTGGCCGTGGTGGGCAATGGCGAAGCGGATTTCTTCCGCAGGGCTGGCTCCGATGCGGTAATCGCCCATGTGGAACAGTTGCCCGCAGTCATCCACAACTTTAACCGTAGTGGCGCTTAAATAGTGACGCCGAGAACGCCAAGCTCGCGGAGTTTTACGAAAGATTCTCTGCGTCTTCTGTGCGCTCTGCGTTAAATAGAATTTTAAAAGATAGAGGAAAGAACCCCATGAGTGACATTTGGACACCCGGTAGCAAGCCTTCTCAGCCCAGCGGTGGTGGCGGCATTGAATTGCCCAAAGGCTTTGCCCGGAGACGAACCGAAGAAGAGAAACCAGCGGTTGCCCCCGTGCCCGAAACTGCACCCGCAGCCCCAGCCGCGCCAGAGGCGGCCCCACCCCCGGCACGGGGACAGCGTCCGGAATTTCTCTTTCCGCCCTCGGGTGTACAGGTGCAATGCCCCAGTTGTGGCACGCCCTTCACTGCGCCTGTCTTTAGCATTGTCGATCTGGGGGCCAACCCCGAACTGCGCCAACCCCTGTTGGGCGGGCAGATCAACGTGGCTGCTTGCCCGCAGTGTGGGGCCGGGGCGTGCTCGAGCGCGCCGCTTATGGTGCATGATCCCGCCAACGAATTCTTGGGTGTGCTCATCCCTAGCCAGGCCCGCCTCAAAGAAGTGCAGGCCCAAAAGGTCATCGGCGAGATGAGCCAGGCCCTGATGCGACGGCTGCCCAACGAAGCCCGCCGCGGCTATATGCTTCAGGCCAAGCAATACTTTGATTGGGAGAAATTCCTCGAAAAGTTCTGGGAGTTCGAGGGCGTCAGCCCGGAAGAGTTGCACCGCCAGCGCGATCAGTCGGAACTGATCGGCAGCCTGATGCGCATTGCCAACGACGAAACCGCCATGCGCATGGTGGTGGAGCGCAAAAAGCATCTGGTGGACGACGCCTTCTTTGCGCTGCTCGGCCAAGTGATTCAAATGGTGGGCGCACAAGGCCAGCCAGAGGCAGTCACCGCGTTGCGCAATCTGCGTCAACACCTGCTCGATACGACGGACGCGGGAAGCAAAGTGAAAGTCATGGAAGAGAAACTGCGGGCGGCCATGGCACGCATCAAGCCGGATATGGGCCGTGATGCCCTGATTGATCTGCTCTTGGAGTATTGGAGCCAGGGTGAAGAGGGCGAGCGCATTGTTGCCACCTTGCTTTCGGTGACGCGCGGTCTGGCCGATTATCAATTCCTGATGACGCTCTCAGGGCGCATTGATCAGACCAAAGACGAAGAAGCCCGCGCCGACATGATGGAACTGCGCGACTTAATCGTGGAGGCCAGCCAGCAACAATCACGCGATCAGCAGGCCATGATGCAACAGGCCCAGTCTGTGCTGCAAGAGGTCTTGCAATCGGCCAATCCCGAAGAGGCGCTGCGCCAACACACCGATGTAATTGACGAACTTTTCCTGTCGCTATTGGCGGCCAATATTCAACAGGCCCAGGAAAAAGGCGCAACCTTTGCTGTAAAACGCTTACAGGCAATCTACAACGCCTCCATGAAGATCCTCTCTGAGAATATGCCGCCGGATGCACGGCTGCTTAATCAACTTTTGATGAGTGAGGACGAGGCCGAAATCCGCACGCTGCTCAAAGAAAATCGTGACATGTTGGATGGAGAGTTTGTGGCGGCCCTGCGCGATCTGGAAGAGCGCTTCCGCGCCGAAGGCAATGCCGACCTCTCGAACCGCATTAAACGGTTGCGCGGGCAGGTTTCGTTGATGCTGTAGAATGGGACGAGGTGCGTGATTCGTGTTCCGTATTTTCGCGTAACACGAATCACGCAGTTCCTCGGCCTTGCGCAGGAACTCACGGCTCTGGCACTTTCCCTATTTTCAATGTACACTGGCGCACAATCGCTTTTCTTGGGCCAACCGATGACAACCTCCATTCCGTTGCAATCATTGTTGACACTCTTTGATCACGTGGGTGATCTGAAATCGCTGCCCCGCACGGGATGGTTATTTGCAGGAGTGACTGCCCCAGAATCGTTGGCCGATCATACCTGTGCCGTTGCCCTCTATACACTCTTCCTGGCTGAACAAATCAACCGCGATCCCAGCGCAGCGGGGCTGAGCCAGCCACTCTCTGTAGAGCGTGCGCTGAAACTGGCGCTGATCCATGATCTGGCCGAAAGCATTGTCACCGATTTGCCGCGCCGCACCAGCGAACTCATGGGCCAGGCCGCCAAAGAAAGTTTGGAAGCCAGGGCGCTGCACCGCTTGGTGGATGGCCTGCCCCACGGTGACGACTATCAACGGCTGTGGGAAGAGTACACACGTGCGGCCACGCCCGAAGCGCGTCTGGTCAAAGACGTGGACAAGCTAGAGATGGTGTTGCAGGCGCAGCGGTATGCCCAGCGCGGACACCGCAATCTCCAGGAATTTTGCGAAGGGCATCGCTGGCACTACAGCCTGTGTGCGACGATTTATCAGCAGATCTTATCCTGAATTTCTATCACCCACGGTTGATTCTATGCCCAACACTCCGGCGACACTCTCCCATCGGTGCATCCTTTTGATCTTCGTATTGTTGCTTGCCCTCAGTTTGCTCAGTGCCTGTACCCGATCTGAAAACCGCGTGATCGCCGCCGAAGTCCGCCCAACGGCAACGGCGCAGAAAGTGACGGCGGTGACAACCACAACCCCGCAACCCCGCCGCGTTGTGGCCCCTGCGCCTACAGCCGCCCCCGCTGTGCAGCGTGCCCCCGTGGAAGTGTCCCGCTTGCTCAACGTGCCGCGGCTGTCCACCACCACCAATGTGCTAGTATTGGGCAGTGATCGGCGGCCCAACACACCCAATTGGCGCACTGATGTGATCATGATCGTGGCTCTGGACATGAAAGGGGGCGTGGCCGGGGTAATCTCGCTCCCGCGCGACATCTATATTGAAGCCATTCCTGATCACCAACCCAATAAGATAAACGTCGTGGATTACTTGGGTGAAAAGGATAGCCCCGACGGCGGTGGCCCCGCGTTGCTGGGCAGCATTATCACCACCAAAACTGGCATTCCCATTCATTATTATTTGCGCTTTGATTTTGAAGGCTTCAAAAAAGTTATCGACGTTTTGGATGGACTGGAAATCACCCTGGATTGCCCTGTGCGTGATTATCTGCCCGAGGAAGATGTTTCCATTTCCCTGCAACCGGGCGTTCATCGACTCAACGGCAAAGAGGCGTTGGCCTATGTGCGCAGCCGTGCCCAGGGCGGTGATCTCGACCGATCCCGGCGGCAACAGCGGGTCTTGTGGGCGGTGCGCGATCAGATCCGGCGCGAAAATCTCATCTCACGCGTGCCTGCGCTCTATTCTGCCCTGCACGAGAGTGTCCAAACCGATATTAACTTGGTTTCGGCGATTCGCTTTGTGCGCTTTGCGCTGGCGCTGGATGAAGATGATGTCCACGGCTTTGTGGTCTCCCCACCTGAGCTGATCAAAGAAGACTGGCGCGGCGGTATGTTTGTGTTTGTCGCCGATTGGGAAAAAATTTCGACACAGGCAGAAAATCTGTTTGATCGTCCGCCCTTGATGGAAAGTAATCTTCAGGCTGATGATGGCAAACCGAAGTGTCCGTAGTTGGCAAGGATCATAAGCATGAGCGTACAAAAAAAGGTTTTTTGGGGAATCATAGCCCTCCTCGTGATCGGCGTACTCGGTGCCTGCCAATCCGGTGCAGGCGGTGAATCTTCGTCCATGTTTGTGGGCATGGGCAGCGGAGCCACGCCCACGCCGCTGCCGCCCACGGCAACCCCCACCGCCACCCCCGAACCGCCGCCGTTTGATCTCACACAGACCGATAATTTCTTGCTTTTGGGGACGGACCGTCGCCCGGATCGGACCAACTGGCGCACCGATTCGATTATGGTCGTGGGGATTGATCACACCTATGGGCGCGCCGCTGTGCTCAGCATTCCGCGTGATCTTTACATCAACGTGCCCGGTTACGGACAGGCGCGGATCAACCAAGTGGACTATGTGGGCGAAAAGATCCTCAAGATTGAAGGGGGCGGCCCGGCGTTGCTTTCGCAAGTCATCAGCCAGACATTGGGCATCAACACAAAACATTGGGCGCGCATAGAACTGCGCGGCTTCGCCGATCTGGTGGACGCGCTGGGCGGCGTGACGGTGCATCTGGACTGCCCCTTTTATGAATTGGTCTATGATCTGGACATTCAGGGGTGGACCTATTTTGAACTGCCCGCCGGGGATGTGCTCATGGATGGGCAGACCGCCTATTTCTTTGTGACCCTGCGCTATCTCGAGAGCGACTTCGGACGGGCGCGACGGCAGCGTCAATTCCTGTGGGCGTTGCGCAATCAGGCCCTCAGCACCGATCTGATTTTGCGTTTGCCCGAACTTTATACGGCCTTTCAGCAAACCTTTTCCACGGATCTCTCGCTGTTGGAAATGGTACAACTCGCCCGCTTTGGCCTCTCCATCGATTCGGAAAATGTACGGGCCTCTGCGCTCACCGGCAATGAACTGGAAAGCTACATCACAGCCAGTGGCGCCGATGTATTGCGGATTGCCGACCCGTCACGTGTTCAAAATGTGATCTCCAACATTTGGAGCGGAAGCTCGCTGGCTGATGCCGGTCGCCACGATCCCAATACTTGTCCGTCCCAACCCCAGGGCAATGTCCCCTCCTATGTAACCCAGTCGCTTACCCCTGTCCAAGTCCAGCCCACCATCCCCGCCCAGGGCGTAGTCACCGCCGTGGATGGCAATAGCGCGCAGCCAACAGATGTGCCTGCGAATGCTGAGCCTGTGGACAATGCCGCCGTGGCCCCCGCCGAATCGACACAGAATACGCCGTAACGGGGAGAGGGGTGTATGTCCTCATTGACGCATCCCGCCCCGAACTATCCATCATGGAACGCCTGCGCCGTCAGCTTCTCACGAAACTGACGGCGCAGTGATTTTGATCAACTTGCCAACGTTTGGCGAAAGGTGTATCGGAAATGGGGCGAAGCCACAGCCCTTTGCAAACCACCACGCAAGTCTGGGAAATAACGAAGAAGGTGATTGGGTGATTAACCAGAACGGGCAATACCCAACTACCGATCTGTCATTACCCGCCTTGCGAGTTTGTATTCTGTCGCGGGCGTTCGCCCAAGGTGAGCGGCAGCGTCAGGGTGGAGCCATCACGCTGAACCGTCAGTTGTACGGTCTGTCCCGCTGATGTGTCGGTGAGCAGATAGCCAATCAGATCTTCAAAACTACGCACGGAGCGACCATCAATCGCCGTGATAATGTCGCCATCACGCAAGCCAGCCGCAGAGGCCGGACCGCCCACCACACGCACCACTAGTACGCCCAGGGTGTTGTCGGGCAAATTCAACTGGCGCACGCTGGCCGGAGTTAAGCTGCCACCAGAGATGCCCAAGTAGGGGTAGCGGAAAAAGCCCTCGTCAATCAGCGCCGGCACCACACGGCGCACCACTGTCACCGGGATGGCGAAGCCCACGCCCGAATTCGAGCGTGCTTCCGAGCGGATGGCAAAATTGACGCCAATGACTTCGCCGCTGAGGTTGAGCAGCGGCCCGCCAGAGTTGCCGGGGTTAATAGCCGCGTCGGTTTGGATTACTTCGGGGAGTGAATATTGCGCGCCGGTCGCAGCATCGCTCACCGGGAAGCTGCGCCCCACAGCGCTGATAATGCCCTGGGTCATGCTGCCCACCAGCCCAAACGGGCTGCCAAACGCCACTACACTATAGCCCACCAGCGGCACATCGGCGGCCAGAGAGAGCGGTTGCCATGTTACACCCGCGGGTGGCGTCACCTTGATCACCGCCAGATCCGCCTGCGGGTCGGCGGCAATCACCTCTGCCTCGGCCCACATACCATTTGAAAAGAAGACAGTCACCTCGGCGGCGTCTTCCACCACATGATTATTCGTGACAATATGCCCTTGGTTATCCCAGATCCACCCGCTGCCCTGGCCTTGCTGTGGCACGGCCTGGGTGCCAAAGCCCTGGCTAGCGGTGCTGTTGGTGGTCACCGCAATGTTGACCACTGAGGGCGAGATGGTTTGATAAAGGCCCGCTAATATCTCTTGGGATGGTTCAACCGAGGTCGCTGGGCTGACCTGTTGCGAGGCCACGGCGGATACTGAGCCATAGTTGCTGACGGTCTGAATGGCCGCTGCCTGATCTGCCGGTTGCCACGAAAAATTACCCACAGCCAGCACGGCGGCAAAGCTTAACACGGTCACGCTGACCAGGGCTAGAACAAGATTCAAAAATGCCTTACGCATAAACCCATCTACTCCTTTGATTCAAAGCCCCGATCATCTCCCCCAACAATCTCCAAGGGAAGGAGGGGCATTGTCGGATCATCTACACTTGGACTGATTTTACAGTGAAACAAAGCCCAATGTACTGCAAAAATATAGGGATTGTGTTAACGTTTCTTAACGAGGAACGCCCGTCCCCATCTCCATAGGCAAAGCAGAAGACGCTTTCCTCATTTAGTTGTGGATAGATTTGTAACGATACAGGTGCGACGCACTCGCCAGGAGTAGACTGGTCTTGAAAGATTGTGTGGCGAGTGCGTCGCACCTGTATCGTTCATAGATTTTACAATTTGGCACAACCTTGATAGATTGGCTCGGTGTCCCTAAAACGCTTTAGTGATCTGCATTCCCCCAGGAGGTTGCATGTACAGTAGTCGCACCGAGCCGCTTCCCGCGCTGCTTTCCAGCCGGGTGATCCGCCGCTCGCCTATTTTTTATGGCTGGATCATCATCGCTGCCGCCACCATCGGCAACATTATGACCAGCCCCGGCCAGACCTACGCGGTCTCGATTTTCATCGAACATTTCATCACCGATCTGGGCATCAGCCGCTCCCTGGTCAGCACGCTTTACACCGTGGGCACACTGGTGGGCAGCTTTGCCCTGCCGTTGCTAGGCCGCCAGTTGGACGCACGCGGACCCCGGCGCATGGTCGTCGCCATCAGCCTGCTCTTTGGTCTGGCCTGTATCTACATGGGCTGGGTTGCCAACGCGTTGATGTTGGCTTTCGGATTTATTGCCATCCGCATGTTGGGCCAAGGCGCGTTGGGATTGGTCAGCCAATACATCATTAACCAGTGGTGGGTGCGCCGCCGCGGCATGGCAATGGGCATCTCAGGGCTGGTAATGTCGCTGGCGGGGCTGGGACTCTTTCCGTCATTGATCCAAAATTTTGTCGATCAATATGGGTGGCGCATGGCCTACGGCTTGATCGGGCTGCTGGTCTTGGCGGTGATGTTGCCGATTGGCTATCTCTTCTTTCGCGGCCAGCCCGAACAGTACGGGCTACAGCCTGACGGCGACAGCTTTGACGCCGACCATGTCGAGCGCGAGCGTGTCGCCAGCCTCAACGATTGGACACTCAACGAAGCTATGCGCACCTCGGCCTTTTGGATCGTGGTCATTGCCTCGGCCAGCACGGCCATGCTCTCCACCGGGCTGTTTTTCCACGCCGTCAGCATCTTCGCCGACAATGGCCTCTCGGCGGCGGTGGCAGCCTCGGCCTTTGTACCCGTCGCCATGACCACGGCACTGGTGAACCTGGGCAGTGGCGTTCTCGTGGATCGCATTGGCATCCGCGCGCTGCTGATGGGCAGCCTGGTTTTACAAGCCGTGGTCTTGGTGATGGCCCACTCGCTGGGCAGCGTCACCCTGGCTGTGCTCTATGGCGTCGTGCTGGGGACCACATCGGGCTTACAACGCACCGTGAGCAGCGTGGTCTGGGCCGACTTTTTTGGCCGCCGCCATCTTGGCTCCATCACCGGCATGACCACGACAATTATGATCGCCGGTTCTGCCCTGGGGCCAATGCCACTGGGCATTGCGCGCGATCTGTTGGGGAGTTATAACCTGGCGCTGAACATTGCCGCCCTGTTGCCGTTGTTGCTAGCGGTGACGGTCTTTTTTGTGCGCAAGCCGCAGAAATAGAGAAAAAGCCCTGCCAGATTTTTGACGCTTGGCAGGGCTTCTCTGAAAACAAAAGAGCAATATTCGCTTACGGCAACGGGACGTTCACCTGCTCGCCATTTTCGGTGGGCAGTGTAAAGGGCGCGCTCGTCGCCAGCACGTTGCCATCGGGTGCATCCATCACGAGCCAGCGGAAGGGGCCAGTCCCAAAGTCTTTGGGCAGCACCTTCCAGCCGCGCAAACCTTCGTTAATGGTGCCCCGCCAGCCTGCTACATCGTGCCAAAGTCCATCCTCCCCCTGCCACTGCACCACACTCCACGCACCGTCAAAGTTGGGGGCTTGCAGCTCGATGCGCGCCAGCCGGGGCAGCGCCGCAGTTGTCGGCCGTGGTGTTACGGAGGGCAGCGGGGATGCAGATGACGCTGTGGTGGGCGTGGGCGTCAAGGTGGGGCGGGGCGGCAGCGCGGCCTGGGCTGCGCGTCCACCCTGGCCTTGCGGTATCAGGATTAACAGCACGAGCATAACGACAAACCACAACACACTGGGGTACATAGGTAGTTCGCATAAGATTGCTCCCGATAAGGTAGTCCGATACGAGAGCGGACGCCAACGACCATTGGCGTCCGCCCGTTGGGAGGGGTTAATGGTTCTGCGTGTAGAGAGGTCTCGTTGGCAGTGATGAGGACGGTATCGCCTCGATTGTGCGGTCACTGCTGAGTGGTTCCTCCCGTACCGTCGCCGCCGCTACTGTGGTTGATGCAATGTTGTTATAGAGGCCACCGGTCATTTCGTCTGTTTCCAGAACCGCTCCATACGTGGTGGCTTCGTTGTACGAATCAACTTGCACATAAACGGGCGTGCCCACTGCAAGTGCCCCTGCAAGATGGGAATAGGGCGGGCTATAGAAGCTATCCTGAAGCTGTAGAATAATACGCTCGCCCGGTGCAATTGGCAAGATCGACTCTGTGACCCCCCACACCATACCCTGTGTGGAGAGGTCGGTCCAAAGTTGGTTAACGGTGGTAGGGGCGGTGGTAGGGGCGATGTATGCTTCTACCCAGAACGCTTCGGTCACCGCACTGTTGCCTACATTGCGGATGGTGATCTGCGCGTTGTCTGGGGTGACAGTGAATGATTCTACGACCAGATCCGGCGCACCGTGCATTTTTCCGATAATGGGCAGATAGAGCGTTGTGCTAAGTTGGGGCAAGGTGGGCGTTTGGATGGTTTCGGTGGGTGGCGGCGAATTGCCGTCCCAACTGCTCCCCACGTTGATCACTGCGCCCACGCCGTCGCCGTCCGAAAGCGTGCCGCTGAAGGTGTTCTGGCTGCCGTCGGCGTTGGTGCGTACAACCGCCACTTCATAAGTGTTGCTCCCACTGTCGTTGTTCTCCACAGCCACCGCGCCCGTGGTGGGATCAAACGAGAGCGCTGCCATGCCGCCTTGCCCCAGTTGGAGATCCGCCACTTTGACCGAGATCCCTGTGCCGTCGGGGTTGGTGACGTTAATGCCCAGGGTCGGCGTATCCGTATCCACGCTGCTGTTTTGATAGGCAATACGCTTCTGGCTTGGATCGAAGCCCAGGCTGCAGGGTGTCGTAGCCTGTTATACGTGTGGCTGCGATTGCTTCTCTGAAGATGCTGATAGGTTGACATCATCTTCTGGCTCAATCGGTGGCGAATCAAGCTTGAGATCGCTGAGTGTGGCAGCGAAGCCTGGGGCGGAGAGCAGCAGATCGCCTGTGGACTGGAAGGGGTTAATACCATTCTCACTGTTAAAGACATCTACGTTATAGCTCAACCCGCCGGGGAGGTTAATGGTTGGTGGCACAACCATATCCAGCCCCAATAGCATGGGTTGTTGCTCGGCCCCGTCGATCTCGTTGACAAAGGCCCCCGTCGCCGGATCATAGCCCACGCGCCTTCCTTGATTGTCTGTGACCAGAACATGACCTTCGCCGTTCAACGAGATCTCTGTGGTAGATTCGTGACTATCACGGGCAGTCGTAACGCAGAATTTACACACCTTGGGGGTCGTGCCGCTGTCCAGAGTACTGAGCAACATCAGCGATCTTGTATTGGCATCTCCCTCCCAATCAGAGGCCGGTGCATTGGGGTTGATGCTTGCCCCTTCATAGATCCAGGTGTTGACGCTGCGATTGATCTTGATCACCCGGCTGAAATCCTCTGGATAATTGTTGTCATACACATGCACCCAGAAGATCTCCCCGCCTTTATTCTCCACAGCATAGGGTGTGACCGCATGCCCTACACCCCCATGGCGCTTCCAGAAGCCAGCTACATAGCGGTCAGCAGCGTTGGGGTCTTGGAGATTGGCAATTAATTTATCCAGGAAATCTGTGGGCAAGCCATTGGATACGCCCCATCCGTCGCCCTGCCTGTTGAGTGGATTGGCGTTTTGGCTGCTGTTCGCCAGCCGACCGAGACGACTTGTGCTCTGGGTAACATGGTAAAACGTAATGTAGTTTTGGATGGTCTGATCACGCACGAGATCGAAAACCGTGGTCGCGTTTGATTGAAATTCACCCGGCTGGGTCTTGCCCTTGAAGGGCAGATCCTGGAAGGAACGCACACTGGCAACCGACATGCCGAAGCAGTGGCCGCCTTCTGCGCTCTTCAACTGTTGCTCACGCCAGGCCTGCGCGCCGACCGTCAGCACACAGGGGTTGGTGCCCTTCACACAAACATTCGCCCCAAACAGCGCTACCATATCTTCTGCGGTCAGGTCTGTCTCTTCCGAGGGCGCACCCCAGTTGGGAAAACCAAAGCCATCAGGAACAGGGAAGAAGCCCAGCGAGGCTACGATATTGGTGTTGAGAGGTGTTTGCACAACAGGCCCACTATCTTCTACCAGGGGATTTGATGTGCTCTGGACTCGGTAGCCTGTGCTGCTCAGAGTTTGAGTGGCTGTGACCCGATAGGTGACTCGTTTAGTCTGCCCGGCCTGTAACGTCCCAATGTTCCAGGTTAGGGTACGGTTGTTAAACGTTCCGCCATCGCTGGCGCTGCCCTCCACATAGAGTGCACCGGTTGGGATTTCATCCGTTACCACCAGATCGGACGCAGGCAGCTTGCCCTGATTTGTAACCGTGAGGGCAAACTCAAAGGGCACACCCGCTGAAACCCAGGGCGGAGAGTGTTTTTGAATAGAAAGTGAAGCGACAGCGTTGCCCTGGGTCTCGAAGGCTCCGACGTCTATTGTTGTATTGGCAAAGGGACGTGGATTCCCGGCCAGATCGGTGGCGAGGGTGGCATATTGGCCGACCAGCGTACTGTTGCCCGCATCTACACCCGGCGAATTACGTTGGAGTGCATAGTCTCCCGTCGCAGTATCGACGAAGCGAGCGTCGGCTATCTGTTGCGTGTTGGCTCCCCGCTTGATGGGCGTGTTTTTGTACATTAAGTCATTGCGCACGTTGCTCAGCGAAGAGATTGTAATCCTCGACGATCTCATTCTTCGCCCGCGCCACCGGCAGCCAGACCAATATAGTGGTTGGCGATAACATTGTTGTAAAGGGTTGTCGGCCCCCAAACGAAGAGTGCCTCGCCTGGATTGGCGTGCCTTGTCGGTGAAAGTGCTGTTAGATTACAGTCAGCTGGTTGTCCTTCTGGGTGCGAATGGCAGCAGATATGCCATCGACCGCGCTTGTGATTGCCCGCAAAGAGGCCATCAGTGACAAGGGTATTGTCGCTCCTTGAAGAAAGAGGGCGCCGCCTCTTTCCGCACTGTTGTCCAGGAAATCGACTATCTTCAATGGTGATATCTTCAAAGGCGAAGATTGCACCACCCTCCCCGGCACTGTTCTGGCTAAAGGATGTATTGCGGATGGTGGTATTCCTCGCTGCCTGTAAGCCGCCGCCAAGATCGTTGGCATGATTGTCCACAAAATGGACATTCTCCAGCGTGACGTCGCGATTGGCGATCAGACCACCACCACGTGTAGAGACATCTCCATTGCGCAGGGTCAGATTACGGATAATCAGCCCGCCATTGACTTGTACACCCAGTAGACGGAACCGTGGTGCATCGGCAGCACGTTCAATCGTAGCCCCGTTTCCATTGAGTTGTGTAGCTCTGAAGATAAACGCTCCACTTCCGCCGTTCCAATTATGAGAGGGTTGGGTCAGCACATAGGTGCATTTCCCGTCCAGTTCAATCGTGCCGCTCTGTTCACCCGCGCTGATGGCTGCCAACAGCGCTTGTTGTGTACAGGTGACTTGGGGCGGTGTCGTCGCCGTGGCTGTGGGTGATGACGTAGCGGTCTGGCTTGCTGTCGCCGTCGGTGATGGTGTGGCCGTGTGGCTCGCCGTGGCCGTCGGGGTGTTGGTTACCGTGGGCGAGGGGGTGGCCGTGCGGCGTGGGTGGCGGATGTGGCTGTGGTGACGTGTGGCTGTCGCCGTGGCTGTTGGGGTGTTGCGTACCGTCTGGGTAGGCGACGGTGTGGCTGTCGGGGTGTCGGTTGCCGTCGCAGTGGGTGTTTCCGTCAGCGTAGGCGACGGTGTGGCCGTGTCGGTTGCCGTGGCCGTCGCGGTGTCGGTTGCCGTTGGCGTCGGCGTGGCTGTTGGCGTCGGTGTGGCTGCCGGAGAAGCATAGACCGCAAAGCGGGTCAGGTGATTACGCTGAAAGTAGCACGGTTTTCTGTCTCTGCCTGCTCCAGAACGATTATTCCATCGGTAGACCATTGACCGCTCTGTGCATCAAAGAAGTAGAGCATCAGCGTGTTTTCATCCAGCCCGGCAATGTCGTCGTCTCGATAGGTAACGGTAATACGGATCGGAACGCTGAACGCAAAGCTTGACTGCTGGTTGCCATCTTGATAGGCGTGAAGATCGAACGAGAGGCCAGCAAATCGAAGACCAGCCGGCGCAGTGCTGGGCCGGCTTGTTCGGTATAGGTGAGGACGCTAGGCTGAGCAACAGCCCCCGCGCCAATCTCGAGCCATTGCCTGCTGCCAGTGGGTGGGTGTACGGGAAGGAGGCGGATACATCAGCGTTGACGACCACAGCCGCACTGGTGTGATAGCGGTAAGGTTGACACGGCTGCGTTCACCCGCTTGAAACGATGCTGCTTGGGTCGCGATCTCATCCTTGACCCAGAAGCTACCAGTTCGCCTGGACGACCGCCATCATAGGCTGGGTGTCTCTGGATTATCCGCCGGAATACGCACACTGTACAGGCTATTTTGTCCACCCCCGCTTACAACCGCAGTGGTCAACGTATGGCTCTGGGTAACAGAATGACTTACACGTATTTGCACTACTGTGCCATCGTTCACTGGGGCATTGTCCAGCGCTTGCCGTACCGAAAAAGGTATGCGGAGGCTGGGGTGGCATTTGCTCAATCGTCTTGGTAGCTGTGGCTGTGGCTGTGTTGCCTGCTGTGGTGGCTGTGGCCGTGGCTGTGTTACCTACATCGCGGTCAGCGTAGCTGAAGGCGTGTGGCTCGGTGTCGTCGTTGGCGCAGGCGTTGTTGCCGTAGCCGTAGCTGTTGCTGTGTGACCGGGTATCACTGTGGACGAAGGGGTTGCCGTGCTACTTGGCGTAGGCGTGGGTGATGTAAAAGACAGCACCTGCCGTGTGCTTTCCCCCCAGTTGAAGGGAGTGGAGGCAGCTACTGTGGCTTCGCCAAGTTGAAACAGGATCGTATCCCCTGGCTGCCCGCCATCATAGGCAGAAGTATTGGGATTATCAGCAGGAATTCGGATGCGATACAGGCTGTTTTGCCCGCCACTGCTAAAGACAGCCGTGGTCAGGGTATGGCTTTCGGTGACAGAATGACTCACCTGCACTTGTATATTCGTGCCATCGGCGACCGGTGCGCCATCAAGGCGCACCGTCCCGAAGAAAGTGTGGGGGGGCTGCGGCGGCAATTCCTCCGCCGCAGCCACAAGCCGGGTTGATGCTGGCAAGACAAAGAGCAAGCCCAGTAGCAACACCAGTGAACAGAATTTACCGATGCCTGTCAGGGCATCCTTTCTAACCATCAGTATGGGATCTCATCAAAGGTATCCTCCCCAAGAGCGGCCAACAGTAGCCTTAATCGACAGTGTGTTGTGGGCATGAGCGTGCATGGTTCAATACCCTACTTCTGTGTCAAGGGAAGGAAGATGCGCCGGTTTGGTTGTGCATTCAGATCGACAAAGCCCGATTGGACATTGTCCCAACCCAGCGTGGCGACGGTTTCATCGGCCAGCGTTAACGTCACTGTGCGACCCGCACTGCCACAGGCTGGCGTCACGCCGTCCGCCGCCGAGACGTGCAGGGCAAAGGCCATACGTCCGTCGGCTGTCAGTTGCGTAGAGCCAGTACCACAGATCACGCCATTGATCCGGGCGGTAATGGGCTGACCTGCGCTGGCATTGTGGGGCAGATAACCATAAAGTGTCGTCGGCGGCAGGGCGACCATATCAACGGCGAGCGCGGCGCGGGTACTGCCGCCAAAGGTCGCGGTGACTGGTTCGGTAGTGCGCAGCCAGTAGCCGCGGCCATAGACCAACTCGGTCAGATCGTTGAGCATGGCATCAAAGGGCGCTTCCAACGTGGGATCGAACATCTTCCACGGCGAACTGGCATCGGCGGGTTCATAGCCAAAGACCCGGTCGTATTTGCCGCTGATGGATTGCAGCGCCTCGCTTACCGGCAGCGTGTTTTGCAGCGGATAGCCAAAGAGATTCCAGCCTGTGATGGGCATGGAGAATTGAATGGCCTGAGTGCTGTCGCGCACGACTTTGATGGTCACTGTGCCGGTGTCGGTCAATTCGCCGTCGCTCAGGGTATAGATGAAGCTATCTGTGCCCAGGAAATCTGCGGTGGGGGTGTAGATGAAGCTGCCATCCGCTTGTAGGGAAAGGCTGCCGTGGGCAGGATTCGCCTGCACAAGAGCAAGGAGTGGGTTGCTGTCAATGTCGCTGTCGTTAATCAGCACGCCATTCACCGCTGCCACCGACAAGGTTGTCCCTTGCAGGGTAAAGTAGCTGTCGTCGGTGGCAACTGGCGCGTCATTCACTGGCGTCACGTTGACCGTGACCGTGGCGTCGGCGCTCTGCTCCCCGTCAGAGACGGTGTAGGTGAATGTCTCACTGCCGTTCACATTCAGGGCAGGGGTATAGCTAATCTGGCTGCCGTTGATGGTGGCGCTGCCGCCTAGGTTGGGTGTGCCCACGGCAAGCAGGGTCAGGCTGCCCTCGGATGAAGTGTCATTCGCTAGCACATCCAGCGCCGTGCTGACGCTATCCTCGTCTACTGTGAACTGATCATCCAGGGCGCTGGGGCCAAGTTTCAGAGTAAGCGTCACCGTAGCCTCGGCTGCGTCCTGTGCCGTCCTGGGCAGCGTAGGTGAAGGTCACCATATTGGTTCCGCTCAATTGAGTGGACGCCGTATAGACAAACGAGCCATCCAACCCTACAGCAACATCACCCTACGGCCGGGTCTGTCACCAAGGCTGGCTGAGAGCACATCGCCGTTGCTCGTCGCTGTCGTTGAGTCAGCAGGCCAGGGGCCGCCACGCTGAAGACACGTAGCGTGGTGGTATAAGTATCATCCGCAGCAATAGGCTCATCAATGTCGGGAATGCCATTGCCGTTTTTGTCCGGATCGCAGGTGTCACCAATGCCGTCGTTGTCCACATCAGCTTGATCCGGGTTAACAACACTGGGACAGTTGTCCACATTGTTCTCAATATTGTCACCGTCCCGATCAGGATCGCAGAGATCGCCGATGCCATCGCCATCTTGATCGGCCTGATCAGGATTAGAACTGTTGGGGCAATTATCGACATCATCATTGACGCCGTCGCCGTCGCTGTCAGTGGAGACCAACACAAGATCGTTGCCGCTCTCCCCTTGATAGAAAATTTCAAATGCTTTATCGCCGACGGTGACGCTACTGCCTTCTGTCGATGCACCGGCAAAGCCAGCACCGCTGATGGGATCGCTGCCATCATTAACAATAAGCGTGGTTGAACTCCCCCAAGCGGTGACAGTCCCGGTCAATGTGGCACTGTTAATCGTCACTGTGCCGTTGACCAGCCATTGGTCGTACTCCGTCCCGGGCGTCGTTCCGTTGATATCTACATTCAGCGTTGAGCCGCCGTTGAGAAGCAGGTTGCCGTTGATGGTAGCCTGATCCGCTGAACTGTTTTTGCCCAGTGTGCCACCGCTATGGGCGGTTACATTGCCATTGACCGTCACTGTACCGCCCAAAGTGCCATCCGTGCCGACTGTCACGGTGCCTGTGAGCGTGCCTGCGCCGGTGATCGCGCCACCCTGGGCTGTAAAGCCATTTGTGGCCGAAACGGAATTGCCCAGCACATCCCATTCGCCTGCCGAGACAACCACCGAGGTGAAACTGCGATCAAAGCCATCGGCAAAGATCACATCGCCACTAGGTTTGGCAAAGTCCAGATTGAAGAGCACCCCCGTGCCGGTGATGGTCTGGTCGCCGGTGCTGACCAGCTTGACGCCAGAGGTGGTGAACTCGTGCGTGAAGGAAGCATCTTGGGTGGTGATGGTGCCAGTGGAACGGATGTCAAAGTCACCCCCGACACTGCTAATCTGGGTGATGGTGAGGTCAGTGACATTCAAGTCCTGAACCAGAAGCAGCTGTTGCCCCACGTTGATGTTGGCCGAGGCAATGGTGCCTGTATAGTTGACGGTGTAGCTGCTGTAGTAACTGCCATCGCCGAAGGTCAACACCCCGCCTGTGATATCTCCACCCCCGGTGAGTGTGCCACCGCCCTGGAGCATCAGGTTGTTGGGGATGCGAACAGCACCGCCGTTGGTGGCTTCCAGGTTAAAGAGTACCCCCGTGCCGGTGATGGTCTGGTCACCGGTGCTGACCAGCTTGACGCCAGAGGTGGTGAACTCGTGCGTGAAGGAAGCATCTTGGGTGGTGATGGTGCCAGTGGAACGGATGTCAAAGTCACCCCCGACACTGCTAATCTGGGTGATGGTGAGGTCAGTGACATTCAAGTCCTGAACCAGAAGCAGCTGTTGCCCCACGTTGATGTTGGCCGAGGCAATGGTGCCTGTATAGTTGACGGTGTAGCTGCTGTAGTAACTGCCATCGCCGAAGGTCAACACCCCGCCTGTGATATCTCCACCCCCGGTGAGTGTGCCACCGCCCTGGAGCATCAGGTTGTTGGGGATGCGAACAGCACCGCCGTTGGTGGCTTCCAGGTTAAAGAGTACCCCCGTGCCGGTGATGGTCTGGTCACCGGTGCTGACCAGCTTGACGCCAGAGGTGGTGAACTCGTGCGTGAAGGAAGCATCTTGGGTGGTGATGGTGCCAGTGGAACGGATGTCAAAGTCACCCCCGACACTGCTAATCTGGGTGATGGTGAGGTCAGTGACATTCAAGTCCTGAACCAGAAGCAGCTGTTGCCCCACGTTGATGTTGGCCGAGGCAATGGTGCCTGTATAGTTGACGGTGTAGCTGCTGTAGTAACTGCCATCGCCGAAGGTCAACACCCCGCCTGTGATATCTCCACCCCCGGTGAGTGTGCCACCGCCCTGGAGCATCAGGTTGTTGGGGATGCGAACAGCACCGCCGTTGGTGGCTTCCAGGTTAAAGAGTACCCCCGTGCCGGTGATGGTCTGGTCACCGGTGCTGACCAGCTTGACGCCAGAGGTGGTGAACTCGTGCGTGAAGGAAGCATCTTGGGTGGTGATGGTGCCAGTGGAACGGATGTCAAAGTCACCCCCGACACTGCTAATCTGGGTGATGGTGAGGTCAGTGACATTCAAGTCCTGAACCAGAAGCAGCTGTTGCCCCACGTTGATGTTGGCCGAGGCAATGGTGCCTGTATAGTTGACGGTGTAGCTGCTGTAGTAACTGCCATCGCCGAAGGTCAACACCCCGCCTGTGATATCTCCACCCCCGGTGAGTGTGCCACCGCCCTGGAGCATCAGGTTGTTGGGGATGCGAACAGCACCGCCGTTGGTGGCTTCCAGGTTAAAGAGTACCCCCGTGCCGGTGATGGTCTGGTCACCGGTGCTGACCAGCTTGACGCCAGAGGTGGTGAACTCGTGCGTGAAGGAAGCATCTTGGGTGGTGATGGTGCCAGTGGAACGGATGTCAAAGTCACCCCCGACACTGCTAATCTGGGTGATGGTGAGGTCAGTGACATTCAAGTCCTGAACCAGAAGCAGCTGTTGCCCCACGTTGATGTTGGCCGAGGCAATGGTGCCTGTATAGTTGACGGTGTAGCTGCTGTAGTAACTGCCATCGCCGAAGGTCAACACCCCGCCTGTGATATCTCCACCCCCGGTGAGTGTGCCACCGCCAGTTAAAATAAGTTCAAAGCCAGCGTTAATGGTGATCACTGTACCGCTTTGAATTTCTAAATTCAGCACTTGGCTAGTGGCAGCCAAAACAGGATCATTGGTTACATCGGGTACGATTACCGTGTCACTGCTGCCAGGGACAATCCCGCAGTCCCAGTTTGTCGCTGTATGCCAGTCGCTATTGCTTGACCCCGTCCACGTACAGGTGGTAGCTGCCAAAGTTGGGGATGCTTGCCAAGTCGTGAGCAGCACGGCCATCAAGAGTGCCGCCATCCACATGCCTTTGCCGCCCATTGCAATGTGTTTATACAAACGTTTCATCTTTTTTCCCCCGATTTAAAAATTGTTAGTCAACCCTGATCCAAGAACAGATGGTGCGCGCAGCAAACGGGATCGTTTTATCGCATCAAGTCATCCGCGCCCCCTTCTGGTGGTTGGCTAGGCAAAGATGCATCTTCTTCTTTCGGGAGAAAATGCAGTACATCACTTTCATCTATTTTTTCCATGACGGCCAATAGATAAAACAGCAACGCAGCCGGGCCGATAAAAGTCTCTGTCGCTCCCGATAGCGTATTTTGCAGCGAAAGCCGCCAGGGAGCCTGGGCATGGCTGCGCCACAGGCGTAG
The DNA here is from genome assembly GCA_963721725.1 of uncultured Chloroflexia bacterium. GTDB lineage: Bacteria > Chloroflexota > Anaerolineae > Caldilineales > Caldilineaceae > RI-153. The sequence goes on from CAVRLX010000032.1 coordinate 173,703, forward strand.
TACATAAGAGTGATAATACTCGGACATAAGATCCCTAACTTTGGGATAATGAGAACCGATTTACATGGCTCTAATCAGCAGAGGGTCGCCACGACACTGTGGGAGAATCGTGCATAGAGTCCGGCATGTGTCGTGGCAGGGGAGCGGAACACATACAGGTCTCCAGGTTCAAACAAAACAATCAGACATGTAATAGCATATACATCGACCGTGACAAAAACGCAACAAAGCGGTCGAGCACAGGAATAGACGTAAAGATAGTCTTGAAAAAGCAGTTGCCAGATTTTAGAGATCTGGCAACTGGGGTACTTTATTCTGTTATGGTACAAATCCGTTATGGTTTTCCCCCTTTCGGGATGCGGTCGATCTTGCTGTCTAGTTCCTTTGCCTTATTCTGAATATAGTTGGTGATAATGGCGTCCACGCCCTCTATCGTCCCGTAGAGGCAGTGACCGCCGCCTTCCCGATAGTCTGTCGTTACATTGAAACCAAGAGACTTGCGATGCTCTGCACTTTGGGCAGTCTGCTCAAACAGGAAGTCGTTTGTAGCGATAGTGAAGACAAATTCACTGCGGCTCACGACTTCTGGATTTTGGCTCAAGGCCTTGAGCTTCTCTTCGTCATGAAAAGAGGAACCGCCACAGTGAAGGTTCCAATAAGCTGGATAAGTTTCTCCTTTCAAGACCGAGAAGTTTCGATCATAGAAGACAGAGCCTCCGGAAATACTTCCGCCTATCAAGACATTCCGGCAGAGGTTATACTTGCTGTACATCTCTTCCAGCAGTGCCGCCACAAATTCCGCATTCTCTGTGGGCTTTTCATACCAGCGGTGATAATTATCGGTACTGCGTGGTGCTTGTGGAGCTATGAAGACCCCTCCAGGCGTCTCCCCCTGAATGAACCGTTTGTATTGACCTTCATCCCCATGCAGATAGATGGAGAGATACCCGGGTTGAGAATCCACATAGCTGCTGCTCACCTCAACCAGCACAGGTTGTCCCTGGAAGATGATATCCATCTTTGTGCCAGCCGCCAGCCCGCCAGCCCCGCCTGATGGGTTACAGGTAAGCTTCACCGGAGGCAAGCTATTGCGCACAGCGGGGAGGAAGGTCTTCGTAGTCGGGGGTGGGCAATCGTCGTTGCGATAGAGCCAGGTGATCGGACTACTACTTAGGCCAGCTATTAGAATATCCAGATCGCCGTCGTTGTCATAGTCTGCCCAAGAGACATCTCCCACGAAGGTGGCAGTCAGGTTATTGATGCCTGCATCTATGAAACTGGCGCCATCCTGGTTCTTATAAACCTTAACCGCCAGTGTCTTTTCTTGTGTCAGGCCGCTGATCAGAATATCCAGGTCGCCGTCGTTGTCATAGTCACCCCAGGCCGCACTGCTGGCTCGAACTCCTAGCAGAGCAATCTTGCTATCAATAAAAGAGCCGTTGTCATTGCGATAGATTTTGGTCTGGGCAACTTCTGCACTGTCCTCTCCTGTTAATAGGAGATCCAGATCGCCATCCTTGTCGTAATCTCCCCAGGCAACATGGGCGGAGAGTGCAGGCAGATTTGCATTGCTGTCAGTAAAGCTCCCATTATTGTTGCGGTAGAGCTTGGTGAGTGGACCATTGTTTTGGCCTGAGATGACAATATCGAGGTCACCGTCGTTGTCATAGTCGCCCCAGTCTGCACTGCTGAAGCCAATACTGGGGATGTCAGCCATGCTATCCACAAAGCTGCCATTATCGTTGCGATAGATCAGGCTTTTGCCCTTTGCATTACTGCCAGCAAGCAGGATATCCAGATCACCATCATTGTCATAATCTCCCCAGGCCGCACTTCCAACCGTAGTTCCAACGAGTCCGGCATTGATGTTGACAAAGGTTCCATTGTCGTTGCGGTAGATATGGGCAACACGACTTTTTTCGTTGTCCTGACCTATGAGTAGAATATCCAGGTCACCATCGTTGTCATAGTCGCCCCAGTCTGCGCTGCTATAGCCGACAGGAGTCAGATTTGTGTTGACGGCTATAAAACTGTCATCCTGGTTGCGATAGATCTGGCTCAGAGGGGCGTTTGCGGTGTCATATCCGGTAATGAGAAGATCGAGATCCTTATCACCGTCATAATCTCCCCAGGCTACCTTGCCATCTTTCATGCCTGGAAGCCCTGTTTCAATGGCCGTAAAGCCTTCAACGCAGCGGTTGCTGCGTACCGACCCCGCAGTGAATCCCCACTGGATGGGTTTCAAAACTGCATCATCGCTGCTTTTGATGCCAGAGGTCGCCACAATCTGTATCTGTTCACCCGTCAAAAAATCGACTGTGTCGAGACTGAGGCCAGAACTGTTAACGCTGGGGATGAATCCTAACAAGCCGCGCAGGTTACTGCGCACTGTGAACGTGCGATCATTGACCGTGCTGGTATTTAGGACCGCCGAGAAGTTCGCTGTGATGGATTGCGTGATGGCGACGCCTACCGCATTGGTCACAGGAATATGGCTGGTGAGGGTGAAAGGTGTGGATTCTCGTGGCGCGGCGTCTATTTTCTCCTGGGCGAGAGCATGCTCATGGGTTCCCCATCCTAGCAAGGGGAGATGCAATACCATAGTCAGGAAAATTACGATCCACAGAGGATGTCGGAACTGTTGCTTGTTTGTCTCGTCAGAATGGGTGTGTAGAGCAGACATAAGTATCCTCATAAGATGACCTAAAATGGATAGGCCGCCTGTAAGCTATGCAATCTACAGCTCACAGGCGGCCCAGTTCATGCTTTTGCGCTTCCTGGCGACTTACTTGTTGGCGAAAGGCAAGTAGATCTTGTGCTCGGTGGCTGCGGTCACTTGCACCGCATAGGGAACTGTCAACTGTTTGTTCTTCACGGCATTGGAAGAGCTAAAGGTAAGTGTCCCTTCGTAGTTGCCCTCCGCCAGACTCTTGGCATCAATGGTGAAGATGATCTCATCCGGCGTCTGACCACTGCTCTTGTTCGCCTTGAGCCAGGCAGGCAGTTTGGATGTATCCAGGCTCCAGGCGATCGCACCACCATCGCCGCCGTTGCGGACGGCTAAGGTGTATGTACGCACTTTACCGGCGTTTACTGCCAGAGAAAATCCGCTGTCGATACGCAATTCTGGTGCTTGGTAGGGAGTGTTGCGGTAGATTTCGACTTGGGCAATGGCAGTAAGACCATTGTCTGTATCTGCCGTGTCTGATGCTTTCCCATGGCCGCCGTAGCGAATTTGCGGCCCCCCGTAGTTTCCAGGGTTTTTGTAACAATATTACTTAGCCCTTGACTGTCGACAGCCTCCAACCAGAAGACATGCCGCCCTTCGCTCAGATCGTCAGCAGCCACGTTCAACTCTTCGCCTGTGCCTAGTTTGCCATCTCGATCCGAATACCAGGAGAGGCTGGCTCCAGTTAATGAACCATCTTCCATATCCGTACCCGTACCCGTGAGCAACAAACGCTGATCGCCTGAGATGGCATTGCCTTCAAAGGCCAACTGCATCAAGGCCGTGGGAGCCTTGTTCGGTATACTGGACACTGCTACTGCTTTCGTACCAAGCTGTGTTGAAACCATCAGAGATAAACAGTCGCCACATCTGTCCTGTTGAGCCAGGCAATTTGGATTTATCGACCTGGATAGTGAAATCAGCTGTACCGTTGGCGGGCTGGACAGTACCCGTGGCGGCGGGCCACCAAGGGCCATTCTGCTTGTGTTGAGAGTAGAGTCGATAGTGCAATGTGTCGTCGCTGTAGGCATAAGCGCGAACAGAGATCTTCTCACTATTGTCCGATGCCATCACCCGGAATGGGAGGGTGCTTTCCCTTTAGCACTATAGGTACTCAAAACCGTATCCTGGTGAAGCAACACAATACGAGCAATGGTTGTATCGGCAAAGAGATGATAGGGGATCAAAAACGCTAAAGTTGGTGGAGCTCTCTGTCTTACCCACACCATGGGGCGTATACACCTCCACGTCAAAGCGTACTGTACTTTCTACCTTACCATCCTTTGTTTCAAGACGCAGCGCATAATCCCCGTAGGATTAGGCGTGAAGGATTTTACGAGAAGTGCCTCAGTGCCGGTTACCTGGCCGCTGGTTGGTCCTGTCAGTATGCCGCTTACCAACGTTGCGGGTATCTCTGCGCTATCCGTTTTTACCTGTGCGACTGTATCAAATTTACCCGCAATGATCCTATTCATCATCAGTTTGTAGGCCCAGGCAGATGGGTATGCGTAATTTCTGGGAATGCCACGATAGAGAGGATCAGGACTATCAGGAGGCAAGATCACGATTTTGTCTTTGTTGTAATTCTCACATATAGAAGCAGGCGCATCCACAAATGGACATACATCATAGAATTTGCGGATGGCGTAATAGGTGCGTGGATCGGCTGCATCGGTGTGTTCGCTGATTTGTCCGGCGTGTACATAGTCGGGTACATCGTTGTAACCCTTTTCACCTGACCCACCACTGTCAACATGAGGAATTCCATAGCTTTTCCCAGGCATGTTGAACGCATGCTCTATCTCGTGTGGAATCGTCCAGAAATCTTTTTCGTAATGGACAAAATCATAACCACCAGACTGAGCTACGCCCCCCCCAAATCCAGGGAAGACCGCCACATGAAAAACCTTCGCATTGGCCCGCAGTTCGTTCAGCCTCTCGAAGAGAGGAGCCGAATAGCTCACGCTCATCTTAGCATCCATAGATAGCATCTGCACTGCACCCACATCTTGAAGTGCTGCTGTGGGCATATAATCAAGCATAGCCTTGCGTATCATGGCAACTTGTGCATCTGTTGCGGTTCCGGTCGGGTGCGAGCCTTTATAAAACTGAACGGGCACAGCAGGCACAGTTATCAACGGCAAGGCAATTGCGCCGTCCTTGATACTATCTTTGTCCGAAAGCACCTCATCACATTCGATGGTGCCGCCGCTATTGGGGCGAATCTGCAGGGTGAGGCTGTTGCCCGCAACCCACTCTGGGGGTAACTCGAAAAAGAGGCTATCGCTCAGTTCTGCACGACTGGGATTGGTCTTCACAGTGATATGGGAGGGCACAATCGTCCCCAGGCCCGATACCACCTCTTTAACGCCCGTTGCGTTGGGGTTGAAGAGTCGAGCACTGAAGTTCTCCACGGGGTTACCAGTGTTGCTCCGTACGTGTGCCCGCACAAACGTAAATCGTCCTGAAACCAGTGGCATTTCGTTGTTAAGGTTCTGGATACCCTGGGTGACTTCTAGTGCCGTTAGTCGTACCGTTCCCTGGTCATTGCACGATTGATTGCTGGCTGGCGGTGCTGAAACTGAAGCTGCATCAATGTTGGCAATCACATCCACTGTAAGGACGCGGTTGTTCTGATCGGCGATTGTAACCTGGGCACTTTGTTGCCCAGTGATGTTGCGGCTCTTAAAGTAGTCCAGGTTGACGGTTACCGATAATTGGGGATTTGTATCAGTGGCCCCTTTTCCGGGAGCAAGAATAACCCATCCTGGTTGATCGGTGGTGGCATTCCACTTGAGAACGCCGCCTGTACTTTCGATCTGCAATGAGGCAGATGGATTTGTTCCGCCGAGTCGGGCTGAGAAAGAGAGGCGGCTGCGGTTTACCTTGAGTACGGGCTGGGGCGCATCAGGTTCACTGCCCGGATTTTGTACAGTGCCATCACAAGAACCACCCAGCGTGATGTATACGGGAATCGTATACGTACGTAGGTTTGTGGTAAGTGTCAGGTTTTTTACGTTGGTTCCCTTCGATAGTCCCGAGTTGTAGGGGCGAAACGTGATAACAGAAGTATACCCTTGTGCTGTGAATGATCCTCGTTCCCTATAGGTGACTGGAAAGCCAAACTTGTATGACGTCCATTCCTCCGTAGACGTGTCCTGGATTGTGATACTTTGATCTTTGAAGATGTCCCACCCCGAGGTTGCTGTGCTACAAAATGAGAGTAGACCAGGACTGTAGGGCAAATTGGGGGCCATAACTTCAATCGTGAAGGCTGCAAGTTCTGCTAGGCTTTGTGTACCCTGGTTATCCCGTGCACGAATAACAATCGGATTGGTAACTCCAGCATCGGCCTGACCTGGAGTACCCTGTAAAATGCCCGTCTGTGCATCAAACGTAGCCCAGGTTGGCTTGTTTTCGATCTCATAGGCAATAGGATTGCCGTCTGGATCAGTAGCTGTAGCTGCAAAATAGTAAAGTTCGCCAACCTTGGCCTTTAAGGGTGGTTGTATGGAACCGAAGACGGGCGGGCGGTTAATGGCAGCTTCACTCGCCACGACCTTGATTGAAAAGACTGGAAGGCTGCTGCTGTCCTTTCCATCGCTGACGCTGATAACAATGTTGCTGCTTGTTCCAGCTTCTGTTGGTTTGCCGCTCAATGACCCGTCTGGGGATCAAATGTAGCCCAGGCTGGTTTATTGCCAATACTAAAGACGAGTGAGCCCAAATCTGTGAGATCAGCATCGGTGGCATCGGCATCAAAGCTGTATAGTTCTCCTACTACACCTTGTGTCTTGGGAACCCCATAGATGAAGGGCGGGGCATTTTTCTGTTGTGTGGGTGTACTGGTAGGTGTATTGCTTGCTGTGGCTGTTGGCGTTGGTGAGTTTGTGGCTGTTGGCGTTGGTGAGTTTGGTTGCTGTTGGCGTAGCCGTGTTTGCCTTCTCTTTTAAGGAAACAGATCTAAACTTTGTTTCCCCAGCGATAATGGTAACCGTCTCTTCATTGGACTCATATCCATGTGCCGTTACCCGGAAAGTGTATGTGCCAGCCCCTACATTCTGGATTTGATAATTACCTTGGGAACTGCTAAACGTAGTTGTGATGACGTTGGGGTTCGACTGTAATATGAGGGAAACTTGCGCGTCGGCAATAGGGAAGGCGCTAAGAGTAGTAACTTCTCCTTGGATTGCCCCTGGACTGTTTGAAGGGGCGCGCTGTCATTGTTACATTTTTCTGGAGAGTCTCCCCAGCTACAATGGTGACCGTCTCTTCATGGGTCTTGAAGTTGGGTGCCGTTACCCGGAATGTATATGTGCCGGCTGCTACATTTTGAATCTTATATCCCTGATAGCTATTAGTCGTTGTGATGACGTTTGAGTTTGCTTGCGAGATGAGCGCAACCTCAGCCGTAGTTATAGGCATTGAGTTTTCGGGACTTAGAATGTATCCCTCAATCGAGCCAACTGCAGACGCCTTTTGCACCTGCACATCTATACGCTTTGTCACGCCAGCCTCAATCGTAACAGTCTGTTCATAGCTCTGAAAATTAGAGTCAGGATCAAGTACCTGTAGCGTATAGGTGTCGGTCGGGACATTTTCAAATAAGTAGTGCCCATCGGATGAGGAGCTAGAGGTTAGGTATTTGATAGTTGGATTTGACTGTAGAATCAGGTTAACATTTGCAGATGCGAAACTCCCGCTGTCGGCATAAGTAATGATTCCTTCTACCGAGCCTGTATTAGATTCTGCTGCTACGGCTGTACTTATCGATAGTGAAGACCAGATAAACCAGCCCAGTGCTGCGAAGATTAGCAACAAGGCTCCAAAGTACGAAATAAGCTTTCTTTTCCCCCAAATGCTCATATCCTGTTTCACTTTCTTATGGACTATAGATGCTTTATGAACAAAAAAGCTGATGAAACTATGGTTTTGTTTGTGGAAAACTCATTTGTTGTCTACATCTTTTTCCTCCTGACCTTGTGAATCACCTTGCCCTTTGCTCATGTGCCTAGTGTCAGCAGAATAGATTCCTCTTTCAGACCCATCACAGCTAGCAGATAGAACGACAATGCAGGGGGATTGGTGAAAGTCTCGACCTCGCCTGTCAGCGTATTTTGCAGTGCCAGCCGCCAGGGCACACCGGCATGATTACGCCACAACCGCAGCAGGTATGAGTGATAGTGGTGTGACATGGCTGAGCCTTTCGTGTGCGCTTCGGAAAATAAACAATGGTGCTACAGTACCAAGCCACCGTGACAAAAACGCAACAAAGCTGTAACTTCTCTCTTAACCTCTCCTGAAGATTTGCATTTTGGCGATAAACCTTTAATATTCGTATTCCCCCGACTGTGCGGAATCTGCTGGCTCCGTACATGGTTTGTGTTCCTTTCCGATCACATCATCGCTATAATCTGCGTCCTGTTGCACGGATGTGTAACAGCCGTGGATGATCTCGCAGTATCCTCAGGTCAGCTACGGTCACGGCGCAGATCCTTCATCACGCTATGAGGATCTATGTCTAGCCTTCGTTTTTCTTTATTTGGCCCATTTCAGCTATCTGTTGTCGACCAACCTCTCACCTTCCCCACCGAGCGCAGCCGGGCCTTGCTGGCCTATCTGGCGCTCCATCCTCACCAACCGCAACAACGCAAAATCCTGGCCGAACTGCTGTGGGATGACCGGATTGGCAGCGACAGTCTGACCAATCTGCGCACTGAACTCAGTCGCCTGCGCCGCAGCCTGGATGGGCTTGAATCGGCCTTGCTCGAAACAGACCGCAATACGATTACCTTTGTGGGTGATGAACATATGGTGGATGCGTTGCAATTCCGCGCACTGTTGCGCGCCTGTCAACAACACCCCCACGCCGCCCCCAACGCCTGTGCCGAGTGTGCCCGGCGCATGGAAGCGGCGATGGCGCTCTATCAGGCGCCCTTCCTGAAAGATTTCTACCTGGACGGGAATATTGCCTTTGATGAATGGTTGCTGACCCAGCGCGAGATCTTTCAACAACAGGCCATGCAGGCCCTGGAATGGCTCATGGCCTATCACCAGCGCCAGCACAAACTTGATGCTGTGATTCGTTGGGCCCAACGCCAGATCGAGCTTGCCCCCTGGCTAGAAAGCGCCCACGAAGCGTTGATGCGCGCCTATCTGTTGACGGGTGAACGCCATCAAGCCCTGCGCCACTATGAGACCATGGTGCAGACCCTGGCCACCGAAATGGACGCCCCGCCCAGCCTCGAACTTCAGCAGCTTTACGCTCAGATGCGGGCGGGCACAACCCGAACCACGGTCGCAACACCCCCACCCAACCCCTATCGGGGTCTCAAGGCCTTTGATGCTGAACACGCCGACCATTTTTTTGGCCGTGAAAAGAATGTGACACAGATCGTGGACTGTCTGGTGCAAGAGCCGCTGTTGATGGTGGTGGGGGCGTCGGGCAGTGGGAAATCCTCTTTGCTTCACGCCGGCGTTGCCCCAACGCTGAGCGCAAACCAGGAGTGGCGTGTGATCTCGTTGCGGCCGGGTGCGGATCCATTTTCGGCGCTAGCAAATGTGTTGGTTCCCCGGTTGCCAGAAGGGTCTCCCCTCATAGACCGTCTGCGCCAGGGGCCATTTGCCTGGTGCGATCTGAGCGAAGCCCTCCAGGCCCCTGTGGCGGATCTGGCTCAAAGTGATAGCAAACCCTGCCCGCCCAAAGTTTTGATCATGCTCGACCAGTTTGAAGAACTCTTTTCACTTTGCACGGATGTCACAATGCGCCAGCACTTTCTAGATCTGCTGGTGGATGCCATTGAACAGCAACCCGCGTGGCTGGCGCTGCTATTGGCGTTGCGGGCCGATTTTTTGGGGCAGGTCTTGTCCAATGGCCGATTTGCCGATGCAATCGGCCGCAACCTGTTGGCCCTGGGGGCGATGACCCGCGCCGAAATGGCCCAGGCCGTACAGCAACCGGCGCACAGGTATGGGGTTCATTTTGAGCCTGGGCTGGTGGAGCGGCTGCTGGATGACGTGGGCAATGATGCCGGGCGGCTGCCTTTGTTACAGTTCACCCTCACCCGCCTCTGGCAAGAGCAGCGCCACGGCTGGATTACCCACGAAGCCTACGAAGCATTGGAAGAGGTGGCCGGGGCACTCAATCACTACGCCGATGGCATTCTGGCCCGCCTGCAGCCCCATCAACAGCTGCTGGCGCAACGGATTTTCTTACGATTGGTGCAGGTGTTGGAGGGCGTAGAAGATTCCCGGCGCGTGGGGCTGCGTCGAGAGTTCAACGCCGAGGAATGGGCGGTGGTGCAGACGCTGGCCGATGCACGCCTGTTGGTGACGGATCAGGTGGCAGGCGGCGAGGAGGGCGTGGAACTGGTTCACGAAGCGCTGATCCACGACTGGCAGCGGCTGCGCACATGGCTGCATGCGGATCGGGCCTTTCGTCTCTGGCAAGGTGAGATTCGGCTGCAAGCCCAGCAGTGGGAACGCAGCGGCAACGACGAAGCCACCCTGTTGCGCGGCGCGCCGTTGGCCGAGGCTGAACGGTGGGGTGATGACCGGCGCGAGGATCTACCCGCCTTGATCCTCTCCTTTATTACGGCCAGCCGCCTTTTGCGCCAACAACGCGAGGTGGAGCAAGAGGCACAGCGCCAACGCGAACTGGCCCAGATCCGTCAAGTGGCCGAAGCGGAGGGTCAGCGTGCCGAAGCGGAAGCCAAGACCGGACGAAGGTTGCGCGCATTTTTGGTGGGATTGGCCTTGATGCTGGTGTTGGCGCTGGTGTTGGCCCGCTATGCCCTCATCCAGGAGCAGCGGGCTGTTGAAGGGGAGGTGCAGGCGCAGGCCGAAGCCGATGCCCGCGCCACCGAGGTGGCCGTGCGCGTGGTGGCCGAAGAGCGGGCGTTGGCTGCCCAGGCCGAGGCCGAGGCTGAGCGTGCCCTTGCCGCGCCAGGAAGAGAAATTCGCTCGCGCTTCTTATTTAACTGCCAATGCCCAACTGGCTGGGGATGCACAGCCCGTGCAGCGTCGGCTTTTCGCTGTTCAGGCCGAACGGCTGTTGGATGAGATTGATCGCTATCTACCGGCGGCTGTGCAGACCCTGCGCCAGGCTGTGCGCGATCCTATGGGGATTCCGCTGCCGGGTCAGTTCATCGAAAGTGACTATTTTATGTTTAGCCCTGATGGCGAGAAAATGGTTACTTCTCATTGGGATAACACCCTGCGTGTCTGGCCGGTTGCTCAGGTTCTGGCTGGCGAAGCAGTTGTGCCACAACGTCTGGTAGGACACACAGATCGCCTTGCCACACTGGCCTTTCACCCCAATGGCAACTGGCTGGCAAGTGGCGGGCTGGATGGCACAGTTCGTCTTTGGTCTATGCAGAGCGAGGACGAAGTTCTGGATGCTGTGATGATCTTGCCCCATGATGACAAGATCATGCGCCTGCTCTTTACGCCGGACGGCAAACGGTTGATCACTGGAAGTTGGGATCAGAAAATCCGCATTTGGGATGTGAGCCGCCTGCCCGCACCATTGGATGATCCTATTATCCTCACCCAACATACAGCAGGGCCGGTGGCGCTAACCGTCAGCCCCGACAGCCGCTGGCTCTTCACCTCGGCCTATGATGCGCTCAATCTTTTATGGGACTTGACAGATTTGGAGGCAGCGCCACAAGTGATTGAAGGGCACGAGGTGTGGGCGAATGGGGCCCGTTTTACCGCCGACAGCCAGCGCTTGGTGACAGCCAGCCCCTATTCCACCCTGCGCATATATGAAACTGCTGATCTCAGTGCCGAGCCGATTCTCTTCAATCTTGAAAAAGGACGGCTGTGGACACCAGAGATCAGCCCGGATGGGCGATGGTTGACCGTGCCCGGCGATCCTACGGAAGTTCACCTTTGGGATCTCACCGATCTAGAGGCTCCCCCCCTCTTGCTAAGTGGACACACCGCAACCATTAACCGCGTAGAGTTCAGCCCAGATGGCCGCTGGCTTGCCTCCGCCAGCCGAGACGGCACGGCGCAGATTTGGGCCATGGACAATTTGCAAGCAGCCCCCACCGTTCTGCGCGGCCACGGTGGATGGTTTACATATCTACACTTTCACCCCAGCCTGAATCTGGTGGGAACAATCGGCCTGGATCGCTTTGTGCGGCTGTGGCCGTTGGATGATCTTTCCACCGAACCGCGCATCATTACCAACGAGACGCCTGGAGAGAGGGTGCATATTGTGGTTGACCCCACCGGTCAATGGTTAATCTCCACGGTAGCCGCCGGGGTGGTCGTGCGCAAAATGAGCGATCTGGCGGCGACATCCCTGTTGTTGCCCCATGAATCGACCATTACCGCGCTGGCTGTCAGTCCGGATGCTCGGTGGTTGGGCACGGGCAGCTTTGACGGCGTGGCACGCTTGTGGGCAACCGCCGATTGGTCATCTGGACAACCTGATCCTGTGGTGTTGGATGGGCACGGCAACGAGATCTGGTCGGCGACCTTTAGCAGCGACAGTGGCCGTTTCGTCACTGGCGGGCTGGATGGCAACGTTTTCGTGTGGGATGTCGCACAGCGACAACAGCCCATTTATTCGTTTAATCACCCCGATTCCGTTGTCACCCTCGACATTAGCCGGGACGGGCGCTGGCTTGCCACCCACGACGATGAGGATATCTGGCTGTGGCCCCTGACCACAGACACCCCTACGCCCACAGTCTTGAGCGGCCATACTTCCACGGTTTCCCTGTTGCGCTTTAGCCCAGATAATCGTTGGTTGCTGAGCCTCGCCACACAGGGAGCCGCCACCGATTACACAGCGCGTCTGTGGTCGCTGGACGATTTGGCCGCCGCTCCGTACATGCAGACCATGACCGGTATCATCCGTGGGGCGGCCTTCTCGCCAGATAGCCAGACCGTGGCCCTGAGCATGGGCAATGCCAGCGTTTACCTGTGGTCAACAGCCCTTCCAGCCGAAGCACCGCGCGAACTCTCTACCGATGGGGCCAACAACCTGACGCTGAATTTTAGCCAAAATGGAGAATGGCTGGCTTCCGAGACAGACACCGGCATGGCCCTGTGGTCGATGGCGCAGCCAGAGCAGGGCGCGCAGCTATTGGATGACGTAACTGACAATGCAGTAACGCCGGTCTTCAGCCCCGATGGACAATCTGTGATCATTACGGGAGAGGACGGCATCATCGCCTTGTGGACCCTGAATGTGGCGCATCTGGTTGACCGCGCCTGCGCCACTCTGGGCCGCAATTTCACCCTGGCCGAGTGGGAACAGTATCTGCCCAACACGCCCTATCAGGCTACCTGCCCGCAGTGGCCGGCAGAATACTGATCTATAGAAAATTCGTAGGGGTGCTGCTTGCAGCATCCCTACGAGAATGGGTGGCGTTCAACAAGAGATGTCCTATGTGCATGTCCCCCTAATTATCGGGCCTGGAGGTAAACTCATGTCCACTCGTCAGGAAATCAACATGTTCACCCTCTCTCTCTTCGGCTCCTTCTCTGCCTCCTTTTCCCAAAACCCTGTTGTTTTCCCCACCGAGCGCAGCCGGGCCTTGCTGACCTATCTGGCCCTTTACCCCCAGCAGCCACAATCACGCACCAACCTGGCCGAACTGCTGTGGGATGACCGGATTGGCAGCGACAGGCTTTCCAATCTGCGCACTGAACTCAGCCGCTTGCGCCGCAGCCTGGATGGGCTTGAATCCAGCCTATTGGAGGTCGACCGCAATACCATTACCTTTGTGGGGGATGAAAGCACAGTGGACGCGCTGCATTTTCGCGCGCTGATCACCACTTGCCAGCACCATCGCCATGCAGCTAAAGAAACTTGTGCCGACTGTGCCCAACGCATGATACAGGCGGTTGCCCTCTATCAAGACCGCTTTCTCCCTGACCTGCATCTGGAGGACAATCTTGGTTTTGAAGAGTGGGTCCTCGCCCAACGCGAGGCATTCCAGCAATTGGCGATCCTGGCTTTGGATTGGGTGATTGACTATTACCAACGGCACAATCAATACGATTCTGTTATCACCTATGCCCAGCGCCAGATTGCCCTGGCCCCCTGGCTAGAAAGCGCCCACGCCACCCTGATCCGCGCCTATCTATTGACGGGTGAACGCCACCGCGCCCTGCGCCACTACGAAATTATGGTGCAGACCCTGGCTGCCGAAATGGATGTGCCCCCCAGCGCAGACTTGCAACTCCTCTATGAGCAGATGCGTGCCCCTGGCTCGCATGGACATTACCCCGCCCCACTCCCTGCCAATCCCTATCGTGGCCTCAAGGCTTTTGCCCAGGAAGACAGTCCCTACTTTTTTGGTCGGGAGAAAATTACCGAACAGATTGTAAAGCGGCTGGCCCAGGATCCACTGCTCATGCTGGTGGGGGCATCGGGCTGCGGCAAATCCTCATTGCTTTATGCTGGCGTTCTCCCCAGGCTAGTGGAAGATCAAGATACTACCTGGCATCTGATCCACTTCCGTCCGGGAGCCAACCCTTTCGCTGCCCTGGCCCAGGCATTGCAACCCTTTCTGCCCGCAGCCGAGAGCCTGGTCGATGATCTGCAAACCCGAAGGGTAGGGCTGGCCGATCTGCTCTTAACCATACGGGGATGCAAAAAGTCAACCCCAGACGCAGAACGTCCCGCGCAAAAAATTCTGGTGCTAATCGATCAGTTTGAAGAGCTATTCTCACTGTGTTCCCATGTCGCCATGCGTCAACGCTTTTTGGAACTGATAGTAGAGGCGGTGGGGCAGCGTTCGTCCCAGCTCACCATCCTGCTCTCTATGCGCGCCGATTTCTTGGGACAGGCTTTTGGCATGGGTAGCTTTGCCGATGCTATGGGCAGCCATCTTTTGGCCCTGGGCGCCATGAGCCGTGCTGAAATGTCCCAGGCTGTAGCAAAACCGGCCCAGATGCAAGGGGTACACTTTGAACCAGGGCTGGTAGAGCGCCTGCTCAACGATGTGGGCGACGATGCCGGACGGCTGCCTTTGCTCCAATTCACCTTGTCTCGGCTCTGGCACGAACAGCACCACGGCTGGATCACCCACCGCGCCTATGAGGAAGTGGAAGAAATTGCCGGTGCCCTGAACCATTACGCCAATGGCATTCTGGCTCGCCTTCAGCTGCACCAACAAGGGCTGGCAAAACGCATCTTCCTGCAACTGGTGCAGGCCATCGACGGCATGGACGATTGTCGGCGTCGGGGGGTGCGAGGCGATTTTACCGCCGAGGAGTGGTCTGTAGTGCAGAGCCTCGCCGATGCGCGCCTGCTGGTGACCGACTATGCCCTGTCAACGGATGAAGAGATCGTGGAACTGGTTCATGAAGCACTGATCCATGACTGGCATCAGCTGCACGATTGGCTACAAGCAGATCGCAACTTTCGGCTCTGGCAGGGGCGGGTACGCTCGCAGGCCCAGCAATGGCAGCGCAGCGAGGGCGATGAAGGCACGCTCTTGCGTGGTCTTCTCCTGGCCGAAGCCGAAGCCTGGCTAGACGAACGACGCCGAACGAAATGTCGCCGCTAACGGTGGATTTTGTCGAGGCCAGCCGTGCCCAGCGTTTGCGGCGAGAGGCAGAACTCGAAGCCCAGCGTCAACAGCGCAGCGCACAAGAGCGTTTGATCGAAGCGCGCCATCTGGCCGCCCAGGCCATTCGCTATGCCACCAAGCGGCCCGACCTGGCGGCGCTGCTGAGCCTGGAAGCCCTGGCCCGTATGGAGAATCCGGCTGATCAGATCGACCTGTTCAGCAGTTTTTATCTGGAGCCACGCCTCCAGAGCTTTCTTTATCGCGGCGCACGGTCGATTAATGGGGTCACCTGTGGCGGGGAGGGAGCCTATCTTGTCATGATCGATGACCAGGCCGTGGCGTTTCGGCTCGATCTTGACAGCGATGAGGCCCCACGCCGTTTTGAAATGCCAGGTCTTGCGGCGGTCTCCTTTTCCTCTGATGGCGTCTATGTCTCACTCGCGTTCGCGCACAGAACTCCACGTGTGGAATGTGGCTACCGAGAAGCGTATGCTCACCTGGCTCACAGACAAAGTAATCAAACGTCTCTTTTTCGCAGGGGATGGCCGCCGTCTCTTTGTGGAACATCCGGGCATGGTTGCCATCTTTGATCCCGAGAAGGGTGCCCATCTGGGCAATTTTCCTCTGCCCCTCGGCACAACCATGGTTGCCACCAACCATGATGGTACGATTGTGGTGGTGGCCGAGATCAGCGTGCGCGAGAGTCCTATGTTTCTGGTGGATGTGCACGTCGGTCAGGTGATTGCCGGGCCTATGACCGGGCATACAGACAGCCTGCAATCGGTGCGGGTCAGCCCCAACGGCGACGCTGGTGGCCTCGGCTTCTATCGACGGCAGTGTGCGTCTTTGGGATGCGCATACAGGCGCGCCTGTGGGACAGCCGCTGAAAGTCCAGGGCTGTCGCATTTTGGAAGTGGCCTTTAGCCCAGACGGTAAAAAATTGGCGAGCAGCGGCACCAACAACTGTATTTTTGTGTGGGATGTGACCACCGGCACGCAGATTGTCGCCCCGCTCATCGGCCATACCAACTGGGTACGCGGTTTGGCGTTCCACCCAGATGGGCAAACCTTGGTTTCTTCCGATATTGACGGCATGGTGATCACCTGGAACATTGCCAAAGCCCACATTCTGACTGGACACAAAAACCGGGTGCGCTCTGTGGCGCTCAGTCCGGATGGGGATACGCTGGTCACCAGCAGCTTTGATAAGCACTTGCAGATATGGGATGCACACACATTGGCGTGCCAGATGCGAATCCTCACCCCTCATCACGAAGCTATCATGTGTCTGGCTTTTAGCCCAGATGGGCGCTTTCTCGCCACAGGCGGTGCAAAAGGGAGAATGGTGATATGGGGAACAGACAATTGGCAACCTGTCGGCGAGTTGCCAATATATCAGGAGTCGGTGCTGATTTCCATTACATTTTCGCCCGATAGTCAGTGGGTGGCGGTCGGTGACTTCGGGGGAAATGTTGTGTTATACAATCTCCATGTCCCGGAACGCGTGTGCGCATGGCAGACATTTGAGAATAGCTGGACATTGAGCTTGGCCTTCTCGCCAGATGGCACAACATTGGCGGCGGGTAGTGCCAATGGAAGCATCCACTTTTATGATTGTGCCTCCCTCTCTGAGGCGACGGCGGAGATGCCTCACCCCTGCCTATCGCCGATTCAAGGGCATACCAATTGGGTGACAGACCTGCTTTTTACCCCCGATGGCAATCAACTGGTGTCGGCTAGCAGCGATAGCACCATTCGCATCTGGGATGTTGCCACCGGCCAAGCTGCGGGCGACCCGATCCTAGGACACACCCACCAGGTTTGGAAGCTCACCTTTGATCAGTCACAGCCGTCTCCAACCCTTGTCTCATTGGATAACCAGGGCAATGTCTTCTGGTGGGATTGGGAGAAGCGCACCCTGGATCGCCCGATTCTGCGCACCGGCATTGAAACAGAATGTATGGCGCTTAGCCCGAAAGGAGACGCGATCTACATGGGCACATTTGAGAACACAGCACGCGTCTGGCCGATTGACACCCGCCCCTGGTGCGAACGTGCCTCTGATCTGGCCCGCCGCCAGTTGACCCTCGAAGAGTGGCGGCAATTTCTGCCCAACATGCCCTATTAAGCCACCTGTCTACAGTGGCCCACTATGCAGTAGCTTCAGATTTTACGATCTTTGCCGCAAGCCTTCTCTACACCCCTCACGAAAAGCGCATGGATAAAATGTATCAGCTTTTTGTTGATCAATCTACCCAATTTGGCTGTTCTGCTTACCCTCACGTTGTGCTATCCTCATACAATCACTCTCTGCACGTCTAGAAAAGTAACAGATATTCGCCACTCGTGCCGGCGGATCTTTTAAGGAAAGGGCTGCATGTCGCTTCATCTTCTGTGCCGCCCGTCAATATCTGTGAAGGAGACCCTATGCAGCAACCAAACCCCGATACGCTCGCCGCTATGGTAGACACCGACAGCGGCGAACCTGGCTGCGACGAGATGCGCCATCTTGCTCAACAAGAAAATCCTGGCCTGGACCGCCGCGGCCTCTTGGCCGGGCTGGGACTGGCCGCTCTGGGAATCGCAAGTACATCAGCCCTGGCCGCCGCTGATGTTTCGGCAGCAACGGCACAACAAGATGCACCCCGCCCGCCCGCCATGCGTTCGCCCCAGGCTCGCGCCGCGCTGGCGGCGGACGTGGGCAAACCGACGATCCCCAGCCTAGCTGTGATTGCCCTGAACCGGCTGGGCTTTGGCCCGCGCCCCGGTGACATTGCCGCCTTTAATGCGTTGGGAGCCAACGACAGCGAACGGCTCACCGCCTATGTGGATCAGCAACTGGCCCCCCAAAGTATCGACGATAGCGCATTTGATGCGATTTTGGCCGCATATAAATTCGAGACGCTGGGCAAAACGTTGGAACAGCAGTGGGCCGATCATCAGATGAAAAAAGATGTAGATTGGCAATACCGCCGCCTGCCGGTGTGGGAGACCGAGCGCACGGCCTTTGTGCGCGCGCTCTATAGCAAGCGACAGTTGCAAGAAGTGTTGGCTGATTTCTGGCACAATCATTTCAATATTTATGGCTGGGACGGCTGGCAGCGCTGCACCTGGGTCCACTATGATCGTGACGTAATTCGCGGCAACATGTTGGGCAACTTCCGCAAAATGGTGGGCCACGTCGCCAAAAGCCCGGCCATGATCTACTATTTGGATAACTACGCCAACGAGGGCGGCAACCCCAACGAAAACTGGGCACGCGAACTCTTTGAACTGCATACCTTTGGCGCGGAAAATTATTTTGGTGTGCGCAACGCCAGTGATCCTGCCATTATAGACCCCACTGGCAAACGTCGCGGCTACATTGACAGCGATGTCTACGGGGCTACCACCTGCTTTACCGGCTGGCGCATTGATACCGATACCGGTCTGTTTAAGTTCGATTCGGGCAAACATTTCCCCTATCAGAAGTTTGTGCTGGGCGAGATCATCCCCGAATTCATGGGCCAGCAGGACGGTGAGATCGTGTTGGACATGTTGTGCAATCATCGCGGCACGGCGGTCTTTGTCTCGCGCAAATTGTGCCAGCGGCTGGTGGGCGACAATCCACCCGAAAGCTTGGTGCAAAAGATTGCCGACGTCTTCCACAACAACCGCGCTGCCGATGACCAACTTAAGCAAGTGGTGCGCGCGATTGTCCTCTCGGATGAGTTTCGCAGCACGTGGGCCGAGAAGATAAAGCGCCCCTTTGAGTTTGCCTGTTCCACGTTACGGGCCACCCAGTGTAACTTTGATGCCCGCTCGGATAGCTTCTTTTGGTATTACAACGCACTGGGCCAACCCCTCTTTGGTTGGCATCCGCCCAATGGCTACCCCGACCTCAAAGAAGTCTGGAGTAGCACTATGCCCATGTTGCAGCGTTGGCGCTTTGTCAACAGCATGATGGAATGGAAGATCGGCGGCGAGGGCACAGACAAAGAGACAAGGCGCATTCAAGTGGACGGCATTATGCCCGCTGATGTAACGACGCCGGAAGAAGTGGTGGACTTCTGGAGTGTGCGCATGTTGGGCCATCCCTTGCCCGCCAACGAACGCCAGGAGATCGCCGAGTTCATGGCCTTTGGCCGCAGCACCAGTGCCGATCTCCCTGCCGATCAGATTACCGAGCGGTTGCGCTACATGGTGGCGCTGATTTTAATGGCTCCGTCGTTTCAGTGGCGATAGAACGTGATGCGTATTGCGTAATCCGTATTTGGGCTTGACAATACTGGGTTCAACCGGTGACGTCAACAAAACCTTACGCACTACGCCTTTTCAGGAGAATCCTACCAATGACAAACAATAAAAAACTTTCCCGCCGCGGTTTCATGGTTGGCTGTTCGGCGGCAATTGCGGCGCTGGCAGGGGCACGGCTGACCCATGTGGCCTTTGGCAACCCAGCCGCCGAGCCGAATCAAGAAGTGCTCCTGGTGATCTTTCTGCGTGGGGGCATGGACGGGCTGAGCTTTGTTGCCCCTATGGCCGGCGCGGATCGCGGCTACTATGAAGCCTCCCGCCAAGTGTTGGCACTGCCCACCACCGGGAACAACGCCGCGTTGCGCCTGGACGATTTCTTTGGGCTGCATCCCCAGGCCGGCCCGCTCTTTGATCTCTACAAAGCGGGCAAAGCGGCCGTGGTCCACGCCGCCGGGCTGACCAGTGACACGCGTAGCCATTTCGATGCCATGCAGTATATGGAACTGGGCACGCCCGGCCAAAAGAGCAGCACCTCGGGCTGGCTCACTCGCCACTTGCTTACCGCAGGCAACATCCCCGACGAGGTGATCGCCCCGGCGATTGCCGCCAGTGGCTCCACGCCCATGTCACTCCAGGGCAGTCATGAGGCCATTGGCATGACGCGACCCAGCGACTTTACCTTTAACGGCCATTGGCGCTATGGCAACTGGCAACGCATGGCTTTGCGCAATATGTACAGCGGCAGCACCTGGCTGCACCAATCCGGTTTGCAGACGCTTAACGCCGTGGATGTGATCGAGTATGCCGATCCTGGCGGCTACACCGCGGAAAATGGCGCGGAATATCCCAACGGCAGCTTTGGCGACAGCCTGAAAACCGTGGCCCAGATGATCAAAATGCAACTGGGCTTACGCGTCGCCGCCATTGATCTGGGCGGCTGGGATACCCATGACTATCAGGGTGACGGTGGTACGGGCTATTTTGGCAACAAGATCAACGAATTGAGCCGCGGCCTCAACGCCCTGATGACCGACCTGAGCAACAGCAATGGCACGGATCACAGCAAGCGCCTGACCGCCACCGTGATGAGCGAGTTTGGGCGCAGCTTCAAAGAGAACGCCAGCCGCGGCACGGATCACGGCCACGGCAATGTGATGGTTGTTGTTGGTGGCGGCGTCAACGGCGGCAAAGTCTATGGGCAATGGCCGGGCCTCAGCACCGAGCAGCTTTATGACCGCCGCGATCTTCAGATCACCACAGATTATCGGCGTGTCCTCAGCGAAGTGCTGATTCGGCGGCTGGGCAATCCTAACCTGGGTACTGTTTTTCCCGGCTATGGGAACTATAGCCCGCTGGGATTGTTGCAAGGGTCGGACCTGACGCCGGTCTATGAGGCGGTGACGCCGACGCCCACGCCCAATAACACCCCTTCGCCCAATGACAACGACTTGGGCAACAAGAAGCTGTATCTGCCAGGATTGCAGCGCTAATCTCGCTCCAGAGAAAGCAAAGGAGCCGGTCACAATTGACCGGCTCCTTTGCTTTCTCTGGCAAGAAATGGACTTCAAGAGTGGTACAGGATGTGCTGACGCCGTGGACACGGCAATCTACTCTGGTGGTATAATGAAGTCTCTACATGGGTAAAGGATTGTGCCATAGCCGAAGGCCACTTTGAACCCAAATAACCCAAAAGGAGACCGCATGGAACAGCGCTTGCAAGCAGAGTCACCACCAGCCGTAGACGCTATCACCGTAGTGGAGCAGTTCAACGAGGCTTTCAATCGCCACGATGTTGACGCGGTGATGGCTGCCATGACCGAAGATTGTGTCTTTGAAAATACCTTTCCCGCCCCGGATGGCACACGCCACCAGGGGCAGGCTGCCGTGCGTCCTGTCTGGGAAGCCTTCTTCGCCAGTTCACCACAGGCGCGCTTTGAGAGCGAAGAGATCTTCGCCGCTGGGGATCGGTGCGTGGTGCGGTGGATCTATCGTTGGATCGGCGACAATGGCGCACAGGGTCACGTGCGCGGTGTCGATCTCTTCCACGTGCGCGACGGCAAAGTTGCTGAAAAATTAGCCTACGTCAAGGGCTAGTACAAGGCGGCACCAATAGAGCGATGGTTACGTGAATCAAGAGTAAGAGTAAAGAGTAAGGAGTAAAAGGCTCGTCGTCTACTCTATTTACTCTTTACTCATTTCATCTGCAATGGCTGCTGACGGTACAATCGATCCTATGCTTCTCTCCATCGACATTGGCAACAGCAATATTGTGATCGGCATCTATCCACTGCCCACGGCGGGGGATGGCCCGGTGGGCGCGCCCGTGGCAAGTTGGCGGCTCTCCACCGAGCGCCAGCGCACCGAGGACGAATACCGGCTGGTTTTGCGCCAACTTTTGGAAGAGGCGGGCTTTCAAATTAGCCTGATTCAGGATGCCGCGCTCTCCAGCGTGGTGGCTCCGCTCAGCGAGGTTTGGGTGCAGTTGCTCACCCATTTGTTAGGCAAAGCCCCGCTTGTGATCCGCTATGGCATGACGTTGGGGATTGAAGTGGCCGTGGCTCGGCCCGAAGTTATCGGGCGCGACCGGCTGGTGGATGCTGTGGCTGCCTATACGCGCGGACAGGGCGCGGCCATTGTGGTGGACTTCGGCACCGCCACCACCTTCAACGTGATCAACAGCGCCGGCATATTTTCTGGGCGGCGCCATTGCACCCGGGCTGGGAACCGTCACCCGCGCCTTGGTAGATCGGGCCAGCGCCCTGCCTGCCGTGGAACTAGTGGCCCCGCCCCACGCCATCGGCCGCGACACCATTCCCGCCATCCAATCGGGGCTGGTCTACGGCTATGTGGGGCTGGTGGAAGGGCTGCTTGGGCGCATCAAACTTGAACTTAACGAACCGGCCAAAGTCTTTGCCACCGGCGGACTTGGCGGCATTATCGCCCCCCTCACCAGCGCTATCGACGAGTACGATCCGTGGCTGACGCTGGCGGGGATTGTGGAGATCTATCGAAAAAACAGAACGTAGTGCGTAGTCCGTTAAGCCGATTGGATTCCAGCTTGAGTCCTCTGGCGTCAACAAGATGACTACGCACCACGCACCACGCACTACGGATTCGCCCATGCCTCCCATTCTCAGTGGTAAACGCATTATTCTCGGTGTCAGCGGCGGCATTGCTGCCTATAAATCCATTACCCTTGCCAGCCGCTTGACCCAAGCCAACGCCCAGGTGGATGTGATCATGACGGAGGCGGCCACAAAATTTATCGCGCCCGTCACCTTTCAGGCCATCAGCCAGCGCCCTGTCTCCACGGATATCTTTGAAAGCTGGAGCGACACCGGGCGGTTGCGCATCGGCCATGTGGCGATTGCCCACGCCGCCGATCTCTTCATCATCGCCCCGGCCACGGCGCAGACCCTGGCCCGCCTTTCGCTGGGGATGAGCGACGAACTGCTCGCCATCACCGCGCTGAGCTACAACGGGCCGATGTTAATTGCCCCGGCCATGGAGACCAATATGTGGAATCACCCGGCCACGCAGCAGCATGTGGAAAAGCTGCAAAGTTGGGGCATCGACTTTGTCGGCCCGGCCAGCGGGCGGCTGGCCTCGGGCGAACATGGAGCCGGGCGCATGGTGGAGCCAGAGGAGATCTTCGAGGTGGCGTGTAAAGTGCTGGGCCGCGGCGGTCCGCTGACAGGCCGCCGTGTGGTAATCACCGCGGGCGGCACACGCGAGCCGATCGATCCCGTGCGCTTTATGGGCAACCACTCCACGGGCAAGATGGGCGTGGCCCTGGCGCGTGCCGCCCGCGATCTGGGCGCAGAGACTGTGCTGATCCACGCGCCGCTTTCGGTCAGCCCGCCCGGGGGCATTGAACTGGTTTCCATCCACACCGCACAGCAAATGTACAACGCCGTGATGGAGCATCTGCCCCACACCGATGTGCTGATCGGCTCCGCGGCTGTGGCCGATTATCGCCCGATGCGCAGCGAGGAGAAGAAGATCAAAAAGTTGCCCGGCGAAAAGACGATTACATTAGAGCGCACGCCGGATATTCTTAAAGCCGTGGGCGAGGTGCGCGGGGCGGACCCCACCCATCCTAAATTTATAGTGGGGTTCGCCGCCGAAACCGACGATTTGGAGAATAACGCCCTGGGCAAGTTGGAGCGCAAAAATCTTGATATGATCGTGCTCAACGATGTCACCGCTAGCGACAGCGGTTTCGCCGTGGATACCAACCGGGTGACGATTTTTGAGCGGGGCGGCAACCGCGAAGATTGGCCGCTCATGAGCAAAGACGAAGTGGCCCAGGCCATCTTGCAGCGGGTGGTGATGCGGTTGGGGAAGTGATGATGGAGCGGAGGTATGGGTGAGCTGGACTGAACGGCAGAAGCGGGAGATTGCGGGGGCAGTGGCCGAGGTGGACCCGGCGCAGATTGTGCTGTCTCGTCACTTAACCACCGCTCAAAAGGTACAGCAGGCGTTCTCGATGATTGAGTTTGTCGAAGGGATTGCTGCCTACCGTCTGCGAAAGCGGCAGCCTCATTTGAGCGAAGCGATGGCGCTGCAAATCGTGCGCAAGGCGGATCTTTCAAGGAAAGGTATAGATGAAATGGCGAGTGCCGATCTGGAATTTCGAGACTTCACCCGTCTGGTACTTGATGCACTGGAAGCAACCGGTGTCGAGTACATGATTGCGGCGGCGCGTGGGCGACGGCACGCAACCTAGGGACGATGGCTGTGAAGGCGGTTTATCCAGCCCGTGGCACGGGCCGACAGGAGAGATCATCGCCGATTATCTCGGATTACCTGTGCGGACGACAGCTGCGCGATGCGGGTAGATTTGGCGATTGCCCGGTCAGACCCTAGCGGAATTTTGGCAATGTGGCAGCATTGCGACGCCAAACGGGATTTTGTCCCGGCTGTGGGGCTGTCGGCGCAGGCGACGGGGAACGGTTGGATGCGTCGTCTCCGGGCCGATTATGTGACCATCCGCGGAACGGTGACGGCTGTCAGCCACTGCGGCACGATTACCGATCTTTTGTTAAAGTCCTCTTTTCGGCCTCAGCATCGGAGCGACACAGCCGGACTTCGTCACCACATTGCGACTGCTCCGCACCCTGGCATGACGGGGACAGCTTTGCATTGGCTATGTCCCCCGGTGGATCATGTGGCTGACGCCTTTCGGTTTCTGACCCACGGCAAAGAAGGATCAGTGCGGCGGCGCATTCGGCGGCAACGCGCACTGTGTGAAGTAGCCGCTTGTAGCCGGTCTCATCTTCCCGATCCAGGATTGGCGAAGCGGAGGCTACTCGACATGCAGGTCGAGCAATCAGGCGAATGTACTGTACACAATGTCGTACACACAAAAACTAGACATTCCCCTTCGCCTCGGTTAAAATTATTGCTCTAATCGACTTGACCCTGCACGGCACTCATCGACCTTCCTCATTGCCGCTCCACCTTGCAGGTCTTCACACACACGTTACCCAACTACTTCAGTGCATAAAAGGCACAGGGATCAACCTGCGCGAGGAAGCTCATGCCACACATTTACGATCGTTTTACGTCGGAATCGCTTTTTGTCATGCGCCGTGTGCGTGAGATGATTGAGGCGGAAAGCGTGCGCCAAGTGTTGCCCGAACACATACTGGCCGCGATTCTGGAACTCAACGAGTGTGACGCCAAAACTTCTCTAGAAGCCTGTAAAGTCAACACACGTCAGTTGAAAAAGAGTCTTGTGGAACAGCGCGAACAATGGCCTCTGGCCCAGGGCAGTGGCCGCTCGTCGGTGATCTCCTACATGTCGCCCACAGCGCGCGCCGTCATTGATCAGGGTCTGCTCGAAGCTGCCCATGAAGGCGTCTTTGGCGTCTCCACGCATCATCTGCTCCTGGGAATTATGGCTCAAGCAGATCGCTTGCCTGCACAGTTGTTAGAAACAGATGGCGTTACCTATGAGGGACTGCGCAGTCAATATCCGGTGACCCGGGAACATGCTGGTGATCGTCCTGAACAAGTGCTGACCGAATCTCCCTTTAAGATCAGCCCGATCTTCTTGTTGCTCATCCTGCTCACAGCCGGCGCAGGGTACCTTTCCTATCAAGAGATCACGGTACAGGGCATCTTTGTCTTTTTGTTTGTGGTAGGTGGGTGGCTGATATCCCTGGCCCTGCACGAATTCGGTCATGCGCTGGTTGCGTATTACGCCGGGGATCGCAGTGTTGCCAAAAAAGGCTACCTGACTTTAAATCCCCTGAAATATACACACCCGATTTACAGCATCCTCATGCCTTTGATTTTTATCCTCATGGGTGGGTTGGGGCTACCTGGCGGTGCTGTTTACATTGACCGCAGCGCGATTAAGAATGAGCGGATGCATAGCTGGGTTGCTGCTGGGGGACCCCTGGCAACGTTCTTGTGTATTATCCTGCTTTTTATCACGTTTATAGTGGTCTATGTTGTCGCCCCGTGGGTACTCTATTTGCATCCCCAGTTTTGGGGGGCCATGTCTTTGCTTTTGCTGTTTCAAATCACTGCCCTGATCATCAACCTGCTCCCGTTGCCAGGGTTGGACGGTTTCAACATCATCGCACCCTTCCTATCGTATGAACGTCAGGCTGCGTTGCGTTCGGCCAATGGGTTGACTTTCCTTTTCTTCTTCTTTTTCTTCTTTCAAGATAATCCCTTGCAGGAGTATTTCTGGCGTATGATTGGATCTATCCTCTCATTTGTGCCAGGGGCCATCGAGTTTCTGGGAATAGGATACGACTTTTTTTACTTTTGGGGATAGATCTTCTCGCGTCAAAGGTTGACCTTAGCGTGTCACCCAGGGCAGAAAAAGCGAGGGGGACGATTCGTTCGCCTCAACGTGTACGGTGTGCAACAGCCGATTGTAGCCGGTGTTGGCTTCCCACGTGTTGGCATTGGCAAAGCGCATGGCGTAGTCGGCGCGCCCGGCCAGCGATCCCG
This sequence comes from uncultured Chloroflexia bacterium, assembly GCA_963721725.1. Classification (GTDB taxonomy): domain Bacteria; phylum Chloroflexota; class Anaerolineae; order Caldilineales; family Caldilineaceae; genus RI-153. Next base: position 200,178 of record CAVRLX010000032.1, read on the forward strand.
CTTCGTCGGGCAGGTGCAGCAGCAAATCATAGTCGCCGAGGGGCAGATCGGCGGGCAGGGTCAGCGTGTGGGCGATGCGATGCGAACCAGGCAGCCATGTGCGCGGGTCATCGGCCAGGGGGAGAGAAACCGTGGCCCCGCTGCCCTGATGTCGCAGGATCAACCAGAGCGGGCGCGGGTTAATGGGGGCCGCAAAGCCTTCGTTGGATAGATCAAGACGCAGCGCAAACGCGCCGCCGGGTGCGGCCTTGGCGTCAAATTCCCCCTCTGTCATCACCAGCCGATAGCCTAGCCGCTTTTGAACTTCATCCATGCAGCCGCCGGTGCGCCAACTATTCAGCACGGCGGGCTGATAATCCCAGTTGAGATAGGTCCAATGGAAGCGCACCAGTTCTGTCAGCGCCGTGGGGCAGTCGGAGCGGGGCGGGTTGGGCGCGCAGCTTTCGCCGCCCTGGGGGAGATACTCGGTTTCGGCGGCGAGATAGGCTTTGTCCGCGGTCAGTGCATTTTCACGATAGGTCCCTGAATCGGTGTTGTCGGCCAGGAAACAGTCGTTGTGATGGCCGATGCGCGCGCGTGCGGATGCGGTGTATGCCTCATTTGCGGGCAGCGGCGTAGATTCGTTCAACATGCTCATTTTGGCAAAGGGATAGCGTACCGCTACGGTGCGCGTAATGGGCAGGGCGTTGAGCAGCGCCGTGAGCATCTCGAAACGGCGTGCATACTGCTGCGGCGAAATCTCCCACGGCTGGCGCGGGTCATCCACAAAGTGGTCGGTGTAATACCATTCGCCCCACACACCGATAAAGCCTGCCTGCACCAGCGCGATGACGTCGGCGTTGGCGCGCAGGATTGGTTGCAGTTGGGTGATATGCGCTTTCATCCGCGCCAGCGTGGCATCGCCAAAGGGTGGCTCTTCGCCGGTTTGCGTGGGATCTTCCTGCGTGTAGGCGAAGCGCAACACACACTTTAGCCCGGCTGCGCGCACTTGGGCAAGGTTCGCCGTCATGTGATCTAAAAAGGACGGGCTGATGGGGGCATCCACAAAGCTGTCCAGATAGGTGATGCAGTAGAGCAGGCGAAAGCCCGCGGCGTTGAATTCGGCCAGGGCTTGCGGATCATAGGGCGTGGGCGCGCTGGCGTTGGTCTCGATGTAGCGGTAGAAGCCACGCTCCGGGTTGGGGATGATCTCGTCGCTGGGTTGATAGGTAATCTGGGCGCGTGGGGCGTGTGCAGCGGTCAACACGGTACATGCGGCGAAGAGCAGGGGAAGGAGGCCGATGAATAGTGAGAAGCGCCTTCTCGGGTTAAAGCTGAAGCAACTCAGCAGTAGACCCACTTTGTAATGTCTGGATTTGTTGGAAGTGAGCATCATAGGTGAAAAGTGCACTTTCATGCTGCAATGCAATCGCAGCAA
>CAVRLX010000033.1:0-229609 GCA_963721725.1 uncultured Chloroflexia bacterium
TTCGGTAAGGGTGCTGAAGCCAGGGATCACCGAACCGATGACCTCAAAGCCGTAGGTGTGGGCAAAGTAGCCAAATTCGTTGTGATCGGTTACCAACCGCCGCTGATCCGGCGGCAGCGTCCCAATGGTGGCGAGCAACTCGGCGTGCAAAGAGTTCAGACGCTCGACATAGGCCGCAGCAGCACTCTGGTAGGCGTCGGCGTGGGCCGCGTCGGCCTGGGTCAACGCCGACGCCACATTGCCCGTCCAGATCACCAGATCGGGCACGCTCAGCCACGTATGCGGATCCACGCCGCCTTCGTGTTCGGCATGGGCGGCGTTTGGATTGGCGTCCTCGGCTGCGTTATGCGCCGCCCGCAGGCTCAATGGCTCGATGCCCTGGCTGAGTGCAACGGTTTTGGCGGCGAACTCATCCAAGACGGCGGACATGGCTTCTTCCAGCCCAAAGCCGTTGACAAAGATCAGATCGGCATCGGTGAGGGCGCGCAGATCTTGCGGCGTGGGCTGATAGCTGTGGGGATCCCCGCCCGTTTGTAGAATGGTTACGTCGATGGCGTCTCCCCCCACTTGCCGCACAACATCGGCCACAAGTGTGGTGGAGGCTACAACCTGCAACGGCCCCTCATTGGCTTGCTTCACCGCCGTCGGCCCAGCCGTGCCACCACAACCGCCAAGCACGCCCAATCCAGCCACGAGAGCAACGTGGACTATGAGAAGTTTCCACATAGATTGACTCCTTATTGTTTAGGACATACGCACTTGAGCGGGTTTTCAGGAGGCCTGGCAGGTTTTTGAAAGCTGTCAGGTCTGGTTCAACTGTATAAGTCCTATTGCTGTAAAACAAATGAGAATTATTCTCATTTATAGACAAATCTTAGCAGCGCAGGGCAAGGTTGTCAATTTGGACGCGGTCAGCCTGTGAACAATTCTGCACAGGTGTAAGAGGCGCTACAGTGATAACGGACCCCAGTCCGCTACGCTACGCATGGTTTGTGAACCTCCATAAACTATCGTTTTACAGGAATGAAGGAGTAAAAATGTTTCGCAAATTTGTGTTAACTGCCTTTTTGGTACTCGCAATTGGGTTGACGGTGGCCTGTTCCGGGCCAGAGACAACGGCTGACGTTGCGCCGACAGCAACCGCTCTCACGGAAGCACCCACGGCAGCGCCAACCGAAGCGCCGACTGCCGAACCTACGCCGGAACCGACGGTCGAAGCCACCGAGGCTCCCGCGCAAGCACCCGCTGCGGCTGAGGGCGAGGCAACTTATGTGGTGGATACTGAGGCCAGCACGCTGGTCTGGTTTGGCTCCAAGCCGATTGGCATTTCCGAGACGGGGACAGTGCAGATTGCCGACGGGTCGTTGACCTTTGACGGCGACCAGTTTGTGTCGGGTTCAATGGTCATCGACATGCAGACGATTGAGACCACGAGCCAGAGCGGCGGCATGGCCGAGCAGTTGGTGGGCCATCTGAGTTCAGACGAGTTCTTTGGGGTGACCACCTATCCGACTGCGACGTTAGTGATCAAGTCGGCGCAACCCACCGAGGTGGCAAATCAATATTTGGTGACGGGCGATATTACGATTAAGGAGACCACGCAGGAGATCGAATTTCTCACCGACGTGACGGTGGAAGAAGATAGCCTGACCGCCACAGCGGAGATTGTACTGGATCGGGCGGCCTTTGATGTGCGCTATGGCTCGGATTCGTTCTTCGACAATCTGGGCGATGAACTGATCAGCGACGAGATGGAGTTGACGGTGACGTTGGTGGCGGCGCGGTAGGAGAGTCCGGCTATAGGCAATGGGTACGGTAAGTCTAACGAGTAAGGCGTAAGCGAAGAGTATTTGTCACTATCTAGGTGCGACGCACTCACCACCCAACTTTTCACAACCAATCTACTCCTGACACGTGCGTGGGTATGTAGAAACGAAGTGTTGCTCCACCAGGGGATTCGGCACGTGGGGATGAGCGTTTAGAAAAAGGCGTATGGGCCTACTGTGTCCATACGCCTTTTTTGATCACAGGATTGACGCAGCACCTTCCGGGAAGGGTTGTACTCTCCCACTTGACGTACATTCATTGCACCTTTACAGCGGCCAGACCAGAGGCACCAACAGCAGCGAAATGAGAAAGACAATTAGGGTGAGCAGCGAGCCGACTTTGAGGAAATCGGAGAAACGGTAGCCGCCCGGCCCATAGACCATTAAACAGGCTGGCTCGAGCGGCGTGAGATAGGAGGTGCTGGCAGCGACGGCGATCATCATGGCAAAGGTGCGCGGGTTGAGATCGAGTTGGAGCGCGGTTTGGATGGCAACGGGAACCACGACAATGGCGGCGGCTTGGTTGGACATGGGCTGGGTGAGCAAGACAGCCAGAAAGAAAAAGCCGGTGAGCAGCCAAAGCGGCGACATGCCTCCCAGGAAGCGCACAATCTGATCGGCCAAGAATTGGTCTGTCCCGGTATGTTCCATGGCCCGCCCCACAGCCAACATGCAGCCGATGAGGATCAGCGCTCGCCATTCGACGCGCCGGTAAGCCTCCTCCGGCGTGAGGCAACGGGTGAGAAAGATCACCAGCGCGCCCAGCAGAACAGCCACAGGCAAGGTAACCAGATTAAAGGCCGCCGCACCCAGGGCCAGCACAAAGGTCGCCACGGCAATCGGCGCACGCTCCACCAGGGGCGTATCTTCGTTGACCGTGCCCAAGACCTGAAAGACGCTCTCTTCTTCCAGCGAAGTGACCGCGGCGCTGTTGGTGCGGTGGGTTTGCAAGAGCAGCACATCGCCCGTTTGCAGGCGGACACGGCTTAGTTTGCGGCGGATGGTCTCGCCGTGGCGATAAATGGCAAGGACTTGCAGCCCGTAGCGGTGGCGAAAGCGATAGTCGGAGAGCGTATGCCCAACGAGCGGCGATTGGGGGATGAGAATCGCTTCGACCAAGCGAATGTCCTTTTCGGCAAATTTGGGGCCAGAAAATTTCATATCGCCTTGAATGTCCAGCCCAACCACTTCACCGATCTTGAGGATTTCGTCGCGCGAGCCTTCTAAAAGCATCACATCGCCCGCCGAAAGCCGCCGGTCGGCAAAGGGAATTAGATCACGATCTGCCCCGCGCACCAGCCGCAACACTTTGAGATCGAGTTCGCGGTCGATGCCGGATTCCATGATGGTTTTGCCCACCAGCGGCGAATCGGGGCGAATCTGTACTTCGGTCATATAGAGGCGGCTCCGAAAGTTGCCCATGGTGGTATCAACCTGGGCGCGGTCGGGGATCAGTCTGCGCCCGATAAAGTACATGTAGAGCAGGCCGGTGATGGCAATGGGGATGCCCACAGGCGAAAGCTCGAACATCCCCAGCGGGGGCAAGCCGTATTGGGTGAGTAGTCCGCTGATGACAATGTTGGTGGAGGTGCTGACCAGTGTAATCGAGCTGGCGAGGATGGTGGCAAAGGCCAGTGGCATCAGTAGCCGCGAGGCACTGATGCGGGCACGCTCGGCCACGCCCAGCACAATGGGCACGAAAAAGGCGGTGGAAGCGGTATTGCTGATAAATGCACTTAGCGACGAGGCAGTAACGAGGATCACAACAAGCAGCCGGTTGGGATTAGTGCCGGTATAGCGCAAGATGGTGCGCCCTGTCCATTGGATCACGCCGGTGCGGATCAGGGCGGCGGTGAGGATAAACAATCCCAACAGCATAATCACGGTTTCGCTGCCAAACCCGGCAAAGGCTTCGTCGGCAGGGATAAGGTTAAGCAAGATCAGGGCTAGTAACACAGCCAGGGCCACTACATCGGCGGCGACCCATTCAAACGAAAAGAGGACGAGGGCAATCCCAATCACGAGCAACACCAGGGCAATCGGCGTGGTCATACAACATCCTTATCTTGCGCTTGGCGGGAATGGGAGAGGGACGGCGCATGTGCGCCGTCCCTGTTGAATCAACCTGTTAAATCAAAAATAACGATCATCCGTGGCAGCAAGTCATTTACTCGATGGGTTCGCCGTCACTGCCCAGCATCCACCAAGACTCATCCATCCCTTGGCCGCCGGTGTCGCCGCTGGCGGCGTCACCACTGTAGCGGTAGAGCGGGTAGCCGTTATAGGTGAGTTGGGAGGTCCCATCCTCACGGTCAACGGTCCCTAGCATGGAGTCGTCCAGACCTTCGCCCACGGTATCTTCTTCACCGGCTTCTACGGCTTCCCAGCCTTCGGCGTCGGTCATGCCGTCGTCGCTGCCCGAGAAGGTGTAGAGAGTGCGGCCCTCGGCATCGGTGAGGAAGTCGCCCATGTCATCTTGGCCGATGTTCACAGATCCCATAGCGCCCATATCTACTTCGGCGCTATCGTCGTCGGTGGCTTCTTCGTCGGTGGTATCATCCATAGAGCCGACTTCGGTTTCGCCCATTTCACCATGATTGGAGACCTGAATCAGAATTTGGAACGGCCCTTCCATGACTAGGGTGATAACCTTCATGCCATCTTCTTCGCTGACGTTGACGCCCATGGGCATGCCTTCGCCACTCATGTCGTGCATATCGTCGTCATCGGCATCGCTCTCATCGGCATCATCTACATCCACGCTGGCGCTGGCTTCGCCGCTGTCGGCGTCCACATCCAGATCAGCGTCAATGTCCATTCCCCAGAAGCTACGCAGTGGGGCATCCCAATCTGGGGCGCTGAAGTCGATACCGCCCTCATAGACGGGCGCAGTCGAAAGTTCTTCTTCGGTCACATCCACCATAGCGACATAGTCGTCTTCTACACTGCTAAAGGTGATAGAGCTTAGAGGCACAGCAAAGTTGCTTTCGCCCAGGCCCAGGAAACCACCCGTACCCATGACGGCGTAGAGAACTTGGCCGCTCTGCCAGTTGATCACCAGATCATCCAAGCCACCCAGATCGTCGCCCGTGCTGTTTTCCACACCCATATCCACGAGCTTCTCAGCCATGATCAGTTGTCCACTGCCCAGGTTGCCGAGATCAGGATCGCTGGTGAGGCCCAGGAAATCCCAAGTGCTGGTGGCTTCGGTGGTCCAGTCGGCGGTGAGATCCGGCCAGCCATCTTCAAAGGCAGTCAATTCTTCAAAGTTAGCGGCAGGAATATCCCAAACGAAGGTGAAGAGTTCGGGATTCCACTGAAGTTCGCTCAGGGGAACGGGGATGTTCTGTTCACCCAGACCCAGGAATCCACCAAAGGCCAGGGTTGCCAGTACAATCGAGCCATCTTCAAGATTGATCAGCAAGTCGTCCAACGAGCCGAGGGTTTCGCCTTCGTTGTTGATTACGTCCATGCCTTCCAGGTCAGAGAATTCGATAACCGAACCCATGCCTTCGCCCAGCGGATCGGTGATGACGGCATCCATAGCGCCTTCGTCCGTCTCTTCAACGACGCTTTCGGTGTCGGTCATGGTTTCGCTACCAGCCACTTCCGGCGTCGCCACAGCGCTGCTTTCGGTGTCGGTCATGGTTTCGCTACCAGCCACTTCCGGCGTCGCCACGGCGCTGCTTTCGGTGTCGGTCATGGTTTCGCTACCAGCCACTTCCGGCGTCGCCACAGTGCTGCTTTCAGTGTCGGTCATGGTTTCGCTGGATTCAACGTCCGAATCCATGCTTTCCGAATCCATCTCTTCGCTGTCCATGTCGTCCATGCTGCTCATTGGTTCAATATCAATGGCAACGTGGATGTGACCCTGGCTGTTGACACGCACCACGCGCGAACCAGCGTTCTCAGTGATCTCGACGCCGGGGATATTCATGCCGGAGCCGTCGTCACTCATGTCGGTGGTATCCGTCATTTCGGCGGTGTCCGTCATTTCCGTGGTAGCGTCTATGCCGGTGGTCGCCGTCATTTCCGCCGTATCGGTCATTTCGGCGCTGGCGTCCACGTCGGCGTCGCTATCTTCGTCTTCGTCCTCTGTCATGTCGTCCTCATCGGACATATCGCCCATGTCGTCGGACATCATGTGGTCGTCGGAGACCTCAATACGCACAGTCAAGCGGCCATTACCGGAAATGGCTATGGTGCGCATGGTTTCATCTTCGGTCACCACCACCGATGCCCCATTCATGGACATATCTTCGGTGTCGGTGATCTGTTGCGACGGTGCGATCATCGGCGCGCTAAGGTCAACGCCGGCCGCGCGTTCAATGCCGCGGCTATGGCTGGCACTTGGCGCTGCCATCATGGTGGCCGCTGGTAGCGCGGACGCTACCATAAGCAGGGTAGCTATCATAGAAAATAATCGACGCATACATTGTACTCCTTTTGGGTGGGGAAATTGTCAAACAAGAAGCCGAAAAATCTTGGCTGAAATGAGGCTGAACCCGGATGCTTGGCCGTGCCGTCTATAGATTAAGATTACCGGTGAGAAGCATAATCAGCACGATGACAAGCAACACGCCCAGAATGCCGCTGGGAAAGTAGCCCCAGTTCCGGCTGTGCGGCCATGTGGGCACAGCACCCAGCAAAAGCAAAACGAGAAGAACTAAAACGATCCATCCTAGCATAAGCATCCTCCTTTTGAGTTGGCTCGATAATGCCCAAGCTTCAAAACAGCCATTTCAGGGCTGAGGATATTGTGGCAGAGAAAAGCAAAGATTGCTATAGATCAAGTTATAGAAATAGGTACAAAGATAGATACAAGAGAGGGGACTTGAAACAAACCATCCGGTTCGGGTATAGCCGCAAAATTTTACGCGTACTTATTACAGGTGCGACGCACTCGCCAAGAGGAGACCGGTTGTAAAAAGCGTGGGTGGCGAGTGCGTCGCACCCTAGACCTGTATAGGTACTTTTACGCCTACAATTCGGCGGCGAGGGACGGCAGGGCGTGGACGATCTGCACGGTCTCCAGACTGACACTGATGACTTGGCCGATGAGATTGAGAATGTATTGGGGATCAGTGCTGTATTGGTTGGGGTCGTTGGCGATGCCGCTGCGCCGGTCAATGGAGACCTGATAGCGGTCGATGATCCATTCCAGGGCGGAGCGGTTGCCCAGTTTGTAATTTTTCCCCCTCTGCGTTGGTCACATATTGAACCTGTAGATCATCGAGATTTACCATTCCATCTCCTGACAATACATCTGCAAAAAGGCAGCGCCCGCTGCGAGTATAGTCCTATTATACACCTGCACCTGCACACGCAAACAAAAAAGCGCCCGGCACGTCTCCGCACCGGGCGCAATCTCCTAATCTCTCAATCGCTCCTAATCCCTCACTCCACTACCACCCGATCTGTGCCGCTGCGCCCAAAGACCTCAGGCGAATACATCTCTTCGGCCTTGGCGGGCGGCACAATGAAGGTGCCGGGCGTGGTGGCGCGGGCGGTGTAAGTGTACTCATAGACACCATCCCACAACAGCGAGGTGAAGGCTTCGGCGCGCTCATCGCGCAGATTCTGATGTTCGTACCAGGGACCCCACCACCACCAGCCGTAGCGGCTGCCACTGTCGGGATCGCTCTGCGGAATGCTGCCCACCACGGCCAGCGCCGGGTTGAGCGCTTCCAGCCCGGCGGGCAGCGGATCGATCAGCGCCACGTGATAGCGGCGGCTGGGCGCAACCATGGTCACACGCACACGCACACGTGCCCCCGCCTTCACATGCCAGACGCCATCCTCGTCCTGGCGCACGTCGGCGGCATCATCCACCGCCTCATAGACCCGCTCCACGGTGAAGCCATGATCGGCGGGTTCCAGGTGCAGATCGGTGGGGGCATAGCGCATGCCCAGCCGATAGTAGAGGCGACCGTCGCCCTCTTTTTGCAGGATCAACGGCACAGTGCCATCGTTGGCGGCTCCGTCTCGGCTATCCTGCACAATTTGCATGGGGATGTCGAGGTTCACGGTTTCCGTAGAGCGCCCCTGGAATTCCTGGCTGCCGGCGTATTGCTCACCCAGCCAGACGCGGGCCACAAAGTCAGGTGTCTGTGCTTCGTATTGGTTAAAATAGCCGTCCAGCGCCAGCAGCACCCAGACATTTTCTTGGGTGTTGTTCCAGCGCCCTTTTTCGCGATGGCCCAACAGCCCGCGCACCAGTTTGGGGATCAGATCACTATCAGGCGTCTCGCGCATCAGCGCTTCGAGGATCACGGCATCGGCACGCCGATCCGAGTAGAGCAGCAGATATTCGCCGTCGTCATAGCCATCCACAAAGTTGGCGGCCCCGGCGGTTTCGCTGACATTGTTGTTAAGATAGCGTAGGATCTCAGTGCGCACGTCTGCCGAAGCGCTGTCCCCGGCCAGCACAGTGAGCAGCCAGCCGATGCTCTCCAACGAGAGTTTTTCGAGGCCGCGCTGGGCGATGAGGCTGCGGGCCGTGCCCGTGTCAACATCTCCCAGCAGCGCCCGCACATAGAGCGCATACGAGACCAGGCTGTCCCGTGTCTTTTGGCTGTACCACGCCGGGATATTACTTTCGATGTTGCGCAGATATTCCAACGAACGGCTGATCATATCCTGCGGCACGGCGTAATCTTTGGCACGGGCGCGGGCCAGGGCATGGGCCGCATGGACGCTGTAATAGGGCCAGATGTCGCCGCCCTGTCGCCAGATGGGAAAGCCGCCGCCCCAATCCTGCAAGGTCTGCAAGAGTTGGATGTCACGCGCCATCGATTCGTCAATGGTCTGCGCCGAGGGCATGTCCGGCACGTCAAACGCCGTCAACACATCGCGCAGGGCCGCCACGCCCAACATGCGCGAGGCCACCTGCTCGGAGCATTCAAACGGATAGCGCAGCAGGTAGAGATAGGCATCGGTAAGGGCCTGCACCGCCGTGGAGGACATGGAGACCTCCAGCCCGCCATAGCTGGGGATCACATCATCCGGCGGCAACACGGGTTGCAACACTGCGCCGCTGTCGTCCACCTCGCCATAGACGGCGAAGGCTTCGGTGGTGGCAGGGGTGTAGACGGGCAGCGAGACCTCGGCGGCGTCAGCATAGGCGCCGCTGACCCCGGCAAACTGGAAGCGCGCTGTGCCTGCCGATGCTGTGGTGCTGGGGAAGCGCACCTCCACACGGTCGTTGGCAGGGACGGTGACGCGCTGTCCGGCGGTGTCAATGCCATCGCCAGCCACGGCACTCTCGGCGGTGAGATCGGCGTTGGTGACGCGCACCGCTACATCCACAGTCATGGGATCGTCGGTCTGGTTTTGGATGACCACGGGCAGTTCCAGCCGGTCACCAAAGTTGAGGAAGCGCGGGGCCGACGGGCGCACCATCAGCGGCAAGCGAGCGGTAAGGCTGGATTCGCCAGCGCCGAACTGCTTTTCGCCAGCCACAGCCACCACCATAATACGGTAACGGGTCAGGTTGTCCGGCACGGTGACCTCGACCACGGCTTTGCCGTCGGCGTCGGTGCGTACTTCCGGCGCAAAGAGCGCCAGCGGATCAAAGTTACTGCGCACACGGATGGGCTGGCCGGCCTCATTGGCACTTGCGCCAGAGGCCGGAGCCGCCATGTCATAGGCCATTTCGGACTCTGCGGCATCAGACTCAGCCATTGCCATCGTTGCCATGGCTGGCGCAGCCCGCCCCTCGCCCCCGGCGAAGGACTCCATCTTGCTGGCTTCGTCCAACAGGTCGGGGTTGAGCAAGATCAGGTTGGCGCGGCTGTGATAGTCCATCACGCCTGCCCCGCGCCCAGTGTAGAAGACGGTCACGGGGTCGGCCAGTTGATAGGCAGTGAGGGCCAGGATGGCCTCATCCACCACTATCACGGCCAGTTCGGCATCAGCCACGGGATCGCCCGCGGCGTTGGTGACGGTGACGGCAATCGTGGTGTCGCCGCCGGGTTCCAGCCGGGTATCGGCGGGTGCGGCGGCTACGCTCAGCGTGCGCGTCAGCGGCGGAATCTCCAAGTTTAGCTGCCCGGTGGCATAGGCGGGGCGCTTGGGCAGGTTTTCCTGGGCTTCACCGGCGTCATTCAGTCGCGGCGCAGCGCCCACCAGATCAACCTGTACATAAATGTTGGGAATGTACTTTTCCTCAACCGGGATTTGCAGCGTATAGGTCGGCCCGTCTAGGGTAATACGTTCCTGGCTGAGCAGCCCATCCCGGCGCAACGTCACCAGCCCCTCGGCGGGGAAGAAGGGCGATTGCACGAGAATCTCGGCAATGTCGCCGGGCTGGTAGCTGTCGGCGCTGGGGATCAGTTGCACTTCTTCTTGTTGCACATCGCGGCTGGGCGGGCGCTGTCCGCCGCTGACCCAGCGTGTGAGTACAGTCTGATTTTCACGGCCTTCTTCGTCGGTCACCGTGGCGGTGATCTGGATCTGCCCGCCCAGGTCAAACGTGAAGGTGCAGGTGGCAAACTCGGCGTTGGGATCGTCGGGATCGGTGGCGTTGGTGGTTTCCGTGGTGCAGGTCTGCACGTCCTCTTCCACCTCTTGCCATTCGCCGTTTTTGTATTCCCAATCCAGGCGCACGGCTTGAACATTTACAGGCTGACCGGTGACCGGGCTGCCGTCAATATCGGTGACGGCAACTTCGATCTCCAATGGCTTGCCCCGCTCGACAAAGTAGCCGGTTGTACGCAACCCCACGTAGAGCGCCGCCGGATGTACCAGCAGATCAGTACCGGAAGTCCAAGCTTGGCGGTTGACGTCCATCACCGTGGCCTGGGCGTTGATGTTCATGGGCAGAGCCGGATCAGGCTGCTGGAAGTCGATGCGCAGATTATGCTCGCCGGAGGAATCAGTGCGCGAGACAAAGCTGGCGCTGCGCTCTTGGCCGAAGGGTTCATAGCTGTAATACCACCACGGCGTCCACACCCCGAAGGTGAAATCGCTCCAATTAGGCGGGCGATAGCTGGTGGTGGAGGCGGAAACGGTCCAGTTGACCTCGGCGCCGGGCAGCGCCGCGCCGGTGTAGTAGTTGGCGTTCACTGTGGCAATGGCATGTTCGCCCACCAGATGCGGGCCTTCGCTGGCCGTGGCCGTGACTTCAAACTCTGGGCGGCGGAACTCTTGCACCTGGAAAGTATGATAGTAGTTGCCACTGGCGGCGTACAGTTCCACCGTGGCGTAGCCCAGGTTGATATTTTCGGGCAGATCAATCGTGAAATCGAAGCCCCCCAACGAGTTCAGGGTGGCGCTGCCTTCGGCTATCTGGTTGCCTTGCGGCTCGGTGACCAAATAGCTCAACTGGCTGCCCGTACCGATAAGCGAAACATCGCCCTCTGGCCCAGCCTCGATGCCACGCACCCAGCCTTTCAGGTGGACAGTCTCGCCGGGGCGGTACATGCCGCGGTCGTCAAAGACAAAGAAGCGGGTTTCAACGCCGCGGTTCTGCGCCTTCCAGCCGGGGTCGCCGCTGTAATAGTAGGTGGAATAGGGAATGAAGGCGGCGTCATCGCCACTGCGGGCCAGGATCTGCATGGCCCCATTGTTGCCCGTGGGCAGCGGCAAACGGGCTGTGCCGGTCTCGTCGGTGCGGCCCGTGATATTGGTGGGATAGAGTTGCACCTCCACGCCGCCCAGCGGTGCGCCGTCGGCCAGATTGTTGGCCCAAACCAGCACTTCGTCGTCGTCGATGAAGGCATCCAGGCCAATCCCGGTGACTTGAATCAGCTTTTGCGCCGTGTACGAGCGGATGCGCTGCGCCATGTCTCGGCTGAAGAGCGACGAGAGCAGCCCCGGATCAGGCTTGATGATCAGGATCAGGCTGCCGGTGTCACTGTCCAGCACGGGGGCCAGATCAAGGCGGGTCTCGGTGAGGGCGTCGGTTTCGCCTTTGATATCGATGCGCTTTTCCAGCACGAGTTTGCCGGGGGGCGGCGGCGCTTCGTCCAGCCGCCACGCTTCCTGCATCCACTGGAGATACTCGGTGTACTGCTCTGGCTGGATGGCATAGGCTTGCACGTCTACGCTGCCGATGTTAACCGAATAGAAGCTATAGGCCGGCTCGCCTGCCGGGTCCATGACGATAAAGTTATTGCCCGGCGCGGTGAGATAGGGGAAGGCCGAGCCAACGCGGAAGGTTAGTGTAACGGCTTCGCCCAGTTTTTGCCCGTAGATATCTTGCAGGTCGGCGCTGAGGGTCACTTTGTAATTAGTGCGCCCGGCGGTGTTGCCGCGCAGGGTCATGTAGTTGCCGAAAACATCGACTTCCAGCGCGCTGAGCGACGGATCAACGGTGACCAGCGCTTTGTCAAAGGCGTTGGCATCAATCGGGTTCGTGAAAATAATCTCCCACGGCGTGAAGGGCGGACACTCGTTATTCCAGCCACAATGATATTCACTGACCCGAAACTCGCCATAGGTCTGGAACGAGAAACTTTGCGTTTCTGCCGTGGTTAGCGGCCCTTCGGCGGACGGTGTGCCCGCCAGGAAATTCACCGTAATCGTCGTGCCTTTGGGCAATTCCCGAGTGGGCACAAAGGCCAACCAGCGCCCTTCTTCGGCGTTGGCGATTAGCCATTTGAGCGAGCCACCCTGTTCGGCCTCGGTTGCCATGCGCACGGGAATGGTCTGCCCGCCCGCTGTGACCTTGACGTATTCCAGCACGGCGGCAGGGTCGATGCGCTGATCAAAAGCGGCGAAAAGCGTGGGTGTCAGCGGTTCGGCACTGCCGGTGGGATAGCTGCGCTGGAGTTGGGGCGGCGGTGTGCGAAAGGTCCATGTCACGGCTTCGGCCAGGGCGTTGCCCGTGGCCGATTCTGTGCCCGCCGGGATCTCGGCGGTGTATTCAGTCGCCATGGGCAGGCGGTCTATGCCCTCGACGTCGGCTTCAAAAAAGAGCGTTTTCGTGCCCACCCAGCGCCAATGGCCTTCGACGGCGGGCGTCAATTGCACCGGCACATCGGCGGCGGCCAGTTCGGCGTGGCTGGTCAGCGGGACCATAGCCTGGTTAAAGGTGACGCTGAGTTGGGGCACAACCGGCACATCGCCTTCGGGCGAGAAACGCAGCACCTCTAGCGCGGCCTCAGCGTTTCCCTCTGGTGCAGCCAGTTCGTCGGCGGGCGGGAAGGCAAGATCGACTTCTGTGCCAGGGCGGGGCGGCGGCAGCACGTCTTCGGGCAGGCGATAGTCCTGGGTGTCGGTGATGACACTTTGCACAGCCGGCAGCCGGTTGATCACGGCCTGCAATTCATCGGCAGAGAGCGGTTGGGTCTCGGCCACGGCGATCTGAACGGCACTGGGATCAAATTCCGGTTCGCCCTCGCTCAGGAGAAAGGGCAGCCCCTCGTCGGGCGACGTGGGTTCTTGAGACGAAACCGCATTCACAGTTACATCCATAGAGCCTCCTGTGGAAGCACTTGTATTACCTCCGCCGCAACTGGTGATGAGCAGCGCAAGGAGTAGCAGAAGATTGAGCCAGCGATGATGGCGTGTCATGGATAGTTTCCCTTTCGTCCCAAAATGTTAAAAGCCGAGAAAGTGGCGCAACATGGGCAGCGAACCCGCCGGCCAGAGCAATCAAGATGTGTTTGATGATCTTGCCGGGAATGACCATGCCCAGAAAGAGCGGAACCCGCATCCGCATGGCCCCCGCCAGAATGCCCACAAAATCAAAAACGGGAAGCGGTAAAATCGCGAGTACAAAGAGGGCAAGGGCCGTATAGCGGGTGGCAAAGCGTTGTAGAAACGGATTGCCACCCTCCTGGCTGACCAGCAAGCGCCCACTGGCCCCGGCGACATAGCCGCTTAGCTCGCCCAGGCCGCTGGCGATCCCGGCGATAATGCCCAGGGTAATGGGGTTAAAGACCCCGCCCATGCTAAAAACCACGGCCAGCCCCGGTGCGGGCAAGATCACAGTGGCGCTGGAGGTGAAGCTGATCAGGGCGACGCCCAGGTATCCCCAGCGCCCCATGGCCTGCACCCACGATGGGTCCAGCGCGGCCCAAAAGGAGCCAGCCGTAATCAGCAAAAGGGCCAGCAGGCTGCCCATGATACGCAGAATTTCGCCCAGGCTGCGGCGGGTAGGGAGAGAAGCCGATTGGAAGCTGGCACTGTTTTCGCTAGCGGATCTATTTTCCACAGCAGGCTTACCTCGCGGCCCATCAGGGGGCATGGTGGATTGGGGCATAATCAGTCCGATTGTATCCGATTGTATACGGGACGAACGACAAGGGGTGAATGTTCCAGGCCGGGGAAGATAAACGGGGGACAAGCGTGTAGGCTGTCATTCCCCCTGTGATTGATCTTCACCGACGTTTGGGAGCACGAGGCCCGTCGAGCATCACTCTCGACAGGTCTGGTCTATAATGCTAGTCACGCTACAGGTCTAGGGTGCGACGCACTCGCCACAAGAGATTTTCAAGACCGATCTACTTCTGGCGAGTGCGTCGCACCTGGTTAGTGACTAGCGATCAAGTGCGGGACGGGTGAAAGGTACGCATCAAACGGTTAGGAGTTGCGCTGTGGAGCGCACTCTTCGGCGAAGGTGAATCTGTAGGATTAGGGTCTACTCTTCGGTAGAAATTGTAATTGACTCAATCGTGTCTTCAAAGGTCAGGGTGGGCAACACATCTTCGCCTTCGATCAGTTGACCAAAGAAGGAGAGCTGGCTGGCGATCTCGGCGGGCAGTTCGGCGTTGAGGATCAAGACTTGGCTGCCATTGCTCATTACGGAACCGGTGACGGGATCTTGAGAGGGCAGATAGGCCAGTGCACCGATCTCAATCAACGCTGCCGGGTTCAGCTCTGCCGGGATGAAATAGCCCACAAAGCTGCCGGGATTATTTTCCGGTGCGCCAAAGATCACCACTTCAGAGACATCGTTAATCGGCGTGCCGTCATAGTAGCCCAGCGAGGCCAACAGCACAAAGTTGTTCACCGAAGCGGGCGCAGCCACTGCATCCAGACGAAAGACCAGAGCGCCCTTGCTGGTGGTCACAGTTGCCACATAGCTCTGTTCAACGTCGATGACCATCTCTGGCGCGGTGTTGAAGGCGTTGGCTTTCTCTTCCCCAGGGAGATCGGCCAGCGGGCGATCCCCGGTGCTGAAGTCATCGGGGGCGATAGCGCTGGGCGCATAGGGTGTGGGCGACGGGGTGGGGGTGGGGGTGGGCGGCGGCGGCGGTAAGATACTGCTGTCGCTCTCTTCAATGGTCACCGTTTCCAACAGATCACCCTCAAAATCTGGGGCCTGTCCGGGATCACGGAGGGTTAGTTGATCCAGCACTTCGATGCCTTCAATCACCTCGCCAAAGATGGTGTGCGCGCCGGTGAGCCAGGGCGTGGGCGCAAAGGTGATGAAGAACTGACTGCCGTTGGTGCCGGGGCCAGCATTTGCCATTGCCAATTGGCCGATTTTGTCGAACTCCACGCCAGCCACGATCTCGTCCTGGAATTGATAGCCCGGTCCACCCGCGCCGGTGCCCGTGGGATCGCCGGCCTGGGCCATGAAGCCCTCCAAGACGCGGTGGAAAGTGGTGTTGTCGTAATAGCCTTCACGGGCCAGGAAGACAAAGTTATTCACAGTCACGGGGGCGCGGTCCGCAAAGAGTTGTACTTTGATGTCGCCCTTTTCGGTGACCAGCGTGGCATAGTAATACTTGTCCGGGTCCAGGGTCATTTCGGGCATGGCGCTGTACATGTCTGCGCGCGCAGCTACATCAGACGCATTCTCGCCAGCGCTGGCAGCCGCGGGGGTTTCAGCGGGGGCTTCGGTGACGGACGGTTGAGCAGCCTCAGTGGGTGCGGGCGCATCCGAGCCGGGCAGCGACGGCAGGTCACAGGCGGCCAGCGTCAGGCTCAGCATGAGGATCAGCATTAGCCAGAGAGTCCGGCGTTTGGTTACATTTTGCAAAATAGTCTCCTTTTGATTAAGAAAAGAATGTTAGACGCCACCGTTGCGAAATTCCAGCCACCACAGGCCAAACAACGCAA
This sequence comes from uncultured Chloroflexia bacterium, assembly GCA_963721725.1. Classification (GTDB taxonomy): domain Bacteria; phylum Chloroflexota; class Anaerolineae; order Caldilineales; family Caldilineaceae; genus RI-153. The sequence goes on from CAVRLX010000033.1 coordinate 15,840, forward strand.
TCAGCAGCATACTCACGCCGATAACCAGGGCTTCAGTCCGGTTCGCTTCGGTGAGATAGATCGAAGAGAGACCAGCGGCCCCGGCGATGAGATAACAGATTAAGACAGCCTCGCGTTTGCTGCCGGTGAGCCGGGCCAGACGGTGGCTGACATGATCTTTACCCGCCGTGGTCAGCGGATTTTTGCCCCGCCGCAAACGACTGATAAAGGCCAACGTGGTATCGAAAATGGGCAACCCCAACACCAACACCGGGATCATCCACGTGGTGGCAACACTGTTGGACGGGAAGCGTAGTTTGATCGCCACCGCCGATAACAGGAAACCGATGAAAAGGCTGCCTGTATCTCCCATGAAAATATACGCCGGGTTCCAGTTATAGATCAGGAAGCCTGCACTCGCTCCGGCCAACGCTGCTGCCAACGCGCCCCACAAAGTATTGGTTACTCATGGCCGAAAGCAGCGTAAAAAAGACAGCGGCGATCATGGCAACGCCGCCTGAAAGGCCATCCATGTTGTCAAGCAGGTTGAGGGCATTGGTGATGCCCACCACCCAGACCAATGTCAATATAACATCGACCCAGCCACCAAAGATGCGAATCTGCACGCCACTGTAGACCAAGATCAGCGCGGCGGCGAGTTGACCGGCCAGTTTAACATAGCTGCCCAGCCCGCGGCGGTCGTCGATGATGCCCAGAATGCTGACCAACGACGCCCCCACAAAAATCCCCACCACTTCGTTGATATAGCGGCGGTCGCCGAAAAAGAAAAGGGCCAGAATAAAAGCAGCGTAGATCGCCGCGCCGCCCATGAGCGGGACCGGGCTGGTATGGATCTTGCGGGCAGCGGGTTGATCCAAGATGCCCAAGCGCAGGGCCAATCGCCGGGCCAACGGCGTGCCCCCCACAGCAAAGATCAGCGCGCTGACTGCCATCAATAGATATGGTGTCATGGACGCGTTCCCTAGCCTCCCAACTGTGCCAGAAGCTCTTCCACCATGCTCTTTTGATCGGCGGGGGCCAAAGTCTGCGCCCGTTGTGCCGCTTCAATGGCATCCTCTGTCTGGCCCAGGCTCTGGTAAAGCTGCGCCAATTGGAAGGGATAGATGTAATTTTCCGGTTGCAATTCGCCCAGACGTTGGAGCGCGCCTGCCGCTTGCGCCGGTTGGTTCTTTTGCAAATAGAGATTCGTCAGTTCGGACAGCAGCCCCACATCGGTGGGATTCAGTTGTTGCATGGCTTCATATTCGGCCAGTACGTCCTCTGTGTTGCCCTGGCGATTGAAGATGTCAATGCGCAGCCGGTGCATGTCGGTGCGGAAGGTGGCATCCATATTTTGCGCCTGGCCCAATGCGATGCCACGCTCTGACCAGGCCAGCGCCTCTTCGTATTCTTCGCGGTCGCGATAGAGAATGATCAAGTTGCGGACGGCGTTGGCATCGTTGGGGTTGCGCTCCACAAGCGCCAGATTAGTCTCCAGTGCGTCGTCGAGATCGCCACTGCGGGCTTGGAGTACACCTAGATAGCTCTGAATCTGGGCACTGGTGCGGACTTTGTCCACGCCTGCTTCGAGCAGGGTTTTAAGTTCCTCGTCGCGCCCTTGTTGATCGTAGAGTTCGGCCAGCAACAGATAAGTGGTCTCGAAGCGGTCGTCCAGGCTCAGGCTATATTTGAAAGTTTCTTCGGCTTCGTCGCCACGGCCCAGCAGAGAAAGCGTACCGCCCATTTCGTTCCAGAGGTGGGCAGCGTTGGGGCTGAGGGTGGTCGCTTCTCGATAGCGCTCCAGACTTTTTTCGAGCAGAGCAGTCCGTTGGACGCCATCGGCGCTTTCCATATCTGCCCAACTGCGATAGAGGCGGGCCAGATTGGCCGTGTGATCGGTGTTCAGCGGGTTGACCCGCTGTGCCTCGACCAGAATGGTCTCGGCGGCGCGCAGTAAATCGGCGCGGCCCATCTGGGATACCTGTTGTGCGGTCAGTCCCAACACATCATCCACGGTTAGATTTTGCGGAATCATGGGCAGCGCATCGGCGGGGGCGCGCTTGGCCTGTTCCAGCAGGCTGCGGCCCAGGAAGAGCATATAGTGATCTTCGGTGGGGCGCACGGCCAGGGCACGGCGATAGAGTTCGACGCTGCCCACCCAATCGGCGTTGCTGTCGAACTGTTGCCCCTGTTTGTAGAAAATGTCGGCGCGTACCAACGCCACGTTGACGGTTCCCACAATCACAAAAATAATGATGGCAAGCACGCTCCCGACGGTCACACTTACAATAGCCCGCCCCAGCAGTGCCCGCTGTTCGCGCAACAGCGGCCAGGCAAAGACCAGCCCGGCGGCGGCAGCCCAGATAATCACCAGCCATGTGTAGAGCGTAAAATGATTGGCAATGTGGTTTAACTGCCCGGCCAGATCGGTGCCTGCCTTTTGGGGAACCAGCCGCCCGGCCTGGATCAATCCGTAGATCAACCAGCCGCCCCACAACATCGCCGCATAGAGCGCGTAGCCACGCAACCACCACGCGCGGCCTGTGGGTTTGGCGCGCTGTAACGCCGCCACGGCCAGCCCCACAGTGGAAGCAATCAGCCAGGTGAAGATCAGGAGGGCCAGAATGCCAGGGCTGGTTAACATTCGCCCACCTTCGGAACGCAGAACCAGGCTACGGAAGAGAATGGCAAAAGGATTGGTCAACCCCTCGAAATTGGTGGTATAGAGAAACGCCGTGGTCATCATCACCAGCAGATCGGGCATGACCGTGGCGGGCAGTGAATCCAGCCAGCCTTCGGATGGTTCTTCATTGCGGCGGCGACGCAGCCGTGTCATCTGGGCGGAGGAACGCCCTGATGCTGTAGAAACAGCCGTGACGCCTGTGTTGGCAAAGGGTTCGGGCATGAGCCAGCGCATGCCCACGGTGAGCAAGAGCGCGCTCATTACCCAGAAATAGGTGCGGGTGGAGGCGATGGCGATGCCGAAGTGGATCTCAATATAGTGGGCGGTGATCGTGGCGAGAATGGCGACAATCAACAACTGCCGCCGCCGATCCCCGCGCTCAATGCGCGCGTCAGGGTGCATAAAGACGGCCAGGGTGATATAGGCGATGAGGCCGAGGATGAAGCCCGTGGGCAAGGCCACGCCAAAGAAACGCCAACTTCCATCATAAAAGTAGAAGATTGTACTGAGCAGCGCGCCGCCGCCCAGCCAGAAAATCGAAAAAAGATAGAAATCACGCCGCCGGGTAATCAACCCCAGCCAACGCAGCGACCAATAAAAGATCGTGATAAAGAGAAAAACATAGGCCACGAAACCAAAGCCGCCGGTGATGGCGAGGCTGTCCCAGGTTTCGTTGTGCGAGCGATCGGGGCTGGCGTTGCGCGCTTCCACCTGAGCCAGTTGGGGCGGATAGAAATTGTTATAGGCCACCCACATGGCTTCGGGGCCATAGCCCACCAGCGGGCGGATGGGATTGATGGGATCAGGTGTGCCGTCGGGATAGAGCAGCGCATCGTGCGGGGTGACCATTTCGGCCACGCCTTCCCAGATCAGAACACGCACAAGGCCGGTGGTGCCAGAGCCAGTATCCAACATGGTGGTGAGCCGTCCCAAATAGGGCACGCTGCGCAACGGTGCGCCCAACGGCGTGACGTTGATCAACACCAGAAAGACGGCCCCCAACACGCCCATACCCACCCACCCCGCGGTCCACGCCCGATAATTTTTGGGGCGCAAACCGGTGAGCAAAAGCAGCACAAAGAGGTACATGCCGCCAAACAACCCCAGCCAGGGACCGCGGCTTTGGGTCCAAAAAACTGCTGCAATTTGCACAATCAGGATAAAAAGATAGGAGCCGCCTGCCAGCGCGCTGGGCATGTCGTGATCGACGCCATCTTCATGTGCTGCATCGCCGTTGCTGCCAGTGGTGAGCAGATGGGCAAAGCTGCTAAAGATACGTTCCAGCGTGAGAAAGAAGGCCATGATCAGATAGGCCCCCAGGAAGATGGGGTTGCCCGCATTAGCCGAAACACGTGTCACCACATCGCCGCCCCAGGGCAGGGGATCAATGTCAAAATGTTGGATGATGCCGTAGATTGAAGCGGGAATGCTGGCGATGATCACCGTATGTTGCAGCCGTCGCAGTTGCTCTGGGCGGCGCAGGTGGGCAGCCGTCAGCACGGCGATGATGATATAACTAAGAAAGCTATAGGTTCCCTGTAAGCGTTGATAGGACCCCCACCAACTGACTGAGGGGGCCACGCTAAGGAGAGTGCTAAGGAGATAGGCAGCGACCAGCAGCAAGAGGGGCAGCAAAAAGGGCAGGCGCAAAAATCGCCGATACCAGGGCAAAGTGGACTCTGGCGAGAGATCGTCTGGGCTTTGGGCCGGTAGCCAGGCTCGCCCACCGTCGGCCAGTTTGACCAGATAGGCCAGCAACATGATCAGCGCAATCGAGCGCACCAGGCTAATTTTGTCCGGTTCAAAGACACGGCTGGAATAGACGTTAAAAAAGAGGGGAGCGACAATCAGCGCGGCCAGCCAGCCCGCTTCGATGACCCCTTCACACCAGGTTTGAAGTTTAGACGTCTGCATGGGATAGCTTTCGGAGGATTATGGAAATGTAATTCGGCAGATTCTGTGCATAGGTGGTGTCGTGTGCGGCGCGTGAAATGGTGACACAACAAACGGCATTATAGCACGCCGCGCGGCAGATATCACAAGCGCCTAGCCGAGCAGATTCTCGTAGATGGCTTCGGTGGCGTCAAGCATCTGCTCCAACCCAAAGAGTTGGTGGGCACGGATTTGCGCGGATTTGCCCATGCTTTGGCGCTCCCCTGGGTTTTGGACCAGCCGATTAAGCGCAGCGGCCAAAGCGGCGGGATGCGCGGGCGCAACCACCAGCCCAGTTTCGCCGTGCTGATTCACATACGAGGTACCTGTGCCCAGTTCTGTGGAGATCAGCGGTAGCCCTGCCGCCATGGCTTCGAGCAACACAATGCCCAGCGATTCGCTGCGGTGAATGGAGGGCAGCGCGAAAATATCGGCGGCAGCATAGAGCGCGGGCAGGTCGGCGTCGGAGATAGTCCCCACCAAGTGGACACGGTCATGAAGGTGATGCTGATCCAACAGGGCGCGGATGGCCTGTTCTTCGCCGCCGCTGCCCACAATCAAACAGTGTGCGTCGGGGACATGGCGCATGGCCTCTACCAAAACCGACACGCCTTTGTAATAGCGCAGCCGTCCCACAAAGAGGATCAGCGGCTGTGGGCCATAAGGCTGGCGCAGTTCGGCGGCGCGGGCTGTTACGGCAGGGGACGACTGGAAGCGGGCCAGATCAATGCCAAAATGGACCACGGCCACTTTGTGCGGATCACGGGCAGCCAGGGGCGCCAGAAAGGGCGAGCTTTGCACATAGGCCGGACTCGACACCAAAATTTTGTCGGCGCGTTGCAAAATTTTCCGCAAAAAGGGAGCGTAAAAACGCAGCAGCGTGGCCTGTTTCACAATGTCGCTATGATAGGTGATCACCGTGCGACGGCCCACACGCAACAAGAGTTGGGCCAGTTCGCCCGGCGGATAGGGCGCGTGCAGGTGGATGATGTCGGCGTCATGCCCCAGTTGTCGCAAATAGGAGGGCAGGGCAGCCGCCAGCGGTGCGGACGAAACGTTGAGTTGACGACCGGCTTTGATCACGCTCACGCCATTAAGGCGCTCGTGGCGGGTGTGGGCATCGGTGTTGGTGACCAACACGGTGACATCGTGTCCACGCGCGGCCATGCCCTCGGCTTGCCAGCGCAGGTGGTTTTCAATGCCACCTAGCACGGGAAAGTAGTCTTTGTAGACGTGCAGAATCTTCATTGCCCGGTACGTCCCATGTAGTCGGCCAGGGCGCTGAAGGCCAGGGCAGGGTCGTTGGGGCGGCTATCAGAAAAACGGCCAGTATTATAAAGAAGAATCAATTCGCGGCGGGCGCGCGTGATGCCGACATAGAGCAGGCGCAGCCGTTCGGCGGCGATATCGCGGCGGGCGGCCTGCGAGGCATCGCCCTCGGCATAATCGTCCAAGCTGCCCATGTGCAGTTGGCGCAGTTGCTCGCTGGCCTCGGCCACAAGATTGAGACCGCCGCGCACGAACCAGCGTTCGCCGCGATAACTTTCATCGTCGCCGCCGCTGGGAAAGCTATAGTTGCTCAGCGAAAGCAGATAGACCCGATCCCATTCCAGCCCTTTGGCCGAGTGCATGGTGGCAATCGTAATCTTGCCCGCGGGCGGCTCAAAGCCGAGGGCATCTTCGTTGAAGCCCAGCAGCCGTCCCTTGTTTTGGGCGATGTCGTCGAGTTCGCGCGCCAGATCGGGGAGGCGCAGATGCGGTTGTTCGCGGCTGCGTTTGGCAAGCAGCACGGCGATGCTGTGACTCAGGGCCAGATCCGCCGGTTCGTCGAAAATGTCGTTGCCCAGGGTGAGCACCAGTTCGTCAATGGGCAGCAATGTTGCCGCTGTCCAGCGCCGCAGATCCACGCGGAAGGCATCTACCAGCGGGCGGAATGCCTCCACCTCGTCGAGCCAGCCCAACTCGTCCAGCCAGTCATCCCCGCCCACGGGGAAGAGATAGCGTTCGGGCTGATAGGCCCGGTTTAGCGCTTTGGCAAAGGTCTCCACGGGTGCAGGCGGATTGGCGGCGGCAGCGGCATCGAGTCCGGCCAGTTTGACGCCTTTGCGCGGCCACCAGACTTCGCTCCAGAGTTTGTCTAGATCGGTTGGCTCTTCGGGGCGGCTGACGTAAAGCAGGATGGTTGCCAGCGCCGCTGCCGTGACGCGTGTGTTGTTGCTGGCGCGGCAGGAGCGAATCGTCAAAGGGCAGCCCCGCCGCCTTCAGCCCATTAACCAGGGCAAAGCCGCGAATGTTGTCGGGGACCAGCGCGGCCACGGTGCTGGTCTGGTTTTGCGGCAGCCAACGCCCCAGGCTGGCCGAGACGACCGAGAGTTCCTCTTCTGGGCTGAGCGCGCGATCAAAGACATAGACACAGGGGGTTCCCGGCTGCGGGTTGGGCTGTGGATCACCCGGATCGGTGGGCAAAATATTGGGACCGGAGAGGACAAGATCAGCGGGCAGGGTTGGGTGGGCAACCCGGCTCCAATGGGCGAGGTAGTTGGCAAAGTCGATAATCGGCTGGGCGCTGCGCCCGGAATTGGGCAAATTGCGCACTTGGACATCGGGCTGTTGGATAAACTGACGCAGATATTTGGGGTTGGCGCTGGTGAAGGTGGTGTTGATGGCTTGGTTGGGATCGCCCACGCGCACCCAGTTGCGGTGGCTGCCGGTGAGCAGCGCCAACATATGCTCCTGGAGCAGGCTGCTATCTTGGGCTTCGTCTTCCAACACAAAGGGCCATTGGTGTTGCAGCCGGGCCAGGAAAGTCTCGTCGGCTTCCAGCGCTTGCAGAGCCAGCACGATCAGATCGTCAAAATCCAGTGCGCCGCGGATTTTCAGCCCGCGCTGATAGGCGGCGTAGACATCCAGCCCAAAGCGCAAGAGGGGCCAGTGACCAGATTGTTGGCGAAAGGCGATTTGCAGGGCGGGGAGTTCGGCGCGCAGATCTTTGGCGGTGCGGATCACGGCGGCGGCGATCTCCAGGGCATCGTCCACCAAAAAGCGCTCGATGCGGCGTGGATCGCTTATATATTCGGGCTTGAGATAGGCCCCAAAGAGATCCGGGTTGCTGTGAAGATAGTTAGTGACGGCTGTCTCCAACATCTCGCGGCTGGTGCGCTCGTCCACAATGTCGAATTCTTCCGAGAGGCCCACCAAACTAGGGCGTTCGCGCACGATGTCGTGGGCCAGACCGTGCAGTGTACGCACCCGATAGCCAACGCCGGGGAGCAGCCCGCGCTGCTGGATGAAGCCGTTGATACGATGGCGAAAGTTTTCCACGGCGCTGTTGGTAAAGGTCACCACCAGCACTTCGCGGTCGGTTGCGCTGGGGGTGGCGGCCAGCCGCTCCACCAGCCGCGACGCCAACAGGCTCAGCGTGAAGGTCTTGCCGCTGCCCGGCACCGCGCTGATGCCCATGCGCCCGCCGTCATAGTCGAGGATTGTTTCCTGAGCCGGGCGCAGTGTAATAGAGTCAGTCATAAAATCGTTGCTTGCATAGGGTCACACAACGGTTAGGAAGTGGGGGCGAGAATTTGCACACCGCTCGACGTAGATTCGGCGACCCAGCCTTCGACAGCGCCAAAACGGATCGGCCACCAAACCAGACCATCGGCGTTGCGCGGCCAGCCTGTGATCTCCACCGTGTCGCCAGCTTCCATCTGGGCGATGACATCGCTGGCGGGTTTGCTCAGGTAGCCCGGTTCGCGGCGAATGTTGACCCGGCTGTTGGTGACATTGCGCACCTGTACGCCGGGTTGGAAGCGACCTGTCTGCGACGGGGCGGCTTCTGCCTCACCGTTTGCCACGGGTTCTTCGGCCACGGCAGCGGCGATGGGTAAAGGCGGCGGCGTCCACAGCGGGCCGCTAGATTGAAGATCGGCCAGACGAAACGGGTCTAGGCCGACGAAGGCCACAGCGCCGCCACAACTTGCCATGAGCCAGATGACTACAGCCAGGACAAACGCGGGCCAAAAATAGGATCGCTTTTTGCGTACAGCTTTTAGTTCAGATTGGGGTTCAATCACCAATGCACTTTTCTATGGGATTAGCCTGCTCTGGGTGAGCAGGCGTCAACGGGGAGTTTGGGCAGACCCATGCTATGATTACGCAAGATCGCCTAGAACGCGTAGAACACCAACAGCATTACCATCAGTATCAATGCTGGAATGTTGGAGCAGCGTATCGCCAGAGCGACCATCATCCAGTTTGATCACTAAGCGCCGGTCTCGATGGAGATCGACCATGGTCTTGGTGGCGTTCAGCGCATAGGTTTTGTAGAAAATGCGGTAGTTACTGTGATCGGCATGGTTCTGCGATTTGTATTCCACCACTTTAACCTCGTCCAAGATCGAGACGGGCTGGCTGGCTTGGTTCATGTACAGCATTGCTTTCATTATCATCCCTCTTGCTTGGGCTTTGCCTACGGACACTCTTCCCTGGTTTCTTGGCAATTGGCCGAAAAACCGGGGGATTGTTTGGTAGATCTGACGGTTGTACGTTGTACTTATTCCCATTCATAATATTAGCAGATAGCGCCGAGGTCCGCCAAACCAACCGGGCATAAGGTGGATCGTAATGTTTTGGCTCTATAGTTAATTCACTTTGACCGATGACGCTCTTGCGAAAAGAGTAAAAACGTGGTTTTTAACCTCCGTTTTTGAGCGAACTCTCTTAGTCCATTGTTGCCAGTATCCATATCCATGAAAACTTGTCCAGTTTGTGCTTACGCCAACCCAGAGGGAGTCGAGTTCTGCCTGCAATGTGCTGCGCCGATGGGCAATCTCTGCCCACAATGTAGCCATCCTGTTGTGGCTGGCAGCCGATTCTGTAGCCAGTGCGGCTCACGGCTACCCGAAATTCGTAGTTGCAGCAGTTGTGGTACAAAGCTTAACGAAAAAGACCGCTTCTGTAATCAATGCGGAACTCCTGCACAAACGTCAGCAACGGCTAAAATCGTTCCCGCACCGCCTCGCATCGCTTCCCCAGAAGGCCAGAGCACCATTCTGGATCAGTTCCGCGCCCAGCTCCCGCCCCCCATGGCCCAAAAGATGCGCGGCAGGGGCTGCCGAAGTACAGGGAGAACGCCGTGAAGTCACTGTCATCTTTTTAGACATTATTAATTTCACGTCTATTTCCCATCACCTGGACAGCGAAGAGATCTATCTGATTATTGACGAGGCCATGCGCCTTCTTGTGCAGATGATCTACCAATACGAAGGCACCGTAGACAAATTTACCGGTGATGGGCTAATGGCGCTTTTTGGCACGCCAATTGCCCACGAAAATGACCCAGAACGGGCCATTCGGGCGGCATTGGATATGCAGGCCGCGCTGCAACCGCTCCAAGATCGTGTGCAAAAGGAACATGCCTTCCGGTTACAAACCCGCATTGGCATCAACACCGGGTTGGTGGTGGCAGGCAAACTGGGCAACGATCTGCATATGGAGTACACGGTGATTGGCGACACGGTGAATCTGGCCTCGCGCCTGGAGTCCGCCGCCGAGCCGGATACGATCCTGGTTAGCTTCGACACCTATCAGCGCACCCATCCCCTTTTCAAATATGAAGTTTTGCCCCCCATGAATTTGAAGGGTATGCCCAATGCTGTGCCGGTCTACCGTCCGGTGGCGTTGCGCAAGATCCCTGGCAAGGTGCGCGGGCTACCGGGGATGCAAGTGCCCATGATCGGGCGCAGTAAAGAGTTGGACCAATTTTACTTGGCTTGGCAACGCCTCTTGGAAACGCGCAACAATCAGTTTGTACTGATCACAGGCGAAGCGGGGCTTGGCAAAAGCCGTCTGGTGGCCGAGTTCCGCCAGCGCTTGGACCATGCTGCGGTGAATATCTATGAGGGGAGTTGTGTGGCCTATGCCCGCTCGACGCCCTTTTGGGTAATCGCCAGCCTCATTCGCGGACATTTTGCACATTTCCGAGCGAGACAGTATCGATGCTCAGCTTCAGGCGGTGCAGACCTATGTGCATCAAATGGGGCTTTCGCCGGTGCAGGTCTTGCCCTATTTGATCAACTTGCTGGGATTGGAGCAGCCCACCCCAGAGATTGCCGCGCATATTCGCCAGCTTGACGCCAGCATGTTGCAACGGCAAACCTACGTTGCCATTCGCCAAGTCTTGTTGGCCGAGGCGAATCTGGCCCCCATTATCCTGATATTAGAAGATCTGCACTGGGTGGACCCTACCTCACGCGAGTTGCTTTCGTATTTGGTGCAGGCGTTGGGGGATGCTTCGATTCTTTTGGTGATGGTACTGCGCGATTTTGAACGGCAGACCAGCCTGCGCCCGTTGATCAGCATCATTGAAAAGAACGCCGACCGGGTCACCGATATTCAACTGCGGCGGCTTTCATTGGCCGAAGCCACCACCTTGCTGGATCAACTGCTTAGGCAGCCAAGCAGCATTCATACGGGGCTGAAACAACGGATCGCACACCGGGCCGAGGGTATCCCGTTCTATATTGAAGAAATTGTGCGGATGTTGATTGACCAGCAAGCCATTATTCAGCAAGGCGAGCAGTACAAAATAGTGCCAAAGGCCGAGCACTATTTTGATGAGATTCCCGGCACGCTCAAAAGTTTGATCCTGACTCGCTTTGATGCCCTGGGGGAAGAGTCTCGCCAGATCTTGCAGCGTGCGGCCGTGCTGGGGCGATCCTTCCCACTGAGCCTGCTCAACCTTCTCATGACCATTGATGTAGCCCTGACCGCCAGCTACCTCAACGAGCTAAAAGATCGGCTCTTTTTGGTGGACGAATCTTTTGACAGCGAATCGGGCTTTGCCTTTCGCCATGCGCTGATCCAAGAAGCTGTCTACAGCACGTTGCTCAAGCGCGATCGCCGCCAGATCCACGCAGAAGTAGCCCATGTGATTGAGGCAGGCAATCTGTTTAGTGGCGAAAAGCGCATTGAGATGTTGGGCTATCATTATGCCGAAAGCCATGAACCACAGCGGGCGCTGCCTTTTTTGGTCAAAGCCGCCCAGAGCGCCCATCGCCGCGGCGCCTATGAAAACGCCATCTATCACTATAGCCGCGCCCTGGCACTGGTGCAGGAGCAACCCGTAATTTCGCTAGACGATCATAGCCGCATTGGCATTGGACTGGGGCAGACGCTGAAGCTAACTGGCGAATTTGGCGAAGCGGCCCAGGTGCTGGAAGAGACCATCCGGCGGTTGCGTCAGCGCGAACGGAGCCATGCCTACACCATTCACCTGATCAGCGTGCTGACAGAACTGGCCGATGTGCGTCAGCGTGAAGGCGCATTGACTGAGGCCGCGTCCTATCTGGAAGAGGCCCAGGACTTCTGGACTGAGATTGGCAATACGACCCTGCCGGAACTGGGTTATACGTTGGCGGATCGGGTGGCGTGGCTCTATTTTCGTCAGGGACGCCTGGACGATGCCGCCCAGTTGGCGACACAAGTGGTGCGCGAGTTGGAACAGCAAGAGAGCGCAGCGCCTTCGCTGCTGGCAAGCCTCTACAACACACTGGGCGGCACGTTCTATCAACAAGGCACACCCGCCGAGGCCACGCCTTTTGTGCAGAATAGCCTGCGCCTCTATCAAACGCTGAGTTACTCCTGGGGCACAGCCGTTGCCTATGCGAATCTAGGCATCCTCTACTATGTACAGGGCATGTGGCCCGAAGCCGTGACCTGTTATGAACAGGCCGAGCGCATTCGCCAGGAAAATGGCTTTGTGGCCGAGCGGGCGGTGAATCTGCACAATCTGGGTCTGCTGCACATGGCAATGGGCGACCATGCCCAGGCTCGCCACGATTACGAAACCAGTCTGACAATTAGCCAACAGATCGGGGATAACACCGCCATTGGCTGCTGCCACATTTGGCTGGGGCATATTGCCTTTCTCGAAGCCAAAATCGAAGAGGCCAAGGTGCATGTGCGTATGGCCCAAGAGATGGCCGATGCCTTGGGCGATGATCACTTGGTGCAATTGCTCTTGTTACAAGTGCAATTGCACCTGCGCGCCAACGCCATTTATGCCGCGCTGGAACTGGCAAGTCAGGCGCTTAAAATGTCCGAGTCGTCGGGGCTGGCCGAAGAAGAGGTCGATGCTTATCGCGCCCTGGGCATGATCTACCGATCCACAGGCGAGTATCTTCAGGCCGAGAACTTCTTGCGCCAAGCACTGGACCTAAGCACGCAGCGCGAAGACCCGTATCAAGAGGGGTTGGCGTTGTTGGAGCTGGCCCACCTCTATCGAATGCAAGCCAGGATCGTCAATCCTGGGCAACAGACGCGTTTACTGGTCGAGGCTACTGAAAGAGCGAATGGCGCGTGCACACCGGTTTCAGCGCCTGAATGCCCAGTATGATTTGCAACGGGCAACCCACCTGCTTGACGAAATTGCCCAAACGCTGCCCGTGACGGCCAAAGCCAACCACTTGTCTATTCCGGCTTCGGTTTTGAATAGCAGTCGCCATGAGATCGCCAGCCTCTGGCTTCAGATCAATACAGGCGGTACAACCGACGAAGAAGAGATCTTCGAGGCAAGCAGCAGATTATTACAACAGGCGGCAAGTGTGGCTCAATCTCTGGAAGGGGTCTACGTGGCCCAGCCGCATGGCGCGAATCTGCTCTTTGGTGTGCCCATCACCCACGAAGATGATCCTGTGCGGGCAGTGCAGGCAGCGTGGCGCATTGCCCAAGCTGCACAAGAGATACACTTGCCGAGAGGGACGACCTGGCATATAGCCGTCAGCGCAGGAACAGTGATTGCAACTTGGGAAAATCAAGAGCAGTTGGATGACTTGCGCGCTACGGGCAAGGCAGTGGAGGAATCCAAACTGCTGGCAATGCAAAGCCATGCAGCGCAGGTTTGGGTGAGCCAAGCCATCCAAGAGCGCAGCGAACATCGCTTTGTTTATGAAGCGGTGCCGGGCCAGACCCGCCTTTTTGCTGTTAAAAGCGTACGCGAGCGCCCCGGACGCAGCCGCGGCATTCCTGGTCACGCATCGAACCTGATTGGTCGCCAGCCTGCGCTTATCTCCATGTTCCAAATGTTGCAAAACCTACCCAGCAACGAAGGAGGCGCAATCTGGTTGGCGGGCGAAGCGGGCATCGGCAAAAGTCGGTTGATGCAGGAATTTGCGCTGCAAGCGCCGCCGGGAACGCAGGTCTGGATGGGTACATGTTCGGCCCAAAAGATGGGAGCGCCATTTTCCCTCTTTTCCAATCTCTTCGAGACCCTTTTCGATTTCTACAGCACTGATGGCCCAGTGGAAAAGCGTTTCAAAATTAGCCAAAATTTTCAGCGCTGGCCGGCGTCGATTCATCGGTTGCAACCTTTTGTAGAGATCCTCTGTGGGCTGGCCCCCACAGCCGATGAACATCAACGCCTGAGCAGCCTGGAACCCAACGCGTTGCGCCAACAGATCTTTGTCTCGCTGCGCACGATTTTGAAGACATTAGTCTCCGAACAGCCGTTGGTCCTCATGTTGGACGATCTGCACTGGATCGATCCGATGTCCGCCGATCTCTTGCTCTTTTTAGCGCCGCTAATCACCTCCAGTCCGGTGCTGTTGATCTGTGCGCGCCGCCATGATGAGGAAAACCCGGCGCTGGCGCAGTTGCAAACCATGCGTGATCTGAACCCCGTCTATCACCTCACCTTACAGTTGAAGCCGCTCAATCGCATTGAAAGTGCTATTTTGCTCTCCGAACTGCTCAACGGTGCGGCCATGGACGAAGAGTTGCGCCAGACGATTCTGACGCGCAGTGACGGCAATCCCTATTTTATTGAAGAGTTCGCGCGCACTTGGCTGGAACAAAATACATTGCCACCCCTAGCCGTGGATCTCCCGCCCGTTGGCGAAGCAGAAGCGCTGCCTCTGCCCGCCACCATTAGCACGCTGATCCGCTCGCGGATCGACACGCTGCCCTCCAAAGTGCGCCGTGTGCTGCAATATGCCGCGGTTTTTGGGCGACCCTTTCATGTACTTTTTATGGAAAAGCTCTCAGAGTCAGCCAATATGTATAGCACTTTTCAACAGTTGGCCGACCGCGAGCTGCTGCATTACAACAGCGAGACAGAACAGTGGCAGTTTCGCCATACGCTCACCGAGACGGTGGTCTACGAAGCGATGTTAAAGGTGCAACGGCAGGCATTTCATCGGGAGATTGCACTGGTGTTGGAAGATCTGTGGCAAGCCTCGCCAGAAGATCACGCCGAAGTGCTGGCCCATCACTTTTCCGCGGCGCATCAGCACGATAAAGCGATTTTCTATCTTGTCTTGGCTGGGGAACGTGCCGCCAGCCGCTATGCCAATCAAGAGGCACTGGGCTATCGGCTGGAAGCCAATCGGCTGGCCGCTGAAACGCCCACAACCGGTGCCACGCTCCGTTGGCGGATTACGATCGGCCTAGGGGATATTTATCGGTTTATTGGCAAATATCCCGAGGCATTGGAAATTCTGAATACTGCTCTGGAACGCGAGAGTCTATCAGCGATCTATCAGGCCAGCCTGCATCGGCGCATTGGGCAGACCTTGCAATTGCGCGGCGAGACGGAAGATGCCCGTCAAGCGTTTGCGCTCGCTCTCTCACTGCTGCAAAACGAAAGTGGCGAAGTGGCCGATTTGGAACGGGCGTGTGGGTTGCATGGTGTGGCTTGGGCATCGTTCATCCAGGGTGATCTGGAAGACGCCAAGATCAACTGTCTGGCAAGTCTGCATCATGCCAAGGCTGCCGAAGGGTTAAGCGAGCAGGCCACCGCCGAAAATCTGCTGGGCGGCATCTATCACCGGCTGGGCGAGTGGGAAATTGCGATGCAGCACACCACCAGCGCCATGCAGGTACGCGAGGCCATGGGCTACACCTGGGGCGTTGCCACAAGTCTGAGCAATCTGGGTATTCTTTCCATCTCGGCGGGGGAATGGGAGAAGGCAAAACGCTATTTTCAGGATAGCCTGCGCCAGCGCCAAGAGATGGGCGATGCCGAGGGCGTAAGCATTGTCCATAACAATCTGGGCCAATTGGCGCTGGATCAGGGAAATCTGGATGAAAGCGCTCATCATTATACCGAGGGGTTGAGGATGGCCGAGCCGCTAAAAATGCTCTTTCATTCGACCACGGCACGGTTAGGACTAATTCAGGTGCATCTACATCGCCGCGAATTGAGCGCAGCCGCCGAAATGATCGGCCAGGCTATTCCAGCAATAGAGTCGTTGAATTCTCAGGAGATGCGCGCCGAAATTGAGCGCTTCCTGGCTGAACTCTGGCTGCACCGTGGGGAGCTGCACAAAGCCGAGAGCGTTGCCCAAAAATCCATTGCCCTGGCCCACGAAATGGGCAATCCGCGTGCAGAATCGGCAGGGTGGCGCACGGCGTCGCTCTGTTATTTACATCAGAAAAATGTTGAAGCCGCCCAGCGTGCCATCCAATATGGCTGGACGGCCTTTGCCACGGCCACCGACGAACTGGAACATGGGCGACTGTTCGCCCAGGCTGGTGAAGTCTATCTGGCTGACAATAACATTATCGAAGCCCGCTCCTCGCTACGGCGGGCGCGTATAATTTTCCGCCGTTTGGGTGCAAAGCTTGATTTGGCACGCGTGGATCGAGTTTTGAAAGAATCCGGGGTTTCCTGCCGTTCTTACTCTTGAATAGTACTTTTTTCCCGGATACTTACGACAAGTAAGACCTTACAATAATACCGTTAATTGCGTAGTACGTTAGTCCTAAAGCGCCTTATATACTTGTCATCACCGTTTGCAACTGTCATCTTATTGTCCCGATCTCTCCTGGGAGGCCCCGCGTATGATTGCGCAACGCATCTATTACCCTTTCAAGAAAGCCATTGTCAATCTGGTCTCTTGTACGCTTGCCCTCATTCTTCTCATTCCGCCGTTCAGCTTTGCGCCTGTCCCCTCCGCGAGCCTCTATATTGAACCAAGTCTGCTCCAATCCAGCGGAGACCAGTCCGTAATTGTCAGCGCACAAAGCAGCGGATTTGCACGGCGTGCTGTGCGTGCTGTGGGCGGGCAGATCAGCGACGATCTCTGGTTGATCGAAAGCGTTGTGACGACGCTCTCGGCCTCTCAACTACAACGGCTGGCTCAACAACCAGGTCTGCGCTCGGTTATCGCCAACAAGGATATTAGCCCTGCCGATGCGCCGGTTGATGGCTGGGTCACAGATCGACACGTTTATGCGGGCACCTATCAGGTCAGCAGCAATGTGGTCGCTCCCCCGGTGGCACTGCCCAACGGCAACATCTTTACTATTGCGGATTCAGGGCTGGCTCTGATTTTGAATGGTAGTGGCAAAGAGATTAGCCGACGCACCCTAGCCGGTGGCAACTTTTTGACGGCCCCCGTGCTAGATAACGAAGGCACCATCTTTGTGGCGGGAGAAGCCAAACAAGTTCACGCCATTTCGTCCGACGGCACGCTGCGCTGGTCTTTTACAAGTGGTGGCAAGTTTAACAATGGGGTCGTGGTGGACAACGCCCGCGATACCGTGTATGCCACCGATGAAAATGGCAATGTCTATGCTTTGGTCAAAAGCACTGGGGCGCTACGCTGGCAAAAATCTATTCACACGTTGCTCAATCTGGGGCAGGTGGTTGCCACGCCGGCACTGGGCAGCAACGGCACACTCTATGTGTTGACACTGGCGGGAACCCTGGTGGCTGTCACCCCGACTGGTCAGACCAGAAATCTGGGTACGCTGTTGCTGGGCCTTCCTTTCAAATTTTCTCCCCTGGTTGGGGCAGATGGCACGATTTATGTGGCTGGCGAAACCCAGTGGGTCTACGCCCTTCATGCGACTGGCGCGCTGAAATATCAGTTTAGTACGCTGAGCAAACTTACAGCCCCGCCGGTTTTGGGAGCGGATGGCACGCTTTACGTGGTGGAAGAGCTGGGCAGACTCCACGCGCTGAACACAGATGGTTCTGTACGTTTCAGCTTTACCCCGGCACTCTCCACTTTCTATACCTCACCTGTGCTTTCGCCAGATGGCAGTCAGGTTTATGTGGCGGCCAAACAGCAGAAACTTTATGCGGTTTCGACAATCAGTGGGCAGGCATCCTGGAGCTATACCACTAGCGGGGATCTCTCTTTATCACCGGACGTTGATATGAATGGGCAGGTTCATCTGACTGACCTTCAGGCCAACTATGCAGTGCTATCCCAGGCAGGCGTAGAGCTTTCCAAATTTGACCTGCGTACTTCACCCAAACACAGACCGGTGTTTTTGAAGAATCCACGCCAGACCACACTGATCGCCGATACATCCAATACCTTCAATCTTTTTTCCCGGCTACCTGACCTTTGGGATGGCTCGCCTGACGTGATAGCAACATCGAACAAACACAAGTGGAAGTTAGTCAACCCCTCTGTGATAGATGTGGGCGCAGATCAACTGCACCAACCCACAGACAGTAGCCGCAAGCCGATTACAGGTGAGGGGATCACGGTGGCTGTACTGGATACAGGTGTCTATTTTAATGAAGAGGTGAGAGGAATTTTAGGCAACCAAGTAAGCCGACTCTTTGTGGGACAGGCCGATTTTGTCAACACACAGTGCGACTTAGGGGGTGTTCAGTTCGCCGATCATTGTTTCCAGGACGCTAGCAACAGCAAAGATGGACATGGACATGGAACCCATGTGGCCGGCACGATTTGGAGCCACTTTATAGACGCGACATCTGGGGTGATGATGGGCATTGCCCCCCAAGCCCAGATCCTGAGTGTGCGCACATTAGACCACAGAGGGATGGGCAGCTATGCTGACACCATCAAAGGGATTCAATATGTGGTTAAAAATAAGGAGCAATTTAGGATTCGTGTTTTGAATTTAAGTATCAGTGCCCTGGCCGTGGTCCCCTATTTTGTGGATCCGATGAACCGAGCGGTGGAGAGGGCTTGGGCGAGTGGGATCAGCGTGGTGGTGGCGGCTGGCAACGAAGGGTCGAAATCCGAGACGATTACAGTTCCAGGCAACGACCCGTATGTGATCACGGTGGGCGCGCTGGACAGTGCCCGTACGCCAGGCTTCTGGGAAGGGGATACACTGCCTCAATGGTCTTCCACCGGGCCGACCATGGATGGATTTGTCAAGCCTGATGTGCTGGCTCCCGGCGCCCAGATTGTCTCGTTTATGCACAGTTCGGCCACGTTGGCCAAACAGCACCCAGATTATGTGGCTACGCCCAGCCTCTTCCGCATGAATGGAACCAGCATGGCGACCGCGGTTACTTCTGGCGTGGTGGCGTTGATGTTGGAAGCAAACCCCACCCTGACCCCCGATCAAGTAAAGTTCCGGCTAGCCTACTCGGCGCGCCCCGCCCTGACTGGTGAGGAGTATCCGGTTTATAACCTGCTGCAACAAGGGATGGGACGGATTTGGGCACCCACCGCCGTCTTTGGCGAATTTCCCGCCGAAGACCGCGCCAACCAGGGTATGGATATCCGAGCGGATCTGGCCCACGGTTGGGAGGATGATATAGAACTCTCCTATCACTATCAAGGCGGCATTCAGCGGGTACGCAGCGATGATGGCAGCATCTATCTTTATTATGCAGAGGCGGCCGATGGGACACGCTTTGGCCTGGGCGCTGTGCGTACCAGCGATATGAGCTGGATTGATCTGGCAGAGGTTGGCCGAAAGCGGTGTAACCTGGGAGAGTGGAGCCTTTTCGGCTAATACAGGGATTCAGTGGGCGGGTGGGCTTTCGCAGCCGGCTGGCAAAGCGATTTGGTCGGGCGGCAAAGCGATTTGGTCGGGCGGCAAAGCGATTTGGTCGGGCGGCAAAGCGATCTGGTCGGGCGGCAAAGCGATTTGGTCGGGCGGTAAAGCGATCTGGTCTGGGAGCCAACGTACATGGGGAGAAGGAATTGCTGTTTGGTCGGGTGGCAAGGCCATCTGGTCTGGCGGCAAGGCGATCTGGTCTGGCGGCAAAGCGATCTGGTCTGGCGGTAAGGCTATTTGGTCCGGTGGTAAGGCCATTTGGTCCGGTGGTGTCGATATTAATAATTCGACGCTGGCAAATTCATCTTGGGTGAATGATGACGGCACTGTAGCCACTCTACAGAGCAATATCATCTTTAATGCGCCGCCTGACGAATACACCACAGCCCCTGCGCCCATTGATGTAGAGTTTGGCAACAGCAGAATTTTTGTACCTTTGATCAATCGATAATTGCCAATCGCCAGGGGAAATCGTTTCTTTCCTCTGGCGATATAAGATTGTTCGAGTCTGAATCGAGCATTCTAAGGAGCCACCCATGTTCATCTGGTTATTCTCTCGACACCAACTGTTGCGTATTCTGTATCTTGCGATTTTTACTGCACTTCTCTGCACAGGGTCAGTCACCCAGGCCAAGATGCTGCCCTATCAGGAGATCATTGTGCAGGGGCCAGATGCCGATGGGGTCCGCGCTGCCGTTGCCGCCGTTGGGGGAACCATCCTCTATAATTTGGATCTGATTGGGGGCGTCAGCGCCCGCTTGAATACAACCCAAATTGCCCGACTACGTCGCTCGGACGCAGTAACGGCAGTCTGGGCCGATACGCCCGTACAATCCAATAATAGTGGCGGCAGTATCACATTCCCCCCCAGCGCAGGCACAGAAACACCTGCGCCCATCTTCTCGCTCAATGCCGTCTCGGTCTGCGATAACCAGAGCGATGGATTGAATACACTGGGCACAGGCACGATTAACCCGCTTTTCTATCAGGAATATAAATTTATACCCCAATTTAACCCTAACCAGCTTCCCAGCAGCATACAGCTTCTCCTCAACTTCGAGGCAAAGCAGTTGACTGATGTACAGGTTCAAGTCTATCAAAAATCGGTTAATCTTTGGCATATTTTACCCCTAGAGAGCGCTTCCTTGCTGAGTGGGAAACAACAAATTGCCGTTGAAATTGGCGATTACATCGATACACCGGAAGATCTGGGCAACGTGGCAGTGCGCTTTCTGGCGGCAGCACAACGAAACTCGGCGCGTGCAGAAGTGGACTGTGTGGGCATCAAGATTGCCGAACTCAATGGCTCGGTCACTGCCGATGTCAGTCTCCTTTATCAAGCGGCCAATGTCCCCGCAGTATGGGCACGCGGCAACACAGGAACCGGGATTGGTATTGCCGTGTTGGACACAGGCATCAAAGAGTACAACGAACTACGCACAGGGTCGAAAGGCCAAAAAGGTCTACTCAAGGGTGGCTGGTCGGCATTCAACAATAAAAACCGTATCAACGATCAACATGGTCACGGCACAGTCGTCTCCTCCATTCTCAAAAATAGCCAATCGGGTAGCCCAGGCAACTATTATGGAATTGCGCCCGATGCCACGATTATCCCTGTGCAGGTCTTGGATCAATGGGGGCGGGGGAGCTATGCCTCGGTCATTCGGGGAATCGAATGGGTCATCCAGAACAAAGACCTGTACAACATCCGTGTGATCAACCTATCACTCAATGCCCCCGTTCATTCACCCGATCGGCAAGATCCCCTCAACCAGGCCACGATGCGCGCTTGGCAGGCAGGGTTGGTGGTTGTGGTGGCCGCAGGCAACACAGGCCCGGGTGCGATGACCGTTGGCGTGCCGGGCAACAATCCGTATGTCATCACCGTGGGGGCGATTACCGATAACCACACCCCCACGGATTGGAGCGACGATTATCTGCCGCCCTTTTCGGCCACCGGCCCCACCCACGATGGTTTTGTCAAACCGGATTTGCTGGCCCCCGGCGCGCACATTATCGGCGTCATGTCGCACGACAGCTATCTCGCCAAGAGCTATCCCTCCTCTAAACTTGGCATCGACTATTACAAGATTAGTGGAACCTCTATGAGTACGCCGGTGGTGGCGGGGGTGGCGGCGCTGATCTTGGCCGACAACCCAACGCTAACCCCGGATCAGGTCAAATATCGGCTGCTGGCTTCGGCCAAAACAGCCTTGGATACAAACGGCAATCTGCGCTTTAGCATCTGGCAACAGGGCGCAGGGCGTGTCGATGCCTATGATGCCGTCTATGGCGGTTTTGAAGGCAGCGCCAATCGTGGAATGGATATTAACGCCGATCTCAAGGGAACCCAACATTACGGTGGCCCCTCTCGGTGGGATGCCAATAGCGGCCTCTATTATTTGGTCAACCAGAATGGCGAACCCACAGGCAGTGGCTACGCCTGGAGTGGCAGCTACACCTGGAGCAGTGGTTACACCTGGAGCAGTGGCTACACCTGGAGCAGTGGCTACACCTGGAGCAGTGGCTACACCTGGAGCAGCGGCTACACCTGGAGCAGCAGCTATGTTATTGAAAACTTGCGGTTAGAATCGGAGACAGAACTATTAGACTGGGTCGAGGATGTTCCTCGCCGCACACCACCGCAGGCAAAACAAAGTGTTTATTTGCCTTTGGTAAACCGCTAGGATGGTTGACGGTAGCCACACCATAGGCTGTGTTGATATATTGTAATCCGATGTTATATGCAGAATGAGTAGGGAGTTTATTATCCATCAGCTCCTGGCTCATTCTGCCCTTTTATCCAACAACAGTGGAGCGTTTTTCAGGAACCCGCAGTCGATTTGCCCCCAGCCAGCAACCAGAGGTATTTATGTTTAGAAAGCGTTCCAAACGCACATCGTCTCCCCATCATCGAGACTGCGCACGGGTAAAATATCTCGCCCCGCGTGTGCCATCACAGGCCCCCCCCATCGAGTTATCCGCAGAGATCGCTACCCAAGGACGCCATGTGGAAAATGCGGCGCTATTGGATGCTATCCCTGATCTGCTTTTTTGTATCAGCCGAGACGGCATCTATCTCAGTTGCCGTGCCGCCGCCGACTATGATCTACTCATCTCACCAGAGGCTTTTTTAGGTAAATCCGTTTATGATGCCATGCCCGCCGAGCTGGCCCAGGAATTTATGGGGTGTGTGCGCCGTGCGCTCGAGGTAAGCAAGATCCAAACGTTGGAATATCCACTGAGCGTTGGCGACCAGATCCGCCATTACGAAGCGCGTATTGTCACCAGTGGACCCGACGAAGTGTTGGCGATGATCCGCAATATCAGCGACCGCAAACGGGCGGAACAAGCGTTGCGCGAAAGTGAAGAACGCTTCCGCTCCCTGCTGCTTGGCTCCCCCGACACCATCTATCTAATGGACGTCAACCGCGATGAGCTGATTTTCGCCAATCACGAATACTTCTGCGGCTACACCCCCAGCGAACTCAAGCATTTCTTTTTTGATGCTGTGCACCCCGACGATCAAGCGCGTATTAAAGAGCATTGGCGGCACTTGCTGCGTGAGGGCGAATCCAAAGAATCTATTGAATATCGTCTTTTGAGCAAAAGCCAAGCGTGGGAATGGGTGCAGAGCCGAGAAACGATTTTAGCCCAAAACGATCAGGGTCAGCCTCTGCAATTGTTGCTCACGCTGACAGTGATCACTGAGCGCAAACAGGCCGAACAGGAGTTGAAAGAGGCCAAGTTGGTGGCCGAAAGTGCTACACGCGCCAAAAGTGCCTTTCTCGCCAATATGAGCCATGAAATCCGCACGCCCATGAACGCGGTCATCGGCATGACCAGCCTCTTGTTAGACACAGATCTCACGGCGGAGCAGCGCGACTTTGTGGAAACCATCCGCACTGGCGGCGATGCTCTGCTCGATCTGATTAACGATATTCTTGACTTCTCTAAAATCGAGTCGGACAAGTTAGATCTAGACTATCAGCCGTTGGATGTGCGCGTCTGTATTGAAGAAGCTCTCGGCCTTTTTTCCAGCGAGGCTGCCGATAAACATCTAGAAATCACCTATCGCTTTGATCCCCAAACGCCACAATTTATCATCGGGGATGTGACCCGACTGCGCCAGATTTTGGTGAACTTAATCGGCAATGCTATTAAATTCACTGAAAACGGCGAGGTCGTAGTGTTGGTGCAGTCGCAGCCCATAGGCGACGAACATCAGATCCAGTTTGCCGTACAGGACACGGGCATCGGCATCCCCCAAGAACGCATGGATCGCCTTTTCCTTTCGTTCAGCCAAGTAGACGCATCTACTACGCGCAAATATGGCGGAACGGGACTGGGCCTTGCCATTAGTAAACGGCTGTGCGAATTGATGGGCGGCCAGATGTGGGTGGAGAGCGAGTTCGGCACTGGTTCTACTTTCTTCTTTACGATTAGTGCCAAAGCGGCCCCCGAAGCCAAACATTTGCGCTTCCACGGCCCTCTGCCCAGTTTGGATGGCAAACAGGTGCTGGTGGTGGATGACAACGCGACCAATCGACGGATTCTGGTCTATCAAACCCAGAACTGGGGCATGGTGCCCAACGCGTTTGCCTCCGGTCAGGAAGCGCTAGATTGGTTGAGCGAAGGACATCATGTGGATATTGCCATTTTAGATATGCAAATGCCCGAAATGGATGGCGTCATGCTGGCAACCCGAATTCATCAATTACCGCAGACCCAATCATTGCCTTTGATCATGTTTACCTCTGTGGGTCGCCGCGAAGAGGATCGCCAGATGTTGGATGAGCACTTCACGATTTGCCTGAGCAAACCTGTGAAACAGACCAAATTGCACCAACATCTCCAGACTATCTTTGCCCACCATACGACGATTCCGGTTAAGGAAGATCAGCCCATCCGCTTGGATGGCGAAATGGCCCAGGAGTTACCGCGCCGGATCTTGTTGGCCGAAGACAACCTAGTCAACCAAAAGGTCGCATTGCACATGCTCAAACGGCTAGGCTATCGGGCCGATGTGGCGGCCAATGGCTTGGAAGTGCTGGAGAGCCTGCGCCGTCAACAATATGATGTGATTTTGATGGATGTGCAGATGCCCGAAATGGACGGCATGGAAGCCACTGCCTCTATCCGCCAGGAATGGGCCACGGCGCAACAGCCCTACGTCATCGCCCTCACCGCCAACGCCATGCAAGGTGACCGCGAAAAATGTCTGGACGCAGGCATGAACGATTATTTGGACAAACCTGTCAAAGTGCACGAACTTGCCAGCGCGCTCAAAAGCAGCTATCAAGTGGCAGAGCGTGTGGCCCAACCCACCGAGCCAGAAAGCTATGCGGTCTGGCTGCAAAACGCTGTAATGTGAGCGTCGCTTTTTCGAGCCGATTTCACTTTAGAATTGACGCATATCAGAAGTCGAACTTTTTGGAAAAGTTCGACTTCTCGGTTCTTTTTCCAATCAAAATGGCCCAGCATATGCTGGGCCATTTTGATTGGATTCATCTTCGGACCTATTTAGGTGCGACGCACTCGCCAGGAGTAGAACGGGTGTGAAACGCTTGTGGGACGAGGGCGTCGCACCCTAGACCTGTATCGTTACTCATCTCCTATTACCGAGTCACGGTGGGCAGATAGAGATGGCGGTCGGCGGTCGGCTCCTCAGGGTCTTTGAGCTTTTCCACAACCAGAATGGTCCCGGTGGCAGTAGGATTCTCGCTGTCGTAATAGGTATAGCTACCCAGTGTGGCAAGCTGGCGTTTGTAGCTGTCCCCACCGCTGAGCAGACCACTGTCCCAGCCATCGCTGCTGCCTAGGCTGGCGGCGCTCATCTCGAACAAGACCGTCGGCGTCAGGCTCACCGTGGCATGGACCACACTGTCTTGGTTCACCCAGGCGATCACCGAACCCGGCAACACAGACAACACCTGCGGCACGAAGCCATCTGGCCCCACCATCACAGTGTAATCAGCCACCTGCTCAATGATGGGCGTCAGCGGCGGGTCGAAGTGGACCGGTTCGGCCACCACGGTCAGGTCACGGCTCATATACTTCTGGTAACCGGCGGCGCTGATCTGCAAGCGATAGGTTCCCGGCGGGGTGAAGAAGCTAAAGTAGCCGTCGCTGCCTGTGGTCTGCGGGTTGATCTGTTTGAAATCACTGGCAGGCCAGAGGTTGAAGACGGTTTCACCATTGCCGCCGCTGCTCTGCGCTTGCAAACAGGCCACATTGGCTGCCGCCACTGGATTGCCCGTCAGCACATTAAAGACCGTGCCTTCGGGGTCGATGGTTAGTTCGCCATCAGAACAGCGCTTGATCAGCTCGCAGACCACACAGATGCGAATCGTCCCCTGGATGGGGCCAGTGCTGGGCGTAGTGAAACTGGCTGTGTATGTGCCGTCACTGTCCGGGTCGGTCAGGGTGACGGTGGCAAACGAACCTAGTTCCAGGGTGACCACAGCATTGGGATCATCACAGCAGATCGTCACGCTGACGGTGTAGAGCGTGCCGCGGCGCAGGAAGATGCTCCAGCCCGTGGCGTCGGTGCGCCCGCTGCTATCCCGCGGGATGGTGACATGGCCGCTGGAATCTGTGAAGCGCAGGCTCAGCGGGTTATAGAAGAGGCTGCTATCTACGATTACTTGCACCGTGGGCGAGGGGACGCTGCTCTGGCTGCCATAGCGAGCTACGGCGTGAATGTTATAGGTGCCATCGGCCAGCACGGTGCTGTAATTCCAGTTGCCTGCGCTGTCCGGGGTCACGGTTGCGGCCAGGGCGCTGTCAATATAGACCTCCACGCTTGTCCCGGGCTGGCTGTACCCCGTCACGGTGAGCGTCCCGGTACACACGGTCCCCGGTGTGGGATAGGTGATGACTGGCGGCAGCAGCGGCACGGTCAGCGTTACAACAACCGTGTTGTTCAACGGATTGGTGTCGTTGGGGGCAGTGATGGTCACCGTGTTGGTGATCACCGTGCCGGGCGGGGTGTTGATGGGCAGCGTCGAGCGCAGGTTGACAAAGCCTTGTTGCGACGGAGCCAACGTCCCCAACGCATAGCTCAGGCTATTGCCGCTGACCGTGGGCGACACGGGCATGGTGGCGTAGCTTTCCAGCGTTTGCGGACCGTCGAGTCGGTCGAAGAGTACGGTGTTATTGGCCGTGGCATAGCCATTGTTGCGGAAGTCCACCGCCCACTGTGCCACCCAAACCGAGGCACCGGTGACAGGATCATAGCGGGAAGTCAGATTGCCGCGCTTGAAGACGACAGGATCAGCACCCTCGTGCGGTTCCGTCTGATTGGTTTGAATAGGCCGGATCAGATAGTCTTCGGTTTCGCCAAACTGGAAGGGGCGGTCGTGGCCGCGGCCATCGCCATATTGCAACGTGCCCAAGGCAAACGGCTTGTTGGCGGGCTGTTCGCTCAGCGTGACGCGCAACCAAGCGGGCCGTTTGATCTGTTGCGGGTCCCAATGGACAGGCAGGTTGGTGGAGAGCATCACCGTGTGCAGCCCTGGCCCTAGTGCCGTGGCATCGATTACATGGTCGATGACAATATGCTCCAGCGCACGGCTCACCTGACCGGCAGCATTGGGGCATTCCAACACATCGGCCCGATCGCCGTCACGGTTGCTATCTAGCCAGACATTGATATAGCCCAACGCTTTCTGGCCGGCGGGAACCGAAGCCAGCATGGCTGCATCCAGGCTCACCAAGACCGGGAAGCGCACGATCTGGCAATGGTCCAGTTTGAATTTCTCCCAGATCAGGCCATCATCGCGCTCGTCGCGGTCGGCCACATTGGCGCGTGGCATAAGGTTGTTGCTGGGATCCACATCGGGACCCAGATCCGCTTCCATCTCTTCCGTCACACCGCGGCCCAAGTGCATGGGGCGAGCCACCATGTGCATCGGTCCGCGTTCGGGGGCAGCCACGGTAAAGACCGTGGGGAACTTTGCCACCGTGCCGTCGGGATAAGCTGTCATAGGCACGCCAAAATGATTGGTGCTATCGGGCGCATCACCCAAATCCCGGCAGATCAGCCGCACATGCACTGGGTTGCTCTGGCCGCCAAAGACTGCACCGCTGCGGTCGCTGACCTGCCAGAAGGCAATGTTGGAGAAGCGTGTGTCACAGCGCATCTTTTCCGTCGGTTTTACAAAGATACGCGCACGCAGCGGGCGGTTGTGGGGGCCAACAACGGCTTCCCATTTAACCAGGCTGCCGTCGTCCGAAAGCTGGATCACACCGGCGCTGGCGTTGACCTGGAAGCCAACCAGCCCCGCGGGCAGCAGATCGCTGATCACCACCGTGCGGGAGATGTCGCCGCTGCTGTTGAGTTCCAATTCATAGAGACCTTGATGGCCGGCAATCAGGGCATGTTCAGCATTGTCGCCGGGGGTGGGCTGCGGCTGGGGATCAGCCGATGGCGTTGTCCCAACCCAACGCTTGTGCAGTTGAATGGCCGGTGCTTGAGTGGGGCGCTCGCATTGCAGCGCGAAGGCCACGGCGGCCTCGACTGTCGGTCCCCCATCACGCTGGGCGCGGGCCACGTTGCGAATCTCAGGTCGATCTTGGGGCGGGCAGTGGCGAATCTCCACAAGCATTTCAACGCGCACGCTTGCCCCTGGTGAAAGGTGACCATCCCAGCGCACCGTGCCGCTGGGGCCAGCGCCAGCATCAAAGAGCGCTGTCAGCGGGCTGGCATGGGGCGTGGCTTCAAAGACGAAAGGTCCGCGCAGGAGATGCACCTGGGCGGGCAGCATATCTTCCATGCGTACATGGGCGGGGGCGCTGCCGCCGTCGTGTTTGAGCATCACCGTATACGAAACCCGGCTACCCAACGCCAACGGTGCAGGCGAGATCAGGGCAAAGTCTTTCTTCATCTGGATTGCGCCGACTTCGCCCTGTTGGCGGCCCTTGAAGAGATAATCCTCGGTTTCGCCCAGTTCAAAGAATTTGGGAACATCGGGGCCACGGCCATCATGTTGGAAGGGGGCCAGTTCCGTCACCGGCTGTTCGCTGAGCATGAAGCGCACCCAGGCCGGGGCGTCCGGTTTTTCGTTCATTACCCGCATCGTCGGCACCACCAGATCCGCCGAGCCAGCGATGATGCTGGTGTCGATGACAAAGTTTTGGACGATCCACTCGTGGGCCATGTCATTGGCGGCGGCGCTATCACCCGCGGTGGGATCGCACGGGCACTCTTTGCGCTCGCCCCATGTGCCGCTACGGTTGCCGTCAAAATAGACGTTGAGGAACATTTTGCCGGTAGTGGCGGCCATGTCTTTAGATACCCGTACACGCAGGGCTGTGTCTCGGCAATCGACAAAGACTGCATGGTCAAGGTCGATCCAGCCATCGTCGGCTCCGTCCATGTTCGACACATCGACCCCACCGTTGAGGATGTTGGTGACGCCGTCCAGATCGGGCATCAGATCAGCGTCTTTCTCATCGGTGACAGCGCGCCCCAGCCAAACCACATGCGGGTTGACATGGCGCGGGCCGCTGGGCTGCCCGGCGGGCGTACCATTCCACACGCTGGGGAATTGACCTGGCACAGAGGGATACGCTGTGTTCGGGCGGCCCAAGTGGTTGGTGTTATCGGGAGCATCGCCAAAGTCGCCCTGTGGGCGTTCTTGGGGGGTCTCGTGTTTCCAGAGGTAATCTTCGGTCTCGCCCAAGTCAAAAGCATTGGGGAAATCCGGGCCGCGACCATCGGGCAGCGTGGCGGCTGCACCCGCGAGCTGGGGCGGTGTCAGCGCGGGGATTTCACTCAGTGTAAAGCGCATCCACGCTGGCATGTCGGGCTTTTCGTTGTAAACCAAAATTGTGCGGACTTCAATGTCCACGAAGGGGGTGCTGATAGCGGCCGTGTCAATGGCAAAATTTTGCACGATCCACTCGTTAGAATGGCCGTCGCCACATTTACCCATATCGGCCCGATCACCATCGCGATTGCCGTCGATCCAGACGTTGAGAACCATGCGCTGGACCCTGGCGGCGACATCTTTGGAGATGCGTACCTTGAGCAAAGCTTCTTGGCAATCAGGCAGGGGCAGATTGCGATTGAGCCAGCCGTCGTCGCCGCGATCCTGATCGGCGGTGTCAGCCACACCGGCAGCATCGTGTAAAATGTTGTTGATGCCGTCGCTGTCGGGGCCAGTATCAGCGTCAAATTCGCCGCTTACATGCTCCCCCAACCAGACGATGCGACTTTTTTTGTGCAGCGGACCTGTGCCTTCGCCGGCGGGGGTCTTCTCCCACACCGTGGGAAATCGGCCATCCACGGGGCCAGCATAGGCGGTATTTTTCAGGCTATGATGATTGGAAAGGCTATCCGGGGCATCGCCCAGATCGGCGCTCTGCTCTGGCTGTGGATCAGGGTTGGGTTCCTGGGCAAAAGCGCGACTGCCGCCCAAGGCCAGCACCAATATAAAAATGACCAATCCTAACATCAAAGGAAGGGAATGGGAACGCGGTTTAGCAATGGAATGCCCGCGCAGAGGATGGATACTTCGATATGTAGACATAGAATTCTCGGACTTTCTCCCGTGTTGTGTGTTCAAGAGACGGGTACAGAAGATGGCAGTGAGGGGAAAGCTTCGGGTCATGGCATGGTGACCTCCTTGGCAACTAGATCGAATGCAACAACGCAGTGAAATGCGCGATGGTCTCCAATCAATGGGTGGGCTGTGTCTCTAGGGGATGGGAGACGTCAACGTGTTTTTACTTTACGCCAAAAGTACGTGCACCCCTGTGCGCTAAAACACACCCGCCCGGTGATCTGACACAAGCATAGCAAGACTACCCCCAATCAAACATACTCCGCAGCAGCGCCACAAAGTTGCACAAAGAAGCCAAAATTGGGTGCATTTTCTTGCGATAGCCCAAGCCCAATGGGGAGATTGCTTGCCAGCACAATGGTTGTCTTGTGATTGAATAGAACACGCACGTGCAACCCTGATTGATGGAGACATAACGGACACATTCCCATGAAACTACATTATCTTTTTGCTTTGCTGTTGATTGTGCTTACCCTGACCGCTGGCGCGTTTCTGGCCCCGGTGTCGGCGCAGACCAACGCCTGTGCCAATGAGGTGACTGTGGCAAGCGGCGATACGCTATCGAGAATTGCCACGCGCTTCTTTGGCAGCTCGGCAGCCTATACGGCCATTGTGAACGCCACCAACGCCCAGGCCATCACAGATCGCCGCTTCACCGCCATCACCAATCCCAATCTGTTAGAAGTGGGCTGGCGACTCTGCATTCCGGCCTCACCAGCTCTGGCCGCGGTGCCACCTTCACCGACGCCCACGCCCGGCACGCCGACGCCTACACCCACGCCCTATCCCGAAGACGAACATCCGCTGAACATTGAAGAGATGCGCCGCCAAGCCTATCCTGGCAGCACCATTGTCATAGAGCAGACGCTGGCCCCTGGCTCGAATTACAGCCGCTACCTTGCCTCGTACCAATCCGAGGGCAACAAAATTTTTGCGCTGCTCACCGTGCCGCAGGGCACAGCTCCCGCCACGGGCTGGCCTGTGGTCGTCTTTAATCATGGCTACATCCCGCCCGAGCAATACCGCACCACTGAGCGCTACATTGCCTATGTGGATGCCTTCGCCCGCAACGGTTATATTGTCTTCCGCTCGGATTATCGCGGCCACGGGTCATCCGAGGGGGAGGCCGTGGGCGGGTATAGCACCCCCGCCTATACCGTGGATGTGCTCAACGCCGTGGCCTCGATCAAGCGCTTTGCCGGCGCCGATCCCGACCGCATTGGCATGTGGGGCCACTCCATGGGCGGGCAGATCACCCTGCGCGCCATGGTAGTGACCGACGACATCAAAGCCGGTGTGATCTGGGCGGGCGTGGTGGGCAGCTATCCGGATCTGCTGGATCGCTGGCGGCGCGCACCTGCCTACAATACACTTTCCACCAACGCCCGCCGCTGGCGCGAGGAGATCATCTCGACCTATGGCCGGCCCGAAGAAAACCCGGATTTTTGGGCGGCCATCTCGCCCAATAGCTATGTTGCAGATCTCTCTGGCCCGATTCAGCTACACCATGGCACCGCCGATGGCAGCGTGCCTGTGGAATTTTCGCAGACATTGGAAACGCAGATCAAGGCGGCCAATGGTGACGTTGAGTCCTATCTCTATGCAGGCGACGACCACAACATTGCCCAAAATCTGGGTACGGCGCTGGCTCGCTCAGTGGCCTTTTTTGATGCACACGTAAAAAATTAATCGCTACTATAGGTGCGACGCGCTCGCCACACAAGCTTTCACAAGCCATCTACGCTTGGCGAGTGCGTCGCACCTGTATCGATACAAACATTAAAAGGAGCGCGCATGGGCATTGCCGCTGATATTGCCATTATTGTAGTGGCGGCGCTGGCAGGTGGGCTAGCCGCCCACCGCCTGGGCCAGCCACTGATCCTAGGCTATATTCTGGCTGGGGTGATCGTAGGGCCATACACAGGCGGGATCACCGTCTCCAATACCCATGACATCGAATTGCTGGCCGAGATCGGCGTGGCGCTGTTGCTCTTTGCGTTGGGGTTGGAATTCTCGCTGAAAGAGTTGCGCCCGGTGCGCAAGATCGCGCTGATCGGCACGCCCATTCAGATGCTCTTGACCATTGCCCTGGGCATCGGGATCGGGCAACTGCTGGGCTGGGCGTGGATCCCATCGCTCTGGCTGGGCGCGCTCGATCTCGCTTTCCAGCACCATGGTGATCTTGAAAACGCTGATGAGCCAGGGGCGTATGGGCACGCTCTCCAGCCGGATTATGATCGGCATCTTGATCGTGCAAGATCTGGCCGTGATCCCGCTGATGTTGATTCTGCCCCAGTTGAACAATCTGGAAGCAGGCTTGCCCATTCTGGGCTGGGCGGCGCTGCGGGCCGCTGGCTTTTTGGTGACAATGGTGCTGCTGGGCACGCGCCTGATCCCGTGGTTGATGGGGATCATTGCGCGCTGGAACTCGCGTGAGCTTTTCTTGTTGGCGATTACGGCGCTGGGGCTGGGCGTGGGCTATGCAACCTATCTTTTTGGTCTCTCGTTTGCCTTTGGCGCCTTTGTGGCGGGGCTGGTGATCAGCGAATCCGACTATAGCCACCAAGCCCTCAGCGACATTATCCCCCTGCGCGATCTCTTCGGGCTGCTCTTTTTCGTCTCCGTGGGCATGTTGCTCGATCCGGCTTTTCTGATTGCCAATCTCAGTACGGTACTTTTCATTGTGCTTTGTGTGGCGCTGGGCAAGGGGCTAATCTTCACGCTGCTGACGCGTGCTTTTGGCTATGTCAACATTGCGCCGCTGGCCCTGGGACTAACCATGTTTCAGATCGGGAATTTTCGTTTGTGCTGGCGCGCGTCGGCATCGCCACCCATTCCATTGACGAAACTCTCTACGCCCTGATCCTGAGCACGGCCGTCGTCACCATGCTGCTCACCCCCTTTGCAGCCCGCGCGGCCACGCCCATCTATGGCCTGCTGCGCCGCCGCTTCTCGGATGGGGAACCGCTTCAGTTGCTCAACGTGAGCGAGGGAAAGTTGCACGATCATGTGATCGTGGCGGGCGCGGGCAGGGTAGGGCAACATGTGGCACGGGTGCTGGCGAAGTTGGGCATTCCCTTTGTGGCGATTGAACTGGACTATGGCCGCGTGGAGCAGTGCAAGGAACAGGGGCTGCCGATTATCTTTGGGGACGCCTCCCATCCTGTTGTGCTGGCAGCGGCCCATTTGGACAAGGCCCACCTGCTCTTGATCACCACGCCCTCGATTGATGTGACCGGGCGCATTGTGGAACACATGAAAGCGGTGCGGCCTGATCTACACATTGTGGCCCGTGCCGAAGGGGTGGAGCAAATGGAGATGCTCTACAAAATGGGGGTCTATGAAGTGGTGCAACCAGAATTTGAAGCAGGGCTGGAGATCACCCGGCAGGCGCTGCTGCACATGGATCTGCCCGCCACCGAGATCCAGCGCTACACCGACAGCGTGCGCCACGAACACTACAGGCCGCTGATCAACATGCACGAAGACTATCGCACGATTATGGAACTTCAGCACGCCCAGGGTTTGCTCGAACTCCATTGGATGACGATTGACGGAGAGAGCCAGCTCGTCGGCCACACCCTCGAAGAGGCCCAGATCCGCCGCCACACCGGCGCGTCTGTCGTTGCCATTGTGCGCAACGGCAACGTCATGGTCAACCCCAAAGCCCAGGAGCGCTTCACCCCTGGCGACCGTATCGGCATCCTCGGCAGCCACGACGTGCGCGAACACTTCTTGGCACACATGCATGGGGAACACATGTAAGGCGTCGAGGCCAGTCTGCGCAGTATCTTGCCCCCAAGCGAAAGTCCCTTCCCAAAGGTTGACCAAGACTTTTTGTAAAATCCATTTTCCTGGCCCATAATGAGACTTTGCGTTTTGGACAGCCCGCGCCAAAACCTCTTTCGATTGGATGGGACATTGGTATATGAATAAAGGCCTCGTCTACGCATTTATCGCCTACCTCTGCTGGGGCCTACTCCCCATCTATTGGAAAGCGCTCCACGCCCTGCCTGCCCTGGAGATTATGGCCCACCGCATTGCATGGTCGCTGATCTTTGTGGCCGTGGTGCTTTTGCTGCGCCGCCAATGGGGCTGGGTACGCAACCTGGATCGGCGCACGATCTTGACCTTTGTGGCCGTTTCGCTGCTGATCAGCGTCAACTGGTACACCTATATCTGGGCCGTCAACGTGGGCTTTGTAGTCGAAACCAGTCTGGGCTACTTTATCAATCCGCTGGTAAACGTGTTGCTGGGCGCGATCTTTCTGGGCGAACGGATGCGTCGGCTCCAGGTGGGGGCCGTCACCCTGGCCGCATTGAGCGTGATCTATCTGACCTTTAGCTATGGTTCGCTACCCTGGATTGCGCTGACACTGGCCTTTACCTTTGGCTTCTATGCCCTGCTCAAAAAGACAGCCACGATTAACTCATTAGAGGGGATGACCCTGGAAATGGCGTTGCTCTTGCCCGTGGCGATTGGCTACCTTTTTTGGATCGGCAGCCACGACAGCGCAGCCTTCCCCGAAGCTGGGTTGACCACCCAGGCGTTGATGATCGGCTCCGGCGTGATCACGGCGATACCGCTGCTGGCCTTTGCCAGCGCCGCCCGCCGCATCACCATGACGGCGCTGGGGCTGATGCAATATTTGGCCCCCACCATGCAATTTTGCCTGGGCATCTTTCTCTACAACGAACCGTTTAGCACCGCCCAGCTTGTAGGCTTTGGCTTGATCTGGCTGGCGTTGGCGCTCTATTCTCTGGAAGGTCTCATCCACAACCGCGAAAAAATGGTGACCCGCTATCGGGAACGCACGGGGGCTGTGCATTTGCGATGAAAAGCATTCAGACCGAACGGCTCTTTTTACGCCATTTCCATGAAAGCGATTTCGACGACATCATCGAACAGATCTACATCAACCCGGAAGTCTATCGCCATTACAGCGGCATTGCCGAAGACCGCGAAGAGGTGCAACGCCGCTTTGTGATCCGCTGTAACCAGCCGCTCAGTGCCGAGTTTGGCTTCTGGGCTGTGGAGCTGCGCCAAACGCGCCGGGTCATCGGCCAGGTCCATTTGGAGCCTTATGTTGATGATAGCGGCGCGCTGTTGGGTGAATCTGGCCCCTATCGGCGTATCGAAGTTGAACTGGCCTTTGCGATTGGCAAAGCGTATTGGGGGCAGGGCTACGGCTACGAAGCCTGCCGCGCTGCCCTGGACTACGCCTTTTTAGATCTCAAATTGCCGCGGCTGGTGGGCGGGGTCAGAAGTGTCAACGAACGCTCGCTGCGGCTGCATCGTCGCCTGGGCTATCGCATTATCGAAAACGCCAACGGCCCAGATCGGTGTATCGCCGTTCTTGAAAATGATCGGATTGCGCCGCCAACATCCCGACCGGAGAATAACATGCAGATTGAAGGGTATACAGTACTCACCGTGGCAGAACAACCGGATCTTAGCCCAACCGATTAATGAGACGGTTGCGAGCGGTTTGGCCGCCCTTTATCATTCAGCCACCATCCAGGGCTATTCTGAGTATTCGCCAGATTGGCCGGGTCTTTGCAACGTTGGCCGCACTTTCAGTTTGGGCTGTTCGATGGGACTGGCCAGATGGTCGCCTGTGGCAATGGCCTTCCCCTGGCCTGGGACGGCGACAGCGCCGATCTGCCCGAAACCGGCTGGAATTGGGTGATGGATCAAGGCAAGGCAGATTTTACGGCCGGGCGTACACCGTACACGTTTTCGGCATTGTCGGCGTCGATCCCGACCGAGAATGCGCAACAAAGGACTTGAGCACGTTGATCATCCGCGCCATGCGCCAGCTTGCCCGGGAGGCCGGTTTGCAGCGTATGATTGCCCCGGTGCGCCCCAATCTTAAGCATCGCTACCCGCTCATCCCTATGCAAAACTACATCACCTGGACCACGGCGGACGCGTTGCCCTTTGATCCGTGGATGCGCGTCCATGCCCGCCTAGGCGCGCACATTGTCAACCCTTGCAATCGTTCCATGACGCTGGGCGGGCGCGTGGCCGAATGGGAAAGCTGGACGGGCGTCGCCATCCCCGGCAGCGGGGAATTTGTATTGCCGGAACTGCTGGCCCCGCTACACGTAGATCACGCTGCGGACCGCTGCACCTATGTCGAGCCGAATGTGTGGATGGAGCATGAGTTATAAATTGCACCTTACAAATTGCGAATTATAGGGTGTGGACTGAGGCTCGACAGCTCGCAGCCGATGGGCAGTAGACGCATCACGTAATTCGCAACTTGTCACTTGCCACTTGCAACTAGATCGGATCTTCCCTTATGCCGCTCAACATTGGCCTTGTCGGCCTGCCCAACGTGGGCAAAAGCACGCTGTTTAACGCGCTGACGCGCACGCAAAACGCACTGGTTGCCAACTATCCCTTTGCCACCATCGAGCCGAACCGCGCCATTGTGCCCGTGCCCGATGCGCGTGTGGAGACGCTGCAACAGCTCGTGGGCGTGCCCAATGCCATCCATGCCACGGTGGAATTTGTGGACATTGCCGGGCTGGTGCGCGGGGCCAGTCAGGGCGAAGGACTGGGCAACCAGTTCCTCGCCCATATCCGCGATGTCAACGCTATTGTGCATGTGGTGCGCTGTTTTGATGACCCTAACGTAGTGCATGTGAGCGAAACGCCTGATCCGCGCTGCCGATAGCGAAGTGGTGGAGATCGAGTTGATCCTGGCCGACCTGCAAGCGTTGGATCGACGCCTCGAACGGCTGGAGCGCGAGGTTAAGGGCGACCGTAAGTTACAGCCCTTTCTTGAACTGGCGCTCAAACTCAAATCTGCGCTGGAGGAGGGCACGCCTGTGGTGCAATGGGTGGTGGCTGAAGGGCTGGCCGACGATAGCACCTTTGCCGAATTCAACCGGGAGATGCGCTTTCTCTCCAATAAGCCTGTAATCTATGCCGCCAACGTGGGCGAAGAGATGCTGGGCACAGAGAGCGATTATGTGCAGACGATCCGGGCATTGGCCGCCCAACGTCACGCCCAGGTTGTCGTAATTTCGGCCAAGTTGGAAGAAGACATGGCGGGTCTGTCCGACGAGGAACGCCAAGAGTTTCTCGACCTTTCCGGCATCCCTCAAAGCGGGCTGGACCAAGTAATCGGGCGCAGTTTCGCTCTGCTCGATCTCATTACATTTTTCACAACCAACGAGAAAGAGGTGCGCGCTTGGACCGTGCGCCGCGGCACCAAAGCGCCGCAAGCCGCCGGCAGCATTCACACAGACTTTGAGCGCGGCTTCATCCGCGCCGAGGTAATTCCCTGTGCCGCCTTTGTGGCGCACGGCAGCACCGCCGCCGTACGCGTTGCCGGAGCCATGCGCCTGGAGGGCAAAGAATACGTCGTGCAAGATGGCGACGTGATCTATGTGCGCTTTAATGTTTAGGGGTCGGCGTGGGAATGACGCAGGTCCATAATAGCGTTAGCCCTTGCCAAGAAACTTACTGACTTTTGTAACTATCCAGGTGCGACGCACTCGCCACATAAGCTTTTCCCGCCCACTCTACCCTGGCGAGTGCGTCGCACCTAGACCTGCATGGTTACTGACTTTTTTCATGACTTTTCATGACTATACGAGGCAAACTCATATGCATACGCAAGACCAACCACAAACCCATGCCCACGGCCACGCAGCCCCCAAAGGCAAATTTCTCATCTATCTGGCAATGGGTGCGCTGGGGGTGGTTTATGGAGATATTGGCACCAGCCCACTCTATGCCTTCCGCGAATCATTTCACGAAGAATATGGTATCCCGGTCACACCGGAAAATGTCCTGGGCATCCTCTCACTGATTTTTTGGTCGTTGATCATCATCATCTCGATTAAATATCTGATCTTCGTCGTGCGCGCCGACAACCGCGGCGAAGGCGGCATTCTGGCCCTCACCGCGCTGCTTGGCCCCAAAACCACCGTTAAACGCGGCAGCCGTCGCTGGGTTTGGATCTTGCTCGGCCTCTTTGGGACATCGCTGCTCTATGGCGACGGCATGATCACGCCGGCGATTTCGGTGCTTTCCGCCGTGGAAGGGCTAGAGGTCGCCACGCCTTTCTTTGAACCTTATATCATCCCCATCACCATTGTGATCTTGGTGGGGCTATTTATGTTTCAAAGTCGCGGCACCGAAGGCGTCGCCAAAATTTTTGGCCCGATTATTTTGCTCTGGTTCCTCACCCTGGCCGTGCTGGGGATCAGTTGGATCGTGCGCCAGCCGGGGGTGCTGGTGGCGGCCAATCCACTCATGGGCATCGAGTTTTTCGTGCATAATGGCTGGCACGCGCTGCTCGTGTTGGGATCCGTCTTTCTGGTGGTCACTGGCGGCGAAGCGCTCTATGCCGACATGGGACACTTTGGCAAAACGCCCATTCAACTGGCCTGGTTTACAGTGGTGCTGCCCTGTTTGGTACTCAACTACTTTGGGCAGGGCGCGCTGCTGCTGGAACAGCCCCGAAGCCGTCGTCAACCCCTTTTATCGTATGGCTCCGGCCTGGGCGCTCTATCCCGTGGTGCTAATTGCCACCGCCGCCACGGTGATCGCCTCGCAGGCGCTGATCACCGGCGCGTTTTCGCTGGCGATGCAGTCGGTGCAATTAGGCTATCTGCCGCGCATGGAGATCCGCCACACCTCAGCCACGCAGATCGGCCAGATCTACATTCCCGCCATCAACTGGATTTTGATGGTGGCCTGTGTGGCCTTGGTCATCGCCTTCCGCTCGTCGACCCATTTGGCGGCAGCCTACGGCGTGGCTGTGACGACGACAATGGTGATCACCACGATTTTGCTCTTTTTGATCGCAACCGAAAAGTGGAAATGGTCGCTGCCCGTGGCCATTGCCTTTACCACCTTTTTCTTACTCGTGGATGGAGCATTTTGGGTTGCCGATCTAATCAAGATCCCACACGGCGGCTGGTTTCCGCTGGTGGTGGGCGCGCTGGTCTTTACCCTCATGACCACTTGGCAGCGCGGACGCCAAATCCTGAGCGAACGGCTGCGCGCCGGCACGATGCGTTTCAGCCGTTTTGCCGATCAGATCAAAGATCAGCAGATTATGCGTGTGCCAGGCACGGCAATTTTCATGTATAGCAACTCCGACGCCACGCCGCCTGCCCTGTTACACAATCTGGCCCACAACAAAATCTTACACGAACATGTAATTCTGCTCTCGGTAGAGACAGAAGAAGTGCCACGCGTTGCCGACAAAGACCGGGTTGAAGTTCATGCGCTAGAAACAGGCTTTTCCCAGGTCATCATGCACTACGGATTTATGGAAAACCCCAACGTCCCGCACGATCTGGCGCTGCTCCCCCAGCACGGGCTGGATATTGATCTGGAGACCGTTAGCTATTTCCTGGGGCGCGAACGGTTGCTGGCGACGAAAAATCCGGGAATGGCGATCTGGCGCGAACAACTCTTCAGTTTAATGAGCCGCAATTCGCGCAACGCCACCGATTTCTTCCGCCTTCCGCCAGATCGTGTCGTAGAGTTAGGATCGCAAATCGAACTGTAAGTTTCGCACCCCTTCCGGGAAGGGGCGCGCGTACCATATGTCTCCAATAAAGAAGTCCCTGGCAGCGTTGCCAGGGATCTCGGTTGACGACTCCACAGCCCGGTTCAGTTGTGGTTATTTTCCATTGGGCAGGCGTTGATCAGTAGACGCATGGCCGAAAGTGTGCGCCCTTCCACAGGGATCTCCACATAGGAGGGCGCGCACCAAAGGTCAAGAGAATCATCAATCAAATAGCGCCGGGCCGCAATCACAGATTTCAGCATCTGGTTAACCGCAGCAACCCCAATGGCCTGGGTTTCGGCTCGACAGGAGAGGCGCAGTTGTTTGGCAATGGCGCCAGCAACTGCCGAGGGGTGGGAATCCGCCGCCACACGGATCACGTCATCGTTCATGTCCAGTCCTCCTTGAGAGATGGAATGCAGGGGCAAGGCTGGTAAAAACTCTCTGCGCTCGACCAAACGGGGCTGAACACAGCTTCCCATGACGCCTCCTTTTCTAGACTCCCGCCCGGCTGGTCAGATCAGATGCTCATACCATCGCAGATTGTCTCTCTCCCGGGGCTATCACATTGCTATCAACAGACTTGCGCCTGCTATCACGCGCAGGGGTGAGCAAAAAATCAACTATCGTGGCGGTGAGGAGGATAGAGCGGCATGACCCTTTTTGTTGGCATTGATGGCGGTGCAACCAAAACCCATGTGGTGATCAGCGATGGACAGGGCAGACCACACGGCGAAGGCCGCGCCGGGGCCAGTAACTATCAAATTGTCGGGACCTTCCACCGCGGCGCTCCATCTTGCCAGCGCCATATCGGCGGCCCTGGGATCAGCAAATCCGGCACAGGTCGCTGGGGTGGTGGGTGGCTTTGCCGGGCTGGACGGGCCGGGCGATTATGCGGCGGTGACAGCTTTTATGACCGAGGCGATGGAAAGCGTGGGGGTGGTGGCTCCGTGGTGGGCGGTGAACGATGGCGTGGTGGCGTGGGCTGGCGCGCTGGGGTTGCAGCCCGGTGCGATTGTTGTTTCCGGCAGCGGCGCGATTGCCTTTGCGGTTAACGCCAGCGGCGAAAGCGCCCACAGCGACGGGCTGGGCCATTGGCTGGGTGATGAGGGCAGTGGCTTCGACATCGGCCAGCGCGGGCTGCGCGCAGCCATGCCGCGCATTGGAAAATCGAGGTCCGGCCACGCCGCTGAGCGAACGGATGCTGCGTCGGCACGGCGCGGGTGATACGTTGGACGGTTGGATCAGCACGCTCAACGGCGCGCTGGTGGACGATGCTCATGCCCAGATCGCAGACTTTGCGCGTGATGTGGTGGAGGTGGCGGGCAAGGGCGACCCTGTGGCGCGGGCGATTTTGAAAGAAGCGGGCCAGGCCCTGGCCCAGACCGCGGCCAGCGCGCTGCACCGGGTAGACCTAACGGCGTCGCCGCAGATTGCCACGGTGGGCAGCCTGTTTGTCCATTCGCCCCTGCTGCGCGATTTTTTCGGCCAGGCCCTGCGCGAACGGCTGCCCAGCGCAACCATCCACTGGCCGCAGACCCAGCCCGCCGAGGGCGCGGCGCTCTTGGCAAGGCAGCCAGCGGCGATACCGAGGGGAGTGGTGGGCGTGAAGGGGTAATTTTATATAGGGCGTTCACACGGCGGCAGCGTAGCTGGTGTGGTAGAATCAGGAAGTGACGCATTTTGAGGAATGAGAAAAGGATGATGAATGACTCAGACAAAAATCACAATCGTTGGCAAATTTGCTGCCGTTCTTCTGCCCCAGGAAATGGTGGACCAAATGGGTGTACAGATCGGAGATGACGTTGATATTGTAGTTCGAGATGATACGCTGGTGGTGCGCCGCATTGCCGAAGGTGAACAACCAGAACGCCCCTTAGATGAAATCATCGATGACATTTTCAAGCGGCGTGCAGATGCCTATCGGCGGTTGGCCGAAGGGGCCGATTAATGGGTGCACCTCGCTTTGTGAACAAAGCGCTTGCTGTGAAACTACACGCTCGTTCGATTGAAGAGCAAGGGGGTTCACATGGATTACGGGATGAGGGAGCGTTGGAATCTGCACTGGCCGCTGCCGAAAATCGTTATCTTTATGAAGAAGTCTCTTTGCCCGTATGTGCAGCCACCTATACTTTTCATCTTACTTAGACGCACGCATTTATTGATGGCAACAAACGGGTGGCGGCTGCCGTATCAGAAACGTTTCTGGAGTGGAACGGAGCGCGTTTGGACGCTACGAGCAGATTGTTGATCTCTTTTTGTCTATTGCTGCCAGCCAGCGGACGCGCCAAGAGGTTGAAGCCTTCTTCATCCAGTCCACTTGGCTAGCGTAGACACCTCCTAATCTACCAAAACTGTCTCATAAGCCTGTGTATCAATCTCCTAATCCCTACTCTGCCAGCCACCTATGCCCAACGTCATCATCACCGCAGCCGTCACCGGCTCTCGCCCCACCAAAGCCATGAACCCGGCCGTGCCCTATACGCCCGCCGAGATCGCCGACGCCGCCGTGGACTGCTGGCGCGCAGGTGCGGCGATTGCCCACATCCACGTGCGCGATCCGCAGACGGGCGTGCCCTCGTCGGATATCACCCTCTTCCGCGAGGTGCTGGAACGCATCCGCGCACGCTGCGACATGCTGGTGAACCTCACCACCAGCGGCCTCAACATCACCGGCGACAGCGAAGAGATCGGTCTCGACCAACGGCTGGAACCGGCCACGTTGCGCCCCAGACATCTGCTCGCTGGACATTGGCTCGCTCAATTTTATGGATCGCCCCTTTGGGCAACCTCCCCGTTTTGGCGCAACGCCTGCCGCTGGCAACGATGCGCTGCGTTCGGCGTCAAGCCCGGGTCGAAGTCTTGGACGTCGGCCACGTCGGTCAGGCCCGCGTCGATTGTCTTCACCGTCAGTTCAAGTTCCGTGGCGTTATCACTTGGGCGGTCGAGGGTTATTGTTCGTGGCGCGTCATGGCATCGACCCGCCCTCGCGTCGATGCCGACGGCAGTATAGCCCTCCACTGAGGGAAAGACAAGCACTCCGCACCATGCCCGGAATGGTTGGCGCTGACGGGTTAGAAGGGGTAGAGGTGTGATAAAATGGGGGCAGTGAAGTAACGTTTAGAGAAAAGAGATAGGGAAGATGGAAACAATTACGATTACTCTTTCAGAAGAGCGGGCTGAGGCGCTGCGTGAAAAGGCGGCACAGTATCAGCTTACCCCCGAAGAACTGGTACAGCGTAGCATTGACGAGATGCTCATCCCTTCTGTCTCAGAAGCACCCGTTGCCAATGGCCTGGAATTAAGCGAGGAGGAACGGGCAGACAAGTTTGGCGAGATTGTGGCGGATCTTCTGGTACGGCGTAAGTGGCTCTATGAACAGCTTGCGAAAGGCCCAGAATAATTTATGGCCTATCTATTTGTCCGGAAGCGCGAAGTTGTTGAGTTACACCGACAGATCATTGACACATCCGGGGGATCGCATGGGCTGCGTGATGTAGGAATGCTGGAATCGGCATTAGCAGCGGCTGAAAACAGGTGTCACTATGAAGAAGCCTCTCTTTCTGTCTGTGCTGCAACCTATGCGTATCATCTCACCCAGGCCCACGCATTTACTGACGGCAATAAACGCATTGCAGCGGCCACGGCAGAAGCGTTTCTGCAACTTAATCGGGCAAGGTTAAACGCCACGGATCAAGAGTTTCTCGCCCTGCTGCTGGCTGTGGCCGCCAGCCAACGCACGCGTGACGAAGTCGAGACGTTTTTCACACACCACACCGTGCTGGAACAACCCTAACCCTCACCCAGCCACCTATGCCCAACGTCATCATCACCGCAGCCGTGACCGGCTCTCGCCCCACCAAAGTCATGAACCCAGCCGTCCCCTACACCCCCGCCGAGATCGCCGACGCCGCCGTGGAATGCTGGCACGCCGGCGCCGCCATTGCCCACATCCACGTGCGCGATCCGCAGACCGGCGCGCCCTCGTCGGGTATTACCCTCTTCCGCGAGGTGTTGGAACGGATCCGCGCCCGCTGCGACATGCTGGTGAACCTGACGACCAGCGGCCTCAACATCACCGGCGATAGCGAAGAATCGGTGATCGACCAACGGCTGGAACCGGCCACGTTGCGCCCCGACATCTGCTCGCTGGACATTGGCTCGCTCAATTTTATGGATCGCCCCTTTGTCAACTCTCCCCATTTTGGCGAACGCGCCGCGGCAACGATGCGCTCGTTCGGCGTCAAGCCCGAGATCGAAGTCTTTGACGTCGGCCAC
This sequence comes from uncultured Chloroflexia bacterium, assembly GCA_963721725.1. Classification (GTDB taxonomy): domain Bacteria; phylum Chloroflexota; class Anaerolineae; order Caldilineales; family Caldilineaceae; genus RI-153. The sequence continues at coordinate 59,587 of CAVRLX010000033.1, forward strand.
ATCGATCAGGCCCGCTATTGGATCGACCAAGGCCGCATGGACGCGCCGCCCTATTTTCAACTCTGCATGGGTGTGCGCTGGGGCATTCCCGCCTCGCCAGAGAACCTGATCTTCATGCAGCGCAAACTGCCCGCCGATTGTCAGTGGTCTGTGCTGGGCGTGGGACCGCACCAACTGCCCATGATTACGCTGGGCGTGCTGTTGGGCGGGCATGTGCGTGTCGGCTTCGAGGATAACCTGTACCGGCGCAAGGGCGAATTGGCAAAAAGCAACGCCGACATGGTCGAGATGGCCGTCGGCGTACTCCGCGCGCTGGACCGGGAACCGGCCTCCCCGGCAGAGGCGCGTGCGCTTTTGGGGCTTTGATCAGTGCGGCATTGCCAGAAACGCTGTGCCTATCGCCAGTGCCCTGCCTTCCCCCATCAATCGGCTGGCGTACGCTCCCCTGATCATTTGGCATTTACCCGCAATCCCTTCTATAATCGGCCTGTACCCTGTACGGTTTGGGCACAATTTTATTACCCCCTATCACAGCGTTTGCTGCTGATTTCCGCGTAAGCAGGATCAACTTTGTCCACAGCGCTTGCAAGACTGACAAGGTCTACAATTTAAGCTGTCTCTATCGATTCCGCACAAAAGGAGACGAAATTTGAAGCTACACGAGTACCAATCCAAGCGCATCTTCGCCAAGTATGGGATTCCCATTCCCAGCGGCGAAGTTGCCGAAACCCCAGCCCAGGCGCGCGAGATCGCCGAACGGCTGGGCCAATCTGTTGTGATCAAAAGCCAAGTATTGGTGGGTGGCCGTGGCAAAGCCGGCGGCATTAAAGTGGCAAAGACGCCCGCCGAGGCCGAAGAGGTGGCTGGCAAGATTCTGGGCATGGACATCAAAGGGCTGACCGTCAACAAAGTCTTGGTGGACGAAGCCGCCGACATTCGCTCGGAGATCTATCTGGGCGTGGTCTTGGATCGCGCGGCGCGCAAGATTGCCATTATGGCCTCTAGCGAGGGCGGCGTCGAGATTGAAGAAGTGGCTGCCCAAACCCCGGAGAAGATCATCACTGTTCATGCCCATCCTTTCCTGGGCCTGCCTGACTATCAGGCGCGCAACTTGGCCTATGGCATTGGCTTGCCCAAAGAGCATGTCTCGGCCTTTGTGAAGATCGCCCAGGGACTCTATCGCGCTTTTGTGGAGACCGACGCCACGCTGGCCGAGATCAACCCGCTGATTGTCAACGGGGCCGGGCAGCTTCAAGCGGTGGATGGCAAGATTGTGTTGGACGATAGCGCGCTCTATCGCCACGCCGATCTGGCCGACATGCGCGACCCGCAGGAAGAGGACGACGCAGAGCGCGAAGCCCGCGAATCTGGTCTCAGTTTCATCAACCTGGACGGCGAAATTGGCTGCATGGTCAATGGCGCAGGGCTGGCAATGACCACAATGGATATTGTCAATCTCTTTGGGGGCAGCGCCGCCAACTTCCTCGATATTGGCGGCGGCGCGCAGGCCGACAAGGTCTCCAAAGCGCTACGCATTATTCTCAGCGACGACCGTGTCCATGCAGTGTTGATCAACATCTTCGGCGGCATCACCCGCTGCGACGAAGTCGCCAAGGGGTTGCTAGAGGTGCTGGGCGCGCTGAACACCGATGTACCGTTTGTGGTGCGTTTGGTGGGGACCAACGAAGAAGAGGGTCGCCAGATTCTGTCTGAATCGGATTTTGATGTAACCCCGGCGACCAGCTTGGCCGATGCGGCCCAGAAAGCCGTTGCCGCCGCCAAAAAGAAAAAGGGAGAGGCTGCATGAGCATTCTAGTAGGCAAAGAGACCCGTCTCATTGTCCAGGGCATCACGGGTCGGGAAGGCGCTTTCCACACCGAGCAGATGATCGAATACGGAACCAAAGTGGTGGGCGGCGTCACGCCCGGCAAGGGTGGCGAGTGGGCTGTGGGCAATACGCCGGTCTTTGACACCGTGAAAGAGGCCGTGGACGCCACCGACGCCAATACCAGCATTATCTATGTGCCGGCCCGCTTTGCGCCCAGCGCCATTATGGAAGCCGCCGACGCTGGCATTGAGTTGATCATTTGCATCACCGAGGGCATTCCGGCGTTGGACATGGTGCAGGTGCGCGCCTTTATTGATAGCAGCAACAGCCGCCTGATTGGCCCCAACTGCCCCGGTTTGATCACCCCAGGCGAGGCCAAGGTGGGCATCATGCCCGGCCACATCCACACGCCGGGCAACGTAGGCATTGTCAGCCGCTCCGGCACGTTGACCTATGAAGTGGTCTACGCGCTGACGGCACGTGGGATTGGGCAAAGCACCGCCGTCGGCATCGGCGGCGATCCGGTCAACGGCACCAGTTTTCTCGACGTGCTCAAGATGTTTGAGGCCGATCCGGGGACCGAGCAGGTGGTGATGATCGGCGAGATTGGCGGCACCGACGAACAAAAGGCTGCCGAGTACATTAAGCACATGAGCAAGCCGGTGACGGGCTTTATCGCCGGGCAGACAGCGCCTCCGGGCAAGCGCATGGGCCATGCCGGGGCGATTATCTCTGGCGGCGAAGGCACAGCCGCCGAGAAGATCGAAGCCATGCAAAAGGCAGGGGCGAAGATTGCACGCCATCCCGAAGAGATTGCGGACTTGGTGGCGCAAAACCTGTAGGGACCAAGAATGGCGCGCCTCTACGGTCCCCAATCGAAAAGTCCGGTAGCTCTTTGCGAACTACCGGACTTTCTTTTACGAAGGGGGATTTGTGCGAACGGATACGGACTATTGAACCATCGGTTGTTGGGCGATCCAACCATCGCGCATGGCAACCAACACAGCTTCGGTGCGGCTGTTGACTTCCATTTTGCTAAAAATATTGCTCAGATGGGTCTGGACGGTGCGCTCGGAGATAACCAGTTCACGGGCGATCTCTTTGTTACTATAGCCACGCAGCAGCGCTTGCATGACATCGAGTTCGCGGCGGGTGAGGCGTTGGTGAATGTTCTTTTGCTCTTGCATAGGCTGCTGATCATTATAGGCGTTGCGGCTCTTAAAGCGGGTGACGCGCTGATGCAGATCGTTGTCAATGGCCGTGCGGTTGGAACGGGCCGAGCGAATGCTCTTCACCAGATCGCTGGCGGCGGCAGACTTCAACACATAGCCACTGGCCCCGGATTTCAGCATGTCGGCAATGGTGGCGTCATCTTCCGAGGCGGTGAGACCAATCACCAGCACATCGGGCATCGCCATCTTCAGGCGACGGGTGGCCTCAATGCCTGTCATAATCGGCATGTGAACATCCATTAATACTACATGCGGGCGCAGGCCATTAAGAATCTTTTCAAGAGCATCATGCCCATTGCTGGCTTCTCCCACCACAATAATGTCTTCTTCCATTTCCAAGAGAGAACGCATACCCTGTCGCACCAACATATGGTCATCCGCCAAAAATACTCGAGTAGTTCGCATCCTTATATCCCTTCATATCTATCAAATCGTTTGGTTTTGCCGTCGTTCCTGCAATACTTTATTCTAGATATTACTATCTACAATGAATGGCTTATAGGCAATGGTACTATGGTACTTATTTCTACGTAGCAAAACGCCGAAATACGTAGAAAAGGAGCGATATTTCGGTCCAGTTTGATGATTTATTAATGACTTTCGTAGATGATTTGCTCTAGGCCATTCTTACCGTTTCATCCTTTTCCAAGATTTTCCTGTTAACCAAGTGTAAGTTTTATCGTTAAAAACGAAAGGATTAATTTATGGCTCAGCCTACCATTGACGTAACCGGTCCGCTGCTTCCAGGCTTTGAACAGATTCTCAGTAATAAGGCTCTGGCTTTTTTGGCCGACCTGCACCAAGAGTTTGATCGCCGTCGCCAAGAGTTGCTGGCAGCACGCAGCGAGCGTGAGAGCCGCATTCAGGCGGGCGAGATTCCCACCCACCTTGAAGAGACAGAAGATATCCGCAGCGAGGCTTGGCAAGTGGCGGAGACACCCGCCGATCTGCAACAGCGCTGGGTGGAGATCACCGGCCCGGTGGATCGCAAGATGATCATCAACGCGCTAAATTCTGGGGCGGATGTGTTTATGGCTGATCTGGAAGATGCCAATTCGCCCACATGGACGAACTGTATCGAAGGGCAGATCAACCTTTACGATGCCGTGCGCCACCAGATCCGGCTGGAGGACAGCGAGCGCGGGCGTGTCTATGAACTCAACGACAAGGTGGCGACGCTGTTGGTGCGCCCGCGTGGCTGGCATTTGGTGGAAAAGCATGTAACGGTGGACGGGGAGCCGATCTCGGCCAGCCTCTTCGATTTTGGGCTGTATGTTTTCCACAATGCCGTGGAGCGCCAGCGCCGCGGCAGCAGTTGCTATTTCTATCTGCCCAAGTTGGAAAGCCATTTGGAAGCGCGCCTGTGGAATGATGTTTTTGTCTACGCGCAGGAAAAGTTGGGCGTTCCGCGTGGTTCGTTTCGGGCGACGGTGTTGATCGAAACGGTGTTGGGCGCGCTGGAAATGGAAGAAATTCTCTACGAATTGCGCGAACATGCCGCCGGGTTGAACGCGGGGCGGTGGGACTATATCTTCAGCGTGATCAAAAAGTTCCGCAATGATCCCACACGCGTGCTGCCCGACCGCGCCCAGGTGACCATGACCTCACCGTTCATCGCGCGCCTATACGGAGTTGATGGTGCATACGTGTCACAAGCGCGGTGCCCATGCGATTGGCGGTATGGCGGCCTTCATCCCCAGCCGGCGTGACCCAGAGATCAATGAGGTGGCTTTTGCCAAAGTGCGCGCCGACAAAGAACGCGAAGCCAACGATGGCTGTGATGGTAGTTGGGTGGCCCACCCGGATCTGATCCCGCTGGTGCATGAGATTTTCGAACAGAAAACGGGGGGCAAGCCCAACCAGAAAACTCGGCTGCGCGAGGATGTGGAGGTCGAGCCAAGCGAGATCACGGATACGCGTGTTCCCGGCGGCACGGTCACCGAGGGGGGACTGCGTATGAACATTGATGTCTCGCTGCAATATCTCAACGCCTGGCTGCTGGGCAACGGCGCGGCGGCGATCTATAACTTAATGGAAGATGCCGCCACCGCCGAGATCTCGCGTTCGCAGATCTGGCAGTGGATACGCCACGGCGCCGATCTGGAGGATGGGCGCAAGGTCACACAGCCACTCTATGAGCAGATCCGCGATGAGGAGTTGGCGAAGTTGGGTGGCAGCGATCATCAACGGTATGGGGATGCTGTGGATATTTTGGACCAGTTGATCCTGACCGACGAGTTTGTGCCCTTTCTGACGCTGGTCGCCTACGACTATCTGGATTAGTATCTGGCAATTCTACCAGGATATAGGGTTAACAGGAGCGGGGCGGTTTAGGCTAGGGCAAAGTTTGCTCGTTGCTTTCTTCTAGAGACAATCTTTTAGAGACAAGGAGAGAACCATGCCCTACGATAGCGTATCGGATTTGCCAGAAAGTGTGCGCGACAACGTGCCCAAACACGCGCAGGAGATCTACAAAGAGGCGTACAACAGCGCCTGGGATCAGTACAAGGATGCTGAGGAGCGCCGTGGTGATGATTCCCGCGAAGAGACGGCTCACAAGGTGGCCTGGGCTGCCGTCAAGAAGCAGTATGAAAAGGGCGACGACGGCAAGTGGCATAAGAAGGATTAAGCGATGGGGCGATTGGGTGAGAAATCACCCAATCGCCCCATTACCACTCCCCCGCATATTGTGTGTTGTAGGGCTGAAGTTGCTGTATGGTATACGCCCAATGTAATTCCACAAGCTGACGCAGGTGCAGCAGATCATGGGCGACCCAAGCGGCGAACATATCACCAGCCTGGATGCGGCCAAAGGGTTTTTCCTCAACAGCGCCCCAGTTAAGCGATTCCAGATTTTCAGCCATTCAATTGACCATTCGCGCTCGTCTAAGAAAGCCTGAAGCGATTCTGCCAGATTGGTTTCGTTATAATGGCGTTGCGTCACCCACCCCTCGGGATCAATGTGCGGCCAGCTCTCGCCGGGGCGTGTCAAGATATAATCCAGCCGCACACGGAAATCGTGGCGTTCCTCGTCAAGCAGATGATTCACCACTTCCAAAATCGACCACTCGGCGGCGGACGGCTTCCAGCGCGCCTGTGTTTCATCCACCCCGGCCACCATCGTCCGAATGCGCTGGGCATTCTGAGCCATGATCGGCAAAAAGTCTTCAAGTTTCATGGAATTCTCCTGAGGTCAGTAAAATTTTTAAGGCAGAAAACGCGCAGCAGGCTCAAAAAACGCAGCCTGCTCTGTGCGCTCTGCGTTGATTTTCAAAATTACCAAGGGGCCAGCCGCGCCGGCAGCGGATCCACGGTCCAGGCCATGCGGTCGCTGAGGCGTAGCAGCAGATCCGATTTTATAGCGGCATAGGCGGGGTCGGCCCACAGGTTACGCGTTTCGGTGGGATCTTGTTCGAGATCGTAGAGTTCGCCACTATGCAGGCCGTGGGCGACGACAAGTTTGTGCTGGGCCGTGCGGATCATGGTCATTTGTGCCGAGGGCTGTGTGTGCCAGGGCATGGCGTTGTAATACTCGCAATAGATGTCGTCGCGATGTTGATCAGGCGCGGCTTCGCCTGTGAGCAGCGGCCAGAGCGAGCGCCCTTGCATGGCCTCGCTACGGGGCAATTCTGCCGCGTCCAACAGTGTGGGCGCCAGATCGACCAGTTCCACGAGAGCATTACTGACCTGCCCACGGGCAATTCCCGGCCCGGCCATGATCAACGGCACGCGGATAGCCGGTTCGTAAAAGTAGGGACCTTTGAGATAGATGCCGTGATCGCCCAACATTTCGCCGTGGTCAGACATGTAGATGATCAGCGTGTTTTCGCGCTGGCCGGTGCGCTCCAGCGCGTCGAGCATCTGCCCCACGCTGGCGTCGAGCAGATCGCACATGGCCCAATAGGCGGCACGCAGCAGCCGATGATCGGCGGCGCTCATTTCGTCAAAAGGGTATTGACCGGGCGTGTTATAGGCCTGGGCGTGGTCGATTTTTTGAAAAGGCGGTTTGTCGTCCAACTCGCCCGGCGTGTAGAGCGGCAGCGGGATATCGTCGAGTCGGTCCAAGTAGCGCTCTAAATATTCCAGAGGCGGGTCAAAGGGGTGGTGAGGATCAAAGGGGTTGACCGAGAAAAACCAGGGCTGATCTGACCCAGCGTGCCGTTCGATAAAGTCGGCGGCCATCTGGGCGCACCATGTGCGTCTGATGATCTTCGGGCGCGCCGCTGGTCTGCACATAGCGCGAATCGCCAAAGGGTGTGCGCGTGTAGCGGCGTCCTTTGGCCCGCAACCAGGGCGTATAGGCGTCACCGCTCCACGGACTGTCCGCGCCGCCGCTGCCCGTGGAGGTATATTTTGAGGGCAGCGGCGTGTGCGACCAGATAGAACTCGGCGTAGCCGTCGTTGATGCGCGCTTCGGTGACGGGTGCGACGGCTGGATTGGCCGCGGCCAGGTGCAGTTTGCCCGCCAGCCCGCCCCGATAGCCTGCCTCGGCCAGGGTGCGCGTGACCAACATTTCGTCGGCGGGGATGGCCTGCCCGTTCTGGCGGGTGCGTGTGGTGCGCGGATAGCGCCCGGTGAGAAAACTGGCGCGGCTGGGCGTGCAGACCGGACTTTGGCAATAGGCGTGGGTAAAGCGCACACCCTCGGCGGCCAGGCGGTCAATGTTGGGCGTGTGGACAAAGGGATTGCCATAACAGCCCAGGACTGTCAAAGCGCTGCTGATCCGAACAGATCCAAAGGATGTTGGGGGGTGACATTGGGCGTTTTCAACTTTCAATCATGGGTGTGACGGTTATGGCTCCCTGCGTGGTGAATGCAGCAGCACAAGGGTATTGTACGGCAGATGGCCCCAAAATTGTAGGGCGTTTTCATCCCACACCAAGAACGGTATAATGGCCCAGGTTTCCCCATCAAAACCACACAACCAAAGGAGAAAAGCATGTTTCGTCTGGGCTATAGCACGCTGCGCTGGAAAGAACCTGATCTGGAACCGGCGTTGACTGCGCTGAAAGAGGCTGGCTGGGATGGCTGGGAAGGTCGGCTGGACTTGAATTGGATGGGCACGCCCGCCCACCTGCGCCAGATCTGCCAGAACGCCGACATGCCGCTGGTGGTGCTCACGGCCAACGGTACGCCGGACAGCCGCGACGCGCCAACGTAGAGCGCAACAAGCGGCGCATGGAGTTTGCCGCCGAGGTGGGCGCGGACTGTTTCATGTACATGAACGGGCGCAAACCCGAAGATCGGCCCGTCACGCCGGACGATATCAAAGCCGCCGCCGACGGCGCAGACGAATGGGCCGAGTACGCGGCGCAGTTTGGCCTGGAGTTGAGCTTTCACATTCACACCGATCTGCTGGTCGATTCAGTGGAGGATTGGAAGCTTTACATGGCGAATCTGGACACTGCCAAACTCTGTATCGATGTCTCCCATGCCCAGTTGTGGGGATACGAGCCGGTGGCCTCAATCCGTGATTTTCAAAGTCAACTCAATTATATTCACTTGCAAGATTACTCCTCCACCTCACGGCGCGAGGATGGCTGGTATCTGCCCGTGTGGGTGGATGTGGGCCAGGCCGAAAATGTGGATTTTCACGCCGTGCGCGATGTGCTAAAAGAAATCGGCTTCTCGCCGCTGGGTCACCGCCTGCCCCGGCGAACCCATCCCCGGCGCGGATGATGCTGTGAGCGAGGCAAAGCGCAGCGCGCGGCATGGTGGAGTATCTGCGGGGGATCTGGATATTAGCGCAGTGGATATTGGGTATTCAATGTCATTAAGTTAAGCGAAGCGATTGGGAGATTAGCGATTAGGAGATTTCCAGAACCGTTCCAATCTCTTAATCCCAAAATCTCCACAGAGGCCTTAACTTAATGACATTGATTGGGTATTAGATACTGAGCCAGCAACGCACATCATCGAATACCCAATATCCCACTCTCTTAAAACCCCCGCCGCTTGTCCACGACGTTGAGCACGGGCTGGCCTTGGAGATAGCGTTGCAGATTTTGCTTGAAGAAGTTGAGGATGGCGCGCGGGCGATGTTGCGAACGCGCCGGCGCGGTGCGGAGTGAGAAGCAAGTTGGGTGCGTCCCACAGCGGGCTATCGGCGGGCAGCGGCTCGGTCTCCACCACGTCCAGCGCGGCCCCGGCAATTTCGCCCGCGTTCAAGGCTTCGACCAGCGCGGCTTCGTCCACAATGCCGCCGCGGGTCACGTTGACCAGATAGGCGCTGGGCTTCATGGCAGCGAACTCCGCCGTGCTTATCAGATGATAGGTCTCCGGCGTGCGCGGGCAGGCGATGAGCACGGCGTCGGCCCGGCGCAGCAGATCGTGCAGGTTTTCCTGGGTGGGCTTCTTCAACTCGGCCACGCCGGCGGGCGGCTCCGTACGGACGGGATCCAACGCCAGCACGGTCATGTTGTAGCCCTGGGCGCGCTTGAGCATCTCCAGCCCGAAGCCGCCCATGCCGATGATGCCCAGGGTGCTGCCGCTGAGTTCAATCACGGGCTGCCCTTTCCATTCGTGACGCTCCTGGCGGCGCACAGACAGCGGGATGCCACGCGCCAGCGCCAGCAGCAGCGCCCAGGCGTGTTCCGCGCCCTGGCTGGCATATTGACCGGCCATGCCGCTGACCATCACCGCGTCGCGCTCGACAATGGCGGGGAAGAGAAGTTGTCCATGCCCGCGCTGAACGATTGAATCCAGCGCAGATGGGGCGCAGCCGCGCAAACAGCAGGCTTGAACTGGCCCATCAGCACTTCCACATCCGAGGCCAGCGTCACTGCCTCGGCTTCGTCCGCCGTGTACAGCACCTGGTGATCGCCACACGCCGCCGCCACATGGCGCAGTTCTTCGACTTCGTCTGGGGTGAATTGAAAATGAACCAGAATTTTCATAGGAGTCTCCTTGGTGGGAATGATAATTGGGAGATTCAAGCAATCACCCAAACACCTAATCGCCTAATTGTATCTTCACAATCCACCCGGACGTAGCGTCGCAATAGAGCAGAGCGTCACCGTGCAGGCAAAGACAGTGGGGTTCTGGCTCGCTGACCGGGACAACAATGCCGCGCTAGTTCGCGGCCATCGCTGACATCGAGTTTGAGGATCAGCCGATCCGCGGTGTGGACGATCCAAATGCCGTCTGTCACACGCACCACGCCGTGGGCACGACGATAGGCCAGCGGCAATGTGCGCTGTATCGACCAATCGGCGATTCGCATCTGGGTTAACGTCTGCTCTTTCAGCGTGGTGATCCAAAGATGGCCTGGCTCGAAGACGTCATAGTCGATGCCATGCACGCCGCCGCCACCGGGAACCGGCCAGCGCCCAGTAGTTGCGCCGCTGATGGGGTCCACGCGCAGGATTTCGCCGGTGTGGGGGTGGGCATCGGTGGGTCGCGCCTTGCGCCAGAGCGTGCCCGCGCCGTTGGCGGCCAGCCACAGCGCGCCATCGCCCACGGTCAGACCCGCTGGTGTTGGACGATTCGGTAGGGATTTCGGCCAGTACTGGGGTCACACCATATTCGGACGGCGTCGGCTCATCTGCCACCAGCGCCACGCGGTCGCTGATCTGATCGACGATCCACAGCCCTTCGGCCACCGTTTGGATGCCGTTGGGCACGCTGTAGGGGGCGCGGAACAAGCGTTGAAACGTGGGGTTCATGGGGTTATCGCTTTCGTCAAAGTAAGATTTTCACCGCAAAGAAGGCAAAAGGCAGAATAGAACGCAGATGGCGCAGATTTGGCGGATTCACGCAGATTCCAGAAAAGAGGCTCAACCATTTTTGCCTTTTGCACTTTGCCTTCTGCCTTCTTTGCGGTCTTGGCATCTTTGCGGTGAACTTCGGTTCAGGCGGGCAAAGTCACGCTCAATTCGTTAGCATGGGTGACAAACTGCGCCCAGACCATCTCTTCTAGCTTGATTCCTTCGGTCTGTCGCCGCTGTCGGATCGTTTCTTCAATTTCACCGGGCACGTAAATCCGCTCCACGCCGGGCGCGGTGGGCGACGATTTCACCCACTCCACCAACCCTTGTACCTCACGCTTGTATTCGTCGGGATCGATAAACGCGTCAATACGCATGGCAAGCGCCAGGAATCCACTGCCGCCACACGTAGGAGACGCCGTGCTGCACCCAGCCCACGACAGCCCGCCGGCAATGGCGTCGATCATCATGCCCAGATCCATAGCCTTTGTGGCCGAGTGCGCCGCCCAGCGGCAGCATGGTGGATTCGCCACGGCGAAACGTAGCCGGGTCGGTGACCGGGTTGCCCTCGGCGTCGATCAACCAATCGGCGGGAACGGGCTGCCCACGCTCATAATAGACGTCGATCTTGCCGCCCGCCACCATGCTCGTGGTGATGTCCAAGACCAGCGGCGCACCGTTCGCCGTGGGCACGGCTATGGCAATCGGGTTGGGTGGCAAGCGGCGTGCCGTGCCGCCAAAGGGGGCGGTGAAGCGTGCGCCACCGTTGAGCATAATCACCCCGATACAATCGTGGGCGGTTGCCAGCGGTGGATACGCGCCCAGCCGCCCGATATGTGGCCGGAATGATGCACCGCCACTGCACCCAGCGCGTACTGCTTGGCCCGATCCACAGCCAGTTCCATAGCCCGATAGGCGGCCACCATGCCCAACCCGCCCCCGGCGTCGATCACGGCTGTCGTTGGCGTCTCGCGCACGGTGGTAGGGTTGTCATAGGGGCGCAGCGTGCCGTTACGCAGCCCGGTCAGATAGGCGGGCAGGCGGCGCATGCCGTGGGAATCATGGCCGAGCAGGTTGGCCTCGACCAGATGATCCGTCATGATCTGCGCCTGATCCGCAGGCACGCCAGCGGCTTGGAAGAGATCCACGCCCAGGTGGGTCAAGGTTTGGGGAGAAAAAGTTGGCATAGGTTGCTCCTTGGTGGGGTGGTATTGGGTATTGGATATTAGGTATTGGCGTTCAATATCCAATACCCACTCTCTTCTTCTATCCGTACACCGTCTGAATCAGCGCCCGAATGTAGCCAATGGCATAGGCTTTGCCCAGCCAGTCGGATTGTCCGTGGGGAAAGTGGGGCGTGTGATCCATCATGTAGGGGCCGTTGAAACCGTTGTCCCGGTAGATCTCCATCGCTCGGCGCATGTCAATGTCGCCCTCGTCGATGAAGACCTCTTCAAAGTGCGCGGGCAGTTGCCCACGCACATTGCGGAAGTGTACCCAGGCGATCTTGTCCGCCGCGGCCATCTCGGCGATGAAGTCGTAGACGCCCTCGCCCAGCGCTTCGGTCATGCAGCCTTGGCAGAAAAGCATACGGTTGTTGTCGCTGGGCGCAATCTCGAAAAAGGTGCGACGGAACTGTTCCGGCCGCGAGCAGATCTGCGCCACGCCGCCCAACGGCTCTGGCAGCGGCGGATCGTCGGGGTGCAGCGCCATGCGCACACCCGATTTCTCCGCCACGGGAATCACGGCCTGTAAAAAGCGGGTCATACGCGCCCACATCTCCGCTTCAGAGACTGGCGGTGTGTGCGGTTCGGGGCGATTCTGTTCAAACTCGGCATAATCAAACGTGCTGTACTTCGCGCCACCGCGCCCTGTGGCCGACGGCGTGCGAAAGTTGCCCATGGGCTTGAAATTCCAGCCCAGATGGGGAATGCCCGCCCGGCCCAGCGATTCCAACATGCGCCCCCAGGCGTCAATCCGGTCATCGGCTTCGGGCAGCCCCAGGGGGATCTCGCGCCAGCACGACATGAAGATGTTGTTGAGCGTCAGACCGTGGGCTTCTACTTTTTCGCGCGCGGCTTCCAACTGTGCCGTGCAATCCTTGCCCTGACGCAGATCCTCGCCCAGCGAAGCATCCACGCCGCTCACCCCACGCGCGGACGTCCAGGTGGATGGTGTCCACGCCGATGGCTTTGTAAAAGTCTAGCGTCTCGTCGTTAAAGTCGCGCCAGTTGATTTGATCTTGAATGTACATGGAGTCTTCGCTTATGAGAGTAAGTGATCAGATTGATGATGTAGAGGAAAGTGAAGTGTTCATAACCACCTCAAAGGTTATAGGATTCTCTTTACCAAGAACTCTGCTATCAAGTCTCTAATCTTCGATTAAAATCTAAATAAATTCAAAAGCAATTTCCAAACATATACTGTCGCCTTTGCATCAAATATTAGAAAATCCCAAAATAACCCCATGAATACAATTATAAATATCCAACTCATTAACCACCCTACCAACCATATGGCAACGTTATTTGCGGCAGCTCTGTAATCCTGCACTATCGGAGATAATTTTTGTCTATTTGATTGGTCTGCGAAAGCTAGACTCCACACAAAGCGTCCCCTAGATGACACACGTCTAAAGTAGATAGCTAACATAAGAAAGAAGCAAGCAAGGAGAATTCCTGGAGTTATCTCAATTTTTATAGGGATGGCAGTAACTTTATCAACAGCAGACAATATCCAATCTATAGCAAACCACGTCAAATCTATAACGAATGATGCAATAAATACAGCAACTATTGCAGCTAAGATTGAAGCTACAAATCTGAAAATTACTTTTGCCAAGAGGTATAACAATTTGAATCCCGTATTAAATACTTTTGGAATTCCAATAACAAGATAGAAATGGTTGTGAATGTTGTAAGTACTGGAATAGGTACTTTTATCACGCCCGACAAAATCTCCCGTAACATTAGCGTTACCCTCAACATATGCTCCACCCTCAGTGTTAACTTCTCGATGTCCTGGTTGCTGTTCTGAGTTTGCCATATGTTTCGACTATTAGATGACACAGGATGGATCCACCAGTTCACCAAGGTACTTCTTAGAAATTCAGTCGTTCACGATTTGCGGCGGAGTAGACATCCCCCGATGCCGTCCCCAGGGAACAAAGCCGCATCTGGGGATGCGGGATGCTCCCCGGGCCCCGCACGTTGGGTTAGAATCGTGAAGGACTGAAATTGGCAAACTGGTGGATTTATCCTAGTAACTGTTACTCTCCGTAGCTCACGACGCCCGTCTTGTGGGCGTTGACCCAGTCCCAGTCGATCTCCACGCCAAGGCCGGGGCCAGTGGGCACGGGGACACAGCCGTTGGCGTCGATAGAATCCAGTTCGTCGCTGTAGTTGGTGTAGACCGGCGAGCTTGTCGACGGCGCATTGGGATGCACCAAGCCCAGTTCGTAATAGTTGGCGTTGCGCACCGAGGCCATGACATGGCGTTGGGCTGGTCCCGGCACGTGGATCTCCACGTCCAAGCCAAACCCTTCGGCGGCGTGGGCCACCTTCATGGCCCCGGTGATGCCCATGTCATAGGTGGGGTTGACGCGCATGTAGTCAGTGGCGTTCGCCATCACCATGTCCACCTTGGGTTCCAATGTGCGTACATGCTCGCCCATGAGGATGGGGGTGCGGATCAACTCGCGCAGTTTGCGGTGAGCATTAAACGACAGCCCGCCATCTTTGAACGGATCTTCATACCAAAAGAAGTTGGCTTCATCACAGGCGCGGCCCACGGCCAGGGCATCGGCGAAGGTCTCGTACTCACAGGCGGGATCGAGCATCAGGTGCATCTGCGGCCCCACCATCTCGCGCACTTTGAGGACGTTGTCGATCTCGCGCTGAATGGGGGCGTGGCTCCAGCCGTGGATTTTGTAGGCTTTGTAGCCCATCTCTTTGCATTGAATGGCAAACTCGCCAAAGGCTTGCGGCGTGTCCAACCCACCGTTTTCGTCGCCGTGATAAGTGGAAGCGTAGGCGGGCAGCGCCATGCGATAACCGCCCAGCAGTTCATAGATGGGCGCGTTGTAGAACTTGCCGGCAATGTCCCACAGGGCAATGTCCACAAGGCCAACGCTCATGCGATCTAATTTGCGCAACGCTCGCTTCAGATCGTTGTAGATTAACTCGCGCTGAAACGGATTCTTGCCGATGAGATAGTGGGTATACATCTCCATCTGGGCATAATCGCTGCGCCCGCCGCCCACATGTTCGCCGGTGATGCCGGCGATCGGTGTGGATCTGCAAAATGCTGCCTGTGCGTTTGAGTTTTGCGCCTTTTTTGTAGACCAGATTGAAGCTGTTGTAATAGTCGTCGGGAGCCAGATTTTCGCTCTCCCACGCAAAGGTGATGACATCAATGCCAGTGATTTTCAGTTGGGTTGCCCATGTGGGTCTTCTCTCCTGAGTGTTGAGATGGGATTTGGGGTGGTGTATACTGGATGAAAAAGGAGGTGAAACAATGGAACCGATACAAAATGAAACGACAGTCAAACAGATGGTCATCGAGCGGCTGGATCATCTGCCCCTGCCGGCGCTGCACGATGTGCTGAGTTATGTCGAGGCGCAACTGAACCAATCAAATCTTGCACAACAAATTGATGGTCCACAAGGTACGGTGCAAGATCTGCTGGCCTGTGCGGGCACTTGGCACTTTGAGCCTGGCGAACTAGAGGAAATCCTGGCTGATATTGAGCAGGGCCGCCTACTTGAGCTAGCAAAAGATGACATCCTACTTGATTGACACCAACCATGCCTCTGTGTTCATGGCGAAAGCAGAAGAGAGCCGGCAGATGATTGCCACGCGTGCCCACCAGGGCGATACATTTGCCATCAGCGTTACAGTCTTGGGCGAACTATACTTTGCAGCCTTTGCCAGTCGTAGAATTCAACAAAATCTGGCGAACATTGCCCACCTGCTAGCCTATATTCCAGTGCTGCCCTTTGATCAAGCCGCCGCTGAAGAATATGGCCGCATTCGTGCCGAACTCAAGGCCAAAGGCCGACCCATCCCCAGCACCGATGTGCAGATTGCGGCCGTGGCGCGGCTTCACGGCTTGACGGTTCTCTCGGTGGATCGCCACTTCCGGTTCGTGGACAATGTGCGCGTCGAGAACTGGCTGTAGAGGCTTCATGAACTATTCAAGGGGCTGACCTTGGCGAGAGAGTCCATTGTAGCAGCCACCTCCGGTGTCAACAAGCAGACCATCCATTGGAACAAGAATAAAGAAAATGGGGACGATGCGCCCCGTCACTTAGAGACACAAAGCGATCTACGCTTTGACAGTGACTGTACCTGTGCTACACTTCTCTTATCCCAGCCCCATCTAAACCGCACAAGTCAATATACCATCAATTTTGTTACAGCGCTTCTTCACGGTATACAGTATCCAATCCCCACTACACAGAGGAGCTTTGATCATGTCTGGAGAGATTTCTCGACGTCGTTTCATGCAGATGGCGGGCGCAGGGTTAAGCCTGCCCGTACTGGCGCAGGTGCTCAGCGCCTGTCAGGTTGCAGTACCTGGCGCAGCCCCCAGCAAACCTATCACAGAGATTGTCTGGTCGCGCGGGGATGATCTGCGCACCCAAGATCCACAGTTGATTAGTGGCCGCATGGAAGGCGAGATCAACCGCTGCATCTACGATCAATTGTTCGACATTGCCCCCGATGGTTCGCAGATCCCTTGGGTGGGCACTGAGTGGAGCAGCAACGCCGATGGCACAGTGTGGACAGCCAAAATGCAAGCTGACACCAAGTTTCACGATGGTTCTTTTGTAACATCAGAAGATGTCAAGTTTACCTATGATCGACTACTCTCCAACGCTGAATTTCAACACAGCACGCCCTACCGCGATCTGCTTGCCAGCGTGGATGCGCCGGATACCAGCACTGTGGTCTTCAATATGGCAAAGCCAGCACCGCTCTTCAACTTGCTAATGGGGGAACACATTCTTTCTAAGAAATCCTTTGA
Source organism: uncultured Chloroflexia bacterium (assembly GCA_963721725.1). Classification (GTDB taxonomy): domain Bacteria; phylum Chloroflexota; class Anaerolineae; order Caldilineales; family Caldilineaceae; genus RI-153. The sequence goes on from CAVRLX010000033.1 coordinate 76,382, forward strand.
GGAGCATGGCGATACTTTCTGGGAGAAGGCCATTGGCAGCGGCCCCGTGCGCCATTTGGAGTACGTCAAGGGCGAATATTGGCTGGGCGAACGCTTTGACGATTACTGGCAACCCGATCTGGTCAAGGTGAATCGCTTCCGCTATCGCCCGATTGCCGAAGAAGCCACACGCGTGGCAGCCCTGCGCTCTGGCGAGGTTGATATCATCGCCGATCTCAGTGGTGATCTGGCCGAGGAATTGGCGAACGATCCCAACATTATGATCTACCGCCGTCCTTCGCTTGATCATCTCTATCTGCTCACCAATACCAATCGAGCGCCCTTTAACAACCGCGATGTACGCTGGGCGGTGAACCATGCCATCGACCGCGCCGCACTGGTCAAGAACATCGTCAAGGCCGGGCAGGTTGTCGGCGGCCACATCCCCGAAGGGACAGTGGGCTACGATGCCAGCTTGGAGATGGTTCCCTACGATCCCGATGAAGCCCGCCGCCTTTTGCAAAAGGCGGGCGTGGCCCCCGGCACACGCATTGAGGTCAAGGCGCACCCCTTCTGGTTTGCCAAGGGCAAAGAGGTAATGGAATACGTGGCCGGCGCGCTGCAAGAGATCGGCTTTGAGGTCGATTTGCAGTTCCTCGAGCCAGGGGCCTACACCGATGCGCGCAAGTCCGGCAGCTATGATCTGGCCTTGCAACAGGGTGGCAAAGCCAATAACCCCTGTAACCAGTACAAGACCTTCTATATCGTCGATACCTACGGCTCTGGTTTTGGGCCAAACAACCCGGAATTCCAGGCACTTGTCGAGCAGGCTTGTGTGGCCGTAGACGCCGAACAGGCGGACGGACTCTACAAACAGATCCAGAAGCAAATCTACGACGAATCTGCGGAAATTCAACTCTATCGCCAGGAAAATATCTGGGGGGTGCGCTCCCGTGTGGTCGGATACCAACCCTACGCGGCCGATACCACCCGCCCCTGGAATGGGGTGAGTGTTACAGGTTCTTAAGTCAGGAAAGCAGACCTGCCAGGTTTTATGAAACCTGGCAGGTCTTTTGACCACTCTGGAAAAAGATGAATCATGGGAAATTACATTCGTCGTCGTCTCCTTCAATCGCTTGTTGTGATTTGGGGCGTCACGTTGCTCGTCTTTGTACTCGTACGTCTGGCCCCAGGCGACCCGGCCACAATGCTCTTGGCAGAAAGCGCCACGCCCGAACAGCTTGAAGAAGTGCGCGAAAAATGGGGACTAAACGATCCGATCTGGGTGCAGTATGCAGTTTTCATGCGTAATGCCTTGCAGGGCGACCTGGGGAACTCGCTCTTCTTTCAGAAGCCAGCCCTAGAAATTTTACTAGAGCGTATGCCTGCCACGTTGCAACTTTCGGCGGCGGCGCTGATCTTTTCGCTGAGCATCGCCATCCCCGTGGGTGTGCTTTCTGCGATTCGGCGCAACAGCTTTTGGGACTACCTGGGCACCAGCCTGGCGATGCTCGGTCAGGCCATGCCCCCCTATTGGCTGGGCATCATGTTGATCTTGCTCTTTTCGGTAAAATTAGGCTGGTTTCCCACATCGGGTCGGGGTGGAATCGCCCATTTGGTGCTGCCTGCCGTCACCCTCGGCTCGGTGTTAATGGCATTGATTACCCGTCTCGTGCGCTCTGGGATGCTCGATGTGCTCAATCAGGACTATGTACGCACAGCCAGGGCCAAAGGGTTGCCAGAACGTGTGGTGATTGCTCGCCATGCCATGCGCAATATTCTAATCCCACTGGTTACAGTCATCGGGCTGCAACTGGGGGCACTTTTCGGGGGGGCTGTGATTACCGAGAGCATCTTTGCTTGGCCCGGTGTGGGGCGTCTTGCTCTGCAAGCCATCAGCGCACGAGACTATCCACTGGTACAGGCTTCGGTACTGCTGATCTCCATCGTCTATGTTTTTCTCAATCTCGCCGTCGATATTTTCTACGTCTATTTGGATCCGCGTATTCGCTATGACTAAACTTGCTCTAAAACAACCGTTTACCCCTATGGCAAAAGCAGGCGCCCCTGCCCACAGGCTGGAAGAACGACGCAGCGCCACTTTCTGGCAACGCTTTCGGCGCAGCCGTCGCGCTGTCGTGGGCCTATCCTTTCTTATTTTTATCTGTACAATTGCCATAGTCGCCCCGTTCATAGCACCCTATTCAGCCAGCCAGCAAAATTTGGACCGTGTCCAATTGCCGCCAATGTCGACTGCCGAGGCAGGTACATTTCACATCCTCGGCACAGACGCGCTGGGGCGCGATCTGCTCTCGCGCATGATGGTCGGCGCGCGAGTTTCGTTGCTCGTAGGCGTCACCGTCGTCTTCATGGCCGCGCTCATCGGGGTTCCGCTGGGGCTGCTCAGCGGCTACTTCGGCGGCTTGGTGGATACGCTGATCATGCGGCTGGTGGACATCAAATTGGCTGTGCCCTTTATTTTGCTGGCTATTGCCATTATCGCCGTGCTGGGGAGCGGTCTGTGGAACGTAATCCTGGTGCTGGGGATTAGCAGTTGGGTGGGCTATGCACGCATTGTGCGTGGCGAGGTGCTTTCGCTGCGTGAGCAGCCTTTTATCGAGGCAGCGCGCTGTATTGGCCTTTCCAACGGGCGACTGATTGCGCGCCATCTGCTACCCAACATTTGGACCCCGGTGATCGTGCTGGCAACACAGGGCATTGGGGGAGCCATCTTGGCCGAATCGTCCCTCACTTTTCTGGGGCTGGGCATTTCACCGCTGATCCCCACCTGGGGGGCAATGGTCGCCGATGGTCGTAACTACCTTACCACCGCTTGGTGGATCACCACCTTCCCGGGTCTCCTGCTCACAATCACCGTTCTTAATATCTATTTCCTCGGTGATGGTCTGCGCGATGTGCTCGACCCACGGCTGCGGCTGTAACCTTGCTTTGGGAAGCGCTACCGATCCAGTCGAAAGAGATATTCTACGCCGTCGATCTCGTCTACATTCTCACCCACTTGTTCAAAGCCCAGGCGGGCGGCGATGCGCAGCGAAGGCAAGTTCTCCGGCGCGATGCTCAGCACAAAACAGGTGACACCTTCTTCACGGTGCGCCCAATCAATCAGCGCCTTACACGCTTCCAGCGCATAGCCTTGACGTCGATAGGCGCGAAAAATCGTGTACCCGATCTCAATGCCGCCAGGGGCAAAGGCGTGTAGATAGTCGGGGTCGGGCGGGGTGTGAAAGCCGATATGGCCGATGCAAGGTCTGCGTTTCGCGCAAGACCACGGCGCGCAGCGACCACGGCTGCCACGTGCGGTTTTCCCAAAAATCGGCCAGCCGAATCTTTATCAACCAGCCTTCGTCATACCAATCAGGTGGGATGCTCACGCCGGGCAAATCATCGGCGGTACGATCTCCGCGCAGCGACGTTGCCAAAAAGTCCGGCGAAAGCGAAACCAGATCAAGTCGGGGGGAGGATAGCGTGTGCATAAGCGCTCATCCTCAGCCCAACTCGGCGCGGGTGGGAATCGACGGCGCGGCCCCGCGCCGGGTGACACAAATGGCAGCGGCGCGGGTTGCTTGGGTCAATGCCTGACGCACCGATTCTCCGTTTGCCAGCCCGGCCAGGAAATAACCTGTGAAGGTATCGCCGGCAGCGGTCGTATCTACCACATCCACAGGCACAGCGGGAATAGTAATTTGTTGCTTGTTATCCGCATAGCGCACGCCCTTTTCGCCCAGGGTGAGCACGGTGGCGGCGGCAGGGAATTTATGCCGCATGGCCCGCAGAATGGCATCGGGATCCGAATAGCCGGTAAGCGTGCGGCCTTCGCCCTCGTTAACGATGAAGATCGCCACGCCACCCAACCCATAATCAAGCAAGCGCGGGGCAATGGGGGACGGGTTAAAGACAAGGGTAAGCCCGCGTGCGCTGCCCTGGCGCAACAGATAATCCACCTCGCTAATCTCATTTTGCAGCAATAAATAGTCCCCGGGGGCGGTCTGCGCTAGTACACGATCAACGTCGGCGCGCGTCACCGCCCGGTTGGCTCCCCCAAAAAGGATAATAGCGTTCTCGCCGCGGGCATCCACCTGGATCAGCGCATGTCCAGTGGGCACATCCACCTGGGTAACGTGGGTAGTATCCACCCCTGCGTCCTCTAACATCGCCTTCAGCCATGCACCCTCTGGCCCCACGTTGCCAGCATGGCAAACAGCCGCACCGGCGCGGGTCAGGGCGATGGATTGGTTAAAGCCTTTGCCGCCGGCAAACTGGGCATAGGCCGCGCTGCTCAGCGTTTCGCCAGGGCGCACAAAGTGGTCAACCGTATAGACATGGTCGATGTTGAGCGAACCAAAATTGAGAATCATACAGATCACTCCCAGCTCGAAGGTTGGTAATTTTTTCGACAGTATAGCCCAGGGCGAAGATGACGCCAAGCATCACCGACGCTTTTTGTTGCCACCTTAGCGAGACCACACCCTTGTTGACGGCGCGCTTGTTGAGCGTCTTTCTATTCGATTTGCACCTGCTTTCAAACCGACTTATGATAAATTCTTATCGTCGATTGCAGGTGAATTTACCTGCTCACTAAAATCTAGGGCTTAAGGAGAAGAAGATGAGTCGTTATGTACGAATTTTCGCTTTGTTTATAGCGCTTTTGATTCTGGTGGCGTGTGTGCAAACGGTCCAGCCCACGCCAACCGGCGGGTCGTCCGGCCAGACGACCGAAAATGCCAGTGCAGATGATCTGCTGGCCGAGATTATAGATCGGGGCAGCATTCGTATTTCCACAGATCCCAACTACGAGCCGCAGTCCTTTCTCAACCCCGACGGCGAGTTTGTGGGTTTTGATGTCGCCGTGGCGCGTGAAATCGCCAAACGGTTGGGTGTCGAAGTTGAGTTCGTCACCCCCGATTGGGATCTGATCACCGCGGGCAACTGGGGCGGTCAGTGGGACATGAGCGTTGGCTCGATGACGGTGACCACCGCCCGCGACGAAGTGCTGGATTTTGCCACTCCGGCCTACTATTACACACCGGCCCAGTTTGCCGCCACCGCGGATTCGGGCATCACAACGCTGGATGATCTCAACGGCAAGACGCTCTGTGTGGGCCTTTCCACCACCTACGAGACCTGGCTCAGCGGCGATCTGGATGCGTTGGGACTGCCCGAAAGCAGCTACTATTTCGCGCCGCCCAGCGATGTGACCATCATCCCGTTGCAGAGCGACAACGAGTGCGCGCAACAGATCCAGGCCGGTCGCAACGAGTTTCAGGCCTTCCTCACCTCCAAGACCGTGGTGGAGGCCGCCATCCGCGAAGGGGTTAATGTGGTCAAGGTCAACGGCCCCGTCTATTCGGAGAATCTGGCGGCGGCTTTCGACCAAGCCTCCACCAAAGACATTACCAGCCTACGCGAGCGTGTGGGCGAGATCATCGCCGAAATGCACGCCGACGGCACGCTGAGCGCACTCTCGACAGAGTGGTTTGGCGAAGATCTGACGCAAGATCCCACAGCCCAGTAAAAGAAGCGACTGGGAGAGTAGGCGATTGGCTCACAGACTCCCAAGCGCCTACTCTCCCACTTTCTAATGAACTATGACTACATCACAAACTATTCTTTCTGCCGTCGATACCCTCGCCCCCGCCGCCATTGCGTTTTTACAGCGCTTGGTGCAGTCGCCCAGCCTGCCCGATCACGAAGATGCGGTGCAGGCCATTGTCGCGCAACAATTGCGTGATCTTGGACTATCGGTTGATCTCCTCCCCACGCGCTTTGACGAACTAGCCGATCACCCAGCCTTTGGTGATGATGGCTTTTCGCCCACGGCTCGCGTCAATGTTATCGGGCGCTGGCATGGCTCCGGCGTGGGCGGCGGTCAGGGTTCGCTGATCCTTAACGGCCATGTGGACGTGGTCTCGGCGGGCGATCCGGCCCTGTGGCATGTTGACCCCTGGGGCGGCGAGATCCGCGAAGGGCGGCTCTATGGTCGCGGCGCGTGTGACATGAAAGCAGGCATCACGGCGGGGATCTTTGCCGTGGCCGCGTTGAAAGCAGCAGGCTATCACCCTGCTCACGACGTGCTTTTTGAAAGCGTCATCGGCGAAGAATCCGGCGGCGTGGGCACACTGACGACGCTGGTCAAAGGCTATCGGGCCGACGGCGTGATCGTGTTGGAGCCAACCGGCGGCGCGCTCTCTCCGCTGCAATCGGGGGCGCTGACTTTTCGATTAACCGTGCAGGGCAAGGCTGCCCACGCTGCGTTAAAAATCGAGGGTGTCAGCGCGATTGAAAAGTTCTTGCGCGTCTACGACGCTATTGACGATCTGAACCGAGCGCGCCATGAGCGCTATCAAAACCCGCTTTTTGAAAATCCCGCCAACATCGCCCCCATTAGCATCGGCACGGTGCGCGGCGGCGAGTGGCACTCTACTGTGGCCGAGACCGTGGTGGCCGAAGGGCGTTGTGGTGTTTTCCCCGGCGAAACCGTGGCCGAGGTGCGGGCGTTGCTGGCCGAGACTCTCCGACGCCTAGCCGATGCTGATCCCTGGCTGCGGAATCACCCGCCACGGCTGGAATGGTTCGAGGGCCAGTTTGAATCGTCTGAAACCGCGCCCGATCACCCGCTCATCCGCACGCTGGCCGCGCAGCATCGGCAGGTCCACGGCACAGAGCCAATGCTCAAAGGCGTGCCCTACGGCTCGGACATGCGCCTCTTCGTGAATCACGGCAACATGCCCGCCGTTCATTATGGCCCCGGCAATGTGCGCCTGGCCCACGCCGTGGATGAGTATGTTGAAATCGATGAGGTCATCGCCGTGACAAAAACAGTGGCGCTGATGATCGCTGAGTGGTGGGGGCAATAGGAGATGATGAATGACCGATAGAGTAGGCTCCCAATCCATGATCGACGAACTCAAGTTTGTCCTCCTCAAACATCCTGCGGATTCCCATATTGACCAAGCCCATGTAGACGCCCAATGGCAGGATCTCTTTTACGCGGGACGACCTGATTTTGGGCCGAGTGCAGGCTGAATACAGTCAATTCGTGGCCTGTTGAAAGCAGTTTGGCCTGGAGATCGGCACGCTGCCCCACAACGACGCCGTTGGCCTGGATTCTATTTACACCCATGACCCGGCGGTGATCACAGACCGCGGAGCCATCCTCTGCACTATGGGCAAGGCAGCCCGCCAACATGAACCAGCGGCAATGGCCGCGTATTTTACCCAGATCGGCGTGCCCATCTTGGGGCAGATTGAAGCACCCGGCACATTGGAAGGCGGAGATGTCTGCTGGCTCGATGCCCGCACCGTGGCTGTGGGCGAAGGATACCGCACCAACGCCGAGGGCATCCGCCAGTTTCGCGCGCTGCTGGGCGATGCCGTGGACGAAGTAATGGCTGTGCCGCTGCCCCACTGGAACGGCCCCCAGGAATGTCTGCACCTGCTCTCATTTATCAGCCCGGTGGATCACAAACTGGCTGTGGTCTATTCCCGACTGATGCCGGTTCCCTTTCGCCAATGGCTGCTGACACGAGGCTATCGTTTTGTGGAAGTACCCGACGAAGAGTACGATTCGTTCGCGTGTAATGTGCTGGCCGTCGCCCCTGGCAAAGTGATTATGATCGAGGGTAACCCCATCACCCAAGCGCGGCTCGAAGCTGAGGGCGTTGCCGTCTCGACCTTTGCAGGGCAAGACCTGTGCATCAAAGGCGGCGGCGGACCGACATGCCTGACCCGACCGATTTGGAGAGAACAGGTTGATTGAAAATTAACGATTGACGATTGACGATTACGGAATCAGATTTTAACGCAGAGATGCAAAGAGGCAGAGACGCAAAGAGAGGGTAAAGCGCTGCTCTGTGGTTTTCCCAGCAGACTCATTTTTTGAGCATTGACGAACAATACTCGACCCTCTGCAATCATCAATCGTCAATCATCTCATCCACAAGGAGCATCATGACCACCATCGAGGAGCGCCATCTGAGCCAGGCCAAGCAAATCGTGGACCTGCGCCGTCAACGCCGTCAACGCTTTAGCCTGGGTGTCAACGTTTCGTATGTGTTGCTGTTTGCCGTGTTGGTCTATGCGTTTAGCGGCTTGCAGATTCAGATCGGACCGCTGCGCTTTACCACCATCCGCCTAGACTGGGAATTTATCGGTGAGTATTGGTACTTCATCTTTGGCGGCGTGGGGCTGACGATTCTACTCTCGATTCTCTCCATTGTCTTGGCAACGGTGCTCTCCTTTCTGGGCGCGCTGGGTCGCCTCTCCAAATATCCCCCGGCTTATGCCCTGGCGACCTTTTACATTTCGTTGATCCGCGGCACGCCGCTGCTGTTACAGATTATCTTTTTCTTCCTGGCCTTGCCGCAACTGGGCATCCGGCTCACCGGGCTGTCGGCGGGCGTGCTGGCATTGGGCTTGAACTACGGCGCGTATATGACTGAGATCATGCGCGCCGGCATCCAATCGGTGGACGTCGGCCAGCGCGAAGCTGCCCTCGCCATCGGCATGACCCAATCTCAAATTATGCGGCGCATTGTGTTGCCCCAGGCCTTGCGGCTCGTCCTTCCCCCGATTGGCAACCAGTTTATCGCCATGCTCAAAGACACCTCGCTGATCTCGGTCACTGGCTTTGTGTGGGAGATCCTGTGGCGGGCGCAAAAAGTGGGGCGGGCCAACTTCCGCAGCCTGGAAGCCCTGCTGATTGCCGCCGTCTTTTACTGGATCATCACGATTATTTTCTCGGCTATTCAGGGGCAGATTGAAACCAACCTGGCCCGGGGGGATCGCACATCACTATGAGCATTGTCCGCGTTTCCGAACTCAATAAATATTTTGGTAATCTCCACGTTCTCAAAGACATTTCGTTTGAAGTGGCCCCCGCCGAAGTGATCTGCATTATCGGCCCCAGCGGTTCAGGCAAAAGCACGCTGCTGCGCTGTCTCAACTTTTTGGAGCAGGCTGAATTTGGCGATGTCGAGGTCAACGGCATCACTGTCAAGGCTGGTGGCGGCGGGCAGCGCTATCGGCAGAGCATCCACAAACTGCGCTTGCAAACGGGCATGGTCTTTCAGTCCTTTAACCTTTTCCCACACATGACGGCGCTGGGCAACGTCATTGAAGGGCCGGTTACCGTGAAGAAAATGGGCGAAAAAGCGGCCAGCGAGATCGGGATGCACTATCTGAAAAAAGTGGGTCTGGCCCACAAAGCCGACGAATACCCGCGGCGGCTGTCGGGCGGTCAACAGCAGACGCGTGGCAATTGCACGGGCACTGGCGATGGAACCCAAGGTCATGCTCTTTGACGAACCCACCTCCGCCCTTGATCCCGAACTTATCGGCGAAGTCTTGGGCGTCATGCAACAACTCGTGGAAGAGGGCATGACCATGCTCACCGTCACCCACGAGATGGGCTTTGCCCGCCGCTTTGCCCATCGTATCTTTTTTATGGACGAAGGGCGCATCATCGAAACTGCCCCACCGGAGCAGATGTTCAGCAATGCGCAAGACGAGCGTACTCGGCTCTTTTTGAGCGCGATTACGCGCTTGGAGCATCAGGAGAGTCAAAATCAGTAGAATTATTATGAAACACAAAACTGGGATTGAAGAGATTGATGAAACTGAGGGGACACCGGCAACTCTATCCTTTTGGGATGCGTATCAGCGCCTGGTCGCAACACTTGACCTTGCCGTTGATGGTCTGCCCGAAGAGGTCTGGCCTCCTCCACGAGATCGTTCACCAGGGCGTGAGTTCGACTGGTCACAAGAGGAGAACAAATAATGGCTACTTTAACAATGGCACAACCGCTGATCAGCAATGGTTACACACTCACGCCCGATATTTTGGGCCGGTTGGAACCCACTGACTCGTCGCGCCCGCTGGCAGAACTGCGCGGACAGTATCGCGCCCAGGGCTATTTGTGGCTAAAGAATTTTTTGGATCGGGATGAAGTGTTGGCCTTTCGGCGGCGCTTCTTTGCCGCGTTTCAAGAAGCGGGGCTGCTGGCCCCCGGCACAGATCCGGTAGAAGGCATTTATAGCGGCTATGAGGACAAAGAGTTGTCGCGCAAACTCGTGATGGAAATTGTGCGCTGGGCAGCCTATGAATCATTCTGCTTTTCGCCGCGCCTTTGGCAATTTTACGAGACGTTCATGGACGGTCCCGTCTATCTGCACAAGCGCAAGCTCGTGCGCTATACCCGCCCCGGCGATCCCACTTGCACCGGCGCCCATTATGATCTCACCTATCTGCGCGGCGGTACAGATAGCGTCTGCACAAGTTGGATCCCGATCGGCGACATTCCCGTGGAGATGGGCGGGCTGGTCTATTTGGAAGGCTCCGACCGCTGGGGGCGAGAAATGGAAGCTGAGTTCCGCGAAAAGAACCAGGATTTGTCGCCAGAAGAGCGCATCAGCGCCTATAACAAAAACATGGCAAAAGGCGGCTGGCTCAGCAAAGATCTGCCCGATTTGGCGGCGCGCATGGGCAGACGCTGGCTCATGGCCGACTTTGAAGCCGGCGATATGGTCGTCCACAGCGCCTATATGATCCACGCCGCCACCACCAACGAGAGCAGCGAAAACCGCCTGCGTCTCTCCACCGACATTCGCTATCAACTCGTGCGCGAAGAGATCGACCAGCGCTGGCAAAACCACTGGTCGCTGGATGATATGTTGTAGTCGTAGTACGTGGGAGGATCTTTACCAAATCGGGGCAATCGGCGGTAGCGTGACAGACTCTGCTGTACTATTTACACTTTGCGCAGGGTGAGAAAGCAACGAGTTCCTGAATGAACAATTTAAGTGGGAAGCATAGACGAACATTAGATGCGCTGTTTGAAACACCCACTCGGGCTAATCTTGTCTTGGCAAGATGTGGAATCGTTATTGACTGCCCTGGGGGCTGAGATCAGCGAAGGCAGCGGGTCAAGAGTTCGTATATCCCTGAGTGGAGTGCGCGCTGTATTTCATCGTCCACATCCTCAAAAGGAAGCCAGCAAGGGAGCCGTTCGGTCTGTGCGACGATTTTTAGAAGAGGCAGGAGTAATCCTATGATGCAATATAAAGGATATATAGGCAGAGTTGAATATGAGGAAGAATCTGGGGTTTTCTTTGGTGAAGTTACAAATATTCGGGACGTAATTACGTTTGAAGGAACCTCGGTCGAGGAACTTCGGCGTGCGTTTCATGATTCAGTTGATGACTATCTTGAATTTTGTGCCGAACGGGGTTACTCTAATTCGTGTTCTGATGACGAATTGCGAGGGCCTGAAAAGCCCTTTTCCGGCTACGTTACAGTGCATCTTTCGCCTGAATTGCACCGGCGCGCCTACGTCCAGGCGGAACGGACCAACAAAAGCCTGGAAGGGTGGATTAGTGAGATTATTGAAACTTCACTCTCTTCATAGGGATCTGTCGAGCTTTTCATCTGTTTAACCCGATTTCTACGGCAACCCTACAGAAAACAAAGGTCTCCAAAGAGAAGACCCATTCGCGTGAAACGCAACACGAATCACACAAAGGATACCCCCCATGCCGCGTGGACTTTTCGTCGATCAGCCGCAGCACGTGATTTTGGCCGACTATGCTGATCCTGATCTAAAGCCAGATCAACTTCGCATCCGCAGTGAATTCGCCGCCATCAAACACGGCACGATTTTCCACCTTTTCAGCGGAGAATCGCCCTTTCAAGATCAGGTCTTTGACCGGGATCTACGCTTGTTTGTGCAAAAAGCTGGCCCCGATACACAGCCGGGCGGATTGGTCGGGCAGTTTGTGGGCAACATGACGGTGGGGCGTGTGGAGGCCGTTGGCGATGCTGTGGATAATTTCCAGCCCGGTGATCAGGTTTACTGTTATGGCCCGATTGCCGAGACCGTGACCAAAGCCGCCGCGGATTTCCACGCCTTGCCCGCCGCTATGCGTCCTGAAGATGCCGTCTGCCTGGACCCGGCGCTCTATGCCTACGCGGCTGTACGCGATGGCCGCGTCACCGTGGGCGATGCCGTGGTGGTGACGGGGTTGGGCGCGATTGGGCTTTTCGTGGTGCAAGTGCTTGTGCGCGCTGGCTGCCTCACTGTGATTGCCGCCGATCCGCTGCCCAAGCGCCGTGAACTAGCCGAACGCCTGGGCGCGCATCTCACCGTTGATCCCACGCAGACCGATCTGGGGCTGGCCGTGCGCGATGCATTGGGCCGCGGGGCTGACGTTGCCATTGAGGCCAGCGGCCACTATCGCGCCCTCTACGACGCCATGCGCGCCGTGGGCCAGGGCGGACGCATCGTCACGCTGGGCTATTACAAAGGCAACATGGGTGGGGTTCCCTTTGGGGCCGAGTGGCATCACAACCGGCTGGAGCTGATTAGCAGTATGCCCGTGTGGGACAATCCTTCACGCGAGCATCCGCAGTGGACGCTGGCCCGGCTGGAAGCGACGGTGCGCGAATTTTTCGTACGCGGCTGGCTTACGTCCGACGGCATGGTTGATCCGATTGTACCCTTTGCTAAAGCCGCCGAGGCTTTTCTGAGCGTTTATCACAACCCGAACGATGCGATTAAATTGGGTGTGAGATTTTGACGATGGAGGAAAGACAATGGACGAAAGTCCCCAACCTCCAATCCCGGATTGCCCAGACCGCAGGCAAATCGATCATCGATCTACAGCCCCTACAAGGGAGAGGATACACGCCTGCCCTACGCCTGATCGCCACCTTTGCCGACGGCTCCACGGCGTTCGTTAAAGTCGCTACCAACGCCATGATGGCCGACTGGCTGCGCCGCGAGCAGCATGTCTATCGTCACCTCCGCGGCAATTTCATGCCGCGCACCCTGGGCTGGGATGACGATGGTGAGCAGCCCTTGCTTTTGCTCGAAGATTTGCGCCACGCCCACTGGCCGCCGCCGTGGACGCCCGCCCATGTTGATGCCGTGCTGGCCGCCCTTGACACGATTTCCGTGTGCAACGTCCCAGGGCTGGAGGCAATCAATGGGGACGGGCACGTGAGCGATGGCTGGCAGCGTGTTGCCACGGACCCTGTTCCGTTTTTGTCGCTGGGCATGGCGACCGCGGCCTGGCTGGAGCGGGCGCTGCCGGTTTTGCTGGCCGTGGATGGCGCACGCGCGCTTGTCGGCGATGCTCTGCTGCACTTTGATGTACGCAGCGACAACATCTGTCTCATAGAGGGGCGGGCGGTGCTGGTGGATTGGAATTGGACCTGCCGAGGCAATCCTCAGGTGGACGTAGCTTCCTGGCTGCCCAGCCTACACGCCGAAGGAGGCCCACCCCCCGAGGCTATCTTGCCCGATGCGCCGGAGTTGGCCACCGTCATGAGCGGCTTCTTTGCCGCACGGGCCGGGCTGCCGCCGATCCCCGATGCGCCACGTGTGCGCCATATTCAAAACGTGCAACTGAGAACAGCCCTGCCCTGGGTCGCGCGTGCCCTGCAACTCCCCCCACCCGATGGCCCCGATCTGGTCTAATCAATGCAATAAAGAAGGGGCGACCTAATCACAGGTTTCCCCTTCTTCACTATTCAGGTCAAGGCTGCGACGCACCTGAACAGTGAATCCCCTTTTTTAATCAACTTGAATAGAAGATATGGGTCGAGTATGCTAGAAAAGTAGCAGATGCGCAACCAAATTGCCTGGGCCAAGACCCATTTCAGAAGGCTTTGGGGATCACATAGCGCTTGATGGACGGTATTCCTCATGGAATCAGCCACAAAATCATCTGTGGCATAGGTAGGAGTGACGCAGTTGCCCAGACCTACCAGGATTCGGAAATCCTGGCAGGTCTCCTGAAAACCAACTAAGTGCGTAAGCCCTCATAGAATCGGATAGAAAGTGCAAGCGGTGGAACGATGTCATATCAAATCACGGAGCCTGTTGATATTCCACATCTGCAACAGGTGCTGAATGTACTAAAGGCCAAGATCAGCGAAGGCGAGCAGGCAGCGGGAGTATTGGCCATTAGAAACGCCGAACTCTATACCGAGTTGCAAAGGCGCTTGGCCGAAAGTGAAAGTTTTGGTCGCGTGCTTGTCAGCTTGCTGCAAAAGAGCGTTTTAGATCAAGTACTGGATATTGTCTGTACGGAGGCCCAGAGCTTGGTCGGGGCCACGGGCAGCGCCATTTTGTTGCTCACCGATCAAGTTTGGCTGGAGGTCAGACATCGCCTGGGGCAGCCGTTGACCACAGTCGACCGCCTGCCTGTGGACGGCTCCCTGGCCGGTGAGATCGTGCGCAAGGGGGAGCCGGTGCGGCTGAATGCGCCCATCCTCTATGCGGACGCACAGCTCTATCAGTGGCCGGCTGATCTTACGGCGCTGCTTGCCTTGCCTCTCCACGTCAATGGGGGCATTATCGGCGTATTGGATGTTGTCAACAAGACCGGTGGATTCACCGATGACGATGTGCGCGTGATGTCCATTTTTGCCAACCAGGCGGCCATGGCGATTGAGCACGCTCGACTTCAACAACAGGCCGAGCAATTGGCCGTGCTGGAAGAACGGCAACGCTTGGCACGCGAACTTCATGATTCGGTGGCACAGTCACTCTACAGCGTCACGCTGTACGCCAACGCCGCTGCGCTGGCTCTGGCTGCGGGCAAGAGCGAGGTTACCGCCAGCTATTTGGCCGAGCTACAAGAGATCGCTCAGGAGGGGATGCGTGACATGCGCCTGCTCATCTTCCAGTTGCACCCTCCTGTCTTGGAGGCAGAAGGGTTGGTGGCTGCATTGCAGACGCGTCTGGCCGCGGTCGAAGAGCGCGCCGGATTACAGACGCAGTTTCGGGTCGAAGGGGAGCGGCGTCTGCCTCTGGCAATTGAAGAAGATCTCTACTGGATCGCACAGGAAGCCCTGAACAACGTCCGCAAACACGCGGCGGCCCGGCATGTCACCGTACATCTCTACTTCACAGCGACGGCCATCCGACTCGAAGTTGTGGATGACGGTGTGGGATTTGATCTGGAAATGGCGCGCAGCGAAGGGCGGGGCAGCGGCGGCTTGCGCAGCATCGCCGAACGTACGGCACGTCTTGGCGGAAAACTAACGTATGGCAGTGAACCCAATCAAGGGACACATATGGTGGTCGAGGTGGTGCTATGATTCGAGTGATGATTGTTGATGACCACGCGATTGTGCGCAAAGGTATTCACGCTTTGCTCTCCGAATCGGGTGGATTTGAGATCGTGGCGGAAGCGTCCAACGGTCACGAAGCGGTGCAGGCTGCGCAGGAAACCCTGCCCGACGTTATTCTCATGGACCTGCTGATGCCCGGCATGGACGGCATTGAGGCCACACGCCAGATCAAAAACTTGCTGCCAGCGGCGCGCATCCTGGTTTTGACCAGTTTTGTGGCGGATAACAAGCTCTTTCCCGCCATCAAAGCGGGAGCATTGGGATATCTGCTCAAAGACTCGTCGCCAGAGGATCTCCTGCGCGCCATTCGTCAGGTGCATCGGGGAGAGCCAGCACTGCACCCGACCATTGCGCGCAAGTTGCTGCAAGAGATCGCCCATCCCGTCGCCCCAAAGCCTTCCCCTGATGCGCTGACCGGACGCGAACTGGAGGTGTTGCAGCTAATTGCGCAAGGGCTGAGCAATCAGGAGATAGCCGACGGAATATCGGTCAGCGAGCCGACTATCCGCGCCCATGTGAGCCGCATCCTGGGCAAACTCCATTTAGCCAGCCGCACCCAGGCTGCCCTGTATGCCGTGCGGGAAGGGCTGACCGTCGAGGATGATCCAAGCCGGGAAGAGCAATAGCCGCTGCCTGGGCACACCCTCAGTTACTTTATGCAAGCGGGCTTGGATTCCCTCAACTGCCCACCCCTTTTAGCAGCGCGTCCAAAAGTTCATCCGTGGGACAGCCTTTGAGCAGAAAGTCATCTGCGCCCGCCAAAAGTGTGGCGGCGCGATCCGTGGCGTACATGGTCAGCACCACGATCCTGACAGCCGGCCACCGGCTCTTGATGGTGCGAATAGCCGCCAACCCGTCCATCGCCATCTCCAAAGTTAGCGCTGGATTGGCGGAGTTGTGAAATGGCAAATCGAGAATAACCACATCCGGGACGAGCGCTTGTACCTGAGCCACGGCCTGCTGGCCATTACTGGCCTTCCCGACGATCACAAGTGGAATCTGGGTGCGGGTGGCCTGACTCCAGCACAGCGCAACGAGCAGCGCCTCCAGGCTTCGGCTGACACGCGGCTGATCGTCCACAATGAGCAGCCGCACACAGTCTACGCTCTCCTCAGAGGTACTCCCGCACTTTCCCGCTGGCTGGTTCATGGTTGAGCTTCATTGCCCTTGCCAAGCACAATCTTAACGCTGTGAAGCTGCGCATCATCCACGAGCACAATCACGCCGCTGGGCACTTCAACCCCATCCAAAATAAGCTGACGCACACCGCGGCTGACCCCTTCGGGGTTTTCAATCTGGATGGCGTAGGTCGTCCCGCCATATTGATAGCGCATGGTATAGCCGCTCCAATGGCTGGGGATGCATGGGTTCAGGCACAGAGTCTGCCCGGTGCGCTGAAGCCCCAGGATGGCCTCAATGCCCAGTCGGTGCATCCAGCCCGCGGACCCCGTGTACCAGGTCCAGCCGCCGCGCCCCACGTGTGGCGCGACGCCATAGACATCGGCAGAAATCACATACGGCTCCACTTTGTAGCGCGCCACTTTTTCTGCCGTATCAGCCCGATAGATGGGGTTGAGCAAGCGGAAGAGGGCATAGGCCGCGTCGCCGTCGCCCAATTCCACCATCGCCCACACCGACCAGAGCGCGGCGTGGGTATATTGACCACCATTTTCGCGCACGCCGGGCAGATAGCCTTTGATATAGCCGGGATCATGGCTGGTCTTGTCAAAGGGCGGCGTGAAGAGCAGCATCAGCCCATCCTCTGGCTTGACCAGTCGATCCATCACAGCCTGCATGGCCCTTGTTGCACGCGCTGGATCTGCCGCGCCCGACAACACACTCCACGATTGGGCGATGGCGTCGATCTGGCATTCCAGGTTTTGAGCCGCGCCCAGGGGCGTCCCATCGTCGTAGTATGCGCGCCGATACCAGTCGCCATCCCAGCCGTGGGCTTCTATCGCCGCGCCCACGGTGGCCGCCTGCTCTCGGTAAAGATCGGCCTGGGACGGGTCGCCACGCGCCATGCACAGCGCGGCAAAGTTGGTCAAGGTGGCGTGCAGGAACCAGCCCAGCCAGATGCTCTCGCCTTTGCCTTCAATCCCAACCCGGTTCATGCCGTCGTTCCAGTCGCCGCCACCCATGAGGGGAATCCCATGTTGGCCGGCGGTTGTGCCTTTGTGCAGGGCGCGGCGGCAATGCTCATCCAGCGAGAATCGCTCGGCTGTCGGTGCATAATGGGCGTAGCGCTCTTCTTCGTGGGCTGCCAGAGGATCGCCGTGTAGAAAGGGGATCTCCTCGTCCAAGATGCTACTATCGCCCGTTGTGGAGACGTAGTGGGCGGTGACATAGGGTAGCCACAGCAGATCGTCGCTGATGCGGGTGCGCACACCTTGATCACCGGGCGGATGCCACCAATGGAGGACATCACCCGCGGCAAACTGATGACGCGCCGCCCGCAGAATTTGTGCCCGCGCCAGATCGGGCCGGGCGTGGATCAGCGCCATGGCATCCTGTAGCTGATCGCGGAAGCCATAGGCCCCGCTGGACTGGTAGAGGGCAGAGCGCCCCCACATGCGGCAAGCCAGGGTCTGATAGAGCAGCCACTGGTTGAGGAGCAGGTTCATGGCCGGGTCAGGCGTTTCCACGGTAACGGTGCCCAGAATCTGCGTCCATTGGTCGTGGGTCGCCTGCCAGGCTTCCTCCACCGCTTGAGGTGTGCGGAAGCGCTCGATCAAGGCCTGCGCCTCCTGCCGATCTGCCCCTTGGCCAATCAAAAAGGTGACTTCTTCGTGGGCGCCGGGGGCGAGATCAATGTGAAGTTGCAGCACGCCACAAGGATCAGCGCCAGCCTCGACACGATTGTCCAATCCGTAACGGCCCAGGGCGTCGGGATGATGCAGCGATCCCAGGCGGCCCAGAAACGAGGACCGGTCGGCGGTTAACCCGTGGGGCTGTTTGCTGGCGGCCAAAAAGGCGACCCGCTGCCCAAAGTCGGCGCTATAGCTGTTGCGCGCCAGCAGAGCATGGTGCGCTTCTTCGTATTCCGACACAATGTGGCTCTGGCTGTCGGCCCGATCCACGCCTAGCACCCATTCGGCATAATAGGTGACGGTGAAGCGCCGCTGTCGTTCGCTGCTGTTTTTCAAGCGCAGTTGCACCAATTTGACCGGCGCATCTGGGGCAACAAAGAATCGCACCTGCTGCTCCACACCGTGGCTGTTGTGCTCAAAGATGGAATAGCCAGACCCGTGGCGAATCACGTAGGGCTGCGGAGCGGGCGTGGGCTGGGGCATGGGCGACCAGACCTCGGCGGTCTCTTCATCGCGCAGGTAGATCGCTTCAGCGGGCATGTCCGAGACCGGATCGTTGCGCCAACTGGTCAGCCGATTTTCGCCGCTGTTGATGGCCCAGGTGTAGCCGGCCCCTGTTTCCGAGACCAGGCAGCCAAAGTCGGCGTTGGCGATAACGTTGATCCAGGGGGCGGGCGTCATCTGGCCGGGGCGCAGATAGATAACATACTCGCCGTCGGCGTTAAAGCCGCCCAGACCGTTGTCGAACTGGAGATCCGCCGGGCGGGCCAGCGGCAACAGCACATCATCGCGCAGGGGATCGGCCAACAGCGTCGGCTCGAAACGTGGCAAGGAAGATGCGCGCCGTTGCAACCCGGCCATCTGCGTGGCGAGGGGACCGTCTGCACCATTGAGCGTGACCCGCGCCACGCTCTGAAAGAGCCTGCGCTCGCTTTCGTCCATCTGATCTTCATGAAGCGTGAAGATGCCGCCGCGCTGGTTTAACTGGCCCATGCTATCTGTGCGCTGAATCATGCGCTGGACGAAATTTTGCATGGACTGTCCGTAATTGGTGGTTTGGCGATTGAGGATCACCAAATCGATTAAGAGGCCGCGCCGCCGCCAATAGCTATGCGCGCGCAGTAGATCTTGTAATACCTCGGCCTCTGTTTCGTCGTTCAGGCTCAGGAGCAGGATCGGGTAGTCACCGGAGATGCCAAAGGGCCACAGCCCGGATTGGCCTTTGGCAGGGGCGTCCAGCGCAACGGTGTTTGCCCGCCGCGCCGCATGGGGATAGACCAAAAGGGAGAGCAGGGTTTGCGCGTGCTCCAGCATGGGCGTGGTCATCTCCAAGTGGCGCATCTCACGTTCTGCTTCTGTTTGGGCGCGGGTAAAGACGTGATCCACTGTGGACCACGATTGATAGCGCTGCGCCAGTTCCAGCGCGCCGGGCGCGTGGGGGCGGCCAGGGTGATGGCGGCGATCTGCACCGTGGCGCGGGCGGGCAGTTCGATCTCTTGACCGAGCGAAAAGATGGGGTCGAGGGTGGCTCCGGTGGCCCCCCCATTTTCCGCGTCCCCGGCGGCGGGCAGGAGAGCCGCGGGGCGCGTGCGGTGCGTCCTCGGCCCAAGAAGGCCGCACGATCACTCTCGTGGCGGCGGCGACCCCAGACTTCGGGGGCGACGTTGCGCGGCAGCACAAGCATGTGGAGCATGAACTGGGCTTCTTCCTTGGCCGAGCGTGGACGGCGCTCAAAGAGCAAGGCATGGAGCGGATCAAGATAGTCACTCTCGACAAAGAGCTTGGCAAAGGCGGGATGCCGTTGATCGGCGGCGGCAGGGGCCATCGCCACTTCCGCATACGTTGTCAGGCGCAGGCGGCGAGGCTGATCGCTCTCATTGGTGAGTGTGATCCGTCGTACTTCCACATCATCGTCGGGCGCAATGCTGATCTCGGTGCGCATGAAGATCTCATGTTCACGACGGCTAAATGTGACCATGTGCGGGAAGAAGAGCACCTCTTCGTGTTCAGGCGCGCCAGCCAGCGGCTGCCGGGTCGCCGACCAGAGATCGCCGCGGTCCAGATCTTGCACGTAAAGCCATTGGCCCCAGTTGTCCAGAGTGGTGTCGGCGCGCCAACGTGTGAGCGCCGTCTCTTGCCAGCGGCTGTAGCCGCCCCCGGCGTTGGTGATCAAGAGTCCATAATGGCCGTTGGAGAGGTAGTGGACGAGGGGCATGGTGGTATCCAGCGGCACAGACCACGGCGCGGCGATAATGGCGCTGTGGCGGGTGGGCACTGTGGCGCGCACCTCTTCCTCGTGGGGGAATTGGAGCGGTGCCGCCGAGGGCATATGCTCTTGCAGAAGCATTTCCACCGTTTGAATACTCGGCTCGGCATGGAAACGCTTCACCATGATCTGGTCCTGTAGGCGATTGACCAGCGCCAGCATGATCATGCCCTGGTGATGGGTCATATACGAGCGCACCATGGCATAGGTCTGCCCCAGTTTTAGCCGCGATGGGGTGAAGTCCAGCGCCTCATAGAAGCCATAGCGGCCGATCATGGCGTACTCTTGGAGCGCCGTCATGTTTTGTAAAACGGCATCGGTGCGCATGGAAAGGGCCAGCATCGACGCATAGGGCGTGATCACCAGATCCTCGGTCAACCCGCGTTTGAAGCCCAACCCCGGCACCCCAAAGGCATGATATTGATAGTTCATGGCGGCGTCAAAGGCGTGATAGCCGGACTCGGAAATGCCCCACGGCACCTGTTTGGCCTGGGCATAGTGGATTTGCTGGTCGATGCTTGCCACTGCGCTGGCGTGGATTAGTGTGTCGGGATAGCTGTGCAGCAGCAGTGGCGGCATCAGATATTCAAACATGGTCCCGCTCCACGAAAGCAGCGATTCTTCTCCCGTATCGAGCCGGGTCAGCGGTCGGCCCAGGTGAATCCAATGGCTTTGGGGAATTTGGTCATTGGCAATGGCAACCAAACTCGCAATGCGCGCTTCCGAAGCCAACAGATCATAGTAGTTCTGATCCAGCGCGCCGGCATCCACGTTGTATCCAATGTGGAAGAGTTGGCGCTGGGCGTCAAAAAGAAAGGCGAAATCCATGTCTTTGATGGTGCGATCGGCAGTTTCGGCCAACAGGGTGTAGCTTTTGATCAAGTTTGTGGCGGCTGTCTGCGCCATCGCCAGACCTTCGATCAGTTGCACACACCACTCCTGGGCCAGCTTCCGCTGCGTCTCCATTTCATGTGAAGCCAGGGGCGTCATCGTCTCTATTTGTGCGGACAACTGTTGGGCCTGCTGTTGGCCCCCACGACAGATCGCATCGATTTCATCGAGCCTGGGGGCTGCCATTGGCAGGAGTTGCACCAGCTCGGCCCAGAACGAGGCAAGGGTTGGGGCCAGCGTCGTCTGCGCAAAGAGAGCCGGCGGCGCATTGAGCAAGGCCAACCAGGGCAGGAGCGTATCGACTTCATGTTGCATCTCGTTCAGGTGGTGCTGGATACGATCAGCGTAGATGCGGCAATTCTCCAGGAGGTCGCTGCTGAGGACGCCGATGTTGGCCGTGAGCAGTTCCACAAGGTGTTGGTTGATGGCTGGCTGCCCGTCGTCGATAAACTGGGTGAGCAGCGGCTGCCACGCACGCTCATCATCCCGCACCGCCAGCACCTGCTGTCGCATGTGGGCAAGGTGTGCCAACAGCGGGGCGGAGGATACGTTCAAGTTGTCGTTGGCTGGCAACGACTCGCTCAACAAGAGCAGCAGGTCCACCAATCCCTGCCAGGATTCCCAGCGCCATATGTGTTGCTGGGGCATGGCCAGGCAGCCCTGTTTGAAGGCGATCAGGCTACCGGCCAGGTTGCCGCTGTCCACCGTGGAGACATAGCCCGGCGGTAGCGTTTCCAGAGTGTGGGTATCGATCCAATTGAGAAAGTGGCCCCGATGGCGAGGCAGCTTTTCCAGGGTGGTGAAGGTGCTGTAGAGACGCACAGCCATATTAATCATGCCCAGGTAGCCAGAGATCGCGGGCGGCCAGCACAGTAAGCAAATAGAGGCCGATGTTGGTGGGCGAGGTGCGCTGGGCCACGACGCCAGCGTGGCGATTCTTGAAAGTGGTCCGGCGGCAGCCAGTTGCTATCCGGTCCCACGAAATGTTCATAGAAAAGCCAGGTACGTCGGGCCAGAATGCGGAGTTCCTGGGCTTGGGTGTGGGTGAGCGCGCCTGATTGCTGGCGCGTGGGGCGACTGATCCAATGGGCGATTTGGAACGCCGACAGCCAGACAAGGAAGAAGGGAACGGCAACTGGCAGTGCACTGCTATCCATAATCGTTACAAAGACGGCCAGGGTTGCCACCGCCAGCATAGATGGCAACATTTTGACCAGCGTGGTGGCGGGTGTTGCCTCGTCGCCAAAGATGCGCACCGTGCGGGCGGCGGTTGTCCACTGTAGCAGATCCTTGCGCGTGGATAGCCGTCTTAGCGTGGTCACAATGGCGATCAACATTAACATGGATTCGTAGGGCAAGAAAGCAAGGAAGAGCAACCAACGCAGCGCGTCATCACGCACCGGGCGCAGCGCGGCTTGTAGCGACGAATTTTTGGCCCCATGCACGAGGTCAATCGCCGTGTTGAGCATGGGCAGGATCGCCGGCATAAGCACGGCCAGCAGTGTCCACACCCAGGCCGCGCCGGGCAGGACGGTCCAACTGGCGGTCAAAAGCACCATGAGCGCCGGGGTCAGCAGGCTGCGTCGCAGATTGTCAACGATTTTCCAACGGTCAATGACCGCCAGATCGTTGTGCATCTGGCCGGTTTGGGCGGGAACACGACGCCAGAGCCAGGGCAGCAGTTGCCAATCGCCACGGACCCACCGGTATGAGCGCAGGACGTTGACCAAATAGTGGGGCGGGTACTCTTCATAGAGGAGAATATCCGTCACGAGTCCGACGCGGCCGTGAATGCCCTCAAAGAGATCGTGGCTGAGGATGGCATTTTCGGGGATGCGCCCGGCCAGGCTGCGCTCAAAGGCGTCCACCTCATAGATGCCCTTGCCCACGAAGATCCCCGCGCCAAAGAGATCTTGATAGACGTCGGAGACAGCCATCGTGTAGAGATCGATGCCACGGTCGCCCGTAAAAACGCGGGTGAAAAGCGATTGATTGGCACTGGTGGGCTTGATGGCTGTGCGCGGCTGGAGCACGGTATAGCCTGCGATTACCTTGCCGCTCTGTGTGTCAAATTCGGCTCGGTTCAGAGGATGGGCCAGCGTTCCCACCAGCCGGTTGGCCTCGCCGCGGGGCAAGATCGTGTCGGCGTCCAGGGTGATTACATAGCGGATCTGGGGCAGGATCGCCAGGTTCCCGCTTTGGATCTCATACGAGGTGTCTGTGTGGCCGCGCAGGAGCTGATTGAACTCTTGCAATTTGCCGCGCTTGCGCTCCCAGCCCATCCAGATCGCCTGGGTGAGGTTCCATTGGCGGCGGCGATGGAGCAGGTAAAAAGGCTGTGCCGGATATTGGATGTTTAAGGCTTGGATGCGGGCCTGGGCCAGCGCGACCAGACTGGGCGTCTTCGGGCATGTGGGGGGCAGGCGCGTCGGCAAAGTCGCTGAGCAAGGCAAAGGCAAGCTGCGGATCGGAGTTGCGCAAATAGTGCAACTCTAATTGATTGATCAGAGAGTCGATATCCTGCTCGTTTGCGATCAAACAGGGGATGACGACCATGGTACGGCAGGCAGCCGGAATGCCATCTTTGAAATCGAGTTTGGGTAAAATGCGCGGCGCAAGCAACCGGCTCACCATGCTATTGACGAGATTCACCGCCAGCGTGATGCCGGGGATCAGTGCCAACAGCGCGGCGGCGATTTGCCACAACAGCCCCCCACCCGAGATTCTCGCGTAGGCTGCATAGCCGGCCATGATCAAGCCCGTTAGGAGGCCGATGGCGCCCAGATAGACCGGCGTGGGCCGGTGTACCATCCCTTGCCGCAGCCATTGCATGCCGCGGGGCCGATAGCCGATAGCGTTCTCTAGTTGGGGGCGTCCTTGATCGAATAAATAGTAACCGACATGCGCGTTGCGAGGCGTATCCACGGCGGAAGACGCAGCGCTGTCAAGATCGGTATGAGCCGGCATGGCGCGATCTTGGGCCTTTGCCAGATCAATCGCCGTCTGGGCGACCATCGTTTCCGGCTGACCGGTGGTATGGGCCAACATCTCTACGATGCCCCGATAGCGGTCGCGCGAGGCAAAATCCATCTTTGTATAGATCCCGGATGGATCCGTACAAAGAATCTGTTGCACCAAGCTCACCTCTTCGAAAAAGAGGCTCCAATCCTGGCTATTCAAGCGCCGCAAATTCATAATTGCGTTGGCGACGCTCTCATTATCGTCTAGCCCGGCTGGCAAATTGGAGGCAGCGGGGAGGCCAGCGGTGATCCGCTCGGCTGCTTGGGCCAGCATCTCCAACAGGGCCAGCCGCAGCATGGTGGGCACTGCCCACAGTTCGCCGATGGTAAACGACTGGACTTGCTGATAGGCCGCCATGAACCGATGCAAGCGGCTTTGGTGGGATAGTCCCGGCACTGCGCCATCCAGCCGATATTCATCGTGTGTCCAAAAGGCGTAGGCAGCGGCATAGATGCGCGGCTGCCCGGCGTGCGGATCACCCGCGGCGAGTTTGGGCAACTGCCGATAGTAGCTTTCGGGCAGATCTTCTTCAATTTGGCGCAGGGTTTCCACCACCATGTAGTAGTTGTCCAGCAGCCATTCGGCACCAATCGAGAGGACGGCTTCCTGGGTGGAAGCGTTGACAAAATATTCGTGGACAGCCTGCAACTGTTGCGTCAAACGGGGCAGGTGGGTCAGATGGTGGACGTGCTTGGTGGGATGGGGTGCAATCACATGCTGGGTGGCAAGGTGACGCGCCAGCCGTTCCAGTCGGCTTGGCTTCTCTGGCGCGTTGTCCATTGCAGCGGGTAGGTTGTCGAGGATGGAGTGGGCTTGGGCTGTAACATTAGATTTCAAAATGGGCACGGGCATGAAGCCCTTTCTCGCCATTCTCTCTTCTGGCTGGCATGGTGGTGTCGGCTATTTGGTGTACACCAATAGCAAGCCTTGTTTCGCTGGGGGGGAGATCCTGCAAGATCAGCAACGAGGTGGCCCCATAGGTGATGAAGCTATTCACTAAGGGGCTATAGGGCCATTGGCTATGGCATGAATGACCGTGCGCGCTGAGCACAACCAGATCGATCCGCTCTTGCTCGACAAGTTCATGCAGAGAGCGAGCCACGCTATCGTCGCTCAAGACTCGTATTTCTGTATTGGCGGGCAGCCGAGCGTGCAGTTGTGCAAAATACTTTTCGGCTTCTATTTTGTTGCGCGCCACCATACGCTCCCCCAGCGCTATATCTTCCAGGCTAAGCGGCACCCGTTGGATCATCTCTGGACGGACCACCACATGCACAACCAACAGTTGCGCGGAGTGGCTTTCGGCCAAAATGCTGGCCAGGGAAAGGGCGCTTTCCGCCCGTTGCGAACCATCTAGCGGGGCCAAGATGCGATGGTATTGAACGCCCCCAGCCGCGCCGTCTTCCCGATTCGCCTCACGATTATCCGCCAACAGCGCGCACAAGCATAATGGACGTGCCGACCCGGTGTATCACCTTTTGGGCAACGCCGCTGACGTTCCAGCCATTGAGTCCGCTCTGGCCGTGGCTGCTCAACACCAGGAGATCCACATCGTGCTTATGGGTATACTCGACAATTCGTTGCGCCGACCCGCCTTCCAATAGCACGGTCTGGGGGGCAAGGCCCCATTGTCTCAGTTTCTCGGCAGCCTTTTCGAGATAAGCCTGCGCTTCGGCCCTGGCGAAATGCCAGGAGAGCGGTTCGACTGCCGTCGACTCTACCCCGTCGGTTTCCAAGATGCGCAGGAGGGTAATCGTGGGGCCGTTGATCTGCCCAATGGCGGCTACATGGGGCAAGATTCGATCTGCCTGGGGCGTGCCATCCAATGGCACCAAAATGTTTTCGAACATGCTTCTCCTCCCAAGTGCGGGGAGAGGGGAGTGCCCCTTCCCCTATTTGGCTAATGTTTCGAACCCAGAGCCACCCTTGTTGTCTTTCTTCTCCTGTTTCGCCTTCTTCTTTTCCTTGGGCGTTTTGGCTGGCTTTGTTTTGTCGTCTTTCTTGTCTTTCTGACCCTTACCCATACTGGTTTTCTCCTTAAAGGTGATCAATGTCGAGGCTACTGTCGCATGAAATCTCATGGGATCGATTAATACGTACCATCATGCTATGGACGGCTTCCTGTTGGCTCAGTCACGGTTCCCGATGATCTTGTGGGCCGCTTGTTTCTGTCGGCGCAGAAATTTCCGATATCCCTTGGATGGTCGTTTTGTCTTTAGCGTGGGCATCTTCAGTTTCTTGATTGTCATAGCGATTGACTCCTGTGTGCTAGGTACGACTCTTTACAAAGATTATTGATGCAGAATGACGGGGTTAGGGCCAGAATTCCATGGTGTGTGATGCATAGTGTGGCATTCGGAATACCAAGTACATATCACACACTACATATCACACACCATGGAGAGACCTTAGCCAGCTATCTTGCGCATGGCGTCATGCGCTGCATCCTTGGCCTCGTTTTTGGCATCATGCGCTGCGTCCTTGACCTCGTTTTTGGCATCATGCGCTGCGTCCTTGGCCTCGTTTTTGGCATCATGCGACGCATCCTTAACCGCATTTTTGGCGTCATGCGACGCATCCTGAACTTTGTTCTTCATGTCATGCGCTGCATCCTTGACGGCGTTCTTTACGTCATGGGCTGCGTCCTTGGCATCATTCTTCATGTCTTGCGTGTTTCTTTTGTTTTCTTGCTCGGTGTTCGACATAGGGTTCTCCTGTTACATGGATTGAGCAGCACCACAAAGGAACCATTTCTTCTGTTTGAAAAATGTCTTTGTGTGCTGCGGCGTATATTAATGCGGCTTGATGTAGTCGTTATCGAAGTTGTCCCCGTCGCACAAGATTCACAATTGCAAGCAGGACGACAGCGCCGCCCAGAGACAAGAGCAGCGCCCCAATGCTGAAATTGTTCTGATTAATGGTGCTAATCCCAAACAACGGGCTGAGGAACCAACCGGCCAGAAATGCACCCACGATCCCCACCACAATGTTTAGCAGCAAACCTTGCTGTGCGTCTGTTCGCATCATCATGCTAGCCACCCAACCAATGATCCCGCCCATGATGAGCCACACGAGAAAATTTATCATGTACTCCTCCTCCTCATTGTCTGCTTGTTAGCGCATCTATCAATTTCCACCTTCATTTAGCATAGCTGGAGCGCCCATCCTCGTCGTCAGCGCATCAGATAGAGTTTTTGACCCAAAAAAGTTGCCTGTGGGGCAGTCTATGATCGGTTTGATATACGCTATTTGGCGCACATGGCCCTGGGTTGTGTGTGATTTGAAACTATCGCCGCCCGATGACCGAACATTGGTCCAATCAGGCGCACAAAAAAGCGGGAAGCCTTTCCGTGGGCTTCCCGCTTTTGATTGAAATCTCAAGGATTATCCGCAGTTTGCCCAGCCAATAGAGCTGCTGATAACCCCGCATAAGATCTGGCATGATGGGTGATTCAGATTCTATGTCTGCATCCACAGAACTCTCTTTGCCGCCAAGATCTGTCACAATCGCCTTGACTAATAAGGTGGCTAAGGCATCCAATCGCATCGGACACCCCACGGATTCAGATCTCTACCTAATCCTCACTTGCCACTCCCTAC
This sequence comes from uncultured Chloroflexia bacterium, assembly GCA_963721725.1. GTDB lineage: Bacteria > Chloroflexota > Anaerolineae > Caldilineales > Caldilineaceae > RI-153. The sequence continues at coordinate 104,103 of CAVRLX010000033.1, forward strand.
GCCGTCAAAATCTGCGCGTTCTCCGCTGCCCAATGGACGTAGACCTGTTCGCCGATTTGAAAGGGCAGATCATAACGGCTGCCGTAATTTTGCATACGCACAAAGAGACTGACATCCTCGGCCAGGGCCACCCGATAGCGCGTATCGGTGCCAATGTAGATTGCTTCTTCAATCCGGCCATCCAACACAACATTGTCTTTTTCCGTCGCCAGATACTCGGCCATATCCACAGGCTTGGAGGGGAGTGCGCCGCCAAAAAGTGAGGCCAGTTCGTCGGGATCAATGTTGCTTTTGGCAGGATTGATTGGCCCGCGGGGATAAAGTGAGATCTTCTCCGGGCGGATCGCCAGTGTCACCAACTGGTTGGGACTCAACTCGCGGCCTTCGGGCGAGGCAAGCATGGGCAGCCCCCCCACCTCGACCGAGGCAAACTCGGCAACCTCCAACACACGCCCCGGCACAAAGTTCGTCTCGCCAATGAAATCGGCCACAAAGCGGTTGGCCGGGTGTTCGTAGATCTGCTTGGGCGTGCCGCTTTGTTGCACCAGCCCATCGCTCATCACAGCGATGCGGTCGGACATCGTCAGCGCTTCTTCCTGATCATGGGTCACATAGATAAAGGTAATGCCCACCTCGGACTGAATTTGCTTGAGTTCCACTTGCATGGCCTTGCGCAACTTCAGGTCCAGCGCGCCCAGCGGTTCATCCAGCAGCAGCACCTCCGGGCGGTTGACCAAGGCACGGGCCAGGGCGATACGCTGTTGCTGTCCGCCGGAAAGCTGCCCCGGCTTGCGTTCGCTCAGGTGGGGTAGCCGGACAAGATCCAATGCATCGCCCACGCGCTGCTTAATCTCGTTGCGACTGACCTTTTGCATCTCTAGCCCAAAGGCTACATTTTGGGATACCGTCATGTGGGGAAAGAGCGCATAGCTCTGAAAAACTGTGTTCACGGGGCGGCGGTGGGCGGGGATACCGGCCACAGGCTGGCCCATAATGTAAATTTCGCCCGTGGTGGGCTGCTCAAAACCGGCGATCATACGCAGTGTGGTGGTCTTGCCACAGCCACTGGGGCCAAGCAGCGAAAAGAATTCGCCGTCACCAATCGTCAAGTTTAGATGATTCACCGCCACAAACTCGCCAAATCGTTTAGTCACATTTTGAAGTTCAACGCTTATGCTCACAGGATGCGCCTCCCGCGCCGGAAATGTGGTTGTACGCAGATTGCACAGATTGTACGGATTTGCAGCGCAGAGGGCAACCCGCTACCACACTTCCACGGCCAGTTCGTCAATCTCGGCAAAATGGGCATCGCGGGAGACCAGTGTGAGGGTGTGACGCTGGGCGATGGCGGCAATCCAGATGTCATTTTCCGGCAGCGGACGACCTTTGCGCCGCAACGCTGCTTTGATGCGCCCGTAGGCGTGGAGCGTTTCATAATCGATCTCTATCACATCTGCCTGAGCTGCAAATTGATCGATATGATCAACGTTAACCTGAACCTTTGCTGAATTATAGGCTCCGAAGAGTAGTTCACCGATTACAATCTGTGGCACGTATATGTCGGAGATGCTGACTTTCTCAACAACGCTCAATTCCCCGGCAAAGAGCGCGACGACAATGTTGGTGTCGAGCATATAGCTACCATTCATTCCAATCGATCCTCTCGCAACCATCTTCAATTGCTTCTTCCATCTGTTGCAAGGACACCTTGTCAAACACACCAATAAATTGAAGCAAACGTGTTCCTGATCGTTCTTTTTGAATGGCTGAGTGCCGTTCTGACATTGCCTCCACAAAGTTTAATACACGCTGCTGCACATCTTCGGGCATACGCTCAACCGTCTCGATAATTCGTTCAAGCGTGGTCATTGAACCCTCCTTTCTCACCGAAAATCTGCGTGGTCATCCCCGCTGCATTGTACCATAGCGATCTTTCCCCGCGCTCTATGCTCTGCCTCAGTTTTGACGGACCGCCGTGCCGTTGCTACAATGACATCACTTCTACCCTGCACTTTTTGATGAACCCCATCCCCACTATAAACCAACACCCACTCTTGGAGGAACAATGAAACTGGTTACCTTTGATGCTGGCAACGGCCCCCGCCTGGGCGCGGTGATCAACGACAGCGTGATCGACTTGGCGGACGCATCCAACGGCCAACTTCCGGCGGATATGCGCAGCTTTTTGGCCCTGGGCGACGCCGGCATTGAGCAGGCACGTTCGGCGGTCAATGGCGCAAGTGGCGCGCCCCTGGCGGATGTGAAACTGCTAGCGCCCATCACCAACCCGTCCAAAATCATTGCGATTGGCCTCAATTACGCCGACCATTGCCGTGAATCGGGCACGCCCACGCCCACCCGCCCCACCACGTTCACCAAATTTCCCTCCTCCATTGTTGGCCCTGGCGACACCATTCGCTGGGACCCCGCACTGACCTCTAAAGTGGACTGGGAAGTAGAACTGGCCGTGGTCATCGGCAAAACGGCCAAGCATGTCTCCGCCGCCAACGCCTTTGACGTTATCGCTGGCTACACCATCTGCCACGACGTCAGCGCCCGTGATCTGCAATTGGAAAAGGGCGACCAATGGATCGTGGGCAAATCATTGGACACTTTCTGCCCGCTCGGCCCGTGGATCGTCACCAAAGACGAGATCGCCGACCCGCACAATCTTGCCATTCGCTGCGATGTCAACGGCAAGGCCATGCAGGATTCCAACACCAAAGAGCTTATTTTTAACATCCCCTACCTGATTGAGTTTCTCACCAAAGCCATCACCCTGGAACCCGGCGATATCATCACTACAGGCACGCCCCACGGCGTGGGCGCTTTCATGAAGCCGCCGATCTTTTTGAAGAGCGGCGATACTGTCACCGTGGCCGTCGAAGGCATTGGCGAGATGACCAACCCCTGTGTTGAGGAGGCGGGTGCATGAGCGACGAAATCTTTTTAATCACCGGCTCCATGGGCTGTATCGGCGCGTGGACGCTGCGCAATCTGTTGGATGAGGGCGCGGGCATTGTTGCCTCGGATCTCGACACCAATCCCGTGCGCCCCGGTCAGTTGCTTTCAGACGACGAACTGGCCCAGATCGATTTTGTCTCATTAGACGTCACCGATCGCAAGGCGGTGGAGCGCATGGTGGCCGAGAAGGGCGTCACCCACATTATCCACTTGGCCGGCTTGCAGGTTCCCTTTTGCCGGGCCAATCCGTCGGTGGGCGCGGCGGTAAATGTGGTGGGCACGGTCAATATCCTTGAAGCGGCGCGTGCCCATTGGGGGCAGGTCAAGGGCGTGGCCTATGCCAGTTCGCTGGCTGTGCTTGGCCCAGCGGATCTCTACACCGAAAAGCCGGTGAAGGATGACGTGGATCGCATTCCGCAGACGCTCTACGGCGTCTACAAAACCGCCAACGAAGAGACCGCCCGCATCTATTGGCAGGATTGGCAGATCCCCACGGTGGCGCTGCGCCCGTACATTGTCTACGGCGTGGCGCGTGACCAGGGCATGACCTCGGATCTTGCCAAAGCTGTCCTGGCTGCCGTGGCCGGGCGACCCTATCACATTAAGTTTGGTGGCCCGGTGGCGTTGCAATATGCCGACGATGTGGCGAAGATCTTCATCGGCATTGCCCGCTCTGGCTATCAGGGCGCGGCCTCGTGTAATCTGCGTAATGACGTGGTGGACGTGGCCGATTTTGTGGCGATTATCAAAGAGGAGATCCCCGGCGCGCAGATCACGTGGGAAGCGGGCAACCTGCTCCCCTTCCCCGCCGATCTCGACGACAGCGGCGTGCGTGAGATCCTCGATGGCTACGTCCCGCACACGCCCTTGCGCGAGGCCATCCGCGACACGGCGGCGCGCTTCAAGGATCTGCTGGCACGGGACAAAGTGGATCTGGCCCAGTTGGGATAGAGAATTTAACGCGGAGAGAGCTGAGAAAAAGACCTGACAGGTTTCAGAAAACCTGTCAGGTCTTTTTCTAGATTTAACCGAGAGCCAGGCGTATGAGGGATCAACTGATTCCCAAAACGTGTGCCTCTGCTTCGGCAATGACCAGAGTTATGTCCGGTTCGGGACTATCCACAATTTGATGGGATAGATGTTTGTGATGAGGAAATGATGCAACTGTTGGATGGTGAGGCGCGTTGTCGTATCGAAAGATGAGTTGGTTATCGGCATCCATAAAGTGGTAACGATATTTCTCTATCCCCCAATCAGCCTGTGACTGGCGCAAAAACGTGAAGAAAACCAGGCGGGATGCATTCACAAAAGTAACTTCGCCTTCAACATACCCTGTATTGGGACTAAGTTGTACAGTACTCACTGCGTAGGTACTCACCAATGCAGAATCACGGATGGCGCTTTCCACCGTGTCCGCATACTTTTTAAGCACTCACAACCTCGGCATCTTCGAGCACTGCCTCAACTTCACGTAGCGTCTTTTTCCAATCGGCTATTGCTTCGGCGAGGGCATACCAACGGAAAAAAGCCGGATCATCCCCGATTTCGCCACGATTAAATTTTTGCAGAAAAAGAGCCGTTGCCCACCCATATTCTTTTTCAAGAAACGCTGCCTTTTCGCTCAATCGCTCAATCGCTTGTGTAGATACTATTTTTTCCCGCTCTAAAATACGGACGATTTCTTGTTTTAGTTTGATCATAATCTTTCCAAACCTCGCTCTGTTTGTATCACTACTTTTGATTATACATGGCCTTAATCAGAGCAGACCTTGTTTAACGCGGAATGGGCAAACTCACCAGCGGGTCATGTGCGCTCAGCGGCGGAGGCGGCACGGATAAAGTCGGCCATGTCCGCTTTGATCTGCGCCAGCGAGGGCGGGTGAATGTACATCATGTGGCCCGCTTCGTAGTGGTGCATTGAAATGTTGCCCTGCAAGGCCGGGTCGATCTCTAGATGGTTGAAGGTGTATTCGGTGGCAAAGTAGGGCGTGGCGAGATCGTAGTAGCCGTTGGCGACAAAGATTTTCAGATAGGGATTTTGTGTCATCGCCCCGCGCAGCGTCTCCGCCACGTTGAGATACTGATTTTGGTGCTTGCTGTAATCCCAACTCATATAGAGGTTTGCCAGAATTTCATAGGGCAGATCGCTCTCAAAGCGCAGTTCCCGGCGCACATAGTCGTTGAGCGTGGCCGTGTACAAGCCCTGGATCACACTGTAGCTGGGATCGTATTCAAACTGTCTCACCGGCGGCGTCACGATCAATGCCGATAAAGCGCGAATCCAGCCGACCCACCGTGCGACGGCGCGCCCGCAGCAACTCTTTGGTGAAACGGAAGATGTCCACGCGCAGATTGGTGCGTTCAATGTACTCGGCACTTAGCCCGGTGAAGCGCGCCAGATCGGCCGCAATCGCAGCGCGTTCCGTCTCTCCCAGCGCCGCCCCTTTCATCAGCGCCGAGGCATACTCGCCCAGCGCGAACGCCTCTGCTTCGGCCAGCGTTTTGGATAGCCCCTGCCCGATGAGATCATCACCCAACTGGCGGTGATACCAAGCGGTGGCGGTGTAGGTGGGCAGAAAGAGGATGTAGGGCAGATCGTTGCCCACGGTAAAGCGGGCCGTCTGAAAATTGAGAATCGTGGAGATCAAGAGGATGCCGTTGAAGACCATCCCGTGCCGCTCTTGCAGATGGCCCGACAGACCGGCAGCGCGTGTGGTGCCGTAGCTCTCGCCAATCAAAAACTTGGGCGAAGACCAGCGGCCCAATCGTGTGGTCAGTAATCGGATCACCTCGCCCACAGATTCAATGTCGCCTTCATAGCCGTGGAACTGCTTACTTTTCTCTTTGTCCGCCGGGCGGCTGTAGCCCGTGCTCACGGGGTCGATGAAGATCAGGTCGGTGAGATCAAGAATCGAGTAAGGATTGTCCGCCAGTTTGTAGGGCGGTGGGGGCACGGTGCCGTCCTCGTTCATGTGCACGATGCGCGGGCCGAACATGCCCAGATGCATCCACACCGACGACGAACCGGGACCGCCATTAAACGAAAAGGTCAGCGGGCGGCTGCCCGGATCTTTCACATTGTCGCGGGTATAGGCCACATAAAACACGGTGGCTGTGGCGGCGTCATCCTCATCTTTCAAGACAAGCGTCCCCGCCGTGGCCGTGTATCGGATCTCCACACCGTCCACGGTCAGCGTGTGGCGGGTCTGGATCTTCTTCTCTTCGGGTGACTTTTTCTCGTCGTTCTTTTCAGGTTTTTCTTTGGTTTCAGCCATGATCGGTTTCTGGGTGATGGTGAACAGTGGATAGAAATATTACGAACGCAGTCCCCGCTCGAACAGATGGGCATCGAGCCAGGCGACATCTTCTGGCGGTAGATCGGGCAATGGTGGCTCGGCGCGGTAATCGATGCGCCGTTCGTAACCTGCGCTGGCGTAGATCTGGCGTAATGCTGCGCCAATGTCCAGCGCCACATCGGGGTCCGGTGAGCGCAAGGGAACAGGCACAACGGGCAAGGGCTGGCGCAGCGCAATCGGCCAGATCGCCAGATCGGGGCGCTGTTCGGCCCGGCTCAGGAAGACAAAATAGGGCAGATCGGGCAACCGTTGCAGTTGTACCGGGCGCACGCCGTTGCGCAACAGATCGATCTCCAACAGGTGGGCGCTGCTCTGGACAATTTCCTCGCGTTTCTTGGCATACTCCTCTGCCCCCGCCGACAATTTGTAGCCAGGCCGCTTGTTGACCGGTGACAGCAGTTCAATCGCCGTGATCAGCGTCTCGCCATCCACACTGCGGATCTCCAGCCGGGCATAGCGCGTGGGAATCGCCATGGGCGCAGGCAAGACCAACGGCGCAGCCTCCACCCCAGGCGGCCCGAACAGCCACGGCCCCCGCCCGATGTGGCTCTAAAATGCCCACATCGGGCATAAAGGCCCGGCGCGTCGGCGCGATCTCAATGCTTTCGTAGGTCACATAGGGCGTGATGACTGCCACATAGTTAGGGTTTAACTGGCGTTGGATCTGTTCGGAGAATGCTGCAATCAGGCGGTGATGCACATCCGGCCAGAGTTTCGACGCCTCCAAAAACGGGTCCATGCCAGGGAAGGGTAGCTCCATGATCTCACCTCGCTATTCTGTCTGCCGCATTGTCGATTTCAATCATACCATGAAGCACTGTCGTCTTGTCATCCGACCATTCCTTGGTTAAAGTGAAGACGAGACAAAACCATTAAACCATAGGAGAAACCGATGGAACCCCTCCCCCAAAAATTGCGCGGCAAAGTCGCACTTGGTCACCGGCGCGGGGCGCGGATTGGGCCGCGCCTATGCCCTGCGGCTGGCCCGCCTGGGCGCGGATGTTATTGTCAACGATGTCAGCTTGAAGGCACACGAAGAGTACGGCGAAGCATTGACCGCGGCCAGCGTGCCCGACGAGATCGAAATGTTTGACGTGCGCGGGCTGGGCATTGAGGCCGATGTCACCGACACAGGGCAGGTGCAGAGCATGTTTGGGCAGATTGAGCGCGAATTTGGGCGATTGGATATTCTCGTCAATAACGCTGGTGGCGCGCTCTTTGGCAATGACTTCCCGCGCACGCTGGATCTCAACCTCATGGGCACGGTGCACTGCTGCCAAGCTGCCGCCGAGATCATGAAACGCCAGCGCTCAGGTCGAATCGTCAACGTGGGCAGCCAGGCCGGCATCTTGGGGCGCAGTGCCGGGCCGTATAGCGTCGCCAAAGCCGCCGTGATCCACTATACGCGCGGGCTTGCCAACGAGTTGGGACCATACAACATCAACGTCAACTGCATTGCACCGGGCTGGATTCTCAGCTCGCGGGCGGTGGCGTGGGGACGCGCCGAGAAAGAGAAACGCCAGGAACTCGAAGCCCAGATTGCGCTGGGGCGACTGGGCGATCCTGAGGATTGCGCACGGGTCGTGGAGTTCCTCGTCACCGATCTCTCCGATTATGTCACCGGTCAGTGCATTCCCGTTTGCGGCGGCTTTGTGCTCTGTTAGCCTGCCGCCCAGACGCCAAAGGTGCAAACAGGAGGTACTTCTTCTATACTGCATCCATACGTTCATCTCTTGTATCACCAAGAAAAGGAAACTCATGCAAACAGAAAGCATATTGCGACGCAAGGATGCCGTTCCGCAAAGCACCTGGGATATTGACAGCGTTTTCCCCTCGTGGGAAGCGTGGGAAGCCGAGTTGGCTGCGCTCAAGGCAGAATCTTCCACCCTGACAGACTTTGCCGGACGGCTGGGCGACGATGCCACCGTGCTGGCCGACTGGCTGGAAATTTATAGCAACTTTCGCCGGCGCGCCATGAAAGTGCGCCTCTATCCCTACATGCACACGGTGGTGGACAGCCACGACGCCGAGTCCAAAGGCAAGTTGGGCCAGGCCATGGGTGTGATTGGACAGATGTTGGCGGCCACGGCCTTTGCCGAACCGGAGATCATGGCTGTGGGCGAGGCGCTCTTTGCCTGGGCCGAAAGCGAACCGCGGCTGGCCGTCTATCGCCACTATTTTGACGATCTGTTGCGCCAAAAAGCACACCGCCGCTCCGCCGAGGTGGAAGAGGTGCTGGGCATGTTGGCCGATCCCTTTAGCGGCGCCTTTCAGACGTACGGCGATCTCACCAATAGCGATCTCGATTTTGGCGAAGCCGAAGACAGCGCGGGCAATCGCTATCCCATTCAACAATCCAATCTGCGCACGCATCTGCACAACCCGGATCGCACCCGCCGCCGCACCGCTTGGGAAAATTTCAACGATGCCTATGTGCGTATGCAAAACACATTGGCCGCCAACTATATTGCCCACGTCAAACAGTCGGTCTTTCAAGCCCAGGTGCGCGGCTACGATTCGGTGTTGGCGTTGATGCTCGATCCGTTCAACATTCCGTTGGACGTGTTCCACAATCTGCTCGACACCTTCAAACAAAACTTGCCGGTCTGGCACCGTTACTGGGACGCCAAACGCCGACTGTTGGGTGTGGAAACGCTGTACCCCTATGACATCTGGGCACCGCTTACCACCCAATCACCTCCAGTGACCTATGCCCAGGCTGTGGATTGGATCGCGGCGGGGATGCGTCCGCTGGGCGATGACTACGTATCGCAGATGCGCCGGGCGCTGGTGGACGAGCGTTGGGTGGATTGGGCACCCAATGCCGAAAAACGCCAGGGCGCGCAATCGCTGCGGGCCAAAAACGTGCATCCCTTCCTCTGGCTCAGCTTTGATGACAGCCTGGGCGGCATGAGCACGCTGGCCCACGAGATCGGCCATTCCATGCACAGCCACCTTGCCGACAGCCGACAGCCGGAGCTATACGCCGACTACAACATGATCGCCGCCGAGACGGCCTCCAACTTCAACCAGGCCATGACCCGCGCCTATTTGATCGAAGAAAAGGCCGACGATGCCCATTTTCAACTGGGGCTGATTGACGAGGCCATGGACAATTTTCACCGCTACTTTTTCATCATGCCCACGCTGGCCCGCTTTGAATTGGAAGTCTACACACGCGCCGAGCAGGGCAAGCCGCTGACGGTCAACGTCTTCAACGATCTCTGTGCCGATTTCTTCGCCGAGGGCTACGGCGACACTCTGACTGACGACCGACCGCGCACCGCCAGCACATGGGCACAGTTTTTGCATCTCTACATGCCCTATTACACCTTCCAATATTCGGTGGGGATCAGCGCGGCCCATGCCCTTTCGGCACGCATTTTGAACGGAACGCCCAACGCCGCCGCCGACTATCTGCAATTTTTACACGCCGGCAGTTCGCTCTACCCGGCGGAACTCTTCACTCTGGCTGGCGTGGACGTGTCCACGCCAACCTCGGTGGAAGCCACCTTTGGCGTGCTCTCTGGCCTGGTGGATCGACTGGAAAGTTTGATTTGAAGAATATTGGGGATTAGAGATTGGATATTAGGGATTGGGGATCGATAGTGACGGCAATCCCCAATCCCCAATATCCAATCCCCAATCCTCAACACCCCAAAGGAGTCCTCGCCTTGAAAATCACCAACATTCGCACCTTTCTCGTCGATTCGGGCAGTTCCAAAAATTGGCTCTTCGTCAAAGTCGAGACCGACGCCGGCATCCACGGCTGGGGTGAGTGCTACACGCAACTTGACCGCGACCGCGTGATTGAAACCCACGTGCAGCAATTGGGTCGCTATCTCGTGGGGCGCAGTTCGTTTGATGTGAAGCATTTCACCTTCATGGCCTACAACGATTTCGCGGGCAAGCGCGGCAGCATGGAACTCTACTGCGCCATTAGCGGCATCGAACAAGCGCTGTGGGATATTAACGGCAAGGCCACGGGTCAGCCCGTCTATAATCTGTTGGGCGGCAAATTCCGCGACAAGATCCGCGTCTATGCCAATGGCTGGGGCGGTGGCGGTTCGCTGGAGCAACTTACCAGCAGTGCCAAAGCTGTGGTGTCGGCGGGATTTACAGCGCTCAAGTTCGATCCTTTCCCGGGGCCGTGGCGGGCCTATATTGACCGCCGCGCCGAAGATGTCGCCGTGGAGCGTGTGGCCGCCGTGCGTGATGCGGTTGGCCCGGACGTGGAAATTTTGGTCGAAGTGCATCGCCGTCTGGCCCCGCTCCATGCCATCCGCGTGGCCGAACGCATGGAAGCCTCGCGCCCGTTTTGGTATGAGGAGCCAGTCTCTGTGCGCGATCTGGATGGGCTGATTCAGGCCAAGGCAGGCATCCGGTTGCCTGTGGTCACCGGCGAAGAACTCTACACCAAAGCCGAGTTTGCGCCCATTTGCCAGCGCCGCGCCGCCGACATTCTCAACCCCGACGTGTGTAACTGTGGCGGCATTTTGGAGCTACGCGAGATCGCCGCGCTGGCCGAACCGCACCATATTTCCGTGGCTCCCCACAACTACAACAGCACCACGATTGGGCTGGCAGCCACGCTGCACGCCGCCGCGGCTATGCCCAACTTTTTAATCACCGAATATTTCGTCAATTTTGAAGCACGCGGGCGAGAGATCGCAACGCCCCCCTTCGCCGTTGAAAATAGTTACATCACCCTGCCCAGCACGCCCGGCCTGGGCCTTGATCTCGACGAGGCCGTCCTGGCCCGCTATCCATTTGCCGAAAAAGCGCTGCGCAGCGTTGCGCCAACCGCAGGACGAATGAGCGATCTGGTACGGCTTCTGGTATTTCAGATGAGGGGCACACCGCAAACCTTCCGGGAAGGGGTCAAGCGCTTGCTTTGACAAGAACCCCGATCTGACCCCTTCCCGGAAGGTTCTGCCCCCAATGTGAAATGCACCCCTGATGGAACATGGTTTTTCGCCTCGTTGACTGTAATGAAAAAGCATTGTATGCTCCGTTTCTTTGTCGATATCGTCAATTCAAGAGCGATGCTTTTTTCTGTATATAGGGTATATTTCCAGCTTGAAACGGGCGATATGCGGAAAAATTTCCACATATTGCCTCTGCACCGCATGATATACGGAAAATTTCCGTAATTAACCCTCAAACGGGGGTATTATACGGAATGATTCCGCATAATAATAGTTAGCCCGCTGCGCGCAGTTGCATGAAACCGCGACAGGGGAAATCTGCTAAAATGTAGCGCTTGGGACAGTATGAGGAGCTTTTGCTTCAAGTCTTGCGCGGCTCATTTGACGCCAACATCGCACTCGACTTGGAGAAATAGCTGCGTTTATTCCCAGACAGATTATGAAAATATTTTACAAATTACTCAGCAACGTATTGCTTGCTGCTATTACCAATTATTACGTTTTTTTTGCCTTAATGTTTTGGGCTTATTTAGAAACCAAATCAGTCTTGGCAACATCCATCCTCTCCGGTATTTTTTTTGTTAACACGGCCATTTCCAGTTTTTGGTTCGGCTCGATAGTTGACCATAACAAAAAGAAGTTTGCGATGCTGATTTCCAGTATTGCCACTCTCCTATTCTTGTCAGTCGGCCTTCTTCTCTACCTAATCGCGCCGAGGCTGCCTTTAAGGATATTTCCGGAGTGTGGCTGTGGGCTTTAATTCTCCTTTTACTGCTTGGAGTAAACGCTGGTAATATTCGCAATATCGCCTTGCCGACAACCGTTACGATGTTGGTACCGGAAGACGACAGAGACCGGGCAAACGGCATGTCTGGGACAGTGATGGGAGTTGTCTTTGTGATAACTCCGGCTGGAAGTGGATTAGTGCTGGCATACGGCGGTATGCTGTGGATACTGGCTTCGGCAATTGTGCTGACAACCATCGCCATTGTACATTTGGCTTTGGTTTCAATACCGGAAGAAGAAATAGTACATACGCCAGAGAAACCAAAGAAGATAGACATTAAAGGCACCATCTCGGTCATCCATTCGATACCGGGGCTTTTTGGATTAATCTTCTTCTCCACGTTCAATAATCTTATTGGTGGAGTGTATGCTTCTTTAATGGATCCGTATGGTTTGTCGTTGGTTTCTGTGAAGGTTTGGGGAATTGTATGGGGAGCCTTAAGCGTGGCTACTATTATTGGCGGATTGTATATTGCCAAAAAAGGATTGGGAAGCAGTCCTTTAAGAACAATGTTCACGGCAAATATTGCGATGTCGGTTATCTGTATTTTCTTTACTATCCAGCCATCAATCCTACTTCTTAGCGTAGGAATATTCTTCTGGCTTTATTTGATGCCGTTTATTGAAGCCGCCGAGCAAACTGTGCTTCAAAACGTCGTCCCTCTGGAGCGGCAGGGCCGGGTGTTTGGTTTCGCTCAGAGCGTGGAGCAGTCTGCTTCGCCGATTACAGCCCTTGCGATAGGGCCAATCGCGCAATTTGTCTTTATCCCTTTTATGACAACCGGCAAAGGGGTGAACTTAATCGGCAGTTGGTATGGCGTTGGGGCAGGAAGAGGCATGGCTCTTGTCTTTTCGATTGCCGGTATTATCGGGGTAATGATAACTCTCATTGCAATGCGTTCTCGTGCCTATAAATTGTTGAGTGAAAGATACCAAAAAGCACCGGCTACTTAAAGGTAGTTCGGTCAAGGGGGAAATTAAGGTTGGGAGATAAGAAGTGAGTGCAAGTCCCCAACAGCGGGCTAACAAGGCGCTGCACCCGACCGCCTACAGCTTCGTTCGTCGTGCCTCCTCTCTTCGCTTCCGGCGGCGGGTGAGCTTGTAGTTCGGCCTCTAGGCACTTATCACGGCAAGGCCGATCTGAATGTCGCTAGCGAACTCAGGGTGTTATCCATAGATACCCCGTTGATGTTAGCGAGAATCCGAACTAGCGCATATCATTACTGATTCGACCGGCGGTATTAACGTTGCGCTGATAAACGAAGTTCAAACTGCAGCACTTGCAGATGCAGCAACATGTCGAGTCTGATACGGACAGCCAAGAGCAAAACAGCCATATCTTAGTATTCTGGTGCATGCTCAGGTTTCCGACTGACGAGGAAACTGCACGGAGTTATGCACGATGGATTAGGGATCCCGGCAAATGCGAAGCAGCAGTTCACGTCAATGAAGAGGAGTCATTCAATATAGTCGAGCGGAATCTCACAGGTTGGACCAAGTTTCGATATCATGCCGAGCGATACTATTCAATTCCTCGCGTGAACCACATTAGCCAAGCAATGCTTGATGTAAAGCCTAGATTGTTCATTTGCTCTGGGACATGGAAGTTCAGCAATGGTGAACTTTGTCTCGAGAACAGTGCAGGACAAATCCAAATTGTTCCACCGGAGCGCTTGCTGCCCTATTTAAGTTAGTAGTAGGTCAAGTGGATTGCGTGTTGCTGAACGCCTGTTACTCGGCTTTACAAGCCGAAGCGATTGCTAAATATGTCAAATACGTAATTGGGATGAATAATGAGGTAGGCGATATAGCAGCTATTTCTTTTGCTGTTGGATTTTACCACGGAATTCGGGCAGGCAAACCGATTGAAGCGGCATCGAATATGGATGCGTCAGATTATGCTTCAAGGAATTCCTGAACATTTAACTCCTGTTTTGATGCAGAGGTAACGGGGCTTTCCGTATGACTTAGCACCAAGGCAAGAGAACCCAGTGTCGAACATTGAGATGAGCGCCGCCTTTCTGCTGCGTTGGGCGGCCGATCTCGTTTTCCGAGGGCTCGTTGGCACAGGATCGGCTCCGCAACCGCAAGCAACGGGTTATCACTGTGTTACCCAGCAAACGGATTCCCACATTCCGCAGTTAGAATCGACTCTGTTCACGATATCATTGCCCCATTGGGCCAGATATTGCACCAACACCGTTTCTCCTTCTCACCTCCTCAAAAAGACTACCCTTTTTCGACCATAAACTGGCGTTCGTAGAGCGTGCGATAGACTCCGCCGCGGGCCAGCAGTTCGTCGTGGGTGCCCCGCTCCACAATGCGCCCGGCGCGCACGGCGCAGATCAGATCGGCGCTGCGGATGGTGCTGAGGCGGTGGGCAATCACAATCGCCGTGCGCCCCACCAGCAGCCGGTCCAGCGCGTCTTGAATCATGGACTCGGTCACGGTGTCCACACTGGCGGTGGCTTCGTCCATGATCAAAATGCGCGGGTTGGCGAGCACAGCCCGCGCAATACAGATCAACTGGCGCTGTCCCACCGACAGATTGCTGCCTCCCTCTAAAATCTCCGTATCATAGCCATTGGGCAGTTTTTCAATAAACTCGTGGGCGTTTGCCATGCGCGCGGCTTCTTCCACCGCTTCGTCGGGAGCGTCGATCTGGGGAAAACGGATGTTGTCGCGGATGGTTCCTGAAAAGAGGAAAGGATCTTGCGGCACCAACCCCATTTGGGCACGCAACGAGCGCTGGGTAACAGCGCGCACGTCAATGTCGTCAATCAGCACGGCCCCGTCGGTGACGTCGTAGAAGCGGGCCACCAAGTTGGCAATTGTGGATTTACCCGCGCCCGTGGGACCAATCAGCGCGATGGTCTGCCCCGGCTGCATAATGAGGTTAACGTCGCTAAGGACAGGTTCGTCAGGATTATAGGCGAAGTTCACGTCGCGCAGTTCAATTTTGCCCACAATCGGCGGCATCGGCGCGGCGTCGATTCGATCCGCCACACTGGGCTGTGTTTCTAGCAGCGCCACCACCCGCTCGCCGCCGGCCATGGCCTGCTGCATGGTGGTGTAAAGCTGGCTAAGTTCTTGAATAGGCGTGAAGAAGCGCGAGACGTAGGCCAGAAAGGCCACCACCACCCCCAGCGTCAGCGATTGATCCAGCACCGCCAGCCCGCCAAACCAGAGCACCACAGCGGTGGCGACGGTGGCGAGAAATTCCACCGTGGGCAGGAAGATGAACGAGAGCGTAATCGCATCCACGTTGGCATCGCGGTTTTGGGCGTTGAAGCGATCAAAATCGACAAGAACTTTCGCCTCTTGGCTAAAGGCTTGAATCACGCGCATACCGGCGATATTCTCGGCCAGATCCCCTACCACGGCGGCGATGTGGTTACGCGTAAGGCGAAAGGCGCGCTGGGCATAGTGGGCAAAGATCGTCGTCGCAATCACCATTAACGGCAGCACGGCAAAGGCATAGAGGGCCAAGCTAGGCGACATTGCCAGCATCACACCGACAATGCCGACAAGAATCAAAGTGTCGCCCACCAACGTCACCAGTCCTTGCGAGAGGAATTGGTTGATCACCGCTACGTCGTTGATCACACGCGAAATGGTGACGCCGATAATGTGGCGGTCGTGATAGCCCAGCGATAGATCTTGCAAGTGGCGAAAGAGATCACTGCGCAGGGTTGCCAGCACACGCTGCCCCACCCAGGCCAGCAAATATTGCTCCACCATAGAGGCAAGATAGATCCCGAGAAATGAGGCAGCGATGAGCAGCGAGGTGCGCGCCAGCCCGGCGGCGTCGCCGGCCACAATGTCACCGTCAATGGCAATTTTAATCAAATAGGGCGTTGCCAGTGTGAGGACGGTGGTGATCAACATACTGGCGAAAGCGGCGATCATGCGTCCCCAGTGTGGTTTGAGATAGACCAGCAATTTCAAGAGAACCTGCACGTTAAAAGGCCGATCTTCCGCCTCTTCGCCAAAGCTGCGCATGGCACTGCGCGGCCCCATGTCCGCACTGCTTGAGCCGATGGAAATACTCATTGGAAAACTCCTTTCGTGAAAATGGTGCGTGATGCGTGATTCGTGTTGCGTGTCTCGTTACGCATTACGCATTACCCTTCAATCTCCGGCAACGCTTCCTGGGGCTGCAACTGCCGCTGGTAGATCTCGGCGTAGAGCGGCGACGATCTGGAGCAATTCGGTGTGTGTACCGACACTGGCAATCTGCCCATTTTGCAAAATCAGGATCAAATCGGCGCGGCGCACGGTGCCAAGCCGCTGGGCAATGATAAAACTGGTGCGCCCTTCCATCAGGTGATCCAGCGCTTTTTGGATCAGCCCCTCGGTGTGGGTATCGACGCTGGCAGTGGCGTCGTCCAAAATCAGGATACGCGGATCGACGAGCAGGGCGCGGGCAATGGCGATCCGCTGTTTTTGGCCGCCTGAAAGCGTTGATCCGCTCTCGCCCACCTGTGTGTCATAGCCGTTGGGCATCTGCATAATAAAGTCGTGGGCCTGGGCAGCTTTGGCGGCAGCGATGATCTCCGCTTCGCTGGCGTCGGGGCGGCCAAAGGCGATGTTCTGACGCACCGAATCCACAAAGAGCAGCGATTCCTGCAAGACCAAGCCGATCTGGCTACGCAACGATTGCACGGTGACGGTGCGGATGTCGTGTCCGTCCACGGTAATGCGGCCGGCGGTGGGATCATAAAAGCGCGGGATCAGATTGATGACCGTAGATTTGCCCGATCCCGTGGGCGCCAAGCAGGGCGATCACTTGGCCGGGTTTGGCCTCAAAGGTGATATTGTCTAGCACGATGTGCCCGTCAAGATAGCCAAAGGTGACGCCCTCAAAGCGCACATGGCCGCGCACCGATGGCAGAGCTACGGCGTCGGGCGCGTCCACCACGTGGGTTTCGGCGTCCAGCACTTCAAAAATGCGCTCCCCAGCAGAAGTGGCCTGGGCGATGGCAGGCACAATCGCCCCCAGCCGCCGCACCGGACGTACCAACTGGGCAATGTAGGTGGTAAAGGCCACCAGTTCGCCCAGCGTCAGGGCATTCTGCATGACTAGCAGCCCGCCATACCAGACAATGCCGACTGTGCTGACGTTGGCAATCAGATCCAGCATGGGCACGTTGATAGCCTGGAGGCGCGCGCCCAACGCAGCCAGATCAAACCAGTGATCGTTTTGCACATCAAAGCGGTTGATCTCGGCTTCTTCTTGGGCAAAGGCTTTGACCACGCGCGCCCCGCGCACGTTTTGCTCGATCTGGCCGGTGAGCACGCCAGTCTGGTCCTGTTCCGCGGCGAGATGGGCCGAAAGCGGCGGCCATAGTCAAAGGCACGCCAGCCCAACAGCGGCATGGGTAACACGGCCAGCAGCGCTAATTGAGGGTTCATCCAAAAGAGAATAATGGCTGTGCCGATTAAGAGGGTAGCCCCTTCGGCAATGCGCAACACTGCCCGCCCCGTCAGAAAGCGGATGCGCTCCACATCGCGGATAGCCAGCGCCAATAACTGGCCGCTTTCGGTGCTGTCGTGATAGGCAAACGAGAGATAGGCCAGTTTGTGGTGAATGGCATTGCGCAGATCATAGGCCACGCCCTGGGAGATCACCTCACTCCACCGCCCCTGCACAAAGGTCATGAGGCTCTTGATGGCAGTCAAGCCCATTAACAGACCGATGGAGCGAGCCAGCAGCGAGACGTTGCGCTGCTCGATGCCCTGATCGACAATCCAGCGGATGAACTGGGGGGTGATCAAGGTGGCGGCGGTAATCAATAACAGAAGCACATACGAGCCGACTGTGCGCTTCCAATAAGGTCTCAAAAACCGATAGCAGCGCCATAGAATGGTGGAGGCGTTCTGTTGGCGCAGGGACAAGGGGCGAATGGTATGGGCAGACATGGGCATTCTTCCTCCAGGGCCAAATGGGGACATAAACCGTTTTAGTAGACATAGAGTAGCAGGGGTTGGCGCAGATGGAAAGTAGAATTGATCCGGGTGGGGAACGTAGGGATCTCCCTGCCATCGGATAGGGGAGACCCCCCGTTGAGTTGGCGGAGATTTCGGCATATGATGTGTCTATCAAACAGGTACACACCGCTGTGTGATGAGGATCAACATCGTTGCCATCATCGTTGGGTCATGGACCCCTGAGGAGCTACTAGACTATCCGTCAGGTACGGTAGTCCGGGGCGGCTGAAGTGCTCGCATAGTTCGACACCATTGGCTGTTTGCGTTCCTCCATCGTCATCGACACAAGGCTGTGTACCCAAAGCAAACTACCCCCGCTCGGCTTCCCCCGGCCAGCGGGGTTTTTTGTTGTAAGCAGATTGACCATTTCTTAATTCTTCTGTACTATCTATTGCAGCACTAGAATTGTTATAAAATCCATATCCGTGGTTCAGTTTTTGCCTATCTGCTCCCTCCCCCCTGGTTCAGAGCCAAATAGATGGATCTATTGCGCGCCCAATTCGCCCACTCTTCTCATTCACTGATGACGTACTCAAGGAGCCAGCTATGCACCGAATTTTTTCGCTGAAATGGGGAACGCGGGTTGCACCCCATCTTTGGCCCTACCAACGGCTGTTGATCTTCGCCGTGCTTGCCCTCGCCGGAGCCGCAGCCCTGGCGCTAACATTTACCATGCCCAGCAGCGCCGCCGAGACAGAGGCAGACGCCGTCCCGTTAACATTGCGCATCCCCGCCAATACAACGATTGAGTTGACGGTCAACGGCCATTGTATGAACCGCGGCATTGCCTTCCCCGGCGCAACATTGGAACCGGTGGGGCTGGCACCTGATGCTGTGCGCGTGGCGATTGCCTATAGCGTAGGGCGAAATTATCTGGTCTCCAACCAATATGATGTACAACTTGCCATCTGGTCGCTGCTGGGGGATGCTGAGCCAAACGACAGCAGCGCGCTGGTTCCCGGCATTGTGGACTACACGGCAGACGGTGCAACGCCCACGGATCTGGCGCTGACCACGCCTTCGCTGATTGAAGCGGTGGAAGCGGGCACGATCTCGGCCCAGGTGACAAACTTTCGCAACCTGACCACGCCTCCCTATTTTGGTGTGGGCACACTGGTGATCACCAATCTCACCGATCAGGCGCAAGATCTGCACATTCCTTATGGCGTGCAATTTTCTGACCCCAACAACGAAAATGTCCAAGACATGGCGATCTTCCCGGCGGGCCAGTCAGTGAGCGCTATGCAACGCAGCGCCAGTGGACCGCCCGTGGTCATTGGCACTGAAGGACCGCAAGGGATTCAGGGCGAAACTGGTCCTGCCGGTCCGCAAGGAGCCACGGGCGCGCAGGGTCCAAAGGGCGACAAGGGCGATACCGGAACGCAAGGAGAAACCGGTCCCCAAGGCGCAGCCGGGCCGCAGGGTAATACTGGTTCACAAGGGCCAAAGGGCGACACTGGCGATACGGGACCTGCCGGAGCCGAAGGTCCACAAGGAGTTGCCGGTCCCCAAGGGCCAAAAGGGGATAAGGGCGACACTGGCGATACGGGTCCTGCGGGCGCACAAGGGGCAGCCGGTCCGCAAGGGCCAAAAGGCGATACAGGCGATGATGGGGCAGCCGGTCCACAAGGACCCAAGGGTGACACTGGTCCACAAGGGCCAGAAGGTCCGCAAGGCGAACCCGGTCTGGCCTGTTGGGACACGAATATGGATGGCGTGGCCGATGCTGATGAGGACATTAACAGCGACGGTAAACACAACATTTTTGACTGCCTGCCTGAGGATCTGCAAACTCAGGTGGCGGCACGCATGAAGCGCAATCTCAATCGGATCAGTGCGGAGAGCGCCAACGATGCCACGCCGTCTAAGACGGTGAAAGCGATCTGCCCCGATGGCTCCGTGGTAATTGCTGGCGGGCATGCAGTCGAGAGCGTCGCGTCTGATTGGGCCATTAACGTAGCGGCAAGCTACCCCATTGATGACACCACGTGGCAAGTACGGGCCGTAGCGTCGCCATTGGTGCGCGAGGCGTGGACCGTGACCGCCTGGGCACTTTGCGAAGTGCAGTCGGAGTAGAGCTACCGCCAATTACATTGGTTTCCACAGCGGACCTGGGCCACCCTTGCCAGGTCCGCTGTTCTTTTTGGAGGAGACCGTCGTCTGCCATCGCCCATAAAAGGAGAGCGCTATGCCCTATCGGTACGCTGAAATGACCTGGCCCGAATGTCGTCTCTCAAAAATTTTGCTCATCTTAATGGGTGGAGGACATGCTCCTTTCAGATCTTACAATCACCATAGTTCGATGAAGAAACGTATTCAAAGCCGCAAATAAGCAGATGTCTGTCTGTGTTAGCATTGCTTGCTCCCATTTCTCCGTGATACACTGCTTCGTGTGATAAACATAGAATTTTGGAGAGAGCACAATGGAAATACAAACAATTACTCTGTCCCTTCCCAAAGAAATCCTGGCAAAGATCAAAAGGATTGCCGTGCAGCGCCAGACTTCTGTATCTGGATTGTTGGAGAACGAACTTGAGAAGTTGGTTCAACAAGACGAGGCCTATGCAAATGCCCGACAGCGCCATCTGGAGTGGCTGACCAAGGGTGCAGACTTAGGTACCAACGGCTACATCCAAACCACACGAGACAAGCTACATGAGCGATCGTAGCGGTGCTCAATTTGTCGATACGAATATCCTTATTTATGCCCATGATCGTTCGGCAGGCACCAAGCATCTGCAAGCCCAACAGTTGCTGAAAGATCTATGGGAACGCGCCAGGGCTGTTTGAGCATCCAGGTAATGCAGGAATTCTACGTGAACGTTACCCGCAAAGTGGCTCACCCTCTATCTGCCGAGATAGCAGCGGCATTCTCACAGATCTATCAGTATGGGATGTTCATCGCCCTGACGTTCAGGATATTTTGAAGCGATTGTGCCGGGACGCACTCCTTTTCAGAAAGTGTAACGCTTACCCTCTTGCTCCCCAGGACACTCAACTAATTCCCCTCCCGCTCTCCCCAAAAATTGTGCCTTCACCCTCGAAAACTGGTATAGTACAAAACATACGTCCTCGACGAAACCCAAAATCCTCTCAGACAACGCACGATGGCTGTGCGCTTGTGGACCTACATTTGAAACCGTTTTGACCAGAAAGGTTGCAGACATGGCAAGACAAGATTATTTCAACGCACGGGAGACGCTCCAGACCGACAGCGGCCCGGTCACCATCTATCGGCTCGACGCGCTGGAAAAAGCTGGCGTGGCCCCGGTAAGCAAGTTGCCGTTTTCAATGAAAGTGATGCTCGAGGCGGCACTGCGCCAGGCCGATGGCTTCGAGATCACCAAAGAAGCCGTGGAGACCATCGCCAACTGGAACCCGGCGGGCAACCCCGACTCGGAGATCCCGTACAAAGCGGCGCGTGTGATCTTGCAAGATTTTACTGGCGTGCCCTCGGTGGTGGATCTGGCGGCGCTGCGTTCGGCCATGAAGGCCATGGGCGGCGATCCCAAGAAGATTAACCCGCTGGTTCCGGTGGATCTGGTCATCGATCACAGCGTGCAGGTGGATCGCTTTGGCAGTGTGATGGCGCTTTTATACAACGCCGAACGCGAATTTGAGCGCAATCGTGAACGCTATGAGTTTCTTAAATGGGGCCAGGAATCGTTTGACAACTTCCGTGTTGTGCCGCCCGCCACAGGCATTGTGCATCAGGTCAATCTGGAATATCTGGCCAAGGTGGTGCAGACGTCTGGCAGTAACGGCGACAAAGATAGCCTATCCCGATTCGCTGGTGGGCACCGACAGCCACACAACGATGATCAACGGTTTGGGCGTGCTGGGCTGGGGCGTGGGCGGCATCGAGGCCGAAGCCGTGATGTTCGGTCAACCGATTTACATGTTGCTGCCCGATGTGGTGGGCTTCAAGCTCAACGGCTCGCTGCCCGACGGCGCAACGGCCACCGATCTGGTGCTCCGCGTGACGGAGATGTTGCGCAAAAAGGGCGTGGTGGGCAAATTTGTGGAATTCTATGGGCCGGGGCTGAGCAAGTTGAGCCTGCCCGACCGCGCCACGATTGCCAACATGGCCCCGGAATATGGCGCGACCATGGGCTTCTTCCCGGTGGATGAAGAGACGCTGCGCTACATGGTCGGCACTGGACGCGACGAAGCACAGATCGATCTGGTCGAGCGCTATTGCAAAGACCAGGGTCTCTTCCGCACCGACGAGACGCCCGATCCGACGTTTAGCGACGTGTTGGAACTGGACATGAGCGACGGTGAAGCCGGCGCTGGCCGGTCCCAAGCGCCCGCAGGATCGCATGGATTTGGACACGGTCAAGAGTCGCTGGAAGCAAATGTTGGTGGCTCCGGTCGGTCCGCAAGGCTTCGGGCTGGAGAAGAGCAGAACTGGAAAGCCAAATCGAGGTCGAGTTCAAGAACACCAACTTTACGCTCACACATGGTAATATTGTAATCGCGGCCATCACCTCTTGTACCAACACGAGCAACCCAGTCGGTGATGATCGGCGCCGGGTTGCTGGCGAAAAAGGCTGTCGAACGCGGTCTGGATGTGAAGCCGTGGGTAAAGACCAGCATGGCACCTGGCAGCAAAGTGGTGACGAACTATTTGGAGACCAGTGGGCTGATCCCCTATCTAGAAGCGCTAAACTTCCACACGGTGGGCTATGGCTGTACAACCTGTATTGGCAACAGTGGTCCGCTGCCCGAAGTGATCAGCAAGGCGATTCACAGACGCGGATCTGGTGGCGGCATCGGTGTTGAGCGGTAACCGCAATTTTGAAGGGCGTATTAGCCCGGATGTGCGCGCCAATTTCCTGGCGTCACCGCCGCTGGTGGTGGCCTATGCCATTGCCGGGACGGTCAATATCGATCTGGTGAACGAGCCCTTGGGCATTGATCCCAATGGCGAGCCGGTCTTTTTAGCCGATGTCTGGCCGACGCAGGAAGAGATCCAGCGCGACGATTCGCCGCAGCCTCAAACCGGAGATCTACGAAGAGCAGTATGGCAATGTCTTTAAGGGCAACGAACAGTTTAACGACATGCCGGTGGCCGGTGGCGACATCTTCAACTGGGATGCGACCAGCACCTATATTCAGGAGCCGCCATTCTTCAGAATATGAGCACAGAAGTGCCGCCGGTACAAGAGATCACGGGGCACGCGTGCTTGGCGGTGATGTCCGACAGCACGACGACGGATCACATTAGCCCGGCGGGTTACGATTGCCAAAGATAGCCCGGCAGGTCGCTATTTGACGGAGAATAACGTGCCACGCTCCGAGTGGAACAGCTATGGCAGCCGCCGCGGCAATCACGAGGTGATGATGCGCGGCACTTTTGCCAACATCCGCATCAAAAATCAGATGTTGGACGGCGAGGAAGGTGGCAACACGGTTTATATTCCCGATATGCAACAGATGGCGATCTGGGATGCAGCGAAGCGCTACATGGACGACGGCACGCCGTTGATTATGTTGGCGGGCAAGGAATATGGCACAGGGTCCAGCCGCGACTGGGCGGCGAAGGGCGTGCAGCTACAGGGCGTGCGCGCGGTGATCGCCGAGAGCTATGAGCGTATTCACCGCTCGAATTTGGTGGGCATGGGTGTCTTGCCGTTGCAGTTCAAGGCGGGCGAAGGCGTCAAAGAGTTGGATCTGAGTGGCTTCGAGACCTACGATATTCTGGGGATGGGCGACGAGATGTCCACCAACCAGGAATATACAGTACGCGCCACAGACAATCAGGGCAACCGCAAAGAGTTCAAGGCTGTCAGCCGTATCGACACGCCCGTGGAAATCAACTATTACAAAAATGGCGGGATCTTGCACACGGTGCTGCGCCGCTTGGCGACGGAGTAGCGGCGAGATTGGCGATTGGGAGATGGAGGAATTGTTTGAGCAAACCTCTATCTCCCGGCGTTGCAGACCAGTGAGGTGATTTATGGAGGAGCTTCTTGAGTTGCGTCAGCACATTGAGGCAGGCCGCTATACTGATGCCCTGGTGCTGATTGGAGAGATGGAAGAGATGAGTCGCGATGACAAGATCAACAAAATCGCTAGCTACATTGAAGTCTTGCTCCTCCATCTCATCAAACAGTCTGCCGAGGCGCGCTCTACCCGCTCGTGGGAAGTTTCAATTCGGAATGCCCTTGTGAACATTGTACGGACGAACAAGCGCCGCAAGGCCGGTGGCTACTATCTTTCTGATGATGAAGTGTTTCTTGCCATTGACGAGAGTTACCCGAACGCACTCCGACATGCCTCACTCGAAGCGTTTGAGGGCATTCGCTCTCCTGATCAGCTTTCGGAAATGATCAATGAATCGGCCATCAAAGAAGAAGCACTGGGGCTGATTCTGGAGGCGCAGGCCGAGGGGTAGACGCTCCACAAGAGAAGAGGACTAAAAGAGCGGCTGGCGGTGGGGAGAAACTTCCTGTCCCAGCCGCTCTCTGTTGTATAATGGTCGATATTGATTTTGCGAAGTAACCCATCCGATTAAAGGAAGCAACGATGACTTTGACCAAAGAAGCGGTAACCTACGATCTCTCTGGCTGGGATCTTTCGGAGATGCTGCCGGAGCCAAGCGATACGGTGATCCGCGAGCGCATCGACAACCTGGAAGAGAATGTCGCCACCTTTGAGGCAGCCCGTGCCAAGCTCGCGCCGGACATGGACCCCGATCAACTGCTGGCGGTGGTGCAACAGTATGAGACGATCACCGAGCAACTGCATCGGCTGGGCGGTTATGGCAGTCTCTGGTTTTCAGAAAACACCCAATCCGCCGACGCGCTGAACTATCGCAACCGCATTCAGCAGATCTCCACCCAGATCCAAAACCGTATGATCTTCTTTAGCTTGTGGTGGAAAAGCTTGGAGGAAGACGAGGCTACCCGCTTGCTCCCCCAGGGCGCAGATCAGGCCGACCATCGCCACTTTCTGCAAGAGATGCGTCTCTTCAAACCCTTTACGTTGGACGAAAAATCTGAGCAGCTTATTAACGTGAAAGATGCCGATGGGATGGAGGGTCTGATGACCGTCTATTCCATGCTCACTAACCGGCTAGAATTTACACTGACGGTGGACGGCGAAGAGAAAAAGATGACGCGGGGCGAACTCTCTAGCTATTACTATTCCCCCAAGCCCGAAGTGCGCGCCGCCGCCTATCAGGAATTGTACCGGGTCTATGCCGTAGAAGCGCCGATCCTGGCCCAGATCTACGCCAACCGTGTGCGCGATTGGCACAACGAAAATGTGCAACTGCGCGGCTTCGCCTCGCCAATTGCCGTGCGTAACAAGATCAACGACATTCCCGACGAAGCTGTCGAAACATTGCTGGCTGTGGCGCGCCAAAACGCCCATCTCTTCCAGCGCTACTTCGGGCTAAAGGCAAAATGGCTGGGCGTGGAGAAGTTGCGCCGCTACGACATCTACGCGCCACTGGCCGCCTCGGATCATCAGATCCCCTATGAGGAGGCCGTCCAGATCGGTCTTAGAAACGCTGGATCAATTTGAGCCGCGCTTTGGGCAACAGGCTCGCCGCGTCTTTGAGGAAAAGCACATTGATAGTGAAGTGCGCAAGGGCAAACGGGGCGGGGCGTTCTGTGCCACGATCTCACCCAGCCTGACGCCCTATGTGCTCATGAACTACACGGGACAGGTGCGCGACGTGGCAACGCTGGCCCATGAACTGGGCCACGCCATCCATAGCATGATGGCCGAGGAACATTCCATCCTCACGCAACATCCCTCGCTGCCACTGGCCGAGACCGCCTCGGTCTTTGCCGAGATTACCATGACCGACCGGCTGCTGGCCCGGGAGACCGATCCCCTGGTGCGCCGCGACATTCTGGCTTCGGCGGTGGATGATATCTACGCTACTGTCATGCGCCAGGCCTATTTTGTACTCTTTGAAAACGCCGCCCACCAGGCGGTGATGGAGAACAAATCGGCCCAAGATCTCCACAAGCTTTATTTGGAGACCCTGCGCGAACAATTTGGCGACAGCCTCGATCTCACCGATGATTTCCAATACGAGTGGGTCAGCATTCCGCACATCTATAGCACGCCCTTTTATTGCTATGCGTATAGCTTTGGACAACTGCTCGTGTTGGCGCTCTATCGTCGCTATCAACAAGAGGGCGAGGCTTTCAAGCCCGGTTATATGAAACTGCTGGCCTATGGAGGCTCGGCTCGCCCGGCCCAAATTCTCGAAGAGGCTGGCATTGACATGGCCGATGCCGCTTTCTGGCAAGGCGGCTTCGACGTGATCCGTGATATGATTGACGAACTGGACGCCATTAAGCTTGTCTGATTTCAGAAAATCAAGTGAGAGAGGTCAAAATCCGGGGCTGTTCTCTGACCCCGGATTTTTCATGGCGCAACCACCCGAACATTTGTGCGCCCACCGGCCTAAGCCAATTGCAAAGATCGGGGGGATTGGCTATAATGGGCGCAATGGATTCACCTTCCCCTGCACCTGTCAGCGATTAAATCCATGACAACCTCACCGATCATTCGGCTCCTCTATTTAGGTCGCAACAAGAAGCTCTTGCATCAGATTGAAGAAATGCTGCATCAAGAGATTCACCGACAAACAGCGGCGTTGGACGGACGCGCCCTGGAACTCGTCCATGTGACCAGCCAAAAGCACACACTGGATGAAATCCGCGTTGCCCCGCCCCACGGCTTGTTAATAGAGATTGAGCAGGGTCGATCCAATCGCAATCGCTTCTGCCAAGTGATCCGTGGCCGTCTGCCCCGTGTGCAGATTGTGGCAATCCACAAAGGCCCCGTGGACTATGAATTTGTCTTTGATGGTTACATTGAGCGCCCGTTGCAAGAAACTAAAGCTGCGCCCATTCTCAGCCAGATCATTAAGGGCGGACGTCTCATGTATTTGCGGGTCAACGATCTCCATTTGGATATTGCCTTGCGGCTGGTGGATGGCCCTTGCGGTCGCCACCAACTGCCGCCCAAGCTGTGCAAACTCCTTCAGGTTTTGATGGAAAACGCCGGAAAAGTGGTGAAGCGCGAGGCGTTGATGCAGCAGGTGTGGGATACAGTTTTTCTAGACGATACGCGCACGCTGGATGTGCATATTCGCTGGCTACGCGAACGAATAGAGAGCGATCCATCAAAGCCAGTCTATTTGCACACAGTGCGCGGCAAAGGCTATCAACTGCTTTTCTCCGCTCCGGGCGCGGAAATTGTACGGGCGTGATTGCTCACGCCCGTACGCTGACCTGTTTATTTTGGGATACCGGCTTTTGTCAGCCCACCTTGCGGCGCACATCCAAAACGTTGGGGAGACGTTCCAAGCGGGTGAGAATGCGCGTAAGTTGAGCCACACTGTTAATTTCCAACGTGGCGTTGATCATCGCCATGTTGTTTTTCATCCCCGTCACCGCCTCAGCAGAGCGCATGTTGATCTTCTCGTCGGCCACTAACCCCGTGACATCGCGCAGCAGACCGGCCCGATCATAGGCTTTCACTTGTATGCTCACCGGATAGGTATCTGCATTGTTCGCGCCCCACTGCACCTCCACCAGCCGCGCATGATCCTTGTTGTTCACCTGGGCCACAATGTTGGGGCAGTTGTTTTTGTGGATGGTTACGCCGCGGCCCTTGGTGACATAGCCCACTATCGGATCACCGGGCAGCGGATGACAACAACGCGCCGGGCGTGCCAGCAAACCTTCCAACCCCGCCACGTGAATGCCGTCCAATGCCGCCTCTTCGCGATCCGGCGCAGGGTTCATGGGCAATTGGAAAGGTTCGTCTTGATGATTTTGCAGCCGTTCGTGCTCCAACACTTTTTGGGCAATGGTCTGGCTACTCACATCGCCATAGCCAATGGCCGCCAGAAAATCATCGAGTTTCTCATAATTGCACAAATGGGCCACGGTTTCAAAAGTTACCGTCACCGACAGCCGCCGCAGATCCTTTTCCAAAATCTGTCGCCCTTGCACAATATTTTCCTCGCGCGCCTGGCGACGGAACCAGGTGCGGATCTTGCTGCGTGCGCGCTGGGTGGCAATATAGCCCAGGTTGGGGTTTAGCCAATCCCGGCTGGGACCGCCACGTTTGGCCGAAACCACCTCGACTTGATCGCCATTATGCAGTTGATAGTCCAGCGGCATTAGCTTGCCGTTGACTTTGGCCCCTCGGCAACGATGGCCCAACTCGGTATGCACATGATAGGCAAAGTCAATCGTCGTCGCCCCCGTGGGCAGATCGATGACATCACCGCGCGGGGTAAAGACATAGACCCGATCCTGAAAGACATCAGTCTTCATGCTGCTGACAAATTCCTGGGCATCGGTCACATCTTGCCGCCACTCCATCAACTGCCGGATCCAGGCGATCTTGTTGTCCAACGCCTGATTGGGGCGCATCTGCTCTTTGTAGCGCCAGTGGGCGGCGATGCCGAACTCGGCAATATGGTGCATATCTTTGGTGCGGATCTGCACCTCCATGTGCTTGCCATTGGGGCCAACCACGGCTGTGTGCAGACTGCGATAGAGATTGTCTTTGGGGCTGGCAATATAATCGTCAAACTCGCCCGGAATGGGTCGCCAACTGCTATGCACGATGCCCAGCGCGGCGTAGCAATCGGCCACCGAGGCCACAATCACCCGGAAGCCGTGGATATCGTAGATCTGATCAAACGGCACATCTTTGCGGCGCATCTTGCGATAGGTGCTGTAAATGTGCTTGGGCCGTCCGTTGATTTCAGAGGCGATGCCGGCCTCGGCCAGCGACTCTTTCAACGTGTTGCGCACGTCGGCTACCCAGCGTTCGCGCTCTGTGCGCTTTTCCGCCATCGCTTTGGACAGTTCTTTATAGGTGGCTGGCTCCAGATAGCGAAAGCTTAGATCCTCCAATTCCCACTTGATCTGCCAAATGCCCAAACGGTTGGCAAGCGGCGCGAAGATCTCCAACGTTTCGCGGGCAATGCGGCGGCGCTTGTGTTCGGGCTGGCCTTGAAGCGTGCGCATGTTGTGTAGCCGATCCGCCAGTTTGATCAATACTACGCGAATATCTTCGACCATTGCCAAGAACATCTTACGCAGCGATTCGGCTTTTTCGTCGGCCACGCTGTGGCGCATGTTGCTTAGTTCTTTAATGCGCTTGAGTTTGGTGACGCCGTCCACCAATTCAGCCACGTCCACGTTAAACTGCTTGGCGATGTAGTCCACCGTGAACTGTGAATCTTCCACCACATCGTGCAACAGCGCCGCCGTCAAGGTGTCCGCTTCCAGCCGTAAATCCGCCAGAATTTGGGCCACGGCAATGGGATGCAGCACATAGGGCTCGCCAGTTTTGCGCATCTGCGAACTGTGGGCGTCGCTGGCAACCAGATAAGCGCGCAACACCTGATCGCTCTGTTCTGGGGTCAAATAATCCGAGACTTGTGCAAAAATTTGTTCAAGTGCTTTAAGTTCTTCGGGGGTCAGAGTGGGTTCAACGGGGTGGTCACCAGTAGCATTAGGGGGCAGGGCCGAGACTTTGGAAAGCAGGGGGTGGTCGGTCAAAATCGTTGGTCGAGGGGTCTGGATAATATCCAGATGGGTCCTATCCGTCATTTTTAATTTTACGTCTGTGTTGGCTTTATTGTTGTTATCAGTGTTCACAGATACCTTCTTCCCACACCCAATGGATGCGGCATAGCAAACGGAAAAATGATTGCTCTCCCTTGATTTGGTTTCCCATTATACGTCTGCACCAAGAGACAAGCAACCAAGTTTGAACGCTACACACCTTTCTACTTTACAATCTATTCAGGAATTACCCAAAAAGTCTGCGACAATCCTTGCAATTCGGGAAAGGTAGGGCTGCCGACAATCGAACCACTGCACCTCTTCCATACGCCGAAACCAACTATACTGATGGCGTACAAAGCGATGAGTCTCAATTTGGATGCGCTCAATCGCCTCTTCCTGCGTAAGTTCGCCGCGCAGCATAGCCGTGATCTCCCGATAGCCCAGACTGGTGAGAGCGGGCAAAGTGGGCGGATAGCCAGCCGCCAATAACCGGGCTGTCTCTTCGATCAGCCCGTCGGTAATCATCTGGCGCACACGCTGGTCAGTGCGCGCATAGAGATCCTCGCGCGGCAGATCCAAGCCGATCTGCAAAATGGCATAGGGCGGCGGCGATTCGCCTTCGAGTTCGCTCTTGGATTGGCCGGTTTCCAGCACAATTTCCAGAGCGCACACCACGCGCCGCACATTGCGTGCATCTATTTTTTCCGCGGTCACAGGGTCCAACGCCTGAAGTTGGGCAAAAAGCGCTGCATGGCCTTCCGCTGCGGCCACTGCTTCAAGGCGAGCACGCAATTCCAGATTTGGCTTCACTTCGGGAATTTTCAGGCCGCGCACCACAGCGTTGAGATAGAGCGCCGTGCCGCCCACAAGAAACGGCACTTTACCGCGTCGGTGCAGATCCTCAATGGCGGCATAGGCCAGCGTTTGATATTCAGCCAGCGACAGAACTTCATCGGGATCACGGAGATCGAGTAAATGATGGGAGATACGGGCCTGCTCGGCAGGTGTAGGCTTGGCTGTACCGATCTCCATTTGCCGATAGATCTGGCGGCTGTCTGCGCTGATCACCTCGCCGTTAAACCGCGCGCATAGCTCCAGGCTAAGGGCTGTTTTGCCCACCGCCGTGGGGCCAGTTATGACAATGAGGGGGGAATGGGGCCGACGTGACATAGGGATCTAAGGTTTCGTTTTTGGATTGTTCTGTGCGCATAGGCACTACGCAATGGGTTACCCAAGAATGGCGTGCCGAATGTGCTCAACAGAAATCAACTCCACGCGGGCATCTAGTTGTACGGCCACAGCATCGATCCGCCACGGGCCGGTCCAGTTGACTGTCTGCCGATAATGAGCGGCCACCTCTTGGAGTTTACGCCCCTTTTGAGGGGTGAATGCCTGCAACGCCGTGCCAAAACGGCTCCCCGACCGAGTGCGCACTTCCACAAAAACTAGCCACTGTGCAGCCATAGTACCGCTGCCATAGTCGGGAGCCATCTCCAGCACGACAATATCCAAATTCGCCAGCACGCACAGCGCCAGTTCCGCGCCTGAATCGTTAACCCAGATGCTTCAAGCTGTTGAACGGCGATTTCCTCGCCACGCTGGCCCCGGTGTCGGCGCTGATCAGCCATCGCTTCCTCCCTCTGTGCCAGAATCAAGCTAGACTTCGGCAAAGAGCCTGGCTCATAAAAATCGACAACAAAAAGACCGCCCCAAAATGTGGCGGTCTCTCTGTACAATTTGGTTGGTACGTCTAGAAGCGACGTCGTTCGCGGTCACCGCGCTCACCACGGTCGCCGCGATCTCCGCCACGGTCACCGCCGCGATCACCACCACGGTCGCCGCCGCGATCACCACCACGGCTACCGCCGCGATCTCCACCACGGCCACCACCCCCGCCGCCGCCGCCACGTCCCCGTTCCTCACGAGGCTGAGCTTCGTTCACCTTTCAGCACGCGTCCACCCATATCGTAGTTGTTCATGGCCCGAACCGCATCATCCGCTTCGCTGTCGGGCATCTCTACAAAACAAAATCCACGGAATCGACCGGTTTCACGGTCATTGATCATGGCGACAGAAATCACTTCGCCATATTGCTCGAACATGGTTCGAATCTGCTCTTCGCTTGCCGAAAAAGGCAAGTTGCCTACATAAATCCGCTTCGCCAACTCTGTTCTCCTAAGGTTGAAATGGGAATCCACGCGTGTACGGGTGTAAAACCGACGGGGATGCAAAAGAAACGATAGAGACAGTATGCACCCATTTTAGGCTTTTGTCTAGTCCCCAAATTTGATATTTTTTTCTAGAAATTGGCCTTTTTGGAGGATCTGTGCAGCGATCTGCTCTCCCTGGTGTACACAATCGGGAATACCAACGCCGCCGTAGGCTGTGCCGCCCACATAAAGATGGGGGGGCAGCGCCGTCTGGATTCGCTCCATACGCCCCAGGTGGCCCACGTCATATTGGGGTTGAGCGTGCCACCAGCGAAAAATCCGCGTCATACTGGGCGGCGCGCTGATGTTCATCAACGCGGCCAACTCTTCTTTGGCATTGCCGATGATCTGGTTATCGTCACGCTCCATCATGTGGGGCGTGCGCGCTCCGCCAAAGAAGAGTCGAATCAGCACATAATCATCTGGCGCTCGATGGCAAAATTTACTCGTCACCCAGGTGAGCACGTTGAAATCTCGCCCTTCGGCACGCGGGATCACCACGCCAAAGCCCTGCATGGGGTGGGCCACATCGGCACGGCGATAGGCGAGGTAGGCAACGCCACTGCTCACGGTGCGCAAGGCTCCAATCTCACAGGCAACGGGCGGTGAGATTGGGGACAAAAGCGGTGCAGCTATCGCCGCTGGAACAGTGAGAACAACTGCGTCTGCCTCGATTTCGCCACTATCCCAGCGCAGTCGGTAGCCAGTGGCAGTCCGCTCAAGTTGTTCGATTCGGGTCTGCAAGCGCACAGTAGCCTGGACCTGGGCCGCCAAAGCATGGACCAATTCTTGTGTGCCGTTGTGAAACGAGACAAAAGCCGAGGTCGGCTGTGGATCAGACGAGATCGGCGCAGATGCACGGCTTGCATTTTGGGCAGCGTTCACTGCGCCGAGCAGACTCCCATGTTGACGCTCCATCTGGCGGAAGCGGGGAAAGGTTGCCAAGATAGACTGTTCTTCAGGCTGGGCGCTGTAGATGCCAGAAAGCAACGGCTCGCCTAATTTTTCCAACGCCTCATCCCCAAATCGCCGATTGACAAACTCCGCCACGGATTCGTCGGCGTCATCACTGCGGGCGGGAATCTGGCGCTCTTGGGCGATACGTGTTTTGCCCGCTTCACTTATCAAAGGCGAGGCCGCGAATGTATCCCAACGGGTGGGGATGATCAGTTGCAACCCGGCGGGCAGGCTGAGCAACTTTCCGTTATTTACCACAAAGACACCGCTGTTGGCATCGTTGGTGGGCAAGAGTCGATCCGCCAGCCCCAGGTCAAGCGCCAGTTGATAGGCCCAGGGCTTTTGCTTTGCCAAAAAAGCATCGGCCCCTGCCTCTAGCACAAAGGGCCGCCCAGCGTCGCCATCCACAAAATGGGTCTCTACTTTGCCGCCCAAGCGATCCCCGGCTTCAAAAATGGTGACGCGCAGATCAGGAGCGGCCTTGTGCAAATACCAAGCTGTGCTTAGTCCAGTAATGCCGCCGCCGATGATGACAACATGGGGGGTAGTCCGTGATGCGGGATGCGTGGTTAATGGAGTCATCAGTTTCTCATTTCTTTTGCCAAATAAGTAAGGAGTAATGAGTAGGCGTTGCGTCCCTACTCATTACTCCTTACTCGTTTCTTCTAACCTATCGATGGTGCTACACACTACGCACCACGGGTATACTCATGTACAAAATCCACCAACCGCTTCACGTTATCCACCGGCGTTTGGGGGAGAATGCCGTGCCCCAGGTTGAAGATATGACCGGGACGGCCAGCGGCTTGATCGAGGATCTGCTGGGCACGCTGTTTGAGGGCAGGCCAGGGGGCAAAGAGTGCGATGGGGTCGAGATTGCCCTGAATGGCAACATCACCCAACTGCTGCCAGGCCACGTCTAGATCGACACGCCAATCCACACCGATGACATCGCTGCCGGCAGATTTGATATCGGTCAAAATCCCGGCGGTGTCTGTGCCAAAGTGGATCACAGGCACGCCGGTGCTGCGCGCCATCTCAATGGCTTGGCGGCTGTAGGGCAGCACAAACTCGCGATAGTCGGCGGGCGAAAGCGCGCGGCCCACGAATCGAACAGTTGCAAGACCTGTGCGCCTGCTTCGGCTTGGGCGCGCAAGTATTCGCCCACCACCGTGGTGAGCTTTTGCATGAGCGCGTGCCAGGTCTGCGGTTCGCTCATCATCAGCCCTTTGGCGTGTGTATAGTTGCGGCTGCTGCCACCTTCAATGGCATAGGAAGCCACAGTGAACGGCGCGCCGCTAAAGCCAATCAGCGGAATGCCGCGGCTATCCAACTCCTGGCGCACTAGGCGGATGGCGTCTAGCGTGAACCAGAGTGCTTCTTCAGGCGCCGGCGTGTGCAGTGCGTCCACATCGGCGCGGCTACGCACCGGGTTGTGGATGATTGGCCCTTCGCCTTTGGCAAACTCAAGCTGTAGCCCCATGCCTTGTAGCGGCGGCAAAATATCGGCAAAGATGATGGCAGCGTCAAGATCAAAGGCGTTGATAGGCTGCATGGTGACGGCATGAGCCAGTTCGGGCGTCTTGATGATTTCGAGAATCGTATATTTCTCGCGCAGCGCCCGGTATTCGGCCATGTAGCGCCCGGCTTGGCGCATGAGCCAGACCGGTGTGGCATCGACAGATTGGCGGCGGCAGGCTCGCAGGAAGCGGGAGTCAGTAAGCATAGTACGTCCTTCAAGTATCAGATGATGGGTACTGGATATTGGATAATCTGGCGCGCCAGACTATCCAATATCCAGTACCCATTTTGCCGCCGCCTTGGCAAAGTAGGTCAAGATCATATCCGCACCGGCGCGCTTGATGCTGATCAGACTTTCCAGCGCACACTTTCGCAGATCGAGCCAGCCGTTGGCGGCGGCGGCGTGGATCATGGCGTACTCGCCGCTGACCTGATAGGCGGCGGTGGGTAGATCGTAGGTGCGGCGCACCTCGGCCAGAATGTCGAGATAGGGCAGAGCGGGTTTGACCATGATCATGTCGGCGCCTTCGGCCACGTCAATGGCAACCTCTTTCATGGCTTCGCGACGGTTGGCCGGGTCCATTTGATATTGGCTGCGGTCGCCAAACGAGGGCGGCGATTCGGCGGCATCGCGAAAGGGGCCATAGAAGGCGCTGGCATATTTAGCGGCATAGCTCATCACCGCGATGTGGGAGAAGGCAGCCCGATCCAGCGCGCCGCGGATGCTGCCCACCATGCCATCGAGCATTCCCGACGGCGCGATGATATCCACCCCGGCCTCGGCATGAACCACCGAGGCCCGCCCCAAGAGGTCCAACGTGGCATCGTTGAGCAGATAGCCTTCGGGCAGGTGCGGATCGTAGTGTTCCTCGCCGGGGAGGTTGATAATGCCACAGTGGCCGTGGCTGGTATATTCACAAAAACACATGTCCGAGATCACGACAAGATCCGGCACGGCGCTTTTAATGGCCCGAATGGCTTGCGGCACAATGCCATCGGGGCTGTAATTTTCGCTGCCACAGGCGTCTTTTTCGCTGGGAATGCCAAAGAGGATCACAGCGGGAATGCCCGAGCGCGGCGATCTCCTCGGCTTCGCCCGCCAGTTGATCCACAGAAAGTTGGAACTGCCCCGGCATGGAGCGAATGGGGTTGCGGATGCCGCTGCCAGGGCGCACAAAGAGCGGATAGATAAAGTCGGCGGGCGATAATACTGTTTCGCGCACCATGCGGCGCAGATTAGGCGAGAGGCGCAGCCGTCGTGGGCGCAGGGCCGCTGGGGCGCTGTGCGTTGACGGCTTGACATGCGAACTGTACAATGACATGAATCGATTGATTCCTTTACTTTATTTCCAAAGAGAAACAACAAAAGAGAAACGACTATGTATCAGACTTTAAAAGCAACTGTCCGCAATGGAAAAATTGAATTACTCGAAGATATTGAGTTGCCCGATGAGACGCCGATATTGATTACTATACTCAGGGATCTGATGCCCCCCTCTGTTGGGAGCAATATAATCCGCGGATCGGAAGATGCCTTGGTTGGACAGACCGTTACCGTGAGGAGAGAGGCAGAGCTTCTCGCCCATCTCCACCAAGTGTTTAGTGAAGAATGAACTATATTTTTGAATTCACCAACGAATTCAATCGACAGATCAAACATTTACACAAGCGCAATGCAAAATTGCAAAGTGATCTGCTGGCGTTCTTCCAGTCGTTTAACGCTGAAGCGCATCCTGTGATCCCTGGAGCTGGCGGTGTCCGCAAAGCCAGGATGCGTGCAAGTGGTCGCGGCAAGAGTAGTAGTTATCGAGTAATCTACTATGTTCAACTTGGCACTCGAATTTGGTTGCTCACTATTTATGACAAGACCCGAAAAGAGAATCTCACCGAGTCTGAAAAACAACAGATTGAGGCCCTCATCCGCGATATTGAGAAAGCTAACTGAAATTCACCTTCGAAAGTTCTCCATATACCCTACCAACGCATTCACCAACCCTTCCACGGTATGTTCCTGTGGCACAACCGTCACCGGCAGATCATGGGCACGCGCCGCATCTGCGGTGACAGGGCCAATGCAGGCCACGACAACATCCACCAACATGCCTGCCGATCCGTTTTCGCGCTTTAGTCGACGCATGAAATTGTGCACTGTGGATGCGCTGGTAAAGATCACCACATCCACATCGCCACGCCAAAAATATTCGGGAAGCGGCACACCACCCCGCCCGGCCACCGTGCGATAGGCATCCACCGCCGTAACCTCTGCCCCGCGCTCGCGCAACTTGTCGGCCAGCGCCTCGCGCGCCAGCGCCGATTGTGGCAACAAGACACGCTCACCTGCTTGCACAGGCAGCGCCTCGGCCAACGCTTCGGCCACAAATTCATCGGGAAGAATCTCGGCGGTCAGCCCCAACTCGGCCTGTAGAGAGTCGGCTGTGGACGTGCCAATCGCAGCAATCTTCAGTTCTGTCAGCGCTTTGGGATCAAAGCCCAGTTCATCCAAGCGAGCCGAAAGGGCCAACGCCGTGTTGGCACTGGTTATCACAAGCCAATCAAACGCGCCATCCACCGCAGCGCGGATGGCTTCGTCCAGCGCGACCGTATCGCGCACTGGCTCCACGGCAATTGCCGGGTACGAAAGCACTTCCGCACCCTGCGCTTCGAGCAACGCCGTCAACTCATCCGCCTGATGCACAGCGCGGGTATTTACAATCCGCAGCCCCTGGAATGGTTGTTCACTCATATGTAATGATCCCCTGTAAAATGTCGCCCGCGCCACGTGCAATCGCTTGGGCCGCCAGCCGTCGCCCGATCTCTGCCGCTTCTCTCAGGCTACCTCGTATGGCAACATCGATCTGTTGTGAACCATCCACAGCCGAGACGCGCCCGCGCAGGTGCAACGCTTCGCCCTGCACAGTGGCATAGGCGGCCACGGGCAGGCTACAGCCGCCTTCCAGCGCGGCCAAAAAGGCGCGCTCTGCACCGACGGCCGCAGCGGCGTGGGCGTCTGCAATCGGGGCGAGCAGATCAAGCGAGGCAGCGTCGTCTCGGCATTGGATCGCCAGGGCGCCTTGTCCCGGCGCGGGCAGCATAATCTCAAAGGGGATAGTTTGGCTGATGACATCAGCGAGGCCAAGCCGATCCAGCCCGGCGCGAGCAAGGACCGTGGCCGTGTAGATGGAATCGGGGTCGAGCGCCTTGTGGATGCGCGTTTCCACATTGCCGCGAATGTCCACAATCTGCAAATCGGGGCGATGGTGGCGCAGTTGGGCGGCGCGCCGACGGCTGCTGCTGCCAATCACCGCGCCAGCCGGCAGCGTGTCCAGCGTATAGCCCTCTTTGCTCACCAGCGCGTCGGCGGGATTGGCGCGTGCCGGAATCGCACCCACAGTCAGCCCCAGGGCGTCGTCGGTGGGTAGATCTTTCAAGCTATGCACCGCCAGATCGATCTCACCGTTGCGCAAGGCCGTTTCCAACTCCAACGTAAAAAGTCCCTTGCCTCCGATGAGAGGCAGCGGCACATCCAAAACACGGTCGCCGTGCGTGGAGATGATCTTCACTTCAAAGTGGGTATCGGGATAGACAGCACGCAACAGGGCCACCACAGAATCGGTCTGCCAGCGGGCCAGGGCCGAGGCGCGAGTGCCCAAACGAATGGAACGACTCATGCGGAAACCGCCACGAGGGGAGACTCAAAAAGGGTAACCGAGGAAGGCTTCGGCCCCGCACTTTCATCGATCCATTCATCGGCTTCAGCGCTGAGATTAAAGAGCGCGCGGATGGCGTCGGCATAGGCTTCGCCCTCTTCGGACGACTGGGCAGCGGCAGCCTTGAGATGGACAGTGGGTTCGTGCAAGACTTTGTTAACGAGTCGATGAACCATGCGGCGCATGGCCTCGCTTTCTCGTGCGTCCAGATCGGGCAGTTGGGCCAACGTTTCGGCCAGTTCACTTTCGGCGATGGCCTGCACTTTGCTGCGCATTTTGACCAACGTTGGCACAGCCTGGCGGCTGTTGTACCAGGCCGTCCATGCCGCTAACTCAGCGTCCACAAGCGCTTCCACACTGGGGCGAGTGGCCTCGCGCTGCGCCAAATTTTCGTCCAAACGGGCACGCAGATCATCAATATCATACCGAAAGACGCCGGGCAGACCGTCTACGCGCTCTTCGACATCACGCGGCAGGGCGACATCCACCAAGACCAATGGACGTCCGCGGCGGGCCGCCACTGTTTCGGCCACCTCTTCGCGGTGGATCACCGTGTGGGGCGCGCCGGTGGCGGCGATCACAACATCAGCCCAGGTCAGCGCCTCGCCCAGGTGATACCAGTTAAAGGCGCGCCCGCCAAAGGCATGGACGAGGCCATTGGCGCGCTCAAAGGTGCGGTTGATACAGCCGATCTGCTCGACGCCGCGCTCGGCGCAGCGCTTTGATGGCAAGTTGGGCCATCTCGCCCGCGCCCACGACTAAGACGCGCGCCTGGGTCAGATTTGGCACATGCGCATTTGCCAAGAGCACAGCGGCATGACTGGTGGATGTGGTGTGGCGGCTGATGGCGGTTTCAGCGCGGGCACGTTTGCCTGTGCGGATGGCTGTGGTGAAGAGGCGCGTGAGCACAGAGGCAAGTGTGCCCGCAGTTTGGGCAACGTCCAAAGCCTGGCTCACCTGTCCCAAAATCTGCGGCTCGCCCAGGATCATCGAATCCAGGCCAGCAGCCACTGACAACAGATGCGCTCCGGCGGCGCTGCCTGTCAGCGTGTAGAGATGGCTGTCCAACGTGGTGGCGTCGAGGCCAGACCATGCCGCCAACCAGCGCCGGATTGCCTGGGCGCCAGCCGAAACGGAGGGAGCCAGGGCGTAGATTTCGAGACGGTTACAGGTGGAAAGCACAGCCACCTCGTGGAGAGCGGCTTCGTGGCGCAGGCGTAGAAGAAAGGTGGGCAGATCTGCTTCGCCCACGGCGACGGCTTCGCGTACATCGACAGGGGCGGTTCGGTGGCTAAGTCCAACACTAAAAATAGGCATAATGGCAATACTCTTCTCAAGATCAAGGGTGCTCAAGACAGCTTACTCTATTACCGAGCAAAAAACTGTGGAAATCTATGCAATTCTATGGTTTCATACAGGATAGCAACAGAATTTTGAAAGAGCAAATGGCAGACGTTGCCTTTGGCAGGCAGTAGATGCGCCTCTGTGTTGTAGGTCACAGCCGCGGCGTGGGCTATGTCAGACGCGGTCTATGTCCACGGTCACTGCATATACGTTTGTAAACTCGTATCATTTTCCTTAGGATGCGTCACCTACATGTATAGGAAGTATTCGTATTCCTCAGGGATTTTCTTGACTACACCTGACCCCCTTCTGTTATGACGTATCTTATTACAAGCCGCCTCACCCACACTTGTCTTAAAGGGTTGGAGGGGTTCGAAGTGTCTCTACTTTACTTTACAAGATAGGAGGAAAGCATGGCCGCCGCACGTGGCTTTGGCTAATAATCTTGCACCCCCCGTTGTTCTATCATCAACTCTTGAAGGTTGTTTCAAGGAGAAAATTTAGATGCATCCGAGACATAGATCACGAACAAAGTTTTTCACGCTAAGTTTGGCTATACTTACTGCGCTGGTAGTGACAGGGCTATTAGCGTGGCCGCAATTGATGCAGACCAGCGCCCAAGCGCGCACGCTCAGCGCCGACCAGATGGATGAAGTCGCCCACTCGTTGGGTCTACACTGGAACGGCAGCGAAGACGAAAGCCCGATAGTTGTGGATTTTGGCAACGCCCCCGCCGGTGCGCCCATTGCGGGCATGGATCAGTGGTTCGCCCGTAATGGAGAACCCAGCATCGAAGCCGCCGCCGATGTGCTCGGCCCCAAGAAAGTGATGGTGTTGCGCGTCTATTTCAATGATTACGCCGCCAACACCCGCTATACTAAAGCCCAGGTCGAGGGTTTCTTTGATGAGTTGGATACACTCTGGAAGAATACGTCGTATAACAAGATCAACATCGACTATGAAGTATCGGATCTCTTCCAACTGCCCGACAACCGCAGCGCCTATGTAGACGACTTTGGCGATGGCGATCTTTCCAATGGCAACAAGTATTGGAAAGTGCTGGATGATGCCATTGACAACGCACCCGCCGGGCTAGATTGGACCGGACTCGACGCGATTATGGTTGTCATGGCCGAGACCAGCAACGCCCAATTCCACCGCGGTCAGGCCACAGGCGATTGCAACTTGGAACAAGGCCCCGGCGGCAGCATCAAGAACGTCGGCTGCGCCATCTTTAGCGAAAATCCGTCGGAGACGGATCGCCAGGTCTGGGGCCGCTGGGCACACGAGATCGGCCACGCCTTCCAAGAAGGTGGCCCGGCCCACCCCAGCAACTACAACAGCGAATTCGAGCTGATGGATTCCAACTACCCCGGCCAGACTGGCGTCTTTGAAAAGCTGTCCGATCAGGGCTTTCCCGGCTGGATGCCGTCCGCCAAATATCGGGTGATTACACCCACATCCAATCAGGGCGAGACCATCTGTCTGTTGGCGATGGAATATGACCCCACCAGCAAACCCAATCTACAGGCTATCAAAGCCGAGATCACCGACAGCCTCTACTACATGATTAGCGTGCGCCGCCGCGTC
Organism: uncultured Chloroflexia bacterium; assembly: GCA_963721725.1. Classification (GTDB taxonomy): domain Bacteria; phylum Chloroflexota; class Anaerolineae; order Caldilineales; family Caldilineaceae; genus RI-153. The sequence continues at coordinate 145,021 of CAVRLX010000033.1, forward strand.
CTAGGTGATGACCTCAACGGTGGTTTCGCCAACGGCATCCCCGACGAAGGCGTGCTCATCGAGCGCGTGGTGGAGGGTGGCGATCCGTGGGTGACGCTACAAGCCCCTCCTGGTTTAAATCGTAACAGCCTCTGGAAAGAGGGCCAGAACTACGAAAATCTGGGCGACGGCATGTTCATTTTCGTCACCAAAAAGGCTGATGAAAATGGGGATAGCTATTGTGTAAGTGTGCGCTATAACAAGGCCGCCAACCAGCCCGATATGGGCATGTATCCGTGGACCTCGCCCCCTGGCGACACTTGGGAAACGACAGACATCTGGTTCGACAGCCCGGTGAACGACTACGGAACCTATCGCTACGGCTTCTGGAATGATCTTTCCGGCAATTCCGTGCCGCGTGGCAATGGCGACGACCCCGCCGTGGGCATGGTCAACCGCTTCTATGCCCGTGTACGCAACATGGGCACGGCCACCGCCACCGATGTCAAGGTGCGCTTTGAGATCACCGACCCGCCGGGCGTGGGCATCGCTGGCTCCAACGGCTGGGCTTCGCTGGGCATGGTGGACAAAAACAGCTTCCCCGCCCTCGCTTCGATTGCGCCCGGTGCATTTGTAGATGTCTATCTGAACTGGACGCCCAACTTTGCGCTGACGCCGGAGCAGATCGCCGAAGGGCGCTTTGCCTTCCACACCTGTGTGCGCGTGAAGATCGACTCTGTGGCCGGTGAGATCGCCACGGGCAACCAAGACGGCGACCGCGAACAAGAGAATATTAGCTACTTCCAGGCCGTCACCGACGGCGGTGATACAGCCAGCTATGACGGTGTGATTCGGCTGCGCAACGACAGCAAGACCGAAAAGAAAACCTTCTATCTGAGCTATGAGACCGACGTGCCCGCCGCCTGGATTCTCAACGTGAACAACGGCCAGCGCTCGGTGGAACTCATGCCCGACGAGGTACGCGAGATCCCCGTGATTATCAAGCCGCAAGGCCCCGCGGTGGTGGGCAGCATCTTCGGCGTGGATGTCTCGGCCTCCAGTTTGAAACTGCTGACCAACGACCTTGATCCCAAAGATCAACATCCTGAGTTCGACCCGCTAGGAGGGGCACGCGTGGAAGCGCGAGTGCTCTTGCCTGCCCGTGTGGAGTGTAAAGCCACCGATACCCGCGAGGGCATTACGGTAATGGGCACGCTGAAAACCAACGCCAAAACACCGACCACCAACAATCCTTACCGTGTGATGATCCAGGGCGTGGACAGCAGCCGTCGCTTCATCCGCGAGGCGGCCACGGTAACCTATGTTCTGCCAGATGGCACGTTTAATGGCAACATCTTTTCCCGCAAAGACAAAATCACCGAGGTGATCTGCTTCTATGCCGGGACGACGGAGACGGCCAGTGCCAGCAGCGGCTATGTGGCCGTGGCACAGAATACACAGAATCCCACGGCGACGGCAACACGCACACCCGTGCCCACGTGGACGCCTGTGCCCACGCGCACGCCCACGCCTGGCCCGACGCCGACGCCGACTTCTGAGTTTGTCTTCCGACCCTACAAACCAGTTGGACAGATTGTACTCGCTCCGCTCTTCCAAGGCGATCTGAGTCTGCACGGCATCGAGGTGACCCAGGGCATCCAATGCTTTGATACCAGCAAGGGGCTGGCAACTTGCCCCGACAACTCGCTGCCGGTGGTCACACGTAAGAGCACCACAGCCCGCGTCTATGCGAAGTTGAGTCACATTTTCCTGACTTCGCAGAGCAACGTACCCGTGCGTCTCTACATCCGTCGCGATGGAGGCGCATGGACGCAGATGGACACAACGGGCAAGGCGTTGGCTACAATTAATCAATCCCAGGCAGCGAATAGCGCCAACTTCTTCTTCACCATCAGCGGCAATTCGTCGCGTATCGTCGATTTCTACGCGGTGGTTGACCCGAACAACGCCATTAGCGAGAGCAACGAAAACAACAACCGCTATCCCAGCAGTGGCTACCTGACCATGACCTTCCGCCCGCGTGACGGGCTGGACATTGCGGGCAGTCGGCTGGATTATCACCCCAGTGGCTACAATAGCACACGCTTGGCGGGTGGCTGGGCGGTCAACGGCGGCGCGGCGCTCTGGTTCAACCAACTGTTGCCCATCCGCGATGGCGGCGTGAACTACACGGTGAACAGTGGCTACCGTGATTGGACGACTTCGCTGGGCAGTGGCAACGGACAGCACGATCTCATTGAAGAGATGAACAGTGAATATGTACTGGCGCTGATCTTCACGCTGATTTTCGGCGGCAGTGCCGATGATCTGGTCGATCATTACTACGGCTGGGCACCCAACAGCGGCTACAGCGGCGGCCATGCCGATATGCCAGTCTATCCCCATGCAGGTGGGCTGGGCGTGGTGGGCATCGGCACGGATCGGCCTGGGACCAGCACAGACAGCCCCGGCGGCGGGGCGCTGATCTTCGGCCACGAGTTGGTCCACGACTACGACATCTATCACACCAATACGGGGGATGCTTGTGGTTCGTCGGATGGCAATTCGGACTTCCCGTATGGCAGTTCCAGCATTCAGGAATATGGCTTCAACCCGCTGACCCAGAAGGTCTACAAACCGGAAGATACGCACGATCTGATGAGCTATTGCCCGGCGGGTGGCTCGAAAGAAGGCTGGATCTCCCCCTTCACCTGGAACAAGATGTACAACAACTTTGCCCAGTCTGCCGTTTCGGCCAGCGCGGCCGACGGCGAGAGCATTATCCTGAGCCGCTCCGGCGTCAGCCGCCTGGAACGCACCAACCATATCAGTTCGCTGATTGTGAATGCCACAGTCTACAATCCAGATCTTTCCAAACAACCGGCCACCCTCAATGAACTCTACAAGGTGGACCAAGGCTATAACTTGGTGCTGCCCGAAGGTGACTATCTCATTGAGTTGCGCAATGGGGAACAGATCTTGATCAGCCGCTCGTTTGTGGTCAACTTCGAGAGCGAATATGACAAACATGTTGGGGAAACACCGGGCGATCCCAGCCCGACGGAAAAAGTCGACGTTACCTTTGTGATGCCTTGGCTCGATGAGGCCACCACTGTGGTGCTCAGCTACAAAGGCCAAGTGTTAGATTCGCGCAGCATTAGCAAGAGCGAACCGACAGTTGCCTTCACCAGTCCCAACACGATGGTGGCGTGGAAAGATGGCAGCCAGGAGACGCTTAGTTGGAAGGGTGACGATGCCGACGGCGACAGCCTGAGCTATGCCCTCTTCTATAGCTACGACAACGGCATGAACTGGCAACTGCTGCGGGACGTTATCACCGACACGAAGTACACGGTGGAGGTGAGCGCGCTGGCCGGTGGCAGCGATACTCGCTTCCGTGTGGTGGCGACTGATGGCATCAACACGGCCTACGACGAGACCGACGCGCCGATTGTCGTCCCCAACAAGGCCCCCATGCCGATTATCATCGAGCCGGTGAATGGCCTGATGGCAGAACCGGGCACGCTTGTGCTGCTGCAAGGCGGCGCCACGGATCTGGAAGACGGCACGCTGGCCGAGGGCAACCTCACTTGGCTGAGCGACCGCCAGGGTGCGCTGGGCACAGGCTACTCGGTGGCGCTGGATACACTAGCGGCCGGGGTACATGTGATTACGCTGCGGGCTACGGATAGCCTCGGCGTCAGTGCCGAGAGTACTGCAACCGTGACTATTGGCTATGGCACGTACATCCCCGTGATCTCCAAATAGCCTGACTCTAATCAGCAGTTGAACTGAATTAGCATCCAAGAGCCGCTCCTTCGGGGGCGGCTCTTGGCGTGTGACAAATGGCAAATGGCAGTTCACGGAACACGCAACACATTTTACCCATCGCGTATTTGTCCCCTGTTGCCTGCTGCGGTAGAATAGGTCGATTTGCCTTCAAACAAAAGGAGCAACTGTTGGCGACCCTACAACTTCCTGGCCTGGTTGATGCCCATGTACATCTGCGCGAGCCGGGGTACACGCACAAAGAAGATTTTTACAGCGGCACGGCGGCGGCCCTGGCCGGCGGCGTCACCACCGTGCTAGACATGCCCAATACCGTCCCCGCCACCTCCACCCCCGCCCATTTTGAAGAAAAAGTACAGCTTGCCGCCGCCAAAGCCGTCTGCGATGTCGGCCTTTTCGTGGGGGCCACTAGCAGCGATCTCGACGCCTATTTGCCCGTCGCCCACCGCGCCTGTGGCCTCAAGATCTACGTCAACGACACCTTTGGCAACTTGCGCATCGACGATCTGGGCACGCTACACCGGCTCTTCCGCACTTGGGCAGAGCAACCCCAAACGCAGGGGGGGAGGCAGAGAGAAAAACAGCCACGCTATTCACTCTTCACCCTTCACCCTTGGCCCCATCGCCGTCCACGCCGAAGATCTCATGGTCCCCGTCTGCCTCTACCTAAGCGATCTTTACGACGTGCCTGTGCACATTGTGCATGTAACCCGCCGCAGCGAGATCGAGTTGATCCGCCGGGCCAAAGAAAAAGGCACGCGGGTGACCTGCGAAGTCTCGCCGCACCACCTCTTCCTCAGCACCGAGGATCTGCCGCGGCTGGGCAGTCGCGGCGACATGCGCCCCCGGCTCACCTCGCCCGACGACGTGGCCGCCCTGTGGGAAAATCTTGACGTGTTCGACATCTTTGCCACGGACCACGCCCCGCACACGTTGGCGGAAAAGGCCAGCGAAACCCCGCCCCCCGGCGTCCCCGGTGTGGAGACCATGCTGCCGCTGTTGCTGACAGCGGTTCATGCCGGGCGGCTAGAATTGGACGACATCGTTGAACGCTGTTACCACGCGCCGCGCCGGGTCTATGGCCTGCCCGACCAGCCAGAGACGGTGATTGATGTGGACGTGGACGCCGCGTATACGCTGACCGATGAGGCTATGCACACACGTGTACAATGGACACCCTTCGCCGGGATGCCCGTCTTTGGCCGCGTCGAGCGGGTGACGCTTGCGCGGGCAGATTGTTTATGAACACGGCGAAATTCTTGCTGCCCCAGGCAGTGGCCGTGTGCTTTTTCAAGATCATTGAAAGACCTGTTTCCGGTCTCTGCGCAGAAGACCGGGGAAACAAGGTCTATAATCACCGGAGGAAAAATGACTCAAAAATCCAAAATCAAACGCTCCATGCCCGCCGACAACCGAGAGATTGGCTTCTACGGCCAGGATATTCTCAGTGTCGATCAGTTCAACCGCGAAAATCTCGACTACATTTTCGACGTCGCCCACGAAATGCGCGTTCTTGTCGAGCGCTTTGGCAGTGCCGATCTGCTCCAGGGCAAGATTCTGGCAAACCTCTTTTACGAGCCATCCACACGCACAAGTTCCAGCTTTCTGGCGGCTATGTTGCGCCTGGGCGGCCAAGTGATCCCGATTAACAATGTGCAGTACAGTTCGGTGAGCAAGGGCGAGAGCCTGCCCGACACTATCCGCACGCTGGAAAGCTACGCCGATATCATCGTGATCCGCCATCCCGAAGTGGGATCGGCGGCCACGGCGGCCTATTACGCCGAGAAGCCTGTGATCAATGCCGGCGACGGTGTGGGCGAACATCCCACCCAAGCCCTGCTCGATCTCTTCACGATTGTGGAAGAACTGGGCAAAGTGGATGGTCTTAAAGTAGCCATGGTGGGTGATCTCAAGTACGGGCGCACGGTCCACAGCTTGACCAAATTACTCTTGGGATACGACGTGCAGTTCTCTTTCGTCAGCCCAGAAATGCTGCACATGCCCACAGAAATTCTGGATCAAGTGCGCAGCAAGGGCCACACCTTTGCCGAAACCGAAAGCGTGCAAGAGGTGATCGGCGAGGCCGATGTCCTCTATGTAACACGTGTGCAAAAAGAGCGTTTCACCGATCTGGCTGAATATGACCGCGTGAAGGATTTCTACGTGGTCGATCCTGAACTGATGGAGAAGGCCAAAGAGGAGATGATCGTCATGCACCCGCTGCCCCGTGTTGGCGAGATCAGCTACGCCATTGACGACGATCCGCGTGCCGCCTACTTCCGCCAAATGCGCAATGGCATGTACATCCGCATGGCGCTGCTGGCCTCGGTGCTGGGCAAGGCGTAACCGTTTTTCAACGCAAAGGAGCAGAGGTGCAGAGAAAACTTTGCGTCTTTGCCTCTCCGCTCCTCTGCGTTCAATCTTGAGAAGGCAGCCATGATCACCACCCATCCGCACGGACAGGGGGCCACCGCCCCGGAAATTCGGCAGACACTGCGCGATCTGCAAGATCAGACAATGACCTACCTCTTGCCTGGCCTCTATGCCCTCTGCCTCATCATCGTGCTTAGTGCCCGCGCGGGGGAGGGGCAGTCGGTGGCGGTGCTGGGATTGGCGCTGCTGCTGACGGTCAGCGGGGCGTGGCTGCTGCGCCGCTATACCTATCTGCTTTCGGTGATCACGTTGTTGGCGGGAACCCTCGGCGTGATCATTGCCGCGCTGCTCTGGCTGCACCGCCCCGAAATGGTAATGCTCTTGGCACTGCCCACGGGACTGACGTTGCTGCTGATCAACCGGCGCACTGGCGTAACGGTTGCCCTTTTGTTGACACTTTGGCTGTGGCTCACCCCGCCTGCGCTGCTGCCCGTGGATGCAGCGCTGCGCCTGGTTACGATTCTGCAAATCTGGGGCGTGGTGGGGCTGATCTGGTTGACCTCGCATTCGCTGCTCACCGCCATGATCTGGTTTCGCAGCAGCTACGAAAACAGCCGCATCTTGTTGGAACGGGCGCGCGATCACCGGTTGGAGATCAGCCAGATGATGGACAATCTGGCCGAGGCCAACCGCCAGTTGTCGCGCCTGGAGCGGATGTCCGATGGGCTGCGGGCAGCGGCAGATGAAGCGCGCCGTGCCAAAGAGGAATTTGTCGCCAACGTCAGCCACGAACTGCGCACTCCGCTCAATATGATCATTGGCTTTACCGAACTGGTGCTCAAATCGCCACAAACCTACGGCGAGGTCATCCCGGGCGCGCTGCTGGCGGACCTCAACGTGGTGTTGCGCAACAGTCAACACCTCTCTGCGCTGATTGATGATGTACTCGATCTCAGCCAGATTGAAGCCAGGCAGATGGCCCTCTCCAAAGAATGGGTGGAACTGCCTGAACTGATTGAGCGGGCAGTCAGCGCCGTCTATCCCCTCTATGGGTCGAAAAAGCTCTATTTAGAGCGCGAGAGATTTCGCCGTCGCTGCCCGCCGTCCACTGCGATCCGTTGCGCGTGCAGCAGGTTATCCTGAACCTGCTCAGCAATGCCGGGCGCTTTACCGAGCGCGGCGGGGTGACGGTGCGGGCCTGGCACGCGGGAGATCATGTGCTGATCAGCGTGGCGGACACGGGGCCGGGCATTGCCAGCGCCGATTTGGAGCGCATCTTCCAGCCCTTTCAACAGGCCGACAACTCGATCCGCAAACGCTATGGCGGCAGCGGCCTGGGGCTGAGCATTAGCCGCGGCTTTGTCACGCTGCACAGCGGCAAAATGTGGGGCGAAAGCCAACCTGGCATCGGCACGACCTTTACCTTTCGGCTACCTCTGGGCAACCGTGATACCCGCACCGAGAGCGCACTGCGCTGGCTCTCCCCCCACCTGCGCTACGAAGATGAGTCGCACCCGGTGCAAACCAGCAGCGAAATCCTGCACCCGCGGCTGGTGGTGCTGGAGACAGGCCGTTCGCTGCAACGGCTGCTTAACCGCTATCTCGATGCCGTGGAGATTGTGGCTGTGACCAGTTTGGCCGAGGCCGTCGCGCGAATTGGAAGCCACGCCCAGCCAGATGTTGCTGATCAACGAGAGCAATATCAGCGAAAGCCTCGCCGCCGTGGAAAGCACGCCATTGCCCCACAACACGCCCGTGCTGATCTGTTCGCTGCCGGGGATGGATGCCTACGCGCTCTCGTTGGGCGTGGCGGCCTATCTGCTCAAGCCCGTCTCGCGCGAGCAACTGCTGGCGGCGTTGGCGCCCTTTGCCGCCAAAACCGTGCTGATCGTGGATGACGATCCCGATCTGCTGCGTCTCTTTCGGCGTATGTTGGCCGATCAGCCCTATCGTGTCTTGCGCGCCAAAAACGGCAGCGAAGCTCTGGCGATTATGGCGCAGCAGCGGCCCGATGTGGTCTTGTTGGATCTGGTGATGCCAGAGATGGATGGTTTTCAATTGCTGGCGCACCGCAACGCCGACCCCGTTCTGCGCCAGATCCCGGTGATTGTGGTCTCGTCGCAAGATCCCAGCGGGCAGCCGATTGTTAGCCGGTCACTGGCGGTGACACGGCGGGGCGGCCTTTCGGCCCATCAACTCTTGGGTTCGATTGTGGGGATGGCGCAGATCTTCTCAGCGCAGCAGGGGCAGTTGCGCGTCCAGGGCAGCGAGGAAATCGGCGTGGCCGACGGGTTTACGCAGGAACGCATCCGCCCCCAATGAACGGGCCAAGGCAGCCTGGGGCAGAATCGTACACACAATCACGGGGATGCCCTCCAAATGCGGATGGGCACGCAGTTGCCCCAGAAGTTGCCAGCCGTCGATCTCCGGCAGCATCACGTCTAGCACAATCAGGTCGGGGATTAGCTCCACGGCGCGAGCCACAGCCTGGGTGGCTTCGCGCACGCCCACCAGTTGATAGCGAGTGTTGGCGGCATAACGGGTCAACAGTTGCAACGTATCCGGGTTATCCTCCACCACCAGCACGCTGATTTGCTCTTCGCACGGCAAGAGCAGGCGCACGCCACCCCCATCGACACGCAACTGCCCGCCGACGGCATCCAGCAATGTCTCGGCCATGCGCAAATTTTCGGCAGCTTCGCCTTTGTCCAATGCCAGCGCGCCTGCCGCGTGGCCGTGTTCAATCGCGATTTCAACCCGATCACGCTGGGCAGCGGCGCGCACATAGAGCGGCTGGGGGGGCCGCGCGTGGGCCAGGGTGGCGAGCAAGCCCAAGAGCGCCTGCCGCACGCTCACCGGCTCCACCAGCAGGCGTGGCAACGTTTCGGGCAGATCGACCTCCACACGTACACCCAACGATTGCAAGAGCGGCGCAGCTACCGCCATCACCGACGCCAGCAGATCCGCGGTTTCGACGCGTTCATCGGCAAAGGTACGCTGTGACCAGGCCAGTTCGGCGCGACGACTGGGCGTGGTCTGATCCGCTTCTGCCGGGGCAACATCAAGCTCGTGTGCGGCGGGCGAGCCAAACTGGGCGGCGATCCGGTTCGCCAGGAGTTGCAGCGCTCTCTTTTCGCGGCGACGCAGTTGGCGCACACTCAGCCCCAGATCTGCCGCCACCTCTTTTTGCGTAAACTGCTCCACAAAGCGCTGATAGAGGAGTTGATAGGCCTGGGCCAGCGGCGCGTGGGGAGGCACAGATGCGTCCGGGGCCAAGGCGTCAATCGCCGCGGTGAGGGTCTGGCGCAGCACGCCGGTGGCATCGCGTCCGCCTGCGCCCACCTGGGCAGTGAGCGGATTGTCCAACAGCGCCACGGGATCATAGAGGTTAATCAGTGCGTGTTGAAGCTGATCGACAAAAGATTTGTGTGGGGTTTTCTCTATCATGTCTGCCCGATGTCCTCCTTTTGTCCCCTCAATGGCTAAATTTTGTAGATCTGGCGATTCACATCTGCTACTATCTGTGCCATACCCCAATCCCGCAAACGCATATAGGCCAACCCCAACAGCAAACATAGACTCCGCCGGCTTAGTCCTGCCAGAGGAGCAGATGATAGATGACAAGATGAAGATATGTCACTTTGGTTTGTCATCAGGACATTGTGCCATTTAGAAAAATTTCGCTATGTTTGGGGGACGTAATTGTTTCTGATTGTACCACAGTGTCTCTTTTGGTTCTCCCGGCCTGCGCCGTTCTTTTTTCCGTACCTTTTGCTCGGATTCTTTCAAGGAGGAACAACATGACCCCAAAGCAGTGGAACACGTGGATGAACCGCAGACAGTTTTTATTGGGCACAGCCGCCATTTCGGCCAGTGCATTGTTGGCGGCTTGCCAGCCCACAGCAGCCCCATCGGGTGGTAGCTCCGCCGCACCGGCAGCCTCGACCGGCGGAGAGGCAAGCGGCAATTGGTTGAGTGTGGAAGATCTCTCCGAACTGCCGGAGACCACGATTCGCTACTGGTATTACGAGACGCCAGAGCGCATTGAGTTGGGCAAACAGCAGGAAGCCGCCTTCGAGGAAATGCACCCCAATATCAGCGTAGAAGGCAGCACAGCCCCCGAATCTGTGGACAATGAAATGTTGGTGGCTTTCATCAAAGCCGCACCAACTCCCACGTCCACCAATCGGTGAATATGGAGGACACCTGGTATCTGACGCGCGACCTGTTGCTGCCGCTGGAAGATCTGCCCGGCTTCGACGAAGTGATGGGGCGCATGAACCCCAACCTCAACTATGAGTGGAACGACGGCCACGTCTACAGCATCTCCTGGTATGCCGGGCCGCGTGTCATGTTCTACAACGGGCAGCGTGTGCGCGAGGCGGGACTCGATCCCGAAAATCCGCCACAGACCTACAGCGAATTTCTGGCTTGGGCCGAGGCCCTCAGCGACGACACCCACTGGTTCATCAACCTGTCGCCGGGCGAAGAGTGGTGGCGCTGGCAGTTCACGGCCTATCCCTTCTACATCGCCGCCACCGGAACCAACCAGTTGGTCAGCGATGACGGCACAACGGCGACTTTTAACATGCCAGCCGCCATGCAGGTATACGAGTTAATCGGCACGCTCTTCAGCGAAGGCTATAACCTGACCGAGGCCATGGAGGGCAACCCCTTCCTCTCAGGTCAAGTGGCGGCCACGTTGGGCGGCGGTGATACCATCGGCACGGTCAAGCGCAACGCCCCTGAAGGCTTTGAGTTGATCGTCGGCCCTGTGCCCAAGCCCGATGACTCCACGGTGGAAGGCTTCCCCACCTATAACTTTGTGCGTAACTTTGCCCTCATGCGTGAGCAAGGATTGAGCGGCGAAGAGGCGGATCGCACCAACCGCGCCGCCTGGGAATTCATGAAGTATCTGCTTTCCGAAGAGCAGATGGCCGCCGACTTTACCGTCACCGGCAGCTTGCCCCCCACCAACGATCTGACCGAAAACCCGGTCTTCACGGAAATTCTGGATACACTGCCCGCCGGCCGCGATTACGCCAGCTATGCGGCGAACTCGTACATCTATGACATGCACACAGCGCTGGGCAGCGAAATCATGGGCGTGCTCACCAATTCCTACGTGGACGTGATCCTGGGTGAGGCTACCCCCGCCGAAGCTCTGGCCGCCGCCGAGGAAGAAGTGAATGAGATGTTGGCGAACCAGTGATGACGGAATATATCCATCGATAGTTTGTTCAAGCGTAGTGCGTAGTGCGTTGTCCGTTTACGCACCACGCACTACGTACTACGAAAGCAACCACCATGCAAGCAACCGATACATCTGTTCCCGTTACGGGCCGCCTGCGCGAGGGGTGGGCATCAATTTTTCAGACCAACAGCCGCGGCAAGTGGGATAAGATCGCGCTGGTCTTTATTGCGCCGTGGCTTCTGCACCTGGCACTTTTCACCCTCTATCCGCTCTATATTGCGCTCTACGGCAGCATCGCCGATTGGAATATCCTGACTGACGAGATGAGCTACGTGGGATTTGTCCACTACGCAGGGCTTTTCAGCGATGATCGCTTCTTTCTGGCGCTGCGCAACTCATTTGTCTATCTGCTCGTGCAAGTGCCGGCCTCGATTATCGGCGGCTATATTGTGGCGCTGATGCTCAACCGCCCCAATCTGTGGGGGCAATCCTTCTTCCGCGGCCTCTATTTCTTCCCGGTGATCATTCCCACGGTGGTCATGGCGATTATCTGGCAGTGGATGTATGCCACCAATTCAGGCGTGCTCAACTACTTTCTCACCCTGGTTGGCATTTCTCCGATCCCCTGGCTGACCGATCAGACGTGGTCGATGCCATCCATCGGCTTCATGAAGATCTGGAACGACGTGGGCTTTTACGCCGTGCTCTTCCTGGCCGGGCTACAGGGCATCTCCAACGAGGTGCTGGACGCTGCCCAGGTGGATGGCGTCAACGAGTGGCAAATGGCCTGGTACATCAAACTGCCCCTGCTCAACCCTGTGCTGGTCTTTGCTGTGATCATGGGCACGCTGTGGGGGCTGAACATCTTCACCGAGCCGTTGATCATGACCAACGGCGGGCCGCGCGGCAGCAGTCTCACCACCCTGCTCTATCTCTATCAAGAGGGCTTCATCTGGAGCCGCTTGGGCTATGCTAATGCCGTCGGCGTCGCCTCTACGTTGATTATTCTTGTACTCACCCTGATCCAGCGGCGGGTGCTGGAACGCGCCGCCGACTAATCAAGGAGGTTTCACGTGGCCGGTTCCATCACCAGTGCCAGACAGAAGAAGCATCTCAATACCGGGCGCTATCTACAACGGTTTCTCTTGTATGCCGTGCTGGTGCTAGGCGCGGTCATCTCGCTCTTCCCGTTTTATTGGATGTTCGCCACCTCGCTCAAGCCAACCTATGCCATCTTCACCTTTCCGCCGGAGATGTTTCCGGCCGCGCCTACCTTCAACGCCTACGTCTACGTTTGGAATACCATGAACGTGCCACTGGCCCTCTTTAACAGCGTAGCCGTGGCAGTGGTGGGAGTTTCGCTCAATGTATTCTTTTCGTCGTGGGTGGCCTATGCCCTGGCAAAGCTCAGGTTTCCACTCAAGGGTCTGCTCTTTTTGATTCTGCTCGGCTTGATGATCCTGCCCCAGCAGATCCTCATGATCCCGCTCTTTCTACAGGTCAGCACTCTGGGCATGATCGACACCTACGCAGGCGTGATCTTGCCCGCCGCCATCACCCCCTTCACCATCTTTCTCATCCGGCAGGCTTTCATTTCTCTGCCCAACGAGTATATTGACGCTGCTATTATTGACGGAGCCAATCATTTCCAGATCCTTTTCCGCATCGCCTATCCCATTGCCAGGCCGCTCCTTTTGACCGCGGTCTTAATCAATTTCTATTTCACCTGGAATGCCTTCCTCTGGCCCTTTTTGGTCATTCGCAGCGACGAAATGGCAACCCTGCCCATTGCGCTCCAGCGCTATCGCGCCTTCACCGAACAGCGCTGGGATGCCATCATGGCCGCGGCCACGGTGGTGGCCCTGCCCATTATGCTCCTCTATCTCGTCATCCAGCGCCAGTTTGTAGACGCCATGACCATGGCCGGACTCAAAGGCTAACCCCTACCCATAGCCTCCACCCAAAGGAGAGATCGCTTGACTGTTTCCCTTGCCCTCATCGGATCAGGGCTAATTGCCCGCTTTCATGTGGCGGCGCTGGCTGGCAGCGATGGCAAAATCATCACCGTCTGTGATGTCAATGCCGACGCCGGGCGCGCCCTGGCTGCCGAGATCGGCGCGGCCTATGCCGCCGACTATGACACGGTGCTGGCCGATCCCACCATTCAGGCCGTACTCATCGCCACACCCAACCACACCCACTATGCCCTTGCCAAAGCTGCCATTGAAGCGGGCAAAGATGTCTTTTGCGAAAAGCCCATGACCACCAACCCGGTCCACTCGGCCGAACTGGTACAGTTGATGGCGACGCGGCCAAGGCAGATCTTCCAGACCGGTTACATGAAGCGCTATAACCCCGGCTTTCGCCTTGTCCAGGAGACGCTGCCCCGCCTGGGCGATCTGCTCAGCGCCCACATTCGTGTCATCGTTGGGGCACGACCACGCCCGCCGGGACAACCCACCACCTGGCACGCCGACCCCACGCTTAGCGGTGGCGGCGTTCTCTATCATAGTGGTAGCCATCTGATGGACGTGACACGCCTCTTCTTTGGCGATCCGGTACGCGTGGACGTGCGCAAGATCCCCGACCCGGCCAACCCTGGCCGCGAGCGCTCGGTGATGACACTGCTGGACATGACCGCTGGCCCGCCGGTCTATTTTTCCACGGTGCTGACGCAGATCCCACAGGTGGGGCATGCCCAGCAGGGCTGGGAAGAGACTGTGGAGATCATTGGCACACTGGGCCGGATTTCCCTCTCATCGCCCAACTGGCAGGGCACCCTGCCCACGGTGGTCACTCTTCAAATGGGTGATGAAGGCCAGAGCCGCACGATCTACCCACCCGACGAGAGCCAATGGGCGCTGGAGTTTCGGGCCTTTGTGGAAAGCGTGCAGACACGCCAACAGGCCCGCCCCGATGTGATCGACGGCTATAAAGTCGATGAAATTTTAGCAACCATTGTCGAATCCGCCGCCGAAGAGGCCCCCGTGCCCCTGCGCTGGCGGGTCTAACCCTTCATCCCCAACGAGGACGCTATGACCCAAAAACTAGCCTGGGGGATTCTGGGCGCAGGCCGCATTGCGCGCCGCTTTACCCGCGATCTGCCCCATTCGGAGAACGGCGAACTGGTGGCGATTGCCAGCCGCTCGCAAGCAGATGCGGACAAATTCGCCGCAGAGTTCAACGCGCCGCGCGCCTATGTCAGCTACGACGCGCTGCTGGCCGACCCGGCTGTGGACGTTATTTATATTTCGCTGCCCAACCACCTGCACGCCCATTGGAGCATCCGCTGTGCTGAAGCAGGCAAGCACGTTCTGTGTGAAAAGCCGCTGGCAACCAATCACCCCGAAGCCATGAGCGTGATCGCCGCGGCGCGGGATCACAACGTTTTCCTTATGGAAGCCTTCATGTATCGCTGTCACCCGCAGACAGCAAAACTTGTAGAGTTGATTGGCTCTGGCGCGATTGGCACGCTGCGGCTGATCCAGGCGGCCTTTGCTTACAACATGGGCGGGCACAACGACGACATCCGCCTAGAAAACGAGATGGCAGGCGGCGGCATCATGGACGTGGGCTGCTATCCCGTTTCGATGGCGCGGCTGCTCGCCGGGGCAGCCCAGGGCAAGCCCTTCGCCGATCCTTTGATCGCCAGTGATGGCTATCGCCGTGAGATGGCGATCAAAGGCTTTGCCCACCTGGGTGAGCAGAGCAGCGTGGACGAGTGGGCCACAGCCATCGTCAAATTCCCCGGCGATCTGCTGGCCGAGCTAACCTGTGGGCTGCAAGCCCGTGTCGAGTCTACACTGCGCATCTGGGGCAGCGACGGCCACATCATCGTGCCCAACCCGTGGCTGCCCGACGACGAGCGCACAGGCGGTGCCGAAGGCGTCAAAATTTTGCTCTATGCCAACGGGGCCACAGCGCCAGAAACCATTGTGGCGCGCAACGGCAAACCGCTCTATGCGCTGGAGGCCGACGCTGTGGCCGCGAGTATCGCCGACCGCCAAGCCCCCGCCATGTCCCCGGCGGACAGCTTGGGCAACATGCTTGTGCTAGACAACTGGCGGCGCGAGATCGGGCTGGTTTTTGGCAACGAACGCTACGAAGCACTCAAGACGCGTCCGGCGGGGCGTCCGCTGGAGCGGCGACCGCAGATTACCATGCCCTATGGCCGTGTGCCCGGCGTGGAGAAGCCCATCTCGCGGTTGGTGATGGGAACCATGATCTTCAAGCCGGAGCGGCTACCCTTAACCTGTAGTCTACTCGACGACTTCTACGAGATGGGCGGCAACTGCCTGGACACCGCCCACGTTTACAATTGCGAGAAGAGTGTAGGCGATTGGATACGCCTGCGCGGCCTCCGCGAGGAGTTGGTGATCATCGGCAAGGGCGTGCGCGACGAAAAAGGCACGCCAGAAGGCATTCGGGCCGATCTCACCGAGACATTGGAGAGAATGGGCCTCGACTACGTGGACATTTACATGATGCACAGCGATAATCCGGTTGTACCGGTGGGCGAATTGGTGGACGTGCTGAATGAACATCTGGCCGCCGGGCGCATCCGCGCTTTTGGCGGCTCCAACTGGAGCATCGAGCGGATTGAAGCAGCCAATGCCTATGCCCGCCAACATGGACTTGTGGGCTTCGCCGCCAGCAGCCCTAACCTTTCGCTGGCCGAGTGGAACGAACCCATGTGGCCGCGCTGTCTCACTGCCTCGGATGCGGCTTCGCGGGTGTGGTACACCAGCCAACAGATGCCGCTCTTCGCCTGGAGCAGCGGGGCCACGGGCTTTTTTAGCGGACGCTATGGGCCGGGCGACCGGGGCATCCCCGCGCTGGAACCGATTGTGCGCACCTGGTTCAACGACGGTAACTTTCAGCGGCTGGATCGAGCACGCGAATTGGCGGCGGAGAAGGGCGTCAGTGCTACCCAGATTGCTCTTGCCTATGTGCTCAACCAGCCTTTCCCAGTCTTTGCGCTGGTGGGGCCGCAGACCATCCATGAACTGCGCGATCTACTGCCTGCCCTCGCCATCCAACTCTCGCCGGAGGAACTGCGCTGGCTCAATCTGGAAGCATAGAGAGAAATTCACCGCAAAGGTGCGAAGAACGCAGAGAAGATAAAAGGCAAAAGTGGTAGGACTTACGCACTTGTTTATAACCTTCCGGGAAGGGTTCAGCGATAGACGTTTTTCCCAAGCGCTTTTGAACCCTTCCCGGAAGGTGAGCTGCAAGTAGCTTGCGCTCTCTCATCTGGAATCTGCGTAAATCCGCTAAATCTGCGTCATCTGCGTTCTATTCTGCCTCTCTGCGTTAAAATGGATTGTCTGTCCACTCATAGGAGAGAATCATGAAAAAAGTTGCCATTACCGGCCCGCGCCAAGCCCGCGCTGATCGACGCGGCTGAGCCGCAGCCTGTGGAAAACTGGGTGGTGGTGAAGGTCCACGCCACGCCCATGTGTACCGAGTACAAACGCTACGTTAGCGGCGAACCCACGGACATTCTCGGCCACGAGGCTGCTGGCGAAGTGGTGGCGGTGGCCCAGCCGGGTCGGGTGAAGGTAGGCGATCGTGTGGTGGCGATGCCGCTCTATGGCTGCGGCCAGTGTGCGCTTTGCCAGTCTGGCGATTACATCCACTGTGAGCACAACGCCGATCTGCCCCGCTATTTTGGCGGCGGCGAAGGGCGCTCCACCTATGCCCAATATCTGCTCAAACAAGATCGGCTGCTGCCTAAGATCCCTGACGGCGTTTCGTATGATCACGCCGCGCTGGCCTGTTGCGGGATCGGGCCTTCGTTTGGGGCAATGCAGTTAATGGGCGTGGACGCCTTCACCACTATCTTGATTACCGGGTTGGGACCCGTGGGGCTGGGCGCAGTGATCAACGCCCGTTTTCGCGGCGCACGTGTCATCGCCGTGGAGTCGATCCCGTACCGGGCGGCGCGGGCACGCCAGATGGGCGCAGAAGCGGTGCTGGATCCACGCGACGCGGAGATTCTCGCTCAGATCCGCGATCTCACCGGCGGGCGTGGTGTAGATTGCAGCCTGGATTGTTCCGGCAATGTCCATGCCGAGCGACTCTGTGCATTGATGCCACCCGGCGCAAGGGCAAGGTGTCCTTTGTGGGTGAATGCAATGACGATCTCGCCATCCGCATTAGCCCCGACATGATCCGCAAAGGGCTGACGCTGATGGGATCGTGGCACTACAATCTCAACGAATTCCCCAACGTGATGCAGGTAATTCAAAAATCGCCGCTGATCGAGCAACTGATCAGCCACCGCCTGCCCATGAGCGCCATCAACGACGCCTTTGCCTGCTCCACTTCCCACGAATCGGCCAAAATTATCCTCAACCCGTGGGCGTGAAACCTGAGCAATAGAACGCGGATTGAGCGGATTTTTACGGGTATGTCGAGAATTCTCGGAAAATCCGCCCCATTCGCTCAACCCGCGTTCTATTGCAAATCAAATCCGTGGAAATCCGCTCAATCTGCCCCATCCGCGTTCCATCTCCCCTCCTCCCCAAAGCCAGCGGTTTGACAAATAAAAGCCCCTCTACTATTCTCGACTTCACGGTGCGGCGATTGAACGTGGATCATCAATGGGCAGTGGTATGAACGAAAAAGCCTTTTGGGTTGCCTTTAATCAAGTCTCTGGGGTTGGGCCTGCCCGGCTGGCAGCGCTCATCGAGACCTGCGGGTCGGTGGAAGCGGCCTGGCGCGCGCCCATTCAGAAACTCAAAGAGGCGGGACTGGATCGGCGCACGTTGGAAAATTTGCTGACCCTGCGCCGCTCGCTGGATCTGGCTGCCGAGTGGCAAAAGTTGGTGCAGCAAAAGATCGATGTCTTGACCTGGGATGATCTGGATTACCCGGAGAATTTGCGCCAGATTCCACACCCGCCGCCAGTGCTCTATGTGCGCGGCGAACTCATGCGCCAGGATCGCTGTGCCGTGGCCGTGGTGGGGACGCGGCAGGCATCGGTCTATGGGCGGGAGGTGGCGCGGCGCGTGGCGACAGATCTGGCCCGCAACGGCGTCACCGTGGTGAGCGGGCTGGCGCTGGGCGTGGATGCCATCGCCCATGCCGCAGCGCTGGAAGCAGGCGGGCGCACCATTTCAGTATTGGGAAGTGGTGTCGATCAGCTCTATCCCACACAAAACCGCAAGATCGCCCAAGCGATGATGACCCAGGGCGCAGTCATCAGCGAATATCCGCTGGGCACAAAGCCAGAAGCCAGCAATTTTCCGCCGCGCAATCGGGTGATTAGCGGGCTAAGTTTGTGTGTGGTGGTGGTGGAAGCCGGACAGCGCAGCGGAGCGCTGATCACGGCCAAGTTTGCCGCCGAACAGAGCCGCGACGTCTACGCCGTGCCAGGGTCGATTCTGCACCCTGGCAGCGCCGGTTGCAATCAGTTGATCCAAGACGGGGCCTATCCGCTGCTCTCGGTGGACGATCTGCTGGGCCAATTGGATCTGCAACGGGTGGTGACACAACAAGAGGTGCGTCAGTCGTTGCCGCCGGACCCGTCCGAGGCGCAGTTGCTGGCCCACCTCTCCGCCGAGCCAATCCATATTGACGAACTCGTGCGCAATGTGACGATGGCTGCCGGACAAATCAGCAGCCTGCTCACCATGATGGAGCTAAAAGGGCTGGTGCGCCAAGTGGGAACCCTGCGTTATGTGCGGGAAATATAAAACTGACCAAAGAGCAAAGACGAGGGAGCAAAGACCACAAAGACCAACGAAATATTGATCAGGGTCAAAAGCTTCGTCTTTGGTCTCTCGTCCTTCGTCAAATCCTTCGTCAAACTAGAAACTCACAGCCTGTTCAATGAAGTAGATCTGGCTGAATATCGTGTACAAATAAGGGAACAATACAATGATGTATGCCGCAATTTTGGCTGGAGGCGTGGGGACGCGCCTGTGGCCGCGCAGTCGCCAATTACAGCCAAAACAGTTTTCAGATATCACCGGCAGCGGGCGCACGTTGATCCAGGCTACGGTGGATCGGGTGGCGGAGATGATCACGCCGGAGCGCACCTTTGTGATTACAGGCGAACGCTACGCAGCGCTTACAGCGCAACAACTGCCCGAACTCCCTGTCCCCAATATTCTGGTTGAACCCAGTGGCCGCAACACGGCTCCCGCCATCGGCTTGGCCTGTATTCACCTGCACCGCCGTGATCCCGACGCCGTGGTGGCGATTCTTTCGGCGGACCATGTGATTGTGAACGAGCCTCACTATCGGATGGTATTACAACAGGCAGAGCGTGCCGCTCAGGCCGGTTATCTCACGGTGTTGGGCATCGAGCCGGATCATCCGCACACGGGCTATGGTTATATTCAACGGCAGCCCGAAGCGTTGGATATGCCAGGGCAGATACCGGTCTATGGCGTGGCGGGCTTTTTGGAAAAGCCCGATCTCGCCACAGCCGAACGCTTTTTGGCCGAGGGCCGCTATTATTGGAATGGCGGCACCTTTGTCAGCCGCGTGGATCGGCTGCTGGCCGAGATCGAGCGCCAGATGCCGCAGATGTACGCCACACTCGGCCAGATTAGCGAGGCGTTGGATGGCGCAGACGCAGCGGCGGTGCTGGCGGATCTGTGGCCGACATTGCCCAACCTGTCGATTGACTATGGGATCATGGAACACGCCGAGCGCGTGGCCGTGGTGCCGCTGGATGCCGGGTGGAGCGATGTGGGCAGTTGGGATGCACTGGAAAGCCTGATTGCGCCCAGCAACGAGAATTGCCTGATCGGCGGTGACACGATTGTCATCGGCAGCCGCGGCAACATTGTCTCTGGCGGGGATCGCCCGATTGCTCTGGTGGGCGTGGATGATCTGGTGGTGGTGGACACAGGCGACGCGCTGCTTATCGGCCACAAAAAGAAGATGCAGCAGGTTAAACAACTGGTGGAAGAGTTGCAGAAGCGCCAGCGGGATGATCTGCTTTAGCGGATGCCGAATGCCGCTGCTTAGGATATCTCTTAGGGCGGCAAACAGAAGATGGACAGGATATGGGCATGGTCAGAAGGCTTGTTTCGTTCCAAGATCGCACGACTCCCCAACAGCGGGCAGAGATGGCGCGCCGTGCTGCGGTTGGGCTATTAGGGTTGCTGTTGGGGCTATTCATCGGATGGGTGGTCTGGCCGGCACAGCCCCGTGACACTGTGCTGGACGATCTCACCCCGCCCTTGCGCGCCCACTACCTTTCGGCCGTGGCCGATGCCTATGTGGCGACGGGGCGTGTCAACGCTGGCCCATCGCTGGAGAGACTGGCCTCGTTGGCGGAGCCGGTGGCAGCGGTGGACGAAGCCATCGATTATTATGCCCAGGGGTTGGACCCTAGCGCGGGTGTGCGCGAGGTAAATCTGCGCGCATTACGGGTGGTGCTGGAAGAAGAAGCCCGTTTCCAAGCCGCTGTACCGGCGATAGAGAGCGGGGATGAACCAGCGGTTGGTTGGGTAAGTTGGCTTTTGGTGGCGATTACAGCGATCTTGCTTCTGGTGGGGACAGTCTGGATCGCCATTCAGTTGATTCAGGGCGCGGGCCGGGACCCAGGAGAGGAAGAGGTTGAATCGTTTACCCCCAACAATCCCCAGCCAACCGATGAACCTAGTTTTGGGCCAGCGCCGTCGCCGCCCACCAGCGGACAGATTGAAATCTGGCAAAATATAGTCGTCCCCAATCCGCCAGCCCAGCCCCAGACCAATAGAGACCAAGCGCCCCAGACCGCCGAAACGCACAGCCAGCCCAGAGCCGCACCCCGTGAGGAAAGCGCACCGTTGCTGGATTGGATGCCGCCGCCCAATGCGCCAACGCCGCGTGCCGAGGCCGAAGAGGCCACATGGGATCGCGCGACGTGGGACGATCTGCCACAGGCCGAGGATGCTGAATCGGACGAGAACGACGAAGAGTGGGATGAAGAAGCGGAGGATGAGGAGGAGGAAGCAGATTTGCCAGCGGTGATGCCTTCGACGCCACTGTCAGCTCAGCCAACAGCGCGTACCATTCCCCAGAACGGCGAACCCGCTCCGCCGCCCGCGCGTAGCCGCCAGGGCGAAGCCGACGTAAGCAGCGCATTGCCCAAGATGTTTGGAGGGTTTCGGCGCAAAGATGAAGGGTCACAGCCAGAGGATCAGGTCAACGAATATACTTTCCACTACCAACACGGCATCCCCGATTACGACGAAAGCATGACGATTACGCCTGTAGGCAAAGAGGAACCGCGCTTTGGCTCATGCGGCATGGGGATCGTCAAGGATCTTGATCCTACCTCGGTCAGCAATAACGAGGCTAGACTGCTTGACGTCTGGTTCTATGACCATGAGCAAGGGACATTGAAACAACTGCTCATGAGCGAGGGCATGGACGGGGAAGCGCTGGCCCAGAAACAGCCCAGCCAGGGAACCGTCACCGAGGAGCCTGTGGTGGCAGCCCCCGGTGTGACCTTTCGGCTGCTTGGCAAGAATCTGGTCATGGCCTGTAAAATTGTCGAGGCTACCTATCGGGATGGCCCAGCGGGTATGCCAGCGCCTTTCCAGAGCGTCAAAGTGGCGATGTCAATTCAGCGCAAACGTAGCAGCTAGACCCGCTCTTCGGGATCATAGAGGCGCTTGTACTCTTGAATGGCATAGCGGTCGGTCATGCCAGCAATGTAATCACAGACCACCCGGTGGAGATCGCCGCTCTCGGCCAGGCGTTGTTGAGTTTCCGGCGGCAACTGTTCGGATTCGGAAACATAGGCGTCAAACAGGGCACGCAGCGTGCGTTCCGCTTTGGCCGCCATGCGCACAACCCGATAATGGCGATAGAAATTTTTGTACAAAAAGGCCTTTAACTCAGCATTTTCCTCAACGAGTGGGCTAGAATAGCCGACTACATTTCCCGGTAACCCACGCAGATCCGCCAGCGTCTCTACCCTATTTGCCTCTAACTTGGCCGCCGTGGCCGCAATCGTATCCGACACTTCGATCCCCACCATACGCCGGATAAAACCATAGCGCACCAGCGGCTGTGTGAGATCGGCGTCTGGCTCTGCACCCATGCTTGTTAATACACGGTGGGCAATTGCCAGTTTAGTCACGGCGCGCGCATCCAAAATCCCAGAGCGCAAGCCATCGTCCATGTCGCTGGTATTGTAGGCGATCTCATCGGCCAGATTGCTCAATTGACATTCCAGCGTGCCTTGCTCGTTGGGGTTATAGTCGCGGGCATCCACAATGTCATAGGAAGTGTCGTGCTTCACCACACCCTCGCGCACCTCGTAGGTCAGATTCAGGCCAGGGAAATCGGGGTAGCGCTGCTCCAAATGGGTGATGATCCGGTAAGTTTGCTTTTGGTGATCATAGCCGCCGTGTTGGGCCATGAGGCTGTTGAGCGTCTCTTCGCCTGTATGCCCAAAGGGCGGGTGGCCGAGATCATGGGCGAGACAGATGGCCTCGGTGAGATCTTCGTTGCAGCCCAACGAGCGGGCCAGCGTGCGCCCAATCTGCGCCACTTCGACACTATGGGTCAAGCGGTTGCGGTAGTGATCGCCCTCGGAATAGACGAAAACCTGGGTCTTGTATTCCAAGCGACGAAAAGCGGTGGTGTGGATAATGCGATCACGGTCGCGCTGATACGCCGTGCGATACGGGTGTTCGTCTTCGGGGTGAGCGCGCCCGCGGCTCTGGCGGCTGGGCATGGCATAGGGGGCCAGATGTTCCTCTTCGCGGCGCTCTAATTCTTGGCGTGTCAGTTCCATGCGGCTGGCTCCTTGTGTGCTGGTTTACCGTGCCATTCTTTGTAAAAAGTGCTGGCGACAGTGTGAAACGTCCTCTATTTTCCCAGTATAGCGGAAAGCAGCAGCACGCCCAAGTATATTTTTCTGTACCCTGCCTAATCGTCCCCGGCCACAAGTTCCAGGGCAATGGGGCGGGCCTGGCTGGGCTGGGGGGCGAGACGATGAAAGATGTACTCTTCCACAGGGCGATCCTGTTTGAGATGCTCATCCACAATCCGATCCAGCACGGCCTCGTCCACGTTGTGATACCAGATGCCGTCGGGATAGACGGCCAAAATCGGGCCGCCGCTGCACACGCCCAGACAAGGGGTTGTGCCGCGCTTCACACGCTCCGGGTTGGTATAGCGGCCCCAATCACCCAGTTTTGCGGCCAGCCGTGCATAGAGACGCGTGGCTGCGCCTGTGGAATCACAAAAACTGCCGGTGCAAATAAAGATGTGGCGGCCATAGGCGGCCATCTGTGGTGCTTTCGCCATTCGATCCAATTCCTCCGAAAAGATAAAAAGTTAACGCAGAGAAGCAGAGACTATCTTTGCGCCCTCGCGGTAAAAATCTGAGCGTCCTTGCTAGGCATCATAGCCAGCGGCCCAATGCCGCCAACGACGGTTCAAAATCTGCTTCAAAGACTTCCAGCGTGAGCACGCCTGTAAAGTTCTGCTCTTTTAACAGATCCATCACCGGCGCAAGTTGTGACAGTGGCATGTGCTGCAACGACGAATGATCCCGCTCGGCCAGGCCGTGAAGGTGGATCACCCGTGTCCGCGGCAACCAGCGTTGCAGCCACGGCAGCGGATCATGTCCATCTACCCACAAATGGCCCACATCGGCACAGCGGCTCACGGGAACGGCGGCCAGCAGTGCATCGAGAAAATCGGGGGCATAACCCTCTACATTTTCCACGGCCAGGCGGCTTGGGTCACTCACCCAAGAGGATACCCTTGCCAGGGTGTGAATGGCATTGGCCTGCCAGCGGACCAGATCGGCGGGCGGCGTCTGTGGCGAGCGCACCGTCCGCCCCGCCATGTGAAAAACATAGGCGTAAGGGTCGAGCGGCTGCGTCAATGCGATGATGCGCTGTGTCTGGGCCAGATCAGGATGCAACAAAGCGTCTCGCGGCTGGGCGGGCAGATCTGCGGGCAGATGCACCGTATAGGTCAGCCCGCTATCGCGGCCAATCGCCGCCAATTCGCGCACCTCGGCAGCAGTGGGCAAATTAGACGGCCCGCCCGCCACCTCAAATAATACCACTTCCATATCCGCCACACGCCCCGCCAAATGGCGCGCGTTCTCCACAAGCCCGGCTGGGATCACATAGGAGGTTGCGCCGACGGTGAGGGTCATGGGAGCCTCGGATGCGTGAAACGTAGTGCGTAATGCGTGCGGCGTGACACAACTGCAACTTGCAATTTTCCCCTTGCAACTTCCCCCATCCCTACGCCAGCGTATTCCACAACGGCTCTGGTACGCCTTTTTGGTGATTTTCGTAGCGCGCCATGACGAAGAGCGCATCGGAAAGGCGGTTGAGATAGGGCAAGACCTGGGGGCCAATCGCATCTTCGCGCACCAGGGTGGTGGCTTCGCGTTCGGCGCGGCGGCAGACGGTGCGCGCCACGTGTAGATGGGCCGATCCCGCCGAGCCACCCGGTAAAATAAAGTTCTCCAGCGGGCCAACCACGGCGGTCATTTCGTCGATGAAGGCTTCCAACACTTCTACATGGCGGGCCTCGATCTGCGGAATGGAATACTTGATCTTGTCCGCTTCCAAAAAGCAGAGATCCGACCCCAGGTGGAAAAGCTCATTTTGGATCACAGGCAACACCGCTTGCAGCCGCTCACACAGGCCAGCCGCCAGGGCCACACCCAAGCACGAGTTAAGTTCGTCCACGGTGCCATAGACCTGTACGCGCAGGGCGTCTTTGTCGACACGCTGCCCGCCGCCCAGAGAGGTGCGGCCTTCGTCGCCGTTGCGGGTGTAGATTTTGGTTAAGCGTGGCATGGATGCTCCGTTGTGGTAAACCGAGATGGGCCGTGTAGATAGATGGTTCGTTTACGCTTCATGCTGCGTGATTGTTGGCACTAGACAAGCCGAGCGCGCAGGGTGGCAATCAAATGATAGAGCGAGATCGACATTTCAGTGTCTCCGTTGATGGTGGTTTGCCAGTGCAGCGGGGTATCGCCCTCACACAAGAGCCGGACCGTGGCCGCGGCGGGGACAGCCGATTGCCGCGCCATTATGATCCACGCAATACCCTTCGCGTTCCAGCGCGCGCACAGTCCACAGCGCCGCCATGCCCTCGCCATAAAGCCGGATCACGCCAGCGGTCTCACGCGCGATCCGAAACGAGCCGGAATATTGGTCAAAGGCAACGCCCTCACTGGCAAAGGTCTCCTGAAATGCGCCACTGAGCACCAGATCTTCCGGCGCGCCAGTTGCCATCTTCCCCTCCACCGAGAGCAGCCAGAGGCGGTCGGCGCTGCGCAGGGCCAGATCGAGATCGTGTGTCGAGAGCAAGATGGCGCGCCCAGTCTGGCGGGCCAGCGAACGCAACAGCCCCATGAGTTCCACACGCCGCGGCAGATCGAGAAAAGCCGTGGGTTCATCCAGCATGATCAACAACGGCTCTTGGGCCAGCGCCCGTGCCACCATGATCTTCTGGCGTTCGCCGTCGCTGAGTTCTTGCACGGGGCGATCTGCCAGCGAGACCGCGCCCACCGCCCGAATCGCCCAGCGCACCACTTCGGCATCGTGGGCGGTGAGATTGCCCCACCAATCAGTGTAGGGATGGCGGCCCAGCGCCACCAATTCTTGGGCGGAGAGATTGCCCACATCGACACGTTCGGTAAGCACAATGCTGAGGCGGCGCGCCAGTTCGCGGGCGGGTAACGCGCTCGGTTCGTCGCCGTCTAGCCAAACTTTGCCGCCCAAGGGTGGCTGTAGCCCGGCCAGCGTGCGCAT
Source organism: uncultured Chloroflexia bacterium (assembly GCA_963721725.1). Classification (GTDB taxonomy): domain Bacteria; phylum Chloroflexota; class Anaerolineae; order Caldilineales; family Caldilineaceae; genus RI-153. The sequence goes on from CAVRLX010000033.1 coordinate 171,103, forward strand.
AAGCGTTGATTTGCCCGCGCCGTTTGGCCCCAGCAGACAGACGAGTTCACCACGCTGCAACGAAAGGTTGAGATGGGCCGCCACTACGCCATCGGCGCGTCCGGCGTGGCGATAGCCAATGGTGAGGTCGTCGGCGCGCAGCACTTCGTCGGAGGAAATGGTGAATTGCGAATGGTGAATTGTGAATTGTGAATGGTGCGTTCTGTCTACCATCTTGACCCTTCTTACAATTTGCCTCTTTTGCAAACGCCTTTTGATCCGCAGATTTCGCAGATGAACGCAGATTTTCTCTCCTAAATTCTCTGCGAACTTCGTGCCCTCTGCGTCAAATTCATCTTCTTGCAGGAGACTCATAATCTTCCTCTTACAGTTTGCAATCGCACTTCGCACTTCGCAATTCCGCTTTAGCCCGCAAACGATTCGCGTAGGTTGCGTTGACGCAAGATCACCCAGACCACGACGGGCGCGCCCAGCAGCGCGGTGACAGCGTTCAGCGGCAGCGTGATCTGACTGCCCGGCAGCCCAGCCACCAAATCGGCTACAATCGCCAAAATCGCGCCCATAATGGTGACGGCAGGCAGCAGCACCCTGTGATCCGACGTGCCGAAGAGAGTGCGGCAGAGATGCGGCACGGCGATGCCCAAAAAGCCAATCGGCCCACAGAAGGCCGTGACCACACCGGCCAGCACGGCGGTGGAGGCGATGATACCCAGGCGGGCACGGCGTACGTTCAGGCCCAGCGAGCGGGCGTAGGTCTCGCCCAAGAGCAGCGCGTTCAGCGGCTTCATGAGCAGAAACGCGCCGGCCGATCCCAGCAAAATGCACGGGGCCAGCACATTCATCTGGCTCCACGTAACGCCGCCAAACGTGCCAAAGGTCCACGAAATGTAGGCCTGAATGCGGTCGGCAATGCTGAAATAGAGCAGCACGCTGACAAGGGCGCTGGTGGCATAGCCAAACATAAGGCCCAAAATAAGCAATGTCATGCTGTTTTGCACACGGCGCGCCACGCCCATTACCAGCAGCATTACCAACAGCGAACCGGCAATGGATGACGCCGCCGATCCCAGATCCCCGGCCATGCTGACCCCGGCCAGCATGGTGGTGCTGCCGCCAAAGCCCGCCACTGCGCCCGCCGCCAGCACCACAACCGCCACGCCCAAACTGGCCCCGGAACTAATGCCCAAAACGTAGGGGCCGGCCAGCGGATTACGGAAAAGCGTCTGCATTTGCAGCCCGCTCACCGAGAGCGCCGCCCCAGCCAGCACGGCAGTCAACGCTTTGGGCAGGCGGAACTTGAGCACAATGTTGGCCCACGATGCCTTGGATGGCTCTGCGCCAAAGAGAATTTTCACAATCTCCGGCAGTGGGATCGAGACGGATCCCAGGGCCAGGCTGAGCAAAAATGCCAAAATTAACAGAAGCACCAGCAGACCCAACAGCCAATAGCGACGGCGCGAAACAGAGTGCGCGGCGTCGGTTATGGTGCGAGCGGCGGAGAGGGATTGTGGATGGGAATGGGTCATTGCATGTCTCCGGGTTGCGTATTGCGTGCTATGTATTTTGTGAGATACGCAGCACGCAATACGCACTATTCGTTTTACTGAGTCTGCCGGTAATAGACCAACTCGTGATCGGGAAGCAGGTCCGGGTGGAAGATCTTCACCAGATCTTTGAGCACGATCTGCGGGTTGGCTGCGCCCGATTCATAGAAGGCGTTGCCACCATTTTCATTAACAAGAGCGTTGTTGTTATAGAGCGTGCCACCGTTTACAGCGGCAAAGTCACCATAGCGGTCATCGCTTGCCAGCACATCATCCACGCTAAACCAAAAAGCGCTGTCCGGGTTGATCCAGTAATCGGCCTCAGCCGCCTTGTCGAAGACGGCTTCAAAATCCAGCGGGATGCTGCCCACATCGCCTTCGTCCGCCCACAGATAGGCGGCGCCGGCGTCGGTCAGCAGTTGGGCGGTGTAGCTCTTGCCGCCAGAGACATACCAGGTACCATTATAGACACTGCCCACCAGCACCGTGGGCTTGCTCTCTACACTGGCGGCCAACGCTGCCACTTCGTTATACTCCGTGACAACGTTGTCGAAGATAGTGGTGGCCTCTCCCTCTTTGTTAAAAAAGAAGGCCAGGAATTTCATCCATTCGGTGCGGCCCAGGGGAACCTGTTCCACAAAATCCCCGTTGAGCACCACCGGCACGCCTGCCTCTAGCAGCACGGGATGGGTGTCATAGTCGGGAATGCCCGTGCCATAGGTCATGACCAGATCCGGCTCTAGATCGAGCACGGATTCCAGGTTGATGGATGAACCGCTGCCCACCTCAATCACGGCATCAGCGGCGATCCGCTCCTGCACGGCGGCGGTGGTGGTCCACAACAGGCTGTCGATGGCAACGAGACTATCTAACACACCCAGGCTTTCCAGGTGGGGCAGATAGGTGGTAGAGAGGGCGATGATACTCTGCACCGGCACGTCCATGACCAGGGCATCGGCGTAGCCTTCGGGGGCGGGTGTGCCACACTGCACCAGCACATATTGGAAGCTCTCCTGCCGCGCCCTGCCAGGGGTTGGTCACGGTGACCACTTTGTAGTTGTTGAAGTATTCCACTTCAAAACCGCTGGCATACGCTACGGTGGCTTTCTGCGGGAAATAATCCACAGCCGCGTCATAGCTTTCCACACAGCCGTCGGTGAGATTGGCCGATAGTGCGACGCTCTCCCCGGCCACGGTGGGGGCTTGGGAGGCAGGCGCGGGGGCAACAGACACGGGAACAGCGCAGCCGGCCAGAATGGTGATGACAAGTGCAAGGGTAATAAAACGAAGACGTGACACGAATTTTCTCCTATGTGTTGAAAAAGGTTGACCCAATATTAGGTGCGACGCACTCGCCACGGGTAGATTGGTTGTGAAAAGCTTGGGTGGCAAGTGCGTCGCACCCTCGACCTGCATAGATAACCAAAATAAAATGCCCGATCCAGGTTGGATCGGGCACGGGCTATCGCAATTGAAAGCGCACAAAAAGGTCGCTATCGCTTGCTCCCACCCAGATCCCCGAGGTGTACTGGAGCGCAGTGAAAGCGGTCGACCTGGCTTGGGAAGGTGACGAGCACCTTGCCCTTACAGTTGCGGGACAGCGTCGGACTTGCACCGACTTCGCCTTTATGCCCTGGCATCCGGGCCATGGGCACATTCACTGAGCAAGATTTGGTTGTGGGCGAAGCATAGCAGGGGTGAATATAATTTGTCAAAGTGAATGAGGGTTGCAAAATGCGCGATGGTATAGAATTTTCTACCCACAACCCGTCACCTTTTGAGGAATTCCCGGAACTCTGGCATACTCTCCCCACAAAGTGCAAGCCAAGGAGAGCGGAATGCCCATTTACGAATACACCTGTCAAGCATGTGGAGAGACCTTCGATCACCTGTGGGCCTCTGTCTCGGCGGCGGAGAAGGCGAGCGGCGCGCCGTTGGCCTGTCCGCACTGTGAGAGTGCCGAGACCCGGCGCATTGTTTCGCGGGTGGCGGTGTTGGGCGAGTTGGGCGGGCTGACCCCCGGCGAGGCACACGGCGCGCGCGCTCAGGAGGAACGCAAAGCGTCTTTTACGTCCAAAGATCAGATTCAACAGTTGCAGAGCAGCCGCGAATCAAAACGGCTGAGCGGAGAGAACTGAGCGTTCAGATCTGCACACAACGATACATGGCTCCATCGCCACCTAATCACCCAATCGCTATCTCCACTTACGCTAAACCAAGAACCCTTATGCAACATTCGATTCCCTATGGCGTCGCCGACTATTTCTGGCATGATGCCCTGCGCCGCCAACAGATGATGAATACCCTGCTCGAAGGCTTTCGACGCTGGGGCTATGGCGATGTGCTGCCGCCCATGTTCGAGTTTTCCGAGTCGCTGAGCATCCAGGCCAGTACAGGCTTGCAGGCCGAAATGTACCGCTTTTTGGATCGCGACGGCAGCACGCTGGCCTTGCGCCCAGAGTTCACCACGCCGGTGGCGCGGCTGGTTGCCACCCGGCTGCACGATCGGCCCATGCCCCAGCGTTTCTGCTATGTGGGCAGCGTCTTTCGCTATATTGATCAACCCCAGGCTGGACGCCAGCGCGAGTTCTGGCAGGCCGGCATCGAACTGATTGGCGCGCCCTCGCCTGATGCTGACGCCGAAGTGTTGGCGCTGACCTGCGATACGTTGAGCCGTGTGGGGCTGTATGACTTCCGCATTGTTCTCGGCCAAATTCGCTATTTTAGCGGGCTGTTGGCTGATCTGAAACTGACACCCCCCCAAGAGATGGCGCTGCAAGAGGCGATTGACCGCAAAAGCGAGCCAGCTTTGGCCGATTTTCTGCGCGATGTGCCACTGCGCACAGGGCAACGGCGCACGGTGGAAGAGTTGCCCCTGCTCAACGGCAACGATCTAGAAAAGGTGATCGCCCACGCCGACCGTCACTGCCTCAACCACGAGATGCATGCCGCATTGGAAAATTTGCGCGCCATCTGTAGAGTGCTGGATGCCTATGGCGTGACCGAGCAAGTGGCGCTGGATCTGGCCGAGATCCGCAACTTGGGCTACTACACGGGCATCACGTTTGAGGTGCTGACGCCGGGCAGCATTGGCTCGACCATTGGCAGCGGTGGCCGCTACGATGATCTGTTGGCAAAGTTTGGGCGCAGTCAACCCGCCGTGGGTGTGGCCCTGGGTGTAGATCGGATGTTGTTGGCGCGCCAATATCAAAGCGGCGAACGGTTGCCGCCCCGCCCCGTCCCCGCTGACCGATTGGTGATTACACAGGGCAACCGGGCAGCGCTGGCCCAAGTTCAAACCTGGCGCGAGGCTGGTGAGCGCATCCAAGTCGAGGTCAATAGCCGACCGATGGATGATGTGCTGACTTATGCCAGCCAAGTACAGATTCCCTGTGTCATGGTGTGGATCGGCACACAGTTTGAAGAGTATCAGCAAGTGGGCGGTGACTTTATCCGCACGGAAGCGAGTGTGGCGTAAGCGATGGTTACACAGATGATGGAAGAAAAAGGCAACCCGCCGCCACAGCGCCCCTGCTCTTTGCCCTGCCCAAGGGACGTTTGGCCGACGAAAGTTTTGCGCTGTTGAGCAAAGCCGGTCTCTCGGTGCCCGACGGCGACAATGGGCGCAAGTTGGTGCTGGAGAGTGCTGATGGGCGCACAGGCTATGTGATGGCGAAGCCGTGGGATGTGCCCACCTATGTGGAATATGGCGCGGCGGATCTGGGCATTTGCGGGCTGGATGTGCTGCGCGAGAGTGGACGCAATGTACACGAACCGTTGCTGTTGCCCTTCGGCCAATGTCGCCTCAGCGTGGCCGGTCCTGTGGATCGGCCCGACGTCCCCATGCGCTATGAGAGCCAGCCGCGCATTGCTACCAAATTTCCTCGATTGGCGGCGCACTATTTCCGGGCGCGCGGCATCAACGCCGAGATTATCACATTGGCCGGTTCGGTGGAATTGGGGCCTGTGTTGGGGTTGGCCGACTTGATTGTGGATATTGTAGAAACGGGCGATACTCTGCGTGCCAACGGGCTGGCCGAGTTTCGCACCATTATGCAAAGCCAGGCGGTCCTCATTGTCAATCGCGCCTCGTATCGCCTGCGCGCGGCGGAGATCGGCGATATTATCGAGCGGTTGCGCGCGGTGGTGTAGTGTGTGTTAAAAGGGATTGTAAATACGGATAAGAGGAAACACGGATGAAAGATAATTATCGTGTCATTCTGATCTGTGTTTCCCTCCATCCGTGTTTACAAAAATAAGGATCACCTGTGGCTGAGATTATTGCATCATCTAAAATTGTTGGCGTGAAATTTGCCCGCCTCAAAGCTTTTGCCGATGAACGCGGGCGCTTTGTGGAAACTTTCCGCAAAGCGTGGTTCCCAGAGCGCGCATGGGAGACTCTCCAGACCAACCGTAGCGATTCCAAAGCGGGGGTACTGCGCGGGCTGCATTATCACAAATTGCAGGTGGATTATTGGTATTGCCCGACGGGGACCATCCGCGTGGCGCTGGCCGATGTGCGCCCTGATTCGCCCACCTACAAAGCGGTGGAAACGGTGGAGATCGGCGATGACAACCAGATGGGGATCTTGATTCCGGTGGGTGTGGCCCACGGCTTCGTCGCCCTCACCGATGCCACGCTGACCTATCTCGTGGATAATTATTACACAGGCAGCGATGAACTGGGCGTGGCCTGGAATGATCCCGAATTGGGCATCGATTGGGGCGTAGAAGAGCCGATCTTGTCGGGACGAGATCAGGAGAATCCGACGCTGGCGCAGGTACGCGAGAGAAATGCGTAATCCGTAACTTTGGATTGAGGGCTTCGCGTTTCTTCATCTATTGTAGGGTCAGTTTGAAAAACCGACTTTTTACCAGGTAATTATCGCTCTGGCAGACAAAACAAAAACTCGGTTTTTTGAACCAGTGTCCCCTTAAACCGCGAGGTACCGCAATTACGCATTACGATTTTCACACTACCAGCCCGCGTTGATAGAGCAGCCACATGCCCACACCATAGGTGATGGCAATGACCAGTGCGTCGACTTCAATGAATCAGCCGACCCCGTTCCCCACGCAATCCATGGCGGTTAGCACCACGCCGAAAATGGCCGCCAATGTCTTAGCTGGATCAATTTCGCCCAAGAAGCGCCCGCTTGTCTAAAAAAGTCGGTGATGCGCAAGGCGAAGATGTTAAAAAGATTTCTGCCAAAGATATTGCCCGCCGCCAGAGTAGAATAGGTGGAAAGTCGGTGGGCAGCGCAGACCGTCACCACGGCGCTGCCCAGGGAAATCGGCCAGATCAGGCTGCCCTTACTCAGAGGTGGCAGGCGGGTTCACCCAATCTAATTGAATATTGGTCTCGTCTAGCCGCACTTCGTAGACTTCATAGTCGCCGAAGTAGGCTTTTTGATACTCTTCGTCTTCAAATGTGCCGCTAAAGAGCCATCGCTTGGTGTACTTCATGGAGACCAACATCCCCGTGCGTACATCGTGACAGGTCATGCCGTTGTAGCGGGCCGTCCAGCCATTGCCCTCTTCCAACTCGATGATTTGTTCGTCGCTGCACCATGTCTTGACCTGAGCGTCGCTGTTCAGCGAGAAGAGGCTGTTGATTGGCCCCGGTTCGACCCCAGCCCAGAAGTTAAAGAGGAAAAGGTTCGAGGTATCGTTGTACCGCTCGGTTCCCTCGGTGCGGTCGATCTGATGTAGCCAGGACGAATCTTCCCCACAGCCATCGGCCCAACGCACGTTACGCTCAATTTCCAGCCATTGGGGATTGTCGGCGTTGCGCACATCGGTAACGATCTGCGCTGTACAGCGATCGACCTCGCAACGATCCGAGCCACAGGCATAGTTCACTGCCCACTGGGCTTGCAGATCTGCCGGAAAGATCGGCCCGATGACGGGCAGAGCCACTGCCTCGGCGTTGGGCAACACCACAGCCGACGAGATCCACGCCCGCTCTGTGGCATCTTCGGCAACCTCCCCATTACTGGTCACACAACAGATGCGCCACCAATTGCCATCTTCGCTCAGCCCCATGGCTTCAAAGGTTGTGCCTTCGACCGCGCCGCCGACTACATCAAAATCCAGCCCTGGCCCGCTGCGCACGTTGACGCTGCGGTTACTTACGACTACCTGGGCACGGGGCAAATCCACCCGTGCTGTCTCGGCAATTTGGGTAGATTCGACCGCATCCCTTTCCGTTGCCGTATTTTCGGCTTCGTCAATCGGCGCGTCCAGAGCCACCACATCAGGCGGGGTAATTGTGGTATCAATGGTGCGTTGGGCCTGGGCCGCCTGGGCCGCGGCCAACGCTTCTGCGCCAAAAAGGCGTGCCCGTTCAGAAGCCAACATCAGTTGAATGCCCGGCGGTGGCGCTTCGCTGAGCGAGGATGGCATAAACGGGAAAATTTGCTGTACGGCTGCGGGGTCCGTGGTACAGCCGCTTATCAAGAGCAATACAGGTAACGAAATGACCCATACCTTGATTTTGTACCGGTGAAGACGGGCAAGTAAACAATCGGGAGAGAGAGGGGTCGTGGGTTGGAACACGCTCATAAATTCTATCCAGGGTTGGCTACAAAAGAGAAAAGTCAGCACAAAGACGACCAGCATTCCGTATGAAATATTCCGTATGAAATTCCGTATGAAATACCGAGGGCAAGTATAGCCACCCTTGCCCTGATTTGCAACTATGTGGGGATTGGGCAGTTGGGTATTTGGGCAATTAGGCGATTAGGCGTCTTCTGAAATTGCCCACTCCCTAATCGCTTCTTCATCTTGACAGCAACACATTCGTGAGCAGCCCCAAGGCGTCCAACGTCTCGAAGGCGTGATGGCGCACCAGCGGGTTAGGATCTTCCAGGTGGTGATAGAGCGGGATGGCAGCCTTGAGCGTGCCGATACGATGCAGGGCCGCGGCAGCGCGCACGCGAATGCCCTCGTTGCCACCCTGCAACTGCGCAGCCAGGGTATCCACAGCCTCTTCGCCACACAGCGCCAATCCATTGACGGCAGCCTGTCGCACAAGCATCGTCGTCATCTGCCAGGAGCACAGCCAGAGCGCCCAGATGCGGACCCACTGCGACGGCGTCTCGGCTGTGGATGTGGCCCAGGGCCAGCGCCGCTGCGGCCCGCACCGCGCTATCCTCGTGGCGCAGCCGCTCTACCAACACGGGAACCGCTGCACCGTCGCCGACGTTTGCCAATCCGCGCACGCCCCACCACACCAGATCGGCATCGGCAGCCGCGGCCATGCGCATTAATTCCGGTTGATCCGCCGCACAGAGTTGATCCACACAGGCGTCCGCTGCTTCGTCATCGCCGGTCGCTATCGCTGCTTGAAATTGCGCAATCATGGCTTTTTCCTTTTGAATTGGGAAGTTCAACGCAGAGGGGCAAAGGTGCAGAGCCACAGAGAAAAATCTTTGCGTCTCTGCACCTTTGCCCCTCTGCGTTAATTTATTTGTGGCTTATTGTACTCGCGGTTGAGGTCGTTTCCAGTGAATTTGCTTCCGGCTTTGATTGACCGTGATCTATAGGCGTGTTAGAATTTCGCGTCTTAACCGACCAACTCTTTGAGAATTCGTGTTACAGAAAGCGCGTTGTCGATGATCTCCCTGCCCGCCGAATGGCAGCCCATTGCCCTGGCCGTGGTGATTCCAACCTATAACGAAGCCGAGAATCTGGCCGAGATCACGCGCCAGCTCTTTGCCCTGCCCTTGCCCAATTTGCGCCTGATTGTGGTGGACGATAATTCGCCCGACGGAACCGGCGCGCTGGCGGACCGGCTGGCGGCGGAGTTTAACACGGACCAGTCCACACGACGCATGACGGTGATCCACCGCAAAGGCAAGACGGGGCTGGGCACGGCCTATGTGGCGGGGATGCAACAGGCGTTGGCCGCTGGGGCCGAGTTTGTGGTGCAGATGGATGCTGACTTCAGCCATTCACCGGGCTACATTCCGCAAATGTTGGGCGTGATTCTCTCCACAGGCACCGATGTGATCATCGGGAGTCGCTATGTCCCCGGCGGCAGTCTGGATCAACGTTGGAGTTGGTGGCGGCGGCTGCTCAGTTGGTGGGCCAATCTTTATAGCCGCGCCGTGCTGCACATTCACGTGCGCGACATGACCGCCGGTTTCAAGCTGTGGCGGCGGCAAGCCCTGCTCGATATCGGTCTGCGCAACATTCGCAGCAATGGCTATGTCTTTCAAGTCGAGATGGCCTATCTCAGCGAAAAACTGGGCTACCGCATTATCGAAGTGCCCATTCACTTTGAAGATCGCCGCATCGGCCAGAGCAAAATGGACGTGCCGGTTAAGATTGAGTCGGCGTGGCGTGTCTGGGAACTGCGCTGGCGACATCGCAAGCGCGTGCGCCGCGCCGCCGAGAGCTCAGCTCGTCCTGTGTCTGCCACATCCTTAACCCAACGACGACTTACCACGCAGATGACAAGGTGACAAGGTGAACGAACTTTACCTTGTCATCTTGTCATCCTATCATCCTGTCCACCTTTTCATCTCTCTATGCATCGACTCCGAACCCACCGCACTGATCTGCTTGCCTGCTTAAGCCTCGTGCTGCTGAGCCTGCTTTGGTTTGCGCCTGTGCTCTTTACGGGCCAGACGCTGCTTCCCTATGATAATCTCTATGCCTTTGAACCGTGGGCCAGTCTGCGCCCGGGGTTGATCCCGCACAACGCGTCTGCTCAGCGATCTGGTGCTGGAAAACGCCGTGTGGAAGCTGCACATTGCGCGCGCCTTCGCCGCCGGGCAGATCCCGCTGTGGAATCCGCACATTTTCACCGGCATTCCCTTCTTTGCGGCGGGGCAAGCCAGTGTCGCCTATCCGCTCAATCTGCTTTTTTATGTGCTGCCGCTGGACGCCGCCTATGGCTGGTTCACGGCGCTGCAACTCGCCATCGCTGGGATCAATACCTATATTTTGGCGCGTGTGTTGCGTCTGCGCCCGCTTTCTGCACTTTTCAGCGGTATCGTCTTTCAGTTTAGCGGCTTCATGATTGTCAGCGTCGTCTTTAGCATGGTCATCGCCGCAGCGTCGTGGCTGCCCCTGCTGCTGGCGGTGATCGAGATCATCATCCAAAAGCAGGAAGAAAAAGGCAGCGCCAGCTTTCACCCCATCCCCTACGTCATCGCCGGGGCCGCGGTCGTGGGCATCAGCGCCCTGGCCGGACATCCCGAGTTTTTCTATTACACGCTGCTGGTGGCGGGCATGTACAGCGCGGCGCGGCTGGCGATTGCATGGACGAGGATACGTGGACAGCAGACGAACGACGAACGACGAACGACGAACGTAAAGCATCCTATCTCTCGCTCAGCATCCTTGACCCTCGTCCATCGTCCATCGTCCATCGTCCATCGATCCGCACATTACGCAATACGCATCCTCAAACTCGCCGCTTGGCTGCTTGTCCTCGCCCTGCTAGGCATCGCCGCCGGTGCGCTACAACTGATCCCGCTCTACGAACTGGTGACGCTCAACTTCCGCGAAGGATCGGCGTCGTTTCAACAGGTGCTGGATTGGGCTTGGCCCAGCCGTCACGTGCTCACGTTTGCCCTGCCCAACGTTTTCGGCAACCCCAGCCACCACCAGTTGGTTTGATCTGTGGAACCTGCGCTGGCAGCCCGCCACGGTTAACGCCCTCGGCGAACCCATCGACACGATCTTTTGGGGCATTAAGAATTACGTCGAAGGCGGGAACTATGTTGGGATCGTGACTTGGATCTTGGCGGGGATTGCGGTGGCAGGGGGCTTCATGGACCGCAGACCGCCGACCGACGACGGCAGACCGCAGATCGCAGACGACCGACCGCAGACGACCGACGGCGGACGGAAGACGCAACACGCAACACGCAATTCACCATTCACCCTTCACCATTCACCATTCACCACTCCCACTTGGCTTTTTACTGGCCTCGCCCTGCTCTCCCTGCTCTTCGCCTTTGGCACGCCGCTCTATGCCATTCTCTTTTACGGCTTGCCCGGCTGGAACCAATTGCACAGTCCCTTCCGCTGGGTCTTCCCGCTGACGCTGAGCCTGGCGGTGTTGGGGGGGATTGGGCTAGAGGCGCTGCGCTCTGGTCTTAGATATTGGATATTAGATATTGGGCGTATCCGCATCAATATCCAATATCTAATATCTAATATCACAATTCTCGCCGGCCTTGCCGCCCTTGCCGCGGTCGCGGCGAGCTATTTTATCCCTGGCCCCTTCCTGGCCCTGGGACAGCGCATCGTGGAGGGCAGCGATCTGGCGCAGATGGCCTTTGCCGATGGCCGCATGTTTTGGGGCTACCAGAGTGTGAATTTGCTCCAGTTTGGGATCGTGGCGGTGTTGAGCGGGGTGTTGGTGGGGTGGCAAGGCGCAAGGGGCAAGGGGACGAAGGACGAAGGACGAAAGACGAAGCACGCACTTCACACTTCACAATTCGCACTTCTGTTCCTCTTGTTTGCCGACCTCTACGCTGCCCACGGAAGCTTTAATCCGGCCAGCGATCCCGCGCTTGTCGCCGCTGCACAGCGTGCCACCCGTGGTGGAGTTTATCAACACCCGCGAGGGGTTGACCGCCGACGGCAGACCGCAGACCGCAGACGAAGGCTCGCCAGTCGCCAATCGCCAGTCGCCCTTCCGTTTCACCACCTTCAACCAGCCCGGGTGACAAGACTTTCAACGCCAATGTGGGCATGTTTTACGGCTGGCAAGACATCCGCGGCTACGACTCGATTATCCCGCGCCAATATGTGGCGCTGATGGATCAGCTCGCCGATCAGCATGGCGAACTGCTCTATAACCGCATTGCCCCGCTCTATGCCGACGGCCCCAACCCCTACGCGGTGTTGGATAATCCGCTGCTCGATCTGCTCGACGTCAAGTATATTTTGACCGAAAGCACCATTCCCAACGCCGCCACATGGCAAAAGATCTACGAGGACACGTCGATCAAGGTCTACGAAAATCGTGAAGTGATGCCACGCGCCTTTATCGCCGGGCGCGCCGAGGTGCTACCCGCCGAGACACAGCCACTGCTGGGGGCGGATCTGCGCAACATGGTCTTTCATCGAAGAGACACCCGCCGCCGCGAATGCGCTGATCCCCGCCAGCCCGCAGATCGCCGAGGCCACGGTCAGCCGCTACACGCCCAACGACGTTTTTGTGGATGTCAACCTCAGCGACCGCGGCTGGCTGGTGCTCACCGACGCCTATTTCCCCGGCTGGAAGGCGTTTGTGCGTCCCTTTGGCGGCAGCGAGAGCGACGAGACGGAATTGCCGATCTACCGTGCCGACGGGGCCTTTCGCACGGTCTATCTGCCCGCAGCCGGGCAGTGGACGGTGCGCTTTGTCTACAGCCCCATGAGCTTTAAGATCGGCCTCTATGTTTCATTTTTGGCGGGGATGACCGGGCTGCTGCTGCTGCTCTGGTGGATGTGGGGGCGCTACTATCGACCGGACGGCAGCGAGGACGAGGTGCGCACGGTGGCGAAAAATTCCCTCGTGCCGCTGGGGCTGAGCATGGCAAACAAGGCCATTGATTTTGCCTTTGCCATGCTCTATGTGCGCCTGCTGGGGCCAGAAGGCACGGGCAAATATGCCTTTGTGGTGACGGTCTACGGCTTCTTCGAGATCATCAGCCGCTATGGGCTGGGAACCCTGCTCACGCGTGACGTAGCGGCGGACAAGAACCAGTCCAGCCGCTATCTGACCAACGTGCTGGGGCTGCGCACGCTGCTGTGGGCGCTGAGCATGCCCGTGCTGGCGCTGGTCACCGCAGGCTATTGGTGGATGGGCAGCATCGGCCCGCAGGAGATCCAGGCCATTGCCATCTTCGGCGTCGCTATGCTCTTTGCCAACTGGGCCGACGGCCTGAGCAACCTCTTCAACGCCTTTGAAAAGATGGAATATCCCGCCGGGCTGAGCAGCGCCGTGGCCCTGCTCAAGGTGACGCTGGGCGCGCTGGTACTGCTGCTGGGCTGGGGATTTGTGGGGCTGGCCTGGGTCAGCCTTGCCATGAACGTTGTGCAACTGATCTGGCTCTATGCCCTGGTGCGCTCGACGCTCTTTCGCCCCGAATGGCATTGGGATTTCGGCCTGCAACGTTGGATGTTCAGCGTCAGCGGCCCGTTGATGATCAACCACCTGCTGGCGACGATCTTCTGGCGCATTGACGTCTGGATTCTGCGCCCGCTGGCCGGCGCGGCCAGTGTGGGCCTCTACAGCGTCTCCCTCAAATATCTCGACGGCCTCAACATTATCCCCAGCACCTTCACCTTTGCCATCTTCCCGCTCATGAGCCGCTATGCCAAAAAAGAGGGCGAAGGGCTGCTGCGTTCGTACATTCTCAGCGTGCGCCTGCTGCTCATGGTCAGCCTGCCCCTGGCGATGACGATTACACTGCTGGCCGAGCCGTTGATCTACGTGCTGGGCGGCACCGAGTTTCTCAACGTGCCCGATACCTTCACCCTGTTGGGCCGCGAGATCCCCTATCAGGGCGGGGCGGCGCTGGCCCTTCAGGTGATCATCTGGAGCATCCCCATCGGCTTTGTCAACAGCGTCACCCAATTTGTGCTGATTGCCGTCAACCAGCAGCGCTATCTCACCAAAGCCTTTGTCGTGGGCGTGGTCTTTAACGTGGTGGGCAACCTGCTGGTGATCCCCAGTTTTGACTACGTGGGCGCGGCGGTGATCACGATTCTCAGCGAGTTCAGCCTCTTGTTTCCCTTTTATTGGAGCGTGAAGCGCCACGTGGGAACCGTGCCGTGGTCGACCTGCTCTGGCGACCGCTGCTGGCCGTGGCCCTGATGGCGGCGACCATGCTGGGGCTGCTCACCGTCTTCGAGGGCAGCGGCGGGGTCTGGCTGGCGCTGCTCCCCGGCTGGGGGGTCTACGTGGGTGTGCTGGCCCTTGTCGGCGGCTTCCGCGGCGAGGAGATGGCGGTGGTGAGGCGGGCGCTGGGATGGGGTTAATAAAAAACCTGACAGGTTTGGGAGGGTTGTCGGCAAGAGTCAACCGGTTTATGATAGGGTGAATGGATCAACTAGACCTGACAGGTCTTCTGAGACCTGTCAGGTCTAGAATACAAAGGAGCAGAGACCATGCCCACTGCACCGCTGGAACCGGGCATTTTCTACCACCTTTACAATCGGGGCAACAACCGGGAAACGCTCTTTCGGTATGACGAAAACTACCGCTATTTTCTAGCGCTCTATGCCCGCTATGCAGAACCTGCTTTTGATACTTACGCCTATTGCCTGCTCCCCAACCATTTTCACCTGTTGGTGCGCGTCCGCAGTGAATCTGAACAGGCCCAGTGGCATCAAACGTACTGCACCCGCCGATCTTCCTTTTCAACCCCTTGACCCCAGCCGCCAGTTGAGCCATCTCTTTAACGCCTATGCCAAAGCCGTGAACAAAGCCTTTGGCCGTGTAGGCAGTCTCTTTCAAAGACCCTTCAAGCGCATCCCGGTGACGGAGCAGCGCTACTTTCAAACGCTGGTCTGCTACATCCACCGTAACCCACAACACCACGGCCTCATCGACGACTTCACGCGCTGGCCCTACACTTCCTATCGCACGCTGCTTTCGGAACTGCCCACACGGCTGCACCGGGAGATCGTGCTTGACTGGTTTGGCGGACGCCCTGCTTTCCAATCCGCCCACCGCCGCAGCGGAGACGCCCCACACCCGCTCTTCTACGAAGCACCCGACCAGACCTGACAGGTTTGCAGAAAACCTGTCAGGTCTACGCCGCCCCCGGTGGCCGCAACAACCCCGCCCGGATCGCCTCGCGGTCTTGCACATAGGCCAGATCCAGGCAGCGCAGCAGCAGTTCGTTGGCGTAGAGGTAGTCGTTGAGGCGGTTGATTTGTTGGCGTCGGACAATTCTGGGAATTTCCGAAAACCTCGATGCGTTTCCAAAATCTGCCAGAGGTCATCGGCAAAACGCTGCCAATCTTGCAGGTCATCTACATCGATTGGCAACGACAATGCCTGCAACGCCGCCGACAACGCTGCATCCTCGGCCAGCGCACAGAGATCGATCAATGTGAAGAAAGTCACGAAGATAAATTAGCACGTTCTTCTCCAAATGCTCTAAGCTGCGCCAGCAGTTCAGCAATGGCCCAGGCATAGTAGAGACCATAATCTATACCCACTTGAAGTTTAACAGATTGCGAGCGAGATCAAGAGCGATCTAAGGGAGATCAGAGCGCGAGCGAGAGTGAGAGCGAGATCGAGATCGCACGAGCGCAGATCTAGAGCACGCTCGAGATCTAGCTCAAGCTCGAGATCGCGAGCGTAGAGCGCGCACGATCGAGATTGAGAGCGAGAGCAGAGCAAGATCGCGAGTACGAGCAGCAGTAGCGAGCAAGATCGAGAGCGCGATCGAGTCGAACGAGCAGAAAACAAAATAAGTCAGGCGAATGGCGGGTCGCCGTTCGCCTGACGTTTCGCTTTGGATTGTCTTTTCCTCGGCCCATGCCAGCATTGCCATCAGATCGGCGTCGTCGGCCACCAATTGCGTCAACCGCTCGTCTGCATCGCCTCTATAAAATCTTCGGCTCGATCTAGCAAACTGGCAGTCAGTTGAAAAACTTCGCGCCAGCGGGCGTCGGTCAGGTATTGGCTGAATGAGATGGTTGTTCTCAGTTTAACCTGATTTTCGGTGATATAGCGTGCCGTGAAATACTCCTGAAAACTCAGGTGCGAAAACGAATGGATGTTGTGGGCACGCTCCACCAGCACGCCGTGTTGGGCTTCAATCGCCCGCAACACGGCTTCGCCGTCAATGTCGGCGGCGGCGGGCGCACCGGGCACTTTGCTTAAATATTCCACCAGCCTGTCGGCCAGTTCACGTGTGGTCAGATAATATTTGCCACGCACAAAGGCATCGGTCGCCACATGGGCCAGCATCTGCATCTTGCGCCGCGGCGACAGACTGCGGTAGATCTCATCGCGCTGGATTTCCCGGCTGCTGTCCCACTTGCGCAGCAACGCATCCAGCGCATCCTCATAGAGTTCCACGCGGCGGGCGGGGAAGCTCATGGCGTCGTCAAAGTAGAGACAGAGCATGGAGAGCAGCAGCGGCACGTTGCAGAGTTCGCGCAGCCCTTCGTTCTCTTTAGCTGTCCAGCTGCTCGACAAAGCTGCTGGTACTTGATTGACTGTCTCGCCAAACCATTTGGCCGCGTACTCCTTCACCTGTTCCGCGGTGAAATCGGCCACCTCCACATCGCGAAAACCGGGAAAGACGTATTCACTGGCGGCCACGCGGCAGGTGATCAAAAACTGGCTCTTGTCATACTTTTCGTGTAAAGTCTTTGAGCAACAGGCTCAACTTCGAGCGCTGATTCCCCTCCTGGCGCACCTCGTCCAGCCCGTCAAAGAGCACCAGCGCCCGCCCGTCTTTGAGCAGTTCCTCGGCCCACTCCCCCGCATCGGGGAAGCCATGAATGTCCAGTTTGTCCACGATGAAGGGCAGCAGTTCCCGGTGTCGGCTATTGGCCCATTCGTGCAGCGAGACAAAGATGGGCAGCCGTGGGATTGGTCATGCGCCCGCTGATGGCGCGCGTGGTGATGTATTTGAGAAAAGTGGTCTTGCCCGCGCCGGGCTTGCCCAAGAATGTAGAGGTTGTGCCCCTGGTTGACCAACCCCAGCCCGTTGTGCCGTTGGCCCGCGTGGTGGTGTATCTCAAAACGTTCGGCGGGCCGCTCCATCAACTCGCGCATGTCGAAGCGGCGGCGCGCCGTCAGTTCATCCAGCAAATAGACGTCGGTGAAGATCTCGCCCAGCGGCGTGTCCTCGTTTTTGCCCAGCACGCGTAGCGTGCCGTAGTGCTTGAGCAGGCTGGCTTTGTAGCTCGCCAGTGCCGTTTCCCAGCGGGCGCGCTCCTGGCGGTCGCGCCATTTCTCTTTGCCCGCCTGCGACAAAGGGCGTCACAAAGGTATCCAGCAGCCAGGTCAGCCCGGCCGCGGCGGATTCGTCACCAGGGAAGAGGGTCATGGGTGGGCCTTTCATGGGTGGAGGGCGAATGAATCATCGTACATGCATCCGGGGGATGAAGTCCCCCGGCTAGACGTAGCGCCCCGTGAACGGGGCTTTCCGGAATTATTCAAGCCCCGTTCACGGGGCGCTGCTCGTTGCACGGGGATTGATCCCCGTGTCACCGGCAAATCAACACCGGCAACTTGGTCGTGCGCAGGATCTCGTCCACGGTGCTGCCCACGATTACCGTTAGCATGGCGTTGGCGCCATAGCCGCCCAGCAACAGCAGATCACAGCCACGGTCGGCGGCGGTGTCGAGAATGGCATGGGCGGCGGGTCCACGCGCGGTGACGGTTTCGGGGGCGATGTTCATTTCGGCGGTGTAGTGCGCGGCTTCGGCCAGCGCTGCGGTCAGATCCAGCCCTTCTTCGGCCACGCCGATGACCGTGAGGCGAGTTTCCCAGCGCGCTGCCATGTACGCGCCAATGTAGAGCGCTTCACGCGCTTTGGGGCTGCCATCATAGGCCAGCAGCGCATGGCGCATGGGCGAGGGATCGCCGGGGACAGTCAGCACCGGGCGCGGGCAGCGGCGCAGCAACAACGACATGCCCGAACTCAGCCGATCCAACGCCTGGTTGCCCGGCGCAAAGGTGAGCGGCATCACCACGGCGTCGGCCCAACGCGCGCGATCCACCAGCGCATCCACCACGGGGGTGCTGCCACTGCCGCCCACTTCGCTGCGAAAATCGCCGGAAACCCCGGCCCCCCGGCAGCGTTTGAGGAACTCGGCGCGCATTACCCCCACGTCACCGCTAAAGCGCTTGCCCTCCTCGCGCACCACATGCAAGCCGTGCAGCGCGCCACCATCGGCACGCGCCATGACCAGCGCCTGGTCCAAGGCACGCCAGCCCTGGGGTTGGCCGTTGATGGCAACCAACATGTCGCGAAAGAGGCGATCATCCCTCCGCGTGGGCAGCCATGTGCGCCGCCACGATCCCGGCGGCGGTCCCGATTCCAGCGTGTCCGGCGTCACAGCCTCGCGCAGCCGCGCCGTGGGATTCTCGGCCTCCATCTCTTCCATGAGATCCACAGCGGCGGCGTGTGTATTCACCGTCCAGCCCACGCGCTCGGAAATATCGGTACGGTGACGGGCAATCCAGGCGTAGAGGTCAGCGGGCGTGCGGTCGGGGAAGTTGCGCAAAATGCCCAGTTCGTCAATCAGGGCCACGGCGGGCACATAGGCGTTGTCATACCAATCGGTGACGGCCTCGCTATAGGTCACTTTTGCGCCCTGTTCGCGTGAGAGAAAATAGTGGTGCAGATCGACCATCTCCATCAGCGTGGTGTAGCCCACGGGAGAGGTGACATGCACGTTGTGATCGGGGCGCAATGCGTCGATCTGGGTGTAGTCGAGGAAATCGGCATAGGCCGCTTTGAGGATGATATCGACCCAATCGTCGTCGGGCGAAAGCTGCACATTGGTCTCGATCTGGATGACATAGCCTTCAATATGGGTGGCGCCCATCTCCCCCGCCACGGAGACCCGATGGTTGCCGTCCTCGACAAAGTAGGCATCGCCGATCTGGTAGCACTCAATGGGGGGCAGGCCAGACATGGTTTCCACGGCAGCGCGCACGCGTGACCAGCGCTCGCTGGTGGCGTCTGTGCGCGGCAGAAAGGTGCGCGTGAAATCTTGATAGCGGCCCACGCTGCCCACAATCGCCGCCAGCGGGATCTCTTTGCGCGTGCGCCGGCCCGCGACTTTGGCCTTGATCTGGCGGCGCACATCCTCAAACGAGAGCAGATCGGCAGATTTGCCACGCAGCCGCGCCCACAGCCGCTCCAACTCGGCCCGATTGCGCGCCGCCCGAAAGCGCTGCAAGGCATGAAGATAATGATGTCCGCTGCTTTCGCTCATGGGGAACTCCGGAGAATCGGCGATTAGCGATTGGCGATTAGGAAGCTAATCGCCAATCGCTAATCGCCAGTCGCTTTTCTATCCGAATACAATCACATTGCGCAACGCCTCGCCGCGCTCCATGGCGGCGATGGCTTCGTTGATCTCTGCCAGCGGATAGCGCCGGGTGACCAGTTCAGCCAGTTTCAGCCGCCCTTGTTGATAGAGTTCCACAAGGTGGGGCACGTCTGTGTGCAGCCGGGTGGACCCCATGTTGCTGCCCATGACGGTGCGTCCCGTGGTGAAGTGATGGGCGTTCATGGGGACCATGACCTCTTCGTTGGCGGGCATGCCCACGATCACCGTGGTGCCAGTTTTGCGGCTCATGGCGAAGCCCTGGCTGATGGCGCGCGGGCTGCCCACGGTGACCAGCGCATAGTCCACGCCGTGACCGTCGGTCTGGGCCAGCACCGCCGCCACGGGATCGTCAGCCGTGGCGTTGACGGTGTGCGTCGCCCCAAAGGTGCGCGCCGCCGCCAGTTTATTCTCCAACACATCCACGGCGATGATCTGGCGCGCGCCGGAGATCACCGCGCCTTGCACGGCGTTCAGTCCCACACCGCCACAACCGATCACGGCCACGCTGCTGCCCGGTCGCACCTGTGCCGTGTTGACCGCCGCGCCCAACCCTGTGATCACCCCACAGGCCAGCAACGAGGCCAGATCCAGCGGCAGATCGGGGGGGATCTTCACCACCTGTGGCTCATGCACAATGGCATATTCGGCAAAGGTGGCGCAGCGGATGCCGTGGCGGATCGCCTGTCCATCTTTGCTGTGCAGGCGGCTTTGGCTGTCCAGCGGATAGGTCGTTTCACAGGCAAAGGGCTTGCCCTGTTGACATTGATAGCAGCGGCCACAACTGCGCAACAGCGAGATCACCACGGGATCGCCCGGCTGCACCGTGGTGACGCCCGGCCCCACCTCCGACACGATCCCGGCGGCCTCGTGGCCGGCGATCACCGGGACCGTGCCGCCCCACTCGCCGCGGATCAGGTGCACGTCGCTGTGGCAGATGGCACACGCCGCCACTTTCACCTTGACTTCCCCCGCTTGCGGCGGATCGATTTCCACCTCTTCCACGGTTAACGGTTTGCCAAATTCATAACAGACGGCGGCTTTCATAGGTCTCCTTGGGGTGAATTGCGAGTTGAGAGTTGCTGACGACAGACAACAGGATGACCCCTCACTGTGCAGCAGTTCGTCCATCGTCTGTCGTCGGTGGTTGGCCGTCGGTGGTCGGTCGTCGGTGGTCGGCCGTCTATCGTCTTTGCTCAAAGTTGTTTCGTCAAAAATTCCGCGCCGCCCCACTCGTCCGGGGTGACGCCGCGGCCATCAAACCCGTAGCCCAGCGCGGGGTAAAGGCGGCGGGCATTGGCATAGCCTTCGTCCATGCCCACGCCGATGCCCATGACAGCTTTGCCGGCGGCGCGTGCTAAATCTTCACAGGCGGCAATCATGGCGGTGGCGATGCCGCGACGGCGATAGGCTTCCAACACGTTCATGTCGTTGATCTCTGGAATATCCGCAGTGCCAAACGGTTCATAGTCCGACTGCCAGAGCACGTTGGCATAGCCTGCAATCTCGCCATCCACCAACGCCACCAGGGTGACCCGGCTGCCCGCTTCATTCTCCGCCCAATAGCGCTTATATTGAGCGGGCGGCTTGTTCCAACTGGCGAAGGCAGCGGCCACGCGCTCGATATCGGCGGCTTGCATGGGCCGAATGATCACCGTTTCGGGATGTGTCATAGCAGGCTCCGTTTATCCGTTGGCGTCGAAAACCTCATCGACATTGGCGGTAAATCCATTCAACAGCACCGAAGTCGCCACATCCCCGCGGCGGAAGACGCCGTGGACGGCGTAGCTCTCGCCATCCAGTCGCAACACGGTCACCGTCTCCGGCTCCGGGTCCACGATCCAATATTCGGGGATGCCCGCCTGGGCGTACTCTGCGCGCTTGGTGACCAGATCACGCTCCCGATCTTTGCGGCCACCACTCACCACCTCGATGACCAGATCAGCGCCTTCCCAATAGCGGTCGTAACAGCGATGACGATGTTGGTTGAACATAAAGAGAACATCCGGCTCCCGAAATTTCCCCTCCCAGAGTTGCACCTGTACCGGCGCGGCAACGACCGTTCCTAACGCCTTCGTGTTGACGAATCGATGTAACAGGCGATACAAATAGAGGGCAACAAACTGATGTTTTAGCGTGGGCATGGGCAACACCTCCACCGTCCCGTGTGAAAATTCAACCAGCCGATTTGTCTCCAGCGCCAGATAATCGCCCTCGCTCCAAAAGCCTTGGTTGGGGAAAAGGTGGGCAATTTCCCAGGTCGGCTCGGCTTCCACGCGTTCTTGTACAGCTTCTGATTGTACGCTCATGGCTTACTCCTTGACTTACGATTGGACGATTAGGAGATTAAAATCAGTGCTTCTGACCAATCTCTCAATCGCCCAATCTCTTCCGTTCAATCTCCCCATCATATCACGTCAGCGGACGTCCGCCGTCCACCGGCACGAAGGTTCCCGTGGTCATGGGCATGTGCGCGATCACGGCGTAGATCGTCTCGGCCACATCCTCGGCGGTGACCAGCCGCCCCTGGGGCGTACGGCGCGTCTGTTCGCTGATCCAGGCTGGATCAAACGAAGCAGCGTAGGGGCCATCCACAAGGCCGGGCGAGACCGAGACGACGCGAATTTGGGGAGCCAACGCCCGCCCCAGCGACCGGGTCATGGAATCCAGCGCAGCTTTGGAGGCGCAATAGGCCACGTTGCTGCCCTGCCCCGTGCGCCCGGCAATCGACGAAAGGTTGATCACGGTGCCGCCGTCGCCGGCCATGAGCAGATCCTTGCAGGCGCGAAATAGACGCAAACGCGCCGCGCCAGTTGGTCTGAAAGATGCGATCAATCAGTTCGTCGTCCAGTGCATCCAGATCGGCGTGATCCACATAGCGCGTAAAGCCGGCGTTGTTGATCAAAATGTGGAGTTTGCCATAACGTTCACGCACAAAGTCGGCCATGCGCGCCACGTCGGCGGCGTTGTCCACGGCGGCGTGGATCAGACTATGCCCCGTGCCGGGCAGTGAATTGAGCACGGCCTGCGCCGCCGCCTCGCTGCTGCGATAGTTGACGATCACCTGTGCGCCTGCCGCGGCCAATCGACGACAGGTGGCCGCGCCAATGTCACCACTGCCGCCGGTGACGAGGGCGACGCGGTGGGAGAGGGAAACTTCTACTTGAGTCATTATTTATTCCCGTGACTATTTAATAAAGAAATGCAACACCGCACAGCGTTAAGACTCACCTGCCAAGAGGAGAACACGCCGTTTGATTTCTGCCGATATCCACATTCCTGCTGTATCCAGCTCTTCCACGTAGGGGTTGATCTGCTCAATCAAACCCTGAGACTTGGCTTCCAATAAAATCTTTAATGTTCCCCACACTTGTAAACCGGCCAGTTGTGCTGTTCGTCGTGCAAGCAAGTCATCAAGCAAAATGATTCGGATCTGGATTTTCAAGTGCCAGGGTTATTGCCGCGATTCGCCTGCCCCCAGGTCTGATACAAGCCATTCAGAAGGGATAGATCGGGGATTGACAATGCGTAACCAGGGATAATCAGTAAGATCTGGGCACATCATACCCCTGGTTACGTCCGGCTAGTAGCTCAGTTTGGACAGCTTCTGGTGTCCAAACTTCAGCGAATAAACTGGGCAGCCAGTCAATGCCTTTGATCCGATAAAGGTAGAACAAAGGGGATGTATTACTGATGGCTTTGAGCATATGCGCGCTCTAACTCTTCAAGTTCAGCCGCTAAGGGAAAAACCTTGTATCGATTCAGGTTGAGCAAAAACTCTACTCTGGACATGCCGGCAAATTCCGCAGCACTGCCAGACGACAGTCTGCCCATTTCAAACAACTTAACAGCCGCTAACACTCGGATCTCGCGCCCAAACGAGACAGCATCTGTCTTTTCTGCAAGCAGTACCTTTTCAGGAATTTCAACTGTAATTTGTTGAAGACCCATATGTCCCCCTCTTTCTATCAGATTTGTGATTGATAGGCATAGACTGTAGATAATTCTATACTCTAATCTTGATATTTCCCTAGCGTCTGAATTACTGTCAGGTCTTGAAAAGATGCTGGCTTAGTTCATGAAACATGATTTGGAAGAAGATAAGGTATCTGTACATAATTTTAGGGAGTAACGCCACCACTACCCTCTATACTCATTTCTGCTCCGTGTTAGCCACTCTTTTTACTTCGCTTGATATCGCTTCACCCGCAAATCACACTGCCGCGCATGGCCCTCAAAATTTTCCACTCGACAGAGGCGCGCGCCGATCTCGCCGATAGCGGCGCTGGCTTCGGGGGAGACCCGTTGATAAGTCACGGTTTTGATGAACTTGCCCACCCACAGCCCGCCGGTATAGCGTGCAGCACGGCGCGTGGGTAGTGTGTGATTGGTGCCAATCACCTTGTCGCCATAGGCCACGTTGGTCTCTGGGCCGAGAAAGAGCGCGCCATAATTGTGCATGTTTTGCAGAAAATAATCGGGATTGCGCGTAAGCACCTGCACATGCTCCGAGGCGATGCGGTCGGCCTCAGTCACCAGTTCGGCCTCATTTTCCACAACGATGATCTGGCCGTAATCTTGCCAAGCTTTGCCCGCCACATCCGCCGTGGGCAGATCTTCCAACTGGCGGCCAATTTCCACAACCGTAGCCTGGGCCAGCGCTTCGCTGGTGGTGATCAGAACCGCAGGCGAGGTGGGGCCGTGCTCAGCCTGCCCCAGCAGATCGGTGGCGACCATCTCGGCGTCGGCGCTCTCGTCGGCGATGATCAGCGTCTCCGTGGGGCCAGCCAGCAGATCAATGCCCACCGTGCCGAAAAGCTGCCGCTTGGCCTCGGCCACATAGGCATTGCCGGGGCCAACCAGCATATCCACCGGCGCGATGCTTTCGGTGCCCAACGCCATGGCGGCCAACGCCTGCACCCCACCCAGGATGTAAATTTCGTCGGCCCCGCCCAGGTGCATGGCGGCGATGGTGGCGGCGGGCATCTGTCCGTGAATGGGCGGCGTACACGCAATCACGCGCGCCACGCCCGCCACCCGCGCCGTGACAATACTCATGTGCGCCGAAGCCAACATGGGATAGCGCCCGCCGGGAACATAACAACCCACGCTGCCCACAGGGATGTTCTTGTGGCCGAGGATGACGCCGGGCAGGGTTTCGACTTCCACATCTTGCAGGGCGGCGCGCTGCGCCGTGGCGAACTTACGAACCTGGGCCTGGGCAAAGGTGATGTCCTCGATGACTTGCGCGGGCAGGCTGCCAACCAGATCGTCGATCTGACCTTGCGATAGCCGAAACGAGTCGGGATTCCAGCCGTCAAAACGCTGTGAAAGCTCGCGCACAGCGCCGTCTCCACCCTCGCGGATCTCGTCAAGGATGGTGGCGACGGTCTCTTGAACTTTCTTGTCGGCGGCGCGCGAATCGCCTTCGCTAATGCCGTGTTTCAAATAACGTGGGGGCATGAGTTTCTCCGTGAAATGGATAGAAATCGGTTGTGGGTCAACGACACATCACCCCTGCCGCAACTCCCCAATCAGCGCATCTGCGGCGCGCAGGCAGAGCGCCCATAGCGTCAGCGTGGGGTTGACGCCGGGACAAGACGGGAAGGCCGCGCCACTGTAGACGTACAGTCCCGGCGTGTCGTGGACCTGTAAATTGGGGTCGAGGACGGTCTGTGTGGGATCGTCGCCCATGCGACAGCCACCCAGATCGTGGCTGCTGCCCACGCCCGTAAAGCGCTGGCCGCGCCAGGTTTTCGTGGCGCCCATGCGGCGCAGAATCACCTCAGAGGTACTTTCCATCCAATCAGACTGACGCTGCTCGTTGGCGCGCATGTCATAGGTGATGCGCACCACAGGCAGGCCCAGCCCGCTGCGATCACGGTGAACGGGGTCGAGATCCAAAAAGTTGCTGGCATAGGGCAGTGTATCGGGCTGGATGCGCACCACGCCCAAATGTTGCCAGTTGCGGATGTGCGCCTTGTAGGCTGCGCCCCAGGTGGGCAGATCCGGCGGCAGGGCCTCGCGGCTGATCTGAATCGGCAAAAACTGATTCTCGGAGCTAAGCGTGGCCCCGCCAATGAAACCGTGCTGCACCGAGTCGAAACCATCGGCCACAAAGTCATCAAGAATAATGCTCTGGGCGGCGGGTCCGGTGTGGCGATTAAAGACCGTGTCGGGGAAAAGACCGTCCACGTGGGCAAACATTTTGCTCATAAAGTGCCGCCCCACCTGCCCCAGGTTGTTACCCAGCCCTTGCGCATGTTTGGCATCGCCAGAGAGCAACAACAGGCGCACGTTCTCAAAGGTATAGCTGCACAGGATCACTGTGCGCGCATGTTGTGTGTGGCGCTGACCGTTGGGGTCACTGTACTCGACGCCGTTGGCGTGGCCGTCGCTGTCTGTGACGACGCGCAGCACGCGGCAGCCAGTGCGTAGATCAAGATTGCCCGTCGCCAGCGCCCGCGGCACTTCGGTCATGCCGGGATGCCATTTGGCGCCGTCCAGTGTGCCGAAGCCGTTGTTCCAGCCCGTGTAGCCTGTGGCGGGGCGACCGTCATAGGGCACGCTGTTCACGCCCACCGGCACGGGATAGGGATGCAGCCCCATCTCGCGTACGGCTTGGCTGAAGATCTCGCCCATGCGGAAGGGGCGCAGCGGCGGCATAGGAAAGCCCGCACGCCGCGGAATAAACGGGTTGCCGTCGTCGCTACCGGCAATGCCCACCAGCCGTTCAAGATGTTCATAGTAGGGTTCCAGATCGGCGTAGCGCACCGGCCAATCGGCCAGCGTGCAATCGGCGGGCAGGGCGTCTTTGCCCCAGCGTTCGTGAACACGACTGAGGGCGCTGAAATGGTGCGGGTGAAAGCGGCGCAACCACGCGCCATAGTGGATCACCGAGCCGCCCACGCTATTCATCATGCGGCCCAGCGAAAAGGTGGCCTCGACGGTGGGATCACCGTCGTTGCGCCGCCAGCGTGGGATCTCGGCCAGGAATTTCGGCCCCATGTCGGCGCGGCAAGAGTAGCTGTGGCCTAGTTCGTCGGGGCGGAAATCGCGCTGTGTGCGATAGGGGCCAGCTTCCAGCGCCACCACTTTTAGCCCGGCCTCGCACAACACCGGCGCAATCACACCGCCCACGCCACCCAGCCCCACCAAAATCACGTCGGCTTCGGCGGCAGGCGGGGCCACACTGCGCTGTGGGTCATAGCCGGGGATGCGGGCAGGCGGGGCGGCGCTGTGCAGCGAGAAGCCCAGGTCCGCCATGGATTGGATACGCCCGCCTTTGGTCACCGGCTCCGGGGTCAGGTTCTCCGCGGCGCTGTTCTCCATCCAGATGCCGGGATAGCCCAGCAGCCGCCAGCCTGATTTGTCACGGTTGCCACCGTAGAGCGGATCGGCGAAGAGACCTTCTTGCACGTGGGCGCGCGCTATCTCAAAGAAGAGCGGTTGCGGCGGCGTGTGAAAGTCGGGCAATTCGCCCCGCTCCAGCCCACGGATCAGATCATCCTGGGCTGCGGCGGGGCAGTCGGCAAAGGCCGCGCCGTGGAGCGTATGGGCGGCCCGATCCAGCGCGGCCAGCCCCAGCCGATAGGGTTCGCGCGAGATCGCGGCAAGCCCCGGCCAGCGCCCCATCCACATAGGCCAGCACGCCGACCTCGGTTGCGCCCGGCGTTTCGGCATCGGCGGGGAAGATGCGTTCAAAGAGCGCGGCCGCCGTGCGCGCTTCAAGTTCCGAAAAGTTGAGATGGCTCATGGGGTTCGTCCTATTCTGGAGAGACAGCGCTGATGCACAGAGTACACGGCTGGCTTATGGCCGCTGCTCAATAAGATGTAAAAAGGCGTCGGGGGAGAGGCCGGGCTGGCGGTGATGATGATAGTCGAGTTTGACGTCGCACAGGGCTTCGTACAAGGTTTCACGCGTACTGATCAAGTACGGATAGCAGCGGGCCAGGGTTTCGGTGGGCGATTCGCCGGGGAGGGGCTGATAGCGGCCTTGCCAGATCACAGGCCGCGGCGCGGCGGTGTAGGCCCGCAACATCTGGGCGTGAACTTGCGCGGAGACGGCAAAATAGACCACGACGAGATGTTGACGCAGCGCGGCCAGCAGCGCCGCGGGCATATAGACGGCGCTGCCGGTCATGTCCACCACAAAGCGCCGACGGTTACTATCGGGGTGGGCCAGCAGTTCGGCGATCTCGGTCATGACAGCGCGCTCGTGGGCCAGATAGGTTTCCTCGCGTGCCCGGTAGCCATCCTCATAGGGCAGCCCCATCCAATCGCCCACATCGTTGAGCGTGAGCAACGGCTGCCCCAATTCGACACGCAGCCGCGCCGCAATCAGATCATCGCAGTGCAGCACCGTGAAGCCAGCGTCGGCCAATTGCGCGCCCCAATAGCTCTTGCCCGCGCCTGACATGCCGATGAAGCCGAGGTGCATGGATTACCTCGCCACTAGTGCCAGCACGCGCACAGGACTGCCTGATCCTTCGACAATTTTAAGCGGGGCCGCAATCACCACCGCCCCCATCGGCGGCAGCAGATCCAGATTGGCAAGGCTGGCCAGGCCAAAGCGCCCGGAGCCTTGCATAATGTTGTGGGCGGGGAAGGGCGGATCAAAGGTGGCGGCCTGTCCGGCGTCGGTGCCCACAGTCTCCACGCCCACGCCCAACACACCACGCTCAACCAGCAGCCGCAGCGCAGCGGGGGTGAATCCCGGCGAATGTGCGCCATCCTCACGAGCGTTGAGGAAGGCATCGCTGCCCTGGCGTTTGCTCCAATCGGTGCGCAACAGCAACCACGCCCCCGCCGGGATCAAGCCGTGATCGGCTTCCCAGGCTTCAATGTCCTCCACGGTGAGCACATAATCTTCGTTTTCAGACACCTTGGCGCTGACATCAATCACACAGGCCGCGCCCACAAAGCGCTGGGCCGGGATGGTGTCTGTGGTGTTTTGGGGCAGATCTTTGCCCGTGATCCAATGCGCGGGGGCGTCAAAGTGGGTTCCCGTATGTTCGCCCAGGGTGATGGTGTTCCAATACCACGCGGGGCCGGCGTCGTTATAGCGCGAGATTTGCTCCACGCTCAGCCCCGGTGACGGCGCAAAGATCGGCGGCAGATCGATGACCGGCGTCTCTGGCGAGAGCGGCTGGGACAGATCAATGACATCAATCGCGCCGGTCTCCAGCGCGTTGACCAGTTGGGAAAGCAGCGAAGGAGCGTCTGTCATGGGGTTGTCCTTGGGGTGCAAGTTTTGAAAGAAGAGATAGGTTCTGGCGTGTTGCGTGTCGCAGAATACGCAAGACGTTTCACGCATTACGTTTTTCACGAATATGGCGCTCAAAGCGAAACGCGTTTTCCGGTAATTTCAAATCCATGCCGTAATGATCCGGGCCGACAGCGTCCACGCGGGCATGGATCAGGCTGAGATCGTCGCGCTCAAAGGCATCGGCGGCGGCTTCGACAAAGTCATACAGGGTGCTGACTGAGGCCACGTGGGGAATGCCCGCGCCCTCGGCGATCCTGCCCAGGTGGGTGATGCCAGCGGTGGTGTGCGAGGCAAAGCCGCCTGTGGAGAGCAGGCTGCCGTTGTCGAAAACAATATGGATAAAGTTGCGCGGGCGATAGCGGGCCAGCGTGGTGAGCGTGCCCAGGTTCATGAGCAGCGAGCCGTCGCCGTCCAGCACGACGATCTTCTCGTGAGGCAAGTTCAGCGCCAGCCCCAGCCCAATCGACGAGGCCAGCCCCATGGCGTGCTGCAAATAAAAGAAGTTCTCACAGTGGCCCAGGTCATAGAGTTCCTGGGCACACGCGCCCATAATCGTCACCACCAGTTTGTCGCCCAGTTCGGGGTAGAGCGCTTTGATACAGTCGGATCGTTTCATGGTTTCCTCGGAAAATTACACAGAGCAGAGAGGAGAAATTTACCGCAAAGGCGCGAAGGACGCAAAGGGAGAAAAGGTAAAGCGGGCGAGCATTCCGGGAATGGAGCATACGACCGCTCTGTACACAGTCCGCTTGTGCTCCATTCCCGGAATGTCGACGTCTTACCCTTTTGAGATGCACCCTGTTCTAATCTGCGCTTTGCGGTCTGTACGCCTTTGCGGTAAATTTACCCAATGACTGTTCTGTTACGCACTCATTTTAGGAGGTATCATTTATGGTGACCCTTACACTAGACGATGAACAGGTGTTGGATCTAGTACGCCAATTGCCCGACGAGCGCCGCTCCTGGCTTTTACAGCAACTGATGCAAGAAGAGTGGCCTGTCTGGATCGGTCTCTCCATCTACGCAAGCGAACGCGCTAAACCTATTGCCACCAATCGTGGGCTGGATTGGGATAGATTAACAGAAAAAGAGCGGGAAGATTTGATTGACACGCTCCTTCATGAGCCAGATGTATGATCACGCGTGTGGTGTTTGACACGAATATCCTTATCTCAGCCCTACTTTCTCTCACCGGTGCGCCGTTTCGCTGTGTGGCGCTGGCACGTGCAGGAATCATTCAGTCAATTACATGTGCACAGATTCTTGATGAGTTCGCCGAAAAGTTACAAACCAAATTTGCCTTTCGTGAAGATCGTGCTTGGCAAGCCACCGAAGAGATCCGCGCCATCTCCCAGTTTGTAACTGCTCCGGGTACGCTCCGTATCGTCTCTGACGATCCCGATGATGATGTGGTC
This sequence comes from uncultured Chloroflexia bacterium, assembly GCA_963721725.1. Taxonomy (GTDB): domain Bacteria; phylum Chloroflexota; class Anaerolineae; order Caldilineales; family Caldilineaceae; genus RI-153. The sequence continues at coordinate 201,369 of CAVRLX010000033.1, forward strand.
ATTGAATGCGCGCTGGTCGGTGAAGCGTCTATCGTCATCAGCGGCGATAAACATCTGCGTGCTATGAAACAGTACAAAGATGTTCAAATTCTCACCGCCAGCGAATTTCTCCTGTTGCGCTCCTAAACTCACTGCCTCTGCGTGCTCTCCGCTGTGCTCTCTGTGGTTTGAAAGAGCACCAACCCGGTGGGCAGCGCTTCGCCAAAGACCCAGCTTTCCTCGGCTTCGCTGAGGGTGGCGGCGGGATCGGTCAAAATTTCCAAAAAGCGCTCCGGTTTACGCATTTCGCCCAGCCAACGGGCAACCTCGGCGCGCACGGCTTCGGGCAGATCCCGCGTGCGATCCCCGGTGCGGCGGGCCAGCAAGACCAACGCCGTGGCCGTGGTGGTGTTGTGATCCAGTTTGCGTTTGAGCAATTTCGTCACCCAGGTTGCCACCTCCTCGGCGGGGAGAGTGCGATCCAGCGGGCCGTAGACGGGCGTGCGCGCACCCAGGCGGCTCAGCGCCCACAGCAGCTTGGCGTCGGGAGAATCGCCCATTTCGCCCAACAGTTGCCGACCCAGACCGAGTTTTTCGGCCACGGGCAGCCGCTCAAAGTTCGCCAGCGCCATCCAGATCTCCTGGGTTTCGGCGTTGCTAATGTGTTTGGGAAAGTTGTTTTTGGGCGCTTTGCGCTGGTTGGCGGGCTGCAAATAGAGACGTAACTGATGGTACATCTGCGCCTGTTGACCAGCCGAAAGACCACCCGCCACGCGTCGCCACAGGATCCACCACTCGTGACGGGCGTTGGCATCACGCGGATGGTCCAGCCCACTAAAGTGTAGCCGCCACAGTTGCTTGATGCGCCACTCGTCCACCGGATCACCATAGCCGGGGCGCAGGCAGAAGCCCAGCAGGTTGAGCCAGCGCGCCTCGTGGGCGGCGGAACGGGCGCGCCCGTCGGTCCCTTCGATAAAAGTGTCGGCCAGTTGGCGGATCAGCGAGGTGGGCCAGCGATCTTTGGCAATGCCGGTGGCGGTTTCAATGCGCTCGCGCAACGAGCCGGGATCTGCGTCCCCGGCATAGGTGGCGGTGACCTCGGCCTGGGCCGCTTCGATCAGCCCGTGGTCGAGGATCTCGCCGGGCTGCGCTTCCACGCCGTCGGCGCTGCTACGCAGATCAAAGGCCAACTGCCAGCGGTGATCGCTTTCCACAGCATGGAGCCAGAGGGCCAGCGTGCCAATCTCGCTGAGATGCACGCCGATGCGCACGGGGATCTTGCCCACCGCGCCCTTGCCATAGCGCAACACCGTGCGGATGGGCGGCAATTCGCTGATCTCGTCGGGCGGCAATTTCACCACTTCGCCCAATCCGTCGCCCAGGCGGGTGCTGGAGCTAAAGAGGCGGAAGCTGACCGGTTGGTTGGTGAGCAACTGAAACGTAGGCTGCGCCAGTTCGGTTTCAAAGCCCTCTTCGGTGCCCCGCGGAATCAGGCAGACGGCGGTTTCCGTGCCTCCCTCTGCCGAGACGCCCACGTAATAGGCGCGCGGGCTGCCGCTGCCCACGCGCACGCCTTCGCCCAGGCGCACCCGGCCATAATAGGCCGCGCCCAGGGCCACGGCTAACTCCAAATTAGGCGATTCAAGTTCGGTGGGTTGCCAGTTTGGGCCAGCCTCGGCGGCGAACCACTCGCCCACCACGGCCAGAATGCGTTGACGGATGGCCGCCGGGATCAGCGTGCCGCCGTTGAAAAGCACAAAATCGGGATAGACCGCGGCGCGTCCGGTCTCGCCGCGCAAGAAATCGGCATAGCGCGCCCAAAACGCCGCCAGGTGGCGGGTGATGGCCGGGTCTTGCACATAGGGCAGACCCAACTCGGTGAGACCACGGCGGCGCGCGGCCTGGGGGGCGGCGTCGGGCGGCACATGGGGAAAGAAGCCATCGACGATAAGCTGGGCCACGGTGGCGCCGCTGAGTTTGCCGCTGCGTGTGCCGCCGATGAGGCCACCGCCTACGCCCACCAGCGTAATGGTGACCTCTTCGGCGGGGTGGGCCAGCAAGCGCTCTTTGGCCCGGCGACATTGATAGACCAGCCCTTGCCAGCGTCCGCTGTCCAGTTTGCCCGCCTCGCCCATGAGTTGGATCTCCATGTGGCGGGCCAGGGTGATGTCCATGTTGTCGCCGCCCAAGAGCAGATGATCGCCCACGGCCAACCGATCAAAACGCAGGCCCGCTTCGCCCTGGCGCACGCCCAACACGGAAAAATCGGCGGTGCCGCCGCCCACATCACAGACCAGGATCGTCTGACCGTCGGCCATGCCCTGCTGCCAGGTGGCTTCGTGGGCGGCCAGCCAGGCATAGAAGGCCGCCAGTGGTTCCTCCAACAGCACCACACGGCGCATACCCGCGGCGTGGGCCGCTTGCACGGTAAGTTCGCGCGCCACTTCGTCAAACGAGGCGGGCACGGTGAGGACGATGAGTTGCTCCTGCAGGCGGCTTTCGTCGGTTGTGCCTAAGGTGTGATTCCACGCCTCCAGCAGGTGACCGAGATAGCGGCGGCTGGCCTCCACCGGCGAGACGCGCCCACGTCCTCTTTGGCGCCCCAGGGCAGAATGGGCGCGCCGCGGTCGACGCCGCCGTGGGCCAGCCACGATTTGGCCGAGGCCACCAGCCGACCGGGGACGCGTGCGCCCTGTTCGCGGGCAAACTCGCCCACGCTGAAGGGGCGATCCGCAGCCCAGGGCAGGGCTGTGGCCCCGGCGGGCAGATCATAGCCGCCGGGCAGGTAGAGAAACGAGGGCAGCAGCGGGCGCGGGGCGACTTCCCCAGCAGCCACGCTCTGGGCCACCGGGAAAAGCTGAATGGCCCGCGCCGTGTCGGCCAAATCCACATAGGCCAGGGCCGAGTTGGTTGTGCCCAGGTCGATGCCGATGACGGTGGGGTGATCGAGAGATTGGGAGATTGGGAGATCGGGAGATTGGGTCATGGGTAAATGGTGAATGGTGAATGGTGAATGGTGAGGGGGCCTCTGCCTCCCCTCTCCCCGGTGGACAGGCGAGCCGATGCCCTGGCTGACCGTCAACTGCCCACGGGAGCACACCATCTCCACAGCGGGGAGAGGGGCCGGGGGGTGAGGGGCTGCTGCCACATTGTAGGGGATGGGCGGGGATGGGGCAAGTTAATGTCAATTCGGTTCAGACAGTTGCGCTTTCCAGGCGTCGATCTGGACTGAAATTGTGGATCCAGATGGATGGTCTGATTGCAAGCCAGAAATCGGCGGCAGGTTGCAAATACGCAACAGCGGCGGCCAGATCATTTTGGGCGGCGGCATAGCGCGCCAGCACAATGCCGACATTGGCGAGACCAGCCCGATCACCGATAGCCAGGTAGAGGTGGCGCACGCTTGGTCAAGCAATGCCAATCCTCGTTCCACCTCACCGTCGTTTAAGATGGCAGTCCCCCTGCGCCTGGAGCACGTTGGCTTCGCCCAGTCGAGCGCCCACCGTGCGGAAGAGCGCCAGCGCCGACTCGTACTTCTCCAACGCTTCGCTTCGCTGGTCCAAAAACGCCAGCACGTCCCCCTGCGCCTGCAGCACGTTGGCTTCGCCCAGTCGAGCGCCCACCGTGCGGAAGAGCGCCAGCGCCGACTCGTACTTCTCCAACGCTTCGCTTCGTCTGGTTCAAAAACGCCAGCACGTCCCCCTGCGCACGCAGCACGTTGGCTTCGCCCAGTCTATCGCCCACCGTGCGGAAGAGCGCCAGCGCCGACTCGTACTTCTCCAACGCTTCGCTCGTCTCTTTCAAAAACGCCAGCACGTCCCCCTGCGCACGCAGCACGTTGGCTTCGCCCAGTCTATCGCCCACCGTGCGGAAGAGCGCCAGCGCCGACTCGTACTTCTCCAACGCTTCGCTTCGTCTGGTTCAAAAACGCCAGCACGTCCCCCTGCGCCTTGAGCACGTTGGCTTCGCCCAGTCGAGCGCCCACCGTGCGGTAGAGCGCCAGCGCCGACTCGTACTTCTCCAACGCTTCGCTCGTCTCTTTCAAAAACGCCAGCACGTCCCCCTGCGCACGCAGCACGTTGGCTTCGCCCAGTCGAGCGCCCACCGTGCGGAAGAGCGCCAGCGCCGACTCGTACTTCTCCAACGCTTCGCTTCGCTGGTCCAGAAACGCCAGCACGTCCCCCTGCGCACGCAGCACGTTGGCTTCGCCCAGTCTATCGCCCACCGTGCGGAAGAGCGCCAGCGCCGACTCGTACTTCTCCAACGCTTCGCTCGTCTCTTTCAAAAACGCCAGCACGTCCCCCTGCGCACGCAGCACGTTGGCTTCGCCCGCCTGATCCACGAGCGCGCGACATGCCTCCAGGGCGGCCTCCAGCCACGCTGCATAGTCGCTGTACAAATTCCTTGTCATGGCATAGTTGCCCAGGGGCAGCACGAGATCGCGCAGCACACGCCGGGCGTCGGTGCTGGTCTGGCGGCTGGCCCAGCCAATTGCGCGCTCGGATCTGTTCCATCTCCCGATCCAGCCAGGCCAACCCCTCTAACAGAGACGCAGAGGTAATCATGTCATTTGCGCTGTCAACCAGTGCGGCGTAATGGCGGGCATGGGCCAGGGTGGCGGCGGTTTGTTCGTTCTCGCTTTCGGCCAGGCGGGCCGCTGCAAACGCCGCCACAATCTGGTGCAGCATGTAGCGGGGGCGGCAGACGGATCGGCGTGGGCGGCATGGAGCAGCCCGGCGTCGGCCAGGGTCAACCGCCACTGGGTCAGGCCCGTGGTGGGCTGTGGGCCGCTTCCCTGCCACACAGCCAAGAGGGCGGGCAGATCAAAGCTGCGCGGCTGTGCGCCAAAGACGGCCAGCGTGCGAAAGGCGCGGCGGCTCTCGGCATCGGGCAGATGGTGTTGATAACTCAGGGCCAGCACGGCCTCTAACGAGGGCTGGGCATCGTCCAGCCCTGGGCGGGGATCGGCGGCGCGCAGGCGCAGGACGCGGCTTTCTTCCTGATCTAACTCGGCCAACAAGGTGGTAATGGCGCGGCGTGGGCCATCGGCCCGCGCCAGGCTGTTGAGATAGCGCCCGGCCACTTCCAGGGCCAGGGGCAGATGGCCCACGCGCTCGGCCAGCGTGCGAGCAGCCTCGGTGTCGGCGTCGACAGCGGCTTGGGCATGGGTCCCGGCCACGGCCAGCACCGCAAGCGAAGGCTGCGCGGCCAATGTCCACACGGCGCGGGTATCGGCGTTGAGGTCATCGGCCAGTTGGGCATGGCGGGTGGTGAAGAGAACGCGGGTGGGCAGGGCACAGCCCTCCAAAAAGGGGCGGGCATGGTCAGTCTGCCACACATCATCCAACACCAAGAGCAGCCGTTTGCCCGCCAACAGCGCGTTTAGCAGGGCGGTTGATTGGTCGGGGGTGAGCTTTTCGGCAGAGCCGCCCAAGGCTTCAATCAACTGTACGAGGATCAGGCGCAGATCAGGCTGCGGCCCTAGCGCAATCCAGAATTGCCCATCGGGAAAGGTGGCGATGACCTGCTCGGCGTGGATCACGTTCAGGGCCAGGGCGGTTTTGCCAATGCCGGGCAGCCCTTGCAGCGCGGTGAGGGCCAGCGGGCGGTGGTGGGCTGGCCGGCAGAGGTCATGGACGAGTTCGGCCAGAAACGGGCCGCGCCCAAAGAGACGAGGGGCGGCGGCAGCGGCAAAGCGCCGATAGTCGGCAGCCGGGGGCGCCAGGGCTACCTCCACGGCTGGCCCGCTGAGTAGGGGCGCGACGGCGGTCTGTTCGCGCGGGCGCAACATCTCACGCGTGGCGGGGACGATTGTAGAAATCGCACCCCAGCCCACCACGCCTGCCAATCCCAAACCCAGCCAGGCAAAAGGCGTCGCCGGGGTCTGGATGGTGTGCGTGAGCATGAGCAGGGCCAACAGCCCCCACGGCGGCACGGTCAAGAGCAGCGCAATTTTGAGCAGTTCGCCCCAGGTGTAGGCGAGGCCAGGCACAAGGGAAGGGCGCTGCGAAGGGTTGGGTTGCATCAAGCGTCCTTCGCGGGTGGTAGAGATGGTTACAATAGACATGTCAGGTTTTCTGAAACCTGACATGTCTATTGTAACGGCGGGCGATGGTTGTGCCAAGCCGCTTGATTTTGCCGGGTGTAATTGAGACATTTCGATTTGGCAGCAGGTTAAAACCCGCTGCTAACAGCAAAAAGCGCCTCTAGGCCCTAGGATTTTAGCCGATACGGCGGCTTTTTGTTATTAGCGGCCCAATGTCGCGCAGAAACGCGCTGGCTCTTCATGAATATTAGCTTACTAACGCAAGACACACGCAAGCCTACGCCTACCCTCACCCTACGATTCTGTAATTGCTGCTATCATCATAAACAAGGCTCAGAAGTACACAGGGTCTTGTGATTAACCAACTTCCCATCATATGTTTAAGGAGATTTGAAATGGCTGTTGAAAAAACGATTGGCTCGACAAGTCTGGCAGAAGTTATCGACCGCATCTTGGACAAGGGTATTGTGATTGATGCGTGGGTACGCGTCTCTTTGGTCGGCATTGAATTGCTGGCTATCGAAGCTCGTGTAGTTGTGGCTGGTGTGGATACCTTCCTCAAGTACGCCGAGGCTGTTGGCCTTACCGCTGCCGCCGCTTCCCCCGCCTAGACTAAGCACATGACCGAATCTGGAGGGATATTAACACCAGTGTAGGAGTGTGATTCGCACAATCTCTCTGGTGTTTTATCTCTCTAGGTCTCGGATCTGGATTCTCGAAAGGAGGAGCTATGAGTCGAACGGACACAATGCGCGATTTGGTCGAGCAGTTGTCGAACGACCGCAGCGAACGCAAGAGTGCAGTTTCGGCGATACGCGCGAATACGACTGCCTTTCGCACAGCTGTACAGGCTGAACATACGACTGTCGCCAAAGCGATGAATGCACAGATGGCCGCAGAACGAGTTAAACGCTCAACCGAGAAAAGCCAAATGAGCACAGAGACGGCGGCTTTTCGCAGCGCCACCCAGACCGCCCACGCCGCTATGAGCCAGGCGCTCAATCAGCAACTGGTTGCCGAACGGGCTGCGCGGGTTGCAGAGCAAGCCAGAATGAGTGCAGAGCATACCGCTTTTCTTAGTGCCACCCAGGCTGCCCACGCCGCCATGTCCCACGCTTTGAATGAGCACATGGCCGCCGAACGCACCCAGATGACGACAGAAACGGCGACCTTTCGCCGTAATAATCAGGCTGCCCACGATGCTATGTCTCAGAACTTACGCGAGACTCTGCGTGCTGAGCGTGAGAGCGTGGCGCAGCAGGTTGCTGAACTGGCAGCCAATACAGCACAGTTTCGCGGGCATGTACAAACTTCCCATCGTGCTATGGCGGATGCTTTAAACGAGACGCTGACGACGGATCGAGCGACGCTGGCGGCGGACACCAACGAACTACGATCAGGGATTTCGGCCCTGTTGGGCGAAATCCGCACAGATAATATGGGGGCAGCCACGGCTTGGCGTATGGTCTCCTCCATCCTTTCTAATGATCGCAATGATCGCAGCCAGCCTGCCGAACAGCCAGCCAGCGAGACGATGCAGGCCAGCGAGACGATGCAGGCCAGTGAGAGATAGGCCGCGTACCGGCAGCAGCGCCCACGCCTGCCAAGGTGGTGATTGAAGATGAGGAAAAAGCACCGACACCGGTGGCTAGCCTCCCTGATGATCTCACGGTGATCAGCGGAATTGGTCCCATTACCCAAAAGAAGTTTGAAGCGGCTGGGATCACGACGTTTGCACAACTGGCCAAGATGAATAGTGATGAGATAGGTGCAATTGCCGGCCCAACCATTACTCGCCTTGCCAATTTGGAAGACTGGATCGCACAGGCCAAACAATTAAGCAGCAAAGAGTAACTATTCACCCTCCCGGAAGTTCGCTGGCAGGTCAGGCAAACCTCCGGGAGGGTGAGTAGCTACCCGTTATTTTTTACCCAGACTATCTGCTAGACGGTGTGCTACCTTTGCCACTTGGGTTATATCGGTAGCCAGGCCGACAGTATTGACGTCTATCTCGCCCGACCGGATTTCTCCCGGACGCCTCGCTCAGAGTGGTTGAGCGTTATGTGGAGCACTTTATGTTATCAATCAATCGCAAAGTTCGGTCTGCGGGTCGCACCAGCGGCAGCATCGAAATTACGCTTCCGCCCGAGGTGCAGGCGTTGGAAGGTATTGAATGTCGCCTGATCTTGCGCGACGGGGCACACCCAGAGATTGTGATCCAGCCGGATGTCTCTGTTGCCGAAGTGGTCTTTGGCGATCTGTGGGAGAAGTTGCGGCTTGCCTTCCAGCAGATCGGCGACATCGGCCCGTTTACATTGTCCGATTTTAATGTCTCTTTTTTGCCGCCCCGTCACTGGCACGAACACCCGCCCCTTTCCTATCGAGACGCCCTGGCTATCTACCGGGATAATCAGAACGAATTTCAGGGGGATAGTAGCGGGTTGAACCACATGATCACCTTTCTGACGGTTGGCGGGGCCTATCGTTTGGGCTTGCAGAATCGCTATGCACTTGTGTTCGGCGTCATCGTGGGCTATCTGGTTTCGGGCATGATCACGGACCACACCACAGGTTTCGAGCGGGAAATGACGTTACACCTGTTCCAAAATTTCAGCGATGCTACGCCACTCTCTGTGGGCAACCTGTTCAACACAAATCAATGGAAAGAAGCCCAGGAAGGCTTCGCTCGCATCTTCGCTCAGGTGCTGGCTTGGCAATCGGACCCCATCGCGTATGAAGCCGCCCGGCGTCGTTGGTGGGAACATACCCCTATTTAGGAGAAGAAATCGTTATGCCCGTTACGACACAAAGCAATACCCAGCCTACCCCAACCTATTTGAACTTGCGCCCCAGTGATGATTTTGTGGGGACATCCTTTGTCGAAGGCATTGCCGAACGCGCCATGGCCTATATCAATTCAGGCTATCCCGTGCATTTTCGCGGTCCCGCGGGTGCTGGCAAAACGACGATGGCACTGCATGTCGCCAATCGCATTGGGCGGCCTGTCGTCTTGATCGCCGGTGACGATGAATTCAACACCTCCGACCTCACCGGCGGCCGCTTTGGCTACACCTATAAGCGAGTGGTGGATAACTTCATTCACACCGTCCACAAGACCGAAGAGGATATGGTGCAGCGTTGGGTCGATCATCGGCTCTCGGTGGCCTGCCGCGAGGGGTTTACGCTGATCTACGATGAGTTCACACGTTCCCGCCCGGAAGCCAACAACATCCTGCTTTCTGTGCTGGAAGAGCGCATCCTCATTCTCCCCAACTCTACACGGGGCGCGGGCTATATCAAAGTTCATCCCGATTTTACCGTGCTCTTCACCAGCAACCCGGAAGAGTATGCCGGCACCCACGCCAGCCAGGATGCCCTGGCCGACCGTATGGTGACGATTGATATGGATTTCTTCGACAACGCCACGGAAGTGGAGATCACGTCGGCACGCTCTGGCCTGAGCCGAGAAGATGCGGCCCGGATTGTGGGGATTGTGCGCGATAGCCGTGAATCTGGGTCCTATCAGCAGATCCCAACCCTGCGTGCCTGCATCATGTTAGCCAGCATCATGGCGGATCAGAACCAGCGCCCCACGGTGGACAACTCATTTTTCTTGCAGGCTTGTCTGGATATTTTGGGCGGCAAAGCGGCGTTTGTTGCGCCCAGCGATGAGCGCTATGTCGGCCAGCGCAAAATGATTGTCGATTTGATTGAGCATCATTGTGCGGGGACAGGCGCAAACGGCCATAGCAGTGTGACGGATAAGCGCTTTGCCAACCTTTACGTTGCGGAGCCTGTGAAACCGGCCAAGCCCGCCCAAGAAATGCTGGTTCCCGAGGCCGTCGCCCTATGAGAGCGCAGAGTCGAATCGTCCCTATTGTTCACATGTTAGAAAAAGGAGCGGGCCATGCGTCCTAGAGGCATACAGGATGTGGTATCCAGTAAGGAATATGCGACGAGCCAAAAAGGATCACGCGGGGCAGCACGAGTGCGCGGATTGCGTGACGTATTGCTGGGGCAGAAAATGACGGATCGCTCGGTCCCGGCCACCCATGCCCAACGCCTGAGCGAGATCGCATGGTTGGATCGAGAGGTGGATCGGCTGGAACGGGAAGCCAATATTGTGATTGCCAACCTGGAGCGCATCCAGAGCCGTGTGGCTGAAATCGCCGGCTACCGCGAATCTTTGCTGGCGATTGTGCGTGATGGTTTGCGCGTTGTCTCCCAGGAAAACGAGGCAGAATCGGAGACGGTTTCTACGCCCAAGGGCAAACGGGGCCGCCATTCTGAGGGCGCGTTCGAGATAGTCTCTATCGAGTATTGATGCTTCAGCGCTCAAAAGCCACACCGACCCGGCGCTGATCACCCAAAGGAGAGTCTCATGATTCCGATTTCCACCAGCCAGACGCTGCGCACCAGTCGCCATATTCGCACCATGCGCTCGATCCCAACCAACACAGGATCAGCCCAAGATCGGTGGCCGCGTCTGCAACAGACGGAACAGATCAAGCACGCCTATCGGCGACTGAAAAAAGAGCGCTTCTTTAGTAGAGCGGCTACGACAGCCCGGCGTAAATAAGCCACTGGGCATAGTAAGCCTAAAGAGTAATGAGTAAAGAATAACCAGAGTGGACACGGCACATTTTCCTACAATGTAGTGAATCAGGAGAGCACCATGACAGAAAAGAAGAACGAACGTCAAGCAGACGATGGGCAAACGCCAAAAGTAGAATCAAATATCCGTATTGATATGGGGATGGGTGGACTGTTCAAGGGGATTGGCAATCTGGTCGATCTGATTTCGGCGCTGAGTGAAGCGGGCGAAACCATCACCAGCCGCACCGGCGAGATTGACCTGGGCAAGGCCAAGGGCGAGGATGTGCGCGCCGTCTATGGCTTCACCGTCCGATCAGGGCTGGGTGGCCTCCCGCGTGTTGAGTCTTTCGGCAACGTGCGTGAAACCGACGACGGGCCAACGGTAACCGAGATACGCGAACCTCTGGTTGATGTTTTCGACGAAGGCGAGACCATCTTGGTGGTGGGCGAGTTGCCCGGCGTGTCAACCGAAGAGATCGTGGTTTCTGTGCAAGGCGACGTGTTGGCGATTGCCACCAACGGCAAACGCAAATATGCCAAAGAAGTCCTCTTGCCCGCCCCGGTGAGCAATGAAGATCTGAACACCGTTTATAACAACGGCGTGCTTGAGGTTCGCCTACGCAAGGCCTAGTCCATTATGTCTACAGCCAGCCACTCGACCCCAAAACGCATCATTAAACATTTGAGCTTGCATCGACTGGAAGGGGTGGAGTTGCGCGTGCTTGCAGACATCGAAGAGGGTGTCTTGCCCCTGATTGAAGCCGAATGCCAGGTGGTACGTCGGTTGGCCCAAGAAGCCAAATGGCCCCATCGGATTGTCACACTCTTTGTGCTGACGGATATGACAGCCTTGCAAGGACAATTGCAGGCGTTGGGGCGAACACCGCAGGGCAGCCAGCCGGATGGGGGCGATGAAGATCTGCTCAAACGGCCTGTAGTCAACGTTTACGATCTGGCTGCACCGACGGCAGCCCATGTCTTCATCAATCAAGAGGCCATGATAGCGGCGGGCTACTGGGGAGATCCACTGGCGATTCAGGGTTTACTGGCCCACGAACACGCGCATCCCCTGGCTGAATCTGTGGCCGTGCGTCAACTTCAACTAAAGCTGGCGCTGACGCCGACGACGCCGTGGGCGAACACCCCCGCACAGGCCGCAGAGTGGGCTGGCCGGGCCCAGGCCCAAATTGGCAAGTTGGCAAGGCTGCTCTGTTTGGTGGGACCCCGCGAGGTCTTTACCAACGAAATTGCCCTCGCCGCCGGCTTTGTTCAGCCGTTGTTGCACCTGAACCGACAGAATGTGCGCAATTTGGAGATTGGCCTGCGCTATCGTCCCCTGCTTCAGGAGCAACTATCTGCCACGGTGGCAGCAGGTCGCCTGAGCCAGACCGGCGCCAATGCCCTCGCCTTGATCGGCGATTTGCAGGGACACCTCATGCTGGCGATGGAGATTGCTTCTTTCCAACGCCAGGGGTTCCAGGCCGCAGCGGATGAGCTGCTGGCGCAGTTATACGAAAAAGTTTTCCCGTCTCTGGACCCGGCGGTTGGTACGCTCTTTCGGTCCGTATGCAAATCTTATGTCCAGTTGTCTCCCACGGCATCAGCACAGGAAATGGCGGATCGGGGACGAAGGCTGCTGGGATTGCTGTCCACCAGTCTGGCACAGAGATCGATTCACCTCAATTATCAGATCGCCACTAGCGATAAATAAGGAATCCGTGATTCATGAAAAAGGATGATCCGACAAAAACGCAGCCCACTATCTCCCTCCGTGTGGCCGAAGCCCAGGCCAAAGATGCCAGCCGGGGCATCGTCCGCCTGGACCCGCTCGATCTGGAACGCCTTGACGCCAGTATCGGTGATGTGATCCGCATTCAGGGCGAGAAAAGCACCGTTGCCAGAGCCATGCCCAGCTATTTACCGGAACGTGGCAAAGGCATTATCCAGATCGATGGCATTACCCGGGAAAATACCGGAGCCGGGCTGGATCTGTCGGTGACTGTGCAGCGCTGTAACTATCAACTGGCACGTGCGATTACGCTCACACCCCTCAGCGGAGGACGCAAGTCCCCCGGTCGCGGTCATGCCCAATACATCGGTCGTTTAATGGAAGGTCGCCCGATGATCGCTGGGGATCGGGTGCGTGTCGATCTGTTGGGCACGGGCGCACAGGATTTTCGGGTTAGCGCAGTTTCGCCCCAGGGCGTGGTCATGGTGGGCGATGGCACGAAGATCAATTTGCAGAACGAAGGGAGCGAAGAGCGCAAGCCTGTCGAGTTCACCTATGAGGATATTGGCGGCCTGCATCGGGAGATCCAGCGCATCCGCGAGATGATCGAACTGCCTTTGAAATACCCCGAAGTCTTCGAGCGGCTGGGCATTGATGCCCCCAAGGGCGTTCTGTTAAACGGCCCCCCCGGTTGTGGGAAGACGTTGATCGCGCGGGCCGTGGCCAATGAAACCAACGCCCACTTCATCACTGTGGCAGGGCCAGAAGTGATCCACAAATTCTATGGCGAATCGGAGAAGCATCTGCGCGATATCTTCGACGAGGCCGAAAAGCGCGCTCCCAGCATTATCTTCTTGGACGAAATCGACGCCATTGCCCCCAAGCGCGAAGAGACCAGCGGCGACAAACAGGTGGAGAAGCGCGTGGTGGCCCAGTTGCTCTCGTTGATGGATGGGCTAAAGGGCCGCGGCAATGTCATTGTGATTGGGGCAACCAATATCCCCAATACCCTGGACCCGGCCCTGCGCCGACCTGGCCGTTTCGACCGCGAGATCACCATCGGCATCCCCGATCAGCGGGGACGGCTGGAAATTTTAGAGATTCACAGCCGCGGCATGCCCCTGGCCGATAATGTCTCGTTGGAGCGGCTTGGGGCCATCACCCACGGCTTTGTGGGCGCAGATCTGGAAGCGCTCTGCCGAGAAGCGGCCATGACAGCACTGCGCGGCATCATGCCGACCATTGACTTTGCCTCGGCACAGATTCCCTATGAGCAGCTCTACGCGCTGGAAGTCACCATGGATCATTTCCTCAGCGCCCTGGCCGAGGTGGAACCGTCGGCCATTCGCGAGGTTTTCACGGAAATTCCCAATGTGAAATGGGACGAGGTGGGCGGGCTGGACGAAGTCAAAGATGCCCTGCGCGAAAGCATTGAATGGCCGTTGAAATACGCCCATCTGTTTACCCAGGCTGGAACTCGGCCCCCCAAAGGCATTCTACTCGCCGGCCCGCCCGGCGTGGGCAAAACGCTTTTAGCCAAAGCTGTCGCCAGCGAGAGCGAGGCCAACTTTATCTCGGTCAAAGGACCGGCGCTGCTCAATAAATATGTGGGCGAAAGCGAACGTGGCGTGCGGGAAGTCTTCCGCAAGGCTAAACTGGCCCACCCTTGTATTATCTTTTTCGACGAGATCGACGCCCTGGCACCGCGGCGCGGCAGTGGCAGCAACGATGTCACCGACCGGGTGCTGAGCCAGTTGTTGACCGAACTGGACGGCATTGAGGCGCTGAAAGAGGTGGTGGTCTTGGCGGCTACCAATCGCCTGGACATTTTAGATCCGGCGCTGTTGCGAGCGGGTCGCTTCGACCAGATCTTCGAGTTCCCGGCCCCCGATCTGGCGGCACGTCGGCAGATTTTTGCCGTGCATACACGTAACAAGCCTCTGGCCGATGATGTCGATTTGGATCTGATGGCGGCTTCGTCCACGGGCATGAGCGGCGCGGATATTGAAAGTGTCTGCCAGCGGGCGGCTATGAATGCCATTCGGGAAGTTCTAAATTCGCAAAAGGGGCAGCCTGAAAGCACTTCTGAAATTGATTTGAAGATTACGGCCCAGCATTTTGCCCAGGCCATGACAAGAGGAGCCACGATATAACATGAAACATTTATACGGGATTGTTCCCACAAATAGTGCAATGGGGGCGGGGCTTGACATCGTTGGCGTCAACGGCTTCCCGGTCCAGTTGCTTTCGCACAACGGGGTAACGGCGATTGTCAGCGAAAGCAAGTACAAAGACTACGGTCACCTCTCCAAGTCGGCCCTGGTACAAGTATTGGCCCACCATCAGCGGGTGACAGAGAGCATGATGCCGCGGGCGGCTGTGCTTTTGCCCGTCAAATTCGGGACGCTCTTGTCGGCGGAAAGTGTAAAGGGGTTGTTGGCCCAATCATGCAGCGCCTTTGAGGATGCGTTCCAGACGCTGACGGGGAAAGTCGAGGTAGAGGTGGTGGCAACTTGGCAACCAGAGCGCATTTTGGCAGAGATTGCCCAGGAACCGACAGTGGTGGAGTTGCGAGCGGCAGCGGTGGGGCGGACACCTGCCGAGGTACAACAGTTGCAGATCGTCGTCGGCCAAATTGTGATGGCGGGGCTAAATGCCCGCAAAGAGGCTTATCAGCAACAAATTTTGGAGAGCTTGCGCGATGTGGTTGACGACATGGAGATTAACTTGAATCTCAACGAGCAAGTGGTGGCAAATCTGGCCTTTCTGCTCTCCAGCAATAAGCAAGCCGAGTTTGATCAGCGCATCGAAGCGTTGGATGCCCGCCTGGGCGGCCAACTCGATTTTAAGATTATCGGACCGCTGCCTGCCCACAGTTTCAGCACGGTGGAAGTTCTCAAAATCAGTGCAAAGGATGTTACATGGGCGCGTGAACTCTTGGAGATTGGTGAAGCGGTCACGGCGGATGAGATCCGGGCTGCCTTTATGCGTCTGGCCCGCCAATATCATCCCGACGCAGCGCAGGATAACCCGATGGCGGCGGAGCAGTTCTCCGAGATTAACGAAGCCAACCAGTTATTACGTCAGTGTCATGCCGTGCAATATCAGGCGTTGGCGCAACCGCCCAAGCGTGCAGACGGTTCGGATCTGCCTGAAAACGAATTTCGCTGTGACTTCTCTCCCGCGGCGGTGAACGGCGCATTGCTGGTCAATCTGTGTCGTTCTTCAGAGTTGACCAGTTAACAAATTAGAGATAGGAGACTGACAGAGATGAAAAAGCTGAATGAGTCCGAATATCAATATGTCTACGGTTTCTTCCGGGGGAACACGCCCCAGACGTTTACCGATCGCGGCATGGGCGACCGGGGAGATCCGGTGACGAGTTTGCATTATCAAGATCTGGGCGCATTTGTCAGCACGTCTCCCCTGATGGAGTATGACAGCAGCCGGCGCAATATGATGACTCACACCCGCGTGCAGGAAGAGGCGATGGAGCGCTACTCGATTCTGCCCGTCCGCTTCAACACAGTTTCGCCCGACATAGAGATGGTCTCGCAATTGCTGCATGATCGGTATGATGAGTTTCAATCGCTGCTTGACGAGATGGTGGGCAAGGTCGAGATGGGGTTGAAGGCGATCTGGTACGATGGCATTGTCTTTGAAGAGATTCTGGCTGAAAACTCAGGCATTCGCCGCCTGCGCGATGCCCTGCAAGGGCGGTCGGAGGAGGAAACCCATTACGAACGCATCCATCTGGGCGAGCGGGTTGAGAAGGCTCTGAATAAAAAACGCCAGGATGAAGAGTGGACGATTTTAGAGGCGCTGCGTCCCTTTACGTGTGAAGAGAAGTGCAATGCCGTTATCGGAGACCGTATGATCGTCAACGCGGCCTTTTTGGTGGAACAAAAGAGGCTACCCGAGTTGGAAGCGGCAGTGCTGGCGCTGGACGAAAAGATGGGCCAGCGGATTCTCTTCCGGTTGGTTGGTCCTGTCCCCCCCTACAATTTCATCAATGTGACCATCTCATGGAATAAAAAGCCATGAACATTCTGCTCAGATTGCTTACCTTCCCTGTGATGGGACCACTGGACGCCACGGTATGGGCGGCCCAGAAGATCGCCGAGCGAGCCGAAAACGTCTATTACGATGACATGCCCATTCGCATCGCTTTGCAAGAGTTGGAGCTACGTCTTGATTTGGGCGAAATGAGCGAAGAAGCATTCGAGGCAGAAGAAGCATTGTTGTTAATCCGTCTACAAGAAGTCCGAGATTACAAACGTCAACAACTATTAGGAGGCACGTCATGAAAACAAGCGAATTGATTCAAGTAGCAAAAAGTGAAATTACGGCCACAATTGGATTGCAGTTGGAGAGCATTTCTTCGGTCCGCAAAGATGGCGAACAATGGATGGTTCATGCAGATATGCTGGAACTGCAAATGACGCCCGACACTCAGGACATCCTGGGCGTCTATGAGGTGATATTAGATGCCGACGCCAATTTATTAAGCTATCACCGGTTGGGGCGCCACCGCCGCTCGCAATTGGAGATTGAACGTGAAGATGGATGAGTCACGCGCGCTGGGTGACCTAGCCGTGGATCTAACGCTAGCGGGGGATGCGCCGATCTGCGTTTATGCCATCCTCCCGGCGCCAGGGATGGAGATACCCTCCATCCCTGGCATCGACCCAGGCTGGTCAACTTATGCGCTGACGATCAATGCTGTGCAGGCCATCGTCAGCCAAGTGCGGGCCGAAAAATTCACGCAAGCTGCGCTGGAAAGTGGCCTGCAAGATCCGGTTTGGATCGATCTCCATGTGCGGGCGCACCAGCAGGTGTTAGATGCGCTTGTGGCGACGGGCGAGCCTGTGATCCCCCTGCGCTTTAGTACGATCTATCGTGACGAGGCAGCTGTGCGCAGCACGCCGACAGCCTACGAACCGTCACTTGTGGCCGAGATGGAGCGCCTGCGCGATCAACAAGAGTGGGGCGTCAAGCTATTTGTGACCTACGCTCGATTACAGGCGGCCATCCTCAGCCCAGATGCGGAGCCGGGGAATGAGGCGTTTACACGGCTGCTTGGTGTGGAGAAGGATGCGACGCTGTGGGTATTACAGCGTCGCATTGCTGGCATGTCTGCCGGAGGCGCGTTTTTGCTGCAAAAGAAGTTGGATAACTTGGTCGCCGCCAAAGCCGACGATCTGGTGGCGGCGATTGTTGAGGAGAGCCATACCCGTTTATCGGGCAAAGCGACGGCAGAAACCAGCCTGGCCCTGCACGCCAACCCGCCAGGTATGGTACTCAATGCTGCCTATCTGGTGGCTGTGCAGGAATTCCATGCGTTTCGCGGTGGAACTGGCCGCCTTGGGCGATGCCTATGGCAAGGCGGGTATCCGTTATGAATTAAGCGGCCCCTGGCCGGCCTATAACTTTGTCGAGATGGATATGAACGACCCAGGAGGTGATCAATGAGTACAGGTATAGCCATTCGCCATAAAGATGTGGCCCTTTTAGAACTCTTAGACCGTGTTCTGGAGAAGGGCGTCGTGATCGCTGGCGATGTGACCATTTCCGTTGCGGACATTGATTTGATCTACCTAGGTTTGCGCGTTTTGCTCTGTTCGGTGGAGCGTATGCAGCGCATGGAAGAAGTCGATTTGTGGAATTCAACATGAGAGATACACAAAATGGGTCGGGGCGAGTGTCTCATTCAGAACATCCCCCCCGCACAACTGGAGCCTTGCACACGAGCAACTGTTACCTGTATGCAATTGTCCATGCGGAGACGACATCTCAGGCAGCGCTGGATGAGGCCGGGCCGGGTCTGCGCGATGCCCCACTGCAAATGATTGTACAGGGTGAACTGGCTGCCCTTGTCAGCGCTTGGTATCCCACCCACCTAGAGTCTATCCCGGCTGCGACGGAAGACGACGTATGGCGACACGAGCATATCATTGAAGCCATGATGGAGCGCGGGCCGACGCTACCCGTGCGCTTTGGCACAATTCTGGTGGATGCGGCACGGGTGATGGATCTGTTGTCCAGGCGTCGGGAAGCATTTGAGGCAGATTTGGCCCACGTAGCCGGTCGCGTTGAAATGGGTTTGCGTGTGATTTGGATCCCGCCCATGCCAACCGAGACCAATGAACCAGCGCCTCGTCCTGTGTACAAAATTGAAATGGTCCAAGGCGAGGATGGCAGCACACCGCTGAGCGGATCGGGCAAAATCTATCTTCAAATGCTGGCAGCAGAGCAGAGACGTAAAGACGAAATCCAAACCAAAGGCAATGAATTGGCTGCGGAACTAAACGAACGATTGCAATCCCTGGCCGCAGATGTTCAGATGCAGATTCTCCAAAGCGAGCGTATGCTGCTCAGTGCCGCTTATTTAATTGAGAAGAATTTGGTAGATATCTTCCACAGCCACATTGAATCGCTGCGACTGGCGTATCCGAATCTGTCGTTTCTATCCAATGGCCCCTGGCCTGCCTATCATTTTGTCAATCGTGGGCGGTAAATCGTTAAAATACCAATCGTCTTGTCTGCTTCATTGAAACGGCCCATACACAGGAGAGAGCGAGTGATGGTGAACCAAGTACAAGCGGACCGAGTACAAGCGGACCGAGTCCAGGGCGAGATTGAGGCCCTCGACTTGTTTGCAGCGGAGATCAAAAAAATTGAGAATACCATTCCCAAACGCATTAACGCTGACCCGGAGCACCTGGAAAACGGGCTGGCGCGGTTGGTGCTGACGCTTATCGATCTATTGCGCCGTTTGCTCGAGAGGCAGGCCATCCGGCGCATGGAAGGTGGTTCCTTGACCGACGAGGAGACCGAACGGTTGGGCATGGCCTTTCTACGCATGGAGGCAAAAATGGATGAATTCAAAGAAATTTTTGGTCTTACCGACGAAGACCTCAATATAAATCTGGGGCCATTGGGCGATCTTATATAGTAAGCAGCGCCACAAAGGAACGTTTTTTGCTCTTTGAAAAATGCCCTTGTGTGCGGCTGCGGAGTATAGAAGAACCGCACGCTCCCCATAGGAGACGATTCACATGTCTGAAAATAGGGCGATTACCCATTCTGTACAAACTTCGGGCCTGGCCGACATTCTGGAACGAGTGTTGGATAAAGGCATTGTCATCGCCGGCGATATTACGATCTCGCTGGCCGATGTGGAACTGTTAAATATTAAGATCCGGCTATTAGTAGCCTCGGTCGACAAAGCACAGGAGATTGGCATTAACTGGTGGAAGAGTGATCCAGCGCTCTCGTCTCATGCCCACGAACTCCAAGCGGAGAATCAACTGTTGCGCGACCGATTGGACAAACTGGAATCTCGCTTGCCAGCAACGGCGTAGGCCCTACTATACAATGGAGAATAATCATGAATGAGAAGCGCAAAGAACTCATGACTGCGGATACTGTAGAAGTCCCCTGTGCTTTTTGCAAAGGCAAAGGCAAAGATCAGTTTGAATTGCTTTCGTCTTTGTCCACCTGCCAGGTGTGCAGCGGCAGCGGCACACGGCTACTGGTGCTTCCGATTGCCAAGTGTGCCTATTGTCGGGGGAGCGGCGTTCATCCCCACTCTCGCTTGGTCTGTATGAGTTGCAACGGCGCAGGACAGGTCACTGTGCCAGCGGATGCTATCATTTGCCCCAGTTGCAACGGCAGTGGGCAAGAATCCGATCACCACTTTCGAGATAGTGTCTTATCCTGTAACACATGTAAAGGCAAAGGCATGGTCCATCCGAGCATGGTTTGAAACTTTCTGCCCAGTTTAAACCAGCGCGTGATATATAAACCAGCGCGTGGTATAGTGGAATAAAGATAAATAATAGGATTGGTACCAGCTTTACTTCTGTTCCAGAAAGATGTGATGTTTATGCTTGAGCCTCTTTCTAACCTCTATCAACAGCTATATGAGGGAATCTTAGCCAGCATTCCTGCCTCTGTTCTGCTTTTGGATCGGGGGCTACACGTTGTCTCTGCCAACCGAAATTTTTTAGAGAAGTCGCATCGCAACCAGGACTCTACTATAGGCGAGGAATTGAGTGCTGTCTTCTCGCCTGTTCTATTAGCATATACACGGTTGGAAGAACGAGTGCGCAAGGTCTTTGTCACAGGACGCGCCGATGATGGAGAAATGACCTACCGAGCGCCAGGATTGTCCACCCGCATCTATTTCTACCGGCTCACACCGATTCCAGATGAGAGCAACGGTCAGGTAGATTATGTGATGCTGCTGATGGAGGATATTACAGAGAGGGTACGTCTGGGCGAAGAGGTGCGACGTGCCGAGCGCCATTTAGCGAGTGTGGTTGAAAGCGCCAACGATATCGTTGTATCTATGGATCCAAACGGTATCATCCTTACGTGGAATCGCACAGCCGAAGAATTGACGGGATATGACCACGCGGCGGTGCAGGGGTTACCTCTGGCCGATATATGTACACCTGAAAATCGCGAGACACTGCAAACCCTGTTATGGGAAATGGCGCGTAGTGGAAAGAAGCGAGACAATCTAGAGGCGAACCTGATGACCAAATCCGGCAAGACATTGTGCGTGGCTTGGTCTCTCGCCGTAATGCATAATGACAAAAATGCTGTCTTTAGTTTTGTGGCCTTTGGCCGGGACCTGACCGAATATCGTGGGATGCAAGCCCAACTTTTTCAGTCAGACAAAATGGCCTCTTTGGGTGTAATGGCTGGCGGCATTGCCCATGAAATTCGTAATCCTTTGGGGATCTGTTCGGCTGCCGCC
Source organism: uncultured Chloroflexia bacterium (assembly GCA_963721725.1). Taxonomy (GTDB): domain Bacteria; phylum Chloroflexota; class Anaerolineae; order Caldilineales; family Caldilineaceae; genus RI-153. Next base: position 222,486 of record CAVRLX010000033.1, read on the forward strand.
CAATTGCTCCAAGAGCATCCCGAAGATGTCACCTTCGTACGCACAGCGTCGACCAAAATCTACAATGCCGTACAAAACGCCTCAGCCACCGTCGAAAATCTACTCAAATTTGCCCGCCCTGCCCAGGATTTGAGCATCCACGATCACCTGCTTTCACAGTCCATCAACGAAATTGTCAGTCATACATTGGATCTTATGGCGAATGAGGCCACTTCGCGCCAAATCGAAATCCATCAATATTTGGAAGATGATTTACCCTCCGTGTTTGGCAACGAGAACTTATTACAGCAAGTTTTCACAAATTTGGTGCTTAACGCCATCAACGCCATGCCGGGGGGTGGTCAACTGACGGTGACCACCCGCGTCAGCGACAAAAAGATATTGATTGACTTCTGCGACACGGGTCGCGGAATTAGTGCACAGCATATAGAACATATCTTCGATCCATTCTTCACCACAATGCCTTTGGGGAAAGGAGTGGGATTAGGGCTATCGATCAGCTATACCATTGTCAAACAGCATCATGGACGTATTACGGTAAATAGCCAGATCGGGCGGGGCAGCACATTTACAGTTTCGTTGCCCGTAGGAGAAGGCATCGTATGAAGATTGAAAAAAAATTTATACTCATTGTCGACGATGAACCCGATATGCTGTGGGCACTGGAGCATACCTTGGAACGCGGCTGGCTATGGCGTTGTTACAGCACTCAATGCCTGTATGGCGCTAGAATGCTTGAAACAACACAATTTTCCCCTGGCGTTTGTTGATGTGAAATTACCGGACATGGACGGCCTGCAACTGGCGGCAAGGCTCAGGGAGATAAATCTCCAGGTCGCGATCATCATGATCTCTGGGTACTACTATGCGAATGATACTGAAATCAAGCAGGAATTTGTAGAGAAACCCTACATGGGCTTTATTGCCAAGCCATTCAATCTGGACGATGTTCGGCACATTGCGCACATGGCCCTGGCAAGCAGAGAGCAAGTCTAGCCAGTAGGCTACTAACCGGACTCTGCTGCCATTGACGATTTTACACTGCACAGCCGCACACAATGACATTTTTCAAAAAGCAGAACATGTTCCTTTGTGGCACTGCTTCGTATAATTTATTAGATCACCTAGATTGGTCGTTTCTCAATGCCTCATATTCTTGTAGTAGACGATGAAAAAGATCTAACGTGGGCGGTTACGGAAGGGCTACACTTTCAGAAATATACAGTTAGCGTAGCCTATGACGGGTTTGATGCACTGCGCCAAATCAAAGCCCGGCTACCTGATTTGATTTTGTTAGATATTTCTATGCCCAATATGGACGGTGTAGAAGTCTGCCACCACTTGCGTATGAATCCACTCTATCGAGCGATTCCGATTATTTTCTTGACCGCGCGTTCCGAACTCCAGAACAAGATTACGGCCTTCACATCAGGCGCAGATGACTACGTATGCAAACCATTCGATATGCGCGAGTTGTTGGCGCGCATTCATGCGGTGCTGCGTCGCTGTGGCATTAACACTGACGAGTTATTCCACCCAACAGAGCCAGTGCTCCGATTTCTGGAGGTAGGGACACTCCTCGCTCGTGAATGCGTTGTAATGGGCGCCGATCTCGTCGAACTCGCGGTTCACATCATCGGCCTGAACGTCGCGGCGTGCCCTTGAAGCACATGTGCTCTAAAAAGTGGCTCACGCCCGCCACTTCATCCGTTTCGTCGCGCGAGCCGGTCCGCACGATGAACGCCACGCTCATCGAATACGCGTCCTCGTTCACTTCGGCGACGATTTCGAGTCCGTTATCCAGCCGATGACTTCGAAATTCCAAAAGATTTATCTCCTATCAATAGCGAGCCGGGGCGTCCCCGCCCCCGTGTCTGAAGCACAAACACTCGGGGGCGAGGACGCCCCGGCTCGCTTCATTTCAATTCCGGTATCTTCAACGGTTCAGATCCCAACGTCACCACCAACAATTCACTTGGCGGATTCTTTTGCAAAAACGCATTAATACTCTCTGCCGACAACGCATCCACCATCGCCCCGACTTCGTCCAGCGTTCGCACCCGCCCCAAGTGATACCAATCGCGAGCCAACGCTCCGCTGCGCGCTGCGTCGACTCCTGCTGCATAATGAGCGAGCTTTTGATCCGCGCCTTCAGCCGATTCAACTCGCTCTGCTCGATGCCTTGCCCGAGCCGCTTCAACTCGCTCACGGTGACATCTAGCGTCTCTTGCGCCCGCTCTGCCGTGGTGCCCGCATAGCACAACACGCTGGCCCGATCGCGTTGCGTGTGCAGCGACGCATAAACCGTGTAACACAATCCACGTTTCTCGCGAACTTCCGTGAACAGCCGCGAGCTGGAGCCGCTCGAAAGCACGCCCACCGCGGCCCACGCTTGAAAGTAGTCCGGATGCTTGTACGGAATCGTCGGGTAAGCGATTCCGACGTGCGACTGATTTGATTCGAAGGGAATATAATTGCCCTCGGGCCGACCGTTCGTCTCGCTCGGCTCCGCGACATCGTTCGGCTCCCAATCGCCGAACAATTGCTCCACGAGATCGCACAAACGCTTCCAATCGAAATTGCCGGCAACCGCCATGATCGTGTCGCTCGGCCCGTAATGCGTCTCGTGAAACTTCCGCACATCGCCGATCTTGGCTTTGCGTAACGGCGCTTCTTCACCATGACTGGAACGCCCCCATGGATCCGGATACTGCCGCCGGCGCAGTTCGATCATCAGTTTATGGCTCGGCTCATCGTCGATCGCGCGCAGCTCTTGCAAACAAGCGCTGCGACCCGCGTCGAGCTGATCGGCCGGCAAGTGCGGCCGGCGAAGCATATCGGCAAACAGCCCCAGGCCAGGCGCCAAGTTGTCGCGAAGCGTCGCGCCGTGAAACGTGGCTTGCGCTACGCCCACCGATTCGCCCCGCTCGACGCCCAAGTTCTCAAGATCCGAAACCCACGTCCGGCTATCGCGTGGCCCGGCGCCGCGGAGCATCATCTCATTGGTCAACGAAGCCAGCCCGGCACCGCCAGCCGGATCGTGAGAACACCCGGCCGGCAACAAAAACGTAAACGCCGCCGACTCCACGAACGCGATCGGCTCGCCGATCAGCACCATGCCATTGGCCAATTTGTGCGAAAAGATTTCAGTCGACACGAGTACTCAACTTTCCGTCTTCGATGCAAACGACAACGCCAGACTTCGAAATCGTGCGTTCCCACACGAGTGTGGCAACGAGCGTCTCAAGAATAGGCGAGTTCCACCGCCTTGAACAGCGTCTTCGTGCGCCGGAACCCGAGCCGCTTGTAGAGCTGCACGGCCCGATCGTTCTGAGCGGTCACTTCCAGATAGGCCCGCGACAAACCGACCTGTTGAAAACCGGCAAGCGCCGCGGTCAGCAGCGCCGTGCCCACACCGCGCCCCCGATGCAACGGCGTGATGCCGACGTTCTGGATCGCGCCGTATTTGGGCGTCGCGCGAATGCCTTGAATCGTTCCGCAACACTCGACCTCACCAGCATGCGAGTATACGGCCAACCAGGTCGCCTCGGGTAAGAAGCCGTCCTTGAGAGATAATCTCTTGCATCAAGCGCTGGCAGCCTTCGAGCTCAGCCAGGCAATTGAAAATGTCGGCATCGATCTCGTCGCGAAAGCTCTGATACTTTGCTGCCGCATGCTCGGCCAACAACTCCGGATCCCACGGCACCAGCCGATAACCGGACGGTACAAACACCGGCGCGAATGCGCTTGCCGCGCAAGTCCAACTCCATCCGGAAGCGTTTGAAGTAGCTGACGCCCATCGGTGGCCGCACCGTCACGCAAAGACGAGAAATGTCCGAAAAATCCGTCTTGTAACTGTACCGCGTGCCAACTCCGTCGTCAAATTTTCTTGTGATGGCGCAACGACTTACGTCCATCGAGGCCGGCTTCCCGCGTACTGCGGCACCTGTTCTCGGCGATGTGCCGGTCACATCGCTCAAAGCGGTCGTCACTTGCGTGGCGACGCCGAGAATTCCAAACCGAGCCGGCCGGTTCAGCTTGACATCCGGGCCCATTCCGCCAAGAATTTTGATTAGTCAAAAAGTCACCTCCCGACGGGTCTCGCCGTAAGTGGAAAACGAGTCGCTTGGCATCACTAACTCCAAACGGTTTACTATGTTACGTCAACGATTATTTTGTGCATGTGCCCTCCTTGTGGGACTTAGCATTCTTGCAGGCTGCACCAGCCAGACCAAAACCGCCAAGGAAACTAATAAGGACACGATCGACGTCGTTTGCACGACCGGCCCCGTCGCGGACATCCTCCGCAACCTGGGCGGCAAGCGGTTGAACGTGATCGGGCTCATGGGCCCGGGCGTCGATCCGCATCTCTACCGCGCGTCGACGGCCGACGTTGAGCGGCTGCACGACGCCGACATGATTTTCTACAACGGCCTGCACCTCGAAGGCCGCATGGCCGACATGTTCGAAACGATGGCCAAGCGCAAGCCGACGTTCGCGGTAACGCAATCGCTCGTCGACGAGAACAATCCGAAACTTCGCAAGCCGCCCGAGTTCGAAGGCTACTACGACCCGCACGTATGGCACGATCCAAAGCTGTGGGCCGAGTGCGTGAAGTATGTCGCCAAAGTGTTGGGCGAGAAAGATGCATCGCACCGCGAGCTGTATGAGAAGAACGCCGAAGCATACCTCAAGCAGCTCGACGAAGCGGACGCGTATTGCCGCGAGCAATTGGAAACCATTCCCGAAGCCCAGCGCGCACTCGTGACTGTACACGACGCGTTCAATTATTTCTGCCATGCTTACGGCCTGACGTCGATGCCGCTCAAGGGCGTCAGTACGGAAGACGAGGTTACGATCGGCCGCATGGAGGAAGTGGTCCAATTCCTGGTCGATCGAAAAATCAAAGCCGTGTTCGTCGAATCGGCAGCCGCACCGCAGATTGTCGAAGCGTTGATCGAGCCGTGTCGCAAGGCGGGGCACGAAGTCAACATCGGCCCGAAGCCAGGCGACGAGTACGTCCTTTACGCCGACGCCCTCGGCCCCGCGGGTTCCGGCGCCGACAACTACGTCGGCATGATCAAAGCCAACGTCGACACGATCGTTTCCGCCTTGAAGTAAATGGATGCTCCTCATTCTCGTCGGCCGCCAGGCCGAATCTTCAATCAACCCGGCCCCATGCTCGCCGAACCTGACACACAATCGCCGCACGCTCCAGCCCAACCGCGTCCGCTCCCGCCCTCGAAATCCACGACATGACCGTCGCCTACCACCGCAAGCCGGTGCTGTGGGACGTCGACCTCGCAAGTCCCCGAAGGCAAGCTCGTCGGCGTCATCGGCCCCAACGGCGCCGGCAAGACGACGCTCATCAAAGCGGTCCTCGGCCTGGTGCCGCTCGCCAGCGGCAAGGTCGAAATCTACGGCCGACCCTACCAGGACCAGCGACACCTCGTCGGCTACGTCCCGCAGCGCGAAACCGTCGACTGGGATTTCCCGGTCACCGTGCGCGACGTGGTGCTGATGGGCACCTACGGCCGGCTCGGCTGGTTCCGCCGCCCGGGCCGCGAGGAACGAGAACTCGCCAACCGCTGCCTCGAACAAGTCGGCATGCGCGACTTCGCCAGCCGGCAGATTCGCCAACTCTCCGGCGGCCAGCAGCAGCGCGTGTTCCTCGCCCGCGCGCTGGCCGAGGAGGCCCAGGTCTACTTCCTGGACGAACCGTTCGCCGGCGTCGACGCCGCGACCGAATCGGCGATCGTCGATCTGCTGCAGACGCTGCGCTCCGCCGGCAAAACGGTGTTCGTCGTTCATCACGATCTGCAAACCGTCCGCGATTATTTCGACTACGTGATCCTGCTCAACATGCGGCTCGTCGCCTGCGGCCCCACGGAGACACGTTCACGCCGGAGAACATGCAGAAGACCTACGGCGGCCGGCTGACGATTCTCGACGAAGCGGCCGAAGCGATGCGCAACCGCGAACCCGTTCGATGACCGGCCTTTCCCTCAGCGACAAGGTGACGATCGGCACCGCGCTCCTCGGCGGCGCGGCCGGCATCGCCGGCACGTTCGCCGTGCTGCGTCGCCGCTCGCTCGTCGGCGACATGCTCGCCCACGCGTCGCTCCCCGGCGTTTGCATCGCGTTTCTGATCATGCACAATCGCAATCTCCTCGGCCTCTCGATCGGCGCCCTCGGCGAGCGGACTGGCGGCCATCCTGATGACGCTCGTCGTCCGCTGGACCCGCACCAAGGAAGACGCCGCCATCGGCATCATGCTCAGCACGTTCTTCGGCGCCGGCATCGTGCTGCTCTCCGTGGCGCAGACGGCAAACGACCGGATACCCGGCCGGCCTCAACTCGTATTTGCTCGGCGAAGCGGCCGGCATCGGCCGGCGCGATGTGCAAGTGATTGCCGTTGTCGCGCTGATCTGCCTGGGAATCGTTATGTTTTTGTACAAGGAGTTCAAACTCCTGTCGTTCGACACGGATTTCGCGGCAGCGCAAGGCTGGCCGACGCTGGCGCTCGATCTGGCCATGATGGGCACGCTGGCCGTTGTGACGATCGTGGGCTTGCCAATCTGCGGAGTGATCCTGATGGCGGCGCTGATCATTCTGCCCGGCTCGTCGGCCCGCTTCTGGTCGAACCGCCTGGGCCGACTGTTGGCGATCGCCGCAATCGCCGGCGCGGCCGCGGGTGTGATCGGCACTTTTCTCAGCTCTCCGTTGCCGAAGCAATGGCTGGGCGTCGAGCTGTTCGATAACACCAAATACCCTCCCGGACCACTCATCGTTTTGTCGGCCGCATCGTTCTTTGTGTTTTCGATGTTGTTCGCCCCGGAGCGCGGCATTTTGTCGAACGCCTACGCCGAGTTGCAATTGACTCGCCGCATTGCTCGCGAACATTTGCTGCGCACCCTGTACGAAATCAGCGAACCGCACTTGCCGGAGCGGCCTGCGGTCGCCGAATCGCAGTTGCTCGCGCAACGTAGCTGGCGACGCTGGTGGGTCGACTGGTGGCTTTCGCGACTTCGCGCCCGTGGTCTTATCGAACTCGAAAATGGCAACGTGCGTCTCACGCCGAGCCGGCCTGACGGCGGCCGCCGAGGTCACCCGCACGCATCGAC